>CAMAXE010000004.1 GCA_945862145.1 Klebsiella pneumoniae
GCGCGTCAGCGCGCCGTGTTGCCGCCATCGACCAGCAGCAGATGTCCGGTCACGTAACTCGACTCGGGGGACGCGAGGAACAGCACGGCACGCGCGATCTCCTCGGCCTCGGCAAAACGGCGCATGGGGATGTTCGCCTCGGATGCGCGCATCGCCTCCTCACGCGAGACCGGGTCGCCGTCGGGAAAATAGCCTTCCTCACTCCAGCGTTGCACCCAGGTATCGCCCGGGCACACGGCGTTTACACGGATACCCTCAGCAGCGTGATCAAGCGCCATGGAGCGGGTCATCTGCGCCACCGCCCCTTTGCTCACCGCATACGGAAGCGCATCCGGCGCGCCCACCACCGCCCAGTCGGAGGCGTTGTTCACGATGACCCCACCACCCACGGCGCGCAGCTGCGGCAATACCAGTCGACTCATGCGCCAGACCGCGGTGACATTCAGCGCCAGCGTGTGCGACCAGTTCTCCTCAGTCACGGACTCAGCGGTCCCACTGGTCACGATACCGGCGTTGTTGAACAGGATGTCGATGCGCCCGAAGCGCTCCAGTGTGGCTGCGACCGCACGTTCACAGTCCCGGGGCCGGGTGTGGTCGGCACGCACGAAATGCGCCTCGCCGCCGCTGTCGCGTATGCGCGCTGCCACCGCTTTTCCGGCAGCAACCCGCCGACCGGTGATGACAACGCTCGCACCCTCGGCGGCAAAGAGCAGCGCCGTTGCCTCACCGATACCACTGTTGCCGCCCGTGATGAGGGCAACCTTTCCCGCGAGCCGGTACATGGGTGCTGGTTCTCGATTCAGGACGCGTTGGCCGCGGCCCAGTCCGCGAGCAGCGCGAGCGCTGCCTCGTCCAGGGAGCGCGCGGCCACCGCATCGCCGCACATCGCAAGATGCACGGAGTCCCCGATACGCTTGCCCAATTCGACACCGAATTGGTCGAAAGAATTGATGTTCCAGAGGATACCCTCCACCGCCGTGCGGTGCTCGTAGAGCGCAAGCAGCGCACCGAGTGTCTCGGGATCCACCCGGTGCATCGTGATGGTGTTGCTCGGGCGGTTGCCCGGCATCACAAGGTGGGGAGCGAGCCGCGCTGCCTCTGCGGGCGACATGCCGCGGGCGTCGAGTTCGGCGCGCGCCTGCGCGAGGCTGCGTCCCTGCATCAATGCCTGCGCCTGCGCGATGCCATTGGCTACGAGATAGGCATGCTGGCTACGATTGGCTGCATGGGTCACGAGCGGCAGCACGAAATCCACCGGCACCATGGAGTTTCCCTGGTGGAGCATCTGGTGAAAGGAATGCTGACCATTGGTGCCGGCGCCACCCCACAACACACCGCTGGAGCCCCGCGGCAGCGGGAGTCCCTCGCGATCGACCGATTTACCGTTGCTCTCCATCACCAGCTGCTGGAGGTAGTCGGGCAGCCGGGCCAGACCCTGGTCGTACGGCAGCACCGCATGCGTACCTGCATCCCAGAAATCGCGATACCACACGGACAATAGCCCGAGCAGTACCGGCAAGTTATGCTCCACCGGCGTATCGAGCGCGTGGACGTCCATGCGGTGTGCGCCGAGCAACAGCGCCTCGAAAGCCTCGATCCCCAGGCCGATCGCGAGCGACAGTCCGATCGCCGACCACAGCGAGTAACGCCCACCCACCCAGTCCCACATGGGCAGCACGTTCGCAGCGTCGATGCCGAATTCGACCGCCCCGGCCACGTTGGCCGACACCCCGGCAAGGTGCCTGGAGAGATCGTCTGGCGGGCAGCCAGCAGCCAGCAGCCAGACCCGCGCGGCACTCGCATTCTGCAGCGTTTCCAGAGTGCCGAAGGTCTTCGATCCGATCACGAAGAGCGTGCTCGCTGGATCGAGCCCTACGAGGGTGTCTTCGAGATCACGCGGATCGACGTTGGAAACGAAGTGCATCTCGAGGTCACGCGGGCGCAGGTGTCCCAGCGCATCGGCGACCAGGCAGGGACCCAGATGCGAACCACCGATGCCGATATTGACCACGGCGCGGATCCGCCCGCCGCGCCAGCCCTGCCAGTCACCGCTGCGCACCCGCTGCGCAATTGCGTCCATGCGCTCGCGCATGGCGCGGATGTCGGCGGATTGCGGCAGTGGCCGGCCCGCCGTGCTGCCGCGAAGCAGGGTATGCAGCGCTGCGCGACCTTCCGTGTGGTTGACGGGCTCACCGTCGAACTGGGCCCGCAAGCGCTCGGGTACGCCGGTGGCTCGCGCCAGCGCGCAGAGCGCGCTCAATGCAGCGTCATCGATAAGGTTGCGGGAATAATCGAGCATGAGACCGGCGGCATTGCATCGGTAACGACTCGTGCGAGACGGATCAGCCAGGCTCGCCTCGGCCATCCGGAAAGACCCAAGCCGTACCCGCTCCTGCTCCAGCGCGCGCCACGCCCCCGCCGCTGCCGTCTGCCTCATCATGCTCACCGAACCTCCGAGTGCCGGGTTGCCGCCGCACGCCGCAATCCGCAGAATCCACCCAGTGTAGTCAAACCGACAGTGGAGCCCATGACAAGCACGCGACCAGGAGTCACGCTGATCGGCATGCCCGGTGCCGGCAAGAGCACCGTTGGTGTGTTGCTGTCGAAGCGGCTCGCCCTCGGTTTCATCGACTCCGATCTCCTGATCCAGGTGCGCGAGGACAAACCACTACAGCAGGTACTGGACGACGCCGGATATCTGGGCCTCCGGGCAATCGAGGAGTCCGTACTGCTTACCGTTGAGCCACGCGGCAACGTCATCGCAACCGGCGGCAGCGCGGTGTACAGCGACGCTGCCATGCAGCATCTGGCCGCCGGGAGCCAGATCGTGTGGCTCGACGCGCCGCTGACAGAACTGCGCCAGCGCATCCGCGACTACGACACCCGCGGCATCTCGCGACGTCCCGACCAGGCATTCAGCGAGCTTTTTGCCGAGCGCCAGGCGTTGTATGCACGCTACGGATCAATCCGGGTCGACGGCAGAGAAGGCACGCTGGAAGACGTACTCGATCGCGTACTGGAAGCACTGGCCAAGGACACCTCACGTTGAACGCCGCAACGGACGGCTTATGAACGGCCTCCCTAACGGCTCACCAATCTGCCTGGTCACCATGACCGGCGCGAAGACCGGACACAGGCGCAACATTCCGGTCTTCTTCTGTACGCAGATCTGAGCGCAGCTCAGAGTCCCCGCTGCACCAGCCAGAACACGCCGGTGGCACAGAGCAGACTGGCAAGCACACCGCAGGCCTCGTCCGCACGCCGTTCTCCTGTCATCCGAGTGACCAGGGCGAGCAGCCCGGCAAAGACCAGTAACAGCGCCAGTTGACCCAGTTCCACACCCAGGTTGAAACCCGCGAGCGCCCATCCCCGACTCCCCGCCGGCAAGCCGATGCTGCGCAGCACCGCCGCGAAGCCCAGTCCATGCACCAGCCCGAAAACGGCCACCATGCCAAGGTGCAAGCGGCCAGCGTTCGCGCTGCGCTGCGCAAGCAGGAGGTAGGCGGGCCCAAGGACCAGCAGAGCACCAAGCGTCGACACGGGCAGCCCCGGTCGCAGCCCGCTGATCGCCGCAAGCAGCATGGCCCCCATCACAACGAGCAGCAGCACCGTGGGCGTTCGCGCTCCATACCGGCGCTGGAACACCTCCGCCGCGAGGAGGGCGACGGTGAACCCGATCAGTGCTTCAACCCCCGCACCATGGACCCGCAGTAACCCCAGCGCGGAGAGCGAGAGCGTGATGCTATGGCCCAGGGTAAATCCCGTCACCATCCAGAGCCGCTGGGTCAGGCCCGGGGCCGCGAGCAACAGGCACAGCAGGAAGGCGACGTGATCAACACCCTCCAGGATATGGACGAAACCGAGATGCAAATAGTCTCGCAAAACCTCTGTCCGCCGCCGCTCCGGGGCTGCCTCTGTGATGTCGACGGTATCCGCGCCACGGGTGAGCAACGCCTCACTGCGCTCACCCGCGTAGAGAACAGACGCGTAGTGCAGCGGCTGACCCGTACTGCCGAAAAGCAAACGCACCCGGATCTGCGGCGACCGCAGTGGCGCCGTGCAGCGGAATGCAATGCGTACCATGAGCAAGGTGCTGGGCGCCGCCTGGGGCTCGACTGCAACAAGAGAACACTCGATACCTGCCGAGAGGAACGCAACACTGCGGTCGACTTGCTTGCCGAGCGATGCCTGATCATCGACCAGCCCCAGCCTCTCGAGCTCGATACGATCAATCCCGATCACCGCCTCGGCACCTTGGGCACCAATATCCCAGCGCGACCAGGAACGCGTCTGCCAGTCGGCATGCGCACCCTGCACGACCAGTGTGAGGACAAACAGCAACAGCAGCCGCACATTCACCCCGGCGGCTCCTCACCCTCAAGTACCACGCGCGCATCGCGCCGCAGGCGGGCGACATAGTCAGCCAGCACCGCTTCGTCGCGGCGACGGCGATATTCCGACTCCACCTGCGTGCGGATTGCAGAGAGAACCGGCGTGCCACCGGCCTCACGCGTTACAAGACGCAGCACAGCCGCGCCACGGGATCGCGGCTCGAGGACTAGCTCGCCCGGAGCGAGTGCCGCGATTCTCGCCGCAAGCGGTGAACCCAGGTAATCCCGAAGTCTCGCCTCGCCCAGCAGGGACCCCGGTAGCCCGACATCTACAGCGCCCTGCTCAAGGGCTGCGGCATCTCCCTGCAGGGCGCGCTGCGCGAGCGCGGCATCCTCAAAAAAACGCCGCTCAACGCGATACTGCGCAGGACGGCCGAAATAGCCCGTGTTCTGCGCCAGGAATTCGGTCAGCGCGGCCTCATCAACCGGTTCTCCAGCGCTCTGTGCAACCACCTGCCGGATCACCTCCTGCACCAGCTGCGAACGCAGACGGCTGTCCTGACGCGCGAGCCCCAGTGCGAGCCCCTGCTGCAGCAGCAGCTCTTCGTCTACGAGTCGGGCAATCACGTCCGCGCGCTCAGCACGCACAGGGGTATGCCCGAGCTGCTCCGCGAGCCGTGCCAGGAGCACATCGAGCTGTTCACGCGGGAGCGCCTGACCATTCACGCTGGCAAAAGCGCCTTCGGGCAAGGTGCCGGCATCCTCCACAACGCCGGCGAGAGCCACGGCAACCGCAATACCGACTACCAGCACGAGAAAGATCTCCGCAGCGCGGCGGTGCTTTCGGGGTTGTGCGTGTGGCTGTGTCTGCATGTGCGCAGTATGCATTGATGCCGCGACCACCCGCATCCACAATGGCCGCATCAAGAGTTGCTGATTCAAAGGCAAGCGCGGGGCATGAGCGACAGCAGCATCGATCCTTTTGCCAGTGAGGAAATCACACCGGCAATCAGTGCGGAGTGGCGAGCCAAACGCCACGCCACCGCCGCGCTGCGCGCACTCACCGAACTCCTCGTGAGCACCGCGCCGCCAGCGGCGGTGCTGCACGCGATTGCAGAGGGGCTCGAACACACGGCTCGCGAGCTTTCCCGCCTGCCCCGCGTCCTGGGACGCAGCGCCTTCGCTGAGGCCGGCGGTCACGGCAATTTTCGCCAACTGGCTCACGAGTTGAACCCGATCTCCGGCATGAGCAACCCGATCGCGCCGCCTCTGCAAGTCTGGATCGATGGCGAACTCGCGCACGGGCGCGCCACGCTTGGATGGGCCTACGAGGGGCCACCGGGGAGCGTGCATGGCGGCTTTGTAGCCGCGCTGTTCGATCAATTCATGGGTATCGCGCAGGCGATCGGCGGTCAGCCTGGAATGACGGGCACGCTAGCAGTCCGCTACCACCGCCCCACACCCCTGCACAGGGAGCTTACTCTGCTCGGGAAATTGCTGCGGACCGAAGGACGCAAGACCATCGTGCATGCGGAGATGCGTTCAGGGGAGCTGCTCACAGCCGAATGCGAGGCGTTGTTCGTGCGCCCCCTGAGCGGCATGCCGCTACGTCCGCCCGCTTAGGTCACAGAAATTCTGGCCAGTCAGCTTCCTCGAACGCGCGCCACACCGGCGGGCGTTTCTGCACCCAGGCCATGCCGCCTTCGCGTGCATCCGGCGCGCGCATGCTGTGATCGAGCGCTCGCGTCTCCAGCGCCACCAAGGCATCGCGTGGCAAGTCGAGCCCGCGCCACAGCAACCGCTTGTGCATGCCCATGACGAGCGGCGAGCAATGGTTCACCATATCCGCGGCAATCCCCAGCGCCGTTTCGAGCACGTCCTTCGCCCCGACCGCGCGCGAGCACAGGCCCCAGGCAAGGGCCTCAGCCCCATCAAGACGGTTAGCACGCACCAGCAGCTCAAAGGCGCGCTCGAATCCCACCAAGCGCGGCAACAGGTATTCGACACCGAAATCGGCCACAACCCCACGCCGGTTCTGCAGCAGTCCGTACTTCCCCTCGAGGGAAAAAATACGCATGTCGCACTGCAGGGCGATCCCCAGTCCGATGCCGATTGCGTGCCCGTTGCAAGCCGCGATCACGGGCTTGCGGATATCCCAGGCCTGAAACGACAGCGGACACGAAGCTACCGGCGGCGCCTCGGCATCCGCCACGAAGACCTCTCCATTACCTATTTCAGCGCCGGCGCAGAACGCATCACCACTGCCGGTCACCACAACCACGCGCACCGCGGGATCCTCGTCGCAACGGCGGTAGTGCCGCCCCAGATCCTCGATCATCTGCGGCGAAAAAACATTGAGACGCTGCGCCTGCAAGAAACGGATCAGTGCGATCCCGTCGTGGATCTCAAGGCTCGTGTCATCCATAAACGCTCTCCCGTGCGGCACATCGGTGATCAGTCATCGCGTGGCTCCTGCAGAGCCGCGATCAGCATGTTGGTCCAACGCCACAGCAGCAACAACAGCAGTGCGACCGAGATGGCGGTGAGCCAATCCAGAGCATGCGCCGGCGCGCCCACCGCGAAGGCAAGCCCTGCGCTAAGAACCAGCATCACCCCATTGCGCGCAAGGAGTGCGACGCCCGATTGGAGCAGGATCGCATCGCCACACCCGCAGTCGAAGTCTGTGCTGCCCCGCACGACATTCAGCGCTATGGCGAAGGTGTACGCGGCGAGAATCGCGCTGATGGCGAGCGCACCGATGAAGCGCTGCGAGGGCACGAGGAGCAGAACGCCCGACAGGGCTTCAAGGAGTGCCAGTGGCAAAGCGACGACACGGCCGCCCTGTGTCGGCAGAATCCGGTACAGGTCGATTGATGCGGCAGTGGCTGCAAGGTCGCGCAGCTTGCGCAGACCTGCCGCAAGGAATATCGCGCCGATGGCGATTGCACAGCCCGAGGCAGCGGTATCAAGTGATGGCATCATCAGGCTGGTCCGCTGTCACCGGAACACAAACTACCTCGACAAGACGCCGCACAGCTCATCTCGCTCGCACGGAGGCATTGAAAATAGCGTTCTTTTGCGGGGAAAGCAGGTGTTTTTCGAGGGAGAGAAAGAGACCATGAGCGCCGGGAGGCACTCTGTTCGAGGAGGCGTGCCCGCCTGTCGCGGGCTTCATGCTTCAGGGGCGCTGGCTGCCTGCATTGCAGCGCTCGCCACACGAGAAGCTGGGCACATCCCTGTGCCCTCAGGATGAGAAGCTTACTTCTTGGCTGCAGCTTTCTTTGCAGCGGGCTTCTTCGCAGCGGCTTTCTTCGGAGCAGCCTTCTTTGCAGCAGCAGGCTTCTTCGCAGCAGCAGCTTTCTTCGGAGCAGCAGCAGGCTTCTTCGCAGCAGCAGCTTTCTTCGGAGCAGCAGCTTTCTTCGGAGCAGCAGCTTTCTTAGCTGCTGGCTTCTTCGCAGCAGCAGCTTTCTTCGGAGCAGCTTTCTTCGCTGCGGGCTTCTTGGCTGCGGCCTTCTTGGCTGCAGGCTTCTTCGCCGGTTTCGTCTCTGCCATTTTTAGTCTCCCGTTACTTGGATTAGTGAAGCGCGCGAGCGCGGCTCACCACTACTTAATAGCACATTTCAAACCAGTGCATAGGGGAATTTTCCGCACCGCGAGACGGCGTGAGCAACTGCTTTTGCATGTGCGTGCGTGCGTGCGCAATCATCCTCGGGCCACCGCGAACTCCGCTTCACGAGACCTCAAAATTCGGCACTCTCGAGGACGGAAAATCCGCATTTGAAAAACATGCCTTTTTTCTGCGGCAAACCGCATGTTTTCTTCGGAGATTAGCGTCACCGGAAAATCGCGATCAGCGAAAAACGTAATCCGGCAGACGGTCATTCGATGCTTCTGCGATGGAATCACAACACGATGACCGGGTGCGCATCGACGAAATCGGCGCGCTTTTCCGAGCATGGGAGAAGCCGGCATCACAACTTTTCACTCTCTGCCCAGACGCCAATCTATGACGAGGGACGGCCTAAAGATGCGCATTGCGCCGGCGAAAACTGAAACGTTGCCGCAGATCGCATTGAGCGAAGCCATGAAAATCTCTGCAGGTGGACCGGCGAGTGGTAACGGACGCGGCATCCACAACCGACGCGAGGCCTCAGGCACGCAGCGGCATCTTGCGGCGGCGAGCGCCCGTGGCCGCAAAAATCGCAGCGGCCAGCGCTGGCGCGATCGTCGGCGTGGGTGGCTCGCCCACGCCACCGGGATCATCGTCGCCCTGCATGATGTGCGCCTCGATCACCGGTGGCGCCTCCGTTATCCGCAGAATTCGGTAGTCACCGAAGTTGCTCTGCTCGACACGACCATCGCGCGCCGTGATTTCGCCGAAGAGCGCCGCACTCAGGCCGAAGATTGCCGCGCCCTCGATCTGCTTGCGCACGCCTTCGGGATTGACGACACGGCCACAGTCGATGGCGGTGTCGATGCGTACGACGCGGGGATCGCCCTCGCCGCTGTACTCGACCTCCACAACCGTTGCGACATAACTGTAGAAACTGTTGTGGGCCGCGAAACCGCGGAAACGCCCTTTCGGCAGCGGATTGCCCCACCCGATCCGCGCGGCCAGATGTTCGATGACGCGACGGTAGCGCCCCACATCAACGGTCATGCCGCTGAAATTGGCGAGCGCATCGGGCTCTTCGTTCGGCGCGGCAAACACCCGGTCCTCTCCGAGCAGCCGGAGCCTATAGGCCACCGGATCGGCTTTCGCGGCGGCGGCCATCTCGTCGATGAATCCGTTCAGCGCGAATGCATGCCAGAGATTGCACACCGACCGGAGCCAGCCGATGCGTATGGGAACGCGCGCCCGGCAGGCCTCGACCAGAAGATTGTCCACGGCGAAGGGCATGTTTGTGAGCCCCATCCCGGTCTCCCATGGCGCCGGGTACTCGGCGTCGCGCGCTCCCGTCCAGTCCATGGTCGGATAGGCGGTGCGTATGCGCCACGCCACGGGGAGCCCATCGGGACCTATCCTCGCCTCCATACGGTGCAGGGACTCGGCGTGGAAATAGCAATTGTGGATGTCCTCCTCACGAGTCCAGAAGAGTTTCACGGGAAGCCCTGACTGCCGTGAGACCTCCACTGCCTCGAATACGAAATCCGCCTGCGATTTACGCCCGAAGGCTCCACCGAGCAGCGTCACGTTCACGGTGATACGCGCGGGCGGCACGTCCAGCCATTCCGCGACCCTGAGCCGCACATCCTGCGGGTTCTGTACCGGCGCCCATATCTCGCAGCCGCCGTCATGAACCCAGGCAACGGCAACAGGTGGCTCCATCGGTGCATGGGCAAGCATGGCGGTCTCGTACTCGGACTCGATCAGCGTGCCGGCGCCAGCGAGGGCCGCTTCGACATTGCCCCGCTGCAAGCGCAATTTTCCGGGCTGGCGCACGCTCTGCCGCAATTCCTCGCGAAAGGCGGCTGTCTCATAGCTCGCGTTACGCCCCGGGCTCCAGTCGATCTCCAGCGCATCACGGCCACGCATTGCGGACCAGCTGGAGTCAGCCAGCACCGCCACGCCTTCCTCCGGGCGGAAACCACGCGGATGCGCCGAGAACGGAATACGCAGGGTCCGCTCCACACCGGGAACCGCGCGCGCTGCGGTGTCATCGACGCTGCGGATGCGGGCATCGAAAACAGGCGCCCGCGCGACACAGGCGTATTTCATGCCCGGCAGGCGCACGTCATAACCATAGGTGGCAACACCGGTGACGATGTCGCGCGCATCACGCATGGGCGCCGAGACACCGATATAGCGGAACTCGGCAGGATCCTTGAGCGGCGGGTTCTCGGGTACGGGCAAGCGCGCGGCGCGCGCGACCAGTTGTGCGTAATCGATCCGGCGTCCGCTCGGCGGATGCTCGACCGCATGATGCCGAGCCCGACATTGCGCCACCGGCAGCTTCCAATAGTCGGCAGCCGCATGCACCAGCATCTCGCGTGCGGCCGCACCGGCCTGGCGCAGCGGCCCCCAGAGCATGCGTACGCTGCGCGAACTGTCGGTGTTCTGATCTCCGTACCGGGGGTCTGCCAGCGCCTGCACGATGTCGACACGCTCGAGATCGGCCTCGAGTTCATCGGCGAGGATGCGGGGCAACGCGGTACGCACGCCCTGCCCCATCTCGCCGCGGCTTACGGTGATGAACACGGCACCGCGCGCATCCATCGAGACAAACAGGTTTGGCGCCAACACGGTCGCGGGCGCCGCGGCCTCACCGGGACCGACCCGCAGGCCGAAGACGAGCAGGGCGCCAGCGCTTCCACCGGCACGAACGAAAGCGCGACGTGACAGCTTGCAGGGGTTCATCAGGCTTGCCCCCCGGCTGCCGCAGCGCGTATCGCGGCGCGGATGCGCAGATAGGTGCCGCAGCGACAGATGTTACCCGCCATTGCGGCATCGATAGCCGAATCATCGGGATGCGGGTTGCTCGCGAGCAGCGCTGCCGCACTCATGATCTGGCCCGCCTGGCAGTAGCCGCACTGGGCAACGTCGTGCGCTATCCAGGCTTGCTGCAGCGGATGCAGGCCGTCGGGATTGCGCGTGCTCGCGGCCAGCCCCTCGATCGTGCGCACCTTGCGACCATGGAGCGATGCGAGCGGAGACAGACATGCGCGCCCCGCTTCGCCGTCGATATGAACGGTGCATGCGCCGCAGGCGCCAATGCCACAACCGTACTTGGTACCGGTGAGACCCTGGTTGTCGCGCAACCACCACAGCAGCGGCATGGTTGAGTCCGCATCTGTTGCTATGGCGTGCCCATTCAGCTCGAACTCGATCATGCTCGCATCACCCTGTCAGCGGTGCGCAAAGCATACTCTCGGGCGCCGATAGTGTGGAGTCATGCCCCGATCATTGCGGCGCGAGTCAGGCGAGGAAAAACAGCAGCGCCAGATTGCAGCAGAACAGCAGCACGGCAGTTGATGACTGCGCCCGGATGACGGCGTGCTGATCGCGGAGCTCGAGCAGCGCCGCGGGAACGATGTTGAAGTTGGCAGCCATGGGCGTGAGCAGCGTGCCGCAGTAACCCGCGAGCATCCCGAGCGCGGCAAGCGGCGCGGGATCGGCATGGTGCTGACCGACGAGCACCGGCAGTCCGATGCCTATGCTCATCACCGGGAACGCCGCGAAGGCGTTTCCCATCACCATGGTGAAAAGCGCCATGCCGACTGCGTATGCAACCAGGGCGACAGCGTGATTTTCCAACGGCAGGGCATCCGTGAGAAAACCGCTCAACAGTTCGCCCACCCCGGCCTGTGCGAATATGCCACCGAGCACTGCGAGCAGTAATGGCAACAGCGCAGTCCAGCCGATCGCATCAAGAAGTCGCCTACCCGCATGAACAGCGCGCAGCGGACGCTCACCCGTGATGCGCAGTGCCAGACAGAATGCCAGCGCGCAGGACGCACCCAACGAAACCACTGTGCCCTGCCTGGGCGAGATCAGTGTCGTGCCGCCGATCTCGACATGTTTCAGACCCACGGCAAGGACCAGCGTCAGCACCGAAATCATGAGCACCGGCAGTAGCAGCCAGTGACCCAAACGCGCCGCGCTATCACGGCGTGCAGCAAGGTCAGAAGCAGGATGACGGCCACTGCGCAGGCCGCCAGCGCCCGCAATGACAGCAAGTGCGATCACCAACGCGCCCATCACTTCCGCAGGCAGGTAATCGCCTGCGACGAAGGCAACCGCCAACAGCCCCCAGAAAGCGGCTGTCGAAAACCGGCGTGTATTGCTGCGGTCGCTCAGGGTCTGCAGCGCGGCCACCAACAGAAACAGGCCGATCAGCACATAGACGTACTCGAGCGTGATCACGCCGCGGGCCGCTCGTTGCGAAAGCGACGGCTGAACCGTGCGAGTCGCCAAGCATGAATCAGGAAGGCACAGATCGCTGTTGGCAGGCCCCACAACGCGATCTCGAGCGGTTCGAGAGCGATGCCGTGGTTCGCGTAGACCCCTTGCATCAGCAACACTGCACCGAAGGCGACGAAGATATCCTCGCCAAAGAAAAGCCCCACGTTGTCAGTCGCCGCGGACATTGCGCGCAGATCCTCGCGCGATTGCGCCGACAGTTCTCCGCCATCGCGCTCAGCCGCCGCCTCTGCCATCGGCGCCAGCAGAGGCCGCACCGTCTGCGCCTGACCACCGAGACTCATGAGGCCGAGCGCCGCCGTCAGCTGGCGCACACCGAGATATATAAGAAGAACGCGGAAGAGCCCGGCAGCGCGACGCCGCGCGATCCAGCCTGCGGCATGCTCGCGCAGACCATGGCTCTCCAGAGTACCAAGCACGGGTAGCGTCAGCAGGAAAAGAGCGAGGAAGCGGTTGTCGCGCAAACCCTCGCCGAAGGCGACGAGGATCTCGTGGACATTCATGCCGGCGGCGAATCCGGTCACCACGCCGGCGCTCACCACCACGAGCGCGCCATTCAGCCGCAGCGCAAAGCCGAGGATCACGACTGCGATGCCGGCGAGCGGCAGCCAGCTCATGCGACGGACGCCCGCACCACGACGCCGGCACCCGCGAGTGCCGTGCGCAGTTGACGTGCAAAGACTGCGGCCTGCAGCGCGTCACCGTGCAGGCAGACGGTATCGACGCGAAGTCTCACGGACTCGCCGCCGATAGCGGA
This sequence comes from Klebsiella pneumoniae, assembly GCA_945862145.1. Lineage (GTDB taxonomy): Bacteria > Pseudomonadota > Gammaproteobacteria > Pseudomonadales > UBA5518 > UBA5518. The sequence continues at coordinate 13,010 of CAMAXE010000004.1, forward strand.
CACCCTGCCCTCACACACCATGGCCAGCACCTGCGCTGCGGCCTCGGCGGGATCCTCGATCATCGCACCTGCCTCGCCACGCGGCGCGAGCAGACCGCGCGCGGTGTAGCGTCGATCAGCGAAGCCCTCCTCCAGAACCCGCAAGCCGGCAGCGCGTCCGGCTGCTGGCAGCAGCGAGCCGGCCAAACCCACGAGTGCGAGTGAGGGATCGATATCACGAACAGCGCACGCGATTGCCTCAGCCGCCGCGGCATCGATCGCCGCGCGGTTGTAGAGAGCGCCATGGGGTTTCACGTGCACGAGCCGCGCACCCGCAGCAGCGGCGATACCTGCCAGGGCGCCTACCTGGTAGATGACAGCCTCGCGGATCTCGCGCGGCGACAGCGCCATCTCGCGACGGCCGAAACCCTCGCGGTCGGGGTATGAAGGATGCGCGCCCATGGCCACGCCATGACGCAGGCAATGCGCCACGCTGTCGCTCATCGTGCGGGGATCGCCAGCGTGATACCCGCACGCGATATTGGCCGAAGACACCAGCGGCAACAGATCCGTATCGAGACCCATACCCCACGCGCCGAAGCTTTCGCCGACATCTGCATTGAGATCGATATGCACCATTACTCCTCCCGCCACCATGCCGCCGCCGCGATGCGCAGCTGCGCAAACTGGCGCTCACGCGAGAGCAAAGCCGCGCGCGCCTCGATCACATCCATCACCTGAAAGCGCAGCCGCTCGCCTGGACGAACCTGCGCGACACGCGCGTGATCCACACTCGCCACCACACCCACCACGGGATAACCACCGGTGGTCTGGCAGTCCGCGCCCAATATGATGGCTTTGCCATCGGGCGGCATTTGCACGGTGCCGAAGACCACCGCCGCCGACAGTGACTGGGGGAGGCTCACAGCGGAGGACAAGGCCTCCTCCAGCCTGAGCCCCATCCGGTCCGAAGCCCGACTCACCGTGAAGTGCTGACCAAGAATCTGCGCGCGATCGGCGGTCGATATCGCGTGCAGCGCCGGACCGGCAATCAGACCAAGTGGCTGCTCCGGGACAACTGCCGGGTGCGCGAGTGATGTGAAGACGCGCCGGGGCAATCGCACGGGTTCGCGATGTGCCTGCGCTTTCAATTCATCTCCGCGCTGGAGCGCGCGCCCGTGCAAACCACCCAAGCCTGCACGCAGATCAGTGGCCGCGCTCCCGAAGACACGATCGGCCGCAAACCCTCCGGTCGTCGCAAGATACGCCCGACAACCACGGCGGGCACGCGCCAGCCGCAAGCGCTGGCCGGCTGCGAGGCGAAACGGCGCGCAAAGTGGCAGCTCAGCACCGTCCAACGTGGCCTCGAGATCAGCACCGCAAAGCGCGTACCAACCATCGGCCAAGGCGACGAATTCCGCACCGCCCAGCGTGATTTCGAGCACGGGTGCATCATCGGCGTTGGCGAGAAGCGCATTGGCTACGCGGGCTGCGAACAGATCCATCGCCCCGGCGGTGCCGATACCAAGGGCCTGCCGACCACGACGACCAGTGTCCTGAAGTGTGGCAAGAAGCCCGGGGGATATGCATCCGAGCATGACTCAGTCCGCCGCCTCGAGCCGACGGAACTCCGCGTCAGAGATCGTGAAAAATCGCAGGGAATCACCCGGTGCCAGCAGGCAGCAGGGCTCACGTGCGGCATCGAAGAGCCTGAGCGGTGTGCGGCCGATGATCTGCCAGCCTCCGGGAGTGGCCATGGGGTAGATGCCGGTCTGCACACCGCCGATTGCGACGGACCCCGCGGGAACACGGGAACGTGGCGAATCGTGGCGCGGCGTTGCAAGCGCGGGGTCCAGACCACCGAGATAGGGAAAGCCCGGCGTGAATCCGAGGAAGAAAACGCGGTAGGCGGCGCCAGCATGCCGCCTGACCACCTCATCAGCAGGCAGACCTGTGTGGGCACACACGCGGGCGATATCGGGCGCGAATTCAGGGTCGTAGCAGACGGGCACGTCGACGCAGCGCGGAGCAGGTGTTGCGGGCATCACAGCAGAGCAGGCTTCGAGAAGCCGCTCTCCTAGAGAATCGGCATTCCACTGCAGGGGATCGAAGTGCACCGCGAGGCTCGCATAGGCGGGCACCACATCGTGTACGCCCCGCAAATGACTCGCCTCGATAGCTCGCCATGCGGCAAGCACCCGCGCGTTCACGCCGACATCAATGCCGGTTCCGAACTCCAGTAGAAGCGCGGCATCGCCGAGCGGCAGCAGTCGCGGTTTGACCGGCGCATCCATGTGCGGTATCGGGCCTCTGGCTCAGCCTAGGTCCAGCGCGGGCGTGGTGGCAACGCGACGACCATCGATGAAACGTGGAAATTCCTCGCGGTAGTCGTGCAGGAGGCGCAACCGGCTGATGCGCCAGATGCCGTCCGTATCCCGCCGAAATTGCATCCGGTACTGCCCGAAGCCCTTCATGATGGTCACGCCCTCCAGCGTGACCCAGTCTTCCAGCTTGAAGATCGCGCTCGCGCCGGTGGGATCTGCGGGATCGATGCTGACCTCGGCGTTGTGTCCGAAGTGGCTTAGACGCAGTCCCTCCTGGCTCTCGTTGCCGTGGAGGAAGGCGCGAATCTGCGCTCGCCCGAGCGCCTGCCAGTCACCCGTGCCCCAATCGGCGTCGGCATCTTCGGTGAAACAATCGTCGAGCTCGTCCCAGAGCTTGTAGTCGAGAACCCGCCAGTAGCGGCACATCGCTTCGCGTACGGCCTCGCGGGACTCCAGAGTCTCGATGCGCCGGCGCAGGTCTGCCATCTCATCCATCGGAGCTCACCTTGCAAAAACGGGATCGGGCCGGCCAACAATAGCGCGCCCAAATGCGCAAGGGCCAGATAAAGGTCCGCTCCACGCATTGCGCCCGCGCCGCAGATACTCTAAGTTTCACAAATAAGACAGCCGGGTTGCGTCTCCATGAAAATCATCATCCTGAGCGCTGGACAGGGGCGTCGGCTCCTGCCCCTCACCGAATCGCGCCCGAAGTGCTCTCTTCTCATCAACGGCCGCCCGTTGCTCGAGTGGCAATTGCGGGAAATCAGCCTCTGCGCAGTGGACGAGGTGGTGATTGCCACAGGCTACGAGGCCGGCGTGGTCGAGGAAATAGTCGCCGGGCTGGAGCTGGGCGATTTACGGATACGCACGGAGTACAACCCCTTCTTCGAGCACTGCGACAACCTGGGCACCTGCTGGCTCATGCGCCACGAAATGCGTGGCGAATTCGTGGTGCTTAACGGCGACACGCTTTTCGAGGCACAGGTGCTGCAGCGACTTCTCGCGGAGCGCGGCAACAATCCCATTACCCTCGTGGCCGACCACAAGGGCCATTACGATGATGACGACATGCTCATCGTCGCGGACGGCAAGCACCTGCAGCGCGTAGGCAAGCGGCTTGGGCTCCCGGAAGTGAACGGTGAGTCGATCGGCATGCTGGCTTTTGATGCTGCCGGTGGCGCCGCCTTTGCGGCAAAACTGGACGCGGCAATGCGCAACCGCGAGGGCCTGGGCTCCTGGTACCTCTCCGCCGTGGACGCACTCGCCCGTCAGGGCCATGTGGGAATCTGCTCCATCCACGGGCTGGGCTGGTGCGAGGTCGACACACGCCTCGACTTGGCGCGTGCCGAGGAATCAATGCGCCGCTGGCCGCGACTCGAGACTACCGACTTCAGCGTCGTGCCTCACCCCCGGAGCGCTGCTGCCAGAGAGTGATACTCTGCTGCCGCTGCAGATCTCGCACCTCACAGCACGTCTGCGGTGCGAAAAAACCGTCACAGCTTGCGCCCGACGGGATCGACAAACCTTTCGTGACGGGAGCCATCGCAACCCGCAGGCGCGATGGCAGCAACTGTGGCTGTTGGCAGCAACTGCGGCTGGCCGCCCCTGACACCAGCACTTATACTGATTTTTCGCCGTCTCTGCGACGGCAACTGCCTCCTACCCTGACGAGGACCCCGCGCACATGACCGTCACTGCACGGATCCTCGGCCAATCGGCGATATCGTTGTGGGGCCTGGACTCACGGGATCGACTGGCGCGCCAGCTTCGTGCGCTCAAAGTCGGCGATGCCGTCGATGCGGACCAGGTCCTGTTGGTGCGAGCCGATTACCTCTTCGAGAACCGCACCCTTTCCTCGCTGCTCGCACGACCGGGCACCGTGCTGTGTTCGCAGGACAATCAGCGGGCGGCAGCACTGGTCCTACGCGCCGATGCGGACGCCACGGAGACCGCGCTGCTCGACCAGAACGCCTCCCTGCCCCCGGGGCTTGCCCAAGTCCCGGTCGCGGAGCTGAGCAGCTTCGATCACAGCCTGCGGCGCACCCAGACCCCGATGCTCGAGCCTCTCACGGAGGCAAGCCGTACAGCTCTCGAGGACACGCTATACGGCAACGCCTACAAGGGCATCACCGACCTGGTCACCAAGTGGCTGTGGCCGCGACCGGCCAAGCACATCGTGCGCTGGTGCGCCACCCATGCGGTGACGCCAAACGCGGTCACCCTGCTGAGTTTCGTGCTCACGGTAGCCGCCGCGTTCCTGTTCATCGAGGGCTATTTCTGGAGCGGCCTGCTGGCGGGCTGGCTGATGACCCTGCTCGATACGGTCGACGGCAAGCTCGCCCGGGTCACGGTGCAATCGAGCCGCTTCGGGCACTACTTCGATCACGGCATAGACCTGCTGCATCCACCGATCTGGTACATCTGCTGGGGTGAGACCATCGCCGAACTCGACGCCGTCGCCAGTGTGGCCGAGGGGCAGATCTATGCGCTGATAATCGCGGGTTACGTGGGGGGCCGCATGGTCGAGGGCCTGTTCCACCTGTTCGCGGATTGCTCGGTGTTTGGCTGGCGCCCCTTCGATGCCTGGTTCCGGCTGATCACGGCACGACGCAACCCCTGCCTCATAATCCTCACCCTGGCCACGCTGCTAGGCAGGCCAGACTGGGGCCTTGTGGCGGTGGCGGCCTGGACCGGACTCACCACGCTGGTGCTGCTGGTGCGCCTCCTGCACGGGGCAATGCTGCGGGTGTGGGCTGGGCAACGGCTACGCTCTTGGATGAGCGAGCCTGACGCAGCACAGCGCCATGCGCTCAGCTACCGGACATTCTCGAGCACTCTGGGAGCCTACGCGCCGGGCTGATGCGCTGGACCTGTGCCGCGGCTGCACGCGATAACCCCTGATTGCGGCCCCGTGGCCGACAACCGCGCCGCAATCGTGAGACGCTGGAACTGAGCTGGTGCCCGGAGCCGGGGTCGAACCGGCATGGCCGTGAGGCCGAGGGATTTTAAGTCCCTTGCGTCTACCAGTTTCGCCATCCGGGCATGATCATTACAGGCGACATGCGTCACCGCTGGCGCGGCAACGGCATGCTAGCAAATCAGCCTTGGAAACATTCAATAATTGGAGGCGCGGGTCGGAATCGAACCGGCATACACGGAGTTGCAGTCCGCTGCATAACCACTCTGCCACCGCGCCGGAAAGATTCTGTTCCTGCCACCTGTGACGGGTGGCAAGACGATGAATCTGGAGCGGGAAACCGGATTCGAACCGGCGACCTCAACCTTGGCAAGGTTGCGCTCTACCAACTGAGCTATTCCCGCATCGTGCCCCCTCGGATCGCTTCCGCATGGGCCTCGGCATTCTAGCGAGCGCGCCTTTGCTGTCAAGGCAGGGATGCGATGATTTTCAGGCGCCGGGCTGCGAGGCGGCCTCGGCAAGGTCCTGCCAGGCCGCTCGGATGTAGAGACCGGCCGACCAGATGGTGAGCAGCACCGCCACGTAGAACAGCACATAACCGAGGTAGAACAGCGGGCCCGGCGCGTGGGGATCGACCACCAGCAGCACGATGATGGCGATCATCTGCACGGTGGTCTTCACCTTGCCGACGAAGGAGACCTTGACGCTGCCCCGTTTGCCGATATCGGCCATCCATTCACGCAATGCCGACACGAGGATCTCTCGCGCCACTACCACCAGAGCCGGCAAGGTGAACCACACCGTATCCTGCTGCCAGACCATCAGCACCAGCGCAATGGCCACCATGAGCTTGTCGGCGACGGGATCGAGGAAGGCACCGAAGGACGTCGACTGCTTCAGCTTGCGGGCGAGGTAGCCATCGAGCCAGTCGGTGATCGAGGCCAGCACGAAGATGAGACCCGATGCCGGGGCGCTCCAGTGAACCGGCAGGCAGAACACCAGCACGAACACCGGGATCAGTGCCATGCGGAACAGGGTGAGCGCGTTGGGTACGTTCATGGGCGCATTATCAGGGTGGGCACATCAACATGCCATGACTAGGACTCGTGGAGGGCAGCATAAACGTCCTCGGCGATCTTGCGGCTGATGGCCGGCACCCGCATCAGTTCCTCCAGGCTCGCGGCCTTGATGCCCTGCAAGCCGCCGAAGTAACGCAGCAGCTCGCGCCGACGCCGTGGGCCCACGCCGGGAATATCATCAAGCGGCGAGCCCGCGCTTTTCTTCGCGCGGCGCTTCTGCAGTGCACTGATGGCAAATCGGTGGGCCTCATCGCGCACCTGCTGGATCAGGTGCAGCGCAACCGAGTCCGGGGGCAACACCAGTTCGCGCCGCTCGCGCCCCAGAATAATGGTCTCGAAGCCCGCCTTGCGGGTCGTGCCCTTGGCGACAGAGGCTACCGTGACGCCCTCGATCTGCAATTCCTCCATGACCTCCAGCGCCTGCGTGTGCTGCCCCTTGCCGCCGTCGATCAGCAACAGGTCGGGGAGTTTCGCCTCGCCGGATTTGAGGCGCGTGTAACGGCGCTCCAGCGCCTGACGGATGGCGGCGTAATCGTCCCCTGGCCGGATACCCTCGATATTGAAGCGGCGGTAATCGGACTTGAGCGGCCCGCCGCCGTCGAAGACCACGCAGGAGGCCACGGCAAGCTCGCCACCGCTGTGACTGATGTCAAAACACTCGATGCGCTCGGGAGCCGCTTCCAGCCCGAGCGCCTCCTGAAGTTCGGCCATCTGCTCGTGCATGCGGGTGCGGCTGGCAAGGAAACTGCCGAGATTCTGCTGGGCCGTCTCGCGGGCTAGCCGCTGCCACTGTGCGCGTGCACTACGCGCTCGCGCGGTTATGGCAACACGGTGGCCGCAGGTCTGCGACAGCGCTTCGACGAGCACATCGAGATCCTCGGGTTCGTCGGAGAGCAGGATGTCGCGCGGAATGTCACGGTCATCCCGGGCACCGAGGTAGAACTGCGGCACGAAGGCCGCCAGCACCTCGGCGGCCCCCTCGTCGAGCTTGCAGCGCGGAAAGTAACTGCGGCTGCCGAGGATCCGCCCATCACGCACAAACAGCACCTGCACGCAGGCGGCACCGGGGCCGGCGGCGGCAGCGATCACATCCAGCGTGCCATCGCCGCTTTCGATCGCCTGACGCTCACGCACCGCCTGCAGGTGGCGGATCTGGTCGCGCAGCACCGCCGCGCGTTCGAACTCCAGACGCTCCGCGGCGCGCTCCATCGCATCAGCGAGCTCCGTCTGGACCACCGTGCTCTTGCCTTCGAGGAACAACACGGTGCGCCGCACCGAGTCGGCGTAGTCTTCCTCGCTCACGAGGCCCACACAGGGAGCGGAGCAACGTTCGATCTGGTACTGCAGGCAGGGACGCGAGCGGTTGCGGAAAAAACTGTCCTCGCACTGGCGCACGCGAAAGACCTTCTGCATCAGGTTAAGGCTGTCACGCACCGCAGATGCACCCGGAAAGGGACCGAAATAGCGGCCTTTGGCGCGTTTGGCGCCGCGGTGGAACCCGAGCCGCGGAAAGGTCTCGCCCTGCGACAGGAATATGTACGGATAGGACTTGTCATCGCGCAGCAGGATATTGAAGGGCGGCTGCTGGCTCTTGATCAGGTTCTGCTCGAGCAGCAGGGCATCGGTTTCACTCCCGGTCACCGTGACCTGGATCTCGGCGATGCGGGCAACCAGTGCCTCGGTCTTGGCGCCGAGCCCGGTCTTCTGGAAATAGCTCGAGACCCGCTTCTTCAGGTTGCTCGCCTTGCCCACATACAGAAGCGCCTGCCCGGCGTCGTACATCTGGTAGACGCCGGGACGCTCGGTGAGGTTGCGGACGAAGGCCGCGGGATCGAAGCCGCTGATAGAGGTGTCGCTCATGCCCCGATTATAGGGCCCGGGCGATCCGGCACGGCGCTGCCGGTCAGCCCATGCAGCGTCGCGAGCTTGACGAGCTCGATATCCGTCGAGATCCCGAGCTTGGCGAAAATCCGGTAGCGGAAGGTGTGGACGGTCTTGGCAGAAATGAACAGGCGTGCGGCGATCTCGAGGGGTTTGATGCCCGCCAGTTGAAGCATGCAGACCTGTATCTCGCGACCGGTGAGGAGATCGAAGGGATTGACGCTCTCGCGCTGCGGGGACGGCTCGGCGATGCGCGAGGACTCGCCGCCCATGACGCGCTGAATCACGGACTCGAGCTCCTCGCGGCTCACGCTCTTGCCCACACAGGCGGCAAATCCATGACGGAACAGGCGTTGCAGCGGCTCTTCTTCCCATGCCGTCACGCCGATGATGCGCACGCGGGGCAAAGCGATGCGGATGCGACGCGCTGCCTCCAGACCACCGATACCGGGCATACGCAGATCCATCATCACCAGATCGGGCTCGAATTCGCGGGCGAGCCGCAAGGCTTCCTCGCCGCTGCGGGCCTCGCCACAGATACGCACGCCAGGAATTTCACTGAGCAGACCAAGCAGGCCCCGGCGCAGCAGATCGTGGTCGTCGACGACCAGTACCGAGAGCGTGTCACCGTACCAAGCCTTGAACATACCGAATTCCTCCGCAAGGTGCAGGAATCGCCGCAGTACAGCTAGGAGCAGTGGCGCTTACAAAAAAGGCTAAGGGGAGAAAATAGAGGAATCTGGCAGTGGCTGTCCAGCCTTCAGTCCATGACCTTGGCGTCCGTGGGTCCGACCCAGCGCCAGGTGAGGTTCAGCCGGGGGCCACTGCAGCCCCGCATCTTCGGCAAGGCGTGCTGCCAATGCGCCTGCAGCGGCGGCTCCATCAGCAGCAGGGAACCATTGCCAAGCACCAGTTCGTGACGCCGCGCTGGATCTGCCCGTGCACGGAGCAGGAAGCGCCGCGGCTCACCGAGACTCAGCGAGGCAATGGCGGGGGCCGGTCCCAGCTCGGCTTCATCGTCGCTGTGCCAACCCATGCTGTCCTGGCCGTCGCGGTAGAGGTTGAGAAGCACACTGTTGAAGCGTTCCCCGCACACACGCTCGATCGATCCACGCAACTCCTGCAGGGTGGGACCCAGAGGCTCGGGCAAGTAGCGCACGCCGGAATAGCGGTAACTGCAGCCCGGCTCGCCGTGCCAGGCACTCAGCCGTGGCGCCGGCAGTTCACGCCCGAACATGCGCACCCGGTGCTGCGAGAAACTGGCCTCGGCGCAGAGTGCCTCGTAGAGGCGCGCGGACTGCGCAGCGAAGAGATCGGGCCACAGTCGGATCGCACCGGGCGCGAGTTCGATACGCGTGCACGCAGCGTGAAACGTCAGCAAAGGATCGGCTCGATCTCGAGTCCAAGGCCGAAGCGCTGCCGCACGGAATCCTGGATGCGCTGCGCCAGGGCGAGCAGCGCGGTGGCTGTGCCGCCACCGACGTTGACCAGTACCAGCGCCTGCGCCTCGTGCACTCCGACGCCGTGTTCGCGGTATCCCTTCCAGCCACAGCGCTCGACCAGCCAGGCCGCCGCGAGCTTCACGCGCCCGTCATCCTGCAGCCAGTGAGCGATGCCCGGCCAACGCGCTTCAAGCTGGCGGAACTCCGCGGACGCGATGACCGGGTTCTTGAAGAAACTGCCGGCATTGGGCACAAGGGCGGGGTCGGGCAGGCGGCGACGGCGGATCGCGATGACGGCGGCCAGCACATCGGCATGATCGGGCGCGGCGATGCCTGAGAGCTCCGCGGCGAGTGCCGCGTAGTGCGTTGCGGGCGCCGGAGACTTCGGCAGTGCGAAAACGACATCCGTGATCAACAGCCGCCCGGCGAGAGCGTCCTTGAAGATGCTGTGCCGGTAAGCAAAACCACAGGCGGCTGCAGCGAGTATGCGCGGCTCGCCGCTATGCGCATCGACGCCTCGCACCTCCCCGACGAAGCCCGCGAGTTCGACGCCGTAAGCGCCGATGTTCTGTATAGGCGCGGCGCCGACCGTACCGGGAATCAACGCGAGATTCTCCAGCCCATGCCAGCCCTGCTGGTGGCAATGCAGCACGAAGGGATGCCAGGGCTCGCCCGCGGCAGCCCGCACAACATAGGCCGCGCTGGTCTCCTCGAGCAGTGCGATACCACGGTTGCGCATCCGCAACGTGAGGCCCGGAAGGCGTTCTGGCAGCACCACATTGCTGCCGCCGCCTAGCACACGGAGCGCAAGGCCACGGGAGCGGGCGAAATCCAGCGCTGCGGGAAGGTCGGCGGTGTCATCGATGTCGGCGCACCACTGCGCGCTCGCCGGGAGTCCGAGCGTATTACTGCCGCGGAGATCGACCTCTGCGCCGGGCAGGAAACTCACCCCGGGTGCCCGCCGATTCGCGCCAGTTTATGCACGAGCACGCCATGCGCGGTCGGCGACCGGCAGATATTGCCAAGGCAGACAAAAAGGACCGCCGCCGGCATCAGGGAGCAGCCGCCAGGAGCGCGTTGACCCGCGCCAGATCCGCGGCCGTATCGACACCGCCGGGAATGGCAGCACAGGCCTGCGCAGCGTGGATGCCAACACCATGCTCCAGCGCGCGCAGCTGCTCGAGACACTCGCGCGCCTCGAGTATCCCGAGGGGCCAGCCCACGAAACGGTGCAGGAAGGACACGCGGTAGGCATAGATACCGATGTGACGCAGCGGCCGGAAGCCCTCGGGCAGGCGGCCGCGATCACTGGCAAAATCATCGCGCGGCCACGGGATCGGCGCCCGGCTGAAATAAATCGCCCGCATGCGGTCATCGCGAACGAGTTTCACGATATTGGGGTCGAGAAAGGGCTCCACCGTGTCGAGGGGCTCGCAGAGCGTGGCAATGCCGCAGTCGGGTTCGCGCGCGAGGTTGGCGGCCACCTGATCGATCACCGCCGGCGGGATGAGCGGCTCATCGCCCTGCACGTTCACCACGATCGCATCATCGGCCAGACCGAGACCGCGGACGGCTTCCTGCAGGCGATCGGTGCCCGAGGGATGTGTTGCAGCAGTCATGCAAACCTCGGCGCCAAAGGATTCCGCGACGCTACGGATGCGCTCGTCATCGGTGGCAATCACCACGCGCGCCGCCGCACTCCGGCAGGCGCGCTCCCAGACGTGGCGGATCATCGGTTGCCCGGCGATATCCAGCAGCGGCTTGCCGGGAAGACGCGTGGAGGCGAAGCGGGCCGGGATTACAACGGTGAACGTCATGGGCTGTCCCCTGCGGCGCCGGGCGGCTGGCGGGTGGTGATGCTGAGTTTTGCAAAGCCCGCACGCCCTGCGGCGTCCATGGCCCGGACCACCAGTTCGTGCGGGGTTTTGCCATCGGCGGTTATCACCAGCGGACGCTCGGTGTCGCCGCCTGAGGCATCACGCAGGGCCGCCATGATCGTCTGCACACGGCTGTCGGCCAAGGCGCGTCCGTCAACGGCATAGCTGCCGCCCGCCGAGACCAGCAACTCGAGCCGCTCGCGACTCTGCTCGGGGGCTTGCGCCGCGGCCTCGGGAAGGGTCACCTGGAGCTTGCCTTCGCGGGCAAATGTCGTGGCCAGCATGAAAAAGATCAGCGTGACGAACACCACGTCGATCAGGTTGATGATGTCGATGCGCGCGGCACGCCGCGGGCTGCGCCGGAACCTCACGGACGCGCGGCCTCGCGGATCTCCACGGGCCGGCCCCCGGAAACCGCATCGACCAGCCGCGTGGCCTCCTGCTCCAGGGCCAGCACGATGCCGTCGACGCGTCGCAGGAAATGGCGATGCAGGATCAGCGCGGGAATCGCCACGATCAAACCACCGGCGGTGGCAACCAAGGCCGTGGAGATGCCTCCGGCGAGCAGAGCGGCATCACCGGCGCCGTGCTGCAGCACCTGGGTAAACATCTCGATCATGCCGATTACGGTGCCCAGGAGACCCAGCAAGGGCGTGACTTCAGCGATCACACCCAGGGTGTTCAGGTAGCGCTCGAGGTCATGCAGCACCTGGGAGGCTGCGTCCTGGATGCTCTCTTTCATGACCTCGCGACCGTGTTGGGCGTTGGCGAGTCCGGCGGCCAGGATGCGTCCCAGCGGAGAGGAACGCTGCAGCTTGCGCAGGCGCTCAGCGCTCAGCTCGTTGCGCCGGATCCACTCCCACACCTCGGCGACGGTGCTCGGCGGCACGATCTTGCGAACATCGAGTGTCCACCAGCGTTCGATGGCAATGGCCAGCGCGACGATGGAACACAGGATGATGGGCACCATGAGGATGCCGCCCGATTTGACGATCTCGAACACGTGGCCGCTCCTGCAACGCACTTTCCCGCATTGTAGAGGAGCGCCGGTCCCGGCGTGTAGGCGAAAACTCTGCCCGGGAACCATGCAGCGGGTGCGCGCCGCGCCCGGGTTCCGCAATAATGCCCGCCCCTCCCGCGGACGCCAGCCCATGTGGTTCAAGACACTTCGCATCTATCGCCTGACGGCACCGCTCACCTGCGCGGCCGACGCGCTCAGCGAGCGCCTGGAGGCATACCCCTTCAAGCCCTGCGGCGGGCTCGATCTCTCCCGCACCGGCTGGGTGCCCGCGCTTGACGCGGCGACCGGCGGCTACGTGCACTCCCACGCCGACCACCATCTCCTCTGCGCCCGCACGCAGACGCGCCTGCTGCCGGCCGCAGCCGTTCGCGAGGCGGTCGATGACAGGGTCGCCGAGCAGGAAGCCCGCGACGGACGCAAGCTCGGACGCCGCGAACGCAGCGAGCTGAAAGACGATACGGTGGCAAACCTGCTCCCCCGGGCGCTGACGCGTTCGCAGCTCACCCGGGCGGTGCTGATCGAGTCCAAGGGCCTGCTGCTGATCGATGCCCGGGCTGCAGCGCGGGCCGAGGACCTTCTAAGCCTGCTCCGCGAGACGCTGGGGACACTGGCCGTCAAACCGCTGGTGCCGGCCCGCAACCCCGTGGAGATCATGACCACCTGGCTGGCCGGCACGCGCCTTCCCAACAGCCTCTCGCTGGGGCAGCACTGCGACCTGCGTGATCCGCTGCACCAGGCCAACATGGTGCGCTGCCGCTCGCAGGAGCTCGCGACCCGGGAGGTGCGCAATCACCTCGAAGCCGGCAAGACCGTGGCAAGCCTGGGTCTGGAATGGAGCGCCCGGATGCAGTTCGTGCTGGCCGAGGATCTCTCGCTGAGCGCCATCAAGTACCTGGACGTGCGCGAGCGCGACGCCGGCTATGAGGGCGAGGGAGACGCCGAGCAACTGGCGCGGCTGGATGCGGATTTCGTGCTGATGTCGATGGAACTCGACAAGCTGGCGAGCGATCTGATGGAGGTCTTCGGCAGTGCTGAGTGATGCCAAGGAGAAAGGCGCAACGGCGCCGGCAACGCAGCTGCCCTGGCACCTCCCTGCGCGCCGGGCATCAAGCCCTCGGCGCGGCGCGAATATGGCAGCGGATTCACGGGCGCTTGGCGGGGCAGCGCCGTGACATCTGGCAAGGCAGGGAAGCCGCTCAGTAGCTGGTGGGCAGCTTGCCGTTGATGATGATGTTCTTGCCTTCGAAAGCGATGTAATCGCCGATGGCGAGATCCTTGAGGATCCTGGCGACCATCTCGCGGGAGGCTCCCACCCGATCGGCGATATCCTGCTGGGTGAGCCGCTCCTCGATGTAGAGCTTCTCGCCGCGCGGCTCGGCAAGACTCATCAACACCTTGGTGACACGCCCGTAGACGTCCTGCAGGGCCAGGCTTTTCACGTTCTCGGTGAGCTTGCGCACGCGCCGTGTCAGGTTGCGGATCAGCGTCTGCGCCATGTTGGGGTGACGCCCCATGACGGCGTTGAACTCGTCCTTGAAAATGATCGTGAAGCTGCACTTCTCAAGTGTGCGCACCGAGGCCGAGCGGCGGTCATCGTCGAGCAGCGCGAGCTCGCCGAAATAGTCCCCCGGCCCGAGGGTGTTCATGATGTATTCCTTGCCGTTCTTGTCGCTGCAGTACACCTTCACGCGACCGCTCTCAATGATGTAGAGCGAATCCGCGAAGTCGTTTTCGTTGATGACCACCGTGTTACGGGGGTAGTTCCGCGCGACGCAGGACCCCTCGAGCTCGGCGAGTTCGTCGGGCCCGAGACCGACGAAAATTTCTACTTTTGAGAGCATCGACATGCGCTTTTTTCCTCCGTGCGGCTGGCCGCATCAGGGAGTGGGTTTCGATGCGGCGGGACTATAGCACAAGCCCCGCCCGCTCCCTGCATAGGGCCCCACACGCTCGCGCCGGGTTCCCCGCGCGGCATGGTTGCGAGTATAAATGCTCTTCACCCTTCCACGGATCCATGGCGTGACCCCCAACCCGACCGGCCAGGCCGCCATCGACCCGGGCGCTATCCTGGCCATCGAGCGCCAGGTCGCCGACCTGATTGCGCTCGCCGAGGACCTCGGCGCCACGGCGATACTGCCCGATCTCGAAAAATGCAGCCTCGCGGCGGCACGGGCAGCCGATTGCCTGGCGCGTAACCAGCCTCTGCCGGACACTGCCGCGCTCCGCCATGATTTGCGCAACCATCTGGGGGCGATCGCGGGCTATGCCGAACTGATCCTGGAGGAATCCGGCACCACTCTGGCCGCAGCACTGGGCAATGCCATTACGGGGCTGCGCGGCAGGGCCATCGCCACCCTGGACGGAGGCACTTGGGAGCACCCTGTCGCCGCCGCGACGCCCAGCCAACTACGCCAGGCCGCGCCCGGCACCCTGCTCGTGATCGACGACAGCGAACACAGCCGAGAACTGCTGCAACGCTACCTCGCGCGCCAGGGCCACCGGGTCCTCACGGCCACCTCCGGCATCGAGGCGCTCGAGATCCTCGGGCGGATGCCGGTCGACCTGATCTTCCTCGATCTGGTGATGCCGGAAATGAGCGGCCTGGAACTGCTGTCGCGCCTCAAGGCAGACCCCTTGCTGCGAGCGGTACCGGTCATCGTGGTCTCGGGGATCAGCGAAACCTCGGGGGTAATCCGCTGCATCGAGGCCGGTGCGGAGGATTATCTGAACAAGCCTTTCAATCCCACCCTGCTGCAGGCACGGCTCGCGGCAGGACTGGAGCGCAAGCGCTGGCACGACCGCGAGGAAGCCTACCGGCGCGAACTCGAACGCAACCAGCGCTTCATCCGCAACACCTTCGGGCGCTACCTCTCCGATGAGATCGTCGACGCCCTGCTCGAATCCCCGCAGGGCCTGCGCCTGGGCGGCTCGGCCTGCACCGTCACCATCCTGATGGCCGATATCCGCAACTTCAGCTGGATCTGCGAGAACCATGAGCCGGAGCAGGTAGTGCAACTGCTGAACAACTACCTGGGTGCCATGTCCGCGGTCGTCATGGCCCACAACGGCACGGTAGACGAGTTCATCGGCGATGCGATACTTGCCATCTTCGGAGCACCGGTCGGGCGTGAAGACGACGCGCTGCGCGCCATCACCTGCGCGCTCGGGATGCAGGAGGCCGTAACCGGCATCAACACCCGCAACCGCGCGCTCGGGCTGCCCGAAATCGGCATCGGCATCGGCCTGAACACGGGCAAGGTTGTGGCAGGCAACATCGGGTCGGAGCGGCGCAGCAAATATGGTGTGGTGGGCCACACGGTCAACCTCACGGCACGCATCGAGGCCTTCACGGTCGCCGGCGAGACACTGGCCTCCGAGAGCACCATTGTCGCAGCGGGCGCGACGGTGGAAACCGGCCGGCGTTTCACCGCCCAACCCAAGGGCATGGCAGGCGAAGTGACCATCTACTCGATCGCCGGAATACATCAGGATGCGCTGCTGGCAGGCGGCGATATCGACAGCGACAACCCATGACGCGGATCCTGCTGGTTGAGGACAACGAGATGAATCGCGACATGCTGTCGCGGCGGCTGGCGCGGCGCGGCTACGAGGTGCTGCTGGCTGAGGACGGCGAACAGGCGGTGCGCATGGCGCTCGCCGAGCGTCCGGATCTGGTGCTGATGGACATGAACCTGCCACTGAAGGATGGCTGGCACGCCGCCCGCGAAATCCGCTCATCACCCGCCGGCGCAGGCATCCGCATTATCGCCCTGACGGCACACGCCATGTCCGATGACCGCGCGCGTGCACTCGAGGCTGGCTGCGACGACTACGAGACCAAGCCCCTCGATTTTCCGCGGCTGCTCGAACGTATCGAATCGCTCACCGGGGGCACCCCGCGGTGACGCTGGCGAGACGCCTGACGATCTCGATATTCGGTGTGCTCGCGCTCTTCGCGGTGAACGTGATCACCTTCGCCATCGGGAACCACACCATCCGCGAATCGCTCGACGCGGTGAGCGACTCGGTGCGCGGGCAGGTGAACGCCGGGGAGCTGCGCCAACGACTGGAAACACTGCACAAGCAGTTACTGGTACTGCTGGCGCTGCGCACCTCCGCGGGCCAAGGCGTATCCGAGGCAGAGGCCAACCGCGCGCGTATCGAGATCGCCGCGCTCGGCAGCTTGGTCGAGCGCATGAAACGCAACACCACCGAGCATTCACGCACTTCGCACACCGAACTCCAGTCGGCCTCCGCGGTGCTCTTCGCTGACTGGAACACGCTTCTGGCGGACCTGCGCGCAGACCATGCTCCGGCGCTCACGCAGGAGCAACTGAAGGAACGCTTCGCCGCCACTGTGCTCACGGTCGATGCCTTCGACAACGCAGCCACCGAAGTCTCGCGCATCGAGAGCGGTGCGGTGGAGCAGACCGGTCGCATCACGGGTCGTATCGTGATGGCGGTGTTCCTCAGCTCGATCGCGCTCACCGCCATGCTGGGCTTCCTGCTGATGCGGCACACCAACGAGTCACTGTTCCGGTTACGCCGCGGCACGGTGCGCATCGGGAGAGGCGATCTCGAGTACCGCATCCCGGTGCTGGCAGACGATGAGTTCGGCCAGCTCGCGAGCGCCTTCAATGACATGACAGGCCGGCTGAAGGACGCCGTGAGCGAGGTCAACGCCGCCCGCGAACAGGCCGACCGTGCGAATGCGGCCAAGAGCGGATTTCTCGCCAATATGAGCCACGAGCTCCGAACGCCGCTGAACGCCATCATTGGCTACAGCGAAATGCTGGTCGAGATCGCCACCGAAGAGCCCGAAGTGCAGGTGGAAAGCCTCACCGGCGACCTGCAGCGCATCCTCACGGCCGGTCGGCATCTCCTGTCCCTCATCAACAACGTGCTCGATCTGGCGAAAATCGAAACCGGCAAGATGACCCTGCACCGCGAGCACTTCAATGCTATTGCGGTGCTCCGTGAACTGGCCGAGACGCTGCACGCATTGGCAGCGCGCAACCGCAATCGCATCACCGTGGAGTCGGCGCTGCGAGAGGTACCGATCCACACTGACGAGGTGCGCTTCCGCCAGATCTTCGCCAACCTGCTGAGCAACGCCTGCAAATTCACCGAGAACGGCAACATCCGGGTGGAAGCAACGGGCTTCGAGCGCGAGGGTATTCCCTGGCTGCGCTTCGACGTCATCGACACCGGCATCGGCATGACACCCGAGCAGTGCGATGCGGTGTTCGAGCCCTTCGTGCAGGCCGACTCCTCCACCACCAAAAAATACGGCGGCACCGGGCTGGGCCTCTCGCTGTGCCGGGAGTTCTGCACGCTTCTCGGCGGTTCGATCAGCGTCGGTAGCCAACCGGGGGAAGGGAGCTGTTTTTCAGTAGAGCTTCCGGTGGATGCCACCGCGACCACCGCTCCTGAACAACCGGCAACCATTGATGCCGGAGAACCTGCAGGCGACCTCCACGACGGCGGGCAGCTAGTGCTGGTGATCGACGACGACCCGGACGCCCGCGCCCTCACCGCCCGGGCGCTGCATCTGGAGGGCTACACGGTGCTCGAGGCCGCAGGGGGCAACGAGGGTTTGCGGATTGCGGCAGAGCGGCATCCGGACTTGATCGTGCTCGACCTCGTGATGCCAGAGGTGGATGGGTGGACCGTGCTTTCGGTGCTGAAGGATAACCCGGGGACCCGTGATATACCGGTTGTGCTGCAATCGATGCTCGATGCGCGCGATGTAGGCCTGCAGCATGGCGCCGCCGAGGTGCTCGACAAACCGGTCAACCGACGCCGACTTGCCGAGACACTGGAGCGACTGGCGCCCGGCGATCGCAGCGGCCATGTGCTGCTGCTGGAAAGCGACTCACCGGCCCGCGAGAAGCTGATCGCCGGCCTCAGCAGGCAGGGGTGGTTCGTGAGCAGCACCGAACAGCCGGGCGAGGCACTGGCCATCGCACGGCAAAACACGCCAGACATGATCCTGCTCTCGCTCGGGCTGCCGGGCGAGGACGTCTTCGCGCTCGCCGAGGAACTGGGACGCTCGCCGACGCTGCGGCAAGTGCCGGTCTATGTGATGGAGGGAATGGATCTCGGCAACGATGCGCGAGCCCGGCTCGAAGCGCAGCTCGACCGGCTGGTACTGACGGAGGGAGGCATCGGTGGCGTGCTGGCGCGCACGGCCCGCGGAGACAGCCTCACTGCTGCTCGACGCTGAGCGCCCGCAACTGCCGGATGAGTTCGTCGCGCTGCGCGAGATCGCGCTTGAGTTTACGGCTGGACGTCCGCAGCGCCGAGAGCTCGCGCTCTTGCGCGGCAACGAGGCGCAGCAACTCCAGCTCCCCGAAGAACTCCTGCTCCAGCCCGTAGAGCTTCACGCGCCGATCCAGCTCCTGCATCGCCAGCTCCGCGGCCTCGGCGTCGTGAACAGCCGAGGATGGCATCAGGCGGGCCATTGCAATGCAGATGAGCGCGCGCAGCTGCATCCGTGAATCATCAGCCCGCGCCAACACGCGCTCATAGGCCAGCATGGCGCGCTGGTCATCGCCTGCACGCAGCGCCCACCAGGCCGCGCGCAGCAGGGAGTCGAAGTCCTCGGGCAACGGATCAGCCGCCGTGTCCTTCGCCGCACCGGCCGCCGTTGCGCCGACTGCAGGCTCCGACCCGGCAACCACGAGGGACAGCAGCACCAGCACGGGGATCCATCGCATGGCTCGGTTCTCCAGCTGCTATGCCCTGCCTAGACCTGCGGGCGCAGGTGCGGAAACAGCAGCACGTCCCGTATCGAGGGCATGTCGGTCAGCAACATCACCAGCCGGTCGATGCCGATCCCCACCCCCGCCGTTGGCGGCATGCCGTACTCGAGTGCCGTGATGTAGTCGGCATCGAAGTGCATGGCCTCGTCATCGCCGGCGTCTTTCAGCGCCACCTGGGCACGAAAGCGCTCGGCCTGATCCTCAGGATCGTTCAGTTCGGAGAAGCCATTGGCAATCTCGCGCCCGCCGATGAAAAGCTCGAAGCGGTCCGTCACCGAGGGATCGAGATCATTGCGGCGCGCGAGCGGCGAGACCTCGGTGGGATAGGCGGTGACGAAGGTGGGCTGCCGGAGCTTGTGCTCCACGGCTTTGTCGAATATCTCAAGTTGCAGGCGCCCGATGCCGAATTCCGGGCGCAGTTCGCCACCGAGCGAGGCGACGATCTCGCGCAGGCTGGCAACCGACGCCAGATCGGCATCAGCGAGATCGGGGTTGTAGTGGCGGATGGAGTCCGGCAGCGTCATGCGTGCGAACGGCTGCCCGAAATCGAACTCCTCACCCTGGTAAAGCACCCGCGCGCTGCCGGTGGCGCGCTCGGCAGCCTGGCGGATCATGCCCTCGGTCAGGTCCATCGCGTCGCGGTAGTCTGCGTAGGCGCAGTAGAACTCGAGCATGGTGAACTCGGGATTATGGCGCGTCGACAGGCCTTCGTTGCGGAAGTTGCGCGCCACCTCGAACACCCGCTCGAAGCCGCCCACGACCAGGCGCTTCAGGTAGAGTTCGGGCGCGATCCGCAGGTACATCTGCAGGTCGAGCGCGTTGTGATAGGTGATGAAGGGCTTTGCCGCAGCACCTCCGGGAATGGTCTGCATCGCGGGCGTCTCGACTTCGAGGAAATCGCGATCGCTGAGGTAATCGCGCACGGCGTCCAGCGTGATGGAGCGGGCGCGGAACACGCGGCGGGTCTCCTCACTCATGATCAGATCGACGTAGCGCTGGCGATAGCGGCTCTCGCGGTCGGTGAGGCCGTGGTACTTGTCCGGCAGCGGGCGCAGCGACTTGGTCAGCAGCCGCGCTGTATCCATGTTCACGTAGAGGTCACCCTTGCCAGAGCGGTTCACTACGCCCTCGGCGCCCACGATATCGCCGATATCCCAGGTCTTGATCTCGGCGAGCGTGTCGGCGTCGAGCCACTCGCGATTCACGTAAAGCTGGATCTGTCCGCTCACGTCGTCGATGACCAGGAAGGGCCCGCGCATGCGCATGATGCGCCCGGCGACCTTCACGCGGCGACCGGCGTGCTCGAGTGCGTCCTTGTCCTCGTCCACGCAGGCCTTCTGTAAATCGCCCGCGAGGGCATCGCGGCGGAAGTCGTTGGGGAAGGCGTTACGTGTCGCGCGCAGCTTCTCGAGCTTGGCTCGACGCTCTGCGATGAGGCGGTTCTCGTCCTGCGCGACGGTGTCGTCTGTAGTGCTCATGCGGGTGGCGCTCCGGGGCGTGCTGTCAGAGGCCTGCCTTCAGCGAGGCCTCGATGAATCGATCGAGGTCGCCATCGAGCACGCGTTGCGTGTCACTGGTCTCCACCCCGGTGCGAAGGTCTTTGATGCGCGACTGGTCGAGCACGTAGGAGCGGATCTGGCTGCCCCAGCCGATATCGGACTTGCTGTCCTCCAGAGCCTGCTGCACTGCGTTGCGCCTCTGCATTTCCTGCTCGTAGAGCTTGGCGCGCAACTGCTTCATGGCGAAATCGCGGTTCTGGTGCTGCGAGCGCTGCGACTGGCACTGCACCACGATGCCGCTCGGCATGTGGGTGATGCGTATCGCCGAGTCGGTGCGGTTCACGTGCTGGCCGCCGGCGCCGCTCGCACGGTAGGTGTCGACGCGCAGATCGGCAGGATTGATGTCGATCTGTATGGTGTCGTCGAGCTCCGGGGACACGAAGACGGAGGCAAACGAGGTGTGCCGCCGGTTGCCGCTGTCGAAGGGGCTCTTGCGCACCAGCCGGTGCACGCCGGTCTCGGTGCGCAGCCAGCCATAGGCGTATTCGCCGCGAAAATGGATCGTGGCGCTCTTGATACCGGCCACCTCGCCCGCGCTGCACTCGATCAATTCGCAATCAAAGCCGTGGGACTCGCCCCAGCGCAGATACATGCGCAGCAGCATCTCAGCCCAGTCCTGCGCCTCGGTGCCGCCCGAGCCCGCCTGTACGTCGAGGAAGGCATTCCCACCATCGTGCTCCCCCGAGAACATGCGCCGGAACTCGAGGTTCTCGACCTGCTTCTGGAGCGCCTCGACATCGGTCGAGAGCGCATCGAAAGCGGCGGTATCGTCTTCGAGCTCGATCAGCTCCAGCAGCTCTCCGGCATCGGCCAGGCCGCCGTCCAGGACTTCGATGGTGTTGACCACCAACTCGAGTGCGGCGCGCTCGCGGCCGAGTTCCTGGGCCCGCTCAGGCTTCTCCCAGACACTGGGCTCGCTCAGCTCGAGCTCGACTTCCGTCAGGCGGTCTTTCTTGACCGCGTAGTCAAAGATACCCCCTGAGATCGACGGTACGGGACCGCAAATCATTCAGCTGGTTGTGGAGCGGATTGGTTTCCATGCGGGAGACGGCGTGACGGATGAAGGATCCGGAGTTTAACCGAGCGTCGGGCAAAATGCTGCGGATGATCCGCGGCCAGCGCACGGGCCGCTCATGCGCCGGAAGGCAGCGCCTCGACATGTTCGATCAACAATTGCAGCGAGCGATTGCCCCGGTATTCATTGACATCCAGCCGGTAGGCCAGATGCGCGCGCGCAGTGGCCGGATCAGGCCAGGTGTCGACATTGAAAGCGATGCCCTGCAGGCGCAGTGTTGGATCACTCTCGGGGGAAACTGTCAGCCGCAGGTGCTTCTCACCCACGAGACGCTGTTCGTGCAGGCGAAAAACGCCGTCGAACAACGGCTCGGGAAAGTGCTGCCCCCACGGCGCCGCTTCGCGCAGCAGCTCCGCATTAGGCAGCGTGAAATCGGCCGGCGGCAGCTCGCCGTCGGTCTCCAGTACGCCCTGCAGCGCTGCGGGATCGAGCACCCGCCGGACCTCGATGTCGAAGGCGGTGGCAAAACGCGCGTAGTCGGCGGCCGCGAGCGAAAGCCCCGCCGCCATCGCGTGCCCGCCGAAGCGCACGATGAGTCCGGGCTCGCGCGCATCTACCGCCGCCAGCGCATCGCGCACGTGGAGGCCACGGATGGAGCGTGCCGACCCTTTGAGTTCGCCGTCTCCGGCAGGGGCAAAAGCGATCACCGGGCGGTGCAGCCGTTCTTTGATGCGCGAAGCAACCAGACCGACCACACCCTGATGCCACTCCGGACGGTACAGACAGACACCCCAGCGCGAATCGGCGGCAGCGACACCCTCCTCGAGAAGCGCGAGCGCTTCCTGCTGCATGCCGGATTCTATCTGGCGCCGCTGCCGGTTCATTCCGTCTAGAGCGGCGGCCATTTCGCGCGCACGCAGTGGATCGTCCTCGAGCAGGCAGCGAATGCCCCATGACATGTCATCGAGGCGACCGGCGGCGTTCAGGCGCGGGCCGGCAAAAAACCCCAGATCCGCGCTGGTGACGCGCGAGGGTTCGCGACCGGCAACCTGCAGCAGCGCACGCACGCCGGGGCGCCCGCGCCCCGCACGCAACCTGAGCAGGCCCTGCTGGACCAGAATGCGGTTGTTGGCGTCCAGCGGGACCACATCGGCCACGGTGCCCAGGGCCACCAGATCGAGCAGTTCGGCAAGCTTCGGCTCCTGCAGTGAGCGCAGCTCGAACCAGCCGCGCCGTCGTAACTCGGCGCGCAGTGCCCCGAGCAGGTAAAACACCACTCCGACGCCCGCGAGGTTTTTGCTGGGGAAGGAACAACCCGGCTGGTTCGGGTTCAGGATGGCGCAGGCCGCCGGCAGCTGCTCGCCCGGCAGGTGGTGGTCGGTCACCAACACATCGATGCCGAAGGCCGCAGCCTTTGCTACGCCGGCGATGCTGCTGATGCCGTTATCAACCGTGATCAGCAGCGCAGGTCGCGGCTCGCGCGCCGCCGCAACCTCCACGATTTCGGGGGTGAGGCCATACCCGAACTCGAAGCGATTGGGCACCAGGAAATCGGCGCCGTGAAAACCCATGGCGCGCAGACCGAGCAACAGGAGGGCCGTGCTGGTGGCACCGTCTGCGTCGTAATCACCGACCACGAGCACCACCTCGTCGCGATCAATCGCATCGGCAAGGCGCCCGGTGGCGGCATCGAGGCCCAGGAGACTCACCGGGGAGAGCAGCGATGCGAGTTGAAGTTGCAGCCCCTGCGCCACATCGACCCCTCGCGCAGCGTAGAGCCGGGTGAGGAGATCCGCGGTGCCGGGCGCCTCCGGGAGCACCCGGCGTTGCAGTCGCGGACTGGCCACCTAGGCCCGCACGCGTTCGCGCACGAATTGCGCGAGCAGGGCGAGATCGCGCGGCAAGCGCGCACAACGCTCTGGCCGCTGCAAAAGATCGGCCATGTGGAGCGGCAGCTGCGGCTCGCGCGGAACTCCGGCACGGTGGATAGCGTCGGGAAATTTAGCCGGATGCGCGGTACCGAGCGTGACCAGCGGCAGGGCTGCGTCGGTACGACATTCCCGGGCCGCGCGGACACCGATGGCCGTGTGCGGATCGAGGAGATATTCGGTGTCGTGAAAGACGCTGGCAATGGTCTCGCAGGTGCGCTCGTCATCGACCACGGCACTGGAGAATTCTGCGCGCGCGCGCTCTAGCACGGCCGGCGGCACTTGCACGGCACCGCTGCGGAAACGCCCCATCAAGCCTGCCATTGCCGCAGCATCGCCGTCATGGAAATCAAAGAGCGCACGCTCGAAATTGCTGGACACTACGATGTCCATGCTGGGAGCGAGCGTTTGCAGAGGCGCTCCACGCGCATAGCCCTCGCCGCGCAAGAAGCGGTGCAGGATGTCGTTGGCGTTGGTGGCGATCACCAGTTGCGCGATAGGCAGGCCCATGCGACGCGCAAGATAACCGGCGTAGATGTCGCCGAAATTTCCCGTGGGCACCGAGAATCCCACGGCGCGACGGGGCGCACCGAGTGCCAGCGCGGCCGCCACGTAGTAGACGATCTGGGCCATGATGCGGGCCCAATTGATCGAGTTGACCGCCACCAACCGCAGCCCGGGCGGCAGGAATGACTGATCGGTGAAACTCGCCTTCACGAGCTCCTGGCAATCGTCGAAATCACCATCGACCGCGATGTTGTGGATATTGGGCCCGATGACCGTGGTCATCTGGCGGCGCTGCACCTCCGAGACGCGACCGTGCGGGTGCATGATGAAAATGTCCACCCGCGAGGAGCGGCGGCATCCCTCGATGGCGGCAGAGCCCGTGTCGCCTGAGGTGGCGCCCAGAATGACAGCCCGTTCGCCACGACGCTCCAAGGACCGTTCGAGGAGCCGCCCCAGCAGTTGCAGCGCGAAATCCTTGAATGCCAGCGTAGGCCCGTGGAAGAGCTCGAGCACCCACTCGTTGGGACCGAGCTGCACCAGCGGTGCTACCGCAGGATGGCGGAAATCGCGGTAGGTGTCTTCGCAAATGACGCGCAGCTCGGCGGGCGAGAGAAACCCCACCACGAAGGGCTGCATGACCTCAGCCGCCAGCGCGGCGTAGCCGAGACCCGCCCAGCGCTCGAAAGTCGCCGTATCGAAGCGCGGCAGTTGCCGCGGCAGGTAGAGGCCCCCATCGGGCGCAAGCCCGGTAAGCAGGACATCTTCGAAACCAAGTGCCGGCGAGCCGCCACGCGTACTGATGTATTCCACGCCGGGGCCCTCAGCCGTCGAGTTTTTCCATGCGGATGCGCCGCACCGGGCCCCGCGTTGCGCCGAGCGCCTCGATGGCGCGGATGGCATCGATCATGCGCTGCTCCCGAGTGACGCTGGTGAGCAGGATCATGGTGGCGGTTTCCTGGCCTTCGGGCGCCTCTTTCTGGATCAGCGCCTCAATGCTGATGCCCGCATCGCCCAGGATCTGCGCAATGCGCCAGAGCACGCCAGGTTGGTCGAGCACGGTGATGCGCAGGTAGTAACTCGTGAGTACGGCCTCGATGGGCAGCACCGGCTCCGAAGAGAGCCTGTCGGCCTGGAAAGCGAGGTGGGGGACGCGGTGCTCGGGATCGGCGGTCAACGTGCGTGCCACGTCGACGATATCGGCTACCACCGACGAGGCGGTGGGCTCGGAACCCGCGCCCGGTCCGTAGTACAGGGTAGGACCCACCGCATCCCCGCGCACGAGAATCGCGTTCATGACCCCGTTCACATTGGCGATCAGCCGATCATCGGGAATCAGCGTGGGATGCACTCGCAGTTCGATGCCCTCTGCCGTGCGCCGGCAGATGCCGAGGTGCTTGATGCGGTAACCGAGTTCCTCGGCATAGCCGAGGTCTTCGCTGGAGAGCGAGGAAATCCCCTCACAGTAGATCCGTTCGAATTGCAGCGGAATCCCGAAGGCGAGCGAGGCGAGGATGGCAAGCTTGTGCGCAGCATCGATACCCTCGATATCGAAGGTGGGGTCGGCCTCGGCGTAGCCGAGCGCCTGGGCCTCGGCCAGTGCCGCGGCAAAGCTGCGCCCGTGCTCGCGCATCTCCGAGAGGATGTAGTTGCCGGTACCGTTGATGATGCCGGCGACCCATTCGATATGGTTGGCTGCGAGGCCCTCACGGATGGCCTTGATGATTGGAATGCCGCCACCGACCGCCGCCTCGAACGCCACCGAGACGCCGCGGGCACTGGCGGCGGCGAAGATCTCGTTGCCATGCTGGGCAATGAGCGCCTTGTTGGCGGTGATCACGTGCTTGCCGGCGGCGATGGCCTCGAGCACGAGGGTGTGCGCCGTGTCGCAGCCACCGATCAGTTCCACCACGATATCGACGTCGGGATCACGCACCACCTCGAAGAGATCCCGGCTGATACGGGTGTCTCCCGTGCTGCAGCGCGGATTGTCGCGACGCGCGCCGATGTGCGTGACGATGACATCACGGCCGACGCGCGCGGCGATATCCGCGCGATTGCGTTCAAGCACGCGGAACGTGCCGGAGCCCACGGTACCGAAACCGCAGATACCCACCCGTATCGGATCCACTGGAGACTCTCCGCAGAGCGCGCCGGGGCGCGCAATTCTCACTTCACGCCCATGATATGGGCAAGTTCTTCGGCTGGCTTGTAGCCGGGTATGAGAGCGCCATCCTCGAGTATCAGCGCTGGCGTTCCGGTCACACCGAGTTGCTCACCAAGCGCGTACTGCGCGGCAATCGGATTGCCGGCGCATACGTTGTCGGGGATATCAGTGCCGTTCTTCATGCTGGTGAGAGCGGCACCACGATCCGCCGAACACCATGCCGTGGCGATCTTGCGGAAAGAAGGCGAACCCAGTCCCGCGCGAGGGAATGCCAGGTAGTGCACGGCGATGCCCATGGCATTAAGCGCCGGCACTTCGTTGTGGAACTTGCGGCAATACCCGCAGTCGATATCCGTAAATACCGTGACGGTGGCTTTGGGGTTCTCGGGAGCGAACACGATCATGTCCGAGGTCTTGAGTGCTGCCAGGGCTTGGCGGCGATCCGTATCACGCTGCTTTTCTGCCAGGTTGATGAACCCGCCCGGACCGATAGAAAAGAGATCGCCTGCCACGAAAAAGGAGCCGTCGGCGCTCAGGAAAAGCGTCGGGCCACCCTTCACGCTCACCTCGTAGAGCCCGGGCATGGCGCTCTTGTGCGGCATCGCGTACTCGAGATCCGCGCGTGCGGCCTTCAGCTTGGCGAGCAGAGCCATGGCAACAGGATCATCGGCGGCCATCGCGGGAGTGACGTGAAGCCCGTACATGAACGCCAGGCCTAGCCAGCGCGCGAGGGTCAAGGCAGTTTTCATGACGCGTATTCCTCTGTTGAGCACCGCGGTGCCGATTCGGGAGTCCATTATGCCCTCGGTTGCCCTCAACCGCGCGGATGGTGCGCGGCGTGAAGTTGCTTGAGGCGCTCGCGCGCCACGTGCGTGTAAATCTGCGTGGTCGACAGATCGCTGTGTCCGAGCAGCATCTGCACCACCCTGAGGTCGGCACCGTGGTTGAGCAGGTGCGTCGCGAAGGCATGCCTCAAGGTGTGCGGCGACAGCGGCTTGGTGATGCCCGCACCCACGGCATGACGCTTCAGACGATACCAGAAAGCCTGACGCGTCATGGACACGCCATCACGGCCCGGGAACAACGCCGCGCTCGCGCCATCGGCGACCAGCCGGGGACGCGCCTCGCGAAGATATCTCCCGATCCACGCCACCGCTTCGTCGCCTACCGGCACCAGCCGCTCGCGCGAGCCCTTGCCCATCACCCTCACAGCACCCTGGACAAGGTTGACGGCATCGATCCGCAGATTGACCAACTCGCTCACGCGCAGGCCGCAGGCATACAAGAGTTCGAGCATGGCGCGGTCGCGCAAACCTATGGGTGCCGACAGGTCTGGCGCGGCGAGCAGCGCCTCGACATCGTCTTCACTCAGGGTCTTGGGCAGCGGGCGGCCAAGCCGCGGACTTTCTATCTGGAGGGTCGGATCTGCGGTGATGCGACCGGCACGTAACTGGTATCTGAAAAAACCGCGCAGGCAGGACAGGAGGCGCGCGGCGCTCCGTGCCGAACGGCCAGCGTGTAATCCTGCGGCGAGATATTCGAGGATGGTCGCACGGTCGCAGGCCAGAAGCTCAAGCCCACGCCCCGAGCACCACGTGGCGAAGGCGTCGAGATCACTGCGGTAGGCCGCAAGCGAATTGCCACTCAGACCCTTCTCCAACCATGCCGCATCGAGGAAGGACTCGATCGCTGCGGGCCCCGAGGGAGCAGGATTCATGTGCACAGAAAAAAGGTGGCCAATGGCCACCTTTGGTGCTCGCTGCGCGGCGGCAATTCCGCTCGCTACGCGGAAAGCAATCAGCCCGCCGACTTGGTGAGTTTTTCTTTGATGCGTGCCGCCTTGCCGCTCAGCTCGCGGAGGTAATACAGCTTGGCCTGACGCACATCACCGCGGCGCTTGACCAGGATACTGGCGACAGTCGCGCTGTAGGTCTGAAAGGTCCGCTCCACGCCCACACCGTGGGAGATCTTGCGCACCGTGAACGCGGAGTTGAGACCGCGGTTACGCTTCCCTATCACCACACCCTCGAAGGCCTGGAGGCGCTCGCGCTCACCCTCGACCACACGAACATCGACTACGACGGTATCGCCAGGTGCGAAGTCCGGCACGTTCTTTCCCATTTGCTCGGCTTCGAGCTGGGCAATGATCCCGTTCTGCATGAGCCCTTCCTCCTCGTTCCGCCCCGGAGAGCTGCGTGCCCCCGGTGGCGTTGATACGGTGACGGCAACAGCGCCGCGCACTCGATGTTCTCAATCCAGCTCCGGCATGAGGTCCGGGCGTCGTTGCTGCGTCCGCGCTCGGGCCTGCTCGAGGCGCCAGCGGCGTATCCGCTCATGGTCACCGGAGAGCAGGGCTTCCGGAACCCCGCGACCCTCGAATACCTCCGGTCGGGTGTAGTGCGGGCAGTCCAGCAGGCCATCCGAGAAGGAGTCCTGCGCCGCTGACTCACCGTGACCGAGGGCTCCCGGCAACAGCCGGACCACCGCGTCTATCACTACCATTGCGGCCAGTTCACCGCCGCTCAGCACGTAATCCCCGATCGAGAGTTCCTCATCGACCTCGGACTCGATCACGCGCTCGTCTATACCTTCGTACCGACCCGCCACCAACACCAGCGGACCCGCAGTCGCCAGGCTCGCAGCGCGCCGCTGCGAAAAGGCCGGGCCCTGCGGCGAGAGGTAAATCACCGTCACCTCGGGACCCAGCGAGGCTTTGGCCGCGCGGATCGCAGCGCACAACGGCGGCGCCGTCATGACCATCCCCGGACCGCCCCCATAGGGTCGGTCGTCTACCGAACGGTGCCGTTCCTGCGCGTACTCGCGCGGATTCCAGAACCCGACCTCTGCAATGCCCTCGCGGATCGCGCGGCCCGAGATGCCGAAATCGATCAACGCATCGAACATCTCAGGGAAGATCGTCACCACCCCGATGCGCAACACGCTCTCCTCCCGAGGATCAGAACGTGGGGTCCCAATCGACCCGTATCTCGCCGGCGCCAAGGTCGACCCCGAGGATCACCTTGCCGTCTACCCACGGGACCATCCGCTCCCGTCCATCGATGCTGCCCTCACAGGGCTGCACCACCATCACGTCGTTGGCACCCGTCTCAAACAGGTGGCCGAGCACTCCGAGCAGAACCGGGGCATCACTGCCCACTTGGGCCAGCACCCGGAGCCCTTCGAGTTGGTACCAGTAGTACTCACCCTCGGGCAGCCGCGGCATCGCGGCTTCGGGGACGGCAATCTCTGCTTGCACAAAGCGCCGTGCCAGTTCCCGATCGTCGCAACCCGCAAGATGCGCTACCAGGCCCTTGCCTTGGCGTTGCCCTGCATCGACTTCGTGCTTCTCACACCCTCCCGGAAGTCGCAGGGACCAGACCGGGTAATCGAGCAAGCGTTCCAGAGGTTCCGTGAAGGACCAGACCTTCACCCACCCCTTCACCCCGAACACACCACTTATGCGGCCCAGGATGATTGTCCTGTCTTTATCGGCCGACATCTACGCGCCGACCCCGATAACCCGACTCAGGCCGCGACCGGCGCCTTGCGGGTATCGCTCACCAGCTTGGCAACGCGGTCCGAGAGGGTCGCTCCGTGGCCCAGCCAGTAGTCGACGCGGGCGAGGTCGAGACGCAGGCGCTGTTCCTTGCCAGCGGCAATTGGATTGAAGAACCCGACCCGCTCAATGAAGCGGCCGTCACGGGCGCTGCGGCTGTCGGTCACGGTGACCTGATAGAAGGGGCGCTTCTTGGCGCCAACCCGGGAAAGTCTGATCGTCAGCATGCCTGGAGGTCCTGAGGTTCGGTGGCCCGGCGCGTCTCCGGGTTGATCCCGGCGCAGTCCAGTCGGGCCTGCAAAGGGCGCGTAGTGTACGGTAAAGGCCCTGCACCCGAAACCCTCGAATCGCGGGCACACCGGGCTTGTGGAATTTTCACCGCCTCGGGGGGAAGCCGGCCCCGGGGGGCATCATTCCCCCCATGCCGCGCATCATGTTCTGCATGGCTCCCTTGTTGCCCATCTTCTTCATCATTTTCTGCATCTGCTTGAATTGCTTCAGCAGGCGGCTCAGGTCCTGGATAGTGGTGCCAGACCCCTGCATGATCCGGCGCTTGCGTGAGCCGTTAAGCAGGTCCGGATCGCGGCGCTCGCGCGGCGTCATGGAGTTGATGATGGCCTCCATGCGCACGAACATCCCCGTGTCGACCTTGGATTGGGCTGCCTGAGCAAGCCCCCCCATGCCGGGCAGCTTGTCGAGCATCGCAGAGAGCCCGCCCATGCTGCGCATCTGCAGCAGCTGGTCGCGGAAGTCCTCGAGATCAAAACCCTTGCCGCCCTTGCGGATCTTCTTGGCGAGTTTTTCAGCCTTGTCCCGGTCGAGCTTGCGCTCGGCCTCCTCGATCAGCGAGAGCACATCGCCCATGCCGAGGATGCGCGAAGCGATCCGGTCGGGATGGAAGGGCTCCAGGGCGTCGGTCTTCTCGCCAACGCCCAGGAACTTGATTGGCTTGCCGGTAACGGCCCGCACGGACAGCGCCGCGCCACCGCGCGAATCGGCATCGGCCTTGGCGAGAATCACGCCTGTCAGCGGGATCGCCTCGTTGAAGGCTCGGGCAGTCTGAGCGGCATCCTGTCCGCTCATCGCATCGACCACGAAAAGGGTCTCGACCGGATCCAGGAATTCATGGAGCTCGCGGAGCTCGGCCATCATCGCCGTATCGATCGCGAGCCGGCCCGCGGTGTCGACGATCAGGACATCGGCAAACTTTACGCGGGCAGCCTGCAGTGCCTCGCGGGCGATGTCGATCGGGCGCTGCGAGTCCAGGCTGGGCAGAAAGCCCACGCCGATACTCTCGGCCAGGGTTTCGAGCTGGCGAATGGCTGCCGGACGGTAGACGTCGACACTCACCAACAGGACCTTGCGCCCCTTGTTTTTCAACATGCGCGCCAGCTTGGCCGCGCTGGTGGTCTTGCCGCTGCCCTGCAGGCCGGCCATCAGGATGACCGCCGGCGCCTGGGCCGTGAGATCGAGCCCCTCGTTGGCCTCGCCCATGGCCGCGACGAGCTGCGCGTGGACGATCTTCAGGAATGCCTGCCCGGGGCTCAGGCTCTTCATCACCTCCTGACCGATCGCGCGCTGGCGCACCTGGTCGATGAAATCCTTGACCACGGGCAGGGCGACGTCTGCCTCGAGCAGAGCCTGCCTCACCTCCCGGAGCGTGTCCTGGATATTGTCCTCGGTGAGCGCCGCCTTGCCGGCAACGCGGCGCAGGGTCTCGGAGAGCCGTTCAGTCAGCTGGTCGAACATGCGGGAATTCCGTACTGGATCAGGGCCGGAAGCGGGGCCAGAAAACGACGGCGTGAGTATACCTGCGGCCGCGTCCAACCGGCAGCGCCCGTATCGCACCGATATCCTCTGGCGGTGGGTGACGCCCGCGCCGGGTGGCCGCTAGAATGCGTCATCGGCTGCCCTCTGCCACCGGCGCCAGTAGACCCTACATAATGACACTGCTACCGGGCCTTGCGGCCTGCCTCTTTTACCTCGCGAGCCTCGCGACGCAGCTCTTCGGGCTGCACGAGAGCTCTTCTCGTACGCGCATGCTGCGGCTGTCAATGGGCCTGGCGGCCCCGGCACTGGCCTTGCATCTTTTAACCCTGATATCCCACGTGGTCACACCCGGGGGGCTCGATTTCGGGCTGTTCAACGCGGCCTCGCTGTTCCTTTGGGCGATCGCCCTGCTCGCGTGGGCGGCCAGCTTCCGGATGCCCATGGCAAACCTGCTCCTGATCCTCTACCCGCTGACTGTGGTGGCGCTGCTCGCCTCGCTCTTCCTCAGCACCCCGGCCGCGGCCAAGGTGGCACCGGGTAGCGGACTCGCCATACACATCCTGCTCTCGATCCTCGCCTACAGCATCCTCAGCATCGCGGCCTTGCAGGCGGTGGCCTTAGGCCTGCTGATCGACCGCCTGAAGCACCACCGATTGAACGGGATGCTCGAACACATGCCCCCGCTGGCTACCATGGAGAGCCTGCTGTTTCGCCTCATCTGGGCCGGGGAGATCCTGCTGGGTCTGGCCATCACCACCGGCGCAGTTTTTCTGGAAAACATCTTCGCTCAACACCTGGCGCACAAGACGATCCTCTCGATTCTCGCCTGGCTGGTGTTCGCCACCCTGCTCTGGGGCCGCCATCAGCTCGGCTGGCGCGGTATCACGGCGATCAAATGGACGCTCACGGGCTTCTGCCTGCTGATACTCGCCTATTTCGGCAGCAAGTTCGTGCTGGAACTGGTACTGCACCGTCCGGGCTGAAAGCCGCCTTCTTGCCACGGACCCGCGTTAGCGGCACCATCTCCTCTCCTTGCCCAAGGCCTGTCCACGCTTGAACGATTCCTCCATAGAAGCGCTGCTCGGCATTCTTGTCGTCTGCCTCCTTCTGTCAGCGTTTTTCTCGGGCTCCGAGACCGGGCTGATGTCGCTCAACCGATATCGTCTGAAGAACCTCCGCAAGCGAAATCGGGGCGCACGTCTCGCTCTGAAACTGCTCAACCGCCCAGATCGGCTGCTGGGGCTTTTGTTGATCGGCAACAACGCCGTGAATATCCTCGCCTCGGCCCTCGGCACGGTGATCGCGATCCGGCTCTTCGGCGATGCTGGCATTGCCATCGCGACCGCCGTGCTGACCGTGGTCATCCTGGTGTTCTCCGAGATCACGCCGAAGACCCTTGGGGCACTGCACCCGGAGCGCGTCGCGTTCCCCGCCGCCTACGTGCTGAACGCGCTGATGAAAGTACTGGGGCCGGCGGTCTGGCTGATGAGTTCGATCTCGAACGTGCTGCTGCGAATCTTCGGCGTCGACACCAACCGACGTCCCGAAGACGCGCTGAATTCGGAGGAACTGCGCACCATCGTGAACGAGTCGGGACCGATGATCCCACCGCGCCACAAGCGCATGCTGCTTAATATTCTCGATCTCGAAGAGGTCACGGTCGACGACATCATGGTCCCGCGTCAGGAGATCTATGGCCTCGACCTCGATGCCGACGACCCGGCGCTGCTCACCCGGCTGCAGGCATCACCGTTCTCGCGAGTGGCGGTCTACCGCGAGGACATCGGCGACATTTCGGGGGTGCTGCACCTGCGCATGCTCGGGCAGTTCGTGAACGGCGGCATCGTAGACCGTGACGCGATCCAGCGTGCAGCCGACGAACCCTACTACGTGCCCGAAGGCACCCCGCTAAATCTGCAGCTGCTTAACTTCCAGAAGCTGCGCCGCCGCGTCGGCATCGTGGTCGACGAGTACGGCAGCGTGCTCGGACTGGTGACACTCGGCGATATCCTCAAAGAAATCGTCGGCGAGTTCACGGCCGGGCTGGAAAACGACACCTCCGAGATCGCGCGGGAAGCCAATGGCAGTTATCTGATCGATGCCGGCGCGTCCATTCGCGACATCAACCGCACGCTCCACTGGGACCTGCCTGTCGACGGACCGCGGACGCTGAACGGCTTGATGCTCGAGCATCTTGAGGCAATCCCCGAGGCCAACGTCGGATTACGCATAGGCCGTTACGGCTTCGAGATCATGCAGCTGCGCGGCCGGATGATCTCACGCGTGCGGGCCTCGGTTCACGCCGAGGAGCCGTGAAAGCGGCAGCTCAGCGTGCCTGCGGGCCCCAGGCCTCGCGGTAACGCTGGTCGGCGCGCCGTACCACTTCCTGCCTGCGATCCTCCGTGAGGCTGGTCCAGGCCGCTATCTCCGCGGCGCTGCGATAGCAGCCCACGCAGATGTCGTGATCGTCCAGCGCGCAGATGTTGACGCAGGGAGATTTGACAGCCGACATCTCAGGAGTCCCCGATTTTTTTCAGGCCAGCGCGGAAGCGTCGGCCGTTGTTCACGTATCCCAGTGCGTTGGCTGCAAGCTGCTCGCGCCGCGCGTCGTCGAGCACCCGCCCTACCTTACCCGGAGAGCCCATCACGACGCCGCCATCGGGAACCTGCATGCCCTCGGTGACGAGCGCGTTGGCGGCGATCAGGCAACCCTTGCCGATCACGGCACCGTTCAGCACCACGGCGTTGATACCGATCAGGGATCCATCGCCCACCGTGCAGCCGTGCAGCATGGCCAGATGCCCCACCGTGACATCGCGCCCGATCACAAGCGGAAAGCCGGGATCGGCGTGCAGCACAGCCCCATCCTGCACGTTGCTGCCGGCGCCCACCACGATCCGCTCGCGATCGCCGCGGATCGTGACGCCGAACCAGATGCTCGCGTCCTCCTCGAGCACCACATCGCCGATCACGGCAGCATTGGGCGCGACGAAACAGCTCGCGTGCACCACGGGTACCTGTTGCTCGAACGAATAGATCATCGGGGATTCTCCGGCGTCATGGTGTTTCAGCACGCTCTTCAGCGGCATCGACTTGCCCGCGCGGCTGGTAGCGGGCGAGGAAGTCGCTCTTGAAGGTTTCGAAACGCCCCTCCAGAACCGACTTGCGGATACCGCGCATCAGCTCCTGGTAGAAGTGCAGGTTGTGGATCGTGGCGAGCTGAGACCCCAGCATCTCGTTGCATTTGTCGAGGTGGTGGAGGTAAGCCCGGCTGAAATTCGCGCAGGCATAACAGCTGCACGAGGGGTCGATCGGCAGCTCACTGTCGCGGTGTTTCGCATTGCGCAGCTTGAGCACGCCGTCTGCGGTGAACAGGTACGCATTGCGCGCGTTGCGGGTTGGCATCACGCAATCGAACATGTCGACACCGCGCGTCACCGCCGCCAGGATGTCAGCGGGAGTGCCCACGCCCATCAGGTAGCGCGGCCGGTCCGCGGGAAGGAGCGGGCCCAGGTGATCCAGCACCATGAGCATCTCGGGCTTGGTCTCGCCAACCGACAGCCCACCTATGGCATAGCCGTCGAAGCCGATCGCCTGGAGCCCCGCCAGCGACTCCGAGCGCAAGGCCGTATACATACCGCCCTGCACGATGCCAAACAACGCCGCGGGGTTGCCTTCGTGGGCGAGCTTGCTGCGTCTGGCCCAGCGCAGACTGAGTTCCATCGAGCTGCGCGCTTCGGTTTCGGTAGCGGGATAGGGCGTGCACTCGTCGAAGACCATGACCACGTCGGCGCCGAGTTCGCGCTGCACGCGCATCGAGGTCTCCGCGTCCAGGAACACCTCACTGCCGTCGACCGGCGAACGGAATCGCACCCCGGCCTCGGTAATCTTGCGCATCTCGCCCAGGCTGAAGACCTGGAAACCACCGGAATCGGTGAGCAGCGGTCGCTCCCAACCCATGAAGCGGTGCAGGTCACCCACGCGGCTGATGACGTCCGTGCCCGGCCGCAGCATCAGATGAAAGGTGTTGCCGAGCACGATCTGGGCGCCGGTGGCCTCGAGATCGCGCGGGAGGATCGCCTTGACGGTTCCATATGTGCCCACAGGCATGAAGGCAGGCGTGTCCACCACGCCGCGCGGAAACACGAGACGCCCGAGTCGGGCACCGCCATCGCTGCCGAGCAGCTCGAAAGTCATGAATGAGGTGCTCATGCAGAAGCCTCGACAGCACGCTTCAGCAGAGGGGGCTCGAGGGCAGATATGAACATCGCATCACCGTAGCTGAAGAAGCGGTAGCGCTCCCGCACGGCCATTCGGTATGCATCGAGCATGAAATCGGTTCCGGCCAGCGCACAAACGAGCATCAGTAGCGTGGATTCTGGAAGATGGAAGTTGGTGACCAATGCATCGACACAGCGGAAAGCATAGCCGGGGTAAATGAAGATTGATGTCTCGCCCGCGAAGGGATGGATGCCGGCGTCATCGCACGCCGACTCCAGGGCACGCAGGGTCGTGGTACCCACCGCGATGACCCGCCGCCCCTCGCGATGTGCCAGCTTGATGCGCTCGCAGACCTCCGCACCAACTTGCGAGTACTCCGCATGCATGCGGTGAGACTCAACGTCCTCGCAGCGTAATGACTGGAAAGTGCCGGCGCCTACGTGAAGCGTCACGAATGCGGTTTCAACGCCGGCGAATTCAAGCCGCTCGAGCAAGGCACGGTCGAAATGCAGGCCCGCCGTGGGAGCGGCGACCGCCCCGGCCGTGTCCGCGTAGACCGTCTGATAGCGCTCGCGGTCCGCGGCGGTGTCAGGGCGGTCGACATAGGGCGGCAGGGGCATATGACCGATCGCCGCCATCACCTCCAGCGGCGAACTGCCAGACGGGAACTCCAGCAGGTAGAAACCGTCCTGGCGCCCTTTGACCCGCACCCGCAGGGCTTCCCGGCCCTCATCGTCGAGGAGCGAGAGCTCGGTGTCGGCACGCGCGGGTTTGCTGGAGCGTAACTGCGCGAGGACTTCGCGCTCGCCGAGGAGTCTCTCGACCAGCACTTCGACGCCACCGCCGGTTTGCGCCTTGCACGCAAAAAGCCGTGCCGGGATGACCCGGGTGTCGTTCAGGATCAGCAGGTCACCGGGGTGGAGACCGTCGGGCAGTTCGGCAAAGACCCGATGCCGAGGCTGCCTGTCTGGCCATGACAGATCAAGCAGGCGACTGCCCGTACGCTCGGGCATCGGGTGGCGCGCAATCAGTTCGTCGGGCAGGTCGTAGCGGAAATCGCTGACTTTCATGAGCGTCGGTGCAGGCGCGAGGGGGGCGAATGCTATCGGGCGAAACCGGGCAAGGCAATCGTGCTTGTTGTGCACGGATGGCTGGTTATAATGCCACTCCCCTCGCCGGGGAGTCGCTACGATCTTGCGGGTGTGGCGGAACTGGTAGACGCGCTGGACTCAAAATCCAGTTCTGGCAACAGAGTGTCGGTTCGATTCCGACCACCCGCACCACCGAACGCCAAAAAAAACGCCCGCAGCTCGCGCTGGGGCGCTCAAGTACCCCCCCCCCGGGGTGCGTGACCCGGCAAGGACCGCTTTCCCGAAGGGCTCGGCAGGCCAGCGCAGCCTGCGTCTCCCATCCATGGGAAAGCCGCACACTGCGCCGGCCTTGGGTAAAGAGTTTGAACCTAGGACCGCGAGTACGGCAGGCTGTTTTGCAGTTCGCCCGGGCGCATCAGGCCTTTATCTGACCCGTTCGGGTGCAAAACTCCGAAATTCCGTAGGGTGCTCGGGGGGGGTCCAGACGCAAACCGGGACCGAAGCGTACGGATTAGTGCATATGCCACGAAATCTTCTGCCCGGATTGATTGACTTAAAAAGAGGATGTGCAAGAATTTGCGCGGTTTAGACCCGTCCGCATTATCGATCTGAGGAGACAACGATGCACACCATGACCAAGAAAGCCGCCCTTCTTTCCGCGGCTCTGGCCGTAGCCCTGCTGAGCGGCTGCGCAGACACCAAGCGCCTTGACGCACTCGACGCTCGCGTCGGCACCGTCGAGAAAACCGCCAATGACGCGATGGCTGCTGCCACCCGCGCCCAGTCGACCGCCGATTCGGCTGCGACTGCTGCTGCTGACGCACAGAAAGCTGCGAATGACGCCGTTGAGGCCGTCAGCCGCATGGCTGAGAAGTGCTGCCGCAAGTGATGCTACGGGTCGGCTTGACCGACCCCTGCTGAACTGAAAACACCGCTGTCTGCAACTCCGTAAAGGAGATGCTGGCAGCGGTTTTTTATGCCCTGATTTTGGGCGAAAGATCACACGGCATTCTGGATTGTTTGACCCCGGACGCTGTCAGGGACCGCAGTAGCGGTCGCGGCGGGAAGCGGCCAGGCGCAATCAGCGGGTCGCAACTTGCGCGGCGGAGACCCGCACGGGAAGCCCTGAGCGCTGCACCGCGGCAGACTTTGCCTGCACCCAATCTATGGGAACAGGCGCGGCACTAATGCGGTTAGCGATGTGAATCGCGTCGGCGACAACAGCCTCGGACACGTGGATGGATCGCTGCTCTTCCAAGGCCTCGTGGACCTCGACGTACATCGACCCCGCCTTCCACCCGACCTTGACCGGGGAATTGATGATCCGGACCGGCGTGCCCACCGGCACCATCGCTGCGAGGGTAATAACGTCGCGGTTGTACATCCGCATGCATCCGTGACTGACGCGCATGCCGACGCCCAACTCCTTGTTGCTGCCGTGGATCAGATAGCCCGGTGCCGCCAGGCGCAGCGCCCAGGGGCCTAGGGGGTTGTCCGGTCCGGGCGGCACCGAACTTGGCAGAGGGTCGCCCATGGCCGCATGTTCAGCGCGTATCGATGCCGGCGGGGTCCATACCGGGTCCTTGACCACCTTGGTCACCGAAGTAGCCACGATTGGCGTCTGCCAGCCTTCGCGCCCGATACCGATGGGGAACGTCACCACGCTCTTGCCGTCGGCGGGGTAGTAGAACATCCGCATCTCGGCCAGATTGATGACGATGCCGACACGCTCGCCACGCGGCAGGATGTACTGGGTAGGAATGAGAACCTCTTTGCCCTGCCCGGGAACCCACGGATTGACGCCCGGGTTGGCGGCGAGCACTTCACGGAAGCCGACACCATTGGCCTCGGCGTAGTGATTCAGGGTGTCTTCGTAACTCTGGATCTTGACCGTGTAGGTCTCGCCCACAACATCCTCACCGGGCGGAGGCAGATCAAGGGTGAGGGCTCCCGCTCGCAGGGAACAGCCTAGAAGTGCAGCAAGGAGAAGGAGTCGCATGGGGAAACGCGCCGATTCGTGCAGGAGACTGCTGCAATACTAGCAAGGCGCCCGCGCCGATGGCGACGAAGGGCCTTGCTTCGCGGCAAATTTACGCCGCCTCCAGCATCCAGGACGCTCTCTCCCGGCAAAGACCACGGGTCAAAGATCAACGCCGAGTATCAGTCCGCTGGTCGGCACGCCGGTTCCTGCCGTCACCAAGGCATGCTCGACGCCAGCGACCTGGTTCACCGCAGATCCCCGCACCTGCCGCGCACCCTCTGCAACGCCGTTCAACCCGTGTATGTAGGCCTCGCCGATCTGGCCGCCGTGGGTATTCACCGGGAGCTTGCCGCCGCGCGCGATATGGCCATCGCGAATGAAATCTTTGGCCTCACCGCGCCCGCAAAAGCCGAACTCCTCAAGCTGCGGCAGCACGAAAGGCGTGAAATGGTCGTAAAGCACAGCGGTCTGGATATCCGCAGGGCCCACGCCGGCCATGCCGTACAACTGCTTGGCGACCAGACCCATCTCCGGAATCCCGGTGAGATCGGGTTTGTAGAAACCGGTCATCATCTGGAAATCACCGGCCGCGCCCTGCGCGGCACCGCGGATCACCACCGGCTTTTGCCGCAGGTCACGCGCGCGATCGATCGAGGTGATAACCAGCGCGACAGCGCCATCACTTTCCTGACAGCAGTCGAGAAGGCGCAGGGGCTCCGCTATCCAGCGGGAGTTCCGGTGATCCTCGAGCGTGACGGGCTTCTGGTAGAAGAACGCCGCCGGATTGGTGGCAGCGAAGTCGCGGGTCGAGACCGACACACGCCCGAAGTCATCGGTGCTGGCACCGTAGGCGTGGAGATAGCGGCGCGCGCACATTGCAACCCACGAGGCAGGGGTCGACAGGCCGAACGGCATGTACCAGCCAAAGTGAACGGTCTCGAAGGAGTTGGGATCCTGGGTGATCAGCCCACCCTGTCCGAACCTGAAGCCAGAGCGCTCGTTCATGGCGCGGTAGACGACCACGGCACGACAGACCCCTGTGGCCACGGCCATCGCCGCATGCAGCACCGGCCCGCAGGCGGCGCCGCCACCGTAGTGGGTGCGGGAGAAAAACTTGAGCTCCTTGCCGCCGAGCAGCCGGTAGAGCTCGATCTCCGGGTTGTTGTCCATGGTGTAGGTGGCCATGCCATCTACCTCGTCGATGCCGAGACCCGCATCGGCGAGCGCCGCACTGATCGCCTCCACTCCCAACTGGATCTCGCTGCGCCCGGAGTTCTTCGAGAACTCGGTGGCTCCGATACCCGCAATGGCGGTCCGGCCGCCGAGAAAACTGTTACCGCTCATGCGCTTGTCCTCGCGGAGGGCAATGCCACGGTCACGGTGCCCGTGACGTGGAAACCAAGGCCGTTTTTACCTGCCACCTCGATATCGGCGAGGTGATCAGCGCCCTCTTCGCGGAGCGCGGTGATGCGTCCGCGCAACTCCATGTGGTCGCCAGGATAGTTCGGCACACCAAGCTTTATCTTCACGGAACGCAGCAGCGCCTCGGGCCCCGCCCAATCGCTGATGTAGCGCCCTACCAACCCGTTGGTGGTGAGGATGTTCATGAAAATATCCGGTGATCCCAGCGCCTGCGCACCCGGCTTGTCATGGTGCACGTTCTGGTAATCACGGCTGGCGATAGCCGTGGCAACGATCAGCCGGGTAGTGATATCGATCCCGAACGGCGGAATCTCCTCGCCCACCGCCACGTCGTTGAAACGCCGCGTTTTCAACTCGCTGCCGCTCATAGTCCGATCTCGATGGATTGCTGAACCAGCTGGCTGCCAAAGCCGGCCAGGATGCGCTCGCTGCCGCCGAGGCACAGGCGGATCTGCTGGGCCCACAGGTAATAGCGGTGTATCGGGTAGTCCACGTCGGCGCCAGTGCCGCCATGCAGGTGCTGGCAGGCGTGGCTCACGCGGTGCCCCGCTTCACTGGTCCACCATGCGGCAGAGGCCACGGCGTTGCCGGCAGGCAAACCCTGATCAAGCCGCCACACGGCCTGCCACAGCGTCGAGCGCAGGGCCTCGATATCGATGTAGCAATCCGCGGCACGGTGTGCGACCGCCTGAAAACCCGCGAGCGGCTTGCCGAACTGCTTGCGCTCACTGGTGTGCTGCGCTGTGCGGCGCAGGGCATCGGCCAGCACGCCGAGCTGGATGAATCCGTAGGCGGTCGCCGCGCGGCCAGCCATCCACTCCAGGATACAGCTGCCGTCGCCGGAGGCGCCCAGCCGGTCGGCGGCCGTGACACGCACGCCATCGAACAAGATCCGGTCGAAGGGTTCGAGATTGGTGCCGCGCTCGCGCGCGAAGCTCATTCCCGTTGCGCCACGCGCAACCAGGAACACACTCAACGCGCCGCTCGCATCACGCGCGGGAACCAGCAAGGCATCAGCATCGCCGCCATAGGGAACGGGCCCCAGCGCGCCCTGCAAAACAAAATCCTCTCCCGCGGGCGAGACAGCAGGCACCTCGGCCGGCTCGTGTTCAAACGGCGAGAGCGCCAGTGGCCCGGACAGGATGACAGCGCCTGCGGCCGCTCTGGTGAGCCAGGCATCGCACTGGGCACGCGACCCAAAGCGCGCCAGCGGCATGGCGCCCAGAACGGTGGCCGCGAGCAGCGGCAATGCCGCCACATGACGGCCCTGCTCTTGCAGGACCGCGCAGAGGCCCGAGAGCCCGAGCCCGCTGCCGCCCGCATCCTCGGGCAGCGCAACGCCCACCAGGCCTGCCTCTGCGAGCATCGCCCACACACCCTCGTGCCAGCAGATCTCGCCGCGATCGAAGCGCTTGAGTGCTGCATCATCGACCTGCTCGGACAGGATCTGCGCGGCCAGTTCCTGCACCGCGCGCACGTCCTCGGATACTGAAAATTCCATCTCAACTCTCCTTGCGGATGCGGAAGAGGGGCAGCGTGTAGCCTTCCTCGACCTCGCGGAAAACTACCTCTACTGGCGTGCCGATCTCGACATCCCCGGGCTTCGCATCGACCAGTTGGGTTACCAGGCGGGTGCCCTCCTCCAGCTCGACCAGCAGCACCGTGTTGGGGTAATCGAAGGGCGGAATCGGGGGGTGGTGCATGACCACGAAGCTGTAGACGATGCCACGCCCGGAGCTCTCCAGCGTGTCCCACTCGAGGGATTGGCAGGACGGGCACATCGGCCCTGGCGGGTGGCGCAGAACGCCACAGGCCTTGCAGCGCTGGACCAGAAGCTTGCCCGCGCGCACGCCGTCCCAGAAAAACTTCGTGTCGTGCCCCTCGGCCGGACGGAAGCGGCTGATCTTCGGTGGCTTGGCCGATGTGACCGCCGCAGGCTCGCCAGCCCGCTCATGGGCGCGGTACTTGAAGAGGCGAAACCGCATGTCGCCGATCTTCTCGCCGCTTTGGTCCCAGTACTCCTCGAGCTCTGTGACGAAGTAGCCGACGCCGAGCGCCGTGGTCTTTTGCGGCGACACCGCCTCGATGCGCGAAGTGTGGTGTATGCGATCGCCCGGGCGCAGGTACCGATAATAGGTTTGCTCGCAATTGACCGCGACCACGGCAGGGTAGCCGTGAGACTCAAGAAACTCGAACACCTCGAAAGGCTCGCGCGTGTCGGAGCCCGTGGCCCACTGCGAGGTCGCACCACGCATGGTCCAGGCCTGCATCATGGTCGGCGGGGCGACGATGCCGCCATGCACGGACGTCGCCGCAACCGCAGGATCGGTGTAGACGGGGTTGGTGTCGCCCATTGCCTCGCACCAGTGCCGGATCATGGCCTGGTTGACCTCGTCCCAACTGTTGTAAGGGCCGCAGGGGCGGCCAAGATACTGCTGAAGCTGCTCGTCGATATCACTCACGACAAACCGTCCTCCGGTCTCTGTGTCAGGTCTCGGCCTTGAATGCATCACGCCGGGGGCGTCGCATCTCGGCCAGCTTGGCCGCATGGCGCAGGCGCACCGGCGGCGGATTTTCCAGGAACAGGGCCCGGTGGAACATCACCGTCACCCATTCCGCCATCTGTTCTTCGTCGAGCTCGATCTCGCGCACGGCAGGTGACTTGACGATGTAATACTCGGTCAGCAGGTGCTCGCCTATGCTGGCCAGGATCCGTGTCACCAATCGGGCCTCGGTATCGCCGAGTCCGGCCGCCGGAAACAGCCGCGGCATCGCGCGCACCAGCAACTCGAGGCGCCGGAAGTAGCTCAGGCGCCAGATCTCGCCGAACTCGGGCACCTCATCGCCTACCTGGACCATGCAGCGCATGATGCCCGGGTAGCGGCAATAGCTCTGCACCACCAGCAGATTGTGAGCAAGGCTGCGCCCGTACCAATC
Organism: Klebsiella pneumoniae; assembly: GCA_945862145.1. Taxonomy (GTDB): domain Bacteria; phylum Pseudomonadota; class Gammaproteobacteria; order Pseudomonadales; family UBA5518; genus UBA5518. The sequence continues at coordinate 56,445 of CAMAXE010000004.1, forward strand.
GCCTTTCTCCACCTCCCGCTCGATCGCCTCGAGATCCTCGAAGCGGGTCATGAAGTCACGCAACACCTCGATAGTGGCGGTCTTCAGATCGGGGAAATAGTGGTGGAAAAGCCCGGTGGCCACGCCGGCCTCCCGGGTCACATCCGTCACCCGCATCTGCCGATAACCCTCGCGCTCCAGTACCCGGGCGGTAGCCTCTTTCAATCTTGCCCGCGCCACTTCGCCACGGGCGCTGTGCAGGACGCGCGCCGCACGCGCGAGAGGCCGTGCCACCCTTTCGGGCGTGGCACCAGCATCGGCTTGTTTGCGGGTTGCATTGGACATGCGCCGCATTCTTATTGAATTTGAATTCAATTTCAATATGATGGGCGCAGGCCACAGCGGAGAGAGCCCCATGCACGTCGACTACACCGATTCCCAGAAGGCCCTGCGCCGCGAACTGCGCAGCTATTTCAGTGATTTGATGACCCCCGAAATCCGCGAAGAGACCCGCGGCAATGAAGGCGGCGCGACCTACAAACGCGTCATCCGCCAACTCGGCCAGGACGGCTGGCTCGCGCTCGGCTGGCCGCGGGAATACGGTGGCCAAGGCCGCCCGAGCTCGGAACAGCTGGTGTTCTTCGAGGAGGCGCAACTTGCCGAAGTGCCCCTGCCCTTCGTGACCATCAGCACGGTGGCGCCGGCGCTTATCGCGCTGGGCTCGGACGAACACAAACAATTTTTCCTGCCGCGGATTGCCACTGGCGAGTTGCACTTCGCCATCGGCTACACCGAGCCGGGCGCCGGCACTGATCTCGCCGCCCTGAAGACCAGCGCCGTGCGCGATGGCGATGATTACCTGATCAACGGCAACAAGATCTGGACCAGCAGCGCCGAGGCCGCCGATTACGTCTGGCTCGCCGCCCGCACCGATCAGGACGTGCAGCCGCCACACAAGGGCATCAGCATCTTCATGGTCGATGCCACGCTGCCAGGCTTCAGCTTCACGCCGATCCGCACCGTGGGTGGCGTGCGCAGCAATGCCAGCTACTACGACAACGTGCGCGTGCCGGCCTCGATGATTGCCGGCCCGCTTAACGGCGGCTGGAAACTGATCACCTCGCAGCTTAACCACGAGCGGGTGGGACTTGCCGCGATCGGCGTACAGGGTTGGGGACTCCTCGCCCGCACACTGGCCTGGGCACAGGAGGCGGTAGTCGGTGGCAAGCGGGTGGTGGAGCAACCGTGGGCGCAATCGGCCCTCGCCGAGGTCTATGCCCGGCTGGAGGCGATGCGCCTCATGAACTGGCGCATGGCCTGGCAGCTCGACACCGGCGAGCCGGATCCCGCCTTCGCATCAGCCATGAAGGCCTACAGCACCGAGTGCCTGGTTGCGGTCGACAAGCTGATGCTCGAGGTCACGGGAATGGCCGGCGGCTATCGCCGCGGCAGCCCCGGATCGGCGCTGGCCGGCGATCTGGAGCAGCACTACCGGAAATGCCAGATCAATACCTTCGGTGGCGGCGTCGCCGAAGTGATGCGCGATCTGGTGGCGCAATTCGGCCTTGGCATGTCGGCCTACAGTCGCCGCTGACGCCGCGTTCAGCGTGCAGCGGCGCGGGCAAAGCGCTGCTGCACGGCCAGCCCGCCCAAGATCAGGAACAGGCCGGGCAGCGTGCTGGGAGCAATGGGTTCGCCCAGTATCAGGGCTATCGGGAGCAACGCCAGGAAAGGCGTGGCGAACACGATGCTGCTGACACGCGCGGCATTGGCAGAGAGCATGAGCGCACGCTGCCAGAACACGAAACTGAGACCCATCTCGAAAACCCCGGACCACACGGCGCCCAGAAATCCGGTTCCGAGCGGGATTCGGAAGTCCGCCAGTACGGCGCAGGCCACGGCGCTCGCCGGCAGCGCGTAACAGAAACTCAGGAAAACCCGGCATAGCGGATCGTCTGCCATGCGGCTGTTGCCGATCCAGTAGAGCGCCCAGACGATGGTTGAGGCGAGCGCTGCACCCATGCCATCCCAGCGGATCGCGCCGGTCGCGGCATCGGCGGAGCCGAGGGAAATCACCACCACGCCAACATAGGCGATCAGTCCAGCCACCGCCTCGGCGACACTGATGCGCTGCCCCAGCAACGGCACCGCGAGCACCGAGAGCGCAATGGCCCAAGTGTAATTGACCGGCTGCGCGACCTGCGCAGGCAGGATGTCATAGGCCTGGAACAGCAAGAGGTAATACCCCACCGGGTTCATCAAGCCAAGTCCGAGGCAGCGCAGGTGGGTGCCCCGCGGAAGGCGAGCCAGCGCGTGCAGGCGCCCGCTTGCGACAAGCAGCATCGCGAGCACCAGCACGGCCACGGCATTGCAGACGAACAGAAGCTGCGCGTAATGCAGTTCGGCCAAGGCGAGTTTGAAAGCCGTGGACACGGTCGCCCAGCAACAGACCGTGAGCCAGGCGTAGCCGTAAGCGCGCCGTTGCCGGGCCTGCGCGGGATCCAGCGCTGCAGCCATGGCACCAGGCCCGGCAGAGACTCAGGCGGAGTCGCGCACCGCGATCAGCCGCGCGTAGAAGGGCTCGAGTTCTTCGGGGGCATGAACGTAGGCATGGTGTTCGAATTCCATCACCGTGACGCCTGCCGCAAGCAACTCCGGAATCGCGTCGATCGACTCTTCCAGACTGCAGCGACCATTGGCATCCCAGTTCATCGGCACGTGGGCGCGCACCTGCAGGGTGGCGGGATCGCGGCCGGCCTTTTCGTAGGCGTTGCGGATGACGGCAACGCCGTTGCGGATGTACTCCGCGCTGGTGGATATCGGGATCCAACCCACGCCAAGTTCCGCGATACGCTGGGCCTGGCGCTCGGTGGGCTGCACGCCATACCACAGCGGAATGCTATTGGCGGCCGGAAACGGTGTGCTGTAGATCCGCGAGAAGTTCACCGTCTTCGAGCTGAAGGTGGCGGGAGCCTCGCGCCAGAGCAGCTGCATGGCGCGGGCGCCATCGTCGAACATCGTCCAGCGCTGATCGAAATCGAGTCCGGACGCCTCGTACTCCTCGCGCTGCCAGCCGGTGCCGATGCCAAGCTCGATGCGCCCGGGCGCCAGGCTGTCCAGCGTGGCGAGTGTCTTGGCCAGCAGCACGGCCGGGCGCAGCGGGGAAATCAGCACGCCGGTGGCGAGCCTCACCTGCCGAGTACGCACCGCGATGGCGGTCAGCATGGTGAGCGGCTCGAACCAGGGGGCGATTGGCGGCAGCGGGAACGGACCGTAGGGATAGCGATCGGTGTTCTCGCCCATCACCACGTGGTCGGTGAAACACACCAGGTCGATGCCGGCGGCATCGGCGAGTTCAGCAGCCTTGATGTAGCCGCGGGCATCGCCATCGAACATGTTGTGCAGGCCGAACATGCCCAACGCTATCTGGAACTTCGCCATTTGCCGTCCTCTCTCTGGTGTGATGACCCCGTGCCGGTGCCGGCGCGGGAAAATTCAGTTGGCCGCCGCGGGCCGCTGGCCGCCGCAAAGGATAGCGGTCACCCGTTCGGTGTCCATGTATTCCTTGAGGCGCACCACCAGACCGTCCCGGAACTCGAACAGGAAGTGATACTGATTGGTGTAGCGCTTGCCAGACACATGCTCGCCCTGCGACTCCGCCTCGACCGCGACGCGCTCGCCCTCGGCGGTCATCGCGAGAATGCTGAATAAAATGCCGTGGGGAAAGGCCTCGAAGATACGCCCGCTCGCCTCACGGATCTGCGCCTTGCTGAAGGTGCCGGATATCAGCGTGCCGCCCGAGGTCCACACCGATCCATCCTCGGCGTAGGCAGCAACGATGGTCGGCGAATCACCCGCGTTCATGGCGGCGAAAAAACGCTCGACGAGGACTTTGTTGCGATCTTCGGTACCCATGAAACCCACTCCGGTTGCTGCGGCGTAGGGCACTATAGTCGCCACCGGCCACGCTTGGCCAACGGGGCATCCCGCGCTTTCCCGGCCGGCTCCGAGCAGGCAGAATGCAGGGGTCTTGCACGGCGAGGAATCCGCCTCGCACCGCCGGTTCACCAGCGGGAACCCCGCGGCCAGGGCACTGTCCAAACTCCGGCAAACAGCCACGGAGGCGCGCATGAAAATGGGATCAGTCGCAGTCCTGACCACGGTCGCGCTGTCGCTTTGTCTCGCTGCGGCACACGCTGCGGGCGTAGAGGAAACCGCAACGGATGCTGCTAGCAAAATAGCCCCCGCCGCCGTCAGCGCGCCCGCAGCACCAGCCGAGCGGGAGTCCGGCGTCAACGGTAGTGCCGGTGCGGCGCCACCATCCGTCACCCAAACCGCAGGTAGCACCGCAACGACCGCGGCCAGCCAACCATCGGCGACGCAAACCGCAAGCAGCGCCGCCACAACCCCCAGTAGCCAACCGCCCGCAGATGATCCGCCTCCGCCTCCGCCCACACCCGGGCAGCAACGGTTTCTGGATGCGGTGCACGCATTGGAGGCCGAGGGTGGTGCCTACGATGCCGGACTCGCAGAGCAGCTGCTCGGGCTCGGCGCTTCCTACCAGGTGGCCGGTCGGCATACGGAAGCCACCGAGGCGCTGTCGCGCGCTGCCCATATCGTCCGCGTGAACGAGGGTCTGTACAGCACCTCGGACCTGCCGATACTGGAGCGCCTGATCGAGAGCTACTCCGCCCTCGGCGAGTGGGACGGCGTGGGTTCCAGCTACCAGCAGATGTTCCAGATCCACCGCCGTAATTACGGCGACAACGACGCCCGCATGTTACCTGCGCTGCAACGGCTCTCGGCCTGGCACCTGAGCGCCTATCTGGCAGACGTGGGCGAGAACCCGATCAACCACCTCGAGGCCGCCCGCAACCTCTACGAATCCTCGCTGGGGATCCTGCGGAGCGCACCCGCCGGCCCGGACCGGCGACTCGAAGAGGCGCTCCGCGAGAGCGCAATCATCGACTACTACCTCGCCTCCTACGCACCCGCGGACGGCGGCGGCATGTCCTTTTCCGCAGGCCCCTCAAGTCGGGAACAGGCTGGACCGGCCTACGCACTGATGGGTTTCACCTCGGGGCGGGATGCGCTGGCGCGCGTGGTGGAACTGCGCAAGCAGGATCCTTCGACGAGTCCGCTCATGCGCGGCCAGGCGGTCGCGGAGCTCGGTGACTGGCACCAACTGTTCAACCGCCGCCAGACAGCACTCGATCTTTACAAGGAGGCCTGGACACAGGCGGCCGCAGACAGCTCCAACGCCGCCGTCAACCAAATCTTCGGTCAGCCGATAGCACTACCGGTGATTCCCGAAGGACTGGCAACACTCGCGGATGCGGGCGTCGCCCCGGGTGGCAAAGAGACCTTGATCACCTTGGCCTTTGCGGTCAACGAACGCGGCCTTGTCGAGGATATCCGTATCGTGGAACCGCAACCGCCCGCCAACGTCACCCCGCCCGCGACAACCGAAACCGCTGACCCGAAGGCCGCCGTGCAAGTCAGCGCCGACGCGCAAACCCCCGAGCAAAAGGCGGCAGCGCAGCAAGTCGAGACGCTCCGCAAGCGACTGCGCGCCACGCGTTTCCGCCCGCGCTTCGAGGCTGGACTGCCCATGCCTACACCCGATGTCATCTATTCCTACAGGTATTCACCGTGAAACGTCATGCCCCGGTCGGGATGCTGGTGGTTGTGCTGCTCGCCCCACTGAGCGGCTGCAAGACCACCTCTTCGAGCAGCGAGCCCCCCTCTGCCCAGATGCCCTCCAGCAGTTCCTCATCCTCCAGCAGTTCCTCCTCTTCCAGCAGTTCACCCTCGCAAAGCACACCCCAGTCGGGCAGCCAGTCATCGAGCAAGGCGTCCAGCCCCTCTGCGGGCAGCTCGAGCAGCATGCCGAGCGCAGGCGGCATGCCCGAACAAAGCAACGGGCAACAGGGGCGCCCGGAAGCCAACCAGGGCGGCAGTGCGGGCGAGGCATCTGCTGAGCGCCGCCCCCCGTGGGAGAAGAGCGGTGGTGAGCCCGGCGAAAGCGGAGAAGGCGCGCCACAGGATTCCGTGACCCTCGAAGACAGCGAAGAGAAAAAAGCGGCAGCCGCAGCTGCAGCAGCAGCGGCGCAGGCAGAGGCTTCAGCGGACGCGGACGCAGCCGCCGCGCAGAGCGAATCGGAGGTGCTCGAGGACGCGGTCGAAGCCATGGCGCGCAAATCCGCCGAGGCCAGTCTCGATGAGGCCGCGGCAAGCGGTGGCGCCACAGCAGCCTCAGCGGGAGAAGCCGCCGCGCCCGGCAGCCTCGAAGAAATCCAGCAGGCAGTTGATGCGGGTGCCAGCCAAGGGGGTGCGGCCGACGGCTCTGGGCGCGAGGCCGAGCGCCTGAACGCCGAATTGAATGCCTCCCTGGGCCGCTTCGACGGCGCCATGCTCGGCGAGCGCGATCGCGTGCAGGCCAAGGCCGAAGACACCGGCAGCGGCGCCTCGCAGGGCGAGAACGCCGGCATGCTGGATCCGGACGCAGCCTCTGGCGAGGACGGTGCCGAAGGTGACTACGGCCGCGTGAGCGCAGGCCCCTCACCTGAAGCCGGTACCGGCAAAGGCGGCGAAGCCACCGCCAACGACAGTTCGAGCGGCAGCGGCATGTCGACCATCGGTGGCGGCTCCGGCCGCCAGGGTGATCACACGCACACTGCCGCAACCAACACCCCGCCGCCCGACATACCCGACGGCAGCGACGACGACGTGGTGGCGCGCCAGATCCGCGAGGCCGCCATGAAGGAAAAAGACCCTGAGCTGCGTGACAAGCTCTGGGACGAGTACCGCAAGTACGTGAACTCCGCAAAGAGGAAGTCCTGATGTCGTCACGCGGCCGAGGCTGTTGGCTCGCCATTATCCCGCTCTTCGTGCTGCTGCTCGGCGGCTGTTCCTCCAACACGGTGCGGACCACCGAGGTAACGCCGGTGATCGCCGGCGACCCGGGCATGCCGGAAGACCAATTGCTCGATGTCGGCGTGCGGCTTTTCGACCCCAACAGCGCCGCTCTCACCGAGGAAGAGATCTTCACGTCACCCGAGATCCGCAAGGCCGAGGCGCGCTTCATGCCCACGGTCCTCGCCAGCACGCTGCAGAAGAGCGGGCACTGGGGCGCCGTGCGGGTAGCGCCCACCGAAACGGGCGTTAGCGATATCGTGGTGGCCGGCAAGATACTGGAGTCCACCGGGGAGAAACTCGCGCTGGAAATCAGCGTCTCGGACGCCTCGGGCGCGTCCTGGTACACCAAACAATACGAGGGTTTCGCGAGCAAATACTCCTACGACGCCAAGGTCGCTCCCGAGCCCTTCCAGGATGTCTACAACCGCATAACCAACGACTTGGCGATCGCCCGAGCCAAACTGTCCCCCGCCGAGGCGAAGCGCCTGCGGACCATCAGCGAGTTGCGGTTCGCCGAGAGCTTCGCGCCCAAGGCTTTCGGGGGTTTTCTGGACAAGGACAAGAACGGGCGTTTCAGCGTGCGCCGGCTTCCCGCCGAGAACGACCCCATGCTCGCGCGCATCCGCAGCATTCGCGAACGCGACAACCTCTTCGTCGACACCCTGCAGGATTACTACAACGGCTTCTCACGGCAGATGTCGAGTCCCTATCAGGACTGGCGCAAGGAGAGCTACACCGAGAGCATCGCCTACCGCGAACTGCGCAACCAGGCCACAGGGCGCACCATTGCCGGCGTGGCCTCGATCATTGCCGGCATCGCTGCCCAGACCGGCGACAGCTATGCCACGCGCGCCGCCGGAACAGTGGGCATCATCGGCGGTGCGGCTATGGTGAAGAGCGGTTTCGACAAGCGTGCGGAGTCGAAGATGCACGCCGAGACGCTGAAGGAACTCGGTGGCTCGCTGGGCGCCGAGATCGAACCGCAGGTGATCGAACTCGAGGACCACAGCGTGACACTGACCGGCAGCGTGCAGGACCAGTACACCCAGTGGCGCGAAATATTGCATGGCATCTATGAGGCCGAGACGGGCAGCATCTGATCCCTCACTCCGATCCCGCAGCCATTACCGCCATGTCCAACCATGACTTCGATCGCATCCAGCCTGCCGCGCTGGATGTAGCTCAAGACCCGATCCCCGCCGCCGTCGTACCGCAGGGGCGCGACGGCAGTTCTGCGCAGGGCGCGGCATTGCTGCTGGGCGGGCTGGTCCTGCTGGCGGCAGCCGTGGTGTTCGTGCTGCCCGGATATGTCAGCGAAGCAGCGGCGCCGGCGCCCCGCAGCGCGGAAAACCCCGCACCCGCCGATGCCGCGAAGGCAGCCGACCGAACCGCCCCAGCCGCAACCGCGGGGCAGTCACCGTGGCAACAGGCCCAGGCCGACCGCGAGCGCGCGGAATCCAAAGCAGCGCTCGACGCCCTGCTCGCCGTGCAGTACGGGCTGCAGGAGCGCAAGGTGGAGAGCTGGGCCCCGACCGAGTTTGCCGCTGCAACGGCAATCGCCCAGCAAGGAGACGCCGCCTATCGGGAATCGCGTTTCGCGGCGGCGACGGCACTCTACCGGGACGGTGAAGCGCAGCTGAAATCGCTGCGGGATGGCATTCCGGCGCGGCTCGAGGCACGTCTGGCGGCAGCCGATGCGGCCTTCGCGGCAGGCGATCAGGCGGCAGCACTGGCAGCCTTCGGTGAGGCCGCTGCCATCGAGCCCGCTAACGAGCGCGCCCGCAACGGACTTGCGCGGGCGGCCCGCCTCGATCAACTGAATTCCCTGCGGGGTGCGGGAACGGCGCAGGAATCCAGTGGGCAATTCGGGCCGGCGGCCGCGAGCTACCGCGAGGCGCTGGCGCTGGACGGCGCCTGGGAGCCGGCGCGCGCGGCGCTTGCTGCGGTAGAGGCAAAAATCAGTGCCGAGCGCAGCGCGGCGCGCGTGTCTTCTGGCTACAGCGCACTCGCGGCAGGACACCTTGAGGAGGCCCGAGGCGAATTCCGGTCTGCGCTCGCGCTGGGCGCCGGCACTGCGGCGCGCGAGGGGTTGCAGCAGGCGGAGTTCCAGCTCGGGCAGCAAGGCATCGGCGCCCTGCTGCAGGCCGCTACCGAGGCGCAGGGCGCGGAGGATTGGAAGCAGGCACTCCAGAGCTACGAGGCCGCGCTCGCCATCGACGCATCCCTCGGTCCGGCACGCTCGGGCCGGGAGCGCGCGCGCACGCGGCTCGCCCTCGACGAGGCCCTCACCCGGCTGGCGGCACAGCCCGCGAAGCTGGCCAGCGACAACGCACGCAGCGCTGCCGACAAGCTGATCGCCGCGGCGGCATCCATACCCGATCCCGGTGCGCGCCTGTCGGCCCAGATAGCAAAGGCCCGCAGCGCGCTTGTCTCGATGCGCACCGAGATCCCGGTGCAGCTCCGCTCCGATGGCACGACCGATGTCATCGTGTTCCGCGTCGGCAGTCTGGGGAGCTTCACTGAAAAGCAGATCGAGCTGCTGCCGGGCGACTATGTAGTGGTGGGGCGGCGCGATGGCTACCGCGACGTGCGCGTGGAATTCGCGCTGCGACCCGGCGCGCCGCCACCCCCGGTGACCGTGCAATGCGGGCAGAAAATCTGATGCCGCAAAACAGCCCGCTTGGCGATGCCGGCGATCACGAGACGCCCATCGCGCCGTTCAGTTATTCGCCCCCCGAGCCGGGTCTGCGTGCCCCCACGCGCCGCCGTTTCGGCCGCCGTGAGCTGAGGATCGCCCTGCCCTTGCTGGGCGCCGCACTGTTCGCCGCTTTCCTGCTGAGCGCGCAGGCCGTACGTCTGCAGCCCACACCGGAAAATGCCCGGGTCGATATCGACGGCGGGTTGCAGCTGGTGCTGGGCGATACCGTCCTGTTGCGTCCGGGACCCTACGTGGCACGGGCTACGGCCGCGGGCTACTACCCGCTGGAACAGCCCTTCACGGTGCAAGACACCGGCAACGACCCCCTCGTGCTCGATCTGCGCAAACTGCCCGGCAAGCTGCTGCTCGCAACCCGGCCCGTGGCCGCCACGGCCATGCTCGATGGCGCGCCACTCGGCACGAGCAACGGGGAGCCACTCGACATTCCTGCCGGCACCCACCGGCTGCGCGTCACCGCCGACCGCTATCTCCCCGTAGTACAGGACATCCGCATCGAGGGTCTGGGCAAGGAGCAGTCACTGGCACTCACCTTGGCGCCGGGCTGGGGTGCTTACCGCCTGGAAACCCAACCCCCCGGCGCCAGCGTCGAACTCGATGGCGCCAGCATCGGGACCACACCCACCACCCTCGAACTCATGCAGGGCCCGCGGCAGTTGCAGCTGCGGCTGGCGAACCACCGGGACGAGAGCGTCTTCGTCGAGGCCAAGGCCGGCGAATCACGCAGCCTCGAGCCGCTTGTGCTGGTCCGTGCCGATGCGCGGCTGCGCCTCAGCAGCACGCCCACGGGCGCCAGCATCACGCTCGATGGACAGTTCCGCGGCACCGCGCCGCTCGAGATCGCGCTGGAGTCGGGCAAAGCCCACACGCTGATTGCTTTCAAGGCCGGGCACGAAAAAGCCACACGCCGTTTCACCGCCGTGGCGGGAGAGCAGCAGATGAACCTCGCACTGCGCGCGCTGACGGGCGATGTACGGATCGCTGTTACGCCCACCGATGCCGGCATCTACGCCGGAGAACGACTGCTCGCCCGCGGCAGCGCCATGCTCACGCTAGCCGCCGGCCCGCAGACGCTCACGCTGCGACGCACGGGCCATGCCGACGAAACGCTGCGCATCACACCGCGCCCGGGTTATCCGCAGGAGTTCTCCGTCAGGCTTAAAACGCTGGCAGAAAAGCAACAGGCCGCCGTGCGCAAGAGCGTGCGCAGCGCCGCCGGACAGGAGCTCGCACTGATCCAGCCGGGCAGCTTCCGCATGGGATCTTCGCGACGCGAATCCGGCCGGCGCGCCAACGAGGCCATGCGTGACATCCGCCTGAGGCGGGCCTTCTACATCAGCCTCACCGAGGTGAGCAACGCGGAGTTCAGGCAGTTCCGCTCCGGGCATTCCTCCGGCAACTTCAAGGGCAAAAGCCTGAACGGCGATACGCAGCCGGCCACCAACCTCTCGTGGACAGACGCTGCGCTCTACTGCAACTGGTTGAGCGAACGCGAGGGTCTGAAACCCTTCTATCGCATCGCAGGCAAGGCCGTGGCGGGTTTCGAGCCGGGCTCGACGGGCTACCGCTTGCCCACCGAGGCCGAGTGGGCCTGGACTGCGACCGTCAAGGCCGATGGCGCGCTGCTACGCTTCCCGTGGGGTGATGCGGCGCCGCCGCCGGCCAAGGCGGGGAACTACGCCGACAAGAGCGGCGAGAGCATCCTCGGTGAGATCATCGCCGGCTACAACGACGGCTTCCCGGTAGCGGCTCCCGTGCGCAGCTTTGCCCCCGACCGGCGTGGCCTGTTCGACCTCGGCGGCAATGCGGCAGAATGGGTGCACGACCTCTACGAGGCCGCACCCGGTGACGCCGGCACGGCGACCGATCCACTGGGCGCGGACATCGGCGAGTATCACGTCATTCGCGGCGCGAGCTGGCGCAACGGCGGGCTGACGGAACTGCGGCTGGCATTCCGCGATTACGGCCTCGAGGCGCGCGCCGATGTCGGATTCCGCATCGCGAGGTATCTCAAGTGAACAGATCTGCGCTAACTGCGATGCTGCTGATGCTCGTTGCCGCTGCGGGTGCCGTGGAGCCGGCAGCCAACCCTGCAGGCGCCACACCAACCAAGCTGCCCACAAGTGCCCAGCGCGCGGCACCGGCTGCACCGCAGCAGCCCGTCGAGACAGCACCCCCGACAAGCGCAGCCGACGAGGCCGCGGCCACGCGCCGGGCCGGTGAACGCTTCAAACCCTCAGAGAAAATCTCCGAGGATCTCTCCGTGTCGTTCCCCTCTGACATCTGAACCGGCCGCGGCCACCGTCGCAACTACCCTACAAGGTCACGAGCACCGCCGATGAAACGACTTCTGGCCTCCGAGTTCCTCTTCCAGATATTTGCCCTGCTGTTGTCGCTGATCGTAGTGCACACGGTCTATGTGGCGGTGGTGTGGCCGCGCGCCGAGGCATACCTGAAGGCGCAGGCCGAGCGCATCGCCTCCGGCGACACCGCGGCACAGCCGCAATCGATGTTCGTGATCCTCAAAGACTACGAGCAGGAGTCCGAGGTGATCCTGTTTCTCTGGTGCATGGCCATCATGGGATTCAAGGGCGTACAGCTGCGCCACGAGCGCGCGCTGTTCCGCGAACCACTGGTGCAGGTGCCCGCCGGCACCAGCATTCTTCCCGAGGATGCCCGCGACTTCCTGCGCCCGATCGAGGCGCTGGCGCCGGAATCCCGCGAATGCCTGCTGCCGCGCGCGCTGGTCGCCGGTCTGCAACGCTTCGCGATCACGCACGGGATCCAGGACGCCTACGGGGCGATCCGTGAGACCTGCGTCACCGAGGGCGAGCGCCTTGACTCCGAACTTTCCATGATCCGCTACATCGCCTGGGCCATACCGGCGATCGGCTTCATCGGCACCGTGCGCGGCATCGGGATGGCGCTGAGCGAGGCCTACCGTGCGGTGGAGGGCGATATTGCGGGCGTGACCGACGCACTGGGCGTGGCCTTCAACTCCACGCTAGTGGCGCTGCTGCTCAGCATCATCCTGATGTTCCTGATCCACCAGCTGCAGCTGCAGCAGGAACGCCTCTCGCTGAGCGCGCAGTCCTTCTGCGAAGGGCGCTTGCTGCCGCACCTCAAAGTGACGCGGGAGCTGCGTTCATGAGCCTTGCGGTACTCGACCTGAACGATGCCTCACTCACGCTGGGCGACATCGAAGGCATCCGCGCCCGCAGCCCCGGCTTCGCGCTGCTGGCGGCCGAGGCGCCGCTGCTGGGCGAGGCAGCGCGAAGCAAGGCACGCATCGACCCGCGCAGCACCAACAGCCAGTTCTGGCTGCGGCTGAGTACCGAACCGCTGCACCACGCGCCGGCCCATACCCGCCACAACGCCGATCTCGGCTATCGCCACCTGCTGCACGTGCATGAGCTGGCGGGACAGCCCGCCGAGCTGTTGCTGGCAGTGCCGGGAAGTTTCTCGCGCGAGCAACTGGCCATGCTGCTCGGGATCGCCGAACGCTGCCCCTTCCGGGCCTGCGGGTTGGTCGACAGCGCCCTCGCCGCTGCCAGCACAGAAGCGCTGCCCGGCGCCGCGTTGCACCTCGAGTTGCAACTGCACCAGGCCGTGCTGACACAGATCGAACACGCCGACGGCATGCTCACCCGCGGAGCCGTGCGCGCGCTGCCGGGCGCCGGGCTGGCGGCGCTGCAGGATCGCTGGGCGCGGCGCGCGGCCGAGTCCTTCATCCGACAGTCGCGTTTCGACCCGCTTCACGCGGCGGCCACCGAACAACAACTCCATGACCGCCTGCCGGGCTGGCTCGAGGTGCTCGCCGCGCAGGACACCGTCGAGGCGGAACTCCAGCAGCAAAGCAATCGCTACCGGGCAACGCTGCGCGCGGGCGAGATGCTGGACGCGGTGCAGTCGATCTACGCCGATCTGCTCGAGGCCCTCGCCCGCGAGGGCACGAGCGCCACATTGCTGCTCGGCGCCCGGGCCGCGGGCCTGCCGCGTTTTGCCGAGCGTGTGCCCGAGGCACGGACCCTGGCAGACGATGCCGCCATCCGCGGCGCCCTGCGCCACGCCTCGCTGGTTCGCAGCGAGGAGCGCGCGCTGCGCTTCGTCACGCGCTTGCCTGCCGAGGTAGCGGCCGCAAGCATCCACGCGCCCACACCTGTTAAACCCCCGGCGACGCGCGCACTCGCAAGCGCACCCACGCACCTGGTCTCCGGTGGTCGCGCACTGCGTCTGGACACCGGCACGCTGTATCTGCTCGGCAACGGCGAGGAGGGCTGGGCGCTTTCGCGAAATGCCACCGCCACCAGCCGCTGCCGGCTGGAGCAGGACGGCACGGACTGGTATGCCTGCGCCGTGCCGGGTGTGCTGCTGCGAATCGACGGATTGCCAGCGCCAGGACGCCTGCGGGTAGTCGCAGGCACACGCCTCGGCATCGAGAGCGAGGCTCTGGTGTTCGTGACCGAGGTCGCGGCCGACGGCAATGGCGCGTAGACGCGATTTCACGATCTTCAGCCTGTCCTTCCTGGACGTGATGTCCTGTGGCTTCGGCGCGACCATCCTGCTCTACCTGATCCTCGATCACCGGCAGGAAATGGACACCCGCCAAAAGAGCAGCGCACTGCGCGGCGAGGTCGCGTTCCTCGAGCGCGAGGTGAAAGAAGGCACCGTGGACCTCGCGGAACTGCGCAACACGCTGTCGATGATCGATGACTCCCTCGCCGAGGCGAACGGACGCTCCCGCCAGATTCTCGCGCAGATCGCCGAGCGCCGCGACGAGACTGCCGAGGGCAAGGACGACACCCTCGCCCAGCGCGAGCATGTAAACCGCTTGAAGACCGACCTCAAGCAACTCGAGGAAAACAACGAGCGCCTGCGCGCCGAGGGCGAGAAGCAGCGCGGGCAGGATGTGCGGCAGTTCCAGGGCGACGGCGACCGCCAATACCTTACCGGTCTGAAGCTCGGCGGACGGCGCATCCTGGTGCTGCTCGACCGTTCCGCGAGCATGCTCGACTACAGCCTGGTGAACGTGATCCGCCTGCGCAACATGCCCGCCCCGGTGCAGCTGCGCTCGGCCAAGTGGCAACATGCGGTGGCCACGGTCGACTGGCTGAGTACCCAATTGCCGCAGGGCAGCCAATACCAGATCTACGGCTTCAACACGCGCGCCGAACCCGTGGTGGAAGGCAGCGCCGGCAAATGGCTGCAAGTCGCCGACCGCGCGCAGTTGAATGGAGCCATCGCGAAACTGCAGCAACTGGTGCCGGCCGAGGGCACGAGCCTGGCGAACGCCTTCGAGGTGGCAGCAAAGCTCTCGCCTGCACCGGACAATATCTACCTGATCACCGACGGCCTGCCCACGCAAGGCGCCACGGGACCCAGCGGCTCCAAGGTGAGCGGACGCGACCGCCAGCGCCTGTTCAACCAGGCCCTGGAGAAGCTGCCCAAAGGCATACCCGTGAACGTCATCCTGGCGCCCATGGAGGGCGATCCGATGGCCGCCTCAGCGCTCTGGCAGCTGGCGATATCGACGCGGGGTGCATTCCTCGCGCCGGCACGGGACTGGCCATGAGCCGCCGCCGTCGCGCGCCGGAGGAGTTCAGCCTCTCCTTCCTGGACGTGATCTGCTGCGGCTTCGGGGCGATCATCCTGCTGTTGATCATCACGCGGGTCTCCGCCCCGGTGGTGCTCGAGGAGAGCACGCGCGATCTGGAGTCGCAGATCGCGGCCCTGCAGGAGCAGCTGTTCCGGCTCCGCGGCGAGTCGACGGTACTGAACCGCGACCTGACGGCACGACAAGAGCAGCTCTCCGAGATGATCGACAAGGTCGCCCGACTGGAGCGCGAACTCTCGTCGATCAAAGGCGAGTTCGCCGCCAGCGATACCGACTCCGTGTTGAACTCGCGGCTGGTGGGGCAACTCGAGAAAGCCAGGCAGCGCCTCAGCGATGAGATGAAACGTCTGCTCGGTGCCCAGGGCGGACGTCGCAACGACGCCATCGGCGGCATACCGGTGGACAGCGAGTACGTGATCTTCATCATCGACACGTCCGGGAGCATGTTCAATTACGCGTGGCCGCGGGCCCAGCAGGAGATGATCAACATCCTCGACCTCTACCCGAAGGTGAAGGGGATACAGGTGCTGGACGACGAAGGCGGCTACATGTTTTCGAGCTACCGCGGACAATGGATTCCCGACACGCCGGCGCGACGCAAGGCGATCATCCAGCGTTTTGCCAGCTGGAACCCCTACTCCAACAGCAGCCCGGTCGAGGGCATCGTGTCGGCGATCCGCAACTTCTACGAGCCGGGACGCAAGATCAGCCTGTATGTGCTGGGCGACGAGTTCACCGGCAACTCGATAGAACAGGTGATCGACGTGGTGGACAAGATCAACCGCGAGGGCCCCGAGGGCGAGCGGCTGGTGCGGATCCACGCGATCGGCTTCCCGACCCAGTTTGCCAATCCGGCCCAATACCAGATCACCGGCATCCGCTTTGCCACCCTGATGCGCGATCTGTCGTGGAAGAACAACGGCACCTTCGTGGGTCTGAACGACTACCGCTGAATGCGGGCTTGGATACCCGGCGGGATTGACCCTATGATCTGCTTGTCCTTTGTCCCCGAGCGCGAACGCATGCGCACACGATTGCTGCTGTTACTTGTCTGCGTATTGCTGCCGGCCTGCGGGCCGCAGGTCGTGCAGATGAAAGCGCTGAACGAATTTCCCCGCCCGCTGGTCGATCCACTGCCGATCCGCGTGGGGCTGCACATCCCGCCCGAGTTCGCCGCCTACACCTACCACGAAAAGCGCCCGGGACCGGCGGGCCAGGAGTGGACCATCAGCATCGGTCCGCCGCAGGCGCAGGTGTTCCAGGAGATCCTGGGGGCGCTGTTCAGCGGCGTCGATGTGCTGGATTCGCCCACTGCGGGCGGCAGCGGTCTCGCCGCTGTGATCGTGCCCGGCGTGGCGGAATTCCAGTTCGCGCTGCCCGCCGACACCAAGGCCAAGGTGTTCGAGATCTGGGTCAAATACGATCTTGGCATCCGCACCGCCAAGGGCGAGGAGATCGGCCACTGGCAGTTCACCGCCTACGGCAAAACCCCCACCGCATTCCTGAAATCCGACGAGGAGGCGATCCGCGCGGCCACCATCGTTGCACTGCGCGATGCAGGCGCCTCGCTGGTGAGCGGTCTGGAGCGCGACCCCAGGCTGCGCGAATGGCTGGGCGTGGAGCAGCCCGCCGACACACAGTGACTCAGCGCCCTGGCGCGGCGGCTCGCCGCAGATCGGCCAGCAACGCATCGGGATTGGGCGCTCTTCCCAGAAAATCCCGCAGCACCGTGTTTGCGCTTCTCTCCCGCCCGAAACGAAACAAACGCTCGGAGATCCACGCGTAGTAACCCGCATCCCGACCGCTCGCCGGGCCTCTAAACTCGCGAGCGCGGGCGCGGATGTCCGCCGCCAGCACCGCGCCGAGCCCGTAATTGATCATGTAGCCAGGGCTCTCCACGAGTTGCCCTCGCCGTGCCCACCACGACAGTCCCGGGTGCGGGCGCACGTGCAGGTAGCGCGCGGCGATGTCATTCCAGACACGGTCAGGATCCGCCGCAGGGTCGGCGTAGACCCGCAGTTCAAAAAGACTCCAGGCCACATCCAGCACGATGCCGGCATAGCGGCTGCGCAGGTTGTCCGCCACCGATGCCCGGGCGCCGAGCCAGCGTTGCTGCCAGGGCTGCTCGTAGACTTCCTGCGAGAAGATCTCGGCGATCGCCTCGGTGAACGCGTTGCTGTCAGGCCAGTCGGCAAAGGCCGGCGACGTCCGGATCGCAGCGATGTGGATGGCGTGCCCGGTCTCATGGAGTATCTCGTTCAGATTGCCGATGCCGCCCGTCGCATAGCCGGCGATGACCCAGGGCTCACCTGTCGACCAGCTCCCGTCCGCTCGCCGCCAGGGTCGGGCACCGAAATCCGTGAAGGCGACTGCCGCCTTGCCCGGGCGGCGCTCGATGTCGTAGTGGATGTTGAGTGCGGCGATATCGGCACCCAGGCTGGCGTGGAAGGCGTCGTTGATTTCCCGCAGTCGCCCGAGGGGCACCCGCTCGCCCAGTTGGCGCTCCACCGGATTGCCGGCATATTCGTAGTCCCACGGTTCGAGATCATCGCCCGCCGTGAGCTCGCTCCACGCCTGCAACACAGCCACCAGCCAGGGCTCCAGCTGTACCTCATCCAGGCCGAGCGCGCGCATATTGTCCGCAACCGGCGAACGGCCCGCGCGCCACTCGGCTGCCACCATCGGCTGCATGCGGCGAAACGGACTTTGCTCGCCACCATCCCCATTGATGCTCCGGAACATCGGCTGCATTGCCTCGAGCACGTGCCTGCGCCGCGCCGGATCGGGCGAACGGGCCATGTCGGCAAGGAGCGTCAAACGATCGGTGACGCGACCGTCAAGCGCGATGGCGTTGGCCGCCAGGCTATAGCAGGCGTAAGTCCACGACCGCAACGCGGCGAGCGGGGCATCCCGGGCGGGCGCTTTTTCGCAACCGGATACGGACGCGCCATCAGCAGCGGGTGCCGGCGGCAGATCCAGTTCCCCGCGCGCGAAGGCGCTGCGCATCGCCTCTGCGGGTGCGCCTGCGGAATCGGGCAATAGCGCGGCAACGGCGCGCTGCAACGCAGGGTAAGCGGCGCGCTCGAGCGTGGCGTCCTCGCCGCGCGCTTCGCGCGTGCGGATGCGATCGCCGCGCTCGCGCAACTCGAGGAAGCGTGACTCGAGGGCAGGATCTCTGCCCGGTGAATACGCGGGCTGCGCTCCGGGTGCGGCCAGGCCGGCATGCGACAGGACCGCCGCGGCAAGGACGAAGGCGAGAATCAGCGCCGCGCACCGCGGCCCGGAGGCGACCCCCGGGATCGTGCAGCGCGGCTCAGTGGACCGCGGCACCGGGCTCGCCGTTGCGCACCACGCGCAAGGCCTCCTCGATGTCGGCTGGCTGCATGGGGCCCTGATGGAAGTAGAGCACCCTGCTGGCGGTATCGAGCATGATCACTGCGCTCGATCCCTCCTGCAGATTCCACAGTGCGCGCCCACGGCCCGCCTCGTCGGCGACGATGGTCGAGAGGCCGTACTTGCGCTTGTTCTTCTCGAGCTCCGACAACACCATTCCCCGGGTGCCAAACATGGCGTCGTCGAGATTGACCACCGTGGTGATGTGATAGCGGGAATAGGGTATGCCCGACTTTTCGAGGCTGTCGGTAAAGGGCTTGCTCTGCCTGCGCGCCGACATCCGGGCCGCCATGTACTGCACGATATGGATACGATCCCCGAGCGGGGCGCTCTGCCACGGCCGGAAGCCCATCTTGCCGTCCTGCACCAGGATCTCCCCGAGCTTCTCGACCTGCAGCAGTGGCAGCGGATCGCCCGCCTGCAGGGCATGCAGCGGTGCCGCAGCGAGCAGGCAGAGCGCGAGCAACAGCCCCCGCACAGACTCAGTCATGATGGATAGGCTCGAGCCTGAGCGGCAGGTCGTCCATCAACTTCGAGAAGGGGAAATGCATGATCGCAGGCGGATCGGCATAGCCCGCCGGCAGGCTGAAGCGAAAATTGCGCAGCATCTCAACCATCACGCACTTGAAGAGCATGTCTGCGAAGTGCAGGCCGATGCACTTGTGGGCCCCGCCGCCGAAAGGCACCCACAGGTAGGGATGCTGCTTGTTCTCCTGGCGCTCGGGGCCGAAGCGGTCCGGATCGAAACGGTGCGGCTCCTTCCAGTACTCCGTCATCCGATGACAGAAAATCGGGGAGATGATGACCATGGTGTCGGCGGGAATGCGGTAACCGCCCAGTTCGGTCTCGCGGATGGTACGGCGCATCAACTGCGGCACCGGCGGGTGCATGCGCAGGATCTCGTGAAAAGTCTGCTCCACCAGCGGCACGTTCTGCCCCATGTCCTCGTAGGTGAGGCTGTGGCCCAACGCGTCAACCTCGGCACGCAGCCGCTCCTGCCACTCTGGATGCCGCGCAAGGTAATAGCTCGCCATGGTGAGCGCGCTGGTGGTGGTGTCGTGCGCGGCGAGCAGCAGGAAGATCAGGTGGTCAGCAACGACCTTGTCTGCATAGAGCTCACCATCCTCGCTGCGTTCGCGGCTGAAATGGCTCATCATGTCCATGCCGTCGTCATTGCGCTTGGCAGGCACCAGGCCCTCGAAGTATCGCCCCAGCGCTCGTCGTCCCTCCATGCCGCGTCGGTAACTCAGCCCGAGCCCCGGCCAGTCCTTGCGGATGATGGCAAGCGTGCCCGCCATCATGTCGAGGAAGGCCTTGTTCAGGCTGTCGATGTCGCTCTCGAGCCCCACACCCACGAACACGCGGGCACCGATCTCGAGCAGCAAGGACTTGATCTGCGGGTAGAAGTGGAAATCCGCAACCCCGGGCCACTCACGCGTGGTGCGTTCGGCCAGTTCGTTCGCGCTGTGGATGTAGTGCTGCATCGAACTCGTCTTGAAGGCCGACTGCATGATGCGACGGTGAAACTTGTGCTCCGCGAAATCGCGCACGAGCAAGCCGCCGTCAAAGAAGTCACCGAGCGGCGCGTCATAGCCCATGCGCGCCGAGTAGAGCTGCTGCTGATCCATGACAAGTTCGCGGTTGAAGTCAGGCCCGAGGGCCCAGACCATGTTCTGCCCGGTCAGACGCGCACGCGAGACCGCACCGAAGCGGTCGTAGTGAGCCTTGAGAACCGCGTAGGGATCCTTCAGCAACGGGATCATGAACCCGAGATAGGGCAAGCCGTAGGCACCCGGGATATGGCTCAGATCACGGTTGTCTTTGCGCAGGGTGTAATCCTGCCCGATACCAGCCGCTTTCATCACGTGGAGCTCCTGCAGGCCGGAAAAATCGGGTGGCCTTATTGCCCCCTTCCTGCCTGCTGACAATTTAACCGGAGACTATGTCATCGCTAACCGGCTGACAATCGCGGCAGGGGCGCAACATCTGCACATGGACGGACCGTAAAGCGGAACCGCTAGTTCCGGTTTGCCGGTTTGCTGAAAGGGTCCTGGCTGCGACGATCTTCTCCCGAACGGCGATCTTCGCTCATGCGCACATCCTCACGACGGTCGATGTGGATACGACGAGAACTGCGTCGGCGGCCCACCACAGTGTGCACCTGGCATTGGCATGTTTCGCGATCACAACCGGGCACCGGGATGGACGGGATGCGCCCCTCGGGGAAGGTCTTGCCGAGCAGGAGCACGGCGGCGTCACAGGGCGAGGGTTGCGGAAACAGCATGCCGCCGCGGAACTTATCGACAAAATCGGCATCTCGCACAGGCTGCGAAGCGGGCGGAAAGGGCGAGGTTCGTGACACCGGGGAGCCGCCGCGCGATGAGGTCTGGGCCTTGGGCACTGCAGCGGCGCCCCGAGCGGATTTATCGCCACCCCTGATCAGGAAAAAGTACAACAGCGCCGCCGCGATCGCGAGACCTGCCAGCACTATCGCTTCAATCATTGCCGCTCACCCTCGGTTCGGCCGGTACTGGGCTTCACGCACGATGGCGTGACAGTGAAGTATAGGCCATCAGCGATCGAGGGGGCGCAGACCCACGGCTGCACGCACGGAGCTCATCAAGGGCACGCTGAACTGGCGGGCTCGCACCGCACCCTCGCGGAGCAGTTGCTCGATTTTCCCGGGGTCTGCCAGAAGCGCTTCGTAGCGCTCGCGTGGGCCCATCAACTGCGTGTTGAGCAGTTCGAAAAGCTGGCGCTTGGCTTCACCCCAGCCGATGCCATCGGCAAAGGCCTGGCGCATGGCGGCGCTCTGTTGGGGCGTGGCAAATGCCTGCCAGATCTGGAATACGGCGGACGCGTCGGGATCCTTCGGCTCGCCAGGCTCCTGCAGGTTGGTCTTGATGCGATTGATGTGTTTCTGGAGCTGTTTCTCGGGAAGGAACAGCGGGATGGTGTTGCCGTAGCTCTTGCTCATCTTGCGGCCGTCAAGGCCTGCCAGCACGGCAGAGTTGTCATCGACCGCCGCGCTGGGCAGCACGAAGTGCTCGCCGTAGTGGTGGTTGAAGCGCTGCGCGATATCGCGCGCCATCTCCACGTGCTGCACCTGGTCACGCCCTACGGGCACGAGGTCCGTGCCGAACAACAGGATGTCCGCGGCCATCAGCACCGGGTAGCTGTAAAGGCCCATGGTGATGGCGAAGTCGGGATCCTCGCCAGACTCCTGGTTGGACTGCACCGCAGCCTTGTAGGCGTGGGCCCGATTCATCAGCCCCTTGGCCGTGTTGCAGGTGAGGATCCAGGTGAGCTCGGGAATCTCGGGGATATCGGACTGGCGGTAGAAAATCACCCGATCCGGATCCAGTCCGCAGGCGAGCCAGGTGGCTGCAATTTCGCGGGTGGCGCGGTGCACGACCTCCGGGTCCTGGCACTTGATCAGCGCGTGGAAATCCGCAAGAAAGAAGAACGACTGCACGTCCTGGCGCCGACTCGCCTCGATGGCAGGACGGAACATGCCCACGTAGTTGCCGAGGTGCGGAGTGCCACTCGGCGTGATGCCGGTGAGAACGCGCTGATGTTTCATGGATTTGGCGGCCCGGTGTACAAGCTGGGTATGATACGGACGCACCGGGATGTGGGCCAGCCGCCTCCCGCGATCACCCAGCCCGGAGAACACCATGAGCAGCTTCAGCACCCTCGAATTCGTCCGCGACGGCGCCCTGGCGCGAATCACTCTGAACCGGCCCGATGCCGCCAACGGCCTCAACATGGAGATGGCCAAGGAACTGCTTGCAGTCTCCATCGCCTGCCGTGCCGATGCCGGTGTACGCGCCGTGATCCTGAGCGGTCGGGGACGCTTCTTCTGCGCCGGCGGTGACCTGAAGGGCTTCGTCGACAACGCCGACACGCTCTATCCCTTCGTCAAGGAACTCACCACCCACCTGCATTGCGCGATCAGCAATTTCGCGCGCATGCGCGCACCGCTGATAGTGGCCGTGAACGGTGCAGCAGCTGGCGCAGGCTTCAGCCTGGCCGCGGCGGGCGATCTGGTGATCGCAGCACGCTCGGCCAAGTTCTCGATGGCTTACACCGGCGCGGGACTGGTGCCCGATGGCAGCAGCAGCTGGTACCTGCCCCGCATCGTCGGGATCCGTCGTACGCAGGAACTGATGCTCACCAACCGTCGCCTGAGCGCCGAGGAAGCCCTCGACTGGGGCATCCTCACCCGCGTGGTGGATGACGCCGAGCTGGCGGCAGAAACCGAGAAGCTCGCGCAACAAATGGCCTCGGGGCCCACTGTTGCTTACGGCGCCGTGAAAAAACTGCTGGCGCTCAGTTTCGAGTCGTCGCTGGAGGCGCAACTCGAGCACGAGTCGCAGGCCATCTCGGAGGCGGCCATCACGGCCGACGGTCGCGAGGGTGTAGTGGCATTCTTTGCCAAGCGCACGCCAGACTACCGCGGCGCTTGAGTCGCAGCCGGGCGCGCGCCGGCAGCGCGCCTCCGGAGCCGTAATCCCTAGAGTCGCTCCTCGTCAAAGAAGCGCGCCAGCACCCGCGCCAAGGCGTGCGGATCGCTGGCCCCGGCGAGTTCGCGGGGCGAGTGCATCGCCAAGGTAGGCACGCCGACATCCACCGTGCGTACGCCGACGGCCGCGGCGGTGAGCGGCCCTATGGTGCTGCCGCACGCCATGTCGCTGCGGACGGCAAAAGTCTGCAGTGGCACGCCCTCGGCCTCGCAGAGCCAGCGCAGCAGCGCGCCGGTCTCGCCGCTGGTGGCGTAACGCTGGTTTGCATTGAGCTTGAGTACCGGGCCCGCGTTCAGCAAGGGACCGTGATTAGCGTCGTGCTTGTCGGCAAAGTTGGGATGCACGCCATGGGCGTTATCAGCCGACACCAGCAGCGAGCGGGCGATGGCACGATCGCGCTGCTCCCGGTCGGGCAGCAGGCGCGCCAGCACGGCGGCCAGCATGGGCCCGGAGGCGCCCACGGCGGACACGCTTCCCACTTCCTCGTGGTCGGTACAGACGAGCAAGGCATCCACCGCACCGCTCGCCTCGGCGATGGCCATGGCACCCGCGTAACAGCTCAGCAGATTGTCGAGACGTGCGCCGGCGATGAACTCGCGGTGCAGCCCCACCAGCGCCGGTGGCTGGGTGTCGTAGAAACACAGGTCAAAACCAAACACCTGGCGCGCGCCGCAGCCAGGGTGTTCCTCCAGCAGCCGTGCGAGCAGCAGGGCATCGAAACCACGCGGCTCGCTCGCCTCGGCGCAGAGCAGCACCGGCAGGTGCGTCTGTGCATTGATGGCGCGGCCCTCGTTCGCCGAGCGGTCGAGATGAATCGCCAGGCTGGGAATGATCGCGATGGGTGCGTCGAAATCGATCAATGCATGCCCAACCCCCTCGGCGCAGCCATAGCTCACTCTCCCGGCCAGCGACAGCTCGCGATCGAACCAGGGATTGAGGAGCGCGCCTCCGTATACCTCGACGCCCAACTGCAGATAGCCATGGCGGCGCAATTCCGGCCGCGGCTTAGGCTTCAGGCAGGGGCTGTCGGTGTGGGCCCCGACCAGCCGCAGGCCGGTATCGGTGGCTGCGCTGCGGCCTTTCACGAAGGCGATCAGGGACGAGCCATTACGTCGCACGAAGTAACGCCCGCCCGCCTCCAGCGACCAGGAATCCGCCTCGGCCAGTTCGCGGAAGCCATGCTCGGCGAGCAGCGCAGAGAGAGCGCGTACCGCATGGAAGGGCGTCGGCGACTCGGCGATGAAATCGAGCAAGCCCGTGTTGAATGTCTGCAGGTCTTTCATTCGAGGCGTCCTCCGCCGTCACGGTGACGTTCGAGTCGCGCGAGCAGGCTGGAGGTATCCCAACGACGGCCACCCATTGCCTGGACCTCAGCGTAGAACTGGTCGACCAAGGCAGTCAGCGGCAGGCTGCTGCCGTTGCGCCGTGACTCCTCCAGCACGATACCGAGATCCTTGCGCATCCAGTCGACGGCGAATCCAAAATCAAAGCGCCCCTCGAGCATGCTGGCGTAGCGGTTTTCCATCTGCCAGGACTGGGCAGCGCCCTGACGAATCACCTCGACCACAGCACCGGCATCGAGGCCCGAGGCCTGCGCGAAATGCAGCCCCTCGGCAAGACCTTGCACGATGCCCGCAATGCAGATCTGGTTGACCATCTTGGCGAGCTGCCCGGCACCGGCGGGCCCCAGCAGCCTCGCACAGCGCGCGTAGCATCCGAGAAATGCCTCGACGGCAGCGAAGGCCTGCGACTCGCCACCGCACATGATCGTGAGTTTGCCGTTCTCTGCTCCGACCTGACCGCCCGAGACCGGTGCATCGAGCCAGCCGATGCCTCGCGCGGCACATGTCAGGGCCAATTCACGCGCCAACTCGGCCGATGCGGTGGTGTGATCGACCAAGACCGCGCCCGGCGCCATCGCATCGAGCAGGCCCTGCGGACCGAGCACGACCTCACGAACGCTGGCGTCATTGCCCAGGCACAGGAAAACGGCCTCTGCGCCTTCTACCGCTTGCCGGGCGCTGGCAGCCGCGGTGCCGGCGTGGGCTTCACGCCAGCGGGCAGTCTTGGTGTGATCGCGATTGAACACCGCTACGGCATGACCGGCGCGGGCCAGATGCCCAGCCATCGGGAACCCCATGACGCCCAGACCGACAAAGGCCAGTGATGCCATCCGCAACTCCTGAAAGGAGGCGCGCGACGCGCCTCAGACGTAGATATCGATGCCCAGCAATTCGCCGTAAGACGGATCGGTGAGGGTGCCGTTCTTGACGTTCAGATAGGCCGCTATGCCGGGGCGAACAGCCTCGTCAATCACCTGGCTGAGACGGATACGCTCAGGACGCGCCTCGCGTGCGGGGGCGACTTCGCTGGCGCGCTGAGCGGAGACGGGCTCTGCCTCGACGCGCGTGAGGCGATCGGTGACGGGCTCTTCGCGGGCCTCGGTCGCCTCGCGACGACGCGCGGACAGCGCGGCGCGCTGGGCCTCGAGCCCGAAGCCGCCCACGCCGGATGCTGTGGACCCAATACCGATAGCCACCGTTGCCAAGTATCCCGACCGAAGGGGCGGCGCGAGTATATCAGCAGATGTTCCCGAACTCAGCCACGAGATGCGGCTTGGGCCTCGCGGGTCTTCCACGCCGAGACGCCGCGCACATAAGCGGGTTCGGCATGCCGGGCCTCGATCCAGAGGGCCGGATCCAGCGTCGCTGCGATCGTCAGCACGCGGGCCGCGGCAGGGCCCGCCGATTCATCGAGCCGCGAGGCGGGCGGAGAAATCGAGGGGTACTGCGTCCAGCCATCGCCCGCCAGAACGGTAGTGGCGGGCTCACAGGCCTGCGGGAAGGTGTAGCTATCAACCCGGGCAAGCGGCAGCAGCGGAAGCGGCAGAACGTTTTCGCCGCACCGCACGAAGGCCGCGCAGTAGATCTCGCCCATGTGGGCATCAACGGCCACCGCGACATGCGTCTCGACATCCCGGCAGGAGGCCCCGAGATGCGCATCGAGCGCGATGGCCTGCAGCGAGCACACCGGAATCAGCGGACGGGACAACGCGAAACCCAGCCCTTGAGCAAAGGCCACGGCGATGCGAACACCGGTAAAAGAACCCGGGCCACGTCCGAAGGCGATCGCATCCAGCGCCTGGGGCGAGAGACCCGCCTCGGCCAGCAGTTCTGCCGCGAGCGGCAGAATCAGCGCATGGTGTTCGCGCGGTCGCTCGAGGTTGCGTTCAATGAGGAATCGACCGTCACCGAGTGCCACGCAACAGCGCGGGCCGGAGGCCTCGATGGCGAGGATCAGGGGCATCGGAGGGGTACTGCTGCAGGAGAAGTAGCGCTGAAACAAAAAGGCCCGCGGATCGGCATGCCGATCACGCGGGCCCGGGGGCTTCTCGCCGCAGAGGTCAGGCCGCGGGTGCTGCTGCCGGAGCCGCCGGCGCCACAACGGGCGCTGCCACTTTGGGCTTGCGTGCCGCAGGCTTACGCTTGGCACCCTTTTTCTTCGCCGCAGCAAGTTTAGCTGCGTGACGCTTCTTCACCTCCGCGAGGCGCTTGGCGTTGTGACGTGCACGCTGCTTGACGAAAGCAGCCTTGGTTTTCTCGACGAGCTTGCCCAAATCGGCACGGGCGCGCTTCTCGAGATCCTTGGCAAGTCCCTTGAGGGCTTTCTCGGCGTCTTTCTCGAGCTGCATCACGCGCTCGGCGAGCGTCGGTGCGGGCTTCTTCTTGCTCGCGGGCTTCTTCTTGGCTGCGGCCTTTTTGGGCACTGCCTTGGCGGCGGCAGGCTTCTTGGCGACGGGTTTTTTAACGGCTTTTTTTGCGGGCTTCGTGGCCATCCAGGGACTCCTCGTGTTTATCGGTCGTGGACGCTGTCGATACGCTTCGATACAGAGTCGTGAAGACCATAGCACACGCCTGAAATTACGAGCAATCCGCGGCGACGATCAGCTGATCCCGAGCGCAGCACGCGCTACCGCAGCAAGCATGGCCACGTGATCGGCGCGTTCGTTCAGGCAGGAGATGTAGCGGTACTCGCGCCCACCGCTTTCGATGAACAACTCGCGATTGGCAATGGCCATTTCCTCGAGTGTCTCGAGGCAGTCGGCGGAGAAGGCCGGACAGATCACGTCCAACGCGTCGACGCCCTCACGCGCGAGCCGGCGCAGCGTCTCGTCGGTATAAGGCTGCAGCCATTTCTGGCGACCGAACCGTGATTGGAATGCCAGCGTCCATTCCTCAGGCCGCAACTGCAGCGCCTCGGCAAGCAACTCGCCGGTGCGCAGCGACTGCTGCTGATAGGGGTCACCCTTGCGGACGTTGACCTCCGGGATGCCGTGAAAAGACAGCAGGAGGTGCCCGGAGTTGCCGTGCGTCGCGCGGTACTCGCGCACGCTCGACGCCAGTGCCTCGATGTAGCCGGGATGATCGTGGTAGTCGCGCACCAGTGCGAAATGCGGCAGAGGACGCGAGGCCTGCATGAAGCGCGCGACCTGGTCGAACACCGATGCGGTGGTGGTGGCCGAATACTGCGGATAGAGCGGCAGCACACAGATACGCTGCACGCCCGCCTCGAGCATCTCCCGCAGCACGTCGGCGATGACGGGGCCCTGGTAACTCATGGCAAGCCGCACCCAGGGCGCCCGGTCCCCCAGCGTATCCCGCAGCAGGTCTTGCAGCGCGGCTCGCTGGCGTTCGCTCACCACGCGCAGCGGTGAGTCGCCATCCCAGATAGTCTCGTAGGCGTGGGCCACGCGGGCTGCCCGCAGGGGAATCACGATGCCGCGCAGGATCGGCTGCCACAGCAGTGCCGGCAGCTCGACGACGCGGCGGTCGGAGAGGAACTCGGCCAGGAACGCGCTGACCGCCGTGCGGGTCGGCGCGCGCGGCGTGCCCAGATTCACCAGCATCACGGCCGTGTCGGGAGCCCATGCGGGCAACAAGGTTTGGTTCTCGCTCATGCGGCAATCCAGGGTGGGAGAAAACGCGCTGCGGTGTTCAGGCGGACAGTGAGTCCAGCATCTTGGCGCGGATAACCTCGACCGCACCCACGCCGCCGATGCGGTGGTAATGCGTGCCGTTGGAGCCGCGAGAGCCGTAATAGCCAAGCAGCTGGGCTGTCTGCGTGTGATAGACGGAAAGGCGCTCGCGTACCGTGGATTCCTTGTCGTCCTCGCGCTGCACGAGTTCGTCGCCGGTCTCGTCGTCATGGCCGGGCACACGCGGGGGATTGTGTGTCACGTGATAGACACGCCCGGAAGCGGGATGCACGCGACGGCCCGTGAGTCGATCGATGATGACACCGTCCGGTACGTCGATCTCCACCACGTGATCGATGGTGATGCCGGCGTTGCGCAGGGCCTCTGCCTGGGGAATGGTGCGCGGGAACCCGTCTAACAGAAAACCCCGGGCACAATCGGGATTCACGATGCGCTCCTTGACCAGGGCAATGATGAGGTCATCGGACACCAGCTGGCCGCTGGCCATGACGTCACGAACCTGCAACCCGAGTGAAGATCCTTCCTTCACGGCCGCGCGCAACATGTCTCCGGTGGAAATCTGCGGGATGCCGAAGTGCTCCATGATGAACCGGGCCTGGGTGCCCTTGCCGGCGCCGGGGGCTCCCAGCAGGATGACGCGCATGAGATATCTCCGAAGCTGCGGAGGGCCGCAGGCGCGAACTGCGCTGTGCGGACCCGTTACTGAATCGTTATCAGACGGACATTACAGACCCGCGGAGCCCTAAACAAGCTGCCGGGCTACCCGACACGAACCTTCGCCTCGCGCCACAGCGCATCCAGAACCTCAGGATCGCGGCCCGCGAGCGCCTCGCCCCGCTCGCCAACGACGCTCTCCATGGCCCGGAAACGCCGCTCGAACTTGGCGCTGGCGTGCCGCAGCGCAGACTCGGCGTCTACGCCAAGATGCCTCGCGAGGTTCACGCAGGTGAACAAAAGGTCGCCGAGCTCGTCCTCGCAGGCCCGCGTGTCGCCCGCCTGCATTGCCTCGACGAGTTCGGCTATTTCCTCGTCGAGCTTCTCCAGTACGCCGTCCCGGTGCTGCCAGTCGAAGCCTTCGCGGGCGGCCCGTCGCTGCAGTTTTTCGGCACGGGCGAGAGCCGGCAGGTTGGCAGGCACATCGTCCAGCGCACCGAAGCGGGCACGTGCATGACGGTCTTCCTGCTTGATGCTCTCCCAGCGCTCCCTGATACCGGCCGTGTCGGGGATCGGACCGGGCGCCCGGACGCTGGCCAGGGTTCCATCAGGAAACACGTGCGGATGCCGGCGCAGGAGTTTGCGGACAATGGCATCGCTCACATCATCGAGGTCAAAATCACCCCGCTCGGCGGCGATCTGGGCGTAGAAGACCGCCTGAAAAAGATAGTCGCCCAGCTCATCGCGCACCTCGCCGGGCTCGCCGCGCTCCACGGCATCGGCCAGTTCATAGGCTTCCTCGAGTGTGTGCCGCACCAGGCTGCGCGCATCCTGGGCGAGATCCCAGGGGCAGCCGGTCTCCGGGTCGCGCAGGCGACGCATGAGTTCGCGCAGATCCGCAATGCCGTGGCGTGACATAGATGTCTCCGGTAGTGGGTTCATTCGAGATGACGGACGGCGCTGAGCACGCCATCGATGCGGCGGATACGCTCGAGCACGCGACCCAGAGCCCCCAGCGAGCCGATCTCGATGGTGAGCCGCACGTTAGCCAGGCGACGGTGGCGGTCCACCGTGGTGCCCAAGTCCAGCACGTTGATGCGCTCGTTGCCCAGCAGATTCACCAGATCGCGCAGCAGTCCGGGCCGGTCCTGCGCCACCACCTTTACGGCAACGGCGTGCAGCCGTGGCTGTTCGCCCTGCCAGGCGAGCTCCATGATCCGCGCGGGCGCACTGCGGGCAAGCGAGAGCAGCTTGCTGCAGTCGGCGCGGTGCACGCTCACGCCACGACCACTGGTGACGTAGCCGGATATCGCATCCCCGGGAAGCGGCCGACAGCAGCCGGCGAACTGCGTGAGGAGGTTGTCGACGCCGGCTTCGAGCATCGGTACGCAAAACAGCCCCGCCACCAGCGACTCATCGTCCAGCCCGAGCAGCGCGAGGATCTCCAGTATGTCCAGAGCGGCGCGCAGGCGCGGCGAGCCAATGGCCTCGAGCACCCCCGCCGCCGTGTCAGGCAGGCTGTGCAGGAGAGAGTGCGCCTCGCGGATCCGGACCATCTGCGCCGCGCCGCTCAGGCGGCGCCGAACACGCCGGTGGACAGGTAACGGTCGCCGCGGTCGCAGATGATCGCCACGATGAGCGCGTTCTCGGTGGTTGCAGCCACACGCAGCGCACCGGCCACGGCGCCACCCGCCGACACGCCGCAGAGGATGCCCTCCTCCCGCCCGAGACGGCGCATGGTCTGCTCGGCCTCCGATTGGCCGATATCGAGTATCAGGTCGACCCGTGCCGGCTCGAAGATGCGGGGCAGGTAGGCCTCAGGCCAGCGACGGATTCCGGGAATACTGGCGCCGGCTTCAGGCTGCAGTCCCACAATGCAGATGTCGGGGTTGCGCTCCTTCAGGTAGCGCGACACGCCCATGATGGTGCCGGTGGTGCCCATGGAGCTCACGAAATGCGTGATCCGCCCCCCGGTCTGCTCCCAGAGTTCGGGCCCGGTGCTGTGGTAGTGGGCGAGCGGGTTGTCAGGGTTGGCGAACTGGTCGAGAACCTTGCCATGCCCTTCTGCCTGCATGCGGAGCGCGAGATCGCGCGCCTCTTCCATGCCTCCCTCGCGGCTCACCTCGATCAGGTCGGCGCCATAGGCGCTCATGGAGAGCTTGCGCTCCGCGCTCATGTGGGCGGGCATGATCAGCACCATTTTGTAGCCGCGCATCGCGGCGACCATGGCGAGCGCGATGCCGGTATTGCCACTGGTCGCCTCGATCAGGGTGTCACCGGGGCGAATCTCGCCGCGCTGCTCGGCGCCGATAATCATGCCGAGAGCCGGCCGGTCCTTCACCGATCCGGCGGGGTTATCGCCCTCGAGCTTGCCGAGGATCGTGTTGCCACGCCCCACCGTCATGCGCTGGAGGCGCACCAGCGGCGTGGCACCCACGGTGGACTCCACGGTGGGGAACTCGACGCCGGGTGCCGCGGCCAGTGGTGGGTGTTCCGGAGGCGTATTCATGGGCTTGCTACCGATCGGATTCCGGCTCCCATGATACCGGCGCGCGCGCAGGGCGGAAGTACTCACGGCTGCGCAGAGGGCGCTCGCCAATCACACTGCCCAGCGCCTCGCGCATGAGCCGCCGGGCAAGGCGCCGGGTCACCGGATCGGCGTAGTCGCCCGCGGCCATCGCCACGATCGCCCAGCCGGGATAGGCGTGGGTCGCGTCAATGCCGGGAGGCTGCGAGACAAAGCCAATCTCGGGGTCAAAGCCGTAGAAGGCCGTGGGTTCCAGCAGTTCACCGCCCGAGGCCTCGAAGCGAAGATCCACGCCATAGCCGAGCTCGCGCAGCAACAGCAGCTCGAACTCCCGCAGCAGTGGCTCGTGGTCGGCGGCCTCGGCGAGTCCTGGCAGGAGTGCAGCATAGGCGTCGAAAAGCGCTGCGTGTGGATCCTGCGGTGCCAGCGCCCGGACCAGCACCTCGTTGATGTAAAGCGCACTGAACAGCCGCTCCCCTGCGACCATGGGCAGAAAAGCCGCCCGATCGGCACCGGTGAGCGTCTTCAGATCGCCCCGCCCGGACCAGGAAATCACCAAGGACTGGAAAGGCTGCAGCAGGCTGCCAAGGCCCTTCCTGGAACCGCGAGCGGCGCGCGCTACCACCCCGATGCGTCCGAAATCGCGCGTCAGCAGATCGAGCAACAGACTGCTCTCGCGGTAAGCGCGGCTATGGAGTACGAAGGCGGGCTGGCGGTCGACCCGCACGGCGGCGCTCACGGGCTCAGTCGTCCTCGCGGTAACCGAGGCTCGCGAGCGCGCGCTCGTCGTCAGCCCAGCCGCCGCGTACCTTGACCCACAGCCGCAGCATGGCCTTGCGGCCGATCAACCTCTCGATGTCGATGCGCGCTTCCTGGCCCACGCGCTTCAGCCGGTCACCGCCCTGCCCGATCACGATGGCCTTCTGGCCCTCTTTCTCGACCAGTATCACGGCGCCGATGTGGGTGCTGCGCTCGCGCTCGCTGTACTCCTCGATCATCACCGCGTTGGCGTAGGGCAACTCGGCGCCCAGCTGGCGCATGAGTTTCTCGCGCACGATCTCGGCTACCAGAAAGCGCTCGCTGCGGTCGGTGAGCTGGTCGGGCGGAAAGAGATGCGGTCCCTCGGGCAGGGAGTCGGCGATCTGCTTCTCGAGAGCCTCGAGGTTGTGTCCGCGCAAGGCTGAAACCGGCAGCACGGCCTGGAACAGGTTCATCTCGCCCAAACGGGCGATCTGGGGCAACAGCTCTGCCTTGTCCTCCAGTCGATCGACCTTGTTCAGCAGAAGCAGCGCCGGCTTGCCGCTGGTCCGCACCTCGGCCAGCACCCGCTCATCGTCGTCGGTCCAGCGCGCGCGATCGATCACCATGAGCACCAGATCGACATCGCGCATGGCACTGAGTGCCGCGCGGTTCATGGCGCGGTTGAGGGCGCGGCCCTCGCCCCGGTGCAGACCGGGGGTATCGACGTAGATTATCTGCAGCTCGTCGCGCGTACTCACACCGAGGATCCGATGGCGCGTCGTCTGGGGTTTGCGCGAGGTGATGCTGATTTTCTGGCCCAGCAGGTGATTGAGCAGCGTGGATTTGCCCACATTGGGGCGCCCCACAATGGCGACCAGCCCGCAGCGTGTCGGTGTCATACAGTGCTTCCCCGTGACTGTTGCAGGCGTTCGAGCGCGAGGCGTGCGGCCTGCTGCTCGGCAAGGCGGCGATTACGGCCAGTGCCGCCGACCGGTGTATCCAGACCCTCAACATGGCACTCCACGCGGCAGTCACCGCCGGCGGGATCGGGCATCGCGAGCACCTCATAACGTGGCAGCGGCTGTCGCCGCGCCTGCAGGAACTCCTGCAGCTCGGTCTTGGGATCCTTGTGCGAGACGGCGGGATCCTGCGCCTCAAGGAGCGGTCCGAACCAGCGCGACACAGCGCCGAGCGCTGCCTCCGTTCCAGCGTCCAGCTGAATCGCCGCGATCAGGGCCTCGACCGCATCGGCCAGGATCGAGTCACGATCGCGCCCGCCCGCCGAGGCCTCACCGCTGCCAAGACGCAGACGCGCACCGATACCGAGCGTGCGACCGACTACCGCGAGGGTTTCCTGCCGCACCAGGTTCGCGCGCAGGCGGCTCAACTGACCCTCGCGCAGGTCCGGATAGCGCGTATAGAGTTCTGCGGCTATCGCGAGGTTCAGCAGCGCGTCGCCGAGGAATTCGAGCCGTTCGTTGTGCGTGGCGCCGAAACTCGGGTGCGTGAGCGCCAGCTCCAACAGGTCTCTCCGGGAAAAGCGGTGACCGAGTGACGCCTCGAAACTGCCGCCGTTCGGGCGGCCCGACTCAGCCACCGCCACCGGGGATGGGGATCTCGACGACGTTGTCCTTGAAGACCACCACGGCGTCGATATTGGCAATGACGTGGACGCGCGCCTCGTAGTTACCGTCGATGCGCAGCATGCTCTTGGTCTTTTCGATCTTGAGGCAGGCCTTCTCCTTGTCGCGGCAGACCGCCTGAACGACGTCGATCTGGTTCACGTCGAACTTGCGCTCGATGGCCAGGCGGATTTCCATGACGGACTTCTGCGCGAGCTCGGGCTCGTTCTGCAACGATTTGATGGTCGACTGCACGGAGAAATTGATCATGAAACGAGGCCCGATGGCAACCACGATGGTGAGGCTGAGCCCCACCACCAGCAGCACGAGCAGAATCTGCCATGCCGACATGCCTTGCTGCAGTCTCCTGCCGGTGTGAGCCATGTGCCTGTGTCCGATTTTGCCGAGTCGAGCAGGAGTGTAGACGCCGTCAGCGGATCGTGCCCGCGCGAGAGAAATCCGGGAGACTGAAGAAACTGTCCCAGTGCATCCAGATGGCAAAAGCCTTGCCGACGACATTGGCCTCGGGTACCTGACCCCAGACGCGGCTGTCGCTGCTGTTGTCGCGGTTGTCGCCCATCATGAAGTAATGCTCAGGCTCCACCGTGATCTCGAAATTGTCGGGTCCGCTGCGCTGCAACTCCTTGCGCACTACGTGATGCGTGCCACCCAGATTCTCCTCGAGGATCTGGTAGGTGGGTGCTGCCGGCGGCATCTGCATCATCAGCTCCTGGGGCACCTCCTCGCCGTTCACGTAGAGCACCTTGCCGCGGTAGGCGATGCGGTCACCCGGCAGGCCGATCACACGCTTGATGAAGTACTCGGGGCGGTTGGGCGGAAAGAACACCATCACGTCACCACGCCGGGGCTGCCCGAGCTCGATCACCTTGGTGTTCAGCACCGGGAGGCGGATGCCCCAGGTGAACTTGTTGACCAGGATGTAGTCACCCACCAGCAGCGTGGGAACCATTGAAGGCGAGGGTATCTGGAACGGCTCGAAGAGGAAGCTGCGCAGCACCAGCACCGCGGCCAGCACCGGCAGGAAGGAACGCGCATATTCCACCACCAGCGGCTCGCGCAGGGCCCGCGAGGCCTCTGCGGCATAGCCCAACGCATCGGCGGAGCCCTGCTGCTCCCAACCCGGGAAGCGCTGGCGCAGACCTGCATCGCGCCGGGCCCGGCGCGGCGCGAGCGCAAGGCGATCGAGCAGCCATATGGCGAAGGCAATGGCTGTCAGTACGACCAGTATCAGGGGGTAGTTGATATCCATGTGTTCCGGATCCGTCAGGAGTCGACCTTGAGCACGGCAAGGAAGGCCGACTGCGGAATCTCCACGCGACCGACCTGCTTCATGCGCTTCTTGCCCTCTTTCTGCTTCTCGAGGAGCTTTTTCTTACGCGTGACGTCGCCGCCGTAACACTTGGCGGTGACGTTCTTACGCAGCGCCTTGACCGTCTGCCGCGCGATGATGTGCGAACCGATCGCCGCCTGTATCGCCACGTCGAACATCTGTCGCGGGATCAGCTCGCGCATTTTCTCGACCAGCGCCCGGCCGCGATAATGGGCCTGGTCGCGGTGCACGATGACCGCCAGCGCATCGACCTTCTCGCTGTTGATCAGCACGTCGAGCTTGACCAGATTGGCGGCCTGAAAACGCTCGAAGCTGTAGTCGAGGGACCCGTAACCACGGGTAAGCGACTTCAGGCGGTCGAAGAAATCGAGCACCACCTCGGAGAGCGGCAACTCCCAGGTGAGCGAGACCTGCCGACCGAGAAACTGCATGTCTTTCTGCACGCCGCGCTTCTCGACGCAGAGGGTGATCGCAGCGCCCACGTAGTCCTGCGGCACCAGGATGTTCGCGCGCACGATGGGCTCGCGCATCTCGGCGACGTGCGCCGGGTCCGGCAACCGCGACGGGTTGTCGACCATCACGATCTCGCCGCGGGTGGTCTCGATCTCGTAGACCACGGTGGGTGCAGTGGTGATCAGGTCGAGATCGTATTCGCGCTCGAGGCGTTCCTGGATGATCTCCATGTGGAGCATGCCGAGGAATCCGCAGCGGAAACCAAAACCCAGCGCGTCCGAGGTCTCAGGCTCGTAGAACAGCGAGGCGTCGTTCAGCGTGAGCTTTGCGAGCGCATCTCTAAAGGACTCGTAATCCTCGGAGTTGACCGTGAACACGCCCGCATAGACCTGCGGCTGCACCTTCTTGAATCCCGGCAGTGCGGCCACGCCGGGCGTCTTGTTGTGGGTGAGCGTGTCGCCTACCGGTGCGCCCTGGATGTCCTTGATCCCGGCCACGATGAAACCCACCTCGCCCGCCCGCAAGACAGTGCGCCGCACGCGCTTGGGGGTGAAAACCCCGACCTGGTCGACCTCGTGCGCGCGCCCGATGGATTTGGTGATGATTTTCTCGCCCGGTCGCAGCGTCCCGTTCACCACGCGAACCAGCGAAACCACGCCGAGATAGCTGTCGAACCAGGAATCCACGATGAGCGCCTGAAGCGGGGCATCGGGATCGCCCTTGGGCGGCGGGATGACGCGAACCAGTTCCTCCAGCAACTCGTCCACCCCGAGCCCGCTCTTCGCGCTCACGCGGCAGGCATCGGTGGCGTCAATGCCGATGATTTCCTCGATCTCTTTGATGACGCGCTCGGGCTCCGCCTGCGGCAGATCCATCTTGTTCAGGACCGGGAGAACCTCCAGCCCCTGCTCGATCGCCGTGTAGCAGTTGGCGACGGACTGCGCCTCCACGCCCTGCGCCGCATCGACCACCAGCAAGGCACCTTCGCAGGCGGCCAGCGAACGCGAGACTTCGTAGGCAAAGTCCACGTGCCCGGGGGTATCGATGAAATTCAACTGGTACGTCAGGCCATCGCGCGCGATGTAGTCGAGGGTGACGCTCTGGGCCTTGATGGTGATGCCACGCTCGCGCTCGATGTCCATCGAGTCGAGGACCTGCGCCTGCATCTCGCGCTCGCTCAGACCGCCGCAAGCCTGAATGAAGCGATCGGCCAGCGTGGATTTGCCGTGGTCGATGTGAGCGATTATCGAGAAATTACGGATATGGGAAAGGGCAGTCACGAGCGCATCACCACATGCCGGAAAGGGAAATCGGCCAGTTCTCTACTCTACGTGAGAGCAGCCCGGCTGACCCCGTTCCGGAGCGCGCAATACTACCCGAGGGCCAGTCCTCACTCCTCGATGCGCAGCGCAATGAAGCCCGCCTGTCCGCCCCGGATCAAGCGCAGCGGCACATGGATGTTCCCCGGGAGCGCAGCGACGATCGCCTCGAAGTCCGCGGCTTTCCGGACCGGCTCATTGCCCACCTGCGCGATGATGTCGCCCGGCATGAGCCCGGCGCGGGCGGCCGCCTTACCCGGCGCGACGGTGCGCACGACCACGCCGCCAGCAAGCCGCATGCGGGCTTTCTGCTGATCACTCAAGTCCTCCACCTCGAGGCCGATGCGGTCTCCGGCCCCGCCCGCGGCGGCGACATCCTGCGGCTCGTCGCCCGCGAGTTTCCCGACCTGCACATCAAGGGTGCGCGGCTTGCCCTCGCGGAAGAGCTTCACCGCGACGCGGGTGCCTGGCTTGATGAGGCCGACGGCATGCGGCAGATCGGCGGATTCACCGACTTCCCGACCATCAAGCTCGACGATCACGTCACCGATCTTGATGCCGGCCTTCTCGGCCGGGCCGCCGGGTTCCAACTGGGAGATCAGGGCTCCCATCGGGCGGTCGAGACCGAAGCTCTCGGCGAGGTTGCGATCGACATCCTGGATGCCTACACCCAGCCAGCCACGGACCACGGCACCGGTCTCGCGCAGCTGCTGCGCCACATCGCGTGCGACCTCGACGGGAATGGCGAAGGACAAGCCGATCGAGCCACCCGAGCGCGTGTAGATCTGCGAGTTGATGCCAATCACCTCCCCTTTCAGGTTGAACAGCGGCCCCCCCGAGTTACCGGGGTTGATGGCAACATCGGTCTGTATGAACGGCACGTAGTTGTCACCGGTCTCGGTCGGGAGGCTGCGACCGCGTGCACTGACGATGCCTGCGCTCACCGAGTAGTCGAGTCCGAAGGGCGAGCCGATGGCCACCACCCACTCACCAGCCTCTACGGCCTCGGAGTCACCCAGCGTGACTGCCTGCAGACCCGTCGCATCGATTTTGAGCAGCGCTATATCGCTGCGCTTGTCACTGCCGATCACCTTGGCCTCGAATTCGCGACGGTCATTGAGCCGGACCGTCACCGAGTCGGCACCGTCGACTACGTGATGATTGGTGAGGACGTACCCATCTGGCGAGGTGATGAACCCCGAGCCCATGGCCTGACGCTCGCGCGGTTCGCGCTGGCCGCGCTGCTCCAGGAGGTGGCGAAAGATATCGGGCAACTGTTCGAGCTGGCGGGGGTCGATGTCCTGTGGCACGCCGCCCGGCCCCTGCTGCGCACGCTGTGTGCTCAGAATTTTTACGACCGCACCGGAATTCTGGCGAACGATCTGCCTGAAGTCCGGCAGATCGGCGGCCTGCAACGGAGCAGCAGAGAGCCAGGCAAAGGCGAACACAGCGACGACAACAGACCAGACACGCTTCATGGCGACTCCGTAAAAGGGGAACAAAAAGGGACTCAGGGGGCGGCGAAACTCACGGCGTTGGCAACCAGACGAGCGGTTTCGGGAGGAATCTCGCCGACCACCGTGACTACGCCCTCGGGCAGCCGCGGGGTCACATAGGCAACGGTGGCCCCCTGTGCGGCCTGGCCCGGGCCCGTCACGTCGGCGTCGGACTGGTGTTCGACAAAGACACTGAACACCGCAAGGCCGTCGGTGAACATACGGGTCTCGACCTCCCGGCCGGAGTCGCCCTGGCGGCGCTCGCGGGCGCTCTCGGCAAAGCCCGCAGGCAGCCAGGACACGCTCCAGGAAAAACGCCCCGCCTCATCGTCGCGCGAGACGGCATGCGAGGTATCGATCCGTTCGCCGGGCGTAGCGATAGACATTTCAGCCGCCGGACTGGCTCCACCAACCACCAGCTCGACGAACTGGACACGCTCAAGCACCCGGCCCGCGCCATCGGTGGTCTCGGCCTTCAGCGGCAGCGCGCTGTCGACGTCGAGGACCAAGGTCATGCCATAGCGGTAGGGGTCACGCGGGCTGATTCGCAGGCGCCGGCCCTCGCGGCTGGCGATACGCTCGGTGCCATCCATCTCCACGGCATAGAACTGCGCGATCCCGGGGTTCGACAGCGATGCAGCCGCAGCCGGTGACGACAACAGCCGGTGGCCGGCATGCTCGCAGTCGAGCGGGTGCTGCATCCGCAGGAACTCCCGGCCTGCGCCGTCCAGATCCTGCAGTCGCTCCTGCTCCACACCATCAACAACGGTGTGCACGATGCGCGCAGAACTGGTGCGCTGCCCTTCCTGATACGTGAATATGCCGTGGTAGTTGGTTCCGCGCACGTTGCGGGCCATGAGCTCCAGCAGCGGAAAGGCCGCTTCCTCGGCAAACGCGGCACTGGTACCAAGCAGCAGGGAGAGCGCGCCGCAGACCCGGGCCTTCATGGGCTCAGGGCCGCTCGGAGGAATCGACACGAACAAAGGGGATCATGCCTTGCGGGCCATTGAAGGATGCGTTCTGGGCGTGATCGAGCATGAACATCCGGAGCCTGAGCTCTGCGGCACGGTCGGCGCCGGAACCGGCCGGCGGCAGCGGCGAACCGAGGCCCACAGGCATCGCACCGCCGCGCGCCACCATGGGCACCATGGCCGGCGCACCGAGACTGCCCAAGGCCATTCCCGAGGCCGCCACGGCGTTACCGGCAGATCCCGCGGGAGAATCCGCGTCCGCGAGCATGTGGGCACCAAGCACCGTCACAAGGCAGACCGAGGCCGCAACAGCGGCGCCACCGGCCCAAGTGCGCCAGCGGGCCACAGCCCCAGAGGCAGCCAGAGGCGCCTCGTCGTGCAAGGCCGCCAGAACGGCGGCCGTCAGCTCAGGCGGACACAGGGTGGAGGCCTCGCGACACATGAGCGTGCGCACCGTGTAATGGCGCTCGACAAGACCCCGGACCTCCAGGTCTGCAAGGGAGTCGAGCAGACGCCGGATTTCAAAATCGCTCGCCTCGCCATCGACGAGGGCCGAGACCATCTCTCGCAGGGGTTCTGTCGTTCTGGCCAAAGCGTGCTCGCCTCCCGGTTCGTTACCCTTCATCGGATACCTCCTCCACGAATTAGTTCCCTGGCAGCAAGGGAAGAATGTCCGCGTCCACAGCCTCACGCGCCCGGAAGATCCGGGAGCGCACGGTGCCGACCGGGCATTGCATCGCCGCGGCGATCTCTTCGTAACTCAAGCCGTCAAATTCGCGCAGGGTGAGTGCGACCCGCAGGTCCTCCGGCAGGCGGCGTATCGCCTCTTCGATGGCCTGGCGCAACTGCTCGGTCATCAGCTGGCTTTCCGGGTCGTCGATGTCGCGCAGCGCCCAGCCCCCATCGACATGCTCGGCATCCTCGATGTCGATATCCGCGCCGGGCGGTCGGCGCGAGCGCGAGACCAGATAATTCTTGGCGGTGTTGATCGCGATCCGGTAGAGCCAGGTGTAGAACGCGCTCTCGCCGCGAAAGGAGCCGAGCGCCCGGTAGGCCTTGATGAAGGCCTCCTGCACGACATCCTGCACCTCGTCGGGATCGCGCACGAAGCGCGATGCGAGGGAATGGATGCGGTGGCGGTATTTGAGGAACAGCAGATCAAAGGCGCGCCGGTCGCCCTGCTGCACGCGAACGACGAGCTGCGCGTCGCTGTCGTCGGCGGACAGCATCATGCCCGCATGCCGGGCATGGATGTCTCGGGGCGCACCGGCTCGGTGGACATGCGGCGGCCCGACTCCCCGGGATGATGTAACACTACGACTATACGGCCTGCGGCAGACCCCGAAAAGGCCGGAATCCCTACGCTAAACGCGGAATCGCGCAGGTGGCAGCGCTGTGCTATGTTCCGGCCTCTTTCCAGCGGTCCACTCCATGCCACGGCGATACTCCCACGATGTACTGGTGATAGGCAGCGGTGCTGCAGGATTGAGTGTCGCGATCCAGATTGCAGCGCACGCCCGCGTGGCGGTCATCTGCAAGGGCAAATTAGACGAGGGCTCCACAGCCTGGGCGCAAGGTGGCATCGCCGCGGTGCTCGATGACACCGACAGCATCGACGCCCATGTGGAAGACACGCTCCGCGCAGGCGCCGGGCTCTGCCATGAGGATGTGGTCCGCTTCACCGTGAGCCACAGCCGCGAGAGCATCCAGTGGCTGGTCGATCTGGGCGTCGGCTTCACCAAACTGGTCACGCCCGATGGCAACGAGGATTTCCACCTCACCATGGAAGGTGGGCACAGCCACCGCCGCATCATCCATGCAGCCGACGCCACGGGTCGGGCGGTCTCCGACACCCTGAGCGGGCAGGTCCGCCGCCACGAATCGATCGAAGTCTTCGAGCAGCACATCGCCGTCAACCTGATAACCCGTGACGGGCGGTGCTGCGGGGCCTACGTGCTGGACATCGAGAAAAATTCCGTCGATCTGTTCGCGGCACCTTTCGTGGTGCTGGCCACGGGCGGCGCGAGCAAGGCCTATCTCTACACCACCAACCCCGATACCGCGACGGGCGACGGGATCGCCATGGCCTGGCGGGCCGGATGCCGCGTGGCCAACCTCGAGTTCAACCAGTTCCATCCCACCTGTCTCTATCATCCGCGAGCCAAGAGCTTTCTGGTGTCCGAGGCGGTGCGCGGCGAGGGCGGCGTGCTGCGCCTGCCGGGTGGGGAGCGCTTCATGGATCGCTTCCACCCGCAGGCCGAACTCGCCCCGCGCGACATCGTTGCCCGCGCCATCGACCACGAGATGAAGCGCCTGGGCATCGACTGCGTCTACCTCGATATCACGCACAAGGGCGAGGCATTTATCCGCGAGCACTTCCCGACCATCCATTCCCGCTGCCTGGAGCTTGGGTTCGACATGTCACGCGAGGCGCTGCCGGTGGTGCCGGCTGCGCACTACACCTGCGGCGGCGTGCTTATAGACTTGCAGGGCCAAACCGATGTGCCCGGTCTGTACGCGGCCGGCGAGACGGCGTTCACGGGTTTGCATGGCGCCAACCGCATGGCCAGCAACTCGCTGCTCGAGTGTTTCGTGTTCGCGCGCGCCGCGGCGCAGAGCATCGCCGCGCAACTCGGCACGGTCTCGTCACCGGCCGGGATACCCGACTGGGATGCCTCGCAGGTGCGCGATTCCGACGAGGATGTGGTGATCTCGCACAACTGGGACGAGTTGCGCCGCTTCATGTGGGATTACGTCGGCATCGTACGGACCACCAAACGGCTGCGACGCGCCCAGAACCGCGCCCAACTGCTGCAACTGGAGATCGCCGAGTACTACAGCAACTACCGCATCACCGCGGATCTGGTGGAGTTGCGCAACCTGGCGCTGGTGGCCGAGCTGATCATCGCCAGCGCCCTCGAGCGACGCGAGAGCCGTGGCCTGCACTACACGCTCGATTACCCGCACACCTCAGCGCAGGCCCTCGACACCATCCTGGCGCCCTGAGCGCCCCTCGCACAGTCGCAGCCGCGTCCGCAGCCGACGCAGGTCTGCGTGCATGGCCGAATCGGGCAACAGCACCAGCGACCTCACCCCATCGGCGCAGCGCAATCGCAGCACGACCATCCACGACCACACCGTACTGTCAGGCAGCAGGGCCACGGCCTGTGACTCGCCATCACGCCGCAGACTCCAGACGCCCGCCCGCGTCTCGAGAGCGAGTTCACCGCGCCACCACGCCGCAGGCCAGGCCCGCAGCAGACTGAAGAGCACGAGCAAGGCAAGTACCGCACGCAACCAATCGGGAAGGTTTGCGCACCAGGGTGCGACGAGGGCGGCCCCGTGCAGCAACAGCAACGCGAGCAGCAGCAGCCGCGAGGGGCTAAGGGGTATGCGCAGTTCGGGCCCGTCCATAGGCCAGGATGCTCTCCACGATGGCGTCGATTAAGGGGTCGGGGGCCGCAGCCCGGTGCATCAGCCAGTCGAAGATATCGGTGTCCTCGGCCTCCAGCAAGCGGCGGTAAGTAAATTGTTCGGCCGGCGCGAGCCCGGGGTACCGGAACTCCGCGAAGGGCATCAGCGCGAGATCGAGTTCGAGCATGCCGCGGCGACTGTGCCAATAGACGCGCCGATTCTCTGCAGACGTATCCATGGCAGACGGGCTCCGGGAAGTCATGAAACGTGGCTATTATACGAGCGTCGCTGTCCTCCGGGCCTGTACATGACCGATCTTGCACCCATCTCTGCAACAGCATGCCTGATACCCCTCGAGAGCTACGGATTCCTGTCTGTCGAGGGGGCGCGCGCTGCGGAGTTCCTCCAAGGACAGTTCACCTGCGACCTGCGCCAGGCGAGCGCGGAGCACGCGATCGGCGGGGCCTGGTGCACACCCAAGGGCCGTGTGCTTTGCAGCTTCCTGCTGTGGCAGGTCTCGCCCGAGCAGGTGCTGCTGCGGCTGCGTGCAGATCTGCTGCAGTCAACCCTTGAGCAGCTATCCCGGTACGGAGCACTCTCGCGGGTGCGCATTGTCGAGGCACCGATGCGTTGCCTCGGCATCCTCGGCGAGCCCTCCACCGCAGCCCGGGCAGCGCTAGCGCAAACCTGGCCCGCCGAGGCCAGCCATCTCACACCCGTGGAGGGCGGTGTGTTGCTCCGGGCCGACGCCGCCGGTCAGCGCCACGAACTCTGGCTCGATCCGCAGGCCGCGGCGCAGTGGGCCGGGCGTCTGGGCGAATTGCTCCCCGGTGGCAGCGAGAGCGACTGGCGCCTTGCGCTGGTGCGTGCGGATGCCGCGGAGATCCAGGCGGCCACCCGCGAAATCTTCCTGCCGCAGATGCTGCGCTACGACACCAGCGGCAGCGTGAGCTTCCGCAAGGGCTGCTACACGGGACAGGAGATCGTGGCGCGCACGCATTACAAGGGAGGCGTCAAGCGTCACCTGCAACGCCTGACAGGCGCCGCGAGCCCGCCGCCCCCGGGCAGCAGTCTGAGCGCGGGCACCCAGCCTGCGGGAACCGTGGTCGAGTCGGCGCCGGACGGGCGTGGTGGCTGCGAGGTGCTTGCCGTACTGGCCGACGACCTCGCAACCGGACCCTCGGGGGCCTTCCTGAGCGAGGCCGGAGACACACTGCGTTTGCCGCCCTGACAACCGGATGGGTATGATCTCGGCGCGTGCTGCGCCTTCCTTGGCCAGCAACGCCCAAAGGAGATGCCCATGTCGAGCCTGGTCGATGAGATCCGCGCTCAACTGATCGAAGCCATCAAGAACAATCGCATCGTGCTGCCGACGCTCCCCGAGGTGGCGCTGCGCATACGCGATGCCGCCGAGGATCCACGCTCGGACATCGCCTCCTTCGC
Organism: Klebsiella pneumoniae; assembly: GCA_945862145.1. Lineage (GTDB taxonomy): Bacteria > Pseudomonadota > Gammaproteobacteria > Pseudomonadales > UBA5518 > UBA5518. The sequence goes on from CAMAXE010000004.1 coordinate 100,578, forward strand.
CCGTGAACTCGGCTTCGATGCGGCGCTGTCGGCGCGCGTGATCCGGGTGGCGAACAGTCCGTTGATGCGCGGCAGTTCGCCCGTCACGGACGTCAAGGGCGCCGCGGCCCGGCTCGGCATCCAGTATTCCTGCAACCTGGCGGTCGGCCTTGCCATGGAACAGATGTTCCAGGCCACCTCGGATGCCGTCGACGAGCGCATGCGCCAGATCTGGACCCACAGCACCGAGGTAGCCGGCATCAGCGCCGTGCTGGCACGAACCTACACCCGCCTGAAGCCCGACCAGGCGATGCTCGCCGGCCTGGTGCACCGCATCGGCGCGCTGCCGATCCTCCGTTTCGCTGAAGAAGACCCTAAGCTGCTGAAAGATCTTGACGTCCTCGATAACCTCATCGAGGCGCTGCACGGCGAGATCGGCAAACTCATCCTCGACACCTGGGCCTTCACCCCGGAGATCGCGACAGTCCCGTTGTCCTACCTCGATTTCGCGCGCAAGCCGACTGCCGTGGACATCACCGATATCGTGATGGTGGCCAACCTGCAGAGCTATATGGGCTCCTCGCATCCGCTGGCCGCGCTCGACTGGACAACCGTAAGCGCCTTCAGTCGCATCGGCCTCGATCCCAACGTGAGCTCGATGGAGGCCGAGGATCTGAGCGAGGCCATGGCCGCGAGCATCGCCGCGCTTCAGTAGGCCTCTGAACCCCAGTCGACGGGGTCGATGCCGTTATCTGCCAGGTAGCGGTTGGCGCTGGAGAAGTGCCCGTTGCCGATGAAGCCCCGGTACGCGGAAAGCGGCGAGGGATGCGGCGAAACAAGCACCAGATGCCGGCTCCTGTCGACGATTCGACCCTTGCGTTGGGCATAACTGCCCCACAGCATAAACACCAAATGCTCGCACCGGGCACTCAGCACGCCCACCACGCGATCGGTGAACGTCTCCCAGCCCTTGCCTTGATGCGAGCCCGCATCGCTGCGCTCCACCGTAAGCACGCTATTAAGCAACAGCACGCCCTGCTCGGCCCAGCGATCAAGGCAACCGTGCGCCGGTCGCGGCAGACCGAGATCGCGCTCGAGTTCGGCAAGGATGTTGACCAGCGAAGGCGGCGGGGCAACGCCCCGCGGCACGGAAAAACACAAGCCATGCGCCTGTCCGGGTCCGTGATAGGGATCCTGCCCGAGGATCACCACTTTCACGGCAGGAAAGGGCGTGCTGCGGAAGGCCGCGAACCAGTTAGCCGCCTCGGGGTATATCTCCGCCCCGCGCCGCTTTTCGGCGATCAGGAAGGCCCGCAACTGCTGCATATAAGGCTGGTCGAACTCGGCCCCGAGCTCCGCGAGCCAGCCGGGTTCGAGGTCGATGCGCCGACCCGGATCAGCGCTCGTCGGGGACGCCATGACGCCGCTGGTATGCGCTGAACAGTTCGCGCTCTCGCGCCTGGAACTCGGCATCGCCCGCCTCGTACCGGTGGGCCCCGAACTTCCCCTTGGGCTTGCCGGCGATATAGGCGCGCATGCGCGCCTCGGCCACCGCCCCGAGGGGCATCGAGAGCCGGTCGTAGAGATCGCGGACGGCGACGAGCGGATCGTCCATCAGCTCCTGGTAGCGCGAATCAACGACACGATCGGCCGGCACGGTGCCGAGGTCACGCTGACGCATGACGTTCTCGAGGCGCGACGCCGTGGCCGCCCCCATGATCAGATCCTCGAAGGCTGAGGAGTCGAAAGCCTTGTCGCTGCGCATCCAGTAGAGGCAACCGAGCAGGTTGGTGGCCGAGGCCATGCACTTCAGCGGGTCGCGGTGCGTCTGCACCACGCGGGCATCCGGATAGGTGGCGAATAGCGTGGGCAGGTGGCCCAAGTGATTCGGTGCCTTGAGCAGCCAGCGTGTCGCGTCACCGGCGCGCCATTGCAGCAGCTTCAGGACACGGCGGTGATACCGGTAGGCGAGACTCCACTCATGGGTGAAGAGCCAGGCGTCGTAGGAAGGCGTCTGCTGCAGCGCAGGAAAGTGCTCGCTCAGAAAGGTATTGGCCATGATCATGCCGCACTCCGAGGGAATGCGTCCGCCCATCTCGTGCATCGCGGCATAGGCCGGCACCACGCGGGCCCACTGCGTTACCAGATGATCGGCACGTTGAATGCGCGCCTCGATGTCATCGGTGCTGGCGAGCGCTGGCGGCGGGCAGGAGAACAGGAGCATCCAGGTCTCGGGAATCGTGAAGCCCTGGTCCTGCGCCAGCAGCTCGAAAAGAATGGAGGTGCCGGAGCGCGGCAGTCCGGCAATGAACAGCGGCTCGCGGATTTCCTCCTCGTCGATCTCGGGATGGCGCCGGTACCAGTCCTCGATATGCAGTCGGTTCTGCAGGAACACCAGCAGTTCGCTGCGGCACATGATGCGGCCGGTGAGGTTGAGCTCTGCCTCAGACTCGAGCGCCTCGACCAGCACCCGGAACGGCGCCTCCCACTCGGGATCGCCAAAGTCCTCGAGCCCCGTGGCGCGGCAGGCGGCGTTGATCAGGCTCGCGGCATCGAGCGGCACGACGGCGCTGATATCCATGCCACGCCCTTCCGCATTCAGCCGCTCCGCCCAGTCTGCGCGTGGCGGTGGCGTCCAGCGATCCCGGCGATCGTCGCTTGCGCTCATAAGAACGGAGCGCGCCTCAGGACTCGTAGGCTTGGTCGATATTCGGGGCAAAGAGCTCCATGCCCGCGGGCACGCTGGCGCAGCTCTCGTCCCAGAAGGCGCGGGCGCGCTGGATCAGACCGGCGTCGTTCAGCTCGAAGTAATCGACCACGGCAAGATCGAGGCCTTTGTTCTCCGCCGGGACGCGCACTTGCATGGTAAAGCGCAGTATCCCTTCATGGCCGTTGGCAATGATCTGGTCGATGCGCGGCAGGATGGTGCGGCCCTGATCGGCGCCCATATGCGCGAAATCCCAGAACTTCGACACCCCCGCGTGACCGATGAAGGGCGGCGTGCCCACCGGATCCTCCCAGGTGGCATCGGGCGCGAATATGCCGAGTAACAGAGCCTTGTCGCCCGTGGCCCAGGCCTGCATGTAGGTGCGGATGGCGTGTCTTACCTGATCGGGGGTCGCGGCCATGGGGTGTTCTCCTCGGCGTATCGTGGCTGGAAACTCAGCGGTGGATGACCTGCTCGGCGAAGCGCTGCATCGCGGCACGCTTGCTCTCGCGCAGGGCGGGATTGGCACCCGGATCAAACCAGGGCGCCGTGATGAAAGGATTGGGCATCCACGGGCTCATGATCATCAAACCCGTGACACCCGCGTCCTCTAGTTCGGCGATGGTCGCTGGCTCGTGTGGCTCAGTAAGCGCGATGTTCACGGCAAGCCCCTCAGCGCCCAAGCCCGCAGCAAGGCGCTCCCGCCGCAGCGTCTCGACCATCGGCACGGCGGCGGCGCGATCGAGCGGCAACCCAAGCCAACCGTCATTGCGGGCGGCGCGACGCAACGCGGGCGCGGCGGCCCCGCCGCACCACACCGGCACCGTAGCGGGCGGTGGCGGGCACATGATGCCCTCGTCGAAGCCAAAGAACTCGCCGCGATGCGAGACCGGCTGCCCACTCCAGAGCCGGCGCATGACGACCAGCAGCTCATCGAGTCGACGGCCACGGCTGGCGAAGTCGACGCCCATCAACTCGTACTCCTCGCGCAGCCAACCTGCCGCCACGCCGAGCACGATACGCCCATTGGAGAGCACGCTCGCTGTCGACACGGCTTTGGCGAGAGTGATCGGATCGCGCATCGCAGCGATGCAGATATTGGACGCGAGCCGCAGACGGGAGGTGACCGCACCCATGGCGGCGAGAGTGACCCAGGGGTCGGGCCAGGGCGTGTCTGGCGGCCACCACATGGCGCCGTCCTCGGTGTAGGGGTAGCGGCTGTCAATCCGGGTGGGCATCAGCAGATGGTCAGCCACCGTGATGCCATCGAAGCCGGCTTCCTCGGCCATGCGCGCGACATCGAGCAACTGGTCCTGCTCAGGTATCGTGGTGATGGAAAGCCAATATTCCATGAACGATCTTCCAGGTCTTTCCGCGACGCTCAGCCGCCGCAGCTGGCCATCGAATCACGGGCGATTATCCCCGCCCGGCGCTCGCCGGCCGGTGCCTTGCGTACCGGCGCATTGACGATATCCACAAGCGGTGCTGCCGCCAGCGAGACGGCACGGCGATCAGGATCGGCACTCCCATAAAGCGTGCTGCGCTGCCAGGGCCGACGTCCCACCGCGCTGATCAGTTGCTCGAGCGCCGCTGGCGGAAATTCCTGCCCGTGCTCCGCGCCCGCCGCCCGGGTGATCGACTCGTTCATCAGCGTGCCACCGGCATCGTTGGCGCCAGCGTTCAGGCAGGCCCGCAAGCCCTCCGGACCGAGCTTCACCCAGGAGGCCTGCACGCTGGGGATTTCCGGATACAGCACGAGTCGCGCTACGGCGTGCATCAGCACGGATTCGCGAAAGGTGGGGCCGCGGCGCGCGCGGCCACGGCGGAAGAGCGGTGCTTCCTCGGCCACGAAAGGCAGCGGCACGAACTCGGTGAAGCCGTGATGCTCGCGCGCCAGCGCCTTGACCCGCAGCAGGTGTCGCGCAAGATGCTCGGGCTTCTCGACATGCCCGAACATCACGGTGGCCGTAGTCTTGATGCCGAGCGCGTGCGCGGTGCGCATGACCTCGAGCCACTGCTCGGTGTTTATCTTGTCTGGGGCTATCACGGCGCGGACCTCGTCATCGAGGATTTCTGCCGCCGTCCCCGGCAGCGTCGCCAGACCCGCCTCGCGCAGCCGTGAGAGGAAGTCCGCGAGTGACAGGCCGAGTGTTTTTGCACCCTGCCAGATCTCAAGCGGCGAGAAGGCGTGAATGTGGATCCCCGGCACGGCCGCTTTGACGACCGCGCAGACATCGAGGTACTTCTGGCCGGTGTACGCGGGATGGATTCCGCCCTGCAGGCAGACCTCGGTAGCACCGCGCTCCCAGGCCTCGGCTACGCGGCGGCCCAGTTCGGCATCGTCGATGTCGTAGGGCGTGCCGCGTAGATCGTCGTGGCCCTTGCCCTTGGAGAACGCGCAGAAGTTGCAGTGGAAATAGCACACGTTGGTGTAGTTGATGTTGCGGTTGACCACGTAGCTCACGCGATCGCTGTGCAGTCGCTCGCGCAGCGCATCGGCGGCCGCACAAACCGCCGCGAAGTCCGCGCCGCGCGCGCGGAGCAGCCAGGCGATTCCGGCCTCGTCGGGCTCCGCGCCCTCGGCAGCCCGGGAGAGCAGCGCAGCCGTACGCGCCGAAACGCTGCCGGCGTGCTTGGCACGCCCCTCGAGCAGAGCTGTTTCAAACTCGGGCAGCCGGGTCGAGGAGCCTGTAACCCAATCATCCGTGCGCGGAAAACCGTCACCATCGACGGACGCAAGGAGTGTCGGCAACAGCGCCACATCAGACCAGAGCGCGGCGTCACGCACCCAGGCCGGATAGATCGTGAGGCGCTCCTGCAGGAACTTGCCCGTGGACGCGGTCTCGGCGGCGAGTTGGTCGAGCTGCGGCCAGGGTGCCTCGGGATTCACGAAATCGGGCGTGAGCGGCGAGACGCCACCCCAGTCGTTGATGCCCGCCTCGAGCAGCCGCGGCAGCACGCCGGGGCTCAGGTTGGGCGGCGCCTGGATGCTGATCGAGGCGCCCAGCACCAGCCGCGCCACCGCGATGGTCCAGAGCAGGTCTTCGAGGTCGGGCTCCGGTGAGCCGGCCATGCGAGTGCCCGGCTTGGCGCGAAAATTCTGGATGATCACTTCCTGCAGATGCCCGTGCTCGCGCCCCAGGGCACGCAAGGCCAGCAGGGCCTCAATGCGCTCGGCCCGCGTCTCGCCGATACCGATCAGGATGCCCGAGGTGAAAGGCACGCGCGCCTCGCCCGCAAGTCGCAGGGTCTCGAGGCGCACGGCAGGCAGCTTGTCGGGTGAGCCGTGATGGGGCATGCCCTTGCCGCAGAGCCGCTCGGAGACGGACTCCAGCATGATGCCCATGGACGGTGCCACGCGCCGCAGCATCGCGATCTCGGTGGCGTTCATGTTGCCGGCGTTTATGTGGGGGAACAGACCGGTCTGCTCGAACACGGCACCGGCCACATGGGCGAGGTACTCGAGCGTGCTGGCGAAACCCAGCGCCTCGAGCGCCTCGCGTGCAGCGGGGTAACGCAGTTCGGGTTTTTCACCCAGCGTGAACAGCGCCTCCTTGCAACCAAGCCGGGCGCCGGCGCGTGCCACCTCGAGCACCTGCTCGAGACTCATGAACGGCTGCTCGATGCGTTTTGGCGTGCGGGCGAAGGTGCAGTAGTGACACACGTCACGGCACAAGTGCGTGAGCGGAATGAACACTTTTCGCGAATACGTGATGACGTTGCCGAATCCGCTGTCGCGCAGCGTAGCCGCAACCTGCATGAGCGCGCCCGTGTCCTCGGCGCCGGCCAGCGCGAGCGCCTGGTCGTCGGAGAGTCCTCTCGGGGAAGCGGCTGCCTCGAGTATTGCGTCAAGCGGATCGGTCACGAGCACCTGCACTGCCTCTCTCCTGGCCAAGGCCGCCGCCGATTCATCCCGCTTGCCGACGGTAGCTGTGAATCCAAGCCTGGCTGCGCTCGCCGAGAGCATTGTCTTGAGTTTCACCGGGGTGCACAAGCAGCGCGAGATCGGCCGGGACGTCGATATCGAACGCGAGCGCAGGCTCCGTCAATTCACGGCAAGGCAGCCCCGCCTCGGCGCAAGCCTGCACGTGGCGGGCGCGGCTTCCAGGCCCGAAGAGCAGGGAAATAGCAAGCGGCGGCGAGAGCAGGAGGCAGTTGGTGCCGGTGCCCTCCCGATCGCTCACCAGCGTCGCACGGGGGATGGGCTGGTCAACCGCATGGGCTTCGAGCAAGCCTCGCAGCGCCAGCGCGCTCGCACGGGGCAGATCCGCATGGATCATCAGCACGGCCTCGGCGCCGGACTCGGCTGCGCGGCTCGCGGCCTCCGCAAGCGCGGCGTTAAGCGGATCGCAAGCCGCGGGCGACGGCCGGAACAGGGCCACGCCAAGCCGTAGGGCCAAGGTCGCGACCTCGGGATCCTCGGAAACCAGCACGATCTGCGTGGAAGGCAACGGCAACTCGAGCAGCGCTCGGACCAGATCCTCGGCCATCGCCTCGACCAGCGCGCGGCGCGCGGCGGCAGGCAGCACGCCGGCGAGCCGCTCCTTGCCGCCAGCAAGCTGCCTGAGCGGCACCAACGCCCAGGTGCCGCTACCGCTCATGCCGCAAGCCCTGCGAGAAACTCCAGCACCTCGGCGGCGAGGCGCTGCTTAGAGGCAACATCGGTCATCACCGTGTCGGTGACCAACACCGCCATGCCCAGTGCGCGCACCGCCTCTGCTTGCCCGGCATCAACCCGATCCAGCACGAAGCCGCGCAGCAGGCCACGGTAATGACGGGCAACCTCGAAGGCCGAGGGAACAAGACCCAGTTGCTCCATCAGGGCTGCTGCCGGCCCCTTGATCGCTCGCCCACCCACGATCGGCGAGATCGCCACCGTGGAGGCAGCGGCCAGCCGCGACCGCAGATCGCCCAGGGCGAGTATCGGGTCGACGCTCAGCCAGGGATTGGAGGGGCAGATCACCACGGCGGCGCCGCTGTCCAGCCACTCGAGCAGTGCAGGGTTGGGGCGGGCACTGGCAGCGCCCTCGTAGCGCAATGCATGCACGCGGGGCGCACAGCGCTCACGCACGAAATAGGCCTGGAAAGCGAGCTCGCCCCGATCGGTCGTGAGCAGTGTGCGCACCGGGTCGTCGCTCATCGGCAAGAGCGCATGGCGCACACCGAGCGCGGCGCAGAGCCGCGCCGTGACCTTCGAGAGCGTGTCGCCTGCTCGCAGCATGAGGCTGCGCTGAAGGTGGGTGGCCAGATCCCGGTCACCGAGACGGAACCAGTCCGGCCCACCCAGCGCGGCCATCGCCTCCATACACTGCCAGGACTCCCCCGCGAGGCCCCAGCCACGCTCGGGATCCGCGAGACTTGCGAGCGTATACATCACGGTGTCGAGATCGGGACAGATGCTGAGCCCCAAGTGCTCAAAGTCATCGGCGGTGTTGGCGAGGATCGCGAGCTCGTCCGGGCCAAGACATGCCGTGAGTCCCAGCGCCAGTTTGGCGCCGCCCACCCCGCCGGACAGGGCGATGACCCGCGCTGGCCTGCTCACCGACGGAACAGATCCTTGGCCGGGTCACGGATGAGTGCGCGCATGCCCTCCTCCGATGGCTCCAACCGGGCCCCGCGCACCAGCACGGCGGGAATACCCTCATCGGCCTGACCCATCAGGAACGAGGCGGCAGCGGCAAGCTCGTCTGCAACGGCTACCTCGGTCATTTCCAGCAGGCGCCCGAAAAGATCCGGCTGACCGATACGGTTCACCACCGGGCGGAACCCGGCGCAACCGATCGCAAAGCCGGTGATGCCATTGCGCCACGCCCGACCCGCGCTGTCGTTGATGACCACGCAGACGTCACGGCCGGTGGCATTCCGCACACCACTGCGCAAGGCGCGCGCACTGGCGTCGGGGTCTTCGGGCAGCAGCAGCACACGGTTCGAGTCCGCCACATTGGAGCGATCCACCCCGGCGTTGGCGTGCACATAACCCAGCCGGTGCTCGACGATCAACGCCCCGGGACGCTGCCGCAGCACCGCCACCGATTCGCGGAGGATCACCTCGATCAGCCGCGGGTCCTTGTCGGCCAGCGGCGCCAGCCTCTCGGCCTCGGCCGAGGCCGTCACATCGCGCAGGTCGACGTAACGGTTCTCGGCTTTGGAGACGATCTTCTGTGCGACGACCAACAGATCGCCGTCGATGAAGCCGCCGGCCGCCCGCTCTGCAGCCGCAAGAATCGGCGCGACGATATCGTCGCCCGGCTCGATCAGCGGGATGCCGTCGAGGGCGTAGAGCCGCAGCGACTCACTCACCGTGACTGTCGGTCCCGGTGATGCGGATGCCGGCATGGCATTTGAAAGTGCGGTTGATATTGATGATCACGGAAGTGAGCGCCTCGGCGGCGGCGGCGTTGGCTATGGGGCCGGCATGGAAGCCGCGCATGCCGCAGTCCTCGATCAGCGCGATCACCTCGGCGCGCGCGTCCTTGTCGTTGCCGCATACGAGAACATCGCACTCGATGCCTTGGCCTTCCTGCAGGTGATGGGCGGCGACGTTCTGAAACGCGGAGACCACCTTCACGCCATCCCCGCAGATCTGCTGGGCGGCCTGCCCTGCAGAACCCTCTGCCGGCAGCTGCACCGTGCCCACCTTGGGTGGCATGAGCGGTACCGTCACATCTACCAGGATCTTGCCCTCCAACGCGGACTTCACGTGCTCGAGCGTACTGCGCTGGTGCGCGAACGGCACCGTGAGGACGACCAGATCGGCCGCGCGCGCAGCCTCGAGGTTTTCCATGGCCAGCACGCCGCCGGCATCGGCGCCGCGCTCGGCCATGACCTTGCGCAGATCCTCGAGCGCCTCAAGGGCCTTCTCCTCGGAGCGCGAACCGATGATCACGCGGTGACCGGCCTGGGTCCAGCGACGCGCGAGACCAGTGCCAAGCGCACCGGTGCCGCCGAGAATGGCGATGCTTTTGGAACTCATGAATCCTCCAGAATGGGTGGGGCTGACTGCCGCGCAAAGGGGCGCCAGTATACTTAGCCCGCGACGCGTGGCGGTATCCTTACCCCGATCACGTGCAATCGGATCCCCCCGTTCCCCCAGGAGTCACCGGCCAATGCAGAATCCGCTCGACATGCAAGGGCGCCTCGCCGTTGTCACCGGAGGTGCCCGCGGCGTGGGCGCGGGCATCAGCCGCAGCTTCCTCGAAGCTGGCGCCGATGTTGCCGTTATCGGGCGCAGCGCCCCGAATACGCCCGTGTCGGCTGGCGGGCGGGAGGCCGTATTCTTTGCCGCGGACGTCCGCGACCCCGAGCAACTGACCGCGGCCTTCACGGCGATCGTGGAGCGTTTCGGACGAATCGACGTGCTGGTGAACAACGCCGGCGGGTCGCCGCCCTCGGAGGCCGCCACCGCCTCGCCGCGCTTTGCGGAGTCGATCATCCGCCTGAACCTGCTGGCGCCGCTCAATGCGGCGCAATGCGCCAATCGCGTGATGCAGCAGCAAGCCGATGGCGGCACCATCATCAATATCGCCAGCGTCAGCGCGATACGCCCCTCCCCGGGCACGGCCGCCTACGGCGCGGCCAAGGCGGGACTGGTCAACATCACCGCCTCACTCGCGGTGGAATGGGCCCCGAAGGTGCGGGTGGTGGCAGTGATCTCGGGACTGGTCGACACCGAACAGTCACACCTCTACTACGGCGACGCCGAGGGTGTGGCAGCGGTGGGCAGGACCATCCCGCTCGGCCGGATGGCCGTGCCGGCGGACATCGGGCAGGTCTGCCTCTTCCTGGCCTCGCCGATGGCCTCATACGTGTCGGGATCGGCGCTGACGGTGCATGGCGGCGGCGAAGCCCCGGCCTTCCTTGCGGCCTCGAACGCGACCGCGCGCTAAACCTGCCTCAGGTCTTGCGCGAGCCCGCTTTTGGCGCCACGCGTGCTGAGCGCACCGAGCCCGGACGGGAACGCTTTGCGGGTGCCTTCGTTCTGGTCGGGGCGCGCCTCGTCGATACGACTGCGGATGCCGCTGCGGCTGTGCTCTTCGATCTGCTGGCCCTTGTCGACCAGTTCCTGGAAGAGTCGCGAGGCCTCGCCCCCGGCACGGTCGAGGTGTTGCTGCGCGTCCTCGAGACTCTGGCAGTAGGCACCGAGACCCGCGAGCCATATCCTGCGCGAACCGCTGGCGCTGCGCGCGCCCGCCCGGCCCGACTAACCCTGACAACACCCGGAAGCAACACGATGGACAAACCTACGCCCCCGAAAATCCTGAAAATCTGCGGATTCCTCGCCCTCGCTCTACTGGCCGCGTTGCCGCTGGCGCCGCTCGCCACGCGCTTCGGGCTACTCGGCTGGCAGTCAGGCCTGCCGCTCACGGCGCTCGCGGTGGTGGGTTCCGGCCTGCTGCTCTGCGTGCTGCTGTTCCTGTTCTTCCGGCCCGCGCTGCGCGCGGCACGTCCGCTCACCGCGGCCATCGCGGGCGTGGCGCTCGCACCGGTGCTGGCCGGCGCCCTGGTGGTGCTGCCTGCCAGCGACAAACCGGTCATCCACGACATCAGCACGGACCTCACCGACCCGCCGCAATTTATCGCCGGCCCCGCGCGACGCGGCCCGGACGCCAATCCGCTCGAGCGCGGCCCCGAAGTCGACGCACTCCAATCCTCGGGCTACCCAAAGCTCACCGGCATCGAATCCCCGCTGGCGCCGCAGGCGGCCTTCGCGCGGGCACTCGAGGTGGCGAAGAGCCTGGGCTGGGAGGTTTACGCGCAAGACGCCGCGGCGGGCACGCTGGAGGCAAGCCAGACGACGTTCTGGTTCGGCTTCGTGGATGACGTGGCGATCCGGATACGCCCCACACCGAACGGCAGCCGCGTGGATTTGCGCTCGGCAAGCCGGGTGGGGCGCGGCGACCTTGGCGCCAACGCAGCACGCATCCAGCGCTTCGAGACTGCCTTCAACCACTAACCGAGGCTGATCTCCACGCATGTTCCTTGCGGGGAATAACGACCGCAGGTTGCGCCGCGCGGCATGCCCTCGCATTGACCCGGGTCAAGCCGCAGGGAAAACCACCGCGCGCAGCGCGTCCACCAGGAGCGCCAGGCTGGCCGCATCGTCTCCCGGCACACGCAGCGTGCCGGGTTCACGCGCGGGATCCGGCGGCTCGCAGACCGCGAGTTGTGATTCGAGCACGCCAATGTCGGCCTCGGAGGCATCACTGCCGGCGGCATGGCGCACGGCAACGCGACGCCGCAGTTCTTCGCTCGGGGCATCGCAGTGCAGCACCACGAAAGGCACACCGAGCCGCACCGCCAGTGCGCGGAAGCGTTCGCGCAGCCCGCGCTGAATGAAGGTGGCATCGAGGATCACCGGATGCCCCGCCGCAATCACCGTCACGGCGAGCTCCTCGAGCTGCGCAAAAGTGCGCCCACCGGCCTCGCGCGTGTAAATGTCCGGCATGCCCGGCAAGCGCGTGTCGGCATCGGCAGCGAGCCCGAAAAGCCGCTTGCGTTCGACGTCCGAGCGGATCCGGATCGCGTGCAGTTCCCCGGCCAGCGCCAGCGCGACGGTTGACTTGCCGGAACCCGAGACCCCGCAGGTGATGGCGAGAAACCGCTGACGTGGCTGCCCGAAACCGCAGGCAAGCGCGGCATAACGCCGGAATTCCAGGTGCGCCGGGGAGTCGCTCTCGACCGGGGGCCGTCCGGCCAGCAGCGCGACCTTGGCGCGCACCACCGCGCGATAGCAACGGCAGAGATCGAGGATGCCGAGCCCCGCGTAATCGCCGCTCGCCTCGAGCCAGGCATTCAGGGCCACGAAACCGCCTGCCGGCACGCCACGGGCCTCGCAGTCCATGACGAGGAAAGCCATCTCGCTCATCACATCGATCCAGCGCAGGCGCGCGCTGAACTCGATGCAGTCGAAGGGGAGCACGCGCTCATCCTCCAGCAGCAGGTTGCCAAGATGCAGATCGCCGTGGCACTCGCGCACCCACTCCGCGGCGTGACGGCGCCACAACAGGCTCTCCAGCCGGCGCCAGTCCGCCCAGCTACGCTCCTCCACCACATTCAGTACGTCGATGTCGCTGCGATCGCGCAGATAGGGCCTGATCTGCCGCAGATTCTCTGCGAGCGCATCGCGGAAATGCGGCGGCACGCCCTCGCAATCGGGATCGTCCGCGGGAGCACGCGGCAGCGCGAGATGCAGCCGTGCGAGATCGGCGCCGAGTCGCCACCAGAGAGACCGCGGCACGACACCGTCGGCCGCGCGCTCGGCGAGCAGCGCGCCGTCGGCAAAGCGGCGCATGCGCACCGCGAACTCGAGCACCTCGCCCGCCCCCGCCACGCAGGGACCATCCGGCCCGCGGACGATGGCCACCACATCGAGATACAGCGCCGGGGCGAAACGGCGGTTCAGCCGCAGTTCCTCGAAGCAGAACCGGCGTCTTGCCTCAAGGCTGGAAAAATCGAGAAAACCGAAGGAAACCGGTTTTTTCAGCTTGTAGGCGAAATCTCCGGCGAGGAATACCCACGATATACGGGTCTCGATCAGCCGCACGCCATCTACCGGGTGCGGGTAGGCGCGCGGTTCCAGCAGCGCCGCAGTCAGCGTGTCCATGCGTGGTTCAGGAAGGCGACGATCCAGCGCGCCACGCGAGGCGCGTCCGTCTCCTTGGCGAGCGAGCTGATGCCGGCATCGATGCACTCCCCGCCGATCAGGCCCCGGCGCACCTCCATCAAATCGCGGGAGTACTCGCGACTGAATTCCGGGTGCGCCTGCATGGCAAAGATGTGATCGCCCACGTGATACATCGCCACCGGGCAGAAGGCGCTCGAGGCGAGGGGCTCGGCGCACTCGGGCAGCGCCGTCACCTGGTCCTGGTGGCTCACCACCAGCCGAAAACTGCGGGCATCAGGATCAATCCACGACGCCTGTCCGGTGATGCCGGCTTCGTGCACGCCCACACCCCAGCCCTGCGGCGCTTTAGTGACTGCGCCGCCCAGCGCGCGGGCGATCAGCTGGTGGCCGAAGCAGATGCCAACCAGCGGAATGCGCCGGGTGTCGAGCTCGCGGATGAAGCCCTCCAGCCAGCCGATCCAGGGCAGATCCTCGTAGGCGGCGTGGCGGCTGCCGGTGATCAGCCAGGCGTCGTGGGCCTGCGGTCCGGCGGGGTAATCGCCGGCACGGATGTCGTACTGCCGGAAGGACATCGAGGCGTCTGCCGTGTGGAGCAGTTCTGCGGTCATGGTGCCGTAGCCGCGATAGCGATCGGCGAGTTCCACCGGCGGTTCGCCCGCCACCAGAATTCCCAGCGTGTGCCCCATCTCCCTCGACCTCCCGTGGATCAGGACAGCGTACCGCCGTCAACACGGATGTCCTCGCCGTTGATATGCGCGGCGTCATCCGAGGCGAGCATCGCGATCACACCGGCCACCACCTCCGGCGGCCGCGGCCCGTGCAGCGCCTTGCAGCGATCTATCCAGCTAAAATCCACCCCCTGCGGCATCTTCACGCCCGTGGACATGGGCGTGGCGATATCGCCCGGCGACACACTGTTGGCGCGTAGCCCAAGGCGACCGTACTCGACGGCGATGGTGCGCGTCATGGCAAGCACCGCACCCTTGGATGCCGAGTAGACGCCACCCCACGGCAGGCCCGCGTGCGAGGAGGTGGAGGCCGCATTCACGATGTTGCCTCCGGTCTTCAGCAGGTGCGGAATGGACTCGCGGCAGAACAGGAAGGTGCCGTAGAGATTCACCTCGATCACACGCTTGAAATCATCCAGCGCGATCTCGTGGAAATGGTCGAAGCGCAGAATGCCGGCCATGTTGCTCAGGTGGTCGAGCCGGCCCCACGCCGCCACGGCCGCCGCCACTGTGGCGCGCATCTCGTCCTCGTTGGACACATCACAGCGCCCCGCGAGCGCAACGCCTCCGGCCTGACGGGCAGCCTCGCAGGTCTGCTCCAGCGACTCGGCGTGCAGATCGGCGCAGAACACGCGCGCCCCCTCGCTCGCCAGTCGCAGCGCCACCGCCCGCCCGATGCCAGATCCCGCACCAGTGACCAACGCCACCTTGCCCTCGAAACGCTTCATTGGCTGCTCCTGCGCACACGGTGTTGCCGGCAACAACCCGACATTCCCATGGTAAAGGAAGCGGAGCTCCCCGTAGAGGCCGCTGACGCTTCTGGCTACTGACGCGTATAGCCAGCCGGGCGCGACCCAAACCGTCATTCGCGCACACCGGACGATGCATTACCATGCTCGCGCCATCTCACATTCCGGTGACCCACCATGAGCGACACCGCTGCATTCCGCGCCACCGTGCACCGCTGGCTGGAAGAAAACTGCCCCGCAAGCCAACGCCAGCCCATCACGCCCGGCGAGCAATACTGGGGCGGCCGCAACGGCAGCTTCCCCTCGGAGGACGCCCGCATCTGGTTCGAGCGCATGCGCGAGCAGCGCTGGGTCGTGCCGGAATGGCCGCTCGCCTACGGCGGCGCGGGCTTGGGCGAGCAGGAGGCGCGAATCATCAAGGACGAGATGCGCAAGCTCGGCTGCCGCTCCCCGCTCTACAGCCTGGGCATCTGGATGCTCGGCCCGGCGCTGCTTGAATTCGGCAGCGAGGCGCAGAAAGACGAGCATCTGCCGGCCATCGCACAAGGTCGCGCGCGCTGGTGCCAAGGCTACAGCGAACCGGGAGCAGGCTCGGACCTGGCGAGCCTGCAGATGCGCGCCGAGATCCTTGACGACCACTTCGTGCTGAACGGCTCCAAGATCTGGACCTCACAGGCCGATCGCTCCGACTGGATATTCTGTCTGGTGCGCACCGACCCCGCCGCCCGCAAGCAGGAGGGCATCAGCTTCCTGCTGGTCGATATGGCCTCCCCCGGAATCACCGTGCGCCCGATCGAACTGATCAGCGGCGCATCCGAGTTCTGCCAGACTTTCTTCGACAATGTGCGGGTGCCGCGCGGCAATCTGGTGGGCCCGCTGCACGGGGGCTGGGGCGTGGCCAAGGCGCTGCTCAAGCACGAGCGCAAGCTCATGTCGGAGATCGGCATCGAGAGCGCTACCCGCGCCTATGGCGCGGTTGAATGCGCGAAGCGCTACCTGCCGATGGACACAGCCGGCCAGGTGGCCGATGCCGTGATGCGCGACCGTCTGGCGCGCCACGAAATGCAGATGCACGCCATCGGTCTCACCCAGCAGCGCATCATCGAGGAATCGAAAGCCCGCGCCGGCTCCGGCCTCACCGCGATGGTGATGAAGTACTGCGGCACGGAAGAGGAAAAGCGCCGCCAGGAACTGATGGTCGCCATGATGGGAAGCCAGGGGCTCGGCTGGGAGGGAGAGGATTTTTCCGGCCCGGAGATCGACACCGTGCGCGGCATGCTGGGCTCCAAGGCGCTCAGCATCGCCGGCGGCAGCTCCGAGATCCAGTTGAACATCATCGCCAAGCGGGCCCTCGGCCTGCCCGGCGTGACCTGATCGCAGCCCACCGCAGCGGGAAACCAGATCCATGTCCCTAGTACCCACCGACGAACAGCGCCAGCTCGCCGATACCGCCCGCGAGTTCCTGCGTGAACACGCGAGCGTGACGGCGCTGCGGCAGTTGCGCGACACCCGCGATCCGCTGGCGTATTCCATGGATCTCTGGACACGCATGGCCGAGCTTGGCTGGGCTGGCATCACCATCCCCGAGCAGTACGGCGGACTCGATTTCGGTTTCGCCGGGACGGGCCTGCTGATGCAGGAGTGCGGCCGCACGCTGGCGGCGTCACCGCTGTTCGCGAGCTGCGTGCTGGGCGCCGGAGCAATCGCGCTCGCGGGTAACGACGCGCAGAAGCAGCAGTTGCTGCCGCTGGTGGCGACAGGCGAGTTGCGGCTTGCACTCGCGCTGGAGGAAACGCACCGCCACGACCCGGCGGGGGTGGGGCTCGCCGCAACGCGCTCCGCGCGCGGCTGGGAGCTCTCGGGGGTCAAGCAATTCGTGATCGATGGCCACAGCGCAGAGCAACTGGTGGTGGTGGCACGCACGGGCGGGGCGCCCGGCGAGCGAGGTGGGCTAAGCCTGTTCGTGGTGGATGCAGGAGCGCCCGGACTGGAGCGCCGCCGGCTGGCACTGCTCGACAGCCGCAATGCCGCACGCCTCGAATTCCGCAGCGTACATGTGGATGACGCGATGCGCCTCGGCGAGGCAGGCGAGGCCTGGCCGGCACTGCAGCAGGTGCTCGATCGCGGCCGCGCCGCATTGGCTGCCGAGATGCTCGGCGGGGCCGAGGAGTGCTTCGAACGCACCCTCGCCTACCTCAAGCAACGTGAGCAGTTCGGCGCGGTGATCGGCAGCTTCCAGGCGCTGCAGCATCGGGCCGCGCAGATGTTCGCCGAACTGGAGCTCCTGCGCAGCAGCGTGCGCGCAGCCTGCGACGCGGTGGACGCGAACCCGTCGATGCTGCCGCTGCTGGCGAGCTTGGCGAAGGCACGCGCCAACGACTGCGCCGAGCTCGTGACCAACGAGGCCGTGCAGCTGCACGGCGGCATCGGCACCACCGACGACCTGGATATCGGGCTGTTCCTGAAGCGCGCCCGCGTCTGCATGCAGCTACTGGGCGACAGCGCCTTCCACCGGGCTCGCTACGCCTCGCTGCGCGGCTTCTGAGCGCAGCCCGCACGCTGAAGCCCAGACCCCAGAAGTACAGCAGGGCAAGCGCAGCTGCCCGGGGCCGCCAGATTGCCAGCGCGGCAACAAATCGGGCCACCGTCGCCAGATGCAGCACCGAGAAATTCTCCCGGTACTCCATCAGGAAGCCCCGCGCAATCAGGAAGCCCCGCGCGGACTCAGCCTTTCATCAGATCGAAGTCGAACTTGCTGATGCCGCAATCGGGACACTCGAAATCCTCGGGGACATCCTTCCAGCGCGTGCCCGGCGCTATGCCGTGGTCCGGAAGACCCAGGGCCTCGTCGTAGATGAAGCCGCAGATCACGCACTCCCACTTCCTGAAATCACTCATCGTTTTCTCCGCGTTGACGTTGCCGGGCGCCACCGCTGCCGGACTTGCGGCGCGGGCGCGGGCTGCTTGCACCAGGGCGAGAGCAGGCCTGCAGGCGCAGGATACAGGATCGGAAGCTGCGGCTGATCGCGGTTGCGTCCGGCCACCGCAGGCAGATCATCCGGTGACGCGGCGGTGTACAGCCCCGTCCCTGTCCTGCGGCTCGCAGGCAGCATGCGGAAATTATCGACCATCAGGTGGTGCCGCGGGAATAGCGGTTGGCAATGGCTGGAGCCTGGCAGAGAATGCCAAAAAAACGCCGGCAAACCCGCATGAGTCGCATCTACCTGCAGCGCGAGCATGGCCTCGATCGCCAGACCGTGCGCCGACGCGCCGAGGCGCTGGCAAAGCAGCTGCAGTCCCAATACGGCGGCAATTACCGCTGGGAGGGCGACACGGTGAACTACCACTATTCGGGCGGCATCGACGCGCGCCTCAGGCTGCAGGGCAACGGCATCCCGGTCGACGTGAAGCTCGGCGTGCTAATGCTGATGCTGATGCTGATGCTGATGCTGAAGGGTGCGCTCAGGCGCGAAATCGGGCGCTACCTCGAGGAACACCTGAGCCGATCGCCTCAGTCGAGCCGCAGCACGCCGTCCTGCACCCGGGCCGCAAGACCGCAGCATTCGCTGGTCTCGATGCGCTCCATCACCGCGGGATCCCGGCTGCTGGCGAGGCTTCGCGAGCCATCGGCCTGATCCACCACGGCCACCGCGCAGAGCGCACGATCCTCGTGGTACATCACGGTGCAGCCGACGATGCTGACCGGGCCCGCGACCAGTGCGGCCACGGCACGCGCGGGCGATTCCGCTGCCACCTCGTCGCTCACGTCGGCAAAGCCGAAACCCGAAGGGCCCGGCGCCATGGACCACACACCAAAACCCTGCTTGGTCAGATAGCCCGAAACCGAGCTGACCAGCCCGGTCTGCGCACCTCCAGCCCGCAACAGTTCGGCCATGCGCGCGGTGGCCTGCAGGACGTAATTGTTAAGCGGCCCGCCGGCGAAGGGCATGCCACCGGTCACGGTGAGATCGCGCCCATCCGCCACACCAAGTTCGGCCGCGTAGCTCTCCACGGCGATCGGGAAACAGGAGTAGAGCTCGAGCAGATCCACATCCTCGATGTTCAGGCCAGACAGCGCGAGCGCCCGGCGCCCGGCAATGCGCGCTCCGGGGCAGCGGTGGAGCTCGGCACGCTGCGACAGCGCCAGCATGTGGTTGGATTCGGTGCTCGCCCGCGGAAACACCCAGCGTTCGCGCGGCACGCCCAGTTCCGCGGCCACACCCGCGGAGCAAAACAGCAGCGCCGCCGCCTGATCGACATTCCAGGAGGTGTTGTGGAGCTTCGTGTAGGGGAATGCCAGCATGCGGTTCCTAGGTGAGGCGTCGCGGATCTGCGCCGCCGCCACGCGCTCGCGCTTCCACGCCTGCGGGTTATCTACGGCGATCTCGCTGCAGCGCTCGTAGAGCGCGGCCATGCGGTCGCGGTGTTCCGCCACGCCCCAGCCCATGGCGTGGCGGAAGGCGCTCTCGATGATCGCGTAGTAGCCGACCGGCATGTAGCCGAGCCCGCTGCCCGTCTCCACCTCGAGCACCAGCTCGGTCGCGGGTTTCAGGGTCTCGTCGGGGAGTTCTGCGAAGGGTGTCTCCGGTGCCTCCTGTCCGGCGATCTGCGCCTGCAGCTGCCGGAATCGCGCCTCGCCGCCCACCACCATCGCCACCTCGATTTCCCCTGCGGCGATACGCTGGCAGACATCACCCATCAGGGCCTGCTGCAAGATGCCGAGCTGCGCGTAAACGGTGCGCGCGCCCGGCGCGCCGAGTTCCCGGGCAAGCATGCGGGCGGGGTCGGCGTAGCCCCAGAGTCCCTGCGGCACAGCAATGCGCTCGAGACGCGCGAGCAGGTCGGGAGCGCCGCTGTCGGCACCGGCAAGACGTGCGGCTGCGCTCATGAGGGCAACGGCCTCGCGGGCCACGGCGGGGTCCTTTTCCTTCTGCTGCACCACGCCTATCCCCACCAGGACGGGCGTGCGTGGATCGATGACCGGCATGTTCATGGTTACTGCACTCGCGGTTTCAGGAAGCGCGCGGGCCGGGCTCGACCCACAGCGCACGCGGCCCGCGCAAGACCGCGCTCACGATCTCCACGGGCTCGCCGGGCACCAGACGCATCTGCGGATAGCGACGCAGCAGCACCTTCAGCGCGGTCTCGAGTTCGCGTCGCGCGAGGTGCGAACCCAGGCAGAAATGCACGCCGTGGCCAAACGCCATGTTCTTGTTGCCGCGATCAGGATCGAAACGACGCGGCTCGGGAAAAACCGCCGGATCGTTATTGCCCGGGGTGATGCCGAAGAGTATCCAGTCCCCGGCACGGATCTGCTGCCCACCGAGCAGGCGGTCCTTGTCACAGCGGCGCGGCAGCAGCGAGGTGGGCGGCTCGATGCGGAGCCCTTCCTGCACGATCGCCTCGCGATCGGCGTCCGAGTGCAGAGCGCGCTCGCGCAGCGCCGGATCGGCCAGCACATGCGCAAGCAGGCTGCCCAGGTTCTTGTAAGTGGTATCGGAACCGGCCGGAAACAGCAGCCGGAAAAACGACATGATCTCCTCGTCGCTCAGGGCCTGACCCTCGAGCTGCGCGGTTGCCAGCAGCGAGACGAGGTCACCGCCGGGCGCAGCGCGGCGCTCAGCGATGAGCGGGAGCATGTACGCGTCGAAGCCGGCCTTCGCGCGCATCGCCCCCTCGGGGTCCCAAGGGTAGTCGATCAGCTTGGCCGCCCACTCGAGGCACAGGCGCTCATCGTGCACCGGGATACCAAGCATCCGCGTGATCACCGAGAACGGAAACGGCCGCGAGAAGGCCTCGACCAGATCGACCCGCGCCATGCCCTCGATGGCCGCGAGCCAGCGCTCCGCCTCCGGCTCGATGATCGCCTCGATATAGCCGCGCACCTGCTTGGGGAAAAAAGCGTTGGAGACGAGTGCGCGGTTCATGCGGTGCTGCTCGCCCGACATGGTCTGCATGGTGCGTCCCATCGAGGGTTCGCTGTGAATGCGATAAGCCGCGGCGCTGGGGAAGTGCTCCTCGTCGGAGAAGGCTTCCTTCAATTCCGCGAAGCGGGTGATAAGCCAGCACGGTGCGCCCATGTACATGATCCTTACCACGGCGGCGCTCTCGCGCAACTCGTCCAGGACATCGTGCAGGTCGGGCAGATCGGCGCGGGCGAAATCGATGTCGGGTCTGAGCGGTGCAGGAAGTGTCATGGCGGGTTTCCGGTTGTGCGCGAACTGCGCGTTCAGGGACGGTGGATTGGCTGGCGTAGCGCGCGGCCTCAGAGCCAGCGCGCGCGACGGAAGCCCCAGAGCAGCGCTGCCGCGATCACACCCATGCCTCCGAGCAGCAGGTAGTAGCCGTCCTCGGCATGCAATTCGGGCATGTTTTCGAAATTCATGCCGTAAATGCCGGCGAGGAACGTGAGCGGCAGGAAAATGACCGAGGCAATCGTGAGCGCCTTCATGATCGAGTTGAGCCGGTGACCCGAGAGCGAGATGTGGCCCTCGAGAAGGTCGCGGGCCAGTTCCTGGAGCAAGGTCGAGAGGCTCGCCATGCGCTCCATGTGCTCGAAGAGATCCTGGAACTCGTGGCTCGCGCGCGCATGCAGCAGCGGCGATTGCGCATGCAACAGTTCGGCGAAACAGGCCTGCTGGTAACCGAAAGTGCGACGAAGCTTGCGCAGACGGATCACGTAGCGCTGCAGCTCGATCAGCAGCGCATCGCCCGGGCGCTCGGCGATCTCCTCCTCGAGTGCATCGAGGCGCTGCTCCAAACCCAGTATCACGGGTGCGTAGCGATCGACCACTCGCCGCAGGACTCGGTAGGCGAGATGCGAGGGCCCCGCTCCCAGCGCCTGCGCGGCGGCAGCGGGATCTGCGAGTATCGCATCGACCGAGGGGGAGGCCAGACGGTGCACGGTGAGAAGGAATCCGCGCCCCACAAAAAGAGAAATGTGCACCACCGAAAAATTGATGTCAGCGGTCTCGGCGGTAAAGCCTTTCACCAGCAGGAACAGGCAGTTGTCGAACCACTCGATTTTCGGCGGATGCCGCTCGCGAAGTGCGTCGGAAACAGCCAGCGTGTCGATGCCGAAACGCCCCGTCAAGAGCGCGCGCGCGGACGCGTCGTCGTGGCGGTCGATATCGACCCATGCCAGCACGCCGGCGGCCGGATCCCAGCGCGACAGGATTGTCTCGTCACCGAACTCGTGGCTGCCGTCGGGGTGGCGCAGGAGGACCCTGATCATGGGCTTCGCAGTTGCTCCCGAAGTTGGTACTTGAGCACCTTGCCGGCCGGATTGCGCGGCATTTCGTCGAGAAAATGGAGCTTGAGCGGCAGCTTGTAGCGGGCGAGCCGCGCCGTCGCGAATTCGCGCAACTCCGGCAACGTGAGCGCAGCGCCGTTCTTCAGGCGCACCACGGCGGTCACGGCTTCACCCCATTTTTCATCGGGCAGCCCGATGACCGCCACCTCGGCAATGGCAGGGTGCTCGTAGAGAACGCCTTCGACCTCTGCCGGATACACGTTCTCGCCGCCCGTGATGACCATGTCCCTGACGCGGTCGCAGAGGTACAGGAAACCCTCGCTGTCGAAGTAACCGACGTCGCCGGTGTGAAACCAGCCGGCGGCGTCGATCGCCTCGCGCGTGGCCTCGGGGCGATTCCAGTAGCCATGCATCACGTTCGGTCCCCGCACGCAGACCTCGCCGCGCTCGCCGTGCGGCAGGGCACGATTTTCTGCATCGACAACGCGCACCTCGGCATAGAGTGGCGGCTGGCCCGCCGAGCCCGGCTTGCTCTCGATCCAGCGGCTCCCGAGGAACGTGGCGAAGGGCGCGGTCTCGGTGAGACCGTAGCCCTGGCAGAGCTTCACGTCGCGGGCCTTGTAGATCTGGATCAGGGCTTCCGGCACCGGCGCGCCTCCGCCGCACAACACCTCGATGCTGGAGAGGTCGGTGCTCGCGAAATCAGGATGCTGCGCCATGAACAGGAACATCGCCGGCGCACCGAACATCGCCTGTGCGCGGTGCTCCGCGATCGCCGCAAGCACTGCGCCGGCATCGAAATTGCGAAGCAGGATGACGTGACCGCCCGTCTGGAGAGTGAGCATGGTGGTGACATTCAGGCCGCCGATGTGGAACAGCGGCGCGCAACTGAGGCTCACCTCGACGGCGAGGTTCTCCGGGCTGAAACGCGAGTTCACGTTGTTCCAGAACAGGTTGCCGTGCGTGAGCATGGCGCCCTTGGGGCGACCGGTGGTGCCGGAGGTGTACATGATGAGGGCCGTGCCCTGCTCGCCTACGCTCTCCGGCTCGGCAACGGCTACGGCGTCCGCCACGAAATCTCTCTCCTCGATCCATCCGGGAGACGGGCTCTCGACAGCCACGAAATTCCGGCAATGCAGCATCGGGCGGATGCCGTCTGCCACGGGGATGCGCAGATCGTCGACGAGCAGCGTGTGCACGCCGGCATCGTTCAGGATGAATTCGAGCTCGGGACCGGTCAGGCGGAAATTGATCGGCACGAAGATCGCGCCGATCACCGCCGCGGCATACATCGTCTCGAGAAAAACCGGGTGGTTGGCACCGAGGAAAGCAACCCGATCGCCGCGGTTGACGCCGGCGCGCCGCAGAGCACCGGCCATGAGGCGAATGCGCCGCCCGAAGCCGGCATAGTCGAGCGTGGCGCCCTCAAAACTCAGCGCGGGCAGCGCCGGGCTAAGCGCGCAGCGCCTCAAGATCATGGTGCCGAGGCCGATATCCGGCTGCGTGGTGTAGGGCATGTGCAATCTCCCGTCCGGTGTTGGCCGTCGCGTGCCGCGGGGAACCCGATCATAACGCAGCCGCGCCTTGGCGCCACGGTGAGCGGCATGCGCACCCCGGGACGCGCGGCGGGACACCGGGTCTGGCCGGACGGTTACCAGGGCACTATCCTTCAGTGGCGGCTGACAACAGCCGCCGGGAGCATGATACGAACGGCACGGGCACCAACGGCGACACAACACACACCCCCCACCACGACGGCTTCCAGTCCCTCGAGGTGACCGTCGTGCTGGCCGATCTGCGCGGCTACACGGCGGTGGGTACCGCACACGACGACCGCACGCTGATCGAGATTCTTGACTGCTTCCTGGGGACCATGAGCGATGTGGTGCTCGCACACGGCGGCACCGTGGACAAGTTCTTGGGGGACGCGATCATGGCGGTGTTCGGCGCTCCCGAGCCCTGCCCGGACCATGTGCGCAGGGGACTCGCCTGCGCCGCGGCGATGCAGCTCGCGATGGACGGCATCAATACCGCCAATAGCGCCAGGCTGCTGCCCGAACTCCACTGCGGCGTCGGGGTAAACACCGGCATGGTGATGGCGGGCTGGGTGGGCTCGGCGCGACACCGCGAATACGCGGTGGTCGGGGATACCGTCAACCTCGCATCCCGCATCGAATCGCTCAGCCTGCGGGGCCAGGTGCTGATGGGCGAACAGACCCGCATCGCCGCCGGCGCCTTTGCGACCACCGGAGAGCCGGTCGAGGCATTCCTGAAGGGTCAGCCCCGGACAGTGAAAATATGCGAGCTGAAGGGCATACCCGAACTCGGCCTCGTGGTGAATCGACGCGACTTGCGTCGCAGCCACCGCGTCCGCGTGCGCATGCCTTTCACCTTCCAGGTACTCGATGGCAAACGTGTGGATCCCACGGTGCGTCAGGGTACGGTGCGCGATATTGGCTATCAGGGCATGCTGGCAGAACTCGACGCTCACCTGCCGGATTTCACCGATATCAAGCTCGCGTTGGATCTGGCGCCCCTGGGTCATCGCGCCGCTGATGTGTATGGCAAGGTACTGCATACCAAACAACGCGGCTCCCGCAGCCTGAGCGGCATCGAGTTCACGTCAATCAACCCCGAGAGCGATCTCAGCATCCGCCAGTTCGTCCAGATGCTGCTGCAAGGCTGCCCGGGGGATGGCAGCGACTGAGCGAAACTCAGCCGGCCTCGGGCGGAAATCGCTCGGCGATTTCCTCACACACCGCTTCGAGCTGCCGCTCCAGCGCCGCAAGGGCGCCGGGGGTTGCGCCGTCCGCGGCAATCGCCTGCTCGAGCTGCAGGCAAGCGGCCCGCAACTCCAGCGCGCCCACCGTGGCGGCAATGCTCTTCAGGGAATGCGCGACCCTCGCAGCGCCCGGGGCATCGCCCGCGGCCAACAATTCGCGCACGACGCCGACATCACCACGCCGCAGCTCGAGGAAGCGCCGCAGCATCCGCCGGTAAGCCGCCTCACGACCACTGAAATAAGCGAGCCCGACCTCCGCATCGATGGCGTGGGCTCCCGGCTGGCTTGCCGGTGAATGCTGGCCGTCCGCGGACCGCGCATCCCGGGCGCAGACCTCCGGAGAAAGGGCATCTCGCGCAGGAAGCCAGCGCGCCAGCGCGGCACGCAGTTCCGCGGGATCGACAGGCTTGGGCACATGAGCGTCCATGCCTACGGCAATACAGCGGTGCAGGTCTTGCGCGAAGACGTTGGCGCTCATGGCGAGGATGGGGAGTCCTGCGCGGTCAGGCAGGGCGCGGATCTGGCGCGTTGCCTCGAGCCCATCCATCACGGGCATCTGGATATCCATGAGCACCAGATCCCAGGGCTCCGCGCGGACACGTCGCAGGGCCTCGACACCGTTGCACGCCACTTCGACGTGCAGACCAAACTCGGCAAGCATGCCGCAAGCCACCTCCTGGCCGAGGGCGTCGTCCTCGACCAACAGTACGCGCGCACCGCGCCGGGGCATGCCGGGCCCGGCGAGATCGCCGTGTGCATCCGGAAGCACCCTCATACCCCGGCACCCGCGCGCGATGCCATCGCCTCCCGCAGCGCTACCAGCGCGCCCTCGAAATCAAAATCGCCGACCCGCTGGCGCAGCGGTGGCATGAGCGGGCCAAAAGCCTGGCTGAATAGCGGCTGGTGGTGCAGCAGCACTGCCTGTGCCTCGAAATTCCCCGCCTCCAGCGCCCCCTGCAGCGATGCGCAGGCCGCAAACAGGACACCTGTGTCGACCGTCTCGGGGAGAACCAGCACGTCCTCGGGAGGCAGCGCTGCCGTCAGCGCGGCAAGCAAGGCCTGCAGGCACAAGGATGTCTCGGCCCGCACGGTCTCCAGCGCGAGCGCCGGCTGACGGGTCTCGATCGCCGCCTCGAGACGAGCGGCGACATCGCGCAGCGAGGCCGCGCCGATGGTGGCTGCGAGCCCCTTCAGGGTATGGACCAGACGATGCGCCTCGTCTGGCTCACTCCCTGCAATCGAGGCGGCGATCCGGGTGTCTGCCACGGCCTGGCTTACAACGAAACGACGCAGCAACCCCACATAGACCGCTGTTTTCCCGAGCAGGCGCTCGAGCGCTGTGTCGACATCAAGCCCCGGGACCGCAGCGAGGGCCGGCGGCAGCGGCTGGTCGGGCACCCGGGTGGGGCGCAAACCCGGGCGCGGCTGCAGCGGGCGCGGCTGGATCGCCGCAAGCGGCGTTTCCCACACCTGCTGCGGATCGATGGGCAGCATCGCCAGCGCCTCTCCCCCGTTACGCGCAACGTCAACACCCAGCCCGGCGTCGGCGAGCAGCGCGGTGCCCACGTCACGGTTGAGTTCGTTGACAACGCGCAGGCGTCGTATCGCCACGACCGACGCCAACAGGAGCACCAGCACCATCGCGGCGGCAAAGGAAAGGGATACAACCAGGAAGCGGTGATCGACCCAGATTTCCCGCAGCCCAACCGGAGCGCGCTGATCGGAGGGTGGCGCCTGCGGCTCGCTCACCAGCGCCTCGACCGGGCGGTTATCCTGAGACAGCTCGAAGCCCGCGGCACGGCTTGCGGTGGCCAATAGCAGGAGCAGCGCGGCCAGTGAAACCCGCAGCCAGGATGTCCGGGGTTTTAGCGGGGCGGGCGACCGACGGCGCGCGGCGCCAGCGCGGACCACGCCGTATCGCCGGCACCAGCCTTGTCGTCTCATCCCTCGCTGGCGTCGGTGTAGCGCAGCGCAATCTGGCGAAATTGGTCTATCCGTGCCACGTAGGCGTCGACCACGTCCGGATCGAAATGGCGACCCCGCCCCTCGAGAATGATCTCGGTGGCTTTCTCGATCGGGAATGCGGGCTTATAGACGCGCTTGCTGATCAGCGCATCGAACACATCGCCCAAGGCCATGAGGCGTGCGGGCAGGGGAATGGCCACACCAGTGAGCTTGTCGGGGTAGCCGCTGCCATCCCATTTCTCGTGGTGGTAGTGGGAGATATCCATAGCCACGTACATGAAGTCGAGCGCAGCGCGATCTTCCTGATCCTGGATGGCCCGCCAGATCGAATCCGATCCGATCTTGGCGTGGGTCATCATGATCTCCCACTCCTCGGGCGTGTGCTTGCCGGGCTTGTGGAGAATATAGTCGGGGATCCCGACCTTGCCGATGTCGTGCAGGGGAGCGGCCTTGGTGTATGTCTCGATCAGGCCGGGGGTGAGAATGTCCGCGTATGCGGGCAGCATGGCGAGTTGCTCGGCCAGCACCCGCACGTAGTTCTGGGTGCGCAGGATGTGGTTGCCCGTCTCGTTGTCGCGGGCCTCGGCCAGACTCGCCAACGCCCGCATGCTGACATCCTGCACCATCTGGTTCTGGGCCATGCGGCGCCGGACTTCGCTCTCCAGCCAGGTGTTCTGGTCGCGGAGGATGTCGCGTGCCTGCTTCAACTCGAGTTGGGCGTGCACCCGCGCAAGCACGATGGAGGGACGCACGGGCTTGGTGATGTAATCGGCGGCACCAAGCTCGAGGCCCTTGGTTTCGTCATCAGTGGAGGCCAGCGCGGTGACGAAAATCACCGGAATGGAGGCTGTCTCGGGATCTGCCCGCAGCCTTGCGATCACCTCGTAGCCATCCATCCCGGGCATCATGACATCGAGCAGGATCAGATCGGGGCGGGGGTCGATACGCACCGCCACCAGAGCCCGCGTACCGGAACTGGCAACCCGCACGCCGTAGTGGGGCATGAGAATCTCGCCAAGGAGCGTGAGATTCTCGGGGGTATCGTCCACCACCATTACAGTGGGGCGCGCCGCCCCGCCCCCGGCTATCGGTAGTGCCAACATGAATTCCCCCCTTTGAGACCGTGCGTGCGCCCTGCCACGCGGCCAAAAACCCAAATGAACAACATCGCGATTTGCCGAAACCGCATTTCGCTATTATGTTTGCACTGCCGCTACGCGGCAACGCCCGACTGATACGTGTTTGCCCTTGCGGGGCCTCGTAAGTCGCCGAGGGGCGCTCAGACGACCAGCGGAGTCTGGCCTAGAACGGAACCGCCATGGCCGCACCCGACAAGAACGCAATCCGCATCCTGGTGCTCGATGACGAGCCCTTGATGCTCGAGTTCCTCGCCGACACCCTCGGGGCTCTGGGCTACAGCCAGGTCACCACCTGCGGCAGCGGCTACCGGGCGCTCAGTCTGATCGAGTCCTCTGACGTGGACATCGTGCTGTTCGACCTCAAGATGCCCGAACTCGACGGGCTGCAGTTCATCCGCCACCTCAAGGGCCGTGACTTCACCGGTAGCGTGGTTCTGGTAAGCGGCCTGGAAGACCGTATCGTGCAGTCATCCGAGCAACTGGTGCGTGCCTACGGGATCAATATCCTCGGTTCACTGGCCAAACCCGTGCTGCCGCAGGAACTCGACCGCGTGCTCTCCGGCTGGTCGCCACCGGTGGGCACCAGCGCGACCGCGGCGGCACCGGCATACGCGGCGGCCGAGATCCGCGCCGCCATTGCCTCGGGCGAACTGGTCAATTTTTACCAGCCCAAGCTAAACCTGATGACCGGGGAACTGGTGGGCGCCGAGGTGCTGGTGCGCTGGCGTCATCCGGTGGACGGACTGCTGGCTCCGGCCATGTTCATCTCCGCAGCGGAGCACCACGAGATCATCGAGGATCTCACGGCTGTGGTGATCCGGCAGGCGCTCGAACAGGCGAAGACCTGGAAGTCCAATGGCCTTGCCCTGAATCTCTCGGTCAACGTGTCCACCGACTGGCTGAGCGACCTGGAATTTCCGGACCTGGTCGAGGATCTCGCCGCACGCGTGAATATCGCGCCGCGACATCTGACGCTCGAGATAAGCGGCGGACGCCTGATCGAAGACATCCGGGTGAGCCTCGAGATACTCACAAGGCTGCGGCTGATGGGATTCGGGCTGTGCCTCGACGCCTTCGGAGCGAGCAGCCTGTCGCTGACCCAGCTGCGCTCGCTTCCCTTCACCGAGATGAAAATCGGACGCGAGATCGTCACCGGCGCGTGGAAGAGCCGCAATGCGGGAGCCGCGCTGGGATCTAGCCTCGCACTGGGCAAGCAGCTGGCCGTCACGGTGACGGCCGAAGGCGTGGAGAGCCTCGAGGATTGGCAATTCCTACAAGCCTCTGACTGCCACCTCTGTCAGGGCTTTTTTGTGGCGCCCGCGATGCGCGCCGAGGAGCTGACCGGCTGGATACCAATCTGGCAGAAGCGCTATTGGGAAGGACTCACCCCGGCCTGACCCGACGCGAGCCTCGCCAGATCCACAACCTTCGCCTGGGGCGTCTCGATTGCCCCTTCGGCGAGAAAAAACCGCCAGAACACGAGGCCGAAGGCGCGCCCCTCGGTGTCAATCCAGTTCGGCAAACCCGGATCCCGGTGCGCCAGCACGATACGGAAACTGCCGTCCGGCTCGAGCTGCGTCTGTTTGCGGTTCAGCGACACGCAGCGGTTGGCGTAATCCAGGGTTTGCTGGAAGCGATTCCACAGACACACGTTTGCGAACCGACACACCGGCCAGCGCCCGGTGATCACCAATGCCTGCTCCGGCCCGAGAAAAAACGGCGCCATCGAATACGCCGCATCGAAAGCCGCGAGCCCCATCTCGCCCGGGGGCACGGGCGGCGGGAAGCTGTTCGGCATGAGCGACACGAAGGCAGGCGGCGTACGCGCGCTCATCGGTGGCTGGTCGAGCGTGCGGCTGCGCACGAACTGCGCCACGCGGCGGATGCCGGCGGCCACCTCGACATCACCCGCGGGCGCAGGAGTCATAACAGAGCCCTCACGGCGAATCTGCATGAGAGGTGATCGCGCCGGATCGGCCGACGCGCTGCGGAGCGTCTCGTAGTAGTGGCGCGTGGTGAGCCGGGAGGCGCCCGCGGGCAGGGCTAACCAGTTGCGCGGTGCCGCTTCTCCGCCCACGCGCAGGCGGAAGGCCCCCGCTGCGTCCACATCAAGCTGCGTGTCGTTGATGACCCCGAGAATCCTGTTGCCCATGCTGCCGTCATCGGTGCCTGATTCGACCGTGATCGACACGTACACCGCCCCATCCATGAGGCCCTCCACCGTGTAGCTGTGCTCACTGCTGATCGGCGCATCGAAGTAGATCGCATCGGGGTTGTCGCCGGTGAATTTGCGCCATGGCGAGACGATGCGACGGAAGTCAGGATGCGCCGGATCGCTCTCGAACATCCCCGCGATGCCGCCTTCCAGCATGTGCATAAGTGCGCGGTGCGCGCCCGCGACATCTTCGGCTGAGCCCAGATTCCACTCCGGCTGTGCCCAGCGGGCGTCGACCTCCTGCAACAAGGCGATCAATTCGCCGAGAGCGCTACGCGAGGCCGTGGGAATACTCATGTGATCTCCAATGTAATCAGTCCTGCACGGCCGCCGCGCGTTCGGCGCCGAGCGACTCTAGCCGCCGCGCCTCCTCTTCCACGTCAGCGGCCAGTGCTCATGCCAGTCTCCCGATGGTGCTCGCGCGGACATGCGGGAATGCTAGTCTCGCCTCCCGAACCATATCATCAGGAGAAGTAGGCATGGCAGGCAACACCGAGATCATCGACGACTTCATCGCCGCCTGGGGCACGATGGACCTCGACCGCATCATGTCCTTTTTCGATCCGGAGGCCATCTACACAAACATGCCAATGGACCCGCCCAACAGCGGCACGGAGGCCATCCGCGCGGTGATCGGGGGATTCCTGGCCATGGCGCAGGCGGTCGAGTTCGTGGTGCACCAGCAGGCCGAGAACGCGGCCACCGGGGTGGTGATGAACGAACGCACGGACCGGTTCCACCTCGCGAACGGTCGCTGGGCAGCGCTGCGCGTCATGGGTGTCTTCGAATTGCGCGCGGGCAAGATCCTCGCGTGGCGCGATTACTTCGACATGGCCGAGGCCGGGCGCGAGCTTGGCGGCTGAGGCCGTCGGCGGCGCCGCCCCACGCTCCACATCACGATTCCGCTCAACGCGAGCAGCAGCGAGAGCACGCCGCCCACATCCACCACGAGCACGCCTGCAGGACCGAATAGCCGGCCGCTGTGAAGATCCAGCAGGAAGCGCTCCCAGTGCAGCCAGCCGGCGGCACGCCCGAGTTCCTCCAACAGTGCCTGCGGTGGCGTGCCCGGGCTAATCTGCTGCGGGGCTTCGCCTCCCGCGGGCGAGAGGGTCATCGCATCGGCATCGAAGTGCTGCCAGAGCCCGCCCGCGAGCACCAGGGCTTCGTCGCCGCGTACTGCGAGCCCACCGATCGGGACGGGCAGACCGGCCGTAGCACCAAGGGCGTCTATCCGCTCGCCATCGGGAGTCAGCAGCAGCAACTCACGCTCGCAGGCGACCAGCACCATCTGCTGCACCGCAGCCACACCGGCGATTACGCCCTCGCAGCTGCCAACCTCACGCGTGCCGAGGAAAATCCGTCCCTCACCGCCCTGCAGCAGCCAGGTGTCACCCACCTCGAAACCTTTCCACGCACCGGCAGCCGACGGGCCGTACAGCGCATACGGCCAATCCCAGCCCACGGCACGCTCGTCGAGGCGCAGATCCTCCGAATGGTTCAGTGCCAGGCCTGTCACCGCGAGCATCAACAGCAGTACACAGGCACCGACGCCGGCACGACGGTGCCAGCGCCAGAGCCATGCGGCGCGGTGCTCAGGTGCACGGACCGGGGAATCAGCGCGTGGCGGCACGGGTATCGGCCTGGCGCGCCAGCCACAGCGCGAGCCGGGCAGCACGATCGGTGGCGTTCGCGGAGAGCGTGGCACCGGTGATGCCATCGATGGGTCGATCCAGCCTTCCGCTCTCGTCAAGGCCCACACCCGCGAACTGACGGGTGAAGAATTCGTGACGGATCTCCCAGCCACGGCTCTCGCGGAATGCCATGACGCGCAGGTCGGTGATGTGGCCCGCATCCACCACAATGCCGAGCGTGATCGGTTGCTCCTTGCCAATTTCCTCGAGGATCCACGCGGTGCGCACGCCTGCCTGCCAGTAGCGTACGCGCAGTGTCGAGGGCGTCAAACCCACCTCGGACCGGGCGCGCTCGCGCAGTGCATCGCTCAGCCAGAGGGTTTGCGGTACCGGCGTCAAGCCCGGAAAGGCCAGCGCGAGCAACTCCTCGCGACCGAGATACTCTGCAGCGGACGCGCCAGCGGGGAGCGCGAACACGCCCGCGAGCGCAAGTGCTCGAAGCAGCGTGCGGGAGCGCATCAGAAACTCAGGCCTACGCCGAGGTTCAGGCCATCGAGTTGGTCCTTGCCGGCGGGCGCGTCCTGACGCTGGTAATCGAGCTTGAGCACCACACCCTCCTCGAGCCAGTAATTCACGCCCACGTCCCACTGCGAATAGGCCGTGTCGAGGCTGCCGCCGGCCTGGTTGTCCCAGTCACTGTAGCGGGCGAAGACGCCCCAGCGCTCGTCGAAGCGCCATGAGGGCTCCACGTACCAACCCTCCTGGCGATCCGCACCGGCGGCGAACGCATCGATAGCCTGGTCGATGTCCCAGCCGGCGTAGAGCGCTCGCAGCCCGAAGGGCCCACGGCGCCAGGCGATGTGCGTCTCGAAAAGCAAGGCGTCGATTTTCTCGGGCAGCGCGCCCTGGTACATGTCGGCCTGGTATTGCAGGGTGGCGGCGATCTCGAGTCCGGGCACGCCGGTGTAGCGCAGCCGTCCTGTGTACGCCGGCGAGGATGCATCGGCCTCAGACACCTTCTGGCGACCGTCGCGCACTTTCCACTGACCCTCGCCGGGCTCCAGGCCCAGGCCCGAGGTGAGTGCCGCGTCATAGGACACGCCCGGCGCGATCTCCCCGGCGGCAGCCACCCCGCCTTCCCACCAGGTGGAGGGAACGATGTTCCGCTCGACGTTGTTTCGCTCGACGCCGTAGAAGGCGTCGGGCTCGTGGGTTTCGTTCAGCAGGCCCACGGGTACGAGGAAGAGCCCTGCCTTGACCCGCTGGCCGCCACCGATGTCGTGCTCCACGTATGCCTGTTCGAGCTCGTACTCACCCTCGTTGTCTTCGCCCGTAATGGAGTGTTCGAGTTCGAATTCCGCCACGAATCGCGTGCGCTCCGAGAAGCGGTGATCAAGGAACAGCACCATGCGGTGGAAATCGATCTCGTCCCGGTCATCGCCGCCAGGGCGGTCGTTGCGCAGCTTGTTGAGATGCATCTCGCCATAACCGCCCACCCGGGTGTTCTCGACCCAACGTGCCTCGGGGGCCAGCGTCATCGCCGCTGACTCCACCCGGTCCGCGGTGGCCTCGACCATCACCACGGTGTCCTCGATGCGGTTGTCGGCCTGCGCAAGCCGGGCCTTGAGCTTCTCGATCTCGGCTTGTTGCTGCTGGATCAGAGCCCACATCTGCTCAGGGCTCGGGACCGCTCCCTCCGCGCTCAGGGTGAATGCGGTCATCAGCAAGGCGGCGGCAAACGGTCTCAGGCTCATCGGTGTCTCCTCGCGAAGGGCACCCACCGGCGGGCGTCCACGAGGAGAAATCTACCAGATGCAAACCGTAATGCGAAGCGTTCTTATTACGATTTGCGGCTGACAGCCTTAGGCTTTGCCCTTCTGAGCGGCCAACAACAGCTCCCCCAAGGTGCCGAGGCGGGGCGCTGCAGCCGCAGCAGGCGCGGCTCCGGACCCGTTCTTGCCTCCGGAAGCCTTCGCGGCCGGGCCATCGCGACGACCACGGTCAGGCTTCGGCGCGGTGGGCGTCGAGGCCACGTCACGCAGCTCATCATCGAGGCGCATGGTGAGCGCGATGCGCTTGCGTGCGGCATCGACCTCGAGAACCTTGACCTTCACCACGTCGCCCGCTTTCACCACTTCCCGCGGATCCTTCACGAAGCGGTGGCTGAGCGTGGAGATATGAACCAGACCATCCTGATGCACGCCGATATCCACGAAAGCGCCGAAATTCGCGACATTGCTGACCACGCCCTCGAGGATCATCCCGGGCTCCAGATCCGACAGCGCCTCCACGCCCTCACGAAAACTCGCGCCCCGGAACTCCGGGCGCGGATCACGACCCGGTTTCTCGAGCTCCCTCAGGATGTCACGCAGCGTGATCTCGCCCACCCCGGTGTCCGTCAGGCGGCGTGGATCCAGATCACGCACCCGCGTCTGGTTACCCACCAGTTCGCGCAGCTCACAGCCCGCGGCCAGCGCAATTTTTTCCACCACCTTGTAGGACTCCGGATGCACCGCGGAGGCATCCAGCGGATTGTCGCCGTCACGCACCCGGAGAAAACCCGCGCACTGCTCGAAAGCACGCTCGCCAAGCCGCGGTACGGCGTGAAGGGCGGCGCGACTGGCAAAGGGACCGTGGGTGTCGCGATGAGCCACGATCGCATTCGCTAAAGACTCGCCGAGCCCGGAGACCCGTCGCAGCAGCGCTGCGGAGGCGCTGTTCAGCTCCACCCCCACGCTGTTCACGCAATCCTCCACCACCGCATCAAGCCCGCGGGCGAGTCGGGACTGGTTGAGGTCGTGCTGGTACTGCCCCACACCGATCGCCTTGGGCTCGATCTTGACCAGCTCCGCCAACGGATCCTGCAGCCGGCGCGCGATGGAAATGGCGCCGCGAATACTGACGTCGACATCAGGAAACTCGCGACTCGCGAGCTCCGAGGCCGAATACACCGAGGCGCCGGCTTCACTCACGCTGACGCGGGAGAGACCGAGTTCGGGATTGAGACGGATGACTTCGGCCGCGAGTTTCTCGGTCTCGCGTGAGGCAGTGCCGTTGCCGATGGCCACGAGCGCGGCGCCGTGCTTGCGTGCGAGAGCGGCGAGTGTGCTGAGCGATTCGGCCCACTGGTTCTTCGGGACATGCGGGTAAATC
Source organism: Klebsiella pneumoniae (assembly GCA_945862145.1). Taxonomy (GTDB): domain Bacteria; phylum Pseudomonadota; class Gammaproteobacteria; order Pseudomonadales; family UBA5518; genus UBA5518. The sequence goes on from CAMAXE010000004.1 coordinate 135,502, forward strand.
GTGGTGTATTCGAGGAGCTTGCCGGTGCCATCGACAACCACGACCTTCACGCCGGTGCGCAGACCCGGGTCGAGCCCGATGGTAGCGCGCCTGCCGGCGGGCGCGGCCAGCAGCAGGTCGCGGAGATTGGCCGAAAAGACCCGGATAGCCTCGGCCTCGGCAGCCTCACGCAGATCCGAAAGCAGATCACTCACCACATGCACCGAGAGCCTGACGCGCCAGGTCCAGCGGGCAAGTTCCTTCAACCAGACGTCGGCGGGGCGTCCGCGATCGGCGATGCCGGCGTGTTGCGCCACCAGCGTCTCGCAGGGATGCGCGGGCATGTCCGCTGCACCGGGAAGCTCGATCTCCAACGCGAGAATGCCTTCGTTACGGCCGCGGAACATCGCCAGCGCGCGGTGGGAGGGCACCCTCGAGAGCGGTTCTGAGTGCGCGAAGTAATCAGAAAATTTCGCGCCCTCGGCCTCCTTCCCGCTGATGACGCGCGCCTGCAAGGCACCCTGCTCGCGCAACAGGTCACGCACGCGCCCCACCAGCGCCGCGTCCTCGCCAAAGCGCTCCACCAGAATATCGCGCGCGCCGTTCAGCACGGCCTTGATATCGGCAAAGCCTGCCTCCTCGTTGATGAACGCGACGGCCTCGGTAGCGGGCTCACGCGCGGCATCCCCGAGCAGCATCAGGGCGAGTGGCTCGAGACCCGCCTCGCGGGCGATCTGCGCCTTGGTGCGGCGTCTCGGCTTGAAGGGCAGATAGAGATCTTCGAGTCGGGCCTTGCTGTCGGCGTCCCGGATCGCCGCCTCCAGCGCGGGATCGAGCCTGCCCTGTTCAGCAATGCTCGCAAGGATCGCCCCACGGCGCTCCTCGAGCTCACGCAGGTAGCCGAGCCGCGCCTCGAGTTGCCGCAGTTGCACATCGTCCAGCCCGTCCGTCGCCTCCTTCCGGTAGCGCGCCACGAAAGGCACCGTGGCGCCACCATCGAGCAAGGCCACCGCCGCCTCGATCTGTGCGGGACGGGCGCCGAGCTCGGCGGCGATACGGGCTTGGATGGACTGCATGGACGAGGGCTCCGGCACGGCTCAAGGGGTGCGGATTATGCAGGGCGCACCGTGGCGCAACCATCTTGCGTCCTGCAGCGGAATGGGTCGGCGGGCTCACTCCCGCAGCGGGCGAAGTCCTCGTCCGCCGCCGAGCGACACGTTCCCGCAACCCGTCAGGGCGACAAATATGGCGCGAACACCAGCCAACCCAGCACGGCTGCGGCTATCGACGCGAGCAGCACGGCGCCGGCGGCAGCGTCCTTGGCGTGCTTGATCAACGAATGCGGGTCGGGCACTGCGGCATCGGCGAGGAATTCGATGCCGGTGTTAAGCGCCTCGCTCACCCACACCAGCGCGACGGCGACCACCAGCAGGGCCGCGTCGCTGCGGTTCACGTCGAGGCTCCAGGCCAACCCCACGACCAGCACCGTTGCCACCGTGTGGATCCACGCGTTGGGTTGCGTGAGCAGCATCACCGCGATGCCCTCGAAGGCGTAGCGGAAACTGGCAATACGCTTGCGCATGAACTCTCCGACACCTGTTGCGTTCGGAATCAGGATAAGCCTCCTTGCACTCGAGCGGCGGGACGCCGGTGCATCATCACGGCAGCCTCGAACCCGGGCTCCCCAGCGCTGCGAGTTCTGCGGCACGATCGGCAGATGCAAGCGCCGCCAGCCGGCGCGCGGCCCGATAAAACGCCGCAAGCTCACCCTGCTCCCGCGCCAGCAAAGCCTGCAACGCCGGCACCTGTGCCTCGTAGTTGGACACACTGGCCAATCGCGCGTTGTCCAGTGCACCCGCCATCCAGCCATCCCTGCGGTCTACCGGCGGCCAACTGCGGCTCCGTACCACGTACTCCTCGCGTAGCGCAGCGAGCAATTGCAGCTTGCGGACGCGCTTTTCTTCGCTCGGCAAAGGCTCGGCGTAAAGACTGGCGAGCCCGTTTCGGGTCCGCTCCACCAGGGCGGCAAATTCAGCGTCGACCGACTGACTGCGCACATAGGCTTCGTAGCGAGCGTCCTCGCCGCGCGCGGCGAGCCAGCGTCGTACGCCCTCTCGCTCCACCACCTGCGCGAAGGCCTCGGAAAAACCCGTGTCTGCCTTCGACCAGGCGATCTGGTGCGCGAATTCATGGAACACGAGCGCCGCCACCTCGGTTTCGCTGCGCTGCACCCAGGTGTCAAGCACGGGGTCCGAGAACCAGCCGAGCGTGGAATAGGCGCTCACTCCGTAGACGTAGGTGTCGTTGCCGCGCGCCGCAAGCAGCCGGGCGAAACGTTCAGCGCCATCGCGAGAGAAGTAACCCCGGTAGCTCACACACCCTGCCACCGGAAAGCACCAGCGCAGCGGATCGATGGCAAATTCGGGCGCCGCAACCACATTCCACACCACGCTGCGACGACCGGTGGCAACGAAGCTGCTGAAGCCCCGAAGTTTTCCCATACCGAGCTGCGAACCAGCGAAGTCGCGGAGCTCCCGGATCAGCGTCAGGCGATCACGCAGCGACTGCGGGCGGGTGGAATCAGCGATGACGCGGTCGAGTGGCTCGCGGGCTGCGAGCAGGCGCGCCTGCCCGATCGCGGCCTGCCCGAGATAGGCCGCGCCCTGGCACCCGCCCAGCAGCAGGGCGGCAAGGAGGAGGCAGGCTGCGCGCAGACGCAAATCTCAGGGCGCAACGCAGGCCGAGCAGAACGCGTAGGGCGCCATCGGGTCGGCACCCTGCAGCAAGCGCAGCAGCGGCTCGCGGTCGAGTCGCGGCACGCCCATCACGGCCCCGACGTGGCGCAGCGTGGCACCGGGCCCTGCCGTTAAGGCCTCGAGCAGCGCGGCACGCCAGTCCTCCGGGGCTTTCAGTTCGCGGGTGTCGTAGTCCTCGAGATTGGCGCGTTTGGCCGCCGCTTTCAGCGCCTCATCCAGACTGCCCAGCTTGTCGACCAACCCCTGCTGCTGGGCGCGCGCGCCGGTCCAGACGCGGCCCTCGGCTATCTCCGCAACCTTTTCCACGGGCATCTTGCGTCCCTCAGCCACGACGCTCAGAAAACGCTGATAGGCGTTGCTGTTGGAGAGCCTGAGTACCTGCTCCCATTGCGGCGAGAGCGGCCGTGCGGGGTCGAGGCCCCCGGCGATAGCAGTGGTACCCAGCCCGTCGGAGCTGACCCCGATCTCCGCCAGTCCACGGGAGAAACTGGGAAAAGCGCTCAGCACTCCGATCGAACCGGTGATGGTGGTGGGGGCTGCCCAGATCTCGTCTGCGGGCGCGGCGATCCAGTACCCGCCCGAGGCGGCCACGCTGCTCATGGACGCCACCAGCGGCTTACCCGTGTGCTTGAACTCGAGCAATGCCTCGCGGATCACCTCGGAGGCAAATCCGCTGCCGCCGGGCGAATCGATACGCAACACCAGCGCCTTGATGTCCTCGTCATCGGCGGCATCGCGGATCACCTGTGCCAGAGAGTCACCACCGATACTGCCAGACGGCTGCTCGCCATCCAGGATCATGCCACTGGCAACAATGAGACCGACGAGGGGTTTGTCCTTGCCCTCGCCCATCCCGAGCGGTGAACGCACGGCGCGCAGGTACTCGCGGAATCCGGTGCGGGTGAAGCGGCCATCGTCATCCGTGCCCACCATCTCGGCCAGTGCCTCGTCCATCTCGGTGCGCGTCTTGATCGCATCGATCAGGCCGTGCTCCATCGCAGCGGCGGCCGCATCGCCCTGATGTCGCGCGAGGATCTCGCCCAGCGTGTTGGCATAGTGGTCCACCGACTCCGGCGGCAGCTGGCGACGGGTGGTGATCACACCCGTGGCTGCGGTCCAGATTTCCTGCAGCAATTCGCCCGTCTCGAGCTTGGCGGCCTCGGACATATCGCTGCGCTCAAGCGGCTCGAACGCCGATTTGAAAGTGCCTGAGCGGAACACATGTACGTCGATCTTCAGCTTGTCGAGCAGGCCGCGGAAATAGTTCTGGTAGCCTCCATAGCCCGTGAGCTCGACGAATCCCATCGGGTGCATCCATATCTCATCGGCCTGCACCGCCAGCAAGTACTGGTCCTGGCTGTAGGCATCCCCTACGGCGATCACCTTGCGGCCCGTGGCGCGAAAAGCATCGAGTGCAGCGGCAACATCGCGGAGCTTGGTGACGCCGGCGCCGGAGAGCGAATCCGTAGCGAGCACGATGGCCGCGATGCGTTTGTCATCGGTGGCATGGTGGATCGCCTCCAACACGTCGGCGAGTAGCGTCTGCGGCGGCGGCTGGTCGGTGGCGTCGAGGAGTTTCGCGAACGGGTCGGACACATCGAGCTGCTCGACGATAACGCCCGACGGATCCAGCACCAACGCACCGCCGTCGGGTACCTGCGGCAGGCCGTCGTGGGAGAGCGCCACGACAATCACCACCAGCACGGCGATGAAAACCAGGTTGGCGAGCGCCATCCTTACCCACGTGACGGCGCTCCACAGCCCGCCGAATACACGACGGATCAGGCCCGGGCGATCGCCACGGTTGGTGTCGGCAGCATCTGGCATCGAGGCACTCCTTTGTTCAGGCGCCGGCGCCGGCAAGTTCCTTGCGGCGCAGGCGGACGTAAATCATGGCGCCCACGAAGGCGATCAGCAGGCAGGCGATCTGTCCAAGCGTGAGCGGATCGCGCGGTTTGCGGAACGCCTCGGTGACGAATGCCTGGAAATAAATCATCAGCGCGAAGCACATCCACGCGTAGCTCTTCCAGGCCCCGCGCAGCAGGCCGGGCAGGAACAGCAGCAGCGGCACAATGCAGATCACCCAGAACACCGCGCGACTGAGCGGCGCGAGTTGCGTGATGCCCAGGATGTTGATCGACAGCACCACCACCATGGCGCAGAGCGCGGTGAGGGTGATGCGTTTCGCCAAGAGGGCCTTGTCACTCATGGTTTGCAACCTGCGAGCAGAGCGAGAGAAAGCCGCGCGAGGCGTCGGCCAAGGCCCCGGGCCAGCGCAAGCTCGGTGGTATCGGGCGCACGCCCACCCTGCGGCCCCGACCAGTGCGACGCGCCGTAGGGCGTGCCGCCAGCGGCCGTGCTCATGAGACCCGGCTCGCCATAGGGAATGCCACAAAAGAGCATGCCATGGTGCAGCAAGGGCAGCATCATCGACAGCAGCGTGGATTCCTGCCCGCCGTGCAGGCTGGCCGTGGAGGTGAAAGCGCCGGCAGGACGATCAACCAGTGCACCACTCATCCAGAGGGCCGACGTCCCATCGAGAAAATACTTGAGTGGGGCCGCCATGTTGCCAAGCCGGGTGGGACTTCCGATCGCAAGTCCTGCACAGTCACGCAGATCCTCTTCCTCACAATACGGTGGGCCGTCATCCGGGATCTCGGGGGCCGTGGCCTCGCAGACCGCGGAGACCTGCGGCACGGTCCGCAGCCGGGCGTGTATGCCGCTCACGTCATCGACGCCGGCACAGATTTCAGCGGCCAAGCGCGCGGTGGAGCCGTGGCGGCTGTAATACAGAACCAGCACGTAGGGGTCGGCCATGACGGGTCGCGAGGGCTTCTGGTTTAATGCGTGGACCGAGTATAGCCCAGCACCCGCATGCATAGCCTCCCCTTGCGAACACTCATCACCGATGCCTGGGGTTTCGTGCGCTTCGTCTACGACCGCGTCGACGAGGACCGCTGCGAGGCCAGCGCGGCCGGCCTCACCTGGGTCACGCTGTTCTCGCTGGTGCCCATGCTCACGGTCTTCTACCTCATCCTCTCGGTGGCGCCCTCTTTCCAGGCGCTGGGCGCGCGACTCGAGGAACTGGTGTTCCTGCACTTCGTGCCGAGCACGGGCCAGGAGATCCAGCAGTACCTCGGTGGTTTCACCGCGCAGGCCCGCAAACTCACGGTGCCCGGCACGGTGATCCTGTTTGTCTCGGCGTGGCTCATGCTGCGCAACATCGAGGACACCTTCAACCGCATCTGGCGGGTACGACAGGGCCGCCGCGGCCTGATGCGCGTCGTGCTGTACTCGGCAATCCTCAGCCTTGGCCCGCTGCTCGCCGGCAGCGCGCTGCTGGTGAGCAGTTATCTCTTCTCGCTAAGCGCACTGGACAGCATGCCCGAGCTGTCGCTCCTGAAGACCGCGCTGATCGGCCTGCTGCCCGAGCTATTCAGCTTTACTGCGTTCACGCTGCTGTTTGTCGCAGTACCCAACCGCCGCGTGCGGCTGACCCACGGCGCGGCCGGTGGACTCATCACCGCTCTGGTATTCGATGCCGGCAAGAGCGCCTTTGCATGGGCGGTGGCAAAGGGCAGCTATGGCCTGGTCTACGGCGCCTTTGCGGCACTGCCGCTATTCCTGCTCTGGCTTTACCTCAGCTGGCTGCTTGTCCTGGTGGGGGCGGAATTTGTCTACGCACTCTCGCACTATCAGGGCAGCCGTGCCGTTGTGCTGCCAGATGCGCTGGCCGCACTCGCAGTGCTGGAGCGAGCGCATCGGGCGCAGCGCTCGGGCGGGGTGCTGTGCGATCACGACATACTCGAGCCGCGCGCGCTGGCCGGTCGCTACCGGCTACACCCGGAGCACTGGGAGGCGCTGCGCCGCAGGCTGCTGGATGCCCAGTTGTTGCGATCCAGCCAACAGGGTGAATACGTATTGGGGGCAGACGTTTCCTCCGTGCCCCTGTGGCGCATAGTGAGCCTGTTTGGGTGGCCCGGCGCGTTTGCGGCGTCCGACGCAGGCCCGGCCTGGTTCGGCGACGCCGTGTCACGCATGGGTGAAGCCGAGCATGCATTGCACCAGACGCTGGGCACGGATATCGCGAGCCTGTTCGAGCACCCGGGGAAGACATGAATCCAGCACTCTTCAGAATCCTGCGGATCTCCGGGCTGCTGCTTGCCTGCCTGCTGCTGGCCGCTGGTTGCGCGCGCGAGCCCGCAGACCCCCTCGCGCAGGCTGGGGGCGAATGGCTTTTCATCAACTACTGGGCCGAGTGGTGCAAGCCCTGCATCGAGGAAATCCCCCAGCTGAACGGCTTCCATCGCGAGCAGGCAGGGAAGGCGCGCGTAGTCATGGTGAATTTCGATGGCGCGAGCGGGGCGGGACTGAGGCAACAGGCGCAGACGCTGGGCATCGAAACCACACTCTACGAGGGCGACCCTTCGACCCGCTTCGGTTTCGAAAAACCCCAGGTGCTACCCTCGACCTATGTCATCGGGCCCGATGGCACCCTACGCCAGACACTGATCGGTCCGCAGACCACGGCCACCCTGAGCGCCGCCATGAGTGGCAGCTGAGCTGCTGCGTCGCGTGGATTACAGATTCAGGAGCGGGTGGTCAGCAGACCTTGCCGACCGACCCCAACTGCCTGTCCTGCACTCCTGCGACCGTGATCTGCGCCAGGATGGCGAGACCGGGACACGCCCGTCACCGCAAGCAGAAAAAGCAGTTCTCCACGGCCGGTTGTGACCATTTCTACTCTTCCCGAAACGATTGGCGCCGGTACTATTGCAAACCAAAGCAACCTGCCCGCTGGCCCCCTCCAGACGTGCCGTGGAGGGGTGCTCACCACCCCGGCGATGTCCTTCTTTCGCAACACAGGAGCCCGTATGCGTCCTCTGAAAACTCTGTCCCTTGGCCTCGTTGGCCTGCTGCTAGTGCTGGCAGCAGTGGTGGCCGTACTCACCCGCGACGTGGCAATCACAAGCTGGGGCATGATCTGGAATTCGATCACCGGCTCCGCTGGCCCGCGCGCCGAGGCAGACGTGGTGACACAGCAGCTACAGGTGCCGAGCGGCTGGCAGCTGAGTGTCTATGCCGACGCCGTGCCCGAGGCACGCACGCTGCGCCCTACTCTGGCAGGGGATCTGCTGGTGAGTCAGCCACGCCTGGGGCAGATCACCCTGCTCGGGCGTGACGCCAACGGCGACGGCCACCCCGATCGTCAGACGGTTCTGATGTCGGGTCTGAACCGGCCCCACGGCATAGAAGTGGCTGGCGGCTATCTCTACGTGGGCGAGACGGATGCCGTCGGTCGCGTGGCCTTCGACGAAGCGCGCGGGGAGATCACGGGCACCTATGCGCACGTGATCACCGCGCTGCCCGAAAGCGGCAACCACTGGAGCCGCAGCGTGCGCATCGGGCCCGACGGCTGGCTCTATGTGCACGTAGGGTCAAGCTGCAATGCCTGCACAGAAGAGCACCCCTGGCGCGCCACGCTGCTCCGAGCGCGTCCCGATGGATCAGAGCTTGCGATCTACGCCTCCGGGCTCAGGAACAGCGTGGGCTTTGACTGGACGCCGTGGAGCGACGAACTCTTCGCCACCGACAACGGCCGCGATCTGCTCGGCGACGACTTCCCGCCCTGCGAGTTGAATCGCATCGTGCAGGGCGGCTTCTATGGTTGGCCCTTCATCAACGGCTTGAACGTGCTGGATCCCGACAACGGCGCCGGCCACGAAGCGCTGCTGAAAACCGCGATCGCTCCTGCCCACGGTTTCCGCGCCCACAATGCGCCTCTGGGCATCCGTTTCCTGCGTCACCAGCCACCCGCACTGGCACGTTCCGCGTTGGTAGCGCTGCATGGATCCTGGAATCGCAGCACGGCGGACGGCTACAAGGTGGTGCGTCTGGTGTGGGACGAGAGCGGCGGCAACATCACCGAACTGCCGTTCATCTCGGGCTTCGAGAAAGACGGAAATATCATCGGCCGCCCGGTCGATCTGGCCGAGACACGCGCAGGCGAGATTTTCGTGAGTGACGACTATGCAGGAGCGGTGTACCGGCTGGTCTACGGCGAGACTCCCCCGAGCATCACCAGCGCACCGCAGGCCGTCACCCCGGCAGCGTCGATCCCTGCGATTGCCAAGGACTCTTTGGCAGGTCTGGATGCAGCCCTCATCAGCGCCTCCCGCGTGCGGGGCACAGAGCTCAGCAAGCGCTTTGCCTGCGCCAGCTGCCATGCGCCGGGTACACCCATGGGCGAGAAACTGAAAACTCTCGGCGAGCGCTACACGGTAGATACGCTCGCCGCGTTCTTCGTGACCCCGAGGCCGCCGATGCCAGTGTTTGCGCTCGAGCCCGCGGACCGGCGCGCGCTGGCCATTCACTTGCTCTCGACGGACTCCTGATCACCGTCCTCGCGCGGCAGGCCGGCAAACAAGGCAGCAATGTCCGCATCGAAGGGCTCGTAGTCGCGCCCCGCTTGGCGTTTGGCGAAGGGCGCCCGCAGCACAGTTGCTGGCTGCGGCTGCGCCACGAAATCATCTCGGGTACTGAAATCCGACAAGCCGAGCAACGCATAGGCCGCCAGGGTGGCTGACAGCGCGGCGAGCCCCGGGTGCCGCAAATGCGTGGCGAGGTGCAGGGCGCCGTGCAGCAGCAGAAAGCCCAATACCGCACTGAGCACCCAGCTCGCCGCTTCAATGAAAAATCCGGCGTCGACTGCAAACGCGTAGGCGATATAGCCCGAGAGCTCCATCGCCGCGAGCCACGCCAGCCCCACTGCCGCCGCCAGCGCGAGCTGCGCCCAGAATTCCGCCTGATGACGCATCAGGTGCCCGAGAGCAGCCCACGTCACCGCCCACATCATCACGCTGCCACACAGCGACAGCGCGCCGAACAACAGCTGATCCCACTGCGGCTCCTCGGCTGTTTTCAGGAAATCGAGCCATCCTGTCAGTGCGGCAAGCAGCAACAGCAGGAACATCGAGACCCCGGGCCGCCAGTCGCCGAGACGCTCCCAAGGCGAAGCCGCCAGCGATCGTGCCACGGGCACGGGCGTATGTTCATCGAGCAGGGTGAATACCGAGTGCCCGACGTCGATGCGATCCCCGGGCGCAAGCGGGATGCGATACTCACGGCGAAGGACACCGTTCAGTCGCAGCGGATTGGTGCGATCGAGGACCTCCAGCCAGAGCGCGTCAGCCTCCGGCACGATGCGGAACTGCTCCGCCCCGAGGTAGGCGTCAGGCACGATAAGCCCGTTGCCAAAGCCGCGACCGACGCCGAGCGGCTCCCCGCCGAGGCGGCGGTATTCGGTGGCACGTCCGTGGCGCGCCGAGAGCCGGAGGATCAGGGCGCCCACGAGATCGACTCCACGAAACGACGCAGGAACTGCCGCGCGCGCGGCTCACTGATACCGTTGATACCGAGATTGGCGATCAGACCTTCCCCGGCAAAACCGGTGCTCGCCATCACCACGCTCATGTCGAACAGACCCTCCAGATCCTTGTAGCGGCGCGCGCAGACGCTGATGCGCCAATCGAGACTTTTGCCCTTCAGGAAATCCTCGCGGCACTCGAAGTTCCCCGCCTGTGACTCGTCGCTGGCGCTGAACCAAGGGTTGTGTGCGTACTGCCCGTCGAGCAGTGCGTAGAACTGCACCCCGTTCAGTTCGTCGCTCGCATAGGTGTTGAAGGCGTAACGCAGGCTGCCGGTTTCGAGCGATTCCTGCACGAACACCGTGTCCTCCGATCCGCACTCCTGCCCTACATGTCGGTAGCGCTCCTCGCCCGTCTCGTCCGAGCCCCCCCAACACTGCACCGTGGGGCTGATGCGCCCGGGTATGCGGAAGTTGCCGAGCGGCTGGCTCGACCACGAAGCCTGCAGCAACGCCCCGAAATACGCGTCCTGGTCGGCGAGCAATGCCGCGGCGATGCGATCGCCAAGATCGCTCGCGGCGCGGGCCGGGTCGAGCGCGCGTTCGCGCAGCGCGGCAAGATAATCTCCCGGCACCAGGAAACTGATCTGCTCGCCCCCACGGGCCACGTTTATGCCCACGAGTTCGCCCTGCTCGTTCAGCGCAGGTCCGCCGCTCATGCCGGGATTGAGCGAGCCAGAGAACAGGATCTTCCGGTAACGGGCTCCCTCCACGAAACCGTTGTAGGTGCCTTCTATGATCGTCATGGCCAGATCGAGCGGGTTGCCCATCGAGAAAATGCGCTCGCCATGGCTGAGCGGCTCCTGCGCGAGTGGCACCACGGCCGCCAGCGGCGTGGCGGCACGCAACAAGGCCAGGTCGTGGACCACGTCCACGTCGATCAGCTGCAGGGGTACGGCGGTGCCGGTGCCAGAGAGATACTCCAGGCGGTAGCGCCCGGGTTCGTACGCGGCTTCCGAAACCACGTGGAAGTTGGTGGCGATCAGACCATCGGCAGCCACTTGAAAGCCCGAGCCGATCGCCGCCTTGTCGCCGGAGGCGGTGTCGATGACGCGCACTTGGGCCACGGCTGCGCGCAGGCTGGCAAAGATATCGCCGGCGCTACCGGGCTCAGCATGCGCGGCACCGGCGCCGAGGAACAGCCCCGCAAGCAGGAAGAAAAGAGGCATCAGGAACACATCGCTAGGAAATCAAGCCCGCATTGTAGCCCGCTAGCGCGTCTCGGCGATCACCCGGGCAAGGATCGCGAGGCCTTCCTCAAAGATGGCATCACTGGCCGTGATGGGGACCAGCACGCGGATGGTGTTGTAGTAAACACCGCAGCTGAGCAGCACAAGGCCACGCTCTGCAGCGAGCGCGGTCACGGCCTTGGTGCGGTCCGCGTCGGGTTCGTGGGTGCCGGGTTTTATGAATTCGAAGGCCACCATGGCGCCCAGGCCCCGGATCTCGCCGATGCCATTAGCGGGATCGGCCGCCAGGGCTCCGATAAAAGCGCGGAAACGCTCACCCATGGCCTGGGCTCGGGGCACGATGCCCTCTTCGCGGATCACATCGATCACGGCGCAGGCAGCGGCACAGGCCACGGGGTTGCCCGCATAAGTACCACCGAGGCCGCCGGGCGCGGGTGCATCCATGATCTCCGCGCGCCCCACCACGCCGGAGAGCGGCAAGCCGCCACCGATCGACTTGGCCACGGTGAGGATGTCGGCCTCCACGTCGTAGTGCTCCATCGCAAAGAAACGCCCGGTGCGGGCAAAGCCCGACTGCACCTCATCGGCGATCAGCAACATCCCGTGCTCATCGCAGAGTGCGCGCAGCGCACGCATCAGTTCGGGCGGCGCGACGGTGAAACCGCCCTCGCCCTGCACCGGCTCGATGATGATGGCCGCGACCCGCGAGGGCTCGATGTCGCTCTTGAAAAGGTGGTGAAGGTCGGCCAGCGTGTCTGCGACGCTCACGCCGTGATAGGGGTGGGGAAACCGCGCGTGGTAGACGTCTGAAGGGAAAGGCCCGAAGCCGATCTTGTAGGGCGCTACCTTGCCGGTGAGCGCCATGCCCATCATGGTGCGGCCGTGGAAGCCGCCGCTGAAAGCGATGATGCCCGGGCGCTTCGTTGCCGCGCGCGCGATCTTCACGGCGTTTTCAACCGCCTCGGCACCGGTGGACAGGAAGATGGATTTGCACGGCCCGCTGATCGGCACGATCTCGTTCAGCTTCTCGGCGAGTTCCACGTAGGGCTCGTAGGGCATCACCTGAAAGCAGGTGTGGATCACGCGCTGGAGTTGCTCCTGGATGGCCGCCATCACCCGCGGGTGGCGGTGCCCGGTGTTCAGGACCCCGATGCCGCCACCGAAATCGATGTAGCGCTTGCCCTCGACATCCCAGATCTCGGCGTTCTCGGCACGGTCGGCGAAACGCTGCGTGGCGCTGCCTACGCCGCGGGGGACGGCGGCGGTGCGGCGCTCCCAGAGACTCGCATTGCTGACAACCGGCGGCGGCGTGACGTTCATGGTGTTCATTGGATCTCTCCGGTTGGCATCCCTTGATGGTAAGCCTGCGGGGGAGGCCGGGCAAACACCACCTCGGGGGTAGAAGGCCAGGGCTGGACGCAACTGTCAGGTGCAGCACCGGATCAGCATGCCCTGCATATCGAGGCAAAGGACTAAACGCCGGCAACCTCGGCTCCACTACGGGCTGGAGCGTGGCTCCCTGAGGCCTCAGGCGCTCTTGCGCAGTTCCTGCTCGCGGAAATACGGGATCACCTTCTCGCCGATGTTGCGAATGGTCTCCATGATCGCCTCGTGCGGGATACCGCCCATCTGGAACATGAACAGAATCTCGTCGGCGCCGGCCTCCTGCAGCCGGGTGCAGTAACGGATGCAATCGTCCGGGTTGCCGTAGGCATCCTGGGCAACGGTGTAGTTGCTGGTGTGCTCGTCGCCGGCGGTGATCTTTTCATCAGACAGATAGGTGATCACGGCTTCCTTGCCGCGGGCCAGCACCTCGGCGTGGTCATCCGCCGTGAGGCTTTCATCGACGGTGGGTTTGGGGCCGCCCTGGTACCAGTGGGCGATGGCCTCGGCAAAGAAGCGCTGACCGCGCAACCCGATGCGGCGCGCCTTGTCGCGATCCTCCAGCACGGTGGCCGCGCAGAGTGCTGCAAGATGCTCCGTAGGCCGGAAACCCACCTGGTCCTCGGCCTTGCGATTACGGAAATGCTCGCGGTAGATGGCATTCTTGCGGGCGATTTCGTCGGGGCCGCTGAAGCCGAGCACCAGCGCGCCGATACCGCGGGAACCCGCCAGTTGCAGCGTGGCCTCACGGGTGCAGGCGTAATAGAGCGGCGGGTGGGGCTGCTGCATGGGTTTGGGATGGATCGGGCGGCGGGGGATCTTGATGTACTTGCCGTCGTGCTCGATCTCCTCGTTCACGAAGATTTTGGGGATCAGGTACATCGCCTCGTCGATCATGGGCTGGAGTTCGTTCAGGTCGTAGCCGAAGGTGCCGGCTTCCTGCTGCGTGCCACCCTTGCCCATGCCGAAGTGCACGCGACCGCCCGAGAGGATATCGAGCGTGGCGATACGCTCCGCCACCTTGACCGGGTGGTTCATGCCGGGCGGCAGGCAGACCACGCCATGCCCGATGCCGAGCGTGGTGGTGCGCCCGGCGAGATAGGCGAGAAAGGTCTCGGGTGCGGACATGTGCGCGTACTGGGTGAGCGCGGTATGCTCGACCGCCCAGACGGTGTCGAAACCCATTTTCTCCGCATATACGGACTGCTCCACGCACTCGAGGAAGCAGCGCTGCTCGCTCGCGGGGGAGGTGTCCACCATCTGGGCTTCGTAGATGATCGAGAATTTCATGGTGGTTCCGGGCCTGCGGTTTTGCCCGAGTATACCGAGGCAGCCTGGAAGATACAGGCTGCTCGCCCAGAGCAACGAGAGGGAACAACGTGATCGAACGTGAGCTTGTTATCGCCATGCCCGGCGGGCACTGCGACGCCGTCCTGATCAGCCCGGGCACAGGCCCCTGCCCCGGCGTGCTGCTCTGGACCGACGCACTCGGCCTGCGCCCCGCCAAGCGCGCCATGGCGCGGCGTCTGGCGGAGGCGGGCTACACCGTGCTCGTGCCAAATCCTTACTACCGCCTCGGCACCGCGCCGTTCTTCGATCCGGCGACCTTCAGCTTTTCGAACCCCGAGATGCGCGAGCGCGTGATGGGCATGGTGGGCACGCTCTACGCGCCCGGCGTGGTCGAAAGCGATGCGGCTGCCTACGTGGCGCTCCTGGACGCGCAACCCGAAACCGACACAGGCCGCAAGATGGGCGTGCAGGGCTACTGCATGGGCGGACGACTCAGCTTCATCACCGCGGCGGTGGCGCCGGAGCGCGTGGGCGCGGTGGCCTCCTTCCACGGCGGCGGACTGGTCACCGACAAGCCCGACAGCCCGCATCTTCTCCTGCCCGCCACGAAAGCGAGTTTCTACGTAGGCATCGCAGCCGATGACGACGCCACCGAACCCCATGCCAAAGATGCTCTTCGCGAGGCCTTCAGCGCGGCAGGACTGCAGGCTGAGGTAGAGGTCTACGCCGGGGCGCTGCACGGCTGGTGCGTGCCCGATATGCCCCCGCGAGGCGAGCAGCCGGTCTACGAACAGGCGGGCGCCGAGCGTGCCTGGGCAACGCTGCTGGCGCTCTACGCCAGCGCATTGGCCTGAGCGATGCCCGCGCACAGCTCCGCCGACGACAGGCTCACGCGCCTCGAAATGCGGCTGCGGGAACTCGAGGATCGCGAGGCCATCCGTAACCTGATCGCAAGCTACGGCCCTCTCGCCGATACCGGCGACGCCGAGGGACTCGCAGCGCTGTGGTCGGAGGACGGTGTGTACGACGTAGGGGGCTACGGCGAGCACCGTGGCCAAGCCGCGATCGTGGCCCTGTTCACTGCCGATACTCACCTCGGGCTGATGCGCGAGGGGTGCGCGCACCTGCTGGGGCCGCTGCACATCAGCCTCCACGAAGATCATGCAGTGGCGGTGGGACATAGCTGCGTGTTCCGCCGTACGAGCTCGGGCTTCGAGGCCTGGCGCGTCTCGGCCAACCGCTGGGAGCTGGCAAGGCAAGACGGGGCATGGTGCGTCACGCGGCGCGTCAACCGGCTGCTCGATGGCAGCGAGGCCGCGCGCGCGGTGCTTGCTGCGGAGCGCTGAGGGTCCATTGCCGTGCGACCCCGACTGCGCTGCTGCGGCGAGTTGGCGGCAAAACCGCAAGGACGCCTCGGCTGCGAGCTAACCGCCGATCGGGCCGCGCGCACACGGGGTCAGGTCTTCCATTTTTCATGGTCGCGCCTACCCGTTCGATTACTGCGTTTGAGGATTGCTATCAGCCGCCTTCCGATCTGCCAGGGCCGACGGAATCATGTTGCTATATGTAAGCCTGACCCCATCGGTGGTACGAATGAAACTGACCGTGGTCGCACTCGGCCTGCTGGCAGCGCTCCTCGCCAATCCTGCGCACGCCACCAGCGCGCAATGCGGCTTCATAGAAGACCCCGATCTCCAGGCCCGCTGTCGCGCGGAATCAGGTGGTGGTTCCGCCCAGTGCGGCTTCATCCGTGATGCCGACATGCAGGCTCACTGTCGCGCCATGACCGGCGGTGGCTCCGCGCAATGCGGGTTCATCCGCGACGAAGACCGGCAGGCCAAGTCAACGGGGTCAGGTCTTCCATTTTCCATGGCCGCGCCTACCCGTTTAACTACTGCCTTTGAGCATTGCCTCCAGCCGGCTTCCGATCTGCCAGGGCCAGCGGAATCATGTTGCAAAATGAAAGACCTGACCCCGTCGGTGTGTGACCCCGTCGGTGTGGAGGCGGCTTCGTCGTACGCTCCCCTCATCACGAAGACGCAACCGTACCTGAGGAATCCCGATGAGTACCGCCACCCCCGCGCAGACCAATCGACTCGTCGATCCCTACCGCGAAACCCTGATACGCGACTACCCCCTGGAATCCTTCGCCGCGGCGGACGCCAAAATCAGTCAGGCCCGGGCGGCGCAGGAACGCTGGCGACGGCTCCCGGTGAGCGAGCGGCGGTCATTGTTCCTCGAGGCGTTGCGATACATCGAGGAAAACCTCGAGACCCATGCCGCCCGGATTTCCGCCGAAATGTTCAAGCCCCTCGCCCAGGCCAGAGGGGAGATCGGATCGGGCGTTGCAAAGCTGCGACTTATCGCCTCCTTGGCCGAGGATGCCCTGCGCGAGCGATCAATCCCCGCCGATGGCAAGCCCTTCGAATTCCGTATCGCGCGCGCAGCGAAAGGAGTTATCTACACGATCGCGCCCTGGAACTACCCGTTTTTTACCGCGTTGAACAGCGTCGGGCCCGCACTGCTTGCAGGCAACGCCGTCGTCCTGAAACACGCTTCTACTCCCTCGGTGGGGGAATTGTTCGAGAACGCGTTCAACACCATGGGCGGCATCACGGGTCTGTGCCAGCAACTGTCCATCGACATCCCGACATCGAACCGGGTGATCCTCGAATCGGCCATCGACCACGTGGTTTTCACCGGCTCCGTCGCCGGCGGGATGGCCCTCTCCCGGCTGCTTGGCGAGCGCGCCTCCAACGGGAAGCTGCGCGAAGCCTTCCTGCAGATGTCGCTGGAACTCGGGGGCAGTGATGCCGCCTACGTCGCCGCCGACGCCGACCCGGTAAAGGCCGCGCAGATGCTGATCTCCGGAGGCCGGCTGCACAATTCCGGCCAGTCCTGCTGCGCGACCAAGCGTCTATTCCTGCACCACGGGATTGCCGATGCCTTCCTGGCGGAAGGAAAAATCCTGATGGAGCGGGAGGTCTCGGGCGCGCCCCAGGATCCGCTCACCACGCTCGGACCGCTGCATGGCGGGCCCCGGGCGGTTCAGTCCTTGATGGCACTGGTAGCGGACGCCGTCGAATCCGGCGCGACAGTCGTGACGGGCGGCAAGCAAATCAGCAAGGACGGCTACAGCTTCATTGCGCCGACGCTGATTACCGGGGTCTCTACTGAGATGAAAGTCATGCAGCAGGAGGTGTTCGGCCCGGTTCTCCCGGTCATGATCGTCAAGGACGACGATGAGGCCCTGGCGCACATCAATCATCCGCTGTTCGGATTGACCACGTCGGTATTCACCAACGATGCGCAGTTGCAGGCGCGGGTGATCGATGCTGCGGAATCGGCAACCGTTTTCATCAACTGGTGCAACGACGTGCATGCCGAAGTGGCATGGAGCGGATGGGGTCACTCGGGCAACAGCATGGCGGCGCTGTCTGATCTGGGCTTCGATGCCCTGACGCGTCCCAAGTCCATCGTGAAGGCCTTGGCTTAGCCCTCATCTGTTGCGCGGCCGCTCCCTCAGACGCCAGCCGCCAACACCGGCCAGCGCGCCTCGATCTGCCCGTCGCGCAGCGCAATGAGATCGCCGAACTGCAACAGCACTGCCTCGGACTGATACGGGCGCAGGAACAGGAAATCATCGACCCCGAGTTGCACGCGTTCCGAGCCGTAGAATCCCTGCTGGTTCGAGCTCGCGTAGATGCCGATCGGCTGCAGCCCCGGCGGTGACTCGGGGGTGGCCATCCAGTTGCCGCTGTAGACGAACCAGGTGCGCGCGGTGTTCGGGTCCCAGGCGCGCATCGGCGCGGCCAGCCACTCCATCGTCGGCATGCCGCTCGAGGGGAGACTCTTCAGCACCGGTGTCGCAATGAATGCGCTCGGCTCGAAGTCCGCGAGGATCGGCAAGTCATAGTGCGTGGGCTTCATCAGCGCAGTGCCCACCGAGACGTCATTCAGCAGCGACGCGCCCTCGTAGCGCCGGAACGTAGGGCTGCCGGCACCGTTCAGGCACAGCCGCTCGCCTGCGGCCTCGAGCAGCGCACCGTGGCGCTCGCGCACGTAGCCGGTGCAGGCCGCATAGCGCGCCTTGACGCGCGGGAACTCGGCGTCCGCGGCGAAGGCGGGCAAGCCCATCAGATGCGCGTCGTAACCCATGAAACCCGCGAACTCGAGCTGCCCGGTGTTGGCGGCGAGGGTGTCGAGCGGGGCAGCGATGGCCTCGGGGCTGGCGAAGCCGCCGCGACGCAAGCCGACATCGAGCTCGAGGTTGATCCGCAGCCGCAGTCCGCGTGCCTTGGCGAACGCCAGATACTGGGCGAGGCGCTCCGGCGTGTCGACCAGCCACTGCAGTTGCCGCGCCGGATCGAAGGCGCCCTTGTGGTTGTCATAGAAGTGCGCGAGTGCAGCCACCGGCATCGGCTTGCCGAGCAGCAGGTCCGCATCCGGGCGTAACCGCGCCATCGCCTCGAGAAATGGGCGGTGAAAGACCATCCCCGCATGGGTGCCGGCGCGCCGCGCGACGTAGTCGATCAGTCCCGGGGCAGGCAGCGACTTCACCACGATGCGGAACCGCCGTGCCGGCGCTACCGCCGCCGACGCCACGACGCGATCAATGTTGCGATCGAGCCGGTCGAGATCGATCACCAGCACCGGGCGATCTATGCCGTGCTCGCGCAGCGTCTGCTGCATCGCGGCGAAGTAGGCATCATGCGCGCCGCCCGCAATGCGTGGCTTCATCACGGCGGCGCCGGCCAGCGCGGCCCCGGCGCCGATCAGCAGCGTGCGGCGCCTGACCACGGCTCAGACCTCCAGCACATGACGCAGGTGCGGATTCAGCATCCGCCCGGCGGGATCCAGCGCACGTCGCACATCGCGAAAATCCTGCCAGTGCCGCGGGTAAAGCGCCGCGAGACGCGCAGCATCCAACGTGTGCAGCTTGCCCCAGTGCGGGCGGCCGCCGTACTTCCAGAAAATCGGCTCGATCTCCGCAAAATAGGGCCGATAGTCGGTGTCGCCGAACTGGTGCACCGAGATCGAGGCCCCTGCCCCGCCCTCGAACATCGACAGAAAGACGTCATCGGCCGCGACATGGCGGTACTCGAGCGGGAAGCAATCGGGGAGCCTGCGCTCGCGGATGGTACGCAGGATTTCACGCAGGCAGGCCGGGCCCACCTCTGCCGGCACCGTGTACTCCATCTCGCGAAAGCGCACCTGTCGAATATGCGGCAACACCGTGTACCACGGGCCCGTGCGCACCATGCCGCCGCTGCCACCCATCAGCCGCTCCAGCAGAAAGTCGTACACTCGATCGGCGTACGGCAGCCCGGAAATCGATTCCCACAGGCTGCGGATCTTGTAGACAGCCTCGAGGTCATCGCTGCCTGCGGGCGCGTCGCCCTCTGCTGCCTCATCGGTGGCCACCGTGAGGCAGAATTCCGAATGCGGCAAGGGCATCAATTCGAAGTGGCGGTGAGCGGCGAAGCGGCTGTCAATATCGTCCAGCACGTCCTCGATGCGTTCCACACCGTTGCGCTCGGTGAGCGTGTAGGAGGCAATATTCTGCAGGCGAATGCGGGTGACGATGCCGAGCGCGCCGAGCGAGCAGCGTGCGGCCTGGAATACATCGGCGTGCTGCGTGGCGCTGCACTCCAGCAACTCGCCGGTCGGCGTGGCCAGCGTGAGGCCTTTCACATAAGCCGAGAGCGAAGCCCAGCGCGTGCCGCTGGCGTGCGCCGAGGTCGCGATGCCGCCACCCAAGGAGATGTAGTCGATGTCCGGCATATTGGGCAGCGCCTGCCCGCGCGCATCGAGCAGCGGACCGAGATCGTGCAGCCGGGTTCCGGCCCAGATATCGGCCTGCAGCGTGGCGGCATCATGACTCACGAGACCGGCGAGCAGGTCGGTGGCGACCAGCAAGCCATCGGTTGGCACCAGTGCACTGAAGGAGTGGCCGGAACCCACGGCCCGCACGCTGCCCTGCGTGCGCCGCAGCAGTTCGGCAAGCTCGGACTCCATCGCGGGAGCCCCGCGCGCCGCAGGCAGGCAGTGCTGGTTTCCGGCCCAGTTGATCCACGGCAGCGGCTTGCCTGGCTCGTAACGCACCGGGCTCTGCGGTTCGCCACGCTCGCGGCCGCAGCCGGGCAGCAGGCCAACGGCGAGCAGTGCCGCGGAACCCTCGAGCAGGCGACGGCGGCGGATGCTCACGGCGGCAACGCCTGCACGCCGACCAGCATGCGCGTCAGGGCGCGCAGTTCGTCCTCGGTGCAGGCACTGCAGTAACCGAGCGGCGGCATGCCGCCGACGCCCTCCACCACATGGCGCATCAGCACCGCCTCGCCCTGTTTCAGACGTTGCGTCCACTCGGCGGCCACGCCCAGCTGTGGCGCTTTGGTGTCCGGACGCACGTGACACTGCACACAGTTAGCGGCAAACAGCGCACTGACGCGCTGCGGGTCGGGATCGGCATGAGCCCCGACAGCAACGGCCAACGCCGCGAGCGCGAGCGCGCGCGCGAACGCACCCGGCGTGCCGGGAAAAGGTCTCTGTTGCCTGAGGTGGTGTTTCATCGCCGTCATGCTATCCCACGCGTGGGGCCGGATGCAGCCAGCCGCGTCAGCGCACGCCCTCACACGTATCCATTGGCCCGTCCAATGGCGAGATAGAGGTTGGTCAGATCCTCCTCGCAGACCTCGAAGCGTCGCAGCGTGCGGGCAGGCGCGGCAGGCGTCGGCCTTGCGTGCTGGATTGTCCGATTGTCCCAGATGACCAGATCGCCCGGGCGCCATGGATGCTCGTAGAGATTGTCCGCGCGGTAGAGCGTGTCGAACAGCTGCGCCAGCAGCGCGTCGCTGTCAGCGATGTCCATGTCCAGTACGCGGATGGTGTGTTGCAGGCAGGCGTAGAGGCAGGGAACGCCCGCCCGGTTGTGCCAGATCAGCGGGTGGGCAATGCGCCAGTCGGCGGGGCTCCAGCCGGGCTGCCCGCGCGGAATTGCATCGTCCATGACGGCGGCGCGCTCTGCGGCAGGCGCGGCCCGGTCCATGAAGCAGGCATGCAGGGCGTGCCGCTTTTCGATCGCGGCGCGCAGCGTTTCCGGCAGCAGGTCGAGCGCCCGGGCTGAGTTGGCAAAGCGCGTCGGCGTAGACCCCGGCGCGATCTCCTCGCCATAGAGCGAGATGAATTCGGTGGGGTTGCGGTCATAGGCATAGTCGTAGTGGAAGATCAGCTCACCGTCGGGCGCGCTGCTTTGCCGCTGGTTGGACACGTAATTCTCCAGCGGCCCGCCCTGCGGGTTACACATGATGCGGCCGAAGCAGGCGGTCGCCGCTCGCTGCTGGTCGGCGGTGAGGCCGGTGGTCGGGAAGACCAGCAGCCCGTGCGCCCGCATGAGGCTGGCAAGCCACGCTTGCGCCGCCGGTTCAATCGGACCGGTGAGATCGATCAGCACTTCCTGCCCGAATGCGGCGGGCAGATCGCGGCTCTGCATGGCGACCGTCTCCTGACTGACCCAACGCGATGCTAGAGCGCTTCTCCTCGGCAGGGAACCCGCGACGCTTTTGCCGCGAAAATTTCGCGCGAGCCGCAGCCCGCAGGCCTGCGCTCGATCAGGGCTCGGTCGCTGCGGGCACCGCGTCCCGCGCAGGTCCTGCGGCAACCAGCGCGGCGGACCCGTCTGCAGGTGGCGAATCCAGCAGCGGCGCCAGCGTGGGCATCAGGTAGCCGAGCAGTCGCACCGGCAAACCACTGGTGAATTCATACTGCGCGGCCTGCTGGCCGGGCACATAGGCGGTCAACGTGCCGAAGAAGCGGCCGTCGATCATGAACACGAAGGTGGCCACACGGTTCACCACGCGCGACTCGATCAGCACGCCCGGTCGCGAATACACCTCGAAGCGGTGGTCTCCCGTGCCGGTCTTGCCGGCCACGACGTGCCGCGTGCCATCGGCCCGCAGCAGCGAGGGCTGCAGCGCCCTGGCGGTACCGTTCTGCACCACGTCGAGAAGCGCGGCGCGCGCCACGGCAACCACCTCGGGATCAAGCACTTGCTCGCCGGCGGCACTGCTGCCCGCCCACGCCACCTCATAGGGGGTGCCCACCCCGAAGTCCAGCGATTCGAGCAACCGCGAGGGATAGCGCAGGCCGTCATTCGCGAGTGTGCCCATAAGTTCAGCCAGCGCGGCCGGGCGATCACCGGAGCTGCCGATCGAGGTCGCGAGCGAGGGCGTGAGCGAGGCAAAGGGGTAACCCACGCGCTGCCATTGCGCATGCAGTTGCTGGAAGGCCTCGATCTCCAGCAGATCGAGGATGCGTCGGTCCTGGGCCCGGTGCCGGCTGGTCTTCATCAGCCAGCTGTAGACCTCCTGTCGCGCCGCGGCGCCAGCGGCGAGTGTCTGCTCGAGGGTGGCTTGCGGATGTGCCTGCAGGTACTCGATCAGCCACAACTCAAGCGGGTGCACCCGCGCCAGAAAGCCACGGTCGTTCAGGTTGAATTTCTGCGGCGGGTACCGGTTGAAAAGCGCTGCCACCGAGGCCGGATCGAGCGGCTCGTCGGGCACATAGAGCGCAAGCCACGGGCGGAATTCCTCCGGCGTCATCGCCGGCCACACCGAGCGCAGCGCCACCGTCACCGCGCGCGGCGTGAGCTGCACGCCGTCCAACAGCGTGGTGAGCGCGTCCTCGAGTGGCTGGCCGCGGTACTTCTGGTAGAAACGCCGCAGGAACACCCCGCCCTCGCGGTCGGCGAAGCGCTTGAGGTACTCCTCGCGTATGGCCGCCGGGTTGTCCTCCAGCAGCCGGGCGGTACTGGCTGGATCGCGGTACATGTAGTGGTCTACCACCTCGCGCATCATGCGGATGAACACCAGGTTCACGGAGCGGCGCGTTGCCTCGGCAACCGAGAGGATGCGACCGTTATCGTCCTTGTCGAAGTTGGCAAAGGTGAGCACGCCGCCGCCGGTGTAAAACGCTTGCCCCGGGCTCGCGGAAAACCGGCGCTGCATCGCGGCATCGAGCGTCTGGCGCAGGCTGGCGCCCGGATTTGCCGCCAGATAATCCAGCACCCACGCGCTCAGGTGGTCGCGCGGGTGCAGCGTGAGCAGCCCCTCGGCGGCACCGGAAGGATCCCTAAACTTCGTGTGTGCAGCTGCGATCAGCTCGAGCCAGCTCAAGAGCGTGCGCAGCTTGGCGGTGGATCCGAGATCGAGCTTGGCGCCGGAATTGATGTCCAGCGGCTGGTCCAGATTGTCGGCGTTGATGCGCAGCCGGTTCACGCCCTCGCCGCGCTCGTAGAGCGTGAGGCTGTAGATCACCTTCGAGGGATCGGCAGCCCGCATCAGGCGCTCGCCGTCCAGCCGCAGCTCGGTGATGCGCTCCGGGCGCGCGAGCGAACGCAGGAAGGCAGTGACCTCGTTCTGTACCGTCGCATCCAGCGTGGTGCTGACATCCAGATCGAGACGATCGAGTTCATACAGGCTGTGAACGCCGAGCAGGCCAAGTAGCTGGGTGCGCGCCAGGTTGACCCCTTTTTGCTGGGTGTAATCGACCAGCGGCGAGGCGCTGGCACGCGCGCGGAGTTCGAGCGGCGCTCGCAGCGCGGCCTCTGCCAGCGAGCCCGGAATGACGCGGTCCAGCACCATGCGCCGGAGGTAACTGTCGGTGAGTGCGGCCAGAGCCTGCACATTCTGCCCAAGGTAGTACGAGGGTCGCCGCACCGAGAGCACCAGCGCCAGCACCTGCTTGAAGTACAGGGCGCGCTGCTCGATGGGGGCATCGGCCGAAGACAACACGCGGTTCACCATCGCGAAATCGGAACCGAACCACGCCTCCAACCCATCGCCCAGGCTGCTTACCTCGCCGTAGCCCGGCTGCGCCGCCAGCGGCAGGGAATTCAGGTAGTCGAGCATCAGGCGCCGGCGCGCGGGGAGATTTTCCGCGCCATCGCGGTAGACGCGCAGCGTGGCAGAGACCATCTGCACCAGCTTGTCGTGTGAGTCACGGGTGATGCCATCAGGCGAGTGGCGGAACTTCTCCAGCTGCGTGGCGAGCGTGCTGGCGCCGATCACCTTGTGCGGCAGACCCACCGTCTTGAGGCCTTGCTGGATCACCGCCATGCCGAGGCGCTCCCAGTCCACCACCGGGTTCATGGTGGGACGGCCCGGATCCAGAAGCTCACGGTCCTCGACGTAAAGAAGTGCGCGCGCCACGAGATCGGGCACGGCCTCGTAGTCGGAATAAACGTGGCGCGGGTAGCGGGCGTTCTGCAGCGGCGCACCGCGGGCGTCGATCAACCGCAGACCGGTTTGCGTCTTCTCGACGAAAGCGGCATAGACGCCGCGCTCGTTCAGCTCGACCATGCGTCGCGAGGGCACGGCCTGCCGTGCGATCAGGTAACCGCCCTTCTGCAGTCGCGGGGCAAAATCGGGCAGTCCCGCATAGCCGAGTCGCACATCCCAGGGCCCGCGATCGGGCACCAGTGGCGTGGTGGCGGGGCCCGGCTGCACCGAAAAGCCGATCTCGGCGGCAAATTCAGCGGCCCAATGCGAGTGCAAGGTGGCGTTGCGCATTTCCTCCCGGGCGAGCCAGGTGCCACCCACCACGACAACCAGCACGGTGACGCCTGCGCTGACGCGGATCACGGGCAGCACGACGCGACGCCAGATCGAGGCGCGGGGAGCCGGCACGGCATGCCGATCCGCTGCCAGGCGGGCAGCGGAGTCGCGGGAAGCTCTGGACGGGGGGGCGGACTGCGAACCGCCGCGTTCAATCACGGGAACGGCGCTCCGGGACGCCCTGACACACGGGCAAGCATAGACGCCATGCGGCCACCCGGCGCCTGCGCGGCATTAGTGACGCGCTAACGGATGCCGCTCATGAAGCGGTCGAGCCGCGCCTCCTCGTAATAGAGCCGCTCCCGTTCGTAGCGCAGGGCCTCGTCGATGCGCGCAAGCTCGGTGCGCACGGCATAGCGCTCGCGGTCGTCATCGGCGGAACTGTAGGCGTACTCGAGTTCGCGGCGACGGGAATCGAGAGCCACCACCTTCTGGCGCTGCTCATAGACCGGGCGCGCCGCGCGCCAGTGCGTGGCGAACTCCGTGTCGCTCTCCGGCGGGCAGACCCCCGCGTAATTGCCACCTGAGAGCGCAATCTCCACCGCGTTCTCGGGCGTGCAGTACACCCCGAGCCCGCGCTCATATCCCGCTTTCCAGGCCTCGCGATCGAGGCTGACCCCGTATTCGACACAGGCCGTGGCATGCTTTTGCGCGCGGTCGGAACGCGCACCCTTCACGCCGTCGCGGTAGCCGATGTCCTCCCAGCTGGCGCTGCGACACTCGTTCTCGGAGAGACTGGCGCAACCCGCCAGCAGCAGCATGAACGGCACGGCAAACAGAAATCGGCGTTGCATCGGGACCCCTCCGGAAGGCCTGCGGCAACAGCGCGGCGCGCTGTTATGATCGGTCTATTCTGATACGCGGGATGCGCTGATGAACAGCACCACCGGCCTGCACCGGGGCCTCGGCCGCATGGATGTCGTGGCGCTCACGCTGAACACCATCGTCGGCGCCGGTATTTTCGGTCTGCCTGCCGCGCTGTATGCCGCGGCAGGCAGCCTGAGCCTCGCGGTCCTTGGGGGGGCTTTCCTGCTGATCGCGGCCGTGGCGGTGTGCGCCGCAGAGGTGGCCAGCCGCTTCGAGACCACCGGGGGGCCCGTGCTCTACGCCCGCGAAGCGCTGGGGCCGCTGGGAGGCTTCACGGTGGGCTGGCTGCTCTACCTGACCCGGCTCGCCACCTCGGGTGCCATCGTCGTGGTGATGCTCGACTACGCGGAAGCACTCTGGCCCACGCTGGCCGCACCGCTGCCACGCGGCATCGCGATCACGCTGTTCCTGGCGGGCATTGCCGCGCTGAATCTGCGCGGCGTGGTGCAGGGGGCCCTGCTTGGCAATTTGCTCGTGGTTCTGAAGCTCGCGCCACTGCTGGTGCTGGCGCCGCTAGGGCTTGCGCTCGGGGGCTGGCCGGCGGTGGTCGATGCGCCGGCCGTGCAGGTCGATGCTCTGGGAGCGGCCTTCCTGCTTGCCTTCTTTGCCTGCATGGGCTTCGAGCAGGCAACCATCGTGGCGGGCGAACTGCGCCGGCCGGCGCGCGATCTTCCCATCGGCATGCTGGGCGGGTTTTTGCTCGCGGGGCTGCTGTATGCGGCGTTGTTGCTCGCCTGTCAGGGCATGGTGCCGGAGCTTGCCAGTTCCAAACGCCCGATCGCCGAACTCGCGCTGGCGGTTTTCGGGGCTGCCGGTGCCACAGTGGTGGCCGTGACAGCCGTACTCTCCTGCGCAGGAAACCTGAGCACCTCGATACTGGTAACTCCGCGCGTGCTCTTCGCGCTCGCCGAACAGGGCGAGATACCGCCCGTGCTCGCGCGCGTCAGCGGCAGCACACGGGTACCCTCGGTGGCGATCGCGCTAACGGCCGCCATCGTCTGCGTGCTTACGCTAACGGGCACTTTCGTGCATCTGGCCACCATCGCGGTGATAGCGAGGATGCTGATGTACTGCTCGATATGCCTTGCGCTGGTGCTGCTGCGGCGGCGCAGCGCGGCGCCGCTCACGGTGCCGGGTGCCAGGTGGCTCGCGGCGCTCGCGATCCTCGCCTGCGCGGGCGTGATGTCCACCGCCAGCGTCGAGGCCCTGCGCGCCGTGGGGATCGCACTGCTCGGCGGTTATACGCTGCGCCTCGCGTGGCGATACGCGCGCCCATCAGGTTCCGCATCGCCCGCGACCCTCCAAGCCACCGGAGACACACTCCCATGAAAACCTGCCGCTTCGCGCTCCTCTCGCTTGCCACGCTCGCTTGCGCTGCCGGGCTGCATGCCGCGGAGCCGCGCGCCCGTGACCTGGGTGTACCCTTCGAAGGCACGCCCGGCTCTCTCAACGCCATTACCGATGTGAAGGGCGTCGAGGTAGGGCACAGCACGATCATTTCCGCCGAAGGCGTCACGCCCGCGGTGCGCACGGGCGTGACCGCTGTGCTGCCGCGCGGCAAGCGTCCACCCACTGAGGCCGTGTTCGCGGGCTGGTTCAGCCAGAACGGCAACGGCGAAATGACCGGCACGACCTGGCTTGCGGAATCCGGCCTGCTGTACGGCCCCGTGATGATCACGAACACCCACAGCGTGGGCGTGGTGCGCGATGCGGTCATCGCCTGGGGGGGCAAGCACTACACATTCGACACCGACGACTGGTGGTCACTGCCGGTGGTGGCCGAGACCTGGGACGGCTGGCTGAACGACATCAACGGCTTCCACGTGAAGCCCGAGCATGCCTTCGCGGCGCTGGATATCGCGCGCAGCGGCCCGGTGACCGAGGGCAACGTGGGCGGTGGCACCGGCATGATCTGCTACGAGTTCAAGTGCGGGATCGGCACGGCCTCGCGCATCGTGGAGGACGACGGCAAGCGCTACACCGTTGGCGTGCTGCTGCAGGCGAACTTCGGCACGCGCCCGGAACTGCGGGTGGCCGGCGTGCCGGTGGGCCACGAGGTGCCCGAACAGCCCGCGTATGCCGCACTCGCAGGCAAGCGCGCCGATCGTGACATGGGCTCCGTGATCGTGATCGTCGGGACTGATGCTCCGTTGTTGCCGCATCAACTCGATCGTATCGCCCGCCGCGTGACGATGGGCATCGCGCGCTCCGGTGCGGTGGCGGGTAACGGCTCGGGCGATATCTTCCTCGCCTTCTCCACCGCGAATCCCGAGGCGAGTGCCGCCACGGGTCTGCCGGCGCTGCAGATGCTGCCGAACGAGCGGATAACGCCGTTCTTCACGGCAACGGTGCAGGCCGTGGACGAGGCGGTGATGAACGCACTAGTGGCGGCGCGCACCACCACGGGATTCGAGGGAAACACCGCGATCGCGCTGCCGCACGCAAAA
This sequence comes from Klebsiella pneumoniae, assembly GCA_945862145.1. Taxonomy (GTDB): domain Bacteria; phylum Pseudomonadota; class Gammaproteobacteria; order Pseudomonadales; family UBA5518; genus UBA5518. Next base: position 163,450 of record CAMAXE010000004.1, read on the forward strand.
CTGCGTGCGGCACTCGCGAAGTACAACCGACTCGAAGCGCCATAGCAGGCCGGTGTGTCAATTCCCGGAGCGGGCGGTTGCCGCCGCTGACTGCGCCGATAAACTGCGCAACTCACCGAGGAGTACCGCTGATGACGCTTTCCCTTAAAGATCCGGGCCTGCTGCGCGGCCAGGCCTACGTCGACGGACAATGGATCGACGCCGACTCCGGCGCGACGCTCGCAGTCACCAATCCTGCCACGGGAGCCGTGGTGGCCATGGCAGCGCGCTGCGGTCAGGCCGAAACGCGCCGGGCAATCGCCGCGGCTGAGCGGGCACAAAAAGACTGGGCCGCGCGTACCGCCAAAGAGCGTGCTGTGCTGCTGCGCCGGCTCTACGAGCTGATGATGGCCAACCAGGAGGACCTCGCCCAGATCCTCACCGCCGAACAGGGCAAGCCGCTCGCCGAGGCGCGCGGTGAAATCGCCTACAGCGCGAACTTCATCGACTGGTTCGCCGAAGAAGCCAAGCGCGTCTACGGCGACACCATTCCCTCGCACGGCAAGGACAAGCGCATCGTCGTGATCAAGCAGCCGATTGGCGTGGTGGGCTGCATCACACCCTGGAACTTCCCCAGTGCGATGCTCGGGCGCAAGATCGCCCCGGCACTGGCCGCCGGCTGCACCGTGGTCTGCAAGCCGGCCAACAACACGCCTCTCTCAGCGTTTGCGATTGCGGTGCTGGCCGAACGCGCGGGCTTCCCCGCCGGCGTGATCAACATGGTCTGCGGCGTGACGCAGGAAATCGGCGACGAACTGTGCTTCAACCCCGCCGTGCGCAAAGTGACCTTCACCGGCTCCACACCCGTGGGCAAACAGCTCATGGCAAAGTGCGCGCAGACGGTCAAGCGCACATCAATGGAATTGGGCGGCAACGCACCGTTCATCGTTTTCGACGACGCCGATCTCGATGCAGCCGTAGCCGGCGCCATCGCCTCGAAATACCGCAACGCCGGCCAGACCTGCGTTTGCGCCAACCGCCTCCTCGTCCAGGACGGGGTATATAACGCCTTCCTCGCCAAACTTCAGGAGGCCGTCAAACAGTTCCGGCTGGGCGACGGCGCCGAGGCGGGTATCAACATGGGCCCGCTGATCGACGAAAAAGCCGCCAACGAGGTGCTTTCCTTTGTAGCAGACGCTGTGGCGAAAGGCGCCACCGTACTCACGGGCGGCAAGCGCAGCGCGGCGGGAACCTGCTTTGTGGAGCCCACCATCCTCACCGACGTCACCACCGAGATGCGCGTCTTCAATGAGGAGATCTTCGGGCCCGTGGCGCCGGTGTTCCGCTTTTCAACGGAGGCCGAGGCCATCGCGCTCGCCAACGACACGCCCTTCGGCCTCGCGGCCTACTTCTACTCGCGTGACATCGGCCGCGTCTGGCGCGTGGCCGAGGGACTCGAGTACGGAATCGTAGGGATCAACGAGGGCATCATTTCCACCGAGGTCGCGCCCTTCGGCGGCATGAAGGAGTCCGGCAACGGCCGCGAGGGCTCCAAGTACGGCATCGAGGATTACCTCGAGATCAAGTACATGTGCCTGGGGGGAATCGATCGCTGAGCGCCTGACCCGGTACTTGCTCTCCGCACTTCTGGATTCCCTTCAGCCCAGAGCAGGCACCCAGGACCGCGAGACCGCTGGGATAACGATCAGACTTTTCGATTTCATTGGTGGAGGATGGATTTTTCAATCTACCGGGGATTTGCCTTTGCCAGACGGTGATTGCGACAATCCGCAGCCGACTGCAGGAAAGACTGCCACATGGAATCGAAGGAAATCGCCCGCGCCGTACACGCTTACGACGCCCTCAAAATGCACGAGAAGCGACTGGGCTACCGGTCGCTGCCTGCTTTTATAGGCATCGGCCCTGGCCGGGCAGGCACCACCTCTTTGTTCAGCTTGCTCCAACGTAACGCCGAGGTCCATTTGCCTTCGGTCAAGGAACTCAACTATTTCGGTTTTCGCAGCCGTCAGAGCCAGCCAAGCGTCGGCATGACGCTCGACGAGTACAGCACCTATTTCATCGGGGCTCCGCGTAATGCGATCTGCGGAGAGATATCGCCTGCTTATTTCATACTGCCGGACGCCATCCGCGAAATAGCCTCTGCCCTACCGGACTGCCGCCTGATCTCGGGTTTGCGACATCCGTTCGAGCGCCTTCTTTCCCATTTCAAATACCACCGGGAAAACCACGGCTATACGGATCTGGATGCCTTCATCAAAAAAGCCAGAGAGGATTTCCCACACCGCAGGGATCCCCGGCTTACGCACCATTGGTTCACACCGGTGCGCATTCTGGCCTCTTCGCTTTATGCGGACACACTGGCCCTGTGTGGAGAACTGCTGCCGCGGGAACACATCCTCATCTACCTTTTTGAGGACTACGTCCGCTCGCAAGCGTCTGCTCAGGCGATACAGCATTTTCTTGGTGTTGAACCGGTTGCGGATCCGGCATCCAGAATGAATGCGTCGGAGCTTGATGGCTCACGGCTGACGCTGCGGCGCGGCAACTTTGATTGGCTGCGAGAGACCCTGTTGGAGGATCTAGCACGCTGCATGACTCCCGGCGTACCCCCGCTCAACGCATACATTGAATCTCTCCAGCGCGGCAATCCCGCGGAGCTGGGGATCGAAATCACGCTCGATCCCGGCTGAGACCGCCAATCAAGGTGCAACAGGAAAACCAGCGATGACCGCTCAAAGGGAAGACCAGAGCCAGACCATGCACAAACATGCCGCGATAACGATCGTCTCCAAGAATTACCTGAGCCTAGCGCAGACCCTGGCAGAGTCCTACAAGCAGCATCACCCCGAACACCATTTCATTATCGTTCTGGTAGACCGTGCCGACGGACTTTATCCCTCCAGGCTGGCCTGCGGAGCGGAGGTGATAGAAGTCGAGGCCATCGGCATCCCGGACGTCAGTCGGTTCATCTATCGCTACACGATCATGGAACTGAATACAGCCGTCAAACCTTTCGCTCTCGATTATCTGTTCGAGCACCGGGGCTACGAGACACTCCTCTACATTGATCCCGATATCTACGTATTCGAACCTCTCGCCGCTGTCTACGATGCCTTGGCATCTGGCTCCATTGTGCTCATACCCCACATGCGTCGACCGTTTTACGACGGCGCCCACCCCACGGACGTGAGCATCCTGCAGAGCGGCACCTACAATCTCGGATTCATTGGCCTCAGAGCGTCACCCAGCACACGGAGCCTGTTGCAATGGTGGATGAGCAAGCTGTACGCAGACTGCGTGGTCGACATACCCAATGGCCTGTTCGTGGACCAGAAGTGGATGGATATGGTGCCGGGTTTCTACCCGGACACCATCATCCTCAGGGACCCCGGTTACAATGCGGCCTACTGGAATCTACACGAGCGTCATATCGAACAACGCGATGGCCGCTGGTTCAGTGGCGGCGCTCCACTCGTATTTTTCCATTTTTCGGGTTTTTCGCCTTTCACCCCACATCTGCTCTCCAAACACCAGGACCGTCATGAACTGCGGAACGATCCGGCTCTGGCTGAGCTCACCTCATTTTACGCCCGCCTTCTGCTTGCAAACGGCTATGCCGACAGCAGCGGCTGGGATTACAGCTTCGAGACACTCGCCAATGACGTCAGCCTGCCCCTGATCATCGTCCGGGATATCATGCAATGGGCGCTGCGCAGCGGGATAGCCACGCCTGACCCGGTGGCCGATCCTGACGGATTTTGTCGATTCCTGATGAGTCGGGGAACTCATCCACAGGCACCAGAGGCGATCCTCCTCTACCAATTCCTGTTGCAACGCCGAACTGACGTGGCAGCTGCTTACCCCAGGGCATCCCGAGATTACAGAGACCCCGATTTCCGCCGGTGGCTGGGTCAAAGCGGAGTCAAAGAGGAAAAGCTCAGCCCGGAACTGATTGCTTTCGAGGAGGACCCAGACACCATCGTGGATCATGTTGCCGATGCCTTCCACCGCCTGCGCAAGGAGGGACGCACTGATCTGCTCGACTACTTCTCGGAGTCGCTCGAGTCCGTCGAAAAATATGAGGCCTTTTGCGATTGGTTCACGGTTCATGGCGCCGGTGAAATGGGTTTCGAGGCGGCTCACACCGCGTCGCTGAAAGCCGCGAGGAAAGGACTCTTCCGAATCCTGAACATTTATCTGCTTCGGGGTGACATTCAGGTTGCGTTCCCGCACCTGTTTACCCGAGACGCCATCAACCGCTTCTGCGGGTGGCTGCGCGGGCACCGCCACGAACTGGAACTGGACCACGATACGATCTCGTTGTTCGCGGAGTTTGCAGAAGCTCGTACGAGCCTCTTCGAGAAGATGCGATTTCTCTACCACCATTACGGCCAGAAGAATGGCGCGATACCGTCCATGTTCGCGATAGACGACACGCGAAAGGCGAAACAGATCCATCTTCCGGCGACCGACATTTCGGACTGGCTGGCCACAGAGGCGGCCATCCACCCGATAGATCACTACATTGCCCGGTTCGGTGAATCCGAACCAGACGCCGGGAATCATGCAGCATTGCAGATCCCTTCGCTAAAAGGGCGAGAGCAGTTCCATTTCATCCGCGCCCTCCAGCGTGACTTCTCGGATCGGGAATTGCTGCGCTCCTCGATCAACTTTGCCGGGTTCCTGACAGCCCCGTCAGGAATGGGAGAATCGTCACGCAGCATGCTCTCCATACTTGAGCACGGTGATGCGCGACTGCGCCGATTCTGCTTCCCGCATCCGCAGGCGCAGATGGAGGGCATCCCCTCCGAGCCCGCGGTGCTGGGTTGGCCTGGCGCCGAGGCCAGGATGTCAATTGCGGTGGCCAACGCGGACTCGCGCAGCATCCTCGAGTGCGTTCTACCCAGGAATTTCTGGTCGGATCGCAATGTGGGCTATTGGGTGTGGGAAACCGAGGAGTTGCCCGCACGGTTCCGCAGCACCCAGGAACTCTTCGACGAAATCTGGACGCCAAGCCACTATTCAGCTGCTGCAATCCGCCGCACGGTGGATATACCCGTGCATGTTGTTCCGCATACCCTCGAGTTCACGGGCCTTGAGCACGCGAGGGCGAACCGCAGTCGCTTCGGCTTGCCGGAGAATGCCCTGCTGCTCGGCTATGCGTTTGACCCCGCGAGTGTGCTCGAGCGCAAGAACGTGACTGGGCTGTTACGAGCCTTCAAGATGGCTTTCCGCGACGATGACAACTGCTGGCTTGTCCTCAAGGTGAACGGCCGCGATCGCAGCAGTTACGACCTCGACATGGCTCTGAACCGCGCGCGGCCGGACCGGGTCATTGTCATCAAGGAGACCCTCTCGCGCTCGGAGACCAACGACTTCATGAAGAGCCTTGACGGCTATGTCTCGCTGCACCGCTCCGAGGGGTTTGGCCTGACTTGCGCCGAAGCCATGGCGCTCGGTCTGCCGGTGATTGCAACCGGCTATTCCGGTAACACGGATTTCATGAATGACAACAACAGCCTTCTGGTGCCGGCACGGGTGATAGAGACCGACCGAGCCTACGGCCCGTATCCCGCCGGAACCCGCTGGGCCGAGCCGGATCTGGAGGTTGCGGTGAACCTGATGCGCTCAGTGCTGGATGCAGATACAAGAGCGCGCATAGGACAGCAGGCAATGTCGTCAATCCGGGAGACACTGTCTCCGGCACGCGTCTGGGCGCTTACAGAGATGCTGATCTCATGAACGCAGCCTTACCGAGACAACCATGGCGCCTTCGAACTCAAGCAAGGCCTGAGGGACAAGCATGATCGCTAAACTGGATAACCTGCTCAGGGAGTCATCTCTTCCTTCGCTCACCCCGGATGCCACCTGGCAACCGTTGGAGCCGGGGAACAATGGCGTCGTGTGCGGAATGGACGTGACCGTAACGGGCAGTGGCAGTGACTCCTCCCGAGTCCTTTCTCGACCCGGGCTTGTGGTGGCGGGCGGGAGGCTCCAAGCGAACCTGCATGCCCCGGGTGCCACTATCGTCCTGGACGGCACACGAAGCGCCAGAGCGCCGATGATCACGCTGAACATCTACACCACCGACTTCACGATATACCTGAACCTCGACGATCTTGAGCCGGTTTCGAGCCGTCCGCTTCATTTGCAGGTCACCGCGTACAACGGGAGCAACCAATTCGTCTACTGGGGCGAGGGCGCATCCTCGGTGCAAACGCACTGCGTATTGGACGGCGATCGGCGCAAAATCCAGGTAGAGCGCGACGCGATGCTCTCCAACGGTATTTTTATTCGCACGCACGACGGACATGCATTGGTGGATCTGGCAAACCGCTTGATCATCAACCCTGGCGGAGACATTCGCATTGGCCGTCACGTTTGGGTAGGACAAGAGGTTCTGGTCCTTGGCCCTGCCAACATCGGCGATGGTTCGATTGTCGGTGCGAAATCCATGGCGAAGGGAGAGATCGCACCCTGCACGCTGGTCGGCGGGGTTCCGGCAAAGGTGCTGCGGGAGCAAGTCTCATGGAGCAGGGTTCCGGGCACGCTCCAATTCCTTGAACAAGAATTGAACGGCATGAGCGTAGCATTCGATGCGGGGCAACCCACAGCCTCTGGCTGCGAGCAAAGATCCTCTTGAAAGCGATACTTCATATCGGGCACTCCAAGACGGGCACGTCTCACCTCCAGAACACGCTCGCCCTCAATTACTCACAACTCCTGGAGCAAGGGGTTTATTACCCTGTGGATTTCCGGGCGGTAGGAAACAACGATTATCAGGAATTGGCTCGCCAGGGCCGCGTCTCGAGCGGAAACGGCCACCCCTTCTACCGCTCCCTCCGGAAACAGGAAACCCGGTGGATTGATTCGTGGCTCGACCGGCTGACAGAGATCCCTGCGGAACACCTCGTTCTCAGTTCGGAGTCGTTTTTTTACTCGCCGCGCATCACCCAAGCGATGGTCCATATGCTGCGCAGCCGAGGCCACTCCGTGCTGGTCTATGCCTCCTTACCATCACTGGAGTCAGGCGTAATTGCGGGCTATGCCCAGAACGTCAGAAACCACATGTTCCATCGGGATATTTTCAGCTTCCTCGAGAAACTCCAGTACCACGGGCAGTTCCGCTTTCTCACGACCCACCGTTCTCTGATAGCGCAGGTTGAACCGGATGAAGTAGTCATCCTCCCGTACGTCAGAGACGGCGTGTTCGGGAAAGGCATCGTTGATGATTTCTTCGTGGCCTGCGGACTACCCTCAACCACCCTGTCAGAGGCATCTGGGTTGAACAGAAGCCTGTCAGCGGAAGCCAACGCAGTCATCCAACTCGCAAATGCGTTTGGCGATGTGAACCTCAGCAACAGACTAGTGCACACCATGGAGCAAGCCGACGGCGGGGGGACACGACTCTTCGATTACTTGCTGACCGCGGAATTGCAGTCTCTGGTGTGGGAGCGCTACGGCAAGCAAGTGAAGGGAGTGGCTCCGATACTCGCGGAGAAGGCGGGCGATGCGGCGGTGGAACGCTGGATGGCCAAGGCGACGCCTACCGAGACCCTTTTGGACGAATCGCATCTGCGCAAACTGGCACGCCTCGCTTTGCGCCCCACCTCAAAAACCACGGCTTCTCAGCAATCCCGATAATCCGGCGCGCGCTTCGCAATCCGCGCGCTGATCGCCTCCTGATGGTCGGCAGTCTGCGAGGTGAGGATCTGCTGGCGGTCTTCCATCGCCATCGCGGCGTCCATCGAGGGTGCGTCGATCGCAAAGTTGATCGCGTCCTTGGTAAGTCGCAGCCCGAGCGGGGTGGTGGCTAACATCTCGTCCACATAAGCCTGCGCGGCGGATTCAAGCGCATCATCAGGCACCACGGCTGACACCAGATTCACGCGCAGGGCCCGCTCGGCATCGATGAAACGTCCGGTGAGCAGCAGCTCCGAGGCCACCGAGGTGCCCACCAGGCGCGGCAGGAAATAACTCGATCCCATGTCGCAGCCCGTCAACCCGATCTTGATGAAAGCCGCGTTCATACGCGCGCTCTGCCCCGCGATGCGGATGTCCGATGACAGGGCAAGCGAGAAGCCGCCACCGCATGCCGCACCCTGTATCAGGCTTATCACCGGCTGCGGACAACGGCGCATGGCCTTCATGATGTCGCGGATGCGGGTCTGGATATCGAGCGCCGCGCGGATCGAGCGCTCGCCTTCCACGCCCGCATATTCCTCGAGATCAAGGCCCGCGCAGAACGCGCGGCCCGCAGCGCGCAGCACCACCACGCGCACTGCATATTCGCGGTAGAGCCCGTGGAAGTAATCGCTCAACTCCTGCACCAGCTGGCTGTTCATCGCGTTCAGCTTGTGCGGACGGTTCAAGCTAACCCAGTCGACGGCGCCACGGCGCTCGACCAGCAGGGTTTCGAAGCGAGTGATGTCCATGCGGCGGTTACTCCCGCTCAGGTGGTGAATACGGGCGCGAAGCCGTCATGGGTTGCGCGCACCCGGCACATATGCTGCCCGCCAAAATGCGCCGGCACCAGCAGCGCATCGAGCGCGGCGGCACGCTCCAGCACCGCGCGACGGGTGGCGCGCGCTTGCACCGGATCCTCGCAGAAAATGCTGTTCCACTCCGGGTGGTAGACCTGCACCGGGTGGTGCAGCACATCGCCGACAAAAAGCGCGTGTTCGCCGCGCGACTCGACGTGCATCAGCACATGCCCGGGCGTATGCCCGGGAGCGCCATCGAGCACGATGCCATCGGCGACCACGTGGCCGGGTCTCACCAGCTCGGCCCGGCCCGCCGCGATCACCGGCGCCACGCTGTCCTCGTAGACGCATGCATTCACCGCGCGCCCCACCTGCTGCGGGAAACGCGCCGCGTTGGCGGGGTTCCAGAAGTCCTCGTCGATGGCCGGAAGCAGGTAGCGAGCACGCGGAAATGCTGGCTGCCACAGGCCGTCACGCAGCGTCGTGTTCCAGCCCACATGATCGATGTGCAGATGCGAGCAGATCACCACGTCGATGTCTTCGGGCGCAAAACCCGCGCGCTGGAGGTTGCCGAGAAAATCGGTGTCGAGGTTACCGAACACCGGAATACCGGGGCGTTGCTTGTGATTGCCCGCGCCGGTGTCGAACAGGATCCGAAGCCCTCCGGCCTCCAGCACCCAGCTCTGCAGGAAAGCAAAGAGCTTGCGCTCCGCAAGATCGTAGTAACCGGGCGAAAATTCTGCCGCGTAGGGCGCGAAAGCCTCCGGCGTGCAGCCGGCGAGCAGGCCTTCGGGCGGCGCGAAATTGCCGCGCCATTCCTCGATGCGGTGGACGCGTACGGCGCCGATGTCGAAACGATCCACAGTGTTCCTCCCTCAGTTGCGAACGATAGCGTCCAACAGCGCACGGGCGCCCTCGTGAATGCCACTGGCACCGGCCTCGATGCGCGCACGCTCGCGCAGGCCCGCATCACCTGCAAGCAACGCCGCCACGCGCCGGCGCAGCGCAGACATGACGGCCGATTCGAGTTCTGCGGCAATGCGCCCGCTGCGTCGCGTCGCCAGCAAGCCCGAGGCCTCCAGCGCCGTGTGGCGCGCCGCAATCGCCGCCCACAATCCCTCCACGCCCTCGCCACGCGTGGCCACGGTTTCGATCACCGGGATCTCTGCCCCGCCCGGGCGCGCAGCAATGGCGCCCTCGATGTCCCGGCGCGTCTGCGCCACGCCATCGCGGTCAGCCTTGTTGATCACGAAAATGTCGGCCACTTCCATCAGGCCCGCCTTGTTGGCCTGGATTTCGTCACCCCAGCCGGGGTTAAGCACCACCACCACCAGATCGGCACGGCCGGATATCTCGACCTCGACCTGCCCGATGCCAACGGTCTCCAGCAATATCCACGGCCAACCGCAGGCCTCGAGCACACGAGCGCCAAGCGAGGTCGCTTGCGCCAGCCCCCCCTGCTGCCCGCGCGAGGCGAGCGAACGGATGAATACCCCCTCGTCGACCGCGGCGTGGTGCATGCGCACCCTATCGCCGAGGATGGCGCCACCGGTGAGCGGCGAGGAGGGGTCGATGGCGAGCACCGCCACGCGCTGGGACTCGCGACGCGCGCAGCCGAGCAAGGCCGCCGTGAGTGTCGATTTGCCCGCGCCGGGCGCGCCGGTAATGCCGATGGTGCGCGCGCGCGGTGCGGCGCTCGCGGCGCAGAGTGAATCAAGGGCAGCGGCGTCGTCACCACCGGCTTCGGCCACGCTCAGCAGACGCGCCAGCGCCCCACGCTCGCCCCCACGGGCACGATCAAAGAGGATGTGAAGCGAGTCGCCGCTGCTCACCTGAACCCTGCGGCGCTGTTCAGGCGGCCTGCCAGCCCGTCAGACGCCGGGCGGCTGCGACGATCTCAGGCAGTTGCGAACCGGGCGGGAATACCTCGACGCCCTTCTCCTCCAGGCGCTTCTTGGCCCAGGGCGGCACCACGCCGCCGCAAAAGATCGGGACTTCCGGGCGTGCCGCGCGAATGGCGGCGATGGCGCGCTCGGCCACCTCCACGTGACCGCCGATGTTCAGGCCCACCAGGTCGACGTCCTCGTCGATGGCCGCACGCACCACTTCGTCGGCGGTGACCATGCCCACCATGATCACTTCGAAACCGGCGTCACGCAGCGCACGCGCCACGATGGTCGGACCTCGCCAGTGACCGTCGAGTCCGGTCTTGGCCATCAGGATACGCTTGGGTGCTGAAGTCATGGGCATGCTCAGGTCTGAATGGGCGTGTTCCAGTCGCCGAAAACGTCACGCCAGACGTCGCCGACCTCACCCAGCGTGACGTCGGCATCGAGTGCTTCCATCATCGCGGGCATGATGTTCTCGCTGCCCCGGCAGACACGCTCGAGTTCGCGCAGCGCATCGCCCGCGCGGCGTTCACCGCGGGTACGCCGCACCTCCTCCAGGCGAGCGAGCGCCACCTCGAAGGCGTCATCGACGCCCATGAAACCATCGACGGCGTAAGGCGAGATGTCCTCGCGGAAGTCGGTGACACCCACCACCACGCGCTCGCCGCTGTCCTGGGCCATGAATTCCGCGTGCTGGTTCTCCGCGGCACGCGCATGCAGCCAGCCCGAGTCCAGCGTGGCGAGAAAACCGCCCTGCTGCTCGATTTCCTCGAAGAACTGCCAGGCACGCTCCACCAGCTGGGCGGTGAGCGTCTCGACGTAGTAAGAGCCGCCCAGCGGATCGGTGACGGCGCAGAGGTTGGTTTCGTTCTGCAGCACCTGCTGGATCCGCACGGACATCTGGTGGGCATGTTCCGAGGGAATCGAGAGCGCCTCGTCATAGCCCGAGACCCCCAGCGATTGCACGCCACCCAGCACACCGGCAAGCGCCATCAGGGTGCCGCGGACGATGTTGTTCAGGGGTTGTTGCCAGGTCATCATCGAGCCGGCCGTCACGCAGTGGATGCGCAGATTCGCCACCTTCGGGTTGGTGATCCCGTAGCGACGCTCGAGGAGTTGCGTCCACATGAGGCGTGCCGCGCGGAGCTTGCAGGCCTCCTCGATGATGTCCATCGACATGCGGAAGCTGACGCCCCCGCAGCCGCGCGCCGCTTCCTCCATCGGCATGCTGCCGCGGCGCTTGATCTCGTCGAGATACTCCACCGCGTTGGCCAATAGCGCGCCCAGCTCCTGGTAGGCATTCAAGCCGCTGTCGGCACCGTTGTAGCCGGCGATCGACACCGGCACCCAGCGCGGCAGGTGCTTCGAGCAGAACTCCATGATGTCGGCGTTGAAGCGCAGCCCCGCGGGTGTGGGGATCTGCTGCTTGGTGACGCAACCAAGGTAGGTGAGGAAGAAATCGCTCTGGCCCGTGCCAGCGAGCGTGCGCAGGTCGATGCCGCGGCGCTTGGCGACGGTCCAGTAGCCGGCGAGCGCAAAGGGCGCGTGCTGCACCACCGCACCACCCGCGTGGCCGTAGGTGCTCTCGATGGGCAGGCCATCCATGCAGATCGCTATATCACGCACGCTCTGCATCACCGCTCCGGTGAGGCCCACGTCCTCGCGGCGGGCGAGCACGTCCGGATGGTCTACGTTGTAGCAGTGGTCTCCGGTGTTGCGATCGTGTTCCATCAGGAAGCCCGTCTCGCCGTTGGCAAGCAGGAACTTGATGCGCGCGTTCTCGTCCTCGGGCTTGCCGAAACCCGAGAGCTGGAAGATGCGCCAGGCCTTGGTGCGGTAGCCCGTGGGGTAGGCGCCACGGTGGAACGGGGCCGCCCCCGGGGATGCGTCCATGACGCGGCGATGTTCCGCCGGGATGTCCTCGGCAGAGTAAAAGGACTTCAGCGGGATGCCGGAGACGCTGTTCCAGCGCTGCGGCCGGGAGTCGTGGTTCATCGGGCAATGACCTGTATGGGAGGGCGACATCGGCCCGGAAGACCCGAAGGCGGTCGAGGGGCCAAAAACGTCTGGTTGACGAAGAGTAAAAAATAGTTACCCTTGAGTCCAGAAAAATTCACGGGCGTCGGGCACAGGTGGCCGATCGCCAACGTGCTCGCACTCCCGGAGGCTTCAGCATGAGCGCGCCAGTCAGCAGTGTGGGTCTCACCACCACCGAGCGGGTCATCCTGGGCCGTCGCGTAGCCGAGGCCCTCCCCGAGGAAGTCGAGCGTCTGGGAGTCTCTCGCGTATTCCTTCTCTGCAGCCGCTCGCTGAACCGCAACACCGATGAAATCGAGCAGGTGCGCCGCGCACTAGGCAGCAAGCTTGTGGGCGTCTACGACGGCATGCCGCCGCATGCACCACGCTCCGCGGTGCTCGAGGCCGCTGCGCAGGCACGGGCCGCGGGTTGCGATCTCATCGTCGGCATCGGCGGCGGCTCGATCATCGACGCCGGCAAGATCGTGGCGATGTGCCTGGAGCACGATCTGCGCGAGCACGACGACATGGAGCCCTTCCACGTCTATGTAAACGAGCAGGGGCAGGTCATCAAGCCGTCCTTCCGCGGCCCGAAAATCCGTGTGATCAACGTGCCCACCACCCTCTCGGGTGGTGAATTCAACGCGCTTTCGGGCGCCACCGACGAGAAGATCAAGCACAAGCAGGGCTACGAGCACGCCATGATGGCCCCCGTCAGCGTGATCCTCGATCCCGCGCTCGGGCTGCATACCCCGGAGTGGCTGTGGCTCTCCACCGGCGTGCGCTCGGTGGACCACGCGCTGGAAACCCTGGGCTCCTTCGAATCCAACGATTTCTGCGACGGCATGGCCGAGTGTGCGTTGCGGCTGCTCGCCGAGGGCATGCCCCGCGTCAAGGCCAACCCGCACGATCTCGAAGCGCGCCTCAAATGTCAGATCGGTGTGTGGCAGTCGATGATCCCGATCATCGGCGGCACCCCCATGGGCGCGAGCCACGCCATAGGCCACATCCTGGGTGGCACCTGCGACGTGCCGCACGGCTACTGCTCCTGCGTGATGGCTCCCTGGGTGCTGGCCTTCAATGAACCCGTGAACGGCGAGCGCCAGAAACGCATCAGCGCGGCCTTCGGTCAGCCGGGCAAGCGCGCGAGCGATGTGGTGGATGCCTTCATCCGCGAGCTGGGCATGCCGAGGCGGCTCTCCGAGGTGGGCGTGGGCGAGGATCGCCTGCAACAGGTGGCCGAGTACACCATGATGGACCTCTGGGCGCGCACCAACCCGCGCACCATTGCCGGCCCCGACGATGTGATGCAGATCCTGCGTCTGGCGGCCTGACATGAAGACCCGGCCCCCAACCCTCAAGAGCGAAGTCGCCGACTACAAGCGCCGGCGCATCCGCGAGGAGGCGAGCCACCTCATCTACCGCCTTGGCTACGAAGGCACCACCCTGGACGCCGTGGCTGAACGGCTGCACGTCACGAAACCGTTCATCTACAGCCACTACAAGAACAAGGGCGAAATCCTGTTTGACATCTGTCGTGGAGGGATCGCGCTTTCCCTTGAGGCGCTGCGGGCAGCACTGCAGACGCGAGGCAGCGCAATGGAGCGCTTGCGTCTTGGGGTCGAGCAGGTCGCGCGGATCGTGATCGACAACCAAGAGTACATCGTTGTCTACGAGCGGGAGGAAAAAAACCTTGAGCCGGGCGACGCGCGCCAGATTCGCGAACAGCGCCACCGCTTTGACGCCGAGCTCGGCGCGCTGCTGCGGGAAGGGCAGGCATCCGGAGATTTCGAGATTGACGACATCTCGCTCGTCTCGCTCACAATCGGCGGGATGATCAGCTGGGTCAGCCTCTGGTATTCCCCGGAGGGCAAGCGCTCGGCCAGCGAGATCATCGCGCACCTTATCGGTTCCGTGGAGAAGATTGTGTCTCCTCGCTCTGGCAGCTGAAGAAAGCAGGAGGAAGTTCGGATGGAAACCGCGCCTAGACGCAACGCAGATCCCAGGATTCCAGCCGCGGATGCCTGTGTGGTGCGGTACCTGCTCGACCGCCTCGCACGCGAGCGGCCGAGCGAAATCTACGTGGTATTCGAGAACGGAGAGCAGTGGAGCTTCGCCGAGACGCGGCGCCGGGTGATTGCCACCGCCGCCGGCCTCGCCGCACTCGGCGTCAGCCAGGGCGACCACGTGGCCGTCTGGCTACCCAACGGCCGCGAGGGTCTACTCACTTTCCTCGCTATCAATTACCTGGGCGCAGTCTTCGTGCCCTTCAACACCGCTTATCGTGGCCGGATGCTCGAGCATGTGATCGAGAACTCTGACGCCGAGGTGATAGTGGCACACTCAAGCCTCGCGCCGCGGCTCGCGGAGGTTGCAACCGCGCGCGTCCGTACTATCGTCCTGAGCGGCCCCTGCGACGATGTACCCCAGGGGTTAAACTGCATCGAATTCTCGAACCTGCAGGGCAACGAAGCGGATTTACCCGCACTCTCGCGACCAATACAGCCTTGGGACACGCAGTCGATCATCTACACCTCAGGCACCACGGGACCCTCAAAGGGCGTCCTCTCCTCATACCTGCACATCTTCACGAATGCCGGTCCCGAGACCTGGCATTTCGTAACTGGCACGGACCGATTCCTCGTCAATATGCCCCTCTTTCACATCGGAGGAATGGGCATCATCTTCGTGATGCTGGTTCGCGGCGGCTCGATCGCGATCATGGAGAACTTCAGTACGCTGGAATTCTGGCCCTTCGTGTCGCGCACGCGCACCACCGTGGTGTTCCTGCTGGGCGTAATGGCCACTTTTCTGCTTAAACAGCCATCCGCGTCGAGCGACCGCTCGCATTCAGTGCGGCTCGCCTTCATGGTGCCCTTCACGGAGACCGCCTCGGAGTTCAGGGAACGCTTCGGGATAGACATCTACACAATCTTCAACATGACCGAGATCTCCTCGCCGATCGTCTCGGACCCCAACCCTCACAAGCGCGGCACCTGCGGTAAGGTACGCCCAGGAGTCGAGGTGCGACTAGTCGACGACAATGACTGCGAGGTCACGACAGGCGAGGTAGGGGAAATGATCGTACGCACCGACCGGCCCTGGGGGATGAACCACGGTTACTACAAAAACCCGGAGGCAACGGCCGAGGCCTGGCGCAACGGCTGGTTCCACACCGGTGACTGCTTCCGGCGCGACGACGACGGCTATTTCTATTTCGTGGATCGCCGCAAGGACGCGATCCGCCGGCGGGGAGAGAACATCTCTTCCTTCGAGGTGGAGGCAGAGGTCACCGCTTACCCCGCGGTCCGCGAGGCGGCGGCCTACGCGGTTCCGAGCGACGTTGGGGAGGACGAAGTCATGATCGCCGTTGCTCCAGTCGAGGGCGCTCGACTGGAGCCCGCTGAGCTTTTCGCCTTCCTACTCGAACGAATGCCGCACTTCATGGTGCCGCGCTACGTGCGCATCCTCGCGGAACTTCCAAAGACACCGTCGGCCAAGGTGCAAAAACATCTGCTGCGTGCCGAGGCGGTGACCACCGACGCCTGGGACCGCAATGCGCACGGCCTTCAGGTACGCCGGGAACGGTTGTAAGGCGATTCCGAAATTGACAGTACTGATTAGTAGATACAAGATACCGTGAGTAATGTTTTATATGGAGCAATGGCTGAATGAATACGCCTGAGTCGCCCACCCGCAGGACCGACGGAATGGTCTCAGCAGCGGTATTGGCCTGAGTCGGAGCGATGAAACCACGCGCAGAATGCCGACCACTCAAGCGCCTGCTCCAGGGGGTTGTCGTTCTGTGTCTTGTTTTGTCCGGAACCGCCACGCCCGCGGCAGCCCGGGACACGGGCTGGCCCTCCCACGGACTCAACGCCGCGGAGACTCGCAACTCCCCCCTCTCCCAGATAACAGCCAACAACCTCCCCTCGCTCGGCCTCGCCTGGCAGGCCGATCTCGACAGCAACCGAGGTCTCGAAGGCACGCCGATCGTGGTCGACGGAGTGATGTACGTCAGTGCAACCTGGAGTCGCGTCACCGCGCTCGACGCCCGCGATGGCACCGTGCTCTGGCGTTTCGATCCGGAAATAGCCCACACCGCGGCACGGAATGGATGCTGCGATGCCGTCAACCGGGGCGTGGCCGTCGCAGATGGTCGTGTGTTCCTCGGTAGCTACGATGGCCGGCTGATCGCGCTCGACGCCCGTAACGGGAAAACCTTGTGGGTCGTCGATACGGTCGCAGACCCGAATCGCCCGTACACGATCACCGGGGCCCCGCGCCTCGTGAAGGACATGGTCGTTATCGGCAACGGTGGCGCAGACTACGGCGTTCGCGGCTACGTTTCGGCCTACGAGCAAAAGACCGGAAAACTGCGATGGCGCTTCTTCACCGTTCCAGGTTCCGCGATGGGGCCCTTCGAGCACACCGAACTGGAAACCGCGGCCAAGACCTGGGATCCGGCAAGCCCATGGGCGACGGGGGTGGGCGGTACGGTCTGGGACAGCATGTCCTGGGATCCGGAGCTCGACCTGCTCTACGTGGGCACGGGTAACGGCTCCCCATGGGCTCGCTTCGTCCGCAGTCCCTCGGGTGGCGATAACCTTTATCTCTCTTCGATTCTGGCAATCGATCCCGACGATGGCCGTCTGGTTTGGCATTACCAGACCACGCCGGCCGACAGTTGGGATTACACGGCGACACAGCACATCATCCTCGCCGATATCCTCTGGCGGGGCAGCACTCGCAAGGTTCTTTTCCAAGCACCCAAGAACGGCTTCTTCTACGTGCTCGATCGCAAGACCGGAGAACTCCTCGCCGCGGACCAATACGTGCGAGTGACCTGGGCCTCCCACGTAGACCTCGCGACTGGCCGGCCAGTTGAGAGCGCCACCGCGGACTACCGTCGCGAGGACCGGGTCATTTTCCCCTCGACTATGGGCGGCCACAACTGGCACCCGATGGCCTTCAACGCGGGCACGGGGCTGGTCTACATTCCGGCGCAGGAGGCGGCCACGCACTTCTCTCCCACCCGATTCACCGTCCTGCTCGGTGGCGCCGCGAGCACGACGGCGGAGGAAATCGTCCCGGACGATTTCATCGGTAATTCGGTGTTGATCGGCTGGGACCCGCAGGCCCGCGCGGTGCGCTGGTCCTACCCTCGCCCGATGTTCTCGAACGCAGGGGTGCTGTCGACGGATGGAGGACTCGTCGTGCAGGGCGATGGCGAGGGATACCTCAACTTTCACGACGCGGCGACGGGCAAGCTGCTGCGACGGATTGAGACGGGCACAGGCATCGTGGCTCCGCCGATTTCCTATGCCATAGATGGGCGTCAGTACATCGCAGTGCTGGCTGGTTGGGGCGGCGCACTGTTCGGCCATGCAGAGCGGCAATCCGCCGCAAGACGCTACAGTAACGCCGGTCGCATTATCGTGCTTGCACTGGACGGCAGCCCGGTGCCGCTGCCCGACGAGGTGCCCGCCGTGACGCCGCGCGCCGAGGGCGATCGACTGCGGCCCTTGGACGAGACGGCGCAGCGCGGGCGTGCGGTTTATGTTGCACACTGCGGTGCTTGCCACAGCTGGTTCGGGCACAACGGGCTACTGCCTGACCTGCGTCGCACGGCTCCCGCCGTTGTCGACGAACTTGAGAGGATCGTGTTGGAAGGCGGGCTCGAGGCGCGCGGCATGCCCGCTTTCCGCGATACGCTCACGGCCGCGCAGGTCGAGGACCTAAAGGCCTACCTGAGAGCAGTGCGCCTGGATGCCCCGGCACACCGACCCTGAACCCGAAAACCGCGGAGTTATCCGCCGAGAGACTATCAATAAAAGGAGACAGCGAATGAACGTCAGGAAACTTGTTATGACCATCGCATCGGCCAGCGCTTTGGCCGCCATACCAGCGCAGGCCAGCAATCTCGAGGAAATCATCGTCACAGCCCAGAAGCGGGAGCAAAGTCTGATTGAGGTCCCGCTCGCGGTTGGCGCGATCTCCGGAGCAACGCTCGAGGCCAAGGGCGTGGAGTCCGTCGCGGATCTGGAGTTCTCTCTGCCCTCCCTTGTGATCGCAGAGAACAGCGGCGGCGGCCTCGTGGCCACCGCACTTGTCACGCGGGGCATCGGGGTTAACGGCAACATACCCTACTTCGAGCCTTCCACGGCACTCTTCATCGACGGCGCCTTCCGCAGCCGCTCGGCGCTCGGGATGGACGACCTCGTCAACATCGAGCGCGTCGAGTACCTGCGTGGTCCGCAGTCGACCCTGTACGGCCGCAATGCCTCGGCTGGAGTGATCTCGATCTACACGCAGCGCCCCCGCGAGGAATGGGGTGGGCAGGTTGAGGCGACCGTAAGCCAAGAGCGCGCGGGGGAAGATCCAATGGGTTACCTCGTGCGCGGCGAAGCAAGCGGCCCACTCAGCGATAAGGTGGGCGCCGGCCTCAGCTTCACGCGGCGGGAAAACGACGATCTTTACGAGGTGACCGGCAGCCCAGAGATAGACAGCGTAAACGGACGCGAGGACTATTCGATCCGCGGTCAACTTGAGTTCCAGCCCTCCGAGGCACTCAACATCCGCGTCACCGGTGGCACTGCCGATCGCGACGTCAACGGGCCGGCGACAGAACTCTTCTTCGACGATGCGGCGCTGGGTGGACTGTTCACGGTCCTGGAAGGATTCAATGATGCCTTGCGTGCGCGGCAAGGCGGGGCCGACCTTGGCGATCTGAACCCGACTGTCGATTTTCTGCTGTCGGTCGGAGCGGTGCCTACGCCAAACGGAGTCACGGTCACGCCACCACACAACGACCCTTGGGACCGCAAGATCCACCTGAACGACCGCAAGCAGGGCGGGCTCGACGGA
>CAMAXE010000005.1 GCA_945862145.1 Klebsiella pneumoniae
CGAGTAACTCAGCGGGTTTCCAGTTGGATCCTTGCTGCCGCTCATAGAACCGCACCCTGTCCAGGACGTGATCGAGTCCGATGCTGTCTGCCCAAAACATCGGGCCGCCGTGAGATCGAGGCCAGCCATAGCCATTGACCCAGACAAGATCGATGTCACTCGCGCACCGCGCGATGCCTTCTTCGAGGATCTTGGCGCCTTCGTTGACAACGGCATAGAGGCAGCGCTCAAGGATCTCCTCATCCGATACTCTCCGAATCACCCTCCCCGATTTGTTCGCGTATTCCTCAACAAGCTCGCGAACACCCGGGTCAATGCTGCGTACACGAGTGTCCGGGGCGTAGTTGTAATAGCCTGCCCCCGTCTTTTGCCCCAATCTGCCGAGCTCGCAAAGGCGGTGCTTCAAATCGGTCGCACCCAGGGATTTCTCGAGCGACCATCCGATATCGAGCCCCGCGAGATCACTCATCGCAAAAGGCCCGAGGGGCATGCCAAACCCCTCGAGCACTCGGTCCACATCCCAAGGCATGACGCCTTCCTGGACGAGCGCGTTCGCCTGAGCACGGCGAGCGAACGACATGCGGTTCCCGACGAATCCATGGCAAACGCCGACCACAACGGGTACCTTTTCGATCGACCGCGCAACCGAGATCGCAGCTGCGATCACCTCTTCGCTGGTTTGGCTGGCGCGAACGACCTCGACGAGTCTCATGACGTTCGCGGGACTGAAGAAGTGCAGACCGACCACGGCCTGCGGCCGCTGAGTCGCAGAGGCAATGGCGTTGACGTCCAGGTAGCTCGTGTTTGTCGCAAGTATCGCGCCCGGTTGTGCGAACCGATCGATCTCGGTGAAAACGGCTCGCTTGATGTCGAGATCCTCGTAGACGGCTTCTATCACAAGCTCGCAGTCGCTAATGTCCCGGATGCTGCAGCCGGGCTGGAGCAGTTCCATTCGCTCCTCAAATTCCTGCATGGACAGCTTTCCTCTGTCCACACTTCTTCGGTAGCTCGCGCGAACCCTGGCCATGCCGGCATCCAGGCTGGCCGGCGTCGCATCCAGAAGGCACACGCTCATCCCCTTGTTGAGGAAGTTCATCGCGATGCCGCCACCCATGGTGCCTGCGCCGATGATTCCCACCCTCCGGAGTGATGCGCTCGCAGGTCCGGAGACCGAGTCACCGAGGGCGGCGCGTTCTGCGCGTTGGAGGTAGTTCTCCGCGCGGGCATGGGAAAGGTCGCTGTTTTTGGAGGTCATGCTAAAACCAGAGTGAACTTTGGATACCCGGCGGTTCAATCGCTCGAATTGGGCATCAGGAGGGTCTTGCAAGGCACACCGACGGTAAAAGGCGAATCGCAATGGCGCTACCCGAAAACGGCAATGCACGGCACATCGGTCGACTCGACATCATTTGCAACAACGCGGGCACGATTTCGATGGCGCTGACCGAGGATATCTCGGAGCAGGACCGGGATCACGTGATCGGCGTCAAGCTCAAAGGCACATTCCTCGGATGCAAGTACGCGATTCCCACCATGAAACCAGCACAGGGCGGCTCGATCATCGACATAGGATCCGTAAACAGCATGGTGGGCTCTGCGGGATACGAGTTAATGCCTGATCACGGGGTCCGCGATTCTGGTGGATGGCGGATTTACAGTGCATTGATCGGGCGTAACCGCGGCGCAATGCCGCCGTGTGAACCGCGCATGGCCACCATCCCGCACCACTGCACGGCAACCCTAGCGTGAAGGGATATCGAATGCTCGACGTAATGCCGCGAGTTTCTGGTCGAAGAACTGCCTGGTAAGGAAAGCATCCGGGGAGATTTCGTCGAATCCATGGACGGCTCCAGGCAGGACGTGGAGCTCGGTAGACACTCCCGCACGAACTAGGCGTCGGGCATAGTCGATATCTTCACTTACAAAAAGGTCGAGTGCGCCGACACCGACGAAAGCTGGCGGCAGGCCTGTGAGGTCCGAAACACGAGCAGGAACCGCAGCACACGGTACTTCCGACCCACCGGGTTCGACACCAAGGAATGATTGCCAGCCGAATCGGTTCCAGTCGGGCGGCCAGAACATCATGCCCATATGCTCGGGATCGGAGTGCGAACAACCGGTCCGGTCATCCAATGCCGGATAGACCAACACCTGCAGGAGTATCGGTACTTCGCCACGATCACGAGCCTCGATCGCCAGCAGCGCCGCGTGGCAGCCACCGGCGCTCTCGCCCATCACGGCGATTCGCGCAGGATCACACCCCAGTTCCGCGGCGTTGCCATGCAGCCACAACAGACCAGCGTAGTTGTCAGTCAGAGATCCACGCCAGCTAGTCTCCGGAGCGAGCCGGTAGTCAACGCTCACGCAGACACAGTCCAGTGCTGAGGCGATTTTCTGCAGATTGCGCACTTCGAACTGTGCCGCTCCACCCACAAATCCGCCACCGTGCATGTGGAGAATCGCGGGTCTTGACGTATCTGGACGTGCATTGACCACGTACACCGCAAGCTCGTCACCCTCGCCCACGGCGATCACCCGCCGCTCGAAAGGCACTTCGTCAGAGACTGGCATCGCCCACTCGGCCATTCTCGAGCGGAAGTTGGCCAACGTTGATTCGCAAAGTGTGGGCACCTCCTGCAGCATCGCCGCCGTCGCCAGCGTACTCTCGAGCATCTCAGGATCGACGAAGCCAGGAACCCGCAGCGCAGATCCATAGTCACCTTTCATTCGACTGCGATCTCCGCGAGTTCGGGCGGAGCATCGAACGCCGATTCCCTGCTCAAGGCCTTCCACACTACATTGTGGATCAGCCGGCTCGACGAGGCACGGCGCCTGTTATGGTCCCCTCGAACGCTGGTATCCGAGGGGAGCTCGCCGAAACTTTTGTTATAGAAATGGGCGAACCTGCTCATGTTGCAGAACCCATATTTATGCGCGATGCGGTAAATCGATTTCATTGAACTCCCGGCGAGCAACTCTCGTCGAACCATGCCAAGGCGGGTAGTCAGAAGGTACTCCGAGGGGGACACACCGGTGATTTCCTCGAAGCTATAGCGGAGCGTCCTTGTGCTGACGCCGACGAAGGCGCTGAGGTCCGGGATGGATATCGGATCACAGACATGCTGCTCGAGATAGTTGACCGCCTTGTCGACGACATATGATCGGGTCGACGGTCTGGGCAGTTCCTGGTGCCTGTCCTGACCGATCGCCACCGTAGATACCAGAACTCTTAGCAAGGACTCCACTGCCCTGTCTAGTTGCAGGACCGGTTCCGACGACTGCTCGCAGCGTATGGCACAGCGGAGCACATCGCCAATCGCCGAGTGAAAGTCATCGACTGCCTGCGGATCAGTCACGCAGTGCGTGGCGTCCATGAGATCGTGGACGCTGGCACCCCGTATCTGGTCGCAAACCCGCTCTGCCAGCAGGTCTGCGTCGATCGACACCGAAAGGTTATCGTAGGCACCGGCGAAGTAGGTCCTGTGGTGGTAGTTTCTGGGGAGTTTGACGATTGTATTCGGAGCAAACGAACGCCCGTCATGGAACGTTCCGCCGATCCGATCGATCGAGCTCGCGAATACGATGAGGTTATTGCCTGCACTGCCGCGGTAACAGACGGGATGATCTACCTGGTCGCGTACCACTGCGGCCTTGCTGTGGCAGAGTGCGACAACCCTGCCGTGGAACTTTTCCCGCCTGACCTGACTGTAGTGGTGATCGGAGCCGCGGACCACGCTGCCGTGCTGCTCGGACTCGTGCGTCTCCTGCACCGCTAGCAAATAGTTGGTGCCGGTGCCGGAAAGATTTCCGGCAGATGGGGCCCGCTCACCGTTCGCCAAGGAATCCCCTGCAAACATGTTTTTCTCCCCAAGTCAGCCTTGCGCTGAAGCCCGCCGACATTGTCATACAGGCCATATAACCTAACTTGTGTTAGGTTTTTATAGCAACTTTCTACCAGAGAGGTCCCTGCCTATCAAGCGAGTTGGCCGTTCCCGGTTACTGAGCAGGTGGCTACCGGGCATCCTCCAAAGACAGCTTCTGCTGCAGTACGCGCTTGACGAACTTGCCGCTTGCGTTGCGTGGAATAGGCTCATCCATGAACCAAATGTAGCGCGGCACCTTGAAGGCGGCGATGTACCGGCCGCAATGCGCACGAAGCTCCGAAGAGCTGATAACAGCGCCAGACCTGGGATAGATTGCGGCACCGACTTCCTCCCCTAGGCGTTCATCCGGTACCGCGAAAACCACGCATTCCGATACGCCATCGTGGTGGAAGATCGCGCTCTCGACCTCTGCGCAATAGATGTTCTCCCCACCCCTCAGCACCATATCCTTCGCTCTGTCGACCAAATGGATGAAACCCTCATGGTCGAGGTAAGCGATGTCGCCCGTGTGGAACCAGCCCTCTGCGAGCACCGTCGCGGTAGCTTCCGGTTGATTCAGATAACCTCGGATGACCGTAGCGCCACGCACCAGCAGTTCGCCGACTCCGTAGGTCGGCAGAGTGCGCCCGTCACTGTCGACACACTTGACTTCAAAGGTCGGCATGGCAGGCCCGACGCTGCTCGGGCGATCCATGAAGAACTCGAGCGACACGGCGGCGATTATTCCACTGGTTTCGGTCAATCCGTATCCCGTGCTGGGTCGCGCTCCGGGCAGCACCTGCGGGATCTTACTCACAAGATCGGGATGCATGGCCGCCCCGCCACCCCCGATAGTCAGGAGAGACGACGTGTCGCGCGAACTGAAGTCGGGATGCGCGAGGATCTCCCTTGTCATCATCGGTACCGCACCAAATGTGGTCGGGCGCTCTTTCTCTATGAGTCTCAGCGCCTCCGCCGCATCCCATTTGTACATGAGTATCAAGGAGCCACCGATCAGCGGCGCGACCTGCGCGACGCAGTTGTTTGCGGTCACATGGAAGAACGGTGTCGCGACCAGTGCACGGGGGGGAGCGCTGTTCGAGGTTTCTGCCGGGGTGCAGCCAGCAACGCTGGCAAGCGCTTTCATCTGCACGGTCGTTGCAAAAACCACGTTGAGGATGTTGTTGACGCAACTCCTGTGCGTCAACACAGCTCCCTTGGGATGCCCGGTTGTACCCGATGTATAGAACACGCAGGCATCCTGGTCGCTGTCGATGGTGCACTCGGGAAAACTCGCGTCTCCATCCACGATGACGTCCCAGGGTTCAGCCCACTCGGGCAGAGCACAATCCGACCGCACTGCGATAACGTCGAGACTGTCGAAGGCCTCCCTTATTTCCGCGAACCTCCGTATGCGCTCCCCATCCGCTATCAGCACCCGGGGTGACGAATCCTCAAGTGCGTAGTGCATCTCATGCGAAACCCACCACGCATTCATACCGACAGCAACGGCGCCCATGCCGGTAACTGCCCAGAAGGCGATCATCCACTCCGGATAGTTGCGCATCGCAATCGCGACGCGATCGCCCCGCCCTACACCCCTGTTGACCAGGGCTCTGGCGAGAGCAGCCGCACGCGAATGCGCCTGCATATAGGTAATGCGCTCATCCTGGTAGATCAGGTATTCCTTTTGCCCATGCGCGCGGGAGGCGAGCCACACCTCCCGCAAAGAGGTTGGCGCTCGCACATAGCCGCGCGTCGGCATGCCGCGAACGAGAAGGTGACCAACCTCGAACATCTCGCCCGGCGCGGTGAGTTCGGCCCATGCTCTTCGCAGCTCGTTGTACATAGGCCGCCCCGGCAACCCCGATCAGAGTCCTCTAGCTTGGCTATGCCGCTATCGGAGGGACTTCAGGTAGTGAACGATTTGCTCCCGCAGATGCTTATCTGGCTCACCGACGAAAGTCATCGTGGTGTTGGGGATGAGCTTCCTGGGCGCTTGGACGAACGCATCCAGATTGGACTGCGTCCACACAATGGCGACAGCCTTCATGGATTTGGAGTACTCGAAGCCCGGATTGATGCCACTCTTCCTGCCATAAACGCCCCGGAGATTTGGCCCCATACCATTCGCGCCATCCTCAGAAACAGGATGACAGGCCGCACAAATCGCAAAAGAGGGGGGCTGCTCGACTTCACGAGCGGGCGCAGCTTCTTCGCTGTGAGAATCATCGGCAGACCAGACGGGTTTGCCCGCATCAGACATGCTGGAGGCTCCGGCACTGACCGCAATCAAGGCCTCGACCCTGGATCGCTCCTGCGTCGCATCGGACAGTGGCGACTGCCGCAGCGCGCCTACTTCTGCCGCAGTAAAGGGTGTAAATCCCGTCGGCAGCCCATCGGGATCGTAGGCCTCGAGCATCCAGTTGATCACGTCCGCGAGATCCTGATCGCCCAGCGACGACTGCGCGACGCCAGGGACCCTGACCAGGTATTCCCTGCCAGCCTGCACGGCGAGGTATGAACCAATGTGACCCCTGAAATCGGGAATGAAGCCATTCTGACCAGAGCCATCAGCCTTGTGGCATCCCTCACAGCCGATGATGTATGCGAGCGGTCTGGGCGAAGGCGCTTCACTTGCGACAGTCGGGGTTGAGAGAACGGCAGCAAGTAGCGCTAGAGCATGGCAGATGTGCCTCGCCAACGTCATTGCTCCGCGAGCGATACTACGCGAGCCACCGTACAGGCGTAGGTCGGCGCCACACCTCCATAGCACCACGTCAGCGAGTTCGCCTTGTCTGGTCGATACTTCGGCGTATCACCCTCGTTGCGGTTGCAATAGCAACGCCCACAGTTGGCAGCGCCACAGCAATCGTTGTAAGAGACGACATAGTTCTTTCCATCATCCGGGTTGCGGCAGGTGCCCACCCATGCGATGGGTGAAGGCTGGGTGCCCGGGGGACATTGTGTCGATGTGCCTCCACAGCAACTGCACATGACCCCATCGACCGAACAGTAGGCCCAATAGTCGCAGCTTCTCGGATTATTCCAATCAGCGCTTTCCGCTGCCTGCGTCTTACTGACCCGGAACACCGGTAGCAGAGGGACCACCGCACCGCCTGCCACCAGAGTCCCAATCCGCCCGAGAAAACTGCGCCGCGATGTGCGGTCAGCGAGCGCGCCAGTGGACCTCTCGAAGAGGTTGTCAAACCATTTGTGTCTGTCCATGGATCCTTACCCGGTTACTCTCTGATCGATCAAGGCACTGTGAGGAATCAGCTCGCAGTCTTTCTTGCCTCGAAATAATCCTGGATGGAGGCGATCTTCGATCGCTGCGCCTCAAGCAGGCTCTCAAGATGCTCTCGCGTGTTGACGAGGCCCTGACTGGCTATCGCACCCGCTTCGTCCAGCAGGACGGCGTAGGGCAATTTGCCAATCTGGAATCGCATTCCCAGATCAGTCGAAAGGATGTAGGGAATGCTTTCGATACCGTGCTGCTTGCGATATGCCCGGTGGCCTTCGACGGCCGCATCACTCGCGAACACCAGTTCGAGCGACTTGCTCTCATCGGACAGAAGACTCTTGTATACCGGCATCAATCTGGAGCACACCGGGCAACCTGGCGCGACGAATGCGATCAGGGTCGATCTCCCGGAAGGATTTAGTCCGCCAATGATCTGACTGCCGCCGTCCAACGTCTCAACGGCGAACGCTGGCACAAGGTCACCAATCTTCGCCGCCGCGCTGGTCATAAGTGCGCCAGCCGGACCGATCCGTCGATGAAGAACCCCGACCTGCCGGGCTAATCCGAGCACGAGGAGTCCGAGCGCGATTATCGCGATCCACTGCACCATGAACAGAAGGGTAAAGGTGCTGCTCATCGAGGGCCCCCCTGAATTCGTCCGTGGTTAATGATCAGTTGATCGGCGACCAGGTAGACGATGTAGGCGAGTATCGATATCGCCATCACATTCGCGGCATCGAGAAAGCCAAACGGTATCGCAGGCGCAGGTATCAAAAGCAAACCGGCGAGGCCTGCGAGGAATGCATTCCTGGCCACAAGCATGTAGCTGACGGGAGTGTCACCCTTGCCCCATGAGCACCCGCAGTCCTGCATCGGATTGCCCCGTGCCAGGTTGGTTGCCATCGCTGCCGCATACACCAACAACAACACTGCAGAGAGCAGCGCAGCCACCGTGACCGCTGTAGGGATGAGCAAGGCGATCGCGGCGGCTATGACGATGGAGACCTCCCAGGCAATAATCAACATCGCGAGGAGGGATCGCGCGTCGCGGCCAGCAAACTGCACACCCTCGAAATACGCGTTCAGCACGCCCTTGAATCCCGGTATGTCCAGGAGCTTATGGGCGGACGCAAACCCGAAGAGAACTGCCAGGAACACAAGTCCGGCGGCGTGCGGAACCGAGCTGACCAGCATCTATCGGGGCTCGACGGGCTGAAGGATCATGGGCATGCCATGGAATCCCGTGTGTAACGTACGCAGCACCTCACCGTTCTGCATGTCCATGACCAGCACGTCGGTAGAGAATCCGTTCGCTGCATAGAGAAGTGGCCGTTCGTCCTGGCTCACGGCGATTGCCGTCATGGGTTGGGACAACTTGATCTGTTGGAGCCGCTTGCCGGTCCCCACATCGAACACCCAGATCTCCGTGCCAACCTTACGGTGATAATCAGTCCCACCCCCTTTGGGAGTCAGGTCCTGCTCTCCCATGAGAATGTAAAGCCGATTCTGGGCGCGATGCATCGCGAGATTCTGATAGATCTCCGAGGGAATCCACGTCTTGCCCGACGCCGCCTTTTCGCTGGCGCTCCATAGAACCTTGTGTGCCAGGTCCTTGCCTCCCACATCAATCGCATGCAGTTGTCCAAGGTGCGTCACAAGGTACCACCTGTCGCCAGACCGGACTGCTGTCCCGCTGATCGGATCCGCTTGCGGATCGAAGAGCCCGCCGTAACGTTTGCGCCGGGTTTCCCTGCCAGTGTCGTCAATCTCGATGGCAAGCGCAGAACCGTCACCACAGAGCGAGAAGAAGCGGCGAGGGCCAGCGGACATCACGTAGGCGCAACCTGCAGTTTCTATCTCACCGATGTATGTCCTGGATCTCAGATCGACAACACCCACACTGGAGGCGGGGGTGAAAAAGGTTTGAAACAAGAATGATTCATCGTCTGACAGATTGCTGTGGTTGGTGTTCGGTAGTCCCCGTCCGGATTTTGGCGGCAGGATGATCTCGCCCTCGACGCGGAGCGTCGCTCGATTGATGTACTCGAGAGCATCGGTACGCGCCCCGTGGTACCCGCGCGACATGTAGAGAGCGCTGCTATAGATGTGCTCTCCCCCAACGGGCAAATCCAGCTTCACGCCCTCCCAGCCAGTCTCCACAGCCCCAAGCATGTCCCCGGAATCCGCGTCAAAGAGTATCGCTCTGGAGTAGACGGCCCCAGCCCAGTCGTTGACCCAGATGCGGTGCTCGCCTGACTTCTGATCTGCAAGGACGACATTTTCGAGCGGGCCATCGAAAACCACCTCGCGCGGGGATGCCGACTGCACAGCACCCTCGTCCCCAACGCTGACACCGCTCACAAAGAGAAGGAACAACCCGACCGCAAGACCCGGAAACAGGGAACCCACTTCACGTCGCATCATGGCCGACACCCTTCGCTCTTTGATTCGCCACAATCGCGCCGGGCCGTACGCTTCGCGTCATACGCTACGGACACTGGCGATATGAGAGTATTTTCGAGCACATCGCCCAACGGCCGTACCCGAATTCGGCAATTCGCCTGTCGCTGAGTCCATGACTCAGGCAGTGACCAGACAGTTGTGTGCACGCGGGGGCTACACAACCAGCCCATTGCCGAAATCGGGTATGAGCTTTTTTAGCTTGGGTTACCGTATGCGCATGATGCGTTGCCGACCGCCCCAAGCGGTACAAGAGTCAACCGTGGAAGTCCGGACAGAGAGCCGTGCTCCCTGAAAAATGCAGGCGGGGAAGGTATGTCTAATCAGGATTTGGATTGTCTTGACGCCGAGGGTTTCGTGGTTCTCCGCAACCCACTCGGCGACGATCTGTTCGACAGGATAAGGGAAACCGTTTTACGCGCTGAGAGAGAGAACAACACTCAACCAGGGGTCGGTGAGTTCGACGGCATCTACACCCTGCGCACGATGGGAATGATGGCTCGAGACAGGATTTTTGAAGAACTTGTCCTGCATCCCGCCGTTCTCGAGATCATGGAGGCGAAGCTGGATACGGACTGCCAGCTTGGGTCGGTGAACAATTTCACGATCTTGCCCGGGGAGACGATCCAGCCGATGCACAGCGACCATTCGCTGACACCACGGCGTTGCCCAGGACTCGATACGACGAAACTTATCCCCGGGTACGTCTTGGGATTGGCGATCACGGATTTCACGGAGGCTAATGGCGCAACGCGCGTGGTCCCGGGGAGTCATAAATGGGAGCCACTGGACCTGTCGAATCATAAAGACTCGGGTACTCACATCGAATATGGCGATCGTGTCGGGCAAGTGGTCGCCGCCGAAATGAAGGCTGGAGATATCCTGATCTTCGACTCGAGACTCTGGCATGGGGGGGGTGCGAACCGCACTGCCGACCAGCGCAGAAGCTGCCTGTTCTTCGCATTCTGGGCGGGGTGGTTGCGTGCCGATGAGAACAACCTGCTGCTGCTGTCGAAAGACCGCATCAGGTCCATGCCGAGACGGCTCCAGGAGTTGGTCGGTCTGGGCAGGTTCGACGGACACTGGGGGCACTTTGCAGGAAGGGATCCGATGGACTGGCTAGGCCTCCCTTGAACTGAATCTCCAAGTGATGCGCCCTGGCCCCAGGCGACTCTGCCCGGCCGACCGCGTGACACATCGGCATACCGTGGAGTGGCAAGGTTGAACACGCACCAAGGTGCCGGAATGGAAGTGAGGCACGTGTGGTTCCTTGTCTTTCTTACACTGCTGAACGTCATGAACTTCGTCGATCGGCAACTTCTCGCGGGTTTTTCCAGTTTCATCGTGCCGGAGCTTGGCCTTAGCAACACACAGTTTGGCCTGCTCACAGGCCTTTTCTTCGTGGTTTTCTATTCGTTGATGGGCCTGCTCCTCGGCTCCCTCGCCGATCGGATGAATCGGACGCGCCTGATTGCGGCTGGACTGGGGCTCTGGAGTCTGCTTACGTCAGTTTCAGGAGCAGCGCAGGGTTTCTGGTCCCTTGCGTTACCGCGCATGTTGGTCGGAGTGGGCGAATCGATCATGACACCCACTGCCATGTCGCTTCTCGCTGATCGATTTCCCCCGGCCCGACTTGGCTTTGCCACAGGCTTTTACTACATGGGCGTGCCAATCGGTGCAGGCCTGAGCCTGCTTATCGCGGGATATCTGGGGCCAGCACTCGGTTGGCGAAATTGCTTCTACTTGCTCGGCATGCTTGGACTGACGCTCGCCTTTGCCATGCTGTTCGTGCGCGAAACGCCACGCAGACATCTGCAAGGATCCGCCAACCCGCAGGCGACGCCCGGGTTTCGCGCGATCGTGCAGACCTTGTCCTTCGTCCTGCGAAACTGCCCGGCGCTTTGGCTTACTGTTGCAGGCGGGGTGGGCGTGCACTTCTTTATGGGTGCCGGGACATTTGACCAGCTCTGGCTGGTTCATGAGCGCGGTTTTGAACGAGCTGAGATCGCACGAATTTCAGGATGGACAGGAATAACGGCGGGTGTCCTCGGAACAATTTTCGGGGGCGTAGGAAGTGATTGGTTCATGCGCCGCACCGGCAAGGGGCGCCCGATGTTCCTGTTCTGGGTTTTGCTGATTCTGGCGCCCGTCAATGTCGCCTACAGGCTGGTAGAACCAGATAGCGTATGGCTCTGGATCGGACTCTTCGCGGGTTTCTTCCAGATCGGCGCGTTCTACGGACCCACGTTTTCGACCGTGCAGGAGCTGGTGCCGCCGCAAATCCGGGGGACCGCCGTGGGCTTCTACCTGCTGATGCTCAATTTCATCGGACTGGGCGTAGGGATTTCGCTTGGCGGTGTGCTCATTGATCTCTACGAGGCGGCCGGCATTGGGGAGCCCTATACCCGGGGTCTGCTCAGTTTTACGTTTCTTTCGTTTGTCTCGATTCCGCTGTTCCTGATGGCAGGACGGCGCTTCAGCAAGGACCAGAAACGTATCGCTGAATTGCTCGCCGTTCGCGCCTGACGTCCGCCCCACCGGAGCGCACATCACCGGAGTAGGGCCAAAACCTCTGAAATACCCAAGCTGAGCACGGCCCCGACACGCGCCGGGGCCGCTCACAAAAGGCTCAGTGGCTGGAAACCACCGTGAACTGCTCTTCCTCGGTGGAGCCGGTGAGAGCAGTCACCGACGAGGCACCGCCCTGGATGCAGGTGGTCACCTGATCGAAGTAACCGGTGCCCACTTCCTGCTGGTGGCTCACGAAGCTGTAACCGCGGTTCGCGGCAGCAAATTCCTTTTCCTGCAGCTCGACGTAGGAGGTCATGCCGTTACGGGCATAGCCGTAGGCCAGTTCAAACATGTTGTACCACATGCTGTGAATGCCGGCCAACGTGATGAACTGATACTTGTATCCCATCGCGCCCAGCTCGCGCTGGAACTTCGCGATGGTCGCGTCATCGAGGTGTTTCTTCCAGTTGAAGGACGGCGAGCAGTTGTAGGCGAGCAGCTGGTCGGGGTACTGCTTCCGGATCGCCTCGGCAAACACGCGGGCTTCGTCGAGATCGGGCTTCGCAGTCTCGCACCAGATGAGATCCGCGTAGGGCGCGTAGGCAAGACCACGGCTGATCGCCTGGTCGATACCAGCGCGCACGTTGTAGAAACCTTCGGCGGTGCGCGAGCCCGTGACGAAGGGCTTGTCGTTGTCGTCGTGGTCGCTGGTGAGCAATGTGGCTGCGTTGGCATCGGTGCGCGCCAGCACGATGGTCGGCGTGCCGCAGACATCGGCTGCCAGCCGCGCGGCGATCAGCTTCTGCACCGCTTCCTGCGTGGGCACCAGCACCTTGCCGCCCATGTGGCCACACTTCTTGACCGAGGCGAGCTGGTCCTCGAAGTGCACGCCTGCGGCGCCGGCCTCGATCATGGCCTTCATCAGTTCAAAGGCGTTCAGCACGCCGCCGAAACCCGCCTCTGC
Organism: Klebsiella pneumoniae; assembly: GCA_945862145.1. GTDB lineage: Bacteria > Pseudomonadota > Gammaproteobacteria > Pseudomonadales > UBA5518 > UBA5518. The sequence continues at coordinate 13,043 of CAMAXE010000005.1, forward strand.
ATCAGCCACGATAGGGGCGAAGTAATCGACGTATTTGGCATCGTGGGGACCGACGTTATTGGCCCACTGGATCTGGTCTGCCCGGCGGAAGGCATTGTTGATGCGGCTCACCACGGCGGGGACGGAATTGACGGGGTAGAGGGACTGGTCGGGGTACATGGTCTGGGCGGAGTTGTTATCGGCGGCCACTTGCCAGCCCGAGAGGTAGATCGCCTTGACGCCAGCCTTGACCTGCTGGACCGCCTGCCCGCCAGTGAGGGCGCCGAGGCAGTTGATGTAGTCCTCTTCGTGGATGTACTTCCACAGCTTCTGGGCCCCCAGCTCGGCCAGGGTGTTCTGTGGCTGCAGCGAGCCCCGGAGCTGCACGACGTCGGCGGCGGAATACCCGCGCTTGACGCCCTTCCAGCGCGGATTTTCCGCCCAGTCCTTCTCGAGAAGGGCAATCTGGCCGGCACGGGTGGAGGTGTGGATAGTCATGGCGAAGTCCTCGGCGTCTTTGGATCGGGTATTCGCGGGCCGGTTCTGCCGGGACCCGCGAACGGTGGACGGATCTTAGGGACCGTGGAATGATCTATCCAATTTATACTCATTATCTTTACCATTCTTCGCATGAATATAGAACGAATCGACCTCAACCTGCTCGTATACCTCGATGTGCTGCTGCGCGAGCGCCACGTCACCCGGTCCGCAAGCTACCTGGGCATCACACAGCCCGCGATGAGCAACGGGCTGCGGCGCCTGCGCGAACTCTTCGACGACCCCCTGCTGGTGCGTACCAAGGAGGGCATGACACCCACCGAGCGTGCGCTGGAACTCCAACCCGTGGTGCGCGGTGCGCTGGCGGCGGTGGAACGCGAAGTGCAGCCCCGGCGCGCTTTCTCGGCGCGGGAGTCGGCCCGGGTCTTCCGCATCATGGCGAGCGACTACGCGGAGTCAACGCTGTTTCCCGCCGTGCTGGCGCGCCTGCGGGATGAGGCCCCCGAGGTGGTGCTGGATATCCTGAACCCCTCGGACGTGAGCTACCTGAACGTCGAGCAGGGCAAAGTCGACATGGTGATCAACCGCTTCGACTCGATGCCGCAGTCGTTCCACCAGGCAACGGTGTGGCAGGACGACTTCAGCTGCCTCATGAGCCGTGACAATCCCATCGCGCGAAGTTTCGACCTCGAGTCCTATCTCGGGGCGCCGCACGTATGGGTAAGCAAGACCGGCATGGGCGTAGGCGTCGGTGTGGACCCCTCTGCGGTGCAGAGCCTGGGCTGGGTCGACGAGGCACTGGCGAGGCTGGGGCGCAAGCGCAACATCATGGTTTTCACCCGCCATTACCAGGTTGCCGTGCTGCTGGCAGAGCAGAAACACCTGGTGGTGACCGTGCCCAGCCGCCTTGCCGGCACGCTGCGCAGCGGTGCCGCGGTGGTGGTAAAAACGCCACCCTTCGAGATCCCCCCCTTTGAATTGAAGATGGCCTGGAGTTCCCTGCTGCAGCGCAACCCCGGGCATCAGTGGCTGCGCCGGCTGATCCTCGAGGTGGCACACGACATCGAGGCGAGCGGCCCGCCCTGAACCTTTTATTCATCAACTGAATGCCAAAAATACGAATCATTTATCGAATTACTTCTGCCGGGCTGGCTAGAATCCGAGGCTCGCTCGGCACACCACCAGCCGCGCGGGATAAGCGAGGACGACGCCAATGACCGATCACCAGCTTTGCCAGGGGCTGCGGGTTGCCCCTCAGATCCACGCGCTGGTGGAGCAGGACATACTCCCGGGCAGCGGTGTCGGCAGCGAGCAGTTCTGGGGCGGACTCGCCCGAATAGTCGCGGAGTTCTCACCGCGGACACGCACCCTCCTCGCTACACGCGACACCCTTCAGGCGGCAATCGATGCCTGGCACTGCGCCCATCCCGGCCCCGACTACGACCCCGCCACCTACAAGCACTTCCTGCAGGAGATCGGCTACCTGCTCCCCGAGGGCGGCGATTTCGCGATAAGCACCGCCAACGTCGATCCTGAGATCGCCCAAACGGCCGGACCCCAACTGGTGGTACCGGTGATGAATGCCCGCTACGCCCTGAACGCTGCCAACGCGCGCTGGGGCAGCCTCTACGATGCGCTCTATGGCACCGATGTGATCCCCGAAACCGACGGCGCTACCCGCAGCGGCCCCTACAACCCGGTACGCGGCGAACGTGTGATCGCCTTCGCGCGCGACTTCCTGGACGCATCAATACCCTTGTCCGGGCAGCGCTGGGCCGACGCCCGTGCACTGACCGTCCAGCAGGGCGCGCTGGTCGTGGAGACCCGTACCGGCACGATAACGGGCCTGCAGGACCCCGGCGCTTTCGTGGGCTTCTGTGGCGAGGCCAGCGCACCCACTGCGGTGCTGCTGCACCATCACCGCCTGCACATCGAAATCCAGATCGACCGCGCGAGTCCGGTGGGGCGCGATGACGCGGCCGGGATCAAGGACATCCTCCTCGAGTCCGCTCTCACGGTGATCCAGGACTGCGAGGACTCGGTGGCTGCCGTAGACGCCGAGGACAAGGCCCTGGTGTACCGCCACTGGCTCGGACTGATGAAGGGCGACCTGAGCGAGCACGTAGACAAGGGCGGGCGCCGCCTCACGCGCACGCTGAACCCCGACCGCCACTACACCGGCGCCGATGGTGCCGCGCTGAGCCTCCCCGGGCGCAGCCTCATGCTGGTGCGCAACGTCGGACACCTGATGACCACCGACGCCGTGCTGGACCCCGCCGGCGCCGAGATCCCCGAGGGAATTCTCGACGGCATGATCACGGTGGCCTGTGCACTACACGACCTGCGTCGCGCCGCGGGGCTGCGCAACTCGCGGTGTGGCAGCGTCTACATCGTGAAACCCAAGATGCACGGGCCCGCCGAGGTGCAGCTGTCCTGCGATCTCTTCGGCGCCATCGAGGACGCGCTCGGTCTTCCCCGCAACACCGTGAAGATCGGGATCATGGACGAGGAACGCCGCACCACGCTGAACCTCAAGGAATGCATCCGCGTGGCGCGCGAGCGCGTGATTTTCATCAACACCGGGTTCCTCGACCGCACGGGCGACGAGATCCACACCAGCATGGAAGCCGGGCCGATGGTGCGCAAGGAGGCCATGAAGGCGCAGCCCTGGATCCTCGCCTACGAGAACTGGAACGTCGACAACGGACTGGCCGCCGGCTTCCGCGGCAAGGCACAGATTGGCAAGGGCATGTGGGCCAAGCCAGACGAGATGGCCGAGATGTACCGCACCAAGGCCGCTCACCCGCGCGCCGGCGCCAATTGCGCCTGGGTGCCATCGCCCACGGCCGCAACGCTGCACGTGCTGCACTATCATCAGGTCGATGTGCCTGCGCGCCAGGCGGAGCTCGCCAGCCGCGCACGCGCCGACCGCGGAGAGATACTGCGCATACCACTGCTCAGCGATCCGGGCAGTCTGGACGCCGCCGCCATCCAACAAGAGCTGGATAACAACGCGCAGGGCATCCTCGGATACGTGGTGCGCTGGGTGGAACAGGGCGTGGGTTGTTCGAAGGTACCGGATATCAACGACGTCGGGCTGATGGAGGACCGCGCGACACTCAGGATCTCGAGCCAGCATATCGCCAACTGGCTGCATCACGGCATCTGCACCGAGTCACAGGTGATGGCGACGCTCACGAGGATGGCTGCGGTGGTGGACGGTCAGAACGCCGGCGATCCCGCCTACCGGCCGATGGCACCCGAGGTTGAATCCAGCATTCCCTTCCAGGCGGCGCGCGACCTCGTGCTGCTCGGGCGAGCACAGCCCAATGGCTATACGGAGCCGCTGCTGCACGCTTACCGGAGGCGTCTCAAGGCAACTGCAGCCGGCTGACCTCAGGCCGGCCGGGGCGCTCCAGGGTCCTGCCCGCGTGAGGGCTCGAAGCGCTTGCTGCGGCGGTACGGAAACGTATCGAAGATGTGCCCGTCACGGATGCGTTGCTGCAAGCCCTGCCAGTAACGGTAGCCGTAGAGATCAGCGTGCTGCGCTTCGAAGCCCGCTCGGGCAACCGGGTTGCCCGAGAAAAACAACCTGAACTCCTCCGGAAACACGTCGTTATCGGCCACCGTGTACCACGGGCGATCCGACATCAGGTCCTCTTCGTTCCGGGGCTCCGGGATCGCCCGGAAGTTGCATTCGGTGAGGAGGCAGATCTCGTCGTAGTCATAGAACACGACACGCCCGTGCCGGGTCACCCCGAAATTCTTGAGTAGCATGTCGCCGGGGAAAATATTGGCAGCGGCCATCTGCTTGATCGCGCTGCCGTACTCGTCCATCGCATCACGCACCGCATCCGGGCCGGCCGTGGCGAGGTACAGGTTGAGCGGCTCCATCCGGCGCTCCACGTAGACGTGCCGGATGATGATCCATTTTTCGTCCATCCAGACCTTGGAGGGCGCTACGCGCAGCAGCTCGTCGATCAGCTCCTGGCTGAAGCGATTGCGGTAGAAAATGAAATTGGAATACTCCTGCGTGTCGGCCATGCGGCCGGCGCGATCGGTGCGCGAGACCAGCCGGTATTTCTCGCGGACGATTTCTTCAGTGACCTGCTTGGGCGGATCGAAGCGGTCCTTGATGACTTTGAACACCACACCGAAGGACGGCAGCGTGAACACCGTCATCACCATGCCCTTGATGCCGGGCGCGATCACGTAGAGATCATCACTCTGCTTCATGTGGCGGATGATGTCGCGGTAGAACTCGGTCTTGCCGTGCTTGTTGAAACCCAGCGAGTTGTAGAGTTCGGCCGCGCCCTTCTGCGGCATCAGCGAGAGCAGGAAACGCACGTAGCGCGAGGGAACCGGCGCATCCACCATGAAGTATGTGCGCGTGAACGAAAACACGATGCTCGCATCGTCCGTATCGAACAACACGGTATCGACATAGATGCCGCCGGCTTCGTTGTTCAGGCAGGGCAGGATGAGCGGTATCACCAGGTCGCCGGCGCTGATCCGCCCCACGATGTAGGCCGCCTTGTTGCGGTAGAACACCGACTCCAGCACGTCGATCCGCAGTTGCGTGTCGACAGCACCGATCCGGGGCAGCAGCTCCCCGCGCAGCGTGCACGCCACCCGGGCGATGTCGCGCTCACGATCCTCCCAGGAAGCCGCAAACTCGAAGTCATCGAACAGCCGGCCCAGCACCTCCTCCAGCCCCGGCGCATTGCCGTAGCGGACATAAATGCTGTATTCGGGCAGCGGCTTGCTGTCTAGCGGTCGCGAAGGCAGCACGAAGATATGGCGGTCGTGGATGTGCTCGTGCGCGTGGACCATGCAGAAAATCGAGTTGAAAAAGGTCTCGGCGATCTCGTAGTTCGCGTGGCTGCTGACCAGTTGCGCGTAGGTCGTGCGCGCCTCGCCCCAGAGCTCGAGATCGGAGAGTTCCTTGCTGCTCACGTCACTGGCCATTCGCGCGACACGATTGGCCTTGTGCTTGTACAGATCCAGCCGCTCGATATTCGCGCCCTGCACAGACTGCCAGTTGGCCGTCTCGAAGCGCCGCTTGGCGCCCAGCGTGATGTTCTGGAACTCGGCGAAGTAGGACTCGAAACCATTCAGGATGGTGCGCGCAATTCTCCGGGCGGCAGCCGAGACAGGTGGCTCAGCGGGCGCGGCCGAAAAGGTATAGCTCATGCGTTTTCTTGCCTCAGAACGCGTACTTCAGTTCGACGCCATAGAATTCCGGCGACGGCGGAGTGCCGTAGGTGGGCGAGCCGTCCCAGTAAGCGGTGCGCAGAGAATCCCCCAGCCCGCCGGGGCCCCCCGAGGACTTCGGACGCATCAGGTTCTGGGCGTACACCGCAGCCTCCCACTTGCCGTCCGCAGAGGCAAAGGCCGCGCGGGCGGTCATGTACTCATCATCGGCGTAGCTGGGGCAGCTCGAGAAAGGCGCCTCGCTGAGCGGCGGCCCGTCGGCCGACTGCCGGGTGACCTGGAGGATGCCATTGGTGTCCTCCGAGAGGTCATAGAGGTAACCCTCGGGGGATGCGTACTTGCATCCTGTGCTGGGGCTGCCCTTGCCGAAGCTGTAGTTCACACTGAGACTCAGCAGCCCGCTGCTCACGGGCAGATCGAGGTTGGCGAACAGGTTGTAGTTGGTGGGCGAGTTCGCAAAGGCCGCACCCTTGCGATCACGGTCGATGCACACCCCGTTCACCACTTCCTTGTTGATGCTGCGCGTGTACTCGGCGTCGATCTTGCCGGAGTTGGCACCCACCGTGAGTCCCTCGACGATCATCCAGGTGACATCCAGCTCGTAGCCCGAGCCCTTCACGTCGTCCGAGCTGAACTCGTAGGCCCCGAGCCCGCCCGGGCGGCACTCGCCGGGGATGAACACCTGCCGCTGCAGGTTGTCGTAGGTGTACTCGTAAATAGCGCCGTTGATGCGCAGGCGGTTGTCGAAAAATGTCGACTTGATACCGGCCTCGTGGTTCTCGACCGTCTCGGCATCGAGCGGGCCCTCGTCGATGGTGGGCCCCGCGCTGTTGTAACCACCCGACTTGTAGCCGTTCGACCAGCTCGCGTAGAGCAGGATGTCCTCGGTGAGGTGCATGTCGAGCACCACGCGACTGGTCACCTCGTCCCAGGAGTGGTCCTGCCGGTACCAGCCGAGAGAGCCGTTCACCGGATCGTATTTACCGTTCGCATCCACCCGTGTTTCTTCCTGGAAGGCGATCGGCACGCCGTAGGGATTGAACTGGATAAAACGCCCGAACTCTTTCTCGTCCTTGGTGTAACGCAGGCCGCCCGTGAGGGTGAACATATCTGAAATGTCGTAGGAGAGATCGCCGAACGCTGCATAGGAGCGATACTCGCCGTCGATCTTGAACGAATCGAGCCAGTAGTCGACCTGCTGCACCAGCTCACGCCCCGAGAGGCTGTTCGGAGCGAGTCCGCGGAAGGGCGAGAGCACGCTGTTCTTGAAGAAATCGAGACCCGCACCGGGGTACAGGACGTTGGAGTCGAGGCCGCCGATATCGGCAATGAACTGCGGCACGGTAAGCCCGCCGAGCACGCCTTCGTCGTAGGGAATGCCCAGCAGCGGTGCGATCTGCAGATCCCAGATCAACTGGTCTGCGGTCTGCGGGCCGATGAACACGCCGCCCTCCTGCTTGGCGCTCTCCCAGAAATAGCTGCCGCCCACGGTCCACTGCAAGCGCGATTCGCCGGTGGACTCGAAGCGCACCTCCTGGCTGAGCATTTCGTTGTCTTCGTCGTTCAGGTCCTCGAAGTAGTAGCGCTTCTCGGCCGAACCATCCTTGTCGCGGCGGTTGTAGGAATTGAAGCTCCGGTACGCGGTAATGGACGTGAACTCCGATTTCCCGAGATCCCACTCGACATGCACGGAGCTGCCAAAGAGCTCGCGGCTCTCGTCGGGCACCCCATCGCTCTGCATCTTGCGGTAGTTCGGGCCCTTGTGGCGCGGCCCCAGCGAGGCGCTTGAATCGGGGGCGGAGGTCTGGTCAATGTCGTCGTACTCCACGCGGAAGATCACGTCCAGATCCTCGCGCGGCAGCCAGCGCAGCGCGGCATTGACCGACCAGTTTTTCTCGTCGGCGCGGTCAGGACCATTACCGGTGTCTTCGATCCACCCGTCACGCTCGTTGCTGACGGCGCCCATCCGCAGGAAAAGGTTGCTCGCAAGCGGCAGGTTGTACACGCCCTCGAGCTGCAGCTTGTTGTAATTGCCGATGGTGGCCTTGACCCAGCCTTCTTCCTCCGCCACCGGCTTGTGAGTGATGACCTGGATCGCGCCCGCGGCCGCGTTGCGCCCGAAGAGCGTTCCCTGGGGGCCGTTCAGCACCTCCACCCGCTCGACATCATTGAAAGCCACGCGCGAGGCGCCGGAGCGACCGACGTAAACACCATCGATATAGACACCGACCGCAGGCTCCAGGCCAACGCCGAAATCCCCGGTGCCGATGCCGCGGATGCGATAACCCGGCTGGGTGACCTGGCCGTCGTCGATCTCGAGGTTCGGGGTGAACTCGTCGATATCGCCGATGCTGTTGGCGATGAAATTGTCGAGGGTTTTCTCGCCATAGGCCATGAGCGAGATCGGTACATCCTGCAGCGCTTCGCTGCGTTTCTGGGCGGTGACGATGATCTCCTCCAGCCCCGCCGATGGCGCGGGCGGTTTCTCGACTGCCAGGGCGGTGGCGGAAAGCAGCAGGGGCAAGGTGATCATCAGGGCGTTCCGGCCACGGCCGACTTGCGAGGGATTCATGGAGGCTTCACCAGGCTGGTTATTGTTTTGTCCGGCAGCCCAGAAAAGCCGCCGCTATTTGCCGCGATGGTAGCATCGCCCCGGGATCACGGTAAGCGGGCACGGACATGAGCAACACACCCCACCTCGAGGCCTCGCCCATGGAGCTTGCCGGCTGCATGCGGCGCATCGCTGCAACCGGTCTTTCCGCAGGCACCTCGGGTAATGCATCGGTGCGAACGTCCACTGGCATGTGCATCACGCCGAGCGGTGTGGAGCCGGCGCTGCTGCACGCGGACAGCGGCGTCTCCATGCGGCTCGATGGCAGCGTGCTGGAGGGATCGCTGGAGCCCTCGAGCGAGTGGCGCATGCACGCAGCCATCTACGCGGCCCGCCCGGATGCGGGCGCCATCGTGCATTGCCATTCGCGCTATGCAACGGCGCTCGCCTGCTGCGGCAGAGGGATCCCCGCGTTCCACTACATGGTGGCGGTGGCCGGTGGCGATTCCATCCGCTGCTCGCCCTATGCCATGTTCGGCTCGGCAGAACTCGCCGCGCTGGCGCTAACCGCGCTGGAAGATCGCCGGGCCTGCCTGCTCGGCAACCACGGGCAGATTGCACTGGGGAGCACGCTAGGCGCGGCACTTGCCCTTGCAACGGAGGTAGAGGAACTCGCAGCGCAGTACATCACTGCGCTCTCGGTGGGCGAGCCGTTGCTGCTGGACCAGGCCCGCATGCGCGCCGTGATCGAGCGTTTCGGCACCTACGGCCAGCCCCGGCTCGGATCGGGCTGAAGCCCCGGGGGCCGGTCGGTTCGCAGGCTCAGCGCGTGAGCGCGAGCATGTACTTCGCTACCTCGAAGCGGGTCTGGGGATCGAGGTAATCCTGGGGCGGCATCTCGGGAAAATCGGGGCGCTTCCTGACCGGTTTGGCGATGTAATCAGCGAGCCCCTGAGGGTCATCGAAATACAGCGCCTGAATGGCCTGCACCGGCGGCCCGATCAGGCGACCGTTGTAGATATGGCATCCCGAGCAGACCCCCAGATACGCCACCTTGCCACGCTCGGCGAGCTCGATAGTGCGCGGCGGCACGGGCGGCAACAGATAGGTGACGCGCTCAGCCGTATCACTGAAGCCGCACTCCGCAAAATCGCCGACACCTGCCGCTACATAACGCTCGCGCTCCCGGATGCAGCTACCCGGGCTCGGCCCCACCCGCGCGATGTCGACATCGCCACCCTTGAGCTCGCTCAGCAGCAGCGCCTTCACCTCGGGGATGGTGTCGTAGCCGTTGTGGAGCATCACGTTGTCGAGGATGACCACCCGATCCGAGTTGGGATCAGACTCGGGATCAGCCGTGATGTTGGCGGCATGCGCATGGTCGACGATCAGCACACCAATCGTCTTGTTGTCACTGATGATATTGCCCTCGATCACCACGTCATCGGCGGCCATGACGAGGATGCCGGTGCCCGAGGGGATCCCGGCAACTGTCGAGCCGGGTGCGGCGAAATTCACATGGTTGTTGCGCAGCACGAAGTTGTGGCGGAACACCACGTCAACGGTGGTTTTGATCGGCAGCCCCGGCGTGATGAACGCCAGCAGCCCGCCGGCATTGTCGTGGACGTAGTTGTTCTCGACGATGGCGTGGCGGCTGTTCTCGATCTCGATGCCCGCCACACTGTCAAAAACCTCGTTGTGGGCGACGTGAATGTTGTCGCTCATGCCCACATAGATCGCCGCATCGGCAATGCCGGAGATCACGTTGTATTCGACGATGCCGTTCTGCCCGAGCTGCGGGAAGATGCCGTAAACACCGGTGCCCACCACCACGTTGTTACGGATCTCGAAGTTGTTGCCCGCCTGTCCCATGATGCCGTTGCCCTTGTAGGCGCGCAGCTCCAGGTTCTCGACCACCACGTTGTTGCCCGAATAAAGGATCGCGTCGTTCAAGGTGCCGCCGCCGTCTAACACCGGGCGCTTGCCCGCCTCGATCACGCCGACCAGACGGATGTTGTCCTTGTCGATATAAACGCTTTCCCGGTAGGTGCCGGGCATGATGCGGATGGTGGTGCCGGGCTGGGCAGCGCCCACAGCGGCCTGAATGGAGTCGCCCTCCTCGACCGTCACCACATGCGGACCGGCCGGGCCTGCGACCGAGCGTATGGGCTTTGACACGGTCGCCACGGAACCTGCTACCGCGGAGGCAGCGGCTCGCGGCATGACCACCACGGCCGCGCCAGCATCACGCTCCATATGGCGTCCAGCTGCAAATCCCACTGCCGCCAGCAGCAGTCCGACAAGCAAGGTCCTGATCATGTGCGACTTCCTTTTGTTGTTTGCGCCGGGCCGGCCACCGCGCCCCCGGATATTGCGCGCCTGCCGAAGGGTGGCAGCCCCGAGGGGAGCCGCTCCGGCACCTGCGGCATGAAACTTTCGTCGGTCAGGGTCTGCAGGAAGTCGACCAGCCGGTCGAGCTCCTGATCCGAAAGCCGCGGCTCCCAGATGTGCCAGTGCAGGTACATCTCGACCCCCGGCGGCACGGCATGTCCGCGCCCGCCCGTGTAAAAGGCCACGGCCTCACGCAGCGTCGCGAAGCGGCCGGAATGCATGTACGGCGCAGTGAGCGCGATATTGCGCAGCGTCGGGACCTTGAACCCACCCTTCAACTTCGCGGCATTGAACGTTTTCTCGGCACCCACGTCCAGCGCGCGCCCCGTGGGCTCGGGGCTGCCGATCACCGCGACCTGCTGGTTGGTGAACAGGGGTGGCGTGTGGCATTCGGCACAGCGGGCCACGAAGGAGCGAAACACGTTCAGGCCTTCGATTTCCTGCGCGCTGAGTGCCTGCGGATAACCAAGCGCATAGCGGTCATAGCGGCTGTTCAGCGAGATGAGCGAGGACTGGAAAGCCGCGATCGCCCGGTAGATCGACGGGAGCGTGACACCACCCGTCTCTGCGGGAAAAGCCTCGTCGAACAACCGCCGGTACTGCGCATTGGCGTTCAGGTCAACGACCAGTTTTGCCGGCGTGTTGGCCATCTCCACAGCGGAAAAAAGTGGCCCCTGCATCTGCTCCTCGAGGCTCCGCGCGCTCGCATCCCACTGCAGGCGCTTGAGGAAACCCACATTCCACAGCGTGGGTGCGGCACGGCCGACATCTTCGCCCGCAGGCCCTACGGCGCGCGCACGGCCGTCGCTGAAACCGAGTTCGGGATCGTGGCAAGTGGCGCATGAGGTACGCCGGTCGGCAGACAGCAGCGGGTCGAAGAAAAGGTAACGCCCGAGATCCATCTGCTGCGGCGTGAAGCCCTCGCGATGGGGCGGCAGGTGGGTAGTAGTTCCACCGACGCCGGCGTCCTGCAGCGAACCGTAAACCTGATAGCGATTGCGCAGCGCGCAGACGCCCTCGGGCAGTAACTCGAAGCTGGGCGGACAGTACTCGCGCAGCGTGATCGGCGGGTCTGCGGCGGCGGCGCCGGAGGCCGTCGCCAGCACCACACCGAGCAGGAGCGCGCAGAGTCTCATTGCGCACCCCGAGGCTGCGCGCGCAGCCAGGACAATACCGCGTCGAGTTCCGCACCGGTGTCGATGGTCTTCGCCATCATTGCCATCTGGCGCCCGTAGCGGTCCGCGGGATGCGCGCCACGCCGCCCCTCGCGAAACGCCAGAAATTGCCGCCGCAGGTAAGCTCTGTCGAGGCCCGTGAGCCGCGGCGCGTTCAAGGCCGGATAGCCTTCTCCCGTCACGCCATGGCAGGCCGCGCATTTTCCCTGCCAGAGATTGTTGCCCTCGCGCAGATCGCCCGCCACGGCTGCGCTGAGCGCAGGCCGCGGCAGGGACGCCATCCAGGCCGCGAGCTCCGCCACATCGCCATCGGTCGCGATGGCCATTGCCATGCCCCGCATCTGCACGGCGGATGCCTCGGCGCCATCACCGCCACGCACACCGGCGCGAAAATTACGCAGCTGACGCTCGAGATACGCGGCGTCCTGACCGGCAAGCGCCGGTGCCTGCAGCGCTGCATTGCCGGTGGCCGCGGCGCCGTGACAGGCGACACAGGCAGCGAAGAGTGCATGGCCGCGCGCCGCGGCATCTGCGCGCGCCACCAGGACCAGCAGCAGGGCAAGCGGCAGCAAGAACCGGTGTGTCATGGCGGGTGTTCCCGAGATAGTGCAGGCGTGCGACGCGCGCTGGAGGCGATAGTACATGTGCCCGCGTCACCGCACCGCGAGGCGCATTACGAAGTGTCCGGAATGCCCGCTGTGCAGCTGCCCGGCGCTATGCTTGGCCGGATTGCAGCTGCCTTCGCCACTGGAGGATTTCCGCGCCATGGACATCGACCCCGCATCACCCAGCCCGCGCACCTCGACGCGCGATCGCGCAGAGTTGCGCGCACGACTCGAAGCCTGGCTTAGAAATCAGTACGCCGGCGCGCGGATCACAGACTTCTCCGCCCCCACGGCGAACGGTATGTCGAGCGAAACGCTGCTCTTCACGGCAATCTGGACCGATGAGGGTATCGAGGGCCGCCACCGCTGCGTGGCGCGTCTTCCGCCGGCGGCAGACGCGGTTCCCATCTTCCCGGTCTATGACTTCGAAAAGCAGTCGCGCGTCATGCGTATCGCGCGCGAGCGCACCCAACTGCCCGTGCCACGCGTGCTGTGGTACGAATCAGACGCCGCACACCTCGGCGCGCCATTCATCGTGATGGAGCGCATGGATGGCGAGGCGCCACCGGACGTGCCGCCGTATGTCTTCGACTCGTGGTTGCTGCGCGCCGGCCCCGAACTCCAGGCGCAGCTGCAATCACACGCGATCGGCGTCATCGCCGATCTCCACCGCGTCGCGCTCGCAGAAGATGAAATTGCGTATCTGCGCGCATCACAAGGCGAGGGCTCTGCGCTGCGGCGGCATGTGGAGGCGCAGCGCGAGTTCTACGCCTGGGTCTGCTCCGACGGCATCAGACTGCCGGTCATAGAGCGCGGTTTTGAGTGGCTCGAAGCACACTGGCCCGACAACGAGCACGACGAAGTGCTGAGCTGGGGCGACGCCCGCATCGGCAACCTGCTGTTCACCGACTTCAGGCCGAGCGCCGTGCTCGATTGGGAGATGGCGGCAACCGGCCCCCGCGAAATGGATCTCGGGTGGATGATCTACCTGCATCATTTTTTCCAGGACTTCACACCGCTTGTGGGTTTGCCGGGCATCCCGGGAATGATGGGCCTGGACAGCGCCGCAGCAACGTATGCCAGCGCGAGCGGCCATAAGCCCCGCAACCTCGAGATCTATGCCTTTTACGCGGCCTTGCGGCACGGGATCCTGATGTCGCGCACGGCCCGACGGGGAATCCTCTTTGGCGAGGCGACAATGCCGGCAGACCCCGACGATCTGGTCATGCACCGGGCCTCGCTAGAGGCGATGATGGCCGGGACCTACTGGGCATCGCGCCGCTGAGACACCGGCCCTGCCAGCGCCGGGCCAGACCCGACCCGCTCCGTACTGCAGGCCTGCCCAGACTGTAACTCGCGATTAACATAACCTGCTGATATAGTATTTTTTGGTTATCAATGCGCGCAAATCTATGGCTGGCAACGATTTCGAGCAGAACTGGGCCCTGCTGGTGCACGACACCGCCCGGCTGATCCGCCGGCGTTTCGATGTCTCCATCCGCGACCTCGGACTCACTCAGGCCAAATGGCGGGTGCTGGGGACACTCTCGCGCCACCCCGGGATTACGCAGTCGGAACTCGCGGAGAGGCTGGACATCGAGAAAGCCCCGCTGGGACTCGCCCTTGAATGGCTCGATCAGGCCGGCTGGATCCGGCGCGAGAAAGACCCCACCGACCGGCGCGCCCGCCGGGTCTATCTCCGCGAACAGTCGACCCCCACCCTGCAGGCCATGGAGGAGCGCTTCCGCCTGGTCGAGAGCAATTATCTGCGCGGCTTCGACGAGTCCGAAGTGGCCGAACTGCTCGATGCCTTGCAGGCCGTTCGCACAATGCTGCGCACGGCAGACCACATCGCCAAGGACGCCGACACAGGCCGCCAGGATACCTACCTCAGCGTGCTCTTCGAGTGCTCCCGTCTGCTGATGAGGCGCTTCGATGTGCGCCTCGGCGACATGGGTTTCACGCGGCAGCAATGGCTCGCGCTGAACACCATCGAGCAGCGCGAGGGGCTGCGCCAGAGCGACCTCGCCGAGGCAACCGAGGTGGGTGCCGCCGCCGCCGGAAAACTGGTCGATGCGCTCGAGCGCGGAGCCTGGGTGGAGCGCCGCGTCGACGCCGCCGATCGCCGGGCCAACCGTCTGCATATCAGTCGCCGCGGTCGCTCGATGCTTGCCTCCACGCGCGAACGCTTTGATCGCTTGCACGGTGATCTCGATCGCGCGCTCGGGCGCGAACGCCACCGCATTCTGGTCAAACGCCTTGGCTGGATCAGACAGCGTCTCCTCGAGGAAGGCGTCCACACCGCAGAGGCGCGTCGCGCCGGAGCACGCTCATGAGCAATTCCACAGCACCCGCAGATACGGGCCTGCCAACGTGGCGCCTTGCCGGCACGCCGCGCAACCTGATGCTCGCGGCGCTCACCATCACAGCCCTTGCCACTTTCATCTGGTGGATCCACCAACGCTCGACACACGTCTACTCCGAGGACGCGCGTGTTGCCACGCGCATGATCGAGGTGAGCACGCGCGCGGCGGGACAGGTGAACACATTCGCTGTTGGCCAGGGGCGTCGTCTCGAGCCGGGCGCTTTGATCGCGCAGATCGATGACCGCGCCGCGCGGCTCACGCTGGAGGAGCTCGAGGCAACGCTGCACTCGCTGCAATCCCAGCGCGAACGGATCGCCGCGCAGATCGACATGGTCGACCGCGAGACGGGGGGCAAACTGCGCGCCACGCGATCACGGTACGATGCCGCAGTCGCTTCACGCGGCTCCGCGGCATCCGATCTCGAATTGAAAAAAGACGAATGGGAGCGCGCGCAGTCACTGATCGCGCGGCAGATCATCTCGCAGCAGCAATGGGAGAATGCCCGCAACGCCTGGCAGCAGTCCGAGCAGATGCTTCAGCGCGCCACGGCCGAAGCCGAAAGCGCTCGCGCGCTGGTCGCCGAGGCCGAGGCCTCGCAGAGCCAGATGCAAGTGCTGGCGAGCGAGGAGCGCAGGCTCGAGCACGAAGGCGAGCGCATCAGCGCTTCGATCGCCCGGCAGAAAGTGGCCATCGGAGAACTGCGCGTCACCGCTACTGCCGCGGGCGTGGTCGATCAGACCTTCGTGCACGCCGGCGAGTACGTGGTGCCTGGCCAGCGCCTGCTGCTGATGCATGACCCGGCCCACATCTGGATCGACGCCAACATCAAGGAAACCGAGATACGCCACCTGCAACCGGGAAATCCCGTCGCGATCCACGTCGACGCCTATCCCGGTCGCAAATTCAACGGCGATGTGAAATTGGTCGGCAATGCCGCGACCAGCCAGTTCTCGCTCTTGCCACAGGGAAATGCCAGCGGCAACTTCACCAAGGTCACGCAGCGCCTGCCAGTGCGCATCTCGATCTCGCAGGCCGACGAACTGCTGCGCCCCGGGATGATGGTCGAGGTCGCGATTGAGATCCGCTGAGCTCGAAGCCTACATCGCGGCGCTGACACCGAACCCGGCCTTCGCGGAACTGTTCCGCCGCCACGGGCTGCGCTACCGGTGGCTCGCGATGTTCACCATCGTCACCGGCAACATTGCCGCCGTGCTCTCGGGCACGATCATCAACGTGGCCATACCCGACATCATGGGCGCCTTCGGCATCGGGCAGGACGATGCCCAGTGGCTCTCGACGGCAAACCTCGCCTCCTCCACTGTCTCCATGCTGGCAAGCGCGTGGATGGTGCGACGCGCAGGCCTGAAGGGCACCGTACTGGTGGCAATACTGCTCTTCGTGGTCGGCTCACTGGTGGGCGGGTTCGCTACCAATCTCGAGGTGATGATCGCCTCGCGCATCATGCAGGGCATCACCGCGGGACTGCTCACGCCGCTGTCAATGACGATCATTTTCCAGGTGTTCCCGCCCGGCCGGCAGGGCCTCGCAATGGGCATCAGCGCGGTGGGCGTGATCCTCGCTCCCGCCATCGGGCCGGCAGTGGGCGGGATACTCACCGACAACTTCAACTGGCGCTACGTGTTCTTCCTCGGGCTGCCGTTTTCCGCGCTTACGCTGCTCGGGACTCTGGTGTTCCTGCCGGGGCGGCAGGCGGCGCGACCGGAGGCTTTCCACTGGGCTGGCATGGGGCTGCTCTGCGTGTCCATCACGACGGTGCTGGTGGGGCTCACCCGCGGCGAACGTAACGGCTGGGACTCGAACACCATCATCAGCTGTTTCGCCGTGGCGCTCGTGTCAGGGCTCGCATTCGTGCGCTCGCAACACGGACGCGCGCAGCCGCTGCTCGATCTGTCGCTGTTCGGCAACCGCAACTTCCTGATCATGTCGATCAACGGTTGCGTGTTCAGTGCGGGCCTGTATGCGTCGACTTACCTGCTGCCGCTGTTCCTGCAGTTGGTGCAGCACCTGACGCCCACCGCCTCAGGCTCGATGATGATTCCGGCAGGGCTCGCGATGGTGGTGATATTTCCCTTCGCCGGCCGACTCGCCGATCGCGTGGATGCACGGGTGCTGATCAGCATCGGGATACTGTTCTTCGCGCTCGCCTTCTGGCTGATGCGCCGCGCCGATGCCGACACCGGCTTCTGGCAGTTGGCGTGGTGGATCGTGCTGAGCCGCACCGGCATCGGGCTGGTGATGCCGGCGCTGCAGATGGGCGCGCTCTCCAGCGTGCCGCCCGAGCGCCTCACGCAGGCATCGGGCGCGTTCAACTTCATACGTCAGATGGGCGGGGCCTTCGGCGTGAACCTGATGTCGATGACGCTGGAGCGCCGCGTGAGCATACACACCGACTATCTGTCTTCCACCCAGACCTGGGGCAACAGCGACACCATGGAAACGCTCGGGATGCTCCGCGGCCTGGGACATACGATCGGGCACGTGGGCACCGATGAATGGAACTCGGCCATTGCCTTCCTGCAGGGGATGGTCCAGATGCAGGCCCTGCAGGCAGCGTTCCGCGACAGCTTCGTGATCCTGGCGCTCGCTTTCCTGCTCACCCTGGGGCCCACGATGGCGCTGCGCCCGCGCCGCCGGGTCGCAGCCGGAGGAACACAGGCGCAGTCGCGCTGAGCGGCGCGGGCGCCTCAGAACGGCCCGATGCGCACGGCGGTGACCAGCCGCCGCGCCCAGTAATCCTCGGCAAGGCTCGAAATCATCACTCCCGCACGGGTGGACACGTGCAGGAACTGCCGCGTACCAACATAGATCCCGACATGCCGGTCACGCGGGCCCGTGTTGAAAAACAGCAGGTCTCCCGGCACCGCCTCTGCCGCCGGAAGTGCGCGGCCTGACTGGCGCTGCGAGGAGGTCTCGCGGGGGATGGCGATGCCGAAACGCTGCCGGTAGGTAAGCTGCGCGAAAGCCGAACAGTCGAGTCCACGACGGTCACCACCGCCCATGCGGTAGGGAACGCCTTTCCATGCGGAGTGCTGTGCCAGCAGCGCACTGCGGACTGCCGCAGGATCAGCGAGATCGACATAGCCCGGCTGCGGGCGCGGATGCTGCGGCGCCGGCTCCTCGTCCCCGGACATCCAGCTGCAAGCCGGCAACAGGAGCACCAGCGCGAGCACCAACAGCCGCGACCTCATGTCAGGATCCCTCAATCTGGCGCAGGCCAGTCATCATGCGCAGGCCGCTCATGCAGGCATGCCTCTCAGGGGGACTGGTTCTCGGGATTGCGGCCGCTGAACTGGCGAAAATGTGCGCGAATGGCGGCAATATCCACCTCCGTGTCACCGGTGAGCGTCGCCTCCGGTCCGAGCTGCACGGTGCGCGTCGGGTAGTCCCAGGACACCTGCACGACCGGCATCTGCGCGATCTGGGCGATGCGCAGGAAACCCGTCTTCCACTTGTCGACCCGCGAGCGGGTGCCCTCGGGCGTGATCACCATGATGATGCGGTCAGCGGCGAGCAGGCGCTGCGCGACGCTGTCGGCAATGCCGGCGGGCTCGGCGCGGTTGACCGGCATGCCTCCGGTGGCGCGGACGAACACGCCGGCGGGCCACCAGCACGCCGTATCCTTGATCAGGTAGTTCATCCTGAGCCCCATCGCCCACAGCGCCAGCAGCGCTATCACCCAGTCCCAGTTCGAGGTATGCGGCGCGGCGATGACGAGGAGTTTCTCGCGGTCGGGCAGGCCGCCTATCACGCGCCAGCCGAGCAGCCGGAGCATCCCGCCACCGAACCAGCGGCTGAAGGCATTGCCACCCCGGGCGACGCGGGGCGGCGGCTCGGGAACGATCGGCATCCTCACGAGGCGGTGCCGGGACCGCCAGGTGGCATCTGCAGGAACTCGATCCACAACGGATCCCCGGCGCGCTCCATGTACACGAAGGTGGTGTCGGCGCACCACTTCTTGTACCAGACCGGCGTAAAGCCTACGGTTTTCATCGTCTCGATCCACGCGTCGGTATCGTCGACGCGGAAGCGGATGTGGTGCATGCCCTCACGTCCGGCCCGGATGAATTCGGCGTGCGGGCTCTCTCCGCTTACCCATTCGATCAACTCGATCTCCAGCGGGCCGCTGCGTCCGAAGGCGATCCGCAGTTGCGCGTCTTCCTTGCGCCCCCGGTAATCGACCTGGTCCACCGAACCGTCCATCGTCGACCAGGGGCCGAACATCGGGCCGTAGAGATGCATGGACTGCTCGAGGTTGCGCACCACGAAGCCCACCTGATCGGCGGGCGGCAATCCGAGCGAGGCGAGGTCAGACGGCGTCTGCATGATATCAATGCTCCAGTGTTATGCGTTCCGCAGGCCCCAGTAGCTCTTGCGAGGACGCGTTCTTGTGGCGAGGATTGTTCACCGTGGGAGATAGCGACGCAAGCTCAACCTCTGCCGGCAAGCGCGGTCGCAGCATGTCCGGCGGCGGGCCGCGGCCGTCGCTCACATCGAGCCAGGCGTCGAACTCCTCCGGACGCAGCATGAGCGGCATGCGCGGGTGCAACCGGTCAATACCCGGGGCCGCAGCGGTGGTAATGATCGTGCAGGATTCGAGACAGTTACCGTCTTTCTCCCACACATCAAACAACCCCGCGAAGGCGATCGCGCTGTCGACGGGGCGGAT
Organism: Klebsiella pneumoniae; assembly: GCA_945862145.1. Taxonomy (GTDB): domain Bacteria; phylum Pseudomonadota; class Gammaproteobacteria; order Pseudomonadales; family UBA5518; genus UBA5518. The sequence goes on from CAMAXE010000005.1 coordinate 32,509, forward strand.
CAGCCAGGGTTGCCTGCCGCCCGCAGCAAGAGTCCACTCGATGAACGAGGAGGCCGGCAATATGCAGCGATGATGGCGCAGCGGGCCGCGAAAGGCCTTGCTCGAAACAAGCGTCTCGGCCTTGGCGTTGAACATCGAGAAGCGCGTGCTGATCTCCGGCACCCACGAAGGCACCAGCCACCAGCGCATGGCCCGCATATGGCGCTCGCCCTCCTCCTCGAAGACCACCGGTACGGGCTCGGTGGGCGCGATATTCAGCTGCGTGCGCAACAGTTCCGGCACGCGTAACTGTGCCAGCATTGCCCGCATGAAGGGGTCGTCATGGATGTTGTAGCGTCCGCACATGCGTGAAGTGTAGGAGCCTGAACGGCGCTCGACAAAGGGGCTCAGGCCACGATCTGCGTGGTCGCCGGAATTGCCCGTTGACGGGCTCGCCGTGGCGCACTCCGCCGCAACGCGGCAGACTGGCCCCGACGGGGGTCAGGACTGCCCGACCGCGGGCTTTGGCACCCGGACCTCTAGCTGACCAGAGCCTCGCCGCTCGCACAACGCCGCCCGAGACGGGCGAGCGTCTGCGCCGAGGAGCCAAGCGTCATCTCGTTATGCCGGGCCCACAGGCAGTAACGCCACAGTGCGTTGCCCCGGTCTACGCCGGCGCCGCCGTGCAGATGCTGCGCGGCGTAGCTGACACGATGCCCCGTGTCGCCCGCCCAGACCTTGGCGATATCGACCTCCACAGCCGCTAGCCGGCCCTCGGCGAGCAGCGAGCAGGCCTCGTAGGCGGTCAGCCGGAGACATTCGACATCGATGAAGCAGTTGGCTGCGCGGTGGCCCACCGCCTGGAAGGTGGCGACAGGCACGCCGAACTGCTTGCGCTCACTGGTGTACGAGGCCGTCATGCGCATCAATGTGTCCGTGACGCCGACCTGGTGCATGCAGATCGCGGCCGTCAGGTGACGCGCCACCTCGGCGAGCACCGCAGCGCCCGCCTCAGGGCCGGCCAGCACATCGGCGGCCGCGACCCTTGCCTGATCCATCGTGAGCGTGCACTGCGGCTCGTAGGCGGTGTCATGGAGTTGCTCGAGCCTGACCCCGGCAGCGCGCGGATCCAGCCACACGGCGATCACGCCGTCACCGCTGCGCGCACCTACCAACACACGCTCGGCCTGCGCTCCATAGGGCACCGCGAAGCGGGTGCCACTCAGGCGATAGCCATCGCCGTCGGCAATCGCAATCGTCGCGGGCGCCGAGGCATCACCGGCAGGCCCTTCTTCGAGCGCTGCGGTGAGCAGCAACTCGCCGCTCACGGCGCCCGGCAGCAGCCGGGCACGCTGTTCTGCGGTGCCGAACCTCACCAAGGGCAGGATGCCGCCGGCAAGGTGGGAGACCAGCGGCACCGCGGCGATGCGACGGCCACACTCCTCCGCGAGCAGACCCGCCTCCATGAACCCAAAGCCCATGCCGCCGGCGTCCTCCGGCGCACCCACGCCGAGCAGGCCCGCCTCGGCGAGTTTCGCCCACAATTCGCGGTCAAAACGCTCACCCACCCAGTTGTCGTAGGTGGCGAGCTTGGCCGGCGTGGACAGGTCGCCCAGGATCCGGCGCGACAGCGCCTGGATGTCACGTTGCTCTTCGCTCAGACCGAAATCCATCTTGAAGCCCTCGCTTACATTCCGGGAATGGCGCGTGCCCTTTGCTGGCACGCCTGATGTTCAGATCCTCTGCATTCAACGCGCCGCGCGCGGCATCCACAGCCCGGCCGCGGAAATGATGTCGCGCTGGATCTCGTTGGCGCCGCCGCCGAAGGTGATGATGCTCGCCGTACGGTAGAGCTGCTCGATGCGCCCCCTGAGCACCACACCGGAATCGGAGCTCTTCGCGACCAGACTGCCCTGGCCGAGGATCTCGCCCAGCAGGCGGAATACCTCGATGAAAAACTCCGAGCCGTAGACCTTGGCGGCCGAGGCATCGGCCATGTCGAGCGTGCCGGCGGTCATGGCCCAGGCCTGCTTGTAGCAGACCAGCTTCAAGGCCTCGATGCCCACGCGCACCCGCGCCAGATTTGCCTGCACCCAGGGCTGATCCACCAGTCGCGAACCGTCTGGCAGCTGCTGCTCACGCGCCCACTGCGCGACCTCGTTGAACATCACTGCGGTGGGGCCGTAGTTCACCAGACTGAGGCGTTCGCGGTTCAGCTGGCTGGTGATGAGTTTCCAGCCGCCGTTCAGTTCGCCGACCAGGTTCTGGCCGCTCACGCGGATGTTGTCGTAATAGGTGGCGTTGGTGCGCACGCCGCCCAGCGTGATCACCGGGGTGCAGGACCAGCCCGGCGCAGAGGTGGGCACCAGCAAGATCGAGATGCCCTTGTGCTTCTTGGGTGCGTCCGGGTCGGTGCGTACGGCGAGCCAGACGTAGTCGGCGAAATTCGCCAGGCTGGTCCACATTTTCTGGCCGTTGATCACCCAGTCATCGCCATCGCGCACGGCGGTGGTCTTCAGCGCGGCAAGGTCGGTGCCGGCCCCGGGCTCCGAGTAGCCGATGGCGATATTCAGCTCGCCGGCCATGATTTTCGGGACGATTTCGCGCTTCTGCCACTCGTTGCCGTGCTCGAGGATCATCGGGCCCACCGACTCGGTGGTGAGGAAAGGGAACGGGAAACCCGCGCGCATGACCTCTTCGACGAAAATGAACTGCTCGAGCGGCGTGAAACCGCGCCCCCCCATCTCCTTCGGCCAGCCGAGCCCGATCCAGCCATCGCGGCCCATCTGCCGCATCGCCGCCTTGAAGCCCGGCCCGCCGCCCTCACCGGTGCCGGCCTCGCATTCGGCGCGCAGCTCGGGCGTCATCAGCTTGGCAAAGTACTCGCGCAGTTCCGCGCGCAGCGCATCCTGGGCTGGAGTGAACTCGACTTTCATCGCGGGGTATCCTCCGGAAAAAGCGTGCCATACACGCGGCACTGGGATTACCCCATGGTGCCCCCCGTATAACCGGGCCGGCAAGGGTCAAAGACATCAGCGCCGCGTGGCAAAAGCGATCAGCGCGAATTGCTGCCGTCGGTGGCCGGCGTGTATCCTCCGGCCTCGCTCCTGCCGTGGAATTACCTCATGACCTCGAAGACCCGCGTCGCCGCCTTGGAGGGCTGGTTCACGCTCGACGAGCACGCACCGCAACTGCTGGGGTCGCGCTGCCGCAGCTGCGGCACCTGCTACTTCCCGAAGCAGTCCCTCTACTGCCGCAACCCGGCCTGCGACAGCACCGAATTCGACGAGGCCCCGCTGTCGCGACGGGGCACGCTGTGGTCGTGCACCAACGCGGCCTATGCCCCGCCGGAGCCCTACGTGGCCGCCACGCCCTACGAACCCTTCGCCATCGCCGCCGTGGAACTCGCCGTGGAAAAAATGGTGGTGCTCGGGCAGGTGGTGGCGGGCGTTGGCCCCGAGGATCTGCGGGTCGGCCAGACGATGGAACTCGTGCTCGAAACCCTCTCGGAGGACGCCGAGTCGATCAAACTCATCTGGAAGTGGAAGCCCGTCACGGAGACCGCGTCATGAGCAACAACGAAGTCGCGATCCTCGGCGTCGGCATGCACCCCTGGGGCAAGTGGGGCAAGAACTTCGTCGAATACGGGCTGCACGCGGCGCGCGCCGCGATCACCGACAGCGGCGTGCGCTGGCAGGACATCCGTTTCGTCTCGGGCGCGGCCACGGTGCGCTGCGGCTACCCCGGCTACGTGGCCGGCGCCACCTTCGCGCAGGCGCTAGGCTGGCAGGGCGCCGAGGTGAACACCTCCTACGCCGCCTGCGCCTCGGGCTCGCAGGCGCTGGCCGCGGCACGGGCCAAGATCCTCGCCGGTCACTGCGATGTGGCGCTGGTGGTGGGTGCCGACACCACGCCCAAGGGCTTCCTTGCACCCGCCAAGGGCTATCGTCCCGACGATCCCGACTGGGTGCGCTTTCTGGTCGGCATCAGCAACCCGGCCTATTTCGGGCTCTACGCGCGCCGGCGCATGGATCTCTACGGCGACACCGAGGAAGACTTCGGCGCGGTCAAGATCAAGAACAGCGAGCACGGCTTCACCAATGCGAACGCGCGCTACCGCAAGAAATTCACCATGGCGGATGTCTATGCGTCCCCCATGGTCGCGCACCCGCTGCGGCTACTGCAGATCTGCGCCACCTCCGACGGCGGCGCGGCACTGGTGATCTCCAGCCTCGACTACGCGCGCCGCATGGGCCGCGGCGACGCGCCGCGCGTGGCGGCGATCTCCACCGTGACGCCTACCTTCGCCAGCGCCGACGTCGAGATGCCGGATATCGCCACCGACTCGGCCGCCGCAGACGGCGTGGAAGCGCTGCGTTTCCGCGCATCCCTTGCACCCAAGGCCTACGAGGAAGCGGGCCTCGGCCCGGAAGACATGAGCCTCGCCGAGGTCTATGACCTTTCCTCCGCGCTGGAACTCGACTGGATCGAAGATCTGCAACTCTGCGCACGCGGCGAGGCCGGCAGCCTCACCCGCGAGGGCGTGACCCGCATCGGCGGGCGCCTCCCGGTGAATGCCTCCGGCGGACTCGCCTGTTTTGGCGAGGCGGTGCCGGCACAGGCGATCTCGCAAGTCTGCGAGCTCACCTGGCAGCTGCGCGGCCAGGCAGGCAGCCGCCAGGTCGAGGGCGCGCGTGCAGGCATCACCGCCAACCAGGGCCTGTTCGGCCACGGCTCCTCGGTGATCGTGAAGCGATGAGCCAAGAGACACATCCCGCGGACGAGCAGTACTGAGCAATGGAAGACCTGAAAGACCTCTTCGCCAATAACCGCCGCTGGGCCGGGCAGATGAAAGCCCGCGACGCGCAATTCTTCGAGCGCCTGAGCGCGCAGCAGAATCCGAAATACCTGTGGATCGGCTGCTCCGACAGCCGCGTGCCCGCCAACGAGATCATCGGCCTGCTGCCAGGCGAGGTCTTCGTGCACAGGAACGTGGCCAACGTGGTGGTGCACGCGGACCTTAACTGCCTGTCGGTAGTGCAATACGCCGTCGACGTGCTGAAGGTCGAGCACATCATTGTCTGCGGACACTACGGCTGCGGCGGCGTGGCCGCTGCGTTGGACAACCGTCGCCTCGGTCTGATCGACAACTGGCTGCGCCACGTGCAGGACATCCACAAGAAGCACGGGGCGCGCTTCGAGTGCATCGATTCCCACGACAAGTCCGTGGATCGCCTGTGCGAATTGAATGTCATCGAGCAGGCGCTGAACGTCTGCCAGACCACAGTGGTCCAGGATGCCTGGGCACGCGGTCACACGCTGAGCGTGCACGGCTGGATCTATCGCCTGCAGGACGGCGAACTGCGCGATCTTGGCGCCTCGGCGTCCTCGCCCACGGACGTGGAGAACGCGATCCAGCGCGCCTGCGAACGCCTGCCCACCAACTGAGCCTGTGATACAGCTCTCCGGCGTCCGGCTCGCGCGAGGGTCGCGCAGCCTTCTCGAGGACGCGACCGTCACCCTGCACGCCGGCGAGCGGGTGGGCGTGATCGGCGCCAACGGTTGCGGCAAGTCCACTCTGTTCTCCCTGCTGCGCGGCGAACTCCAGTGCGATGCCGGCGATGTGTCGCTGCCCGCAGGCTGGCGCATCGCCTCGATGGAGCAGGAGGTCGCCGCCAGCGACCGCCGTGCGCTCGATTTCGTGCTCGACGGCGATCGCGAGTACCGCGAACTCGAAGCACTGATGGAAACCGCCGAGGGCGCGGACATAGGCGAACTGCACGCCCGCTTCGGCGCCATCGACGGCTACCGCGCTCCCACCCGGGCGCACGGGTTGCTCGACGGTCTGGGCTTCGCACCGGCCGAGCGCGAACGTGCGGTGCGGGAGTTCTCGGGCGGCTGGCGCATCCGGCTGGCGCTCGCGCGCACGCTGATGTCCCCGAGCGAGCTGATGCTGCTCGACGAGCCCACCAACCACTTGGACATAGACGCGCTGGTGTGGCTGGAGGCCTGGCTACTGCGCTATCCCGGCACGCTGCTCATCATCTCCCACGACCGCGAGTTTCTCGACAACGTCGCCACGCGGATCATCTCCTTCGAAGGCACGCGGCTCTCGGCGTGGCGTGGCAACTACTCGGCCTTCGAGCTGCAACGCGCCGAGCGCATCGCCGCACAGCAGGGCGCCTACGAAAAGCAGCAGACGCGCATCGCCGAGATAGAGCGCTTTGTGGCGCGCTTCAAGGCCAAGGCCACCAAGGCGCGCCAGGCGCAGAGCCGCGTCAAGGAACTCGAGCGCATGGCGCGCATCGCCCCGGCGCACATGGACTCGCCCTTCGAACTGCGCCTGCCCTGTTCGGAGCGCGTGTCCACGCCGTTGCTCACCATCGCGCGCGCAACGCTGGGCCACACCGGCTCACCCATCCTCGCCGGCGTCGACATAGGCATCATGCCCGGTGAACGCGTGGGACTGCTGGGTGCCAACGGGGCGGGGAAATCCACCTTGATCCGCAGTATCGCCAGCGAATTGCCGCTGTTGGCGGGCGAGCGCCACACCGGAGAACATCTGCGGGTGGGTTACTTCGCGCAGCACCAGCTGGAAGCGCTGGACCCGCAAGCCTCGCCCCTGCTCCACGTGCAGCGCCTGACGCGCAACGCCACCGAACAATCAATACGCGACTTCCTTGGCGGTTACGGTTTTCACGGCGAGCAGACCACCTCTGCGGTGGGACGTTTCTCGGGCGGCGAGCAGGCACGGCTCGCGCTCGCGCTGATCGCCTGGCTGAAGCCGAATCTCCTGCTGCTCGATGAGCCGACCAACCACCTCGACCTCGAGATGCGCCATGCGCTCACCGTGGCGCTGCAGGAATATGCCGGTGCGGTGCTGCTGGTCTCGCACGACCGGCACCTGCTGAAAAACACCGTGGACGTGTTCTGGCTGGTGCGCGACGGCAAGGTGCGGGAGTTCGACGGCGACCTCGACGACTACCGCAAGCTCTCGCTGTCGATGCACCGCGTCGAGCCGGCGATCGAGGCGGGGTCTGCTGCTGCGGCACCAGCACCAGCGCGCGAAGACCGCCGCAGCGCCGCCGAGCGTCGCGAGCAGCTGCGCCCGCTCAAACAGCGCGTCGCCACGCTGGAAAAGCAGATCGAAAAACTCCAGAAAGATCTCAGCGCACTCGAAGCCCGGCTGTCAGAGCCCGCGCTCTACGACCCCGGTCGCAGTGCCGAGGTCCAGCCGTTGCTGCGACAACAGGCATCTCTGCGCGAGCAGATGGAGCAGTGCGAGGAGGAATGGCTCGCTGCGAGCGAGGAGCTCGAGTGCCAGTCAGGCTGAGGCAGGTGCGCCGCCGGGTTCAGCCGAGCGCGGCTACTGCCTCTGCCAAATCCGTGTAGACAGGCAGGATCACCGTCAGGCCAGAGACTTTCAGCACTTCGAGCACAAGAGGCTGCGGGTTCAGCAACACCATCTTGCCGCCGCGTGCCTTCAGCGCCTTGGCGGGCGAGATCAGCGTGCGTATTCCCAGCGAGGCGAGGAAGCTCACGCCGGAGAGATCGACCACCACGCCGGAGACGCCAGTGGCCACCCCGGCCGTGAATTTCAAGTCGATGGACTGGGCACCCATCATGTCCAGACGCCCGGCCAGCGTCACCAGTTTGATGGCGTCAGAGAGTTGTTCGAAGCTGATTTCCATACGTTGGCTCTCGGACGGAAGGCGTGGAGTGGACCCCGCATGCTAAGCAAGCCGCAGGACGGACGCAACCGCACGAACCCGCACGAAACCGTCGCTGAGCCGAAGAACAAAGATTCGCTACCGGCAGGGCGTCACGAGACGGTCATCCTGCTCTGTTAGGAACGCGCGCTAACCGTCGGCGGCTTCACAGCGCCAATGTGACGGGCAAACGGCAGCGGGTCATGTCCGAGAATTGCCCCTGCGCGTGGGTGGCGGCACGCACCGGCGGCCGGAACCCCCATTGACGTGGCACAGGAAAAGAGGTGGCTGATGACAGGGGATTCCGCGCCGTCGCTGCTCGCGCGAGCGATCGAACTCCACCGGCAGGGTCGATTGGAGCAGGCCTCGAAGCAGTACCGCCGGATCCTCCGCGAGCAGCCACGTGAGACGCAGGCACTGCGCAACCTCGGCACCATACTTCTTCAGCAAGGAGATCACCGGCAAGCCGCCACACTGCTCGGGCAAGCTGTTACAGCGGGCGCACAGGATCCCGTGACCCGCTACAACCACGCGCTCGCGCTCCAGGAACTCGGGGACCTCGACGCCGCGGTCGCGGGCTATGACCGTGTGCTGGCACTCGACCCACGCCTGTTGCAGGCGCACTACAACCGGGCAAACGCGTTGCTCACGGCGGGCCGTCACGCGGAGGCCGTGACCGGATACGACGCCGCGCTCGGAGTGCAGCCCGGCTACGCAGATGCCTGGCGCAATCGGGGCGATGCGCTGCTCGCGCTGCGACAGTGGGCTGCGGCAGGCAACAGTTTCGAGCAGGCCGTAGCGCTCAAGCCCGAATTGGCGGGCGCTCACGCCGGGCTCGGGGCTGCACTCCTCTCGCAGCGACGCTATGCGGCCGCGGCTGCAAGCCTGCGCACCGCCACCGCTCTAGCGCCGTCTGATCCGCAGGCACTCTGCAATCTGGGCACTGCGCTGCTGGAGCTCGGCGAGCACGCCGCGGCCGCCCCGCTCTACGCCCGGGCGCTGGAACTGTCGCCCGCGTATCCGTTTCTCGAAGGGCAACTCCTGCTCACGAAATTGCGTCTATCGGACTGGTCTGACTTCGACCTGCACTGCACGCGAATCCGCGCCGGGCTTGCATCGGGCAAGCAGGTCACACCGCCTTTTCCCGTGTTCGCTTTCGAAGATTCCACCGAGGCCCAGTGCGCTGCGGCACGGCTCTGGGCGCAGGCGTGGTTCCCGCCCGACGACAGCCTAGGCCCGGTGGAAAATCACGCGCCGGACAAGCGCATCCGCATCGGCTATTTCTCTGCAGACTTCCACGAGCACGCCACGATGTACCTGATGGCGGGGCTGTTTGAGCTGCACGACCGGGAGCACTTCGAACTCTACGCTTTCTCGTTCGGGCCGGAGACGGCTGATGGCATGCGGGAGCGCGTTTCCCGATGCTTCACCCGCTTCATCGACGCACGCTCGATGACGGATCGCGACGTGGCGCGGCTGGCTCGAGGGATCGGTATCGATATCGCGATCGACCTGAAGGGCTACACCACCGATGCGCGCCCCGGCATCTTCGCCTGCCGCGCGGCCCCGTTGCAGGTGGCTTATCTGGGCTATCCCGGGAGCGTGGGCGCGGAGTATGTCGATTACCTCATCGCGGACAGGACGGTGATCCCGGACGCAGAAGCGCGGCACTACCGCGAGCAGGTTGTATACCTGCCTGACTGCTATCAGGTGAACGACCACACACGCACCATCGCGGACAAGAGTTTCTCGCGCGCGGAACTCGGACTGCCGGCGCGGGCGGTGGTGTTGTGCGCGTTCAACAACAACTACAAGATCACGCCAGCGATGTTCGATGTCTGGTGCAGGATTCTGGGCGCCGCCCCCGACAGCTGCCTATGGCTGCTGGTCGGGAATGCACAGGCCGAAGCCAACCTGCAACGCGAGGCTCTAGCACGCGGGGTGGATTCGACGCGGCTCGTCTTCGCGCCAAGGATGCCGCTCGCGGATCACCTCGCACGGCTTCGCGCCGCCGATCTCTTCCTCGACACATTCCCCTGCAATGCCCACACCACGGCGAGCGACGCGCTGCGGGCAGGTCTGCCCCTGCTGACGCTCGCGGGGAAATCCTTCGCCAGCCGGGTGGCTGCGAGCCTGCTGCAGGCCGCCGGACTGCCTGAACTCATCACGACATCACTCGAGGCCTACGAGCAGCTCGCACTCGCGCTTGCAGCGGACCCGGAGCGCCTGCTGGCCCTGCGTACGCAGCTAGTGGCGAACAGGGAGCAATCGTCGTTGTTCGATACGCCGCGCTTCGTCCGCAGCTTCGAGAGCGTGTTGCAGGAAATCCACGCACACCGCATGGCCGGGGCGTCACTGCCGGAAATGCCCCTGTAACACCCTGCCCGGGAGGGTTTTAACAAATCCTTCATCAGATTGGGGGCACCATGACGTTGTGTAGTAGCGGTGCTCTTGCCGCGCCTGCCACCGCGACATAATTCCCCGGAGGTCAATCGGAATGCCCCTCAGCACCTTCACGGGCACCACGGGCGCAGACACGCTGTCTGCTGCCGTCTCGACCGACGACTGGACAGTCGATGGCGACGAGGGTAACGACTCCCTGGTGACGGGCTCCGGAAATGACACGATCAACGGCGGAGACGGCAACGACACCGTATCGTCGGGGAGCGGCGATGACATCCTGAGCTATGCCGGTGACGCGCTCCCGAGCGGCTATGACACGGTGGATGGTGGTGCGGGATTCGACCAGATCCTCGCCCTCGCCAACGACACGATCATCCGGGTCTCGTCGTTCAGCGGCATCGAACGAATCAGCGGCGGCGGCTTCAGCAACGTAGGGCTCTACGCGGGCGATGGCGCCGACCTGCTCGATCTCTCGGGCGTCGAGGTCGTGGGCATCGCTGTGATCAAGGGCGGCAAGGGCAACGACACGATCATCGGCAGCACCGGAGACGACACGATCTTCGGCGGCGCCGGCAACGACTCGCTGCTCGGCGGCGCCGGCAACGACGTGTTCCGCATCGGCAAGCCCTCGGCCATGGACCGCATAGACGGCGGCAGTGGCACCAACCGCATCGAGGCAGCAATCGATTACGCCCGCATCGGCCTGGACACGATCGCCAACATCCAGCTGATCAGCAGCGCGGGCTATGCGCACGCCTGGATCGTGGGAACGAGCGCGGCGAATTCGCTGGATCTCCAAGGCATTCAGACCAGCGGCATCGAGCGGATCGACCTCGGCGGCGGCAACGACACCCTCGTGGGCTCCGCCTCGGCAGACGTGATAGTTGGCGGGACTGGCGCGGATGTGCTGAGCGGTGGCGCCGGTGCAGACCAGTTCAGCTACACCGTGCTCAACCAGAGCAAGGGCGCCAGCCGCGATCAGATACTTGACTTCACGACCGGCGAGGATCGTGTAGACCTCCACGCGCTCGACGCCGACGCGAACCTCGCGGGGGACCAGGCATTCACCTTGATCGGCAACAGCGCGTTCCACGGCGTGGCAGGCGAATTGCGCGTGTTCCAGATCGGCGCTGCGACCTGCATACGTGGCGATGTCAACGGTGACGCCATCGCGGACTTCGACATTCGCCTTGGGGCGGGCCTGACGTTGTCTGCAAGCGACTTCATTCTCTAGGCAGAATGCTCTCCACCGGGGCGGTCTGTCGCGCCACTTCGGCTTCCACCAGAGCGGTGATCGCGGCACGAAAACGTGCTGCGGAAAACCGCGCTACGCTACCGGAAATGGCTTCGCGCTCGAAGGTCGCTTCAGCTGCCTCGAAACGCATCACGGCGCCGATGATCGAGTCCTCGTCCTGACGGTCGAACCCCACGCCGTTCACCCCCTCGAGCAGATAATCGCAGGCACCACCCCGGGCATAGGCAATGATGGGCGTGCCGCTCGCCATCGCCTCGACGGGAACGATGCCGAAATCCTCGAGTCCGGGAAACAGCAAGGCACGCGCCCCCGCTAGCCAGCGACGAAAATCGGGGTCGCTGACACGGCCAGTGAACTCCACCGTAGGACCTGCAACAGCCTGCAGCGCAGACAGTTGCTCGCCGGAACCCACCACTACCAGCCGTCGGCCCAGCCTGTTGGCCACCGCAACCGCCAGGTCCACACGCTTGTAGCCGACCAGCTCACCCGCGACGACATAGTACGGCGACGCCGACGGGGCTGCGGGTGACACATCAACGCCTGCCACAAGGTCGACGGGGGGCGCGACCACCACGCTCTGCCGGCCGTAGTACGACTCGATACGCCGCGCCACAAAACGCGAATTGGCAATGAAGCGATCGACCCGCACCGCGCTGGTCACGTCCCAGATACGCAGGAACGGCGCCATCCATCCCAGCAGCCAACCGCGCATCGAACCGAGTTCGCGTCGATAGGCGGCCGACTGATCCCAGATGTAGCGCATGGGCGAGTGGCAATAGCAGAGGTGGACGGCATCGGGTCGCTTGATGATGCCCTTGGCGGGCCCTGATTCGGAACTGATGATCAGATCGTAAGCCTGCATGTCGAGGTCCTCGAGGGCCTTCGGCATCAGGGGCAGGTAGAGGCGGTAAAACCGACGGGCCCATGGCAGACGCCCGATGAAGGTCTGGTGGACCGTGACCTGAGGAAGGTGCTTTCGCAGCAACTCGGGGTCTGCCACGTGGGTGTACACATCAGCACCGGGGAAAATCTCGAGGAGCTCGCGCACCACCCGCTCGCCACCGCGCCAGTTGACGAACCAGTAGTGCACGATGGCCACACGCAGCGCGGGCAGTGCCGGCAATGACGATCCCGGAGGCTCGACAGCGCCTGCGACGGCAGGATCGACGGAGTGGTTCACGCTGCTCGCCACAGGCGCAACAGATCGGCGTCAAGCCCTAGGCGCCGGCTACAGGCGCGGGAGACGAGCAACGACGCAGCGATAGTGCCCAACGAAAACGCTGCCGCTGCACCCCACGCGTCGATCCACGGGATCAGTGACGGGGCCGCGACCAGGGCAATCAGGCTGCCACAGAGAAATGCACGGAAATTCTCTGCCTCGAAACCCGCCGCCGTGAGAATCAGGCCACCGTTGCCGAAGGCGAGCCGCAGGAGCTGTCCGAGGCCGAGCGCGACGAAGTACGCACGGCTCTGGGCCGCCGCTTCCCCGCCCGCCCATGCGAGCCAGGACAGCGGCACCACGGCGGCCGCGGCGACGATCGCGGCGGTGCCGAACCAGGACAGTCGCATCGCAGACCGGAATTCCTTCTCGAATGCACGGCTGATGCGATCACCGCCCAGATGCTCTCGCACCGCCTGTCTCAGACCCGACATGCCGATCAGCCCTGCCGGCACCACCAGCCAGTTCGCAAAGCGCTTGGCGAGTCCGTAGATGCCAATGCTCGCCGGTGATCCCAGCGCGCCCAGAATCCAGATGTCGATGTTGCCCATCGCAAGCTGCAAACCTTGCGTCGACACGATGCTGCGACCGCGCTCCCACAGCGCGGCGCGGGTTTCGGCACCCGACAACGTAGGCGCATCACCCGGCGCGGATCCGCGCAGGCCAGGCGCAAGCAGCACCAGCCCGATAACGACACCGACCCACTGCGAAGCCGCGTAACAGAGCAGCAGGGAGCGTGCATCGTGCAAGCCGACCGACGAGTTACCGAGCGCCACGACGAACAGTCCGAATGCCGCGCTGGACACAAACCCCGTGCCACGCCCACTGAAGTAATTCGCCAGCTCTACGCTGACGGTGAGCCGCAGCAACTCGCTGATGTAACGGTAAAGGGCGAGGCCCAGCACGGCGAAACCGGCAATGGCAAGCGTCAGGTTATCGGGCAGGAATGCCGCCGGCAGGACCGCGACAGCCGCCAGCCCCAGCAGCGCCTGCACACACCACAGCGCGAGGATTATGGCGACACCGGAGACGAGCAGCGTAGCCGGCAGCGCCCTGCGCTCCTGCTCCGCCAGTGTGAAGCACGCGAGGTGATTGCCCCAGAGCGCGAGCACGCCGAGCGCGAACACCCAGGCCTCGGCAATCACGTACTCCCCATAACCCGCCGCGCCAAGCCAGCGTATGGCCATCACATGGCTCAGGCTGGCCACTGCGAGCGAGCCCGTCCGCGCAATCGCGGCATGCTTTATAGACCGCTCGAGTCGATGCGGGGGAACCGCCACGCGACCCCCGGGTCAGCCGAGAGTCATGGCGGGTTGGGCAATCGCCGCGCGCCCTTTTCCACGTGAGAGATCCACGGGGCGACTGAAGAAAATACTCCCTTTGGGGATTGCCTCGTCGAAGTCAAAGAGTTTCGCTTTGCCACCGAATCGGCAGTCGATGAAGTCGATGCTCTCGATATGACCTTTCGCGGTCAGCGCGCTCTGCTTGCCGGTGTACTGGAAGTAGCACGATATGAAGGACACATCGCGCACCATGCCGCCTCCACTGCCGAAAGCGACGCAAGGCGCAGGTTTTCCTTTGGGCTGGATGGCATTGCAGCCGAAAAACGTCGTGCGGTCGGCGGCCTCGACATCGATGACGGGTACGAGGGGATCTTCATGGGCTCCCCGCTCGAATTGCCCGCCCCAGACGGTCAGGCTCGCGACACGCTTAGGCCATTTGCTTCCCGCGAGCTTCAGCTGGGAACCGAGGTTCTTGTTGCAGTATGAATCGAAAAGCCGGCAATTGGCCGACTCGCGGGTATTGCTCGAGAACATGATGCCACCGCCAACGGCGGCCTTCCCGGGAGTGCCGTTGTGGTTGGCAGCGATGTTGTGCAGCGAGCACAGCCAACCGCCATCGATCCAGATACCCCAGCCCAGGTTCTCATGCACAACGATCGAAGAAAGCACCACGTTGCCCGCGCGCTCGACATAGATTCCCGCGCCAGATTGTCCGCGGCCATCGATGGCGATACCACTGATCGACACACCACTCACGACGGGCTTGACGCCGCCGATCCGGATCAAGGCATCGCCCTCGAAACCCTTGGATTTGAACAACACGCTGCCCGCGGTACGTTCGCCGCGGCAACTCTCGCCCACCATCACCAGACCCGGACGTGTGATCACGAGCGGCTGCTTGAAGCGGTATTTGCCGCGTGGGACCTGAAGGATGCCATCGCCACACGCATCCACCGCTTTCTGGAACGCGGCGCTGGAGTCGGTCTCACCGCTCGGATCGGCACCGAAGCGCAACACCGACAGGCCGAGCGCGCTAACAGGCGCGAATCCCGCGGGAACTGGCGGGGGCTGTGGTGCCCCGGGCGGCACACCGGGATTAGCCGTGGCTGCGGCCAGAGTTGCCGCGCTCGCAATCGTGGCGGCGATGGTGGCACCACCGCCGAGTAGCATTCTGCGTCGGTCGATAAGCGTCATGGTCAAGGGTCCTAGTGTTCGGTTTCCAGACAGGCCCGGTAGGCATGCAGAGTCTGTTGCAGCATTGTTTCAAGCGAGTAACAACTGCCGATGCAGTCGCGGGCGGCAGCCCCTGCACCCGCACGGAGAGCCGGATCATGCAGCCGCTGCAGTGCGGCAGCCGCCGCCGCGGGCCGCTCGAGCGCGTAGCCCTGCGCGCCCTGCGCGCAGGCTGCGAGGATGTCGCCATGGCCGTCGACCTCGCTCAGTACAACAGGCAGGCCAAGTCCCATTGCCTCCAGCACCGAGAGCGGGAGTCCCTCCCAGCGCGAACAGGAAAAGAACACGTCGCTGCTGGCAAGCGCAGCCCCCAAATAAGGCACCGTGCCGTGCAGCCGCACCATCGGCCTGAGCCCCGTCTCGTTGAGAGCCGCCTCGAATCGCGAACGCTCGGGGCCGTCACCGAACACATCGACAGCAAAACTGTCCCGCCCGGCATCCAGTGCCGCGAGCGCCGCCACCACGGCAAGCAGGCCCTCGGGATTTTTCTGGCGATTGAAACGGCTAACCGTGGCGATGCGCAGTGGCGCGCCGGCCTGCCGCTGCAACCCGCGCGGTTTGACGGGCATTTCTACGCCATTGCGGATCACGACCGAGCGGCACCGAGCGAGACCGAGCCGACGCGCCGCACGACTCTCGTCCGCGGAGACGAATACGCTGAGCGCGGTACGCCGCTCGAGAGCGCGTTGCAGCAAGATCAGCCCGTAGCGGCGCAGGCCCGGAGCATGGCCACCGAAATGGAGCCCGTGGTGGGTATGGATGATCGGCACACCGCCGGGCCCACACAGGCGTGCGAGGATGCCGGCACCGTGTCCGTGGGAGTGCAGGATCACCGCGCCACGCACACGAATGAACTCTCGCAGCCGCAGCAGATCCGCAGGGCGCAGGCTGCGGCTGCCGATGGCAAGCATGTTTGCTTCGCCAACGACCTCTGCATAGCGCGCCCAATAAGGCGCCTCGCGCGGGCACGCGACCAGGAATACACACTGCTCCCGCAGGCCGCGGAGGAGCTGATGCACATGCTCCGGACCACCACCGACATCCGCACGAGCGGACACCAGCGCAACGCAGGGGCGAGTGTTGCCAGACCCGCTCACCGTGCTCACGGCCCGGGTTCCGCAGGCTGCGCGCTACGCAAGCGGAACGCTATCGCCACCAACACGAGAAACGTGGGTGCGCTCAGGAACATGGTGAAGGTATCGGAAAACGCCATGCGCGCCAGTTCCCCCATGACCACGCCTGCCGCTGCCGCGCGAAAGCGGTTGACCACCACATCGGAGGTACGGCGCAGCAACCCCCACACTATCAGCGCCCACATCGCCAGATAGCTGGCGATGCCAAGCAGTCCGAGCTCGAGGAAGATCCGCAGAAACGTGTTGTCGACCTGCAGACCCGTGATATCCGTGGTTCGTTTGTAGCCGATGCCAAAGGGATTCCACTGCGTGATGCGAATGAGGTCATACCAGTGCGAATAACGCCGTGACTCGACAAGCAGGGTTGGATCGCCCGCCAGCCCGAAACGGGTCAGCACAGCGCCGAGGAACTCGGGGTCCATCACCCGCGTCAAGGCCCACGCCGCCGCGGCGCCCATCAGGACCGCCAGCATCAGCACCGCGAGACTGCGCATGATGGCTCGCGGCTCCACGCGAACGCTGAAAATGATGGCGAACAGCACGGATGCGCCGATTTGCAGCAAGGAGGCGCGCGAAGCGGTGGCGAGCACGCCATAGAGCAAGAGCGCAATCGTGATGCCGACCTGCAGCAGGTTCAATCGCGCGAGCGCAAGCCAGCGGATCAGCAACGCACTCATCGCCCAGCCGGTGACCAAATGGGAAAATCCGCCGGAATTCCCCAACAGGCCGCCGGCCCGCAGGACTGACTCGGCGCTACCGGCGATCCACAGGCGCTGCTGGTGCTCCCGCACAACCCCTTCGCTCCAGAAGACCGAGAACCCCAGCAGGACGCCAGCCAGCCCGAACCACCAGGCGATCTTCAGCGCGCGCTCGGCGGCCGCCAGATCCCATGGCAGCGCAAGGGCGAGCACGAACGGCGCGTAGATCGCGCAGAGTCGGTAGACGCGCAAGGTCTCGGTGACAGGCTTCGGCGCCAGCGGGATGAGCAAAATGGCACTGGCCAGGAAGGCGCCGAGGAACAGCAGCACGGCACTGCGCGGCACGGTGCGTCGGTAGAGCAACAGCAGGCCTATCGGGAACAGCGCACAGTCGACCAAAGACGCGTTTTCGCCAGCGCCGATCGGAATTGCCACCAACGGCACCAGCATCAGGACGATATAGATCACCCATCGATGCAGTGATGTCGCGTCGTGCGCAAACGTGCCAGCGGATGCGGAGAACCCCGGCTTGCGCACACTCAGGAGGCTTCGCATAGCATCTCCTTTGACCGCCACAGCGGCAGGCTCCAGCCGAGCAGTGTCTCAAGCTGCCCGATATCGGCCGCGAAAAAACGCCGTAACTCAGCGTCGAAGCCAGGCGCGAGCCGCGCTCGCGACGCCGGGCGCCGCAGTCGTGCCTTGAGCGATTCAACGAGTGGTATCCGATAGCGCCTGAGACCGGCACGCAGGGCGTCAACGGGAGCCCGCAGCAAGGGTGGCGGATGGAAGACAAATCGCGCGAGTGCAGGGAAACGGTGGCCATGCGCCGCATTTGCGACGGGAAAGTCCTTCCTCCCGTCGGGCGGCAGATCCAGAAACTCCTGCACCCGCACCCAGACTGCGGCCATGTCGCTACGAAAATCCTCGAAGCGCAGGAACAGCACGGCGCTGCGCTGCACCGTGCCAAGCAGTCGCGTGACCTGTTCGCCGAATTGCGCGAGCGCTCCGTACTGCAGGAACTGCGGCGACCAGCAGCCACGCGGCAAGTCCTGCCCGAGCAGTCGTGCTCCCTGCAACCGCCATGCGGCCTCGAAGTCCAGCACCGTCTCGTTGCCCGCGAAAACCTGCTCCATGTGGAAGGCATGCGCGACCTCGACCGGATCACGCAGCATCACGATGAACCGGGCCTGCGGGCAGTAATCGAGAATCCGTCCTGCGGCCTCCTGCGAGCAAAGATAGTTGGTGGACGCTTCAGCCACCACGGCATGGTCCTTCCCGGCACTGGCAAACAGGCGGTGATAATCGTCAAGCGACCGGATCCCCAGACGTGGCGCCAGTCCGGGAAAATCGCCCGACCAGAAAAACGGTTCCTTCGGGTTGCAGACGAAGGCCGCCGGATGCGCCGACAGATAGCTCGCCAGCGCGGTGGTGCCCGATTTTGGCGCGCCAATGATGAAGGTATTGGGTTGTCTCATAGGCCGCCCCCGGGCGCGCGAGCGGCCGGCTTTCCGGCTCGCCAGTCCGCAAGGTCCCAGCCGAGCAGGCTCTCTATTTCACGCACATGCGGCGCGAAGTATTCGACCAGCTCGGCGCGCAGTCGTGGCTCGATCTGCGAGCGGCTGCGTGCCTTGAACATGCGCTGCCTCAACGCCTCGACCGCGGGATAGCGCCTGAGAATCAGGTGCCGGCGCAGCGCTCGCACCGGGGCACGAACCAGGGCTGGCGGATCGTGGAACAGGCGGGCAAACACAGGAAACCGGTAATCCCTCGCTGGCCCCACCACCGGGAAGGCAGTGCGCCCGTCATGCTCGATGCCGAGAAAGCCAAGTACCTCGGCATAGGTCCCCGCAGCGTCGGCCTTGAAGCTCTCGTAGCGGATGAAATGGATGGACTGCCGCGGCGCGGTCTCGAGCAGGCGGCGGACCTGCGGACCGAAGCCGGCGACCTCGCCGTACTGCAGCATCACGGGACCGGGACAGTTGGCCGGGACACGCTCACCGCTGCGACGCAGTTCCTGCAGGCGCCAGGCCGTTTCGAAATCTCCGACGTCCTCGTGAAACATCAGGAGTTTCTGCATGTGGTAGGCGTAGGCGACCTCGACCGGATCGCGCAGCATCACGATCAGTTTCGCACCAGGGCAGTTGGCGAGGATATTGGCCACGGCACGGGTGGAGCTCAAGTACATGGTGGAGGCCTCGCCCACCACCGGCTGCTGTTGAGTAGCCGCGGAAAAAAGGCTGAGGTACTGCTCGCGTGAATGCAGCCCGTTGCGCTCGGCCAGCCATCCGAAGTCCGTGGCCCAGTAGCCGGGCTCCTTAAGTTTGCTGAAAAACACGCCGGGGTGTTCACTGAGGTAGCGCGCCATTGCGGTGGTGCCGCACTTGGGCGCACCGAGGATGAAGGTATTCGGCAGGCGCATCAGGCCGCCGCCGTGCCGCAGTGTCCATACCAGCGCTCGGTGAGGCGCGTCCCGACCGCACTGTCCAGCGCCCGCAACTCTGGCTCGGCGATGGCGCGGATACGCTCGCGGGATTCAGCCGAAAAACCCGGTCGTTCAACAGGCAGCAGCGGTTTGTAGAGCAGTGCCTGCACCAGCGGCTGGCGCTTCACCACCGCGATCAGACGCTGACCACCCCGGGTCTTCAGATACCCGGACACCCGATTGACCAACAGCGCCAGCGTACTCGAGCGCGGGCTGGCCGCCGCGTTGGAGCGGCCCAGAAGGCGCGGCGGCAAGTCAAGCGGCGCGACGTCGAGGAAACGACACACCTCGCTGAAAAACATGCCGGGGGCATCACGCAGGTCATCGAAACAGCCGACGAAGATATTCTCGCGGCCCATGGCCTCGAGAAAGGGTCGCAGCAGACTCATGTAGCGCACGCTGTCCTGCTCGAAACACTGCTCGACCCACGCATCCGGCGTGCCGTCGAAACGCCCGTTGCGCCGGGAAAACAGATACCAGGACAGCGCGTAATCCTCCGGCCTGCGAAAGACCGTGATGCAGCGCGTGGGCCCGAGAGCCTCCAGGATCCGCCGGGCAACTTCGGGGTGACGCAGGTAACGATGCGCTATTTCTCCGACCGCCTGCGCTTGCGTGTCGGGGAAGAACTCCTCATACCAGGCGAGGCCACGCTGGGGGTTCAAGTCAAAGAAATTGGTTTCCTTGACCTCTGTGACGTAGACATCCGGGTGCCACTGCAGCGCCTCGAACAGCCAGGTCGATCCCGCTTTTCCCGTACCGATATAAAGGAAATTTGGCTTCACTGTCCGCGGGGCTCCCGGTGCGCACTGAGCTCTGGCAACGCTCTTTCTAGGTGTAACGGTTGATCCGGAATCCCTTGTAGCCATAACTCCCGAACGTTTCGCCCACCCGGTTCAGAACTCCTGCATCGACCTTTACGCCCTGCTCGGCCAGCCGGCTGACCGACTCCCGGATTTCATCGGCGGTGTGCCGCGCGGCGCGCATGACCAGAATGGTGTGATCAGCGAACTGGCCCACTGCAGCGGCATCCGGACGAGCCAGCACCGCGGGCACTGCCACCAGCACGCTCTGGTACTGCTGCGAGAGCGCGGCGATCAACTCCGCAAAGCGCGGATGCCGAAGTATCGACACCGATCCCGGCTGTTTTTCGCCAGAGGAGATGAAGTCGAGACCGGGTATGTCGGTGTGGCGGATGACGCTCGCCACGGCATCAGAGCCTGTGACGAATTCCGAAAGTCCGGGCGAGAGGCTGTCATCGAAATAGCGATGCAGACTGCCCCCGCGCAGATCGGCGTCGACCATGGCAACCGAGCGTCCGCTACGCGCGAGCACAGCGCCAAGATTGACCATCGTGAAGGTCTTGCCCACTCCCGAGACCGG
This sequence comes from Klebsiella pneumoniae, assembly GCA_945862145.1. Classification (GTDB taxonomy): domain Bacteria; phylum Pseudomonadota; class Gammaproteobacteria; order Pseudomonadales; family UBA5518; genus UBA5518. The sequence continues at coordinate 53,283 of CAMAXE010000005.1, forward strand.
ACCGCAGAACATGGTTACGCCGGCCTGCGCCTGCGACGCGCAGAAAACCCGCAGGGCCGCAGGGATGGGGCCACTCTCGCGGACGGTAAAGGCCGACTCACGGCGGCCAACCGGATCGAAGAGAACCATCGCCGTGCGCAGACCTGTGGCGAACTCCACGTCAGAGGGATTATCGATGCCACGCAACATCGCCCGCTGCAGTAGCACCACCATGATCCCGAGCAAAACCCCCAGCGGCACGGCGAGCGCGAGCAACACGGTGGGAGTCGGAGCGACGGGGACGTCCTTGGCATTACCCCGGTCTACCACGCGTACGTTAGCTACGCTGCCGGCCTCGGCCACCAGGTAACTGTTGATCGTGGTCTGCACGACGTCGTTCAGCTGCACGAGGTTGCGGGCCTCGCGTTTGAGTATCTGCAGATCGCGATTCTGGGTTGGGAACGCGTCGAGCCGCGCCCGCAGCCTCGCCTCCTCCTGATCAACCGCGGCAAGCGCGCCCAAGAGCTCCCTCACCGTGGGGCTCTGCGGGCCGAACCTCGCCCGCGCGCGATCGAGGTCTGACTGGTAATCGAGTCGCTTGCTCCTGAACTTCATGCTCTGCTGGAGAAGAAGGGTCGTTTCCTTCTCCATGTCGGGAGAACCGAAGCGCGCTTCGTATTCTGCGAGTTTCTGCGTCGCCACGCCCAGCCGCTGCTTCAACAGCGGCAGTTGGCGCTGCAGGTATTCGCGGATATCGTTGGTGACGGACACCTGCCGCAGGCGATTGTCTTCGATGAATGACGCCATCAGCTGGTCGACGAAGATCTCGGCGTTGTCACGCTCCGGCGCGCGATAGCTCACCCCGATAACGCCTGATTTGATGCCAAGCTCGTCGATCACGAGCCGCCCGCGGATAGCGTCTATCGCCTCGCCACGCGCCACCTTGCTGATCGTGAAACGGGTGTCCGGACGGGCCCGCAGCGATTTGACGCGCAGGCTGATAGCGGCCGGACCGGAGGTCTTCAGGTCCTGCCCCACGCGGCCCGAGGCGAGTTTGTTACCCCAGCCGTCGGTGATGTCGAAACTCCCGGCTTCACGCGCAACCAAGGTGAACGCAACCCCGATCTGCGCCGGGCGAACAGCCATTTTTTCAACCAGGAGCTCCTCCCCGCCCCATGCCCAGCGGGAGAAACCCGGCAGCGCGTCGGCGATCTGGCCGGGCGCATCGGGATGGAAACTCCGCGCGAAGTACTCCCCGAACAGCGGAAAGAACTGCGGACGCACGATGACATCGAGGCTCATTGAGTCGATCACGGGATCGAGCACACGTTTGCTCCGCAGCAACTCCATCTGCGCCGATGTGCTTTTACCCGCAGCCGATAATCCGAGGGTTGCCTGCGCCTCCGAGAAGGCACCGGCATCACTGAGGGGAGCCTCTGCCTGGAGACTGCCGCGCGCCTCATAGGACTGCTCCGAGGACCCCAGGTAGAGCAGTGTGAGCAGGAGCGTCCCGAGCACCAGCGCGAGTATCGTGCGCCGGCCGGAGATCAGGAGGTCCACGATGTCGCGCAGGTTTATCTCATCGGTCTCGACCCGGGAGACGGGCCGGGCGATGCCAGCTGTGGATTCAGTCACGACGTGTAGGCCCCGCGCAGAAATCGTTGGTTACAGGATCCGGGCATGCATGGCCGGCAGCGCCGACACGGCGCGTCACAGATCGCTCCGTTCGATCACCTGGTCGACCTGCCAGATAAGCTGAGCGGTCGGCAGGATCTGCGAGATGACGGTGTTGTATTGCGACAGCGCGGTGGGCATGACATAGACGATGTCGCTCTCGCGCAGCGGAAACTGAGTGGCAAGCAGGAAGCCGCCGGCGCTGGAGATATCCAGCGCGAAGACGGATGCCTTCACCGCGCCACCAGATGCGTTGTTGCGGAACACCAACACCCCGGAGTCGTTGGCACGCGCACGATCAAGACCACCGGCGAGCGTGAGGGCCTCGATGAGCGGCATGGACATGCGCTCCATATATACGGGCTTGGTCTGCTCGACCTCGCCGAGCACGAAGATGCGGTCGTCAGCGCGACTCGGAACATGGATGACATCGCCGGGTCGGAGCAGAAGGTTGCGTGCGGGAGCGTCACCGGACAACAGCGCCGCAAGATCGATCGGGTAGCGCGCATCACCACGCACGAGAATCGCGCGGCGCCGACTGGCATCGGCGCTCAGACCTCCGGTCTCGTCCAACGCCTGCAAGACGCCCTTCGGTGTGTCATCCAGCGTCAACGTGCCTGGCTTGCGGACCTCTCCGGTCACCTGCACGCGGTAAGCGCGGTAGCTCACGACCTTGACGTCGACCTTGGGGTCGATCACCACGCCCGTGAGCCGCGTGGTGAGGACTGCCCGCACCTCGGCGCAGGTGAGGCCAGCGACGCGCAGGCTGCCCGCATAGGGGTAGTACATCGTGCCGTCAGCGGCGACCAGCCGTCCTTCCTTGACCGCCAGATCCTGCAGGCCGCCGCGTACTGGTTGCGCCAGCTCGGGGTGATCCCAGACCGTGACGAACAGAACATCACCTGGACCCACACGGTACTCCGGTGGCACGTCTGCGGGGCTCACCGCCGGAAGAGTGCGCGTTGCATCATCCGGGTTTGCACGCCGCATCGAAGCCACGACCTGCGGCGTGACGCGAACCACCTCGTATTTGTCCGGGACCACTTGCTCCGGCTCGGCAATCGCCGAAGGCGGCGCCGGCACCGTGCGCGGCCCATAAGGTGGCCACTCGCCTGCCAGCACGCCGCCGGGCGCCGGCGCCTCGAGCACGTGCACGCCCTCGTCCACATCGGGCATGTCGAGGCCCGGCACCACCTCTGCACAGCCAGCCGCGAAAAGGCCAGCCAGAACGGGCAACAGGCAGGCCACTCGCAGCAATTGGATACGGCGCATGCGCTCCACGCTATTCCTCGCTGTTGGGGACGCCCGGAATACCGGTGGACTCGACATCTATGCGGTCACTCTCGATGGTTGCGGCGGGCATGCGTCAGAATCGGGCAAGATCCCGGCGCAGCGCGCTCGTGACATACGCCTCTGCACACCTGCCAAAATCAATGGGGTGGTGCCCACGTCAGTCTCAGTGGGACCCGGAGGGCTGCGTGTTGTGCATGCGCTTCTCGTACTTCTCGCGATTGCCAACCAGCGTGCCGTACTGCTGTTCCGAGAGCAGGGCTTTCAATTCTTTGTCACGATCCGACAGGATCTGGCGCTGCTGCCGGCGACTTGCCTTGATCTCTTCTTCGGTGGGTCGCAGCGCCTGCAGCGCGGCCAGGCTCTTCTCGTTCAACGCCTGAACACTCGCAATCTGCTCGCTGCTCAGCGCCAGATCGCGCTCCATCTGCGCTGTGAGACGGGTGGCTGGCGTATGCGCAGGCTTTTTACTCGCCTTACGGTTCGTGGTCGTTGCTTCGGCCGCCGCAGCAGCGTCGGCAGGCGCCGAAGATTCCTGCGCCGCGAGCGGTCCCGCGGCGAGCAAGCCGGCAAGAAACATAACTGTCACGAATCGCATGGTGTCTGCTCCGGGATGAGGGTGCCCACGCCCTCGGACACGCTGGAGTGCCGGACCAGCGCTCAATTGCTAACGTCTTCCGACGGCCTAAGCCGATTTTTTACCATTTGAATATGACGGATTCATGGCAAGCCCGGGGGGCTCGCGGATGCGGTATCGCCAGCGCGCAACAAACGCGGCCGTATGAGGAGCAGCAATTCCGTGCGTGCCCCGCTGCGCGCATCGGCGCCCAGCAGCTTTCCGGCGAGCGGAAGGCGCTTACGGCCTGGCACGCCCGTCTCGTCAGTGCTGTCGATGGAGGACAGCAAACCGCCCAGAAGCACGGCTCCGCCATCCTTCAAGCTCACGGTGGTGTGCAGGCTGCGGGAGCGGATCGTGGGCGAGTCGATGGCGCTGGTGGTCGTGCGCAGTGCCTCGCTCAGCGTCTGGCTGAGCTCGATATCGAGTTGGCCCCCCGCTTTCACCGTGGGCAGGATTTCCAACAGCAACCCCGTATTCCGGTATTCGAGAGTGCGCACCAGTGGCGCATCAGGCTCTTCGAGCGATCGCGATGAGGCGCTCACCACCGGGATCTGATCGCCGACCTCGAACCGCGCGATGTGTCCGCTCGCCACCACCAGGCTCGGTCGTGAGCGGATACGTACAGCCCCATCGGTGGCAAACAGATTGATCAGCGCGCGCACCGTCTCGCCGTCCTGCAGCCGCAGATTGAAACCGGCAGCACCCAGACCAAGTCCACCCACGGTGCCGTAGCTGATGTCGTCACCGCGCACCGATCCTGACGCGAGCCACTCCACGCCGCTCGCGAACTGGTCCTCAAGACTCACCTCTGCCAGCAGCATCTCTACCAGCACCTGGGTGGTGGGTCGGTCCATCTCCCGGATGGCGCGGTAGAGCAGGCTCCACTCCTCCGGAGCGCCGCGAAAAACCACCGCGTTGCGATTGGCATCGACTGCCAGATGCCCCGGTGATGCCGGGGCCACCGGAGGCTTCGACCAGGGCTGTACGGGCTCATCCTCTTGTACGGTCTCCGCGGCCGCGACGGGAACCACTGCCGACGCCGGATTAGCGGCGCGCGCGGGAGGCGACAATCCGCTCAGGGTGTCGACGACTGCGGACGCGGCGAGATACTGCAGCGGGTAAGAAAAAATCGCCGTCTGCACGGCTGCGACCGGCGGCCGATCCAGGGCGCGCGCCCATTCCGCGATGTGATCGAGCATGCGCTGGTCCGGCGCGAACACCGCAAGCGCTTTTGCGCTGCCGAGCGGCAGCAGCACCACGGAGGCCTCGAGCGCGGGCAGATCGGCCGCGATACCCTCTGACTGCAGGATATTCAGCAGGTCATGCGCCAGCTGATCGACTGCCACCTCGCGCGGCTGTAGCAACATGGTGCGGGCCGCTCGTTGCCGCGGGCGGTCCAGCACTTCGACTGCGCGGATCGCTTCCTCCACGGCAACAGCCGGACCGGAGACCAGCAGTGTGTTGCTGACCGGCTCCTGATCCACGCTCACACCAGCATTGCCGAAAGCCTGTGACAGCCACGGCGTGATGGCGGTATACCGGAGCGATTGCAGTTGCACGGCCACGATCACCCGCCGCGCGTCGCCCGCCTGCGCGGGCACCTTGCCATCGGGGAGGTACAGGGGCGGGCCAGCACCATTCCCGGCATCAAGGGCGATCAGCAAAGTGCCCGATTGCAGCGTCATCGACACGCCAAGATCGAGCAACACACGCCGCGTGATACGCAACAATTGAGTTGGTGTCACCGCGCCCACGATACGCAAGGTGACCGGGTCGCGCCGCTCGCGGATGCCAGGCCCCAGCACGAAACCGAGCTTCAACCGCCCCATCACCTCGTCAAGGAACTCCGGCAGGGGGCGCGCATTGACGCGGATGATAGCGGGCTCGCCATGCAGCGAATCAGCGAGGGTCTCAATCGGATCCAAAGGCGCGGGCAGCGGCACCGAAAGGGCCCCGGGCGGCGCGGGAGCGGGCGCGGGTTCCATGCGCTCGCGAGTCGAGGTGTCGGCTGCTGTCAACTGCCCGGCGCGTGCGTCATGCATGCCCGCCAGAAGGTGCAGCTGCACGACGAGCAGCAACGCCAGTAAAGGTGCTGGAAATCGACAACATCGGATCACGGGGCTTGGCCTCGGGCGCAGCTCGGCAAGCGGTAAAAGTCCAAACGGATCATAGCAGCACGCACCCGGGAGACCCGATGTCGCGGACTGCCTCTGACAAAAGAAACCCTGTTCGCGTTAGCTGCGGGCGGTTCCAGGAGCCGACGGCCAAAGCCACTAGTGACGCGCTGCCCGGCATGCGCAGTGGCGCGAGGCCTCCGCGGCCGGCGACCATACGACACTCGACGGTTGCCGTATTTCGGTGCCCTATTAAATTGCTCCATCGAGCAAAAATGCCCATCTAATGTGGCAAATTTCCCAATCATCTCGCAGGAATGTACCTCATTAAATGGACACCAAAGCCGATTCGCCTAAAATATGTGGCATGGCCAAGACATCGCATCCCTCTTTCCCGGCTGTGCTCAAGCAGATGCGCTCCTTCGGCGGGCGCTTGCAGATGGCACGCCTGCGACGTGAGCTGACGACGGTTCAGTTCTCCGAACGTGTAGGCGTCTCGCGCGAAACCATTCGTCGCTTGGAGCAGGGCGACCCCACCATCGCTATCGGAACGTACATGCGCGCTCTGCGCGTCCTTGGGCTGGACCAGGACATCAACAGCTTGGCGAGCGATGACGTACTCGGAAAAAAGCTACAGGACGTAGCCATGCTCAAGATGCAGCGGAGCAGCGGGATCGTGAAGGACAAACGTGGCTAAGACACGCAATTCCTACGAGGTGCACCTCGACGCCCTTGAGTTGGGTGTCCAGCAGCGGGTGGGCGCGTTGCATCGCCACGACGTACGGACCGACCTCGCTGCCTCATTCGAATACGACGCCACGTGGCTCGCGAGCGAGAACAAGTTCATGCTGGACCCGCGGCTGGACCTCTACGCAGGAGAGCAGCACGTACTGCCACCTAAGGCGGCGTTCGGTGTGCTGATGGATTCGGCGCCGGACCGTTGGGGGCGGGTGCTGATGGAGCGCAGGGAAGCCGCCGTAGCGGAGCGCGAAAATCGCAAACCACGCGCGCTCCAGGAAATGGACTTCCTGCTAGGGGTGCTTGACGAGACCCGCCTCGGTGGCCTGAGATTCCGCAAGGCAAGTGGGTTGTTTCTTGACAACAGCAAGTTCGGTGCGCCGCCGGCGACAGCACTGGCGGAACTCGCGGAAATCAGCCGTCGCATCGAAGAGCCCGGGGTCGAAAAGCTCCCGGAGTACGAGCGTTGGCTGGCCATGCTCATCGCCCCGGGCACCTCCCTTGGCGGTGCTCGTCCGAAGGCAAACTTTGTCGACCTGAACAAACGGCTTTGGATTGCCAAGTTCCCTTCGAACGAAGACCGTCACGACTGGGGCGGATGGGAGTACCTCGTTAATCGGCTCGCCCATCGCGCCGGCCTCGACGTGCCGGACGCCAGTCTTGAGCGACTGTCAGCCCCGTACGGGACCTTCTGCTCGGCACGGTTTGACCGCAAGCCCGAAGGACGCCGAATGTACTCGTCGGCCATGACCCTACTCGAGCGGCGCGATACCGAAGATGGCGGGAGCTACCTCGACATCGCCGAATTTATCTCCGACAACGGCGCGCAGGGGTCGGTCGACGCAGACCTAAAGGAACTATTTCGCCGGGTGCTGTTCAATGTCCTCGTGGGCAACCGCGACGACCACCTGCGCAATCACGGCTTCCTGCGCCTGCCCACGGGCTGGCACCTCGCGCCGGCGTTCGACATGAACCCCAACTTATCCAAGACAGCCCATACCCTCACGCTCGACGGTGCCAACGCCGAGCCGAGCATCGACGCAGTGATGCGCACCGCCGAACTCTACCGACTGACCTCTGGCGAGGCCAAGGCACTACTGGCCGACCTCAAAGCCGCCGTGGCCGAATGGAAGGCGGACGCCACCAAGCTCGCGCTTCCCAATAGCGAAATCCGCCGGATGGAGCCTGTGTTCATGGTGTGAGTCACTGCTCAACGCGAACAGAGCAAAAAAAACCCCCCTGCTCCGGCCAGGAGCAGGGGGGCTGGAGAGAAAAGACTACCGGTTCCCCGAGGGGCCTCGTCATCCATAACGAGGCCGATAGTCTCTATATGGCAAACCGATCAGAAGCCGATGCAGTTCTTGATCTGGACGGTGGGGCTGTAACCGGCAATGTAGGAGAAGCCCTGCGTGCCCGAGATGGAGGTCACCGAGGCCTTGATCGCCGGAGCCGTGAAGGACCCGTAGAAGGACCCTGCCAATTGCTGGAGGTTGAGCGCGTTGTCACCGTTACCGTTGGAGTTGACCAACAGGTAGGTGATTGCCTGGAGCGGGTAGATTGTGTAGTCGCCGTTCACGTCCAACGGGGCGTTGCCGTAGGCGTTGGGGCTGACCAACGCCACACAGCCGGCGCGTGCGGACGGCACACCGGTGATGCTGGTAATGGTGGGACGACCATTGACGTCGTTGCTGCCGGACACGAAGGTCTTGTCGAACACGATATCACCGGCTGCGATCTTGAAGGTCTTGCCGACCTTGAGCGGCGACTTCGCCTTATAGCTCTTGGTGGTGGCGCCGTTGATGCCCGCCTTCGCCTTGACGGCGAAGAAGTTCACATCGTTCAGCGTCGGCGTGATGCGCTGACGAGCCACTGCATCGTTGACATCGCCGTAGCCGATCGAGCCGTCGTTGTTGCCAACGGCATCCATCACGCCAGCATTACCCGATCCGGTGAGAAAGCCCGAGGGAGCGGTGGCACTGGGGAAGGCCAAGGCCATCGTTTCCTGCGTGCTGAATCCGGTCACGCCTTCGGCGGGGCACATGGCGGACAGCGAGTTGCTGAAGCCAAAGGTGGTGCCGCTCTTGTCGGAGCGAAACACGACCTTGATGGCCTTGCTGGGATAACCGAAGTAGTCCCAGTTGTTGATCGCGCCCGAGAAGATCTTGCAGGCTTCTTCCATGGTGACGACCAACGGCGCCGAACCGAGACTCTTGCCGGTGTTGACGTTGTTGTAGACCAGGCCGAGCGCGCCCGCGAGGACCGGGATCTGCGCGGGTACGCCGCGGGTAGCGGACTTGTTGGTCTTGAACGTGGCGTATTCAGAGCTGCTCAGCGGGGCGTCGGTGCCGACGTAATCGGCATCGGTCCTGCCAACCGGTGCGCTGAAGCCGCCGCCAGCGCCGGCCGTGAAGTTGCCGCAGCTCAGGCCACTGGCGTTACCAGAGGTGGCGACGAAATCCGCGGTCTTCACGCCGATGAATACGTTCTTGCCGCCGCCGCTGCCGGTCTGGCAGTACGACACAGCAGGACGCACGTTCTCGTTCGCAGTGCCGGTGCCCGTGCCGGTGCCGGTGGAGATAAAGCTCACGCCGACGGTGTTGGCGAGCGCGCCCAGCAGGGTGAAGTCAGTGGTGCCCAGCGTCTTGATCGTGTATGCACTGCCAACCACAAAAGAGCCAGCGGTCTTCAGGTTCGTGGGAAAGCCGAAGGGCTTGTTGGTGGTGCTGGCAGCGTAGGTGGCCATGTAGGAGCCCGATGCGCCGCCGTCGATCTGCCGGGGGATGGGGGCCGAGGGAACCGAGTTGTAGATGGGGGCAGTGACGGTGCCGGTGTTCGGGCCGGTGAGCCACTCGACACCGCCGTAAGCGGACGCCGGGAACGTGGCGCCGCCACCGTAGAGCTTGGCATCAGCCGCCGCGAAGGCGCCCTGTGCAGATACCGCCATCAGGGCGGTGCAAAGCAGTTTAATGCGCATGAATCTGTCTCCGATAAAAAGGACTTGGGTTTTTCGTGGTTGCTTGCGCATGCCACGCGCTCCAGAGAGCACAGTCAGGTTACGGGGCGAACATGTCGTTCTGTTTACGGTTTGGAGACAGTACGCAGCTTTTTTCGCAAGCGGACACACCGCAAAAGCGTGTGCTCGCACAGCGCTCTTTCAGCCGTCCGGGGACCCGAAACCGAGCACCTCGACAGCAATGAGGTAATTGCCTTTTTCGGGCTGACGCGAGCCTCCCATCTGCGCGGCGCTCTGGGATACGGAGGCCGCGACAGAGCTGGCCGCACCCAGGGCGCCGGTATCGACCAGACCGGTGGGCACGCCCACCGAGCCGCCCGACACCGAGATATTGTCGGCATTGGCGACCTTGAATGCCGCGACGTTCAGGCTCCCTGCCACACGGATACCGGCGTCACCCGCATCCACGGTGCCGCGCGGCGCCACGAGGTTCGCGATGCCGCTCTCAGCGCCTGCGCGAGTCTGCAGCACCGCAATGCCGGCGCCACTCACCTGCGATTTGGCGTCGACCAGGCAGAAGTGATCGACGTCACAGAGAAACTCGGGCGGCGGAATCTCTGAACTGGTCTTCGCGCCTTTGCCGGCGTTGACGTCACCGTTAGAACTCCAGATCAGGATGGCGCCACCCTGCTCGGTAAAGATCCGGCTCTGCGCCAGCAGCACGCTGCGGTCCGTGAAAATCCGTACTGCTCCCTGCTCCAGCGCAAGAACGCCTTGTGTGTTGGGACCAATGCCAGCGGTGATCGCAGAGGCCGGCACGAGCGGCGGTGCCGAGGCGCTGCCCACCACGATGTCCCCACCGGGACCAATAATCGAGATGTCCCCACCACGCTGGGTCTGCACTGTGGAGCCACGCATGTCGAGCAACCCGGTGCGCACCGTGGCCTGCTGCTGCCCGGCGGTCAGACTGCGATCGAAACTCGTGTACCCGAACGAGGCGGGGAACAATGTCTGCACGGCATCGAAACCGCGCCCGTACTGCTGCGAGAAACGCCCGTCCTTGTTGTAGTCGAGGCCGGTGACATTGAGGATGTCGAGGAACACGGAGTAGGCCAGCAATTGCTGCTGGTATGCCGGCAGGCCGCGGAAGTATTCCCACGCCTGCACGGGCGAGAAATCCACCGTGCCGGGTTCGCCCTCACGACGCAGCCGGTCAGACTCGATCTGCTCCACGAACGCGACCAAGCGCACGGAGTAATCCGGCGTGCCAAGCTCGTCGTCCGGATTTTCAGGATCGTGCGGCACCGCCGGATCGATGTAAGTCGTGACGAAATCATCGAGCGCCACGCCCGGCTGCACACCGAAGGCAAGCACTATCGAGGCACCCTGGCGCGGGAGGTAGCTGTTGTTCTGGTCGCCTATGGTCCGAATGCCGGGGTAGCTGGGATTGCCGCGTGGCAGGTAGCCGAAATCAAGAGCGTCGTTAGCCGATGTGATCGGTCCGAGATTGCGTCCGGCCTCGACCAGCAGCGTGCCGGGGCCACCCAACTCCACGAAGGCTACGCTGCGGCCCGGGGCAAGCGGCGAATCGTAAAAGTCACGCCCCGCGCTGATCCGCGTGATGTCGGACGCATAGAGGTGCTGCCCGCGAAAAATCAGGTCAACGATATCGAGGCCTGCGCTCACCAGCGCCGCCTTGGGCAGATCAATGCGAACCGCTCCAGCACCACCGTCGGTGCCGTTCAGCAGGCTGCCTTCCAGGCTGTAAAGCCGCACCGGCTCGTCATCGTTGGCGTGCAAGCCGCCCGGAACGTGCAAGCGGAACGGCGAATCGATGCCGTCGTAGATAAAACTGGTCGCGAGCCCTGAGCCGGGTATCGGACTCTGCGCCGATGGCAGCACCGTGGCGGGCGCATCGATCATCCCGAACACTCCCCGGGCCGAGTTGCCGTTGGAGATGCGCAGGTCACCGCTCGCCACCACGGAGAGCTGGCCGCTCTCCGAGGGATACATCTCGCCCGCAACGCCGATATCCACCGCGCCCTCGAGGGCGGTCAAATGGAGCGAGGCTGGCAGGACGAAGTCGTAGGCAGGCAGCAGCAAGGTGGCCGTGCCGAACGAGAATTCGCTGAGCACGCGCCGCAACGAGATATCGCCCGTCTGCGCGGTCACAGCCAGCGTGGAGTCAGCGCTGTAGGACTGTGAATCGAAGCCGCGGAAAATCCACGAGGGATTCATCACGCCCCCCAGTTCCACGCGTCCCACCGCGTTCATCAGGAGTTGCGCATCCTGGAGCCCGATATACGTGGCTACCGGAAGGCCGTTGTCCGACTGCAGATCGGCGCGGATATCACGCCCCGCATCAATCGCGCCATTGCCGAGACCAATCAGGAAGGCCCCGCTCAGGATGTCGCGGCCCGCTTCCACGCGCAGGTCGCCACCACCGACCGTTCGCACCACGCTCGCTCCCGCCTCGTCCGCGAGATACCAGGTCGTGGGCGAGGAAACGGAGAGATCACGGATGTCGCGCCCGGCCTGCAGCCGGATATCGCCGCCCGTGCTGAGCACGCCCTGATCGAACACCCCGAAACTGATCGAGGAACCACCGGCACCCCGACACTCCAGCGCGCTGCCGAAAAGGCAGGTCTGCATCCATGGCCACCACATTTGCGTGAGGTTGGCGCCGGGACGCCCGGTGCGGGAGCCGTCGTCGATGATCCGCTGGCGGGCTATCACGTCGCGCCCGGCACGGATACTGATATCGCCGGCAGCCTCGGTATTGATGCGTCCGGAGTCGATTACGGGCGGCAAACCACCAGTGCCCTCGCGCAGTTGCGACTGCGGAAGCACCGAGGCCTCAGCAACGGGGCGGCCCGCCGTGTAGATCACACCCGGCGCAAAAGCATCGAGCAACGCAACGTCGCCAGCGGCGGCAACGGTAATGGAGCCCGTACCGGTACGCACCATCGTGGGTGCGTAAATCGTGGCTTCCTTGCCGTTTTTCTTGATGATCAGCGCCTGCTGGTGGCCGTCGAGGAGGGCGCTTCCGGCGCCCTCGCCGTTCAGCGCGAGCGGATCTGCACTCGCGGCATCGGCGCCTGCAACGAGGCGGAAAGAGCTGGAATCCACGCCCAGCAGACGCGGCTCTTCCTTGGTGCCGCCCAGTGAGGCGGCCAGGCTCTGGGACAGCAGCGGCAGCGGGTTGCCGGACGTTGCCACCGGAGAGGCGGAATTGTCGACATCACCCGGGCTGAAGGCATTGAACGGATTCCGGTTCTGGAAAAAACCGTCGCTGAGACTCGCACCGATCAGCAAATCGCCAGCCGCGCGCAGGGTCAACACCGGCGCCACGCCCTGATGGCGGTAATCGAGCGCCAGGGTGCCGTCCTCTTCGCGAGTTCCCGCACCGAGGTTCCAGTCGCTCAAGACCAGAATATTGCCGTCCCGGAGTGCCGTGTCCGCGTTCAACAGCTCGATACCCGGCCTTACACGCAAGTGATCGATCCCTGCGAGGCGCTGCTCGAAAGCGAAAGGCGGCGCACTGACAAACTGGCGCAAGGTATCCTGATAAAACGCGCGGTGTGCGTCGCTCGGGCCCGCGAGGCCGTCGGCACCGAAGCGTCCCGCCGGATCGACGATGCCATCGAAGTGCAACGCGCCCGTGCTCGCATCCCCGGTGGACCAGCGCGCGTAGGCCTCGATGGCGAACTCGCGCTCGCCAACGATCTGCGCGCCCGGATCAATCATCACCAGCAATTCGCCATCGGCCAGCAAGGGCGCGCGCAGGTTCACGCGCCCGCCCTCGAGACCACCCGCGCTGCCACCCGTCACATCGATAAGTGCATCAGGCCCCACCTGAATGCGGCCCGACCCCGCGGCAAAAACTAGCTGGTAGCCGTAACGCGCATCCACCGCGTCCGAGGCCGCGCCCGTGGTGACCAGATTCACCGTGCCGCCGCGTTCGCTGTCGGAGGTGCCGCGTGCCAGCAAGCTGCCCTCGACCAGCACGCCACTGCGACCGACGAGATCTACCAGACCGCCCTTCTCACCCGAGACATCGATGACGCCGCGAATGATCACGTTGCCCTCCGCCGCACCTGGCATCTCGCCACCGTCAGCGGTCAGGCTGATTTCGTCCGCCTGCAAAGTCTGCCCGGCTGCGAGCACGATGTTTCCGCTGCCGCTGCGCAACGCGACACGGTGGTCGAGCCCGCCACTGGCCAGCACGGGAATCAGTGCATCGAGATCAATCGCGGCCTGCGTATCAATCAGCAGGGACCCGCCGGACCGACCCTCGCCCGCTGCACCCTCGAGCGTGCCACCAAGCAACAGTGCGCCATCCCGGGCGGTCAGGCCGATGCGGCCCGCACTGCCTCCGGCCGGATCCGCCGAGACATCCACCCGCGCGCCTGCGTCGATGATCAGGTCACCGCCGCTCGCCTGAAGCCGCGCATCACCACCATCGGCGAAGCGCTGCACATCGTAGAAGGTGCGGGCAAACCCGCTAGCGTCGATACGCGCGTCAGCACCGAGTTGCAGATCTCCTGCGGTGGTAGCGAGCGACACCGATCCGCCCCTCGACTCGATCCGTGTATCGAGCACGAGGGTGCCACCCTGCAGGCTGACAACACCGCCCGCGGCGTCCGGCAGTGCCGCTTCGCCAGCGCCTTCAGCATCGACCACAAAAGCACCGGTTGTGCGCAATGCATTGGATGAACCGGTATCGGCCAGCAGCAGCGGGGCGTGCAACGCGACATCGGCGGCGCCAAAATCGAAACTGCCCTCACCCGACAACAGCACACCATTGCGCGCCAGCACATCAACGCTGCCAAATCCGGCGATCGCCTTGTCACCAGCGCCGAAGCCGATGCGGTCTGCCACCAGCGACAAGAGACCGGTATCCGCCATCCCCGCGACGGCGACAGCGCCGAGATCGTTCGCCAGCGTGATGGTGTTTGCGGCGAGGCGCACCGTGCCGCCATCACCGCGGAAGACCCCGGCACTCAGCCGCAGTTCGCCATCGAGATCGAGATCCACATTGCCGAGGAAATCCATGGCTCCGCGGCTGCCGAAACGCAAGGACTCCGCATCCGACAACTGTTCGAGCAACTCGCGCGTGACCACCAGACCCTCGGGCGTGGAGGCCGCGAAATCGGCGCCGAGGAAACTCACCACACTGCTGTTGGCATCGATCGCCTTGGCCGAGAACACAGCACCGGGCGCGACCACCGTACTCGCGGCGGAATCGAGCGTGATGGCGGCCTCGGCCTCGATGCTGGCGCCAGCCTCAATCTGCAGCAGACCCAGCGCAGTGCCCGCAACGCCGTCTGCACCCGGCACGTTGACGCGCGTTACGGCAACCGGCACGCCATTGGAGACCCGCAACAAGGCGCCATCTCCACTCACGCCCGGATCGCCCGGATCCTTGCCAGCCGCTGGCGCAGGAAGGCGGCCGATCAGGATATCGACGGACTGGCCAGCAGGAATATCGCCCACCGCGGCAATGCGGCTGCCGGATTCAAGCAGGATCCCGTCACCCGCTTCGCTGGCCACAGCCACCAGCAGCACCTCGGGCGCCTCGAGGGCCTCGTCGTCGTTGGACAGCACCACTCTCTGGGCCAGCGCGGTGATCTGATCACCGGCCTCGGTACGGCTGCGCGTGCCACCGACCAGCAGGCTCGCCGCGTCGAGATCAACCAGCTCGCTTGCCCTGATCTGCACATAGCCCTGCAGGGCGACAGAATTGGCGTCCACAATCTGGATGCGCTGTGAGACGACGTCCACCAGCGCACCGACGCCGCCCTCGCCTGCGGTCGTACGCAGCTGCGCGCCAAGACCCAGCGTGCGGGTTGCCGCCAGAACGAGCTGACCGGCATCGACCGGGAGCCGCGGCCGCAGCGTGCCGGATTGCGCAGCAAGGGCTGCGAAAAAGTCGTTGGCATTGCTGAGGGTGTACTGCGAGTACTGCTGCCAGACCTCGCTCGATTGCACGAAAAAGGCAGTACTACGCGCCTTGGCAGCGCCGCTCAGACCGTCGACGAAGCGTCCGGCCAACACCAGTGTTCCGTCGGGGAGCGTGAGATTCCGGCTCGCCAGGGTGTCGAGAGCGCTGGTGTCCTGCACCACACGGAATGCTCCGGGGACCGTGGCATAGCGCGCGGGCAGAAGCGTGTAGTAGCCCGCCGGAAAACCGGGGCTACCCGAGAGGTAGACGGACTTCCCGATCAGCGGATCCCCGCTCACGATCGCCGGATCATACGGCGCCAGAGAACCGGAGAAGCCCGGAATGATCGCGTAGACGGGGCGGCGGTCCGGGTAGAGCGGCGAGGCTTCCGGGCGACCACTCGAATACACCGTGTTGAATTGCAACAGCACATCGCGCGAACCGCCGGTGCCTGCCACCCACTCCTGCGCCTGCAGATCGCCGCCACCGGACAGGTCGACAACAGCACCGGGGGCGAGCGAGACATCGGCGCCGTTCACCGAGATCAGCTTGGACGGCGGCGCGCGGAGATCCGGCACCGTGGTGGAGGCTTCGCCCGCGGTGGTCGCAGTACCGTCGTAGCGCCAGTTCTGGCCATCGATGGTCTGGCCGTAAGGGACTATCAGCCCCTCGAGCGACACCGAGGTCAGGCTGCCGTCGCGGAGCACTACCGAGTCGGTGGCGATAACCGGCAAGCCAATGCGCCCGGGCTTGCCGTCGCGCAGGTTGCCCGCATAGCTGAAAAGCGCCACCACTGCCGGATCCGAGGGATCCGATACGCCGAGCAGGATCTGCCCGCCTGGCGCGCGG
The DNA here is from genome assembly GCA_945862145.1 of Klebsiella pneumoniae. Lineage (GTDB taxonomy): Bacteria > Pseudomonadota > Gammaproteobacteria > Pseudomonadales > UBA5518 > UBA5518. Next base: position 69,443 of record CAMAXE010000005.1, read on the forward strand.
ATCACACCGCCCTGGTCAATGCGGGACGCGTCGACCAGCAGGCTGCCGGCCGCGGAGATCGGTGCCCCCGTGGAAGCCGAGTTGGCGTTGCCGCGAAAAGTCACGGTAGCGCCCGGGTTGATGGCGTCGATGATGAAACGGTTGCCGGTGGCCGGATAGATCTGCGCCGCCTCGAAGTAGAGATCACCTGCGGCGAGCATCACGCCGGGTACGCTCACGGGATTGGTGAGGTCCTCGCTGCTGCGGAAATATGCGTAACTGGCGGGCGTCAGGAAACGTATATCACCCGTACTCACGAACTCGACCCGTCCGAAATCAGGCAGCGCGAACTGCCCTCCAAGATCGATCGCGTCGGCGCTCAGGGTGAGTTCGGTGCCCGGATTCCCGGGATACAAGGTCTCTGCCTGCGGATATTTGCCGCTGGTCGCATAACCGTGCAGGGCGATATAGGGCGCCGACAACCGCACCTTGGAGCTGCCGTCGGGCGTGATCGCATTCAGCGCCTCGGTGTTGATCGTGATCGATCGCGCTAGGCTGATCTCGAGATCATCATCCAGGAACACCGGCACCGCGGGCACCGGCGTGCCCTTTGCAGGATCGAGCCCGAGCACCAGCGCATCGACACCGGAATCCTCGATGCGCTGGCCCGAAAAACGGATAACTCCGAGCGGTAGTCTGATCACCTTGCCGGGCGCCATACCCAGCGATAATTTGCCCGCCGAGTTGCTGAGGAAAAGGCGCCGTGCCCCCTCGAAACCGTTGCTGGCAGCGAGCAGTGGGATCTCGGGCGTGAGATAAAGCGTGCCGCCACGCGCCTGGTCGCTGCCGCCGTGGGCCTCGATGTAGCCACGGAAAAGCATCCCCGTGCCGGCGCCGAGCACCACGGTGCCCGCGTCGCTCCAGACCTGCTGCGGTTGCAGCACGTTCAGATCCCCGGCCGGGAGGTCCAGCACCGCACTGGTGCCGGAGACGTTGATCCGTGCACCGCGGGCCTTCGGGTCCGAACACGCGGTGTCCTCACAATTGAGCGCGATGACGGCCCCCGTGTCGCTGCTGACGATCACCGTGCCGCCATCGAGCACGACACCGCTCTGCGGAACCACCAATCCCCCAGCCTCCGAGGCCGGCAACTGCAGGGGATTCAGCAAGGTAACGCCCGAGACATCGAGCAGGCTCTCGGCACCCAGCCAGATCGCTTTTCTGGGGCCGCTGTAGGCGCCACCGTTGATGATCGTGCCCGGGTTCTGGGCGTAGCCGCCCGCGCCCGTATCACCCGTCAGCGTGATGGCCCCACCGTGCGCGATGATCTGCCCCTGGATGTCGATGAGGTTGTGAGAGCCAATGACCACCCGCGCGCGCGGATCGGCGAGCAGTTGCGAGCCCGCGCGCATGGTCACGGCACCGCGCACGCCGTTACGCGAGTAATCGGGCAGCACGCCCGGCGAGATGCGCCAGTTCAGGTATTCAGCGGCGAACAGCGAGAAATCCGTCGTCTGGCGGTGGTAGTCGTCGAGACGGCCGACCGTGGTGTAAATGCCGTCCGGATGGGCCGCGTCGGTGGCATGGATATCGGTGCCCGTGGGCGCCCGCAGCAATGCGTCGTAGTCAGGCAGCAGGTTCGACTGCACCGGACGCACCACGGCATCGACCCCGATGGTCGCGTCGTACAGCGCGGAGAGCACATAGGCGCCGAAGCCCTGCCCCTCGAACCACTCGGGTGCAAACGCGAGCGTCTGGTAACGGCTCTTGGTCCCGGCGCCGATCGAGATGCCCAGCGCACGGGCCGTGAATGCTCCGCCCCCGGAGAACCCGAGGCTGCGAATATCTCCGTCCATGAGAATGCGGCCCGCATCGGGGAAATCCGTCGGCAAGGGCAACAAGCCGTTCTCGCCAAGTTGGCCCTTCGACGCGTCGTAGGTGAGCAGTGAGACACTGCCGCCGAGGCCCTGGGCAATGCCATCGGTGGCTGCGAGCTTGCCCGAAGGCAGCACCCGGCCACCGCTCGAGACATCCAGCAGACTGCCCTGCCGCAGCAGGATCGAGCCGGTCGTGTCAAGCACACAGGAAGACCCGCTCGCGCAGTCGCTGGATGGCGTGCTGCGCTGCAGGGTGCGCAGCACGATGCTGCCGCCGTTCACGAAGGCGCCGCCCGTGATCTCGTCGCCGGTGAGTCCGGCGTCATTCACCCAGAGACCGCTGGCATCCAGACGCACGCCCGATTTCACGACGATATCGCCGCGGCCGCCACGTCCGGTCGTGGTGATGCTGATCGTGCCAGCGCGTGCGCTGAGGTCAGCGGCAACGGTGACATGACCTCCCGTGAGCGCGATGCTGCCACCCGCGGCCACGGCGAGTCCGGCACCGGCGGAGACATCTATGCTGCCCCCCAGATTGCCCTTGTCGGCCTCGTCAGCAACAACCGTTACGGCGCCGAAACCGGCAGCGGCGAGGTCCTGCATCGACAGGAGGATCAGTTGGGGGTCGCGGATCGAGTCCGGCAGGGCCGTACCGGCGGCAAAATCCGGCGCCAACTGCAGGATGTCGGGCAGGGTGTCCTGAAGCCGGTAGTTCGGCCCGAAGCCCAGATCGCCCTGGTCCGGGAATACCGCCGCGCGCAGCCCGTTGCCGGGGCCGGCATAAAACTTCCCTGCCGCCGGCGGCTTGCCCGCAACCACCTGCCGGCGCCCTGCCAGCGCCTGCGCAGAAGTGTCGCCATCAAGCAGCAGCACATGTTCGGCAAATACATTCAGCGTGCCTGCATTGCCACCCTGGATGTAGTCGGACTCATAGACTCCGCCCTGACTGCCAAGCAGCGGATTGATGTAGGTGGTCGTGCTGTTCCAGCGCGGCTGATCGGCGATGAACCGGCCGGCGATACCCACGTACTGGACGTTTGGATCCGCACTGCCGATGTCGATAATCGCGCCGTTGGCGGCGATCAGGCGCGTGGTCTCGATCACCCCGCCCAGATAGTGCACGAAACCGCCATCGAGGTTCAGCTGCGATCCCGTACGGGTGATTACCTCATCACCAGCAAGCGAGATGGATCCACCGTTCTGCAGCATTTGCTGGATCTTGCGCGGTACCTGCTGCGCATAACCCCCGGCATTCGCGAGCGGAGTTCCGGTCCATGCGATACCGTCGCTGCGCGTTCCGGTGACACGGACGTCCACCGTGATGGGTACGCCGAAAATCGGCCCACCGCGCTGCACCGGTGTGTCAGCGAGTTCGTTAAGGCCAAGGCGCGGGACGGTGACGAGATTGGCGGACATCGGGAGTTCGACATTGGCGATGCCCGCCACATCGACCACCGCGCCCTCGGCGATGTACACACGCCCGGAAATGAAGCCTTCGCGCATCGCCGGGATATTGGTCGGGGTCGCGGCCACGGCGACGATGCGAACGCTCTGGCCCGGCGCCTCGATCAGGGCGCCAGCGTCGACCCGTACCGATCCGCCGGTAAGGCTGATGCTGCCTGGCCGGAACAACTGATCTGCCGCCGGGCTGGAAAGCGTGGTCTCGTCATTGGCATCAGGCAGCACGGCGGTGACGGAGTCCGGCCCGAGCCGCAACACGCCGGTGCGCGAGTTCGAGGAATCCGATGACTGCTCGTCAACGGCCGCGAGAGCGATGCTGCCAGCGCGGGTGACGCTGGTGGTAGCAACGACCACGCCCTGCTGCTCGATATCCAGAGCCAGCAGGGAGATGTCACCACGCAGGGACTCGATAAGCCCCGAGTTGAGCAGCCCGGAACGTGGCGTGGCGTCGGCGCCGGTCAGGTCATCACCGATGGAGCCTGTAAGCAGGGGCTGGAGCAGGAGCTCGCCGGCGCGCGGACTACGCAGCGTGACCCCGACGCCCGCTGCAAGGATGATCTGACCGTCCGCCGCAGAAATGTGCCCCGCATTAACCAGATTCGGCGCGGCGATAAGCGAGTAGCCCAGCGCGTCCGTGGCAATCGAGGCGCCCGCCTGGATTTCGATATCACCCGGCAATTCGCCAAGTCCGGAAAGCGCGAACTGCTGCGCGGAACCGATCCCGAGAATATTGCCCGATCCAGTGCCGGGCCCGTAGGAGGTGATGCCCGTCTCGAGGAACAGCCGATTGCTGTCGGCGAGATACTCCTCGTCGTCACCCGGGCGCAGGGTGGTGGCATTCCCGGGCAGGTAGAGCGGGAGCGAGGACGCCAGCAAGGAGTGCACGTTCACCGTGCTGGACCCGCCGAAAATGATGCCGTTCTGGTTGATGAGGTAGATCGAGCCCTTGGCCTCGATGGCGCCGAGAATCTGACTCGGCGAGGCCCCCGGACTCACCCGGTTGAGCGCGATCCAATCGTTGCTGCCATCACTTTGGGTGCCAGCAGCCTGGTCGAACTTCAGTGTGGTGTTCTTGCCGACGTTGAAGGAATCCCAGCTGAGAATCGCCTTGCTGGCAGTCTGCTCGACGGTGACGGTCGTCTTGCCATCTGCCAGTGTCGTCTCCACGGGCAGCCTGGCGTTCTGCCAGCTGCAACTGTTCGTTGCCGCGCAGGTGCCGGGATCGGCAACATCAGCGGCCGCCGTGGCGGCGACCTGCAGCCCGCCCGGAGCGAGCCCCTCTGGCACCGTGCCGATGGCCTGCAGCGACAACTGCCGCGCGGCGCTTTGCGCGGTCTGTGCGGCCACCACCGCAGCAGCAGCACGGTTGAGATTGGCGATGGAGCGCTGGGCATGCTGCATCGCCGCCGGTGGTGTCGTGACCGAGGGCGGCAGTGCCGGGCCCGCCAATGGCGCCGGCGCCGCGCCTGCTGGCATTGCCGTGCCGCGAGCGGCGAACCACCCGGGGCTGCCGAACTGCGCGGCTTCGACCGCAGGCACCAGCGACAGGCTGGAAACCGACAGGCCAAGGCCGACAAGGATGGATCGGCGCAGGAATCCCCCGGGCGACAAGCGGAGTGCGGCGAGACCGGTGTTGCGCATGCTGCCTGGTCTCACCATCACTGCGGTGCCTGCACGGGCGCGAGCAAAGGACTGCGGTAGTCGAGCTCCGGCCGATAGGGCACCACCGAGCGCCCGAAATTCCCCCCCAGTCGCAGCCGTGTTGCGGCCTGCGTGTAGAGGCCCTGCTCGGCGGGTGCACGCAGTTGCCTGGATCGTGCGCTGGCATCAAGCGCCAAGCGGGTGTCTTCGGCACCGGAGAGGCCGGCACTCAACTCAGCGCTGAGACACTCGAGATAGTCGGGGGCGGCGGTGTTTGCAACGACCGTCACGCACAGCGCCGGTGAAGCGCGCTCTGTCGCCATGGCGGGGAGCACAGGCACCACCAGCGCAGCACACACCCACACGCGCACTGCGGGGATTCTCACGGGGCGCTACCCGCAGCCACAGCCGCAGCCCCTCCAGGGCGCCGCAGATGCAGGATGAAATCGCGGATCACGCGATCCCAAAGCTCGCACTGACCGCTGAGATAGCCCTCCGTCACGCCGCCTGCCACCACGACGTCCATGGTGACCACCAGATGCTCGCCCTGTCGGAACATGCGGGCGAACCGCATACCCTGATTCCAGGCGCTGACCAGATCCTCCGGCAGTTCGCCCTGAATCCCGATCCAGCACTGGAATGCGCAATCGGCGTAGCTGCCGGGACCGCCCTGCCCGGGGTTGCCGAAGCTCACGATGAACCCGAGCCCTTGGGCCGCGCTCTGCACCTGCGGCACCCCCGCGTTATCAGCCAGCGCCGCGCGGTAGCCCGTGCGACGCAGGGCCTCCGCCATCGCCGCGGGCGTGACGGCGTGCAGGATCACCGGCGTGGCGGATTCGGCCATCGTCATTGCTGCGCTCCTTGAGGGCTAGGGGTGGGTGCGGGTTGCGCCTCTGGCGCGAGCGGCGTCACCGTGGCATCGACGATCCGCGCGTGGTACTCCTGCGCGAGGCGCTCGAGTTGAAGACGATGCAGACCGAGGATCGGTTCCCTGTCGCGAACAGATTCGATCACGCCCTTGTTCTTGTAGCGGTCCAGCAACTCATCACTGATGAGAACCAGGGTGGCGTTGTTTTTCTCGCAGGTGTCGACGTGTGTGGCGACAGTACGATGCAGCGCCTCGAACCTCTTCGCGTCAGCATCGCGCGCGCGCGCCAGCGTGGCCGCCTGTTCGTAGGACTGCTGCCACTGCGCGAGCGTTTTTTTGGCCTGCCCGATTTGCGACTCGAACGCAGCGGCCCGCACGGTCTGTTCCTGTAGCGCGGCTTTTACAGCGTCGAGTTCAGCCGGGTCTGCCTGCGGCGTTGCCACCACCGCTGGCGCAGTCGCCGTCTTGGCGAGCTCCGTTTTCAGGGAGGCATTCTCGATCTGCAGTTGGCGCACCTGTGTGACAGCCTCCTTCAACTGGTCGCGCATGCGCGCCTCGAGTGCCTCATCCGCGCGAACGCCTATGGCAAGCACGGAAAGCCCGAGGATCGACAGCAGACAGACAAGGTACCGGGGCATGATCAGCGTCATCAGAATCGGGAGTTGATATCGAGCTGGAGCACGTCGACCGCGTAGGGAGCCCCGGTCGCCTCGGTGGCGCTAAGCCAGCGCGCACTGAGCCATGCGTTGTGCGCGATTCCCCATGCGCCACCGACGTGATAGCCCTTGGTGTTGGTACCCCCGAGATGGAAATCCGAATCCGTGAAGGCATCCATGACCGCGTCGCTCTCCAGCCTTCGGTAGCCAAAGAAAACATTCCACTGGCCCCGGTCCACGATTTTCGGCGTGCCCCAGAGCATGTTCACCAGGAATCCGTAGTTGTCGCCCTCGAAGGGTGGGTTGCACGCAGGATCACCGGCCGGGCAGGCGCCGAAGTTGTTCACCGGCACCCGCGCGGCGACATCGCCGCTGTCGAATCCGAAGTTGTAGACCGCATCGAGATCGAGCACGAGATGCTTGCCGTCGCGGAAACTGCGGTCGATGCGGGCGGTTATGTCGAGCAGTCTGAACTCCGAGGCCAAGCCGAAATACTGGTAGGTCGGATCAGCGGGGTTCAGCACCACCAGATCGCGCAGGGCAAACAGCGTGTTCCCTTTCTGCATGAACAGCGGACGGCTGGCGTCGGAATCGCAGGAGACCGCGGTAGTCGGTGCAAAACACGGCGAGGAGAGCTCTCCCTCCGCATCGACGAAATCGTAGAACGCAACCGAGGCCTTGACGAGCCATTGATCCGACAACTTCCACTCGGCACCGGTCTGGGCGCCCAGCAGCCATTTGTCACGGCTGTTGCCTTTCTCGAGGCTGGAGGAGGGGTAGTTGAAATCCGTGTTCTCGACACTGAACACGCCAAGCGTGACCAGTTGGGACAGCGAATCGCTCCAGGGATAGCGGTATTGCCCCGCCAGTCCGTCGAAGCCCAGATCCTCATCCCACACCAGCTCGGTGGAGAGCCACGGACTGGGAATCCGGCCGCCCCACACCGACAGCGAGCGGGTGGGCCGGTAGTTGAAGTAGGCGCGATCCACCACAACGCTGAACTTGTTGAAATCATTGCCGAGCGTCTGGTTGGGCGACACCGGGTTGGTGGTGCTGCCGGTGGAGATGCGCAGCGCGCCACTCAGGTTTTCCGATACGTTGGCAAGCAATCCGAGCCGCGCCCGCAAGCGTGGCTGCTGGCGATCTTCAGTGGAATTGAGCACCGGGAACGTCAGGGGCTGCCCCACCGGCGGATTTGTGTTCAGCGGTAAACCGCTGTTGACGGACTGGAAATTGATGAACTGCGGATTATTGGAAGGATCGAGATAGTCGAACTCCTCACGCAGCCGCACGTCGCCATCGATCTGCAGGTTCCTGACCCACCCGGGCAACGTGAAGGGCTGCGCCCAGTTTTCTGCGCGAGCGGTCGTGAGAACCTCCTCGCGTACTTCCTGACGGATGCGCTTCTTTTCGGCCTCGGGCAGATAGACGATCCTGACGCGGCCGGCGGGGCCGGCAGCGGGGGGGGGCTGCGCAGCGGCGGCAGCGGCAACACTGGTGTCGGCTTGGGCCGCGGCTTGTACCTGTTCGTCACGCAGGCGCTTGATCAATCGGTTGGCGTCCTCCTGCGAGAGCGCAAATCGGTCAGCAAGCAGACGGATGAGTTCCTCCGTGACCGTTTCGACGGGCTTGGCCGGAGCCGCCGCGACGGCAGTTGCCACGCCGGGCGGGGTCGGCAGGGCGAGCGGGGCGCTTGGGTCCGCGGCGCGCGCGGGCACCGCGGCGAGAAGACAAATCGCCAACGGCAGGGCAAGCCGAGACGACGCGGGTCTGCTCGAATTTGTCATGTTCTCGCGTCCTGTCGGGTCTCGGGCATCACTGAATTGCATCACCAACATTCCACTCTGGTTCCGACGGTGTCTCAGGAGGCACTCACGCGCAGCACGACGGGCTGCGGCATACCCTTGGGAGGCATCTCGGCGAGCCGGGGCATCGCCGCGAGAGATTCCTCCAGGAGACGATCGATGTCCGGGTTGCCGGTGGACTTGTAGACTTCCACCCGCTGTGTGCTGCCATCGGCGGCGATCCACACCTGCACGGTCACCTTGAACTTGGTCTCCCGCAGCTTGCGTTGCTTCTCGAGCGCTTGCTGCGCGCGCTGCTGGATCATCGCCGCGTAGTAGGCAAACGGGCTGCCGCCGCCGCCACTGCCCAGATAATCCCCGCCCCCAGGGCGGCCCGCGAGCCCGAAGGCATCACCCGGACCCTCGCCTGCTGCATCGAGCGCCGGTGGCCCGGGCGGTGCTGGCGCCTGCGGTTCGGGCGGTGCTTCGAGCGGCTTGAAATCCTGCTTCATCCGCGGCGGCTCGATCTTCGGCGGAGGTGGTGGCGGCGGCGGTGGCGGTGGCGGTGGGGGCTGGACGAGACGCAGCTTGACCACCTCCTGGGCGGGTTTGCGTTTGGTCTTGGAGGTGCCCGAAACCGCCACGAAAATCAGCGCACAAATGACGATGACAACCGTCACGATGCCCGCCGCTGGCGCCCAGCGGCGCCAGCCCGTGGGACGCTCGTCGTCCTCGTCGTCCTCGTCGAAACTGCTCACTGATCGGTGTTCCGTGTCACTGGACCAGCTTCTGGGTCACCAGACCGAGCTGCGTGATGTCGAGTTTTCCGAGCAGCGTCAGCACATCGACGATGTTGCGGTACTGGGTCTCGCCATCGCCGCGCACGATCACCGGCAACTCGGGCATCTCGGCCTTTTTCTGCTGCAAGCGGTCGGAGAGTTCCTCCATCGTGACCGGCACGGCATCCATGAACAGCTTGCCGTCCCTGCCGATGGTGATCGCCACCGTTTTCGGCTTGGACAGGCTGGGCTGGTCACTCGCCTTGGGCAGATTGACCTTCACGCCCTGCACGGAGGCCGTACACATGATGATGAAGATCACCATCAGCACGTAGGCCAGATCGAGCATCGGGGTGATGTTGATGTCGTCGTAGGCTTTTTCTTCCTGGACTTGCATGCGCGTTTCCTCAGTGTCCCCCGCCCATCACAGGGGCGGCGGATGGATCACAGTGTTTCTCGGCCATACGCGTGACCAAGGTGTCAATGAACACCTGCATCTGCGCGATGGTTTCCTTGTTGCGGGTGATCAGGTAGTTGTATCCAAACAGCGCGGGGATCGCGACCATCAGGCCCGTCACCGTGGCCGCCAACGCAGCCGAGATGCCGGGCGCGATCGCGTTGATGTTCACGTCGCCGGCCGCTGCCACACCGGCGAAGGTGATCATCACCCCGACCACGGTGCCCAGCAGCCCGATGAACGGTCCGCCGGAAATAGCGATGGTGAGCAGCACCAGCATGCTGCCGAGCGACTGCATCTCGCGGACGAAGCGGGCGTCAATGGCGGCGCGGATGGCTGCGATGGATTGCGCCGACAGATATCCGGCGAGCCTTCCCTCACTGTCGACCGTGAGCCGCTGGCGCATTTCATCCAGACCATCCCGGAAGATGTGCAACAACGGGGAGGTCTGCAGCAGCGCGTTCTGCGCGGACGTGAGCTGGCCGCCTTTCGCAACCTTGGCACCCTTGGTGCTCGCGGCGCTTTTGCCACTCGCAGCGCTTTTGCCACTCGTGGCACTTTGGGTACTGGTGGCATTCTTGGGGCCCGCCACACCCTTGGCATCCTTCGCCGTGAGCTTCTCGAGCACCAGGAAATCGCCACCACTCGCGCGGAAGGTCTGCACGAAGAGGGCATTGGCCTTGGCGACCCTGGAGCCTTGGGTGGCCTTGACCCACATGACCCACCAGCTGATGACCATCATAATTATGCAGATCACGATCACCGCCCAGCCGTCGATCGTCAGCGACGAGAGAATGATCCCGATGTAACCGGCATGTGATTGGCCCTCGTCGGCGCCGAACTCGATCATCTGGTCGCTGGGGCCCTGGTTGCCCGCGGCAACGCCGATCAGGGCCGGCGAACGGGCGAGTTTGGCAATGCCGAACTCATCGATATCACCGGTGAAGCCCGCCGTCACCGGCGCGCCGGGTGTGTCAACGCGACCGCCCACCGTGGCGGCCGCTGCTAGCGCGGGAACCGGATAGGCAAGCACCGGACCCGCAGTCCCGTCGACGTAGAGTGTGATCGTCTGATCACTCGCCACGAGCGCGACATGGTGCCACTCGGTGTCGGGGATGGCGGCAGCGGGGTCGGTGCGCGCCGCAGCGCCCGTGCCGTCGGTAATCTCGATATAGGGTGCACCGGCGGTGAGCCCGAACTCGAGACTGCCCGTGGTGTCGCGGCGCGAATAAAGCACGCCATTCGAGCCGGGCGCAGCCGGCTTGATCCACATCGACACGGTCAGTGCACCGGCCGCCTCTACCTGGAGCGACTGCGAGCCAGGCAGAGCAAGCGCCGTCTTGCCGTCGAATGTCGCGGCACCGCCTATCAGGCCACCTTCGAGCGCAGTGAACGCAGCGTCCGAGTCATTCTTGTAGGCCGAGGCATCGGCTGCAGGTGCGCCCACCTCGCCCAGGTGATAGACCAACGTCTGGCTGGAATCGAAGGTCTCGGCAGGCTCGCTGCCGCTGCCCACGTCGGCGTTGCCGTAGTACATCCAGATCTTCAGCGGCGTGCCGGCCTGCAGCTGCGGGACCTGCACCCAGACGAAACTCATGTTGAAGACTGCGTCGAATTTCTCGATGTGGTATTTGAGAGGCGTCTTGTCGTCTTCCGACGTGAAGCGGATGTCGGCGCCATCGGCGGCGACGTCCGGGAACGACAAAACGCCCTCGTGCAGACGAATGAGCACCGGGACATCGCTGAGCGCCGTTCCCGCAGGCAGGTTCGCGGGCGCGGTTACGATTATCTCCTTACGAAAGGACCAGTCGGGATTCCACCACGCGAGAGCGGTGCCCGGCATTGCCATCAGACCGAGCGCCACGATCAGGGCCATCAACCGACCCGCGAGGTCTCGGCGTGGCCGGACACGATCAATCACCAGGGGTACTACGCAGGACATAGGGATTCCTCAGAAAGACGTCCAGACACGGAACAGAACACGATCGGCGCCACCTGCGGTCGAGGGCCCGTCCTCGATGGTGCGAGCCCAGTCGAGAACGCCGTTCAGGTACTGGAACAACTGCAGATTCAGCCCCGCTCCCACGCTGAGGAGATCGGTGCTTGACGGGGTGCTGCTGTCGGGCAGCGGCCCCTTGAGGCTGAGGTGCGCGGCATCGGCAAAAACAAAAAAGCGGAAGCCCTGCAGCGGCACCATGCCGCCGATGCGCAAACTCTCGCCGATTGGCGGACTGCGCAGTTCAAGCGTGCCCGTCAGGCCGTAGTCGCCGAGCGCCTCGGCCTCCAGATAGCCGCGCGCCGTGTCCATGCCACCCGCGCTGATCTGCTCGTTCGAGATGAGCGGCTGATCGGTGACTTGACCGGAGACACGTGCAAAAGCCTGTGCTCCGTTGCTGAAGTCATGGGTATCGGAAACGCTCGCGCGCAGGTAGAACATCTGTCCGCGCGCTGAGAAGCGGTTGAGCTGGATGGTCTCGGTGTCGCTGCCGATCTGCGGGGAAGCAAAGGTGAGCGCAGCATCGAATTGAGCGAGATCGCGCTCACCCCGGTAAAGCAATGAGTAGCCGAGCGTGAGTGGGAAGTACTTCACGGGCGTCTCGAAATCGGCCGTGCCGAGCAGCGTGGTGGTGTCGAAATCCTTGTATCCGACTCCCACCGACAAAGACGGGTAGAAATTCTCCGGACCCTCGAGCTGGCGTATGCCGGTAAGGCTCACACTGGAGCCACTGCCCAGCACGTTTATGCCGCCCACCGTAGACACCGCGCTGTCGGTCTTCAGCGTGTTAAGCAGCATGCTCCAGGGGCTGGACCCGAGCCGCGCGAGATAGGTACCGAACATGACCTTGGCGTCGTCGGGGTTCTGCGGCGCGGTCTGGAACGACAGCGAAAAGCTGTGGCCGCGCTGGAACAAATTGTCATAGGACAGACTCGTGAGCGAACGCAGCTCGCTGGTGTCCTGGCTGTAGCGGTTGTTCAGCTCTACCCAGCCGTGCAGGGGCAGGGAATCCTCCACCACGAGATCGACATCGACCGTGCCGGGGCGCATGCCCGCCTTCAGCGCCGGCGTGACACGTCGGTCGGCCTGCTGGTTGAGCGCTACGAGATCCTTCTGTACCTCATCGAAATCGGGCACCTTGCCCTCGGCCAGCGCCGGCGCACTCTCCAGAATGCGGTCGATCGAATGGTAGCGGGAGCCCATGACCTTCAAGTGGCCAACCCTCGACTCCTGCACCTGGAATTGCACGACGCCATCGGTGGCGCTCTGCCGGGGAATGCTGACCGCCACGGTCTTGTAGCCCTGGTCACGGTAGGACTCCTCCAGCGCCTGTCTGGCCTTGTCTACATCGTCAGCAGTGCGCGATGGGCCCATGAATGGTGCGAGAACGGCTTCAATGGTCTCGTCGTCCAGTACCGTGTTGCCGTCGACCACGAACTCCCAGACATCCACCGTTTGCAGCGCTGCGGCAGGCGGTGTCACCGGCTCGACCGGCGCCGCCGCAACCACAGCGGAAAACAGTGCGGCAATGCACGCGGCAGACGACCATCGCAGGCGCGTAGTGGTTGTCTTGAGCCGAACGCCTGACGTGCCCACCGGATGCGGTCCTGTGTGTTCCTGATGCTGCCTGACTAAACTGGGCGCGACTCCCATACTCGCCCCCTGAGCGGCGCAAACTACGAGAGGCAACCTGTTGCAGAAAACGGGTGGAGTTTTTACCGCATGCCGCCAACGCCCCGGACCCGCATCATGGGGCCGCTTTGTTACGGATTTATGGCCGTAACGGGCGCAACATCGCTCAGTGGCCTCCCCGTGTTACAGCGGAGTTGCATTGACGCTCAGTGCGCGCCCTTGCCCAGAAGTACGACGTACACCGTCTTCAGCAAGATGAAGGCATCGAGCCAGAGTTTTTGCGAACGCGCGTAGTGAACGTCGAGGGCTACGCGCCGGGTGTAGCAGGTGTCATTGCGCCCGCTAACCTGCCACAGCCCCGTGACGCCCGGCTTCACGGCCGTGTACCACCGCGCAGAGGCCCCGTAACGGGCGAGTTCCTCGGGAACGACCGGGCGCGGGCCAACGAGGCTCATGTTACCCGCCAGCACGTTAAACAGCTGCGGGAGTTCATCGAGGCTGCTGCGGCGCAGGAAGGAGCCAACCACCGTGATGCGGGGATCGTTCTGCAATTTCTGGGTCCGGATCCACTCCTCCTGCCGCGCCGGGTCCTGACGAAGCACTGCCTCGAGCCGCGCCTCAGCGTCGGGGACCATGGTGCGGAACTTCACGAGTTTGAAGATCCTGCCATTGCGCCCTACCCGCGCCTGGCGGAAGAGAATCGGCTGACCCGAGCTAAACACACACAGCGCAACCGCGAACATGACGGGCGAGAGCAGCAAAAGCATCATGCCCGCACAGGCGACGTCTACTACCCGCTTTACCCAGAGCCAGCGGGACCCCACGCGGGGCGCCAGCGCAGGGAGCGCTCGCGCGTAGCCACCATCGGACGCGACCAGCACCAGATGCGCCCCCGTGGATCCGCGTACGGAACGCATCGCCTCGACACCCCGGCGCTGGAGCCCGCTCGTATCGACGAGCCCAAGCAACCGGTCACGCATCCTCTCGCGCAGCCCACGATGGGGCCGAGCAGCGCCACCATCGGGGCGAGCCTGCCGCTCCGCCGCAGCCGTGCTGCGGGGAACCATCGCTGCCATTTCGTCTGCCATGCAAACCTCAGAACGTCACCCAGCCTGTTGTTCAGCCATCCCGTCGGCCAAAGCGGGGCCGCCTCGGGACAGGGAAACTTTGCAGGGCAAGTGCGTCAGTTAGGTGACGGCTATATGACATCTTGAGAAGTGTGATCTGGGTCACACTCTCTATCGGACAAAAGTTGATGCCGGGGCCACGACGGCGGCGTCGCGAGGTGTCGTATGCCCCGAACAGGGCGGAGCGGGACGCGATCGAGGCGGGATCTCAGTCGGGCGCTACGCCCTCGACCTGCCGCAGCACCTGGTACCGGCGCTCGGCAAAGCGCCACTCACCGCCCTCGCGGACGTAGCGGTCCTCGTAGCAACCGCAGACGCTGACGGGCGTGCCGTCGGTGCGCACCAATGTCTCGGTGAGGTACCAACGGCCGCGGGCGTGGGGGGCGTTGATCTCCAGCGTGCCGGAGCCGAGCATCATGAATACGAAAGAGAACAGGCCCCGCGCGCCTGCATACATGGCGAGTACCTGCTCGCGCCCTTCAGCGCAGTTGCCGAGTACTTCCCAGCGGGCTTGCTCCGCCCAGGTGGCGGCCCAAGCGGGTGTGTCATCACGATTCACGGCGTCGATATACCGCGCCGCGAGATCGCGGATGGCGAAATCATCTGCAATCACGGTCACCGCTCAGGTTCCTGCAAACGCCCCACCCCGGGGCGAGCCAAGCATACACGTCGCGTGTCGTACTGCCTTGCACCGGCAGGGGACGACAAACCGCACAGCCCGGTCGGCGGCACCGTCAGCGCCCAAGGTCTCTCGCGAGCCGGAAGCCATAAGAATCATAGGGCGTCGAGGGTTCTTCAGCCGCGCGGCTCGCCGAGCGCATGGCAAACTCGAGGTCGAACCACGAGCCGCCCCGCAGTACGCGCCTCTTCGAGGCACACTGTTCCCGCGATGTACCGTCGACGGGAGCACCCCTGTAGTCCGGCTCGAAACAGTCCTGGACCCACTCCATGGCATTGCCGTGTACGTCATAGAGTCCAAAGGCGTTGGCCGCGAAGGAGCCAACCGGTTCGGTGGCGCCTTTGCCGGTGAGTGCACCTCCCCAGGTAGCGCTGGTTTCTTTGCTGACTCCGAGCTTATCCCCCCAGGTGAACCGGGTGACGCTGCCCGCTCGCGCGGCGTACTCCCATTCGGCTTCGGACGGAAGCCGATAGTGTTTGCCGGTCTGCGCGGACAGCCACTGCGCAAAGGCCGTCGCATCGTCCCAGCTCACGTTGATCACCGGGCGAGTGCCCCGACCCCAGCCCATGTCATCGGGCTTCTCCCGTCCGGTGGCCTGCGCAAAAGCATCGTACTGCTCGACGGTGATCTCGTACTTCCCGATCGCGAAACTGCGGGCAATGGCTACGGGATGCACAGGTTGCTCATCGGGGCGCTCGGTGGATCCCATGCTGAACTGGCCACAGGGGACGGCAATCATCTCCGGGCCCTTGGTGCCGGCGGGTAGCATGTCGGAGAAGTTCGCCCCGGCAGCGTGCTCGGCGTTCTGCTGTTCACAGCTTCCCGCTTGAGCCGTTTCCCCGGATCGGGATTCCGGCGGCTTGGCGCAGCCGGCGGCCAGCATGACGGACGCAACCAAGAGGATGGAAAGGCTTTGGCGCCGCATAGGTACCTCATGAAAACGGTGTGGCTGACATTCGATCGAGCACAGTAAAAGGCTTTCATGACAGTAATTCGTGTGCGTGGCCGCATGTCGCTCAGCGCGTGGCCAGCAGGCCTCAGCCTGCGCTGCGATACCTGTCCAGCAGTTGCTTTACACGCTGTACATAGGTCTGTGTCTCGGCGATCGGCGGCACGCCGCCATAGCGATCCACAGCCCCGGGACCCGCGTTATAGGCGGCGGTAGCGAGCGTGACGTCGCCCTTGAACTCGGCAAGCAGCATCGCCAGGTACTTAACACCGCCCTCGATGTTCTGCTGCACCGCCCAGGGGTCGCGCACGCCCATATCGCTCGCGGTGCCGGGCATCAGCTGCATGAGACCCATAGCACCCTTGCGCGAACGCGCCCGCGGATTGAAACCGGACTCGGCGTGTATCACTGCCCTGACCAGCGCAGGGTCGACGCCGTGCTCGCGGGCGGCGTCCTCGATAGCACCGCTGTATTCGGCGGTAAACAGGCGCGTACTGCTCCAGTCGATCCGCGAGTGCGGATCGCAGGCGTAGCAGGCGAACTCCATCACCTCGTAGCGCTGCTCGGGCGGGACCTTGTCGGTGAATACCGCGACGCCATCGGGCTGACGGTAGGTGTAAACGCGGTAGGTGCGCACGCCGGTGCCGTCGCCGAAGCTGCCGGCCTTGCCCTCTGGTGCAGCCGCCGCGCAAACGCCGGTCGTGGCGAACAGCAGGGCCAGCAGGGGCAGCCGCAGGAGTCCGGACGCATTGGCAGAGCTCATGGCACGAGAACAACCGTTGGCGGAGCAGGGGATCCAGCCCAGAGCGTAGCGCAGACGGGCACGCCCGTCGCCCCGGCGTTCGCCGTTTTCGTGAGCTGGCGCAGGCATGGATCTCACCAGCTGCCGTAGGGGTGCCGGGAGAGGCTGCTGTTGGAATAACGCGGATCCATGGAGACCTCCTCGCCCAGCCAATCGGGCCGTTCGAAAGTCTCATCGGCGGCGTCGAGCTCGATCTCGGCGAGCACCAGGCCCGTATTGGCGCCCTCGAAGATATCGACCTCCCAGACATGCCGGCCGTGCGGCACGCGGTAGCGCGTCTTGGCAATCACACCCTCGGCGCAGAGTTCACGCAGGCAGATCTCGGCATCGGCCACGGGAATCGGGTACTCGAGCTCGCGCCGCGTGATGCCTTGGGTGGCGCCCTTCAGCGTGAGCCAGGCGTGGGAACCGGCGATCCGCACCCGGACCGTGGCCCGGTCCGTGGACGCGATGTAAGCCTGCACCAGGCGCTCCCCGAAGAGCTCGCGCAGGAACGCTGCATCGGGGACGAGGAATTTGCGCTCGATCTCGACGTTCATGCGGCACCCGGAGCGCGCACAGGGCCAATCGGCACCGCATCGAAACCGAAGGACTCGGCGGCATCGCGCAGGCGCCGCACCACGGCATGCTCCAGCACGGCGCCGGCATTGAGCAGCACCTGGCCGCGCTCGGACAGCAGATCGGCGCCGAGGATCATCTCCGGGTGCAGATCCTTCACCGGCACCATGATGGCCCCGTCGACCGCCCGGGCGAAGCAGGCCGGCAGAGCGCTTTGCGCCATTGACGCGGCGGCAGCCTCCTGTGGCGTGACGGTAGCCGACGGAGGCTCGATGGCCACCTCCTGGTAGTCGTTCACCTGGGCGAAAACGCGATGACGCTTCAGGGCCCCGCGCACCGAATCCGCGACCTTGCGGGCATTGAGCGGCAACAGCAGGCAGCCATCGGCGTCGAGCCCCAGCGCGGCCCTGACCAGCCAACGCTCGACGGCCTCGGCAAGGAGCACGAAGGGCACATCCATGGGAAAGCCCGTGCGGCCGGTGCGGATTTGCTTTAGCAGCGTAAGGCCGTCGCCCTGCGGCAGGTTGTAATCGCACACCAGCAGATCGAGCCCCGCCACGGGACGCGCGATCGCGTCCTCCAGACTCGAGCGCGTCTGCACGAGCGCACCTGTGTTGGCGAGAAAATCGGCAACCACACGTCGCAGGAAGGCGTTGTGGCTGACCACCATGAACAGCCGCTCCTCGTCCCCCTGAGCGTCTTTCCGCGCCAGTTCCCGGGGCACACCGAGGCGTTCCCACCAGGTCATGGAGTGCATCTACCCGGTACTCCCCTTTTTTAATCGCAGTCCCGCCTTCGCGAGGGCGCCGCAGGCCCGCGAACTCCCGCAGTCCCGGGATATCCGGGTGCCGGCGCCGATGATCAGCACCCGGGGCTTGGCGGCCGCCACCATGCTCAGGCGCCGGGCAGACCGGGGTTGCGCTGACCAGCGTGCCAGCCGCCGTCGACGGGATACTCCGAGCCCGTGCAGTAGCTCGCCTCGTCGGAGGCAAGAAACACCGCCATCCACGCCACTTCCACGGGCTGGCCGACCCGCGGGATCGCCTGCAGCGTGTAGTAGCGGTCCAGCTCTGTCGTGGCGATGCCGCCAGGGTTGCCCATCAACGTGTCGATGCCGCCCGGGTGTATCGAATTGACGCGGATGCCGAATTGGCCGAGCTCGAGCGCGGCGGTCTTGGTCATGCCGCGGATCGCCCATTTGCTGGCGCTGTAGGCAACCAGACCGTTCTTGGATTGCAGGCCGTCGATAGACGAGACATTGATGATGGAGCCGCCGCCGGCGCGTTTCATCGGCTCGATCACGCTGCGCATCCCGAGAAAGGTGCCAACCTGATTGATGCCGATCACGCGCTGGTAGTCTGCCAGTGTGGTGTCGGCGATGGACCGCGCAAAAACAACCGCTGCATTGTTCAGCAGCACATTCAAGGGCCCCAGCTCCGCCACGGCACTGACCGCGCGGGCCCAGTCATCCTCACGACTCACATCTAGGCGCAGATAGCGGGCGGACGGTCCGAGTTCGGCAGCGAGCGTCTCGCCAGCCTCATCGAGCACATCGGTGAGCAGCACCCGGGCGCCCTCGCGCACGAAGAGCCGCGCCGCCTGCTCGCCCTGCCCGCGCGCAGCACCCGTGATGATCGCAACCTTCCCGTTCAAGCGTCCCATCTATAACTCCCCTGCCACTGCGTCATGCCCTGCCGCCGCATGGTAGCGGGCACCCTGTGAAAGCGCACGGCCCGGATTCAGTCGGCGAAGGGAGTGCCGAGCCCCAGCGCCATGGCGCGCGCCAGGCACAGCCTGGCGATGGCGGTGTCCTGCACCCCCACCCCGGTGAGATCACAGACGCTCACCGCATCCTCGTGCTGCCGGCCTGGCAGCAAGCCCGCTGCCAGCTCGCCAAGCTCGGCCACGCGCTCGATCCCGCCGGACGGCAGATGCCGCATCTCGCCAAGGCGCTCACACTGCCGCCGGCTGTCGCAGGCGAGCACGTCGGCCACGGCAACAACGCCGGCATCGAGCTCCTGCTTGTGCTCGCCGTCGGCGCCAACGGCGGTGATATGAAGCCCGGGGTGCAGCCACTGCGCGCGCAGCCAGGGGCTGCGCGAAGGCGTGGTCGTAATGACCACCTGGCTCTGGGCCGCCAGCTCGGCGGGGTCATCCACCGCCAGCACTTCGAGACCGAGCTCGGCCTGCATTTCCGCGACATAGCGGTCGCGGTTGGCGGGGGTTTGCGCATGCACCAGCACGCGCCGGAAATCGCGCACGAGGCGCAGGCAGCGCACTTGCCAACGTGCCTGCTGGCCCGAGCCGAAGACCCCCACCGTATCGATCTGCAGCGGAGCGAGGTGGCGCGCAGCCAGCGCACCCGCGAGCCCCGTGCGCAGATCCGTGAGATAGCCGTTGTCGAGAAGCACGGCCTGCAGAAACCCGGTTTCGGCGCCCATCAGGACCATCAGCCCGCTGCCTGAAGGCAGGCCGCGTGCGGTATTGCCCGGAAAGCCCGAGGCGATCTTGATGGCAAAGGAATCGAGCCCCTCGATATAGGCGGTCTTCACATCGACCTCGCCGCCGAAGGCATGGATGTCGACACGGATCACCGGCGGCATGCTGACTCGCCCGGCCGAGAGCGCCACAAAGGCCTCGGCGATCGCCTCGAGCGCCGCCGGCTCGGCCCCCACGGCCCGGCGTATCACCGACTCCGACAATATCGTGACGTTCATTCGCCCGCACCTCTATGCGCTTTCAACCCGTGGGTCCGGCAATCTACCATGCGTCCAAACGACGCCGGACCGGAGCCTGCCATGCATCCTGATTCTTTCTCCGCCGACCTCATCGCGGCACGGATCGATACCGCCGCCGGGCGCATCGCACCCTGGATCCGCTGCACGCCCGTCGAGCACACAGGATTCCTCTCGCGCCTGACCGGCGGCGAGGTGCAGATGAAACTCGAGAACCACCAGATAACGGCCTCCTTCAAGGCGCGCGGGGCCTTCAACGCGCTGCTGGCGATGGACGCGGATCAACGCCGCCGTGGCGTGGTGACCTCCTCCACCGGCAACCACGCCAACGCGATGGCGCACGCCATGCCGCTACTCGGCATCAAAGGCGAGATCTGGGTGCCCGAGACGGTCTCCCCGGTGAAGCGCGCCCAGCTCGAGATGCGCGGCGCCCACCTGAAACTGGTGGGCGGCGACCCCGGCGAGGTCGAGGCGCTGGCCCGCCAGGAGGCCGAGCGCACGGGGCGCGTCTATGTGTCGCCCTACAACGACCACGATGTGGTGGCGGGCCAAGGGACCATCGCCCGCGAATTGCTCGAACAGCTCGGGGATTTCGACGAGATTCTGGTGCCGGTGGGTGGCGGCGGGCTGATCTCGGGCATCAGCGCTTACCTGAAGGCGCACCGGCCCGCCATCAAGGTGACCGGCGTACTCCCTGAGAATTCGCCCGTCATCAGCGAATCCGTGAAGGCGGGGCGACTGCTGGACATAGCTTGGACCGAGTCACTGTCGGACGCCACCGTAGGCTGGGCTGAGCCCGGCTCGATCACCTTCCCGATGTGCCGCGACTGGGTCGATGACTGGATCCTGGTGAGCGAGGCGCGCATCCGCGAGTCGCTGAAAATGAACATCGACATGCACTCCATGCTCGTCGAAGGCGCTGGCGCCCTGGCCGGCGGAGCCCTGCTCGCCGACCCCGCCCGCTTTGCCGGCCGGCGCGTGGTGCTGCTGATCTGCGGGGCGAGGATCGCGGCATCCACCCTGGCAAAGGTGCTGGCAGCCGACTGAGCGTGTGTAGAATGCATCCAAACCATAAACCCGGTCACCGGGACCAGAGGCGCAGATGAGCTCACAGCCAACCTCACGCCCCGCTTTCTACACCTGGATGCGTCGCAAGTCGGTGCGTGCCCTGCGGCGCAGTCATGCCGAGCACACCGAGCGGCACGGGGGATTAAAGCGCGTGTTGGGGCTGTGGTCGCTGGTGGCCATCGGCATCGGCTGCACGATCGGCGCCGGGATCTTCGTCATGCCCGGCATAGTGGCGGCCACGCATGCCGGCCCGGGCATCCTGCTTTCCTTCCTGCTGGCGGGCGTGGCCTGCGCCATCGCAGCGCTGTGCTACGCCGAA
Source organism: Klebsiella pneumoniae (assembly GCA_945862145.1). GTDB lineage: Bacteria > Pseudomonadota > Gammaproteobacteria > Pseudomonadales > UBA5518 > UBA5518. The sequence goes on from CAMAXE010000005.1 coordinate 90,810, forward strand.
CTGGCGGTGCTCATTCCCACTTCGGGCAGCGCCTATAGTTACACCTACGCCACGCTCGGCGAACTGGCAGCCTGGCTGATCGGCTGGAACCTGCTGCTGGAATACGGTCTCGCCAACAGCGCCGTGGCGGCAGGCTGGGGCGGGTACCTCAGCCAGATACTGAGCAGCTTCGGGCTGGCGCTGCCGCCCCACTTGATGTATGCCACGGGCCAGCCGATTCCCGGCGGTGGCACCGGCTGGATCAACCTGCCCGCTGTGATCGCCATCGTGCTGCCCACACTGCTCCTGATGGTGGGTATCCGCGAGAGCGCGCGCTTCAACAACGGGCTGGTCCTAGCGAAGATTCTGGTGCTGATCCTGTTCGTGGCGCTGTGCGTGCCGGCCGTGAACATGGGTCACTTCAAGCCCTTCTTGCCCTTTGGCTGGCAGGGGGTGATCTCCGGCGCAGGCGTGCTATTCTTTCTGTTCGTGGGCTTCGATGCGGTATCCACCGTGGCCGAGGAGTGCGTCGACCCGCAGCGCGATCTGCCGCGCGCCATCCTGATCGGCCTCGCACTGATCGCGCTCCTCTACGTGAGCGTTACCTTCGTGCTGCTCGGCATCGTCCCGCTCAAGGAACTCGGCACCATCCAGGAGCCCCTCGCGCACGGCCTCGACATGACCGGGCACCCGGTGGCGGCCTGGGTGCTCTCGGCGGTGGCGGTGGTGGGGATACTCGGCATCGTGCTGGTGGGCTCCATCGGCCAGACACGGATCCTGTTCGTGATGTCACGCGACGGCCTGATGCCGCGCTTCATGGGCGCGATCCACGCGCGCACGGGCACACCGGTGGGCTCGACCCTGCTGCTCGGCGCGGTAACGGCCATCCTCGCGGGCACCATCCCGTTAGACGCCCTCGCCGACCTGGTGAGTATCGGCACACTGGCGGCCTTCAGCGCCGTCTCGCTCGCCGTCGTCGCCTTGCGCGTGCAGGAGCCGTCGCTAGAGCGCAAATTCCGCGCACCCGGTTCGCCCTGGCTGCCGATCATCGGCATCGCCATCAACCTGTGGCTGATGTCGGCGTTGTCGCAGGCGGTGTGGATCCGCTTCGGGGTTTGGATCGTGCTCGGGTTGGTGATCTACTTTGTCTGGGGCATGCGTTCCGCAAGCGATGTCTTCGATGCTACCCGCGAGGCCGACCCCGAAGAACCGCCGCCACTCACGAAATAAGCCACTGCAACAACACCCGCACCAGAAGGAATTGACCCATGCGCCACACCGCCATCGCACTCGGACTGATGCTCGCCGCCACCGCAGCGCAGGCACAGATCATCGAGGAGATCATCGTCACGGCGCAGAAACGCGCCGAGAACGTGATGGATGTGCCCATCGCCATCACCGCCTACTCGGGCGATGCGCTGGAAAAACTGGGTACGCGCTCCCTCACCGACATCGGGCGCTTCACGTCCGGCGTCGACATGAACAACAACAAGTCCCTGCAACCCACCTACAGCATCCGCGGCGTCCAGACCAACGACTGGACCATCGGCTCGGATCCGGCGGTCGCTGTTTATGTGGATAGCGTATACGCGGCGCGTGGCGCCGGCGCCGAGGCCGCTTTCGTCGATATCGAGCGCGTCGAGGTGCTGAAAGGCCCGCAAGGAACACTGTTCGGCCGCAACGCCACGGGCGGCGCCATCCACATCATCACGCACAAGCCCACGCAAGAGACCGAGGGCCGCATCAAACTGACCGGCGGCAACTACCAGCGCCGCAACATCGAGGCGATGTACAACACCCCGCTGTCAGACACCGTGGCGCTGCGCATCACCGGCAGCGTGCTACGCCGTGACGGCTACGTCGAGAATCTGTACGGCAACGATGTGAACGAGGAGAACCGCAAGAACATCCGCGCTTCACTGCTCTGGGATGCCTCCGAAAACACCGAGGTGATACTGCGCGCGGCCTACGAGGACATGGACCAGGTCTCGGGCGTCACCAATACGCTGAATGCAGGGGCCTTCGAGGCTGCCAACCCGGGCGAGAGCTGGGATGCCTTCGGCGCCGGCGCCTGGGATGTGCCAAAGCAGCAGGAGGCCCGCAAGATGGGCTCGGCGAGCCTGGAGGTGAACCACCAGATCGGCGAGATGACGCTCACCAGCATCACCGCCTGGCGTGACGTAGACACCAAGCTGCTCGAGGATCTCGACGGCTCCAACAACCCGATGTTCTATTTCGGCTCATCCAACCCGGAGAAAAGCACATTCTTCTCGCAGGAACTGCGTCTCACGGGAGCCACCGACTCTCTCAAGTGGACGGCCGGCGCCACCTACACGACTGAAGAACTCGAGCACACCACCGAGGCGCAGTTCCTGGTGAGCACCTTCGAGAGCTTCGCGCTGCCCACCGTGTTCAAGCAACTCGGACTCACGATCACCCCGGAGCAAATACCGGACTTCCGCGCCACGGCACGCACCGGCACCAATCCGCTGCTGAACGGCCTGCTTGGCCCGATCTGCAGGAACCGCAACTGCGACGGCATCGCCGCCTCGTTCTTCATCGCCTCGCTGCCGGGCGTGAACCAGAATTTCCTGCAGATCCTCTCATCGCTCGGACCGCGCGTGAACGCCGACTACGACGCACCGTGGAACGAGCAGGTCGACAGCAAGGGCGATTACTCGAGCCTGGCGGGCTATGGCGACGCCACCTGGAGCATCACGGATTCCACCAACCTCACAGCTGGCATCCGCTACACCTACGACGAGAAAAAATTCGATCTCTACACCGCTTACCAGAACTACCTGATCGAGCCCGGCCCGGGGCAGCCCGGCGTGCCCTTCGGTCTCGCGTTCTTCAACGGCGGACAGCCCTTGCTCGACAGCAGCGAGTCTGACAGCTGGGGCTCGTGGTCCGGACGGCTGGTGCTCGATCACCACTTCACCGAGAACACCATGGCCTATGCGAGCATCGCCAACGGCTTCAAGTCGGGCGGCTTCAACAGCCTGAACTTCGGCCCCGGCATCGAGAGCTCCTACGATGCCGAGGAGGTCATGAACTACGAGATCGGCCTGAAGGGCAACCTGCTGGACGGCACGCTGCAGTACAGCACATCGCTCTTTTTCTACGAGTACGACAACCTGCAGACGCTCGAACTGGTGGGTCAGCCCATCCCCAGCTACAACCTGCGCAACGCCGATGCCGAGGGCAAGGGCTTCGAGCTCGAGCTGGCGTGGATGCCCACGGAAAACTGGCTGATCGCCGGCAATTACTCGTGGTTGGACACCGAATTCACCGAGTACAAGATCATTCCCGCTGCCGGCGAAACCGAGGCCGACAACCGCACCGGCGAACCGCGTGCAGAGGCGCCCGAGCACAAGTTCGCCGTGAGCACGCAATACACCTGGCCGCTCGAGGGCCGCGGCCAGATCGTGGCGCGCGCCGACTACACCTGGTCGGATGACCGCATCGCTGTCACCGACGGCGAGGTACCGGACTACGGCCTCACCAACGCGCGCATCTCCTGGTTCAGCGAGGACGAGAAGTGGGAAGTGGGCCTGTGGGGCACCAACCTCACCGATGAAGAAGTGCTGACGCTCTTCGGCAACGGCTCGGCGGTGAACTCCACCCCGGGCTGGCGGATCCAGCCGCGGATGTGGGGCGTGGATCTGGTCCATAGCATGTGAGCGGCTGCGCTCAGCGGGTGGGCACCGGCAGCGGTGTCTCACCGCGCAGCGCGATGCGGTGCATGACGCGCCGGGCGGGGTAGTAATCCGCGGTGGCAAAATGCTGCGTGATCCGGTTGTCCCAGATCGCGATATCCCCCGCCTGCCAGCGCAGGCGCACCTGGAAGTCCGGACTCTCTGCCAGATCGAACAGCATGGCGAGCAGCCCGCTGCTCTCGGTGCGGTGCAGGCCGGGAATGCGCTTGGTATAGACACGGTTCACGAACAGGCTGCGACAGCCCGTCTCAGGGATCCAGCGCACCACCGGGTGCAGGGCGGCGATCTCGCGCTCACCAAGCGAGCGCACCAAGTCCGGCGACACAGTATCGAGCGGCAACCGGTGCTCGGCCTGCAGCGTGGCAAGCCACTCGCGTAACCCGGGCGCAAGCGCGTCATGCGCGGCGTACATGCTCGCCCACAGCGTATCGCCCCCCCCTGGTGGGCACTCCTGACATTGCAACACGCACACGCCGGCGGGCAGCTGCATGAAAGTGGTGTCCGTATGCCACACATTGATGTCGGGCGGATTGGCGGCATCGTTCACCACCACCGAGACCTCGGGGTGATCGGACAAAGCCCCGAACTTGGGGTGCGGATTGCAGAGCGGCTCGCCGAAAATCCGCGCCAGATCGAGCAGCGCACGGGGCCTGCCAGCTGGCGCGTGCAGGAACAACACGCCGTGCAGGGGCAACGCGGCGCGCAGCGCGCTGCACTCGGCCTCGCCCGGATGCTCGATGTCCAGACCAGACACCCGTGCGCCCAGCGCGGGCGAGACTCTCTCGATATGCATCGCCAGCCTCTCGCGCCGACGGTTCAGGGAGTGCTCTGTAGCGAACCGAGGTGAGCGGCCAGATCCTGCAAATCGCTGTCGCTGAGACCCGCCGCGAGACCCGCCATCTGACGGCCGGCGACGTCTTGCGGCTGATACCCGCGCAGCCCGTCGCGGTACTTGCGCAACTGCGCCAGCAGATACCAGTCACCGATGCCTGCCAACCGGGGGGCCACCGCGCCACCCTGCCCCTGTTGTCCATGACAGACGGCGCAGGAGGAGTACAGCAAGGCCCCGCGCGCAGAATTCCCCGCGACAAGAGTGGGGGCCGCGAACTGGGCCGGCATGGCGGCGATATGTGACGACAGGGCGCGCAGCACGGCATCGTCGGTTATCGCTGCAGCCATCAATGTCATCTGGCTGCCGGCATGATCCTCGGGGTGAGCGCCCCGGATCCCGCCGCGGAACGCGCGCATCTGCCCTTCGATGTAGCCCGCATCCTGCCCGGCGATGCCGGGCGCCTCCTTGGGGCGCAAACCCTGGCCCAGTTCGCCATGACAACTGGCGCAGCCGCTCCAGTGTGCGGCGGCCACTGCCGCGGGGTCAGCCCAGGCGGGCGTCGACAGCAGCAGGAGCAGAAGCAGCAGGCCGTGATGCCGGTTCATGGGGCGGGTGTGTCTGTGTCGATGAATTCCACGGCCGGTTTGGGCCGCCGATCCATGCGCAGGCTGAACACGTCGCGGGCTGCGTAGTGGCCCACGCCATCGAAAAACCACTTGATCAAGCCGATCCGCGCGAGATCGATCTCGGCGAGCACCAGGGTCTCCGTATCGAAAACTGGCGGCGCGAGATACTCCCCACCGGGGGCAATGATGGCGCTGCCGCCGTGCGTGTGGAAATGCGCCGCCGTGCGGTCAGGGGCCGGAACGCCCGCGCCCACCCGGTCGGGCGACATGAGCTCGCGCGCCACGATGACGAAGCAACCGTTCTCGTGCGAGAGATGCCGCGTGGAGGCATCGATCAGCCCGTCGATGAAGGCGTGTCCGGGCCAGGCGGCCGCGTGGATCTCTTCACCCATCTCGCAGAGTGCATAGCGCGCGGGCGCCATCTGGTGCTCGAAACAGTTGAGACCGCCCAGCTTGCCGAGTGGCGTGTCGTAGACCGCGAGATCCGAGCCGTCACCCCTGCCCCAGACGAGCCGCTCTGCCTGCGTCGGGATCAGCTTGCGGTGATTGCCGAGCAAGCGACCATCCGCGCCGATGTAGGCGAGCGAGCAGTAGATCGTGCTGCCCACGCGCTCGTTGTGCCCCATCACCACCGTCATGCTGTGCTCGGCGGCAGCGGCGCGGATCAGCCCGAACTCAGGGCCATCGAGGCTCACGGCACGCTCGAAAAGAAGCTGGCGGTAGACCTGATACTCCGGGTCTGAAGGCATGATGCCCGACCAGTACGGATAGCCGACCAGCCAGGCCTCGGGAAAGACCAGCAGCCGCGCGCCCTGCACGGCCGCCTCGGCAATCGCCGCGACCGCTTTTTCCGCACCGCGCATCGGCTCGAGGAATTCCGGCGCCCACTGGACCGCGCCCGCCACGAAACTGCCTGCGAATCTGCTCATGCCGAGCCTCCAGCAACACACCACCTGTCCGGCATCAGACTACCTCAGCCCGACTCAGGGCCAACAGCCTAAACCCGGCGACACAGCGTTGCTCCCGGCGAGTAAGACGCCCTACCCAAAAGCTCCGCTGCGAGCCGGCATGGACCGGCGCGCAGCGCTGCAGATGTGTCAGAACCGGTACGAGCCCGTGACGCCCATGATCCGCGGCGTGCCCACGTGCGAGAAGGTGGTGGCCGCAAAGAACAGGTTGCCGTCGAAGGGAATACGGAACTTGCTCACCGCATAGCTCTCGTCGGTGCAATTGCGGCACCAGGCTGCGAGTTCCCACTTCTCGTCCGGCGTCTTCACACCGGCGCGCAGGGTGAGCAGCGCGTAGCCATCCTGATCGGTGTCGTAACTCTGGATTTCGGCCGAGAGGCGCTGGTCGGTACGCATGAACACGTTGCCGTTCAGGAACAGCGTGAGCGCGTCACTGACCGGCGTCTCGAAGTTCGCGCCGACGGTGCCGGTCCACTCCGAGGCGAAAGGCAGGTCCTGACCATCGAGATCGGCCACACCGGACAGCGCGCCGGTACCGTTGTCGTAGGTGGCATCGAGCCACTGTACCGAGGCGTTCAGCGTGAGGGCCTCAGTGACCGCCAGCGTGCCCTCGAGCTCTACACCCTGCGAGGTCGCGCCCTTGGCCGTGGACACGGCGAAGGCACCATCAGCCGGTCGCAGCACCTGAACCTGCAGGTCATCGAACTGGGTGTGCCATGCGGCCACCAGCAAGCGCAGCCGCTGATCGAGGAGATCGGATTTCAGTCCGATCTCGACACTGTCGGCGGTTTCCTTGTCGAAAGTCGGGTCCTGACCGGGCAGCGGGCCGACCGGGCCACCGGGAGTCAGGAGAAACTGCGTGCCCGCCGCATCGCGGGTCATGCTGATGCCGCCCGACTTGTAACCGTGGGTGTAGCTGACATAGCCCATGACGTTCTCGGCGAAGTCGTACTGAAGGCTCGCCGTGTAGGTCGGCTCGCTGTCGTCTTTCTGAGCGTCGTAGTCGTATACGAAACCGAGCGGGAACACGGTGGGAATGGGCGGACCACCGGGTGCGACGGGCTGGTCGTTGACCAGGGAGCCGTCCTTCTGGTCGTCGGTGTAGCGGCCGCCCAGCGTGAGCGCGAGACGGTCGTTGATGTGCAGGGTGCCTTGGGCAAAGGCCGCCATGGACTCGGTCTCCTGCTCGAAGGAGGCGAGGTAGGCGCGGTAGTTCGGCGCGTGCCAGAAGAAAATGCCGCCGAAGCTGCCCTGGCTGCCCCAGATGAACTCGTTCTCGAGTTCGATCTTTTCCTTGGAGTAATAGGCACCCACGGTCCACTCGAAGCCGCTCGCGATGCTATCGGAATCCCCGGCGAGACGCAGTTCCTGCGACAGCAGCGAGACCTTGGGCAGGTTCTGGTTCGACAGCAGCGTATCGACCCCGGTGAAGTCGTTGTCCTTGAAGTTGCTGTCCTGGTAATCGCGCCAGGCGCTGATCGAGGTGAGCGCCGCGGCGCCGAAGTCCCAGTTGATCTCCGCCGACAACCCCTTGTCCTTGGCCTTCAGGCGTGGATCGACGTTCAGGTCGACCTTGTAGTCCTCGATGTTGGCCGGATCAATGACCTGCGAGCCGATGGAGCCTGCGATGGGGCCATTGAAGGCTCCCGAACGCGGATCGTTCTCGTAGCGCAGCGCGGTGCAGCAGGCCTCGTCGAGTTCGGCGTAGTCGGCGATCACGCGGATGCTGAGATCGTCGGTGGGCACCAGCAGCAACTGGCCACGCAGGCTGTAGCGGTCGAGGTCGTTGATCTCCTTGCCCGTCACCACGTTGTCGAGCCAGCCGTCGCCCTTGGCCCAGGAGCCGGTCAGGCGCAGTGCGGCCGTGGAACTGAGCGGCAGGTTCACCATGCCGTTGGCGCGCACACGGTTGTATTCCTCGTAGCTCAGGTCGACGGAGCCGGCGGTCTTCTCGAGATCGGGTTTGTGCGTGTACATGGTCACGACGCCGCCCGAGGTGTTCTTGCCGAAGAGCGTGCCCTGCGGGCCCTTCAGCACTTCGATGCGCTCCATATCGACCAGATCGGTGCTGGCGAGAAGGCCGGAGCGGCTGCGGTAGACACCATCAAGGAAGGTGGCGACCGTGGGCTCGAAACCCATGTTGAAGACGGAGGTGCCAAGGCCACGCAGTGCGAACGCGGTGCCCTGCGAGGGCGGATCGACAGCGCGGACCTCAAGGGCCGGCACGGCAGCGCGCAAATCAAAGATATCGTTCACCACTGCGGACCTCAGGGCATCACCCGACAGCGCTGAGATGGCGATAGGCACGTCCTGCAGTGACTGCTCGCGTTTCTGCGCCGTCACGATGATTTCCTCGAGCGCGGCCTGCGAGAAGGCTGGCGCCGTAAGGGCGGCAAGTGCGACCGCGAGTGCGGTACGGGCAAGGCTGTTATGCGTGTTCATATGTGCTGTTCCCCTGTGGTTGTCCCATGGACGCGGTTGAAGGCTAGGCCAACAACCCTGTGGGCGATTATTCGATCAACGCCTAATGGTTATTCGAAAGCCAGAAATTCCGGGCTCAGGGGCTGCCCCCGTTGCTGTTGCCCATGTCGAGAACGATCTTCCAGGTCCCATCGCCCTGACGCTGCCAGATGAACAGGAACTTGCCCTGCTCGACGCCCCAGGGGGACTTGCCATCGGACTTGTTCACGAACTCGCTGGTGTACTCGCCGCGGGTCCAGGCGATGTTGCCGTCGACCCGCACCTCGGTCACCGTCACGTCGAAGCGCGCGAGACGGAAGTAGCTCTCCACGGCAGCGGCGAATGCGCGGATCGCGGGCTTGCCGGCGTCGGCGGGCCGGCGGTTGTGCATGGCCACGGCGTCGTCGGCGAACACCTCGAGCCAGCGCGCGTAATCCCCGGCCTTGAAGGGAGCTACATAGTCCTCGGCCACCATCCGCCGGAATCCTGCCTCGTCCGGGGCCCGGGGATGGGCGGCGCAGCCCGCGAGCAACAGGAACGGCAGCAGAATCAGCAGCGGGTAAAGGCGCGGGGATTTCATGCGGCTTCTCCGGCCTGGCGTTCGGCAAGCTGGCGCCGGATCTCGGCATGGCGACGCTCGTCGATCGGGTAGTTGAAAAGCACCGCCGCGCCCGGCAGCGCGAGCAGCAGCGGCAGCCCCAGCGCCACGAAGGCGAGCGCCCCGGCGCCTGCTCCCGTGGCGGGCACGAACCCAAGGGCACCGGCGAGCGGCAGTGCGAGACCCACGCCCACTGCCAGCGCCGTTTTCTGCACGAAGAAGTACAGCGCCATGTAGAACGCCGCGTCGTCGCCGGCCCCATGGAGCATGCCGTACTCCACCGCATCGGCCACCAGTGCCGGCGGCATGACCCAGATAAAGGACGTGACCGCGCCCATCAGCATGAACACCGCCAGCGCCGCGCCGAAGGCACCCTTGCCCACCAGCAGGAACAGCGGCGCCAGCGCGAAATAGAGAATCGCCCCGAAAATCAGCGCGCGATGGCGGCCGATGCGATTACCCAGTTGAACCGCCAGCGGCAGGAACGCGATTGCAGCAATGTACTGCCAGAACACGAAGGCAAGAAACGCCGAGCGCGGCAACTCCAGCGTGAACTGCACCATGAAGAGCACCATCGCGTTCCAGACGGCGCCGCCCAGCCATAACAGGAACACGCCGCCCAGCAGGCGCAGCAGCGGCGGATTCAACCGCAGATCGGCCACCGCTGTGGCAAGGCTCCGGCGCCCGGTATCGAGGAAAGGGGCCGCCGGCACCGCGTACAGGGACCACAGCACACCGATCGGCAGAAGCACGCTCGCGGTGATCGAGAACACCCGCAGGATTTCCCGCAGCGGCGGGTCATCGCCCGACAACAGGAGCAGCGGCAGGCCGGTGGCGAGCAGCGTCCCGATCATGGTGCCCGCCTCGCGCCAACCGTTGATGCGCGTGCGCTCCGCATAGTCACGCGAGAGCTCCGCCCCCCACGAAAGGTAGGGGATCTGCACCGCTGCCAGCGCCACGTAGAACAGAAAAGCGGTGACGCCGAGATAAAGCACGCCGGCCCCCGCGGGCGGCTGACAGAAGGCCCAGATGCCGACCACCAGCAGCGGCATGCCGAGGCCCAGCCAGGGTTTGCGGCGCCCCCAGCGCGAGCGCGTGCGGTCGGAGAGGTTGCCGAAAACCGGATCGATCACGGCGTCCCAGGCGCGGGCGAGAAAAAACACCAGCCCCACGGTGGCGAGATCAAGGCCTAGCTCCACCGCATAGAGCGCCGGCACGTAGACGATCAGTTGCATCATCAACATCGACAAGGGCACCGCTGGCGCCGAGTAGGCCAGCAGCGAAGTGCGCGACGGTCCCGTTCCCTGCATGTTGCGGGCTCCCTTGGCAGCAATGGGCTGGCGAATCACAGACTAGTGCCAGCGGGCACATCAGCTCTTATGCGATACGGAGAGAGCCTTATGCAATGAAACTGCGATCGCATAAGTGCGCCGCGTGCCTGCAAAGGCAGCCCATCGCCAGCCGCACTTATACTCCTCAGGAAGATATCCGCAGGAACCCCGCCATGAGCAGACCAGGCCGGCAGCAGAAGGATGCGGGCGGCATCACGCGCCGGCAGCTTATGGCGGCGCTGGGACAGCTCGGCATCGGCAGCCTGCTGGGCGCCTGCGCCGCGCCGTCCGGCAACGCCGCCTGGCGCCTGCCCGGTGCCGGCACGGTGGTGCATCGCGGCGACCCCGACTACGAGACCTGGCGCAGCGCCATGCCCTGGCAGGGCTGGGTGGCGCCACGCCGACCGGAGTCCATCGTCCGGCCCGCCGACCGCGCGCAACTGCGCGAGGCATTGCAGCAAGCCCGCCGACAGGGACAGCGCGTGGCGATCAAATCAGGCGGCCACAGCGTGAGCGAAGCCTTCCTGCGTGACGGCGGCATGCTGGTCGACCTGCACGCATTCAGGGGCGTGGACGTCGATGCGGACAGCGCGATGGCCGCGGTGGAACCCTCTCTTTGGGGGCGGGATCTCGCCCTGCATCTGACCCGGGCGGGACTCGCCTTTCCGGTGGCGCATTGCGCCACCGTGCCCATGGGCGGCTACCTGCTGGGCGGTGGCGTGGGCATCAACACAGACCAGTGGGGCATTGGCTGCCACGCCGTGACGGGCGCGGAGGTGATGCTCGCCGATGGCACCCTCGTGGATGCCGGCTCAGCGGGCCACGAGGACCTGCTGTGGGCCGTACGCGGCGCCGGCACGGGTTTCTTCGGTGTGATCACGCGCTATCGCCTGCGCTGCGCACCGCTGCCGCGGGACATTCGCGAGAACGTCTTCGTGTTTCCCGCCGCGCGCGCAGCCGAGGTGGTGGAGTGGCTCGAGGCGCTGGTCGAGCAAGGCATGCCTGATACCGAAGTCATGCTCCTGCTGGCGAACAGCCCGGGGCCCTCGGCCGGAGCGCCGCCGGTGACGCTATGCATCGCGCGGGTGGTGTTTTTCTGCGCCTCGGAAAACGCGAGCCGCGAGCGACTCGCGCAGGTACTCGCGGGACCCATGGCGTCGCAGGCCCTTTTCAAGGAAACGCTGAAAGCCGCGACCATCGACAGCCTGATGATCGGCAGCGTCGACGCCGCGCGCGGACTCGGCTTCGGGCGTTCGCATGTGAACACCATCTGGACCGCGCGAACAGCAGAGGCCGCGACGGCAGCGGCTGCGCAGGTGAGCCGTGCGCCCTCCCCCAAATCACACGCCGTGATTTCCCTGCGCAAGCACACCGCGCTGCGAGATGACGCCTGCTTCTCGGCGCTGGATCGGGGTTTCGTGGGGTGTTACGGCGTCTGGGACAAGGCGTCCGACGACGCGGCGAACATCGCGTGGTCGGAGGGGTCGCGCGAGGCCCTGCAGCCCTACGCGAGCGGCAACTACATCAACGAGCTCGATGCCTTCCGGCGCCCCGATCTGTTGGAGCGTGCGTTTTCAGCGCAGGCCTTCGCCCGCCTGCAGGCGCTGCGCAAGCGCTATGACCCGCAGGGCCTCTTCCACGACTTCCCGGGGCTCAGCTGAGGGCAGGCCAGGCGAACTCCACGGCCTGCTGGCGGGTGTAGCTCTCGAGGCCGCGCATGCCGCCCTCGATGCCGTAGCCCGACTGCCCCGCGGGCTCCGCGCTGTGCGCGAACCCTGCGGCAGGCACGGGCGGCACGGGGGCACAACACACGCGCACCTTGCCGGCACGCAGCTGCGACGACACGCGGTGGCCCCGCGCGAGATCGCGCGTCCAGACGCTGGCGGCCAGCCCGTAGCGGCTGTGGTTGGCGAGCGCCACGGCTTCCTGCTCGCTGCGGAAGGGAAACACCGTGATCACGGGACCGAAGATTTCCTCCTGCGCCAGCGAGCTATCGGCATCGGCGCCTGCAAAGACCGTGGGCCCGACATAACAGCTGCCAGCCCCGCCCGGGGCACCGACAGGAGCGCGACCATCGAGCAACAGGTCTGCACCCTCGCCGATGCCCGCCTCGATGAAACCGCGCACGCGCGCGGCCTGCGCGGGACTGGCAAGCGGGCCGAAGCCCGTCGCAGGATCGCGCGGATGACCAACCCGCACCGCGCCCGTCTGCGCCAGCAGGTAGCCGAGGACACGATCGAAGATCGAGGCCTCCACCAGAAAGCGTGTACGCGCGACGCAGACCTGCCCCTGGTTCCACAGCGCGCCACCGGCGATCTGCGCCACCACCATCTCGAGCTCCGGCCCGTCCATGTCCGCGAAAAGTAGTTCCGGCGATTTGCCGCCGCACTCCAGCAACAGCGGCTTGATCGTGCTCTCGCCAGTGGCGCGCAGCAGTGCGCGGCCGGTGGCCGTGGAGCCGGTGAAAGTCAGCATGTCGACCGCGGCGCTGCGCGCGAGCAACTCACCGGTCAGGCCATCGCCCGGCAGCACGTTCAGCACACCCGGCGGCAGCCCTGCCTCCAACGCCAGCTGCCCGAGCAGCAGGGCCGAGGCGGGCGAGAGCTCGGAGGGTTTGAGCACCACGGTGTTGCCCGCCGCAAGCGCGGGGCCAATCTTCAAAGCGGCGTTGATCACGGGGAAGTTCCAGGGCGTGATCGCCGCCACCACGCCGCGCGGCCGGCGCAGCTGCAATTCGAGGGCGCCAGGGCCCGTGGGCGCGGTCGCACCGTAGTGCTTGTCGATCGCTTCAGCGTAATAGCGCACGAAACCCGCGGCCACGTAGGCCTCGCCCATGGCGGCCGATATGGGTTTGCCGACGTCCACGCTGTCGCGCAGCGCGAGCTCCTCGGCCTGAGCCTCGATCCCCGCGGCAAACGCGAGGAGCATGCCGCGTCGCTCCATCGGCCCGGTGCGACCCCAGGGGCCTGCATCAAAAGCGTCCCTGGCCGTCCGCAGTGCGGCCACTACGGCTTCATCGCCGGCGGCCTCATACACCGGCAGTGCGCCTTCGCACGCCGGATCCGCGCGCTGCACCAGACGCCCCGAGGACGCCTCATGGTGGCGCCCCGCCACCAACGGGCGAAGCTCCGGTGCGAGCGCGGCGGCGCGTTGGTGCCAGTCAGTCGGGAGCTGGTTCATGCCGTGTGTTCCCCTTGCATGTCTGCCCGCAGGAAATCGGCCGCTCGCTCGCCGATCATGATGCAGGTAGCGTTGATATTGCCCGCGCTGATGGACGGGATCACGGAGGCATCCGCCACCCACAGCCCCTGCATCCCACGGACTCGCAGTTGCGGGTCGACCACGGCAAGATCGTCCTGTCCCATGCGCGCGGTGCCGCAGGGGTGGTACATCAGGCCAGTGTTGGCGCGCAGGTAGGTCTCCCAGTCGGCATCGGTCTGAACGCCAGAGCCCGGCGCGAGTTCGGTATCCAGCAACCGGGCAAAGGGACCCGTGTTCACGATCTGCCGCGCAAGGCGGCTGCCCTCGGTGAGATCACGGACATCGTCGGGATGCTCCAGCAGACGGTGCTCGATCACCGGCGGCGCTGCAGGATCTGCGGAACGCAGGCGCACGCGGCCGCGTGAGCGCGTGCGGCAAAGCCCTACCCCGATGGACACCGTCGGCTCCCGGCAGGGCACGGCACCACGCTCGGTGAGACGATGGTCGGAAGGTGCAAACAGCAATTGCACATTGGGCTGTGCGAGTTCCGGCCGCGTGCGCACCAGTGCATGTACGTGGGCAATGCTGGTGGTGAGCGGGCCACGGCGACGGAACAGGAAATCCATGCCGTAACCGAGCGAGACCAGCGGGTTCAGGGCACTGGTGAGCGTGCTGCAACGCAACGAGATACCGAAGCGCGCAACTGCGTGCTCCTGCAGGTTGGCACCCACGCCGGGCAACGCATGACGCACATCGATACCGTGCGTTGCCAGTTCCTCGGGCAGGCCAATGCCCGAACGGATGAGCAGCAAAGGCGTCGCGAGGGCGCCCGCGCAGAGCACGATCCGGGGCGCACGGAATTCCCGGCGCACGCCGCCCACGACACACTCGACACCGACTGCACGATCCCCCTCGAGAATGAGGCGCTCCGCGAGGCAGTGATAAAAGACGCGAAGGTTGTCGCGGCCCCGCGCCGGGCGAATGTAAGCCTGCGCAGTGCTGTGCCGAAGCCCGGCACGCTGCGATGCCTGCACGGGGCCCACGCCCTCCGCAAGTTCGCCGTTGGTGTCAGGGTTGAACGGTATGCCCGCCTCGATCGCAGACGCGATTAGCGCCTCGTTGGCAGGGTGACGCACGCGTACGAAGGCCACCGACTGCGGGCCACCCGTGCCACGGAAGGCATCCGGCCCTCCCTCGAAATTCTCCATACGCCGGAACACGGGCAACACCGAGGCGTAGTCCCATCCCGTCGCGCCTTCCCGGGCCCAACGGTCGTAATCGGCCCGGTGACCGCGCACGAACATCATGCCGTTGATGGAACTGCCACCGCCCAGCACCTTGCCCGCAGGCCAGATATGCACCTGCCCACCGAGCGTGGGGTCGGGTTCCGCGTTGTAGAGCCAGTTCATGTCGGGGCGCGTGAAGGCGGGCATCTGCCCGGCCGGCACACGTGTGTAAGGGTGGTTATCCGGGCGTCCTGCATCGAGCAGCAGGACACGACAGGCGGTATCTTCGGACAGGCGTCCGGCCACTGCGCAGCCGGAAGACCCGCCGCCAACCACGATGCAATCCCACATCTCCGAGGCTTCACCCACTGTTGTCAGACGCCACCTTATCCAGCCGCAGCGCCCCCGTGGCGCGCGTGAGCGACCACTCTATCGAGCGCCTGTTCGAGCGCCTATGCGATGCGATCTATTTGTTTTGCAACTACCTGCGGTGTGGCAGCGTGGACGCGGCGCACCGTCACCGTGGCCGGTCACCGAGGATGGTGGCCCGGTGCATCACGCGACGGTGCGGCATGTAATCGGCCGTGGCGTAGTGCTGCGTCAGGCGGTTGTCCCAGAACGCGAGATCGAAGGGTTTCCAGCGCCAGCGCACGGTGAACTCCGGCTTCGCCACGTGGGCAGCCAGGAATTGCAGCAGGGCCGCGCTCTCGGACTTGGAGAGTTCGCAGATCCGTGTGGTAAACGAGGCGTTCACGAAAATGCCCGGTCTCCCCGTCACCGGGTGCGTGCGGACCACCGGGTGCACGACGGACGGGTTCTTGCGACGCGCCTCGCTCAGTGCTCGCGCGCTTCCGCGGTGCTCCCGTAATCCTCGTCGGTAAAGGCCGCGCTGATGTCATGGATCGCGGTCAGGCCACGCAGCAGGCCCTGCATCGGCGCCGACAACGCCTCGAAGGCGGCAATGCAACTGAGCCACAGTGTGTCACCCCCGTGCGGCGGCAACACCCGCGCCGACAGCAGCGCACCCATCGGCGGGGTCTCGATGAACGTGACGTCCGTGTGCCAGGTGTCCGAGTCGGGCGGATTGCGGTCGCCGGTATCGAGCACGATGATCTCCGGAACCTCCGGCACCGCCCGGTACACGGGGTGGATGTGGAGACGGCCGAACTGTGCCGCGAGGTCGCGGTGCTGCAGCGGCGTTAGCGGCTGATTCTCAAAAAACAGCACGTGATGGGTGTGTAGTGCGTCGAGCAGAGCCTGCCGCTGCGCGGCGGAGATGCCGGCGCAGAGGTCGATGCCGCTCACCGTGGCGCCGATGGCGGGAGACAGGGCTTCAAGTTCCACAAACACCGCCATCACCGGCAGCGCCCGCGCGGCACCCGTCCTCCGGTCGTCCGGACGGGGTCTACTGCGTGGCGGCCGGAAGCGGCAGCAAGCCCCAGCCGCCGAAGACCGCGCGGAGCTCCTCGCCCGACAGGCCTTCGGTGATGAACACAAGGGTGGATGTAGCGGGCACTCGGGCGGCCAGCGGCAGCTCCACGGGCGCGTGCAACTGGTGGTGCACCGCGTGGATGGCAACTGCCTGCGGGTGATCCCTCAAGCGCAACACGCCCTTCACGCGCAGGATGTGCTCGCCCTGCAGCGTGAGCAGCGCGAGCAGGCAGGCATGCAGGCGTTCCCAGTCGGCGGCGGGGCTCAACTCGAGCGCAATGGTCTGTAGCGCGGAGCCGTGCCGCGGCAACGCCTGCGCGGGCGGCACCCGCAGCCAGCCGAGGGCATCCGGCCCCGCAGCCGACCCGGCCAGCCCCAAGCCGAAGAGCCGCGCAGCCCGCGCCGGCAGACTGCGCCGGTCGAGCACGGGAGCGCGAGGATTCAACGCCCGCGCGAGCCGCCGTGTGTGCCTTGCCTCGCGCGGCTCCACCAGATCCGTCTTGGTGAGAACCACACGATCCGCGAGCGCGAGTTGCCGCGCAAACTCCGGGTAGCGCAGGGCCTGGAGACCTGCATGCCCGGCATCAACGGTGACCACCACGCCATCGAGGCGGCAGCGCATGGCAAGGGTGGGGTCGCCAAGCAGGCTCATCAGCACTGGCCCGGGATCCGCGCGGCCCGAGAGCTCGATCAGTACACGCCGGAATGGCGGACGGCCTGCGGCGATGCGCAGGGACTCAAGCCGCGCGAAAGCCTCCGGCAAGTCCGTGCGCAGCGCGCAGCACAGGCAGCCGTTGTCGAGCAACGCGAGCGATTCCTCGCGCACATCGATCAGCAGGTGATCGACACCGACAGCACCGAGTTCGTTCACGATGACGGCTGCGTCACGGCACTCAGGCCGCCCGAGCAGCGTATTCAGCAGGCTGGTCTTGCCGCTGCCGAGAAAGCCCGCGAGCAGCGTGACGGGTATGCGTGCGGCCGCGCTCAGAAGGGCGCCTCGCCAGCGAGGAATCGCGGCGCTCCGGGCACCGGCCCCGGGCGCCCCAGGAGGGCGTGGACGTCGTAGCCGTCTTTCCACACCCCGCGGTGATGCCGCGGATCCGCGGCGGCGGCGATATCCGCCACCGGATCACCCTCGACCAGCAGCAGGTCCGCGGCATAGCCCTCACATAACCTGCCGCGATCGGCGAGTCCCAGCAGCTCCGCCGCCGCCGCGGTGGCAGCGTGCAGGGCCCGTGCGGGAGACATGCCGAGCGCCGTCATCTCGAGCAGTTCCTGAGCATTGCAGCCGTGGAAATTGAACGGTGTCCCGGCATCGGTGCCCATCGCGATGCGACCGCCCGCGGCGAGGAAACGGCGAAAGGACTCGCGCTGCATATCGCGGAAACGCAGGGATTTCTCGAGGAGATGGGCAGGCATCCGCCCCTCGGCGTTGTCCAGCGTGCGGGCAATGGCCGATAGCGTAGGCACCAGGAACACGCCACGGGCGACCATCAAGGCAGCCAGTTCGTCGGTGATCTGGAATCCGTGCTCGATGGAATCCACGCCCGCCTCGACCGCGTTCAGGATGCCGGGCGCGCCCTGCGCGTGAGCCGCGGAGCGGCGCCCGAGCCTGCGCGCTTCCTCCACAGCCGCCGTGAGTTCCTCGCGCGTGAGGTGGGCCGCGAGCGGGTCGAGGCCGGGCGTGGCCACTCCGCCGGTGGCGATCAGCTTCACCACGTCCGCGCCCCTTTTGATGTTCTGCCGCACGGCGCTGACGGCCGCAGCAGCGCCGTCGATCTCGATGCTGAGCAGGTAAGCGTGCCCACCGGTCATGGTGATGGATTTCCCGGCGCAGACCAGCGTGGGCCCGAGTTCACGTCCCTCGCGGAAGGCGTCCCGCACGGGCATCTCGGTGAACTCGAAACCACCGAGGTCGCGCAGGCTGGTGACGCCGCCACGCAGGCTCTGCCGGGCCGCCTGCAGCACCTGCAGGCTCGCCCGCTCGCGCGGCGTGGAGAGGATGGTGGCGAAGAAACCCGGATCGCTGCTGCTGCAGAGGTGGACGTGGCAGTCGATCAGACCGGGCATCAGGGTCGCGCCGGTGGTGTCGATGCGCGTGCAGGCCACACCCTCAAAAGCCGCAAGCGGCGCCACGCGCAGAATGCGTCCATGCTCGGCCAGCAAGCCAAGGCCCGCGTGGGGACCTGATTCGCCGTCGAACAACAACCCGCCGCCGAAAAGTGTCGCCATGTACGTGCTCTCCCCGCTTGCATCGCCAGCATAGGGGAGCGCGGCGGCGGCCGCCCTATGCGATCCGGAAAATCGCTTATTCGCCCCCGGCGCGCGTGCAAGGGGCCGTTTGACAGGCGCGCGGCACGGACGACATCATGCTTGGCCGTCGCGCAACCGCGGCGCCGCCCACAGGCAGACCGCCACTCAGCCGATGAACGCCGAGCAAGAGCAAACCACGTCGCCGCAGCCGCTCTGCGTGGAACCGCGCTCGGTCTATTCCTACTACCACCTTGCGCCGCCACCTGAAGGCACCGAACCGCGGCAGAGCCTGCGTTTCGAGCCCAGCTTCGAGGGCGCCGAGGGCTTCCGCGAGCTGATCGAGCTGCGCCCGGGTTTTCAAGTCCTGCTCGGTGACCTGCACTACGGCAGCAAGGTCGAGTTCAATCTGCGCGAGAACGCCAGCCTCAAGTTCCACTACCGGCTTTCGGGCGTGAGCGATATCCGCGTCAGCGAAGACGGACTGATCCATATCGACGACCATACGGGTGGTGTGCTCCTGCACCCCGACGGCATCGTGAAGCAGGAGTCCTACCGCGCAGGGCAGCACGAGCGCTCGGTCACGCTGATCTGCTCGGCCGCATTCCTTGCCGAACGGCTGGCCCGTCTGGGCGCACATCTGCCGGCGGCCATCGCGGCCTATATCGCCGGCGAACCGGCCAGGCACTACAGCCAGCACGTGCCCCTGCGGGCCGGGATGGCCAGCGCGGCGGCAGCGCTCTTCGGGCTGCCGGCCGCAAGCCCGATCCGGCCGCTGATGGTCGAGGCGCGGGCACTCGAACTGCTGGCGCTCAGCCTCGAATCCCTTGGTGGCGACGGCCTTGAGGTGGAACGCGCGGATCGGGGCCTCGGCAGCCGCGACCTGCAGTGCCTGCAACAGGCACGCCGTATCCTCGAGCAGGAATACCTGTCGCCGCCGACCATCACCGCGCTGGCGCGTGCGGTGGGTATCAACGAAGCCAAACTGATGCACGCCTTCAAGCAGCTCTTCGGGCAGACGATCTTCGATTTCACCCAGTTGCTCCGGATGGACAAGGCCAAAGGCCTGCTCGAGACCACCGACCTCAGCATCACCGAGATCGCTTTTGAGGTGGGCTACGAGTATTCCAGCAATTTCACCACGGCGTTCAAGCGTCACTTCGGCATCACGCCGAGCACCGCGCGCGATGCCCTGCGCCACAGCGGCTGAGGCGGAATCGCAAAGCAGTTTTTTTCTTTTCAATAAGCCCCGCCATCCGGCCGCTGCTAGCCTGCGGATCGCGATGCGGGATCCGCAGCAACCTGCATCAACGAGGAGTTCCGAACCGTGACAGACAATATCCGGGCAATCGTGGCACGCGAGGTCGAGGGCCGCACACGCGGCAGCGTCGAGGAGATCGACGCGCTCTCGCTGCCCGCCGGCGACGTGGTGGTCGACATCGCCTGCTCCACCCTGAATTACAAGGACGGCCTCGCCATCACCGGCAAGGGCAAGATCTGCCGCAGCCTGCCCATGGTCTGCGGCATCGACCTCGCGGGCACCGTGCGCGAGAGCCGCAGCCCGGACTGGCAGATCGGCGATCGCGTGCTGGTGAATGGCTTCGGGCTCTCGGAGCGTTACTGGGGCGGGCTCGCGCAACGTGCGAGCCTGCAGGCGGGTTGGCTGGTGCGCACGCCGGCGGCCTTCAGCGCCGAGCAGGCCATGGCCCTCGGTACCGCCGGCTACACCGCCATGCTCTGCGTGCAGGCCATCACCGACCACGGCGTCAGTCCCGAGGCCGGCCCCGTGCTGGTAACGGGCGCAGCCGGTGGCGTGGGCTCCGTCGCCGTGATGCTGCTCTCGGCATTGGGTTACCGCGTGACCGCCGCTACGGGACGGGTTGAGGAAACCGGGGAATTTCTGCGCGGCCTGGGCGCTGCGGAGTTGATCGGGCGCGAACAACTCGCCCGTGATGCCAAGCCACTCGAAGCCGAGACCTGGGCTGCAGTGGTCGATACCGTGGGCGACAAGGTGCTGGCCACGGCCATCGCCCAGACGCGCTATGAGGGCATCGTGGCCGCGTGCGGCCTGGCCGGAGGCGTCGGCCTGCCACTCACCGTGATGCCCTTCATCCTGCGCGGCGTGACGCTGCGGGGCATCGATTCCGTGATGGCCTCGCTGCCGCGGCGCCAGCAAGCGTGGGACCGGCTCGCCGAACTCGTCGATCCCGCCATGCTGGCGCGCATTTACCGCGTGGAGCCATTGGCGAAGGCCCCTGAACTCGCTGCGGAACTGTTGGCCGGACGAGTGCAGGGCCGCATCGTCATCGACGTGAACGCCTGAGGAGGCAGCGGTGCCGGAACCCATGCCAATGCGACAGGCTCCCGTCGGGCTGGTGAGCGGCAACCGCCTGCTTGACCACGCCCGGCTGGGCGCCAATGCACGACGCGCTGCCACCGCGCTGCATCGCGCCGGCATCTGGCAGGGCGATTCCGTGGCGCTGCTACTGCGCAATGATTTTCCCTGGTTTGAAGCCACTCAGGCGGCCAGCATGCTAGGCGCCTCCACGGTGCCCCTCAACTGGCACCTCACACCGGATGAACTCGCCTACATCCTCGACGACTGCGACGCCCGCGCGGTAGTCGCGCACGCTGACCTCCTCACGGAAGCCGTACTCGCCGTGTGCTCGGGCCGCGAGGTGATAGCGGTGGAGACACCACCCGAGGTTGCTGCGGCGTATCGCATACCGCCGGAGCGCTGCCGCGCGCCGGGTGCAGTACCGGAGTGGTCTGGCTGGATCGCAGCGCATGAGGAGTGGAGCGTGGCGCCGCCCGTGATGGCGCAACCCCTGTTCTACACCTCCGGCACCACGGGACGCCCCAAGGGCGTGCGACGCAAATCGGTAGCCCCCGAGGTTGCCATGACGGCGGTGCGTCGCGGCGCGCTCGCCTTCGGTCTTGAGGGCGAGGATCTGCGCGCGGTGATGACCGGCCCGCTCTACCACTCCGCTCCCAACTCCTACGCAATGCGCGTCGTGGCACTGGGCGGCACGCTGGTGCTGCAGCCGCGCTTCGATGCCGCCGAGCTGCTCGCCCTGATCGAGCGCTGGGGCATCACGCACCTGCATATGGTGCCGACGATGTTCGTGCGGCTACTCGCGCTGCCCCCGGCACTGCGCGCGCAGTACGACATCTCCAGCCTGCGCTTCGTCTGCCACGGCTCGGCACCCTGTCCGCCCGACATCAAGCGGCAGATGATCGCGTGGTGGGGGCCGGTGATCCACGAGTACTACGCGATGACCGAGACGGGGATCATCAGCGTCTCCGACAGTGCCGGCTGGACCGCGCATCCGGGCAGCGTGGGGCACGCGGCACCGGGGGTGAAAATCCGCATCATCGCGGAAGACGCCAGCAGCTGCGCCGAAGGCGTGGCAGGCGAGATACAGGTGAGCTCGGAGACCACCCCGTACTTCGCCTACCACCACGCCGAGGAAAAAACCGCCGCGGCCCGCGAGGGCGATTTCGTGCGCACCGGCGACATCGGCTACCTGGACGCTGATGGCTACCTTTACATCAGCGACCGCAAATCCGACATGGTCATCTCGGGCGGCGTGAACATCTATCCCGCCGAGGTGGAACACGAGCTCGTGAATCTCGAGGGCGTGCGCGACTGCGCCGTCTTCGGCATCCCGGACGCCGAGTACGGCGAGCGCCTGGTGGCGGTGGTGGAATCCGAATCTGACCTGAGCACCGAGTCGCTGGTGAGCGCGCTGCGCCACCACGTGGCGGGCTACAAGGTGCCGCGTGAATTCCGCTTCGTGCGGCGGCTCCCGCGGGAAGACTCCGGCAAGATCAAGAAACGCCTGCTGCGCGCCGACTGGCTCGCCGCCCACATCGCGTGACGCGAAAGACCATGCCCGGCATAGCGATCATTGGCGCGGCTGCAACACCCGTAGGACGCCTCGCACCGCGCGCCGGCGCCATGGCCGAGGGCTTCGATCACGACGTGCTCGGCGCCGTGGCGCTGCAAGCCATGAGCGAGGCCGGCATCACGCCGCGTGACATCGACAGCGCGGTCTTCACCGCGCCACCACCGACCACCCGCCAGCTCGGCTTCGGCAGTTTCATGGCTGCGCAACTGGGCCTGCGCCTGCGCGGCCAGCTCGCGGAAGTGCAGGAAATGGGCATCACCGGCGGCCTCGCTTTCGACCAGGCGGCGGCGGACGTGATGCTGGGCCGCGCGGATTTCGCACTGGCCTTGGGCGTTGCCATCCAGAGTGGCGCCGACAGCGGCATGGCCATGGACCACTCGGTACGCGTGGTCGGTGACGTCGACTTCCAGTCGCCGTTCGGTCTCACGCCCATCGCCTGGTACGCCTTCGACGCCGCACGCTACATGCATGAGACGGGCGCCACGCGTGCCGATATCGCGCATGTCGCGTTGAAGAGCCGCGGCTTCGCCAGACACAACCCGCTCGCCCAGTTCCGCGAGCCACTCGGCCTAGACGAAGTCCTGCGACAACCGATGGTGGTGGAGCCGTTGGGTCGACTCGAGGTGCCCGCGCGTGCCGACGGCGCGATCTGCCTGGTGCTGTGCTCACCGGAACGGGCGCGCGCACTCGGTGTGCCGGCCGTCGAGGTCACGGGGCGCGGATTTGCCAGCGATGGCCACCACCAGATGGGCGATCACCACCACGACATCACGGCGTTCCCCGCTGCACATGGTGCGGCAGCAGCAGCACTCACCGAGGCACGCTGCTCGATAAAAGACATTGATATCGCCGAACTCTACGCACCCTGCACCATCACCGAGGTGCTGGTGAGCGAGGCGCTCGGCATGTTTCCGCGCGGGCATGGCGCCGCAGCCGCGCGCGAGGGGCGCACCGGCCCCGGTGGCGACCGGCCGCTGAACACCTCGGGCGGCTGCCTCGCCCGCGGCCATCCGCCCTCACTCACCGCGCTGTACGGTTTGCTGGAGCTGCGCGAGCAATTGCTCGGCAGGGCGGGAGCGCGCCAGTTGCAGGGCGCACGTCGCGGCCTGCACATCTGCGAACTGGGTAATTACAACGCGGCTCTGGCGCACGTGCTGGAGCGACTCGCATGAGCCTGCCACAGGTAGTGCTCCCGGGCCGGCGCGGCATACCGCCACGCGTGAACACCTTCACCGCGCGGTTCTGGAGCGCACTCGAAGACGGCGCATTGCCGGGCACCCGCTGCAACGCCTGCGCGCATCTCACATTCCCGCCGCGCCGCATCTGCATTGCCTGCGGCGCGCAGGATCCGGAGTGGATCGAGCTTTCAGGCGCAGGCACGTTGTATTCGGCCACGGTGATCCACGCCGGACCCTCTCTCTACTGGGCGGGCGGGCCTTACACCGTCGGGATCATCGATCTCGCCGAGGGGCCGCGCCTGGTGACGCGCGTGCTGGGCGCATTGCCCCCACCGATCGGCAGCCCGATGCAGATGGTCGTGACGCGCCACGACGACGGCTGCCTATTCGCGGCCACGCTGGCCGCAGCCGCAGACAATTGAGGAGAGGACATTCCATGGAGATCGCGGTACTCGGTGGAGGCCACGGCTGCTACGCCGCCGCGGCAGAACTCTCGGAGGCGGGGCATCGCGTACGGCTCTGGCGCCGCGACCAGGAAGCCTTCGCGCCCGTGCTCGCCGCACGCGCCATCAGCGTGAAGGATTTCGCGGGCGAGCGTGACGTGCCGATCGCCCTGCCGACCTGCTCGCTGAAGGAGGCCGCGGAAGGCGCCGCACTCATCGTGATCCCGCTTCCCGCCACAACCCACGAATCGCTCGCCGCGGCCCTGGCGCCCCTGCTGGCCGACGGGCAGGTGGTATTCCTGCCCCCGGGAACTTTTGGCGGCTTCCTGATGGCCAGTGCGATGCACGCAGCGGGCAACCGCGCCGATGTCTCCTTCGCCGAGACCGGCACCCTGCCCTACCTCGCCCGCAAGCACGGGCCGCGTCACGTGGTGATCAGTGGTTTCGGCAAGCGGCTGCCCACCGGCGTGTTCCCGCTGCGTAACGCCGCGCACGCACTCGGGGTCATCCGTATGGCCTACCCCGCGGTGGAAGACTGCGGCGACCTGCTATCCGGTGCGCTGATGAATGCGGGCCCCATCATCCACCCGCCGCTCATCGTGATGAACGCGGGCCCCCTGGAGCACTTCCCCTCGTGGGACATCCACAACGAGGGCACCCAGCCGGCGATCCGTCGCGTCACGGACGCACTTGATGCCGAGCGCATCGCGGTGCGCGAGGCACTGGGCTACGGAGCGCCGCACTTTCCGCTGAAAGACCACTACGCCAAAGAGGGCGAGGAGTGGATGTATGGTCGCGGCGCCCACGACAAGCTCACCGACAGCGGTGACTGGCGCGAGAACATCGTGCTCACCGAGCACCGCTACATGCTGGAAGACACGCGCCTGAGCCTGTCATTCATCAGCTCCGTCGGCCGCTGGGCCGGCGTTCCGACACCACTGTGCGACGGCTTTCTCGCCATCGGCGCGGCCATCACCGGCCGTGACTTCCGCGCCGAGGGTCGCACGCTGGAAAAGCTCGGCCTGCACACACTGACGCGGGCGTCCATGCGGGAACTGCTCGCCACGGGGCTGCGCGCATGAGCAGCATCGATTGCGTTGCCTCCGTAGGTGCGGGACGCATGGGCCGCGGGATCGCGCTCAGCTTCGCCTTCGCGGGGCTGCCGGTACGGCTGATCGATCTCAAGCAACGCGCAGCCGACGAGGCAGAACGGCTCTTCGCCGAGGCGCATGCGGAATTGCGCGCAGACCTCGCGCTGATGCAGCGCCTCGGCCTGCTGGATGCCACACAGGCAGCGCGCGTGGAAGCGCTGGTCGAGTACGTGGGGCATGAGGGCGCAGCCGCCGCGCTGCAGGCACCGCTGATTTTCGAGGGCGTGCCCGAGCGGATGGACGCCAAGCGCGAGTGCCTCGCCTTCATCGGGGCTCACGCACCCGCGGACGCGATCGTCGCCTCCACCACCTCCACGTTCCTCGTCACGGAGCTCGCCGGCCTGCTCCCCGGACCCGAGCGATTCCTGAACGCGCACTGGCTGAACCCCGCGCACCTGATGCCGCTGGTCGAGATCAGCCGCTCGGCGCTCACGGCAGACGCTGTGGTGGAACGCCTGGCAGATACCTTGCGCGCCATGGGCAAGGTGCCCGTGGTCTGCGGCCCGGCGCCGGGCTACATCGTGCCCCGCATACAGGCCCTCGCCATGAACGAGGCCGCGCGCATCGTCGAAGAGGGCATCGCCACGGCGGAGGCCGTCGACCTCGCAGTGCGCACCGGTTTCGGTCTGCGCTTTGCGGTACTCGGCTTGCTCGAGTTCATCGACTGGGGCGGCGGCGATATCCTCTACTACGCCTCGCGCTACCTCAGCACCGAACTCGGCGATCGCTACCGCGCACCGGAGATTGTCGAGCGCAACATGCACGAGGGACGCAACGGCCTGCGCGATGGTGCCGGTTTTTACGACTGGCAGGGTCGTGATGTCGCGGCTTACCGCGAAAAGCGCCTCGGCGACTTCAGCCGCATGCTCACCCATGCAGGCTTGCTGCCGCAGCCGGGCGCGGCACGCGCACTCGACTGAGCAAGAGGAAAAGCATCATGCACGCGGAACTCGGGCTGGCTGAACTCGAACGGGTGCGCGCAAGCATCGCTCCTTACATCGTGGAGACGCCATCGCTGCGCTGGGGGGGCGGCTCGCTAGCCGCGCGTCTCGGTGCAGGCACCGTGGTGGAGGTGAAACTGGAGTTGTTCCAGCGTACGGGCACCTTCAAGGCCCGCGGCGCGATCAATACCATGCTGCATCTGGACGCGGCGCAGCGTACACGCGGCGTCACGGCCGTGAGCGCCGGCAACCACGCCGTTGCTACCGCATGGGCGGCACAACAACTCGGCATCGGCGCGAAGATCCTGATGCCGCAGGGCGCCAACCCCTATCGACTCGCACTGGCGCGCTCCTTCGGCGCCGAGATCGTGATCGCACCCTCGCACCACGCCATGTTCGAGATGGTGAAGGTCCTGCAGGAGCAGGAGGGACGCTACTTCGTGCATCCCTTCGAGGGACCGCTGGCGGTGCAAGGCAGCGCTTCCGCGGGGCTCGAGTTCACGGAGCAGACAGAGCCGGTGGACGTCATGATCCTTCCGGTGGGCGGTGGCGGCCTCTGCGCGGGTTTTGCCGCGGCGATCAGGCAGCGCTGGCCCGATGTGACGATCTACGGGGTAGAGCCAGAAGGCGCCAATGCCATGTACCGCAGCTTCCGCAGTGGCAAGGCCGAGGTGCTGGAATCGATGAACTCCATCGCCGACAGCCTGTCTCCGCCACGCGCCGAGCCCTGGACCTTCGCGGCCTGTCGTGAACTGGTAGAAGACATCGTACTGATCGACGACGCCATGTTGCGCGATGCCATGCTCGAGGTTTTTTACGGCCTGAAACTCGCGGTGGAACCCGCGGGCGCCGCCACTACCGCGGCACTCCTCGGACCACTGCGCGAGCGCTGTGCGGGCAAGCGCGTGGGCCTGATCGTCTGCGGCGCGAACATGGACGCCGAGGGCTACTGCCGCCATATCACCCAGGCGCTGGCAGACCGTGCCGCCGGCGGTTGAGGCGCGCGTCCGCGCCTGCCTGGCGCAGACGGAGCACTTCCGCGACCGCGGGGCCTTCATCACCGTTGACGCGAAGACTGCGCTGGCTTGCGCGCGCGCGATCGACAGCGCGCCTGGCGACGGCATGCTCGAGGGCATGACGCTCGCCATCAAAGACAATATCCATGTAGCCGGTTTGCCGAACACGGCAGGCACACCGGCGCTGCGCAACTTCGTGCCCACGCAGGACGCCACAGTGGTGGCGCGGCTGCGGGCGGCAGGCGCCGTGATCATCGGCAAGACCAACCTGCATGAGCTCGCCTTCGGCATCACCAGCCACAACGTAGCCTTCGGCGCTGTCCGCAACGCGCTGGATCCGGCGTGCATCGCCGGTGGCAGCAGCGGCGGCACTGCTGTGGCCGTAGCGCTGGGGATGGCGCGCGCGGGCCTGGGCACCGACACCGCGGGTTCGGTGCGGATTCCCGCGGCGCTGAACGGCATCGTGGGCCTGCGCCCCACCACCGGTCGCTATCCACACGACGGCATAACGCGCATCACCTGGAGCCGCGATACTGCCGGGCCCATGGCACAGACCGTGAGTGATGTCGCGCTGCTCGATGCCGTCATCACCGGCGAGGATCCGGTGAGCGAGGCTGCAACGCTGCACGGGCTGCGGCTCGGACTGCCCACGGCGCACTTCTTCGATAATCTCGATCCAGCATTGGCCGCACGCGTCGATCACTGCCTGCAATCCCTGCGGGCAGCCGGCGTGGAGCTGATCGACGTGGACCTCGCGGAAATACCCGTGCTAGATGCGCGCACCGGCCCGGCCGCACTTTTCGAGACGGCGAGCCTGCTGCCCGCCTATCTGCGCGATAACGGCATCGACATCAGCCCCGCGGAGTTCGCGTCGCAGATCGCAAGCCTCGATGTGCGTGGCATCGTGGAGGCGGCGTTTGCCGGCGCGGTAAGCGAATCGACGTTCCGCGAAATCGAGGACGAGGTACGGCCTGCGATGCGACAGCTCTACGCGGAGTGCTTCCGCTCACAGCGGATCGAGGCCCTGCTGTTTCCCACCACGCCACTGCCCGCACGGCCACTGCTGGACGCGCTCGACGCAGTGCAGCACGGGGGCGAAATAGCCTCTGCATTCCGCAACTACGTGCGCAACACCAACCCCGGCAGCAACGCGGGCCTGCCAGGCATCAGCCTGCCTGCGGGCTACGCCGAAGGCATGCCCGTGGGTTTGGAGCTCGACGGTCCGGAGGGCTCTGACCGGCGCTTGCTCGCGATCGCGCTGGCGCTGGAGTCGCTCCTGGCTGCATAGAGCACACGGATCTTCGGGTAGCCCGAACATGCCGATCGAATAAAAACCCGACGCGGACGCATAAGAGCGGCATCCCGACGCGCCCGTATACTGCGGCGCTCCATGTAATCGTCCCTCTCCGGATCCGACCCCATGAGCACACCGCTACGCATCATCGACGCCGCCACCGTGCGCCGGCTCGCGCCTCCGGAAAAATTGATCGCGTGGATGAAACCCGCGATGGTCTCGACCAGTCGGCGCGCAGTGGAATTACCGCTCCGTCGCGGCATGGTGTTGCCGGGTGGGCTCGGTGTCATCGGGATGATGCCGGGCTACGTGGGCGAGGACACCGCCTCGGCCGGCGTGAAGCTCGTCAGTCTCGTGCCTCCCGAGCGGCGGCGGGGATCGAGCCATCTCGGATTGATGGTGCTTTACGACGCTGACGGCCTGGTACCTCAAGCCATTCTCTGCGGCGCGACCGTCACGGCCTTGCGCACGGCGGCCGTGAGCGCGCTCGCCACATCCGTTCTCGCGCGCCCCGAGGCGAGCGTGCTCGCGATACTCGGTGCCGGCGAGCAGGCCGCCGCACACATCCCGGCGCTGATGGCAGTGCGCCGCTTCAAGAAGATCGTGATCTGGGCCCGCCGACGTGAACAGGCCGATGCGCTCGCCGCCAGCTTGCAGATTCCTGCGGAGCTCGTGGTCGCCTCCAGCGTGCAGGAGGCCGTGGCAGCGGCAGATGTGGTGTGCACGCTCACCTCATCCAGAGAGCCGATCCTGCAAGGCGAATGGCTTGCGCCCGGCGCGCATATCAACCTCGTGGGCTCCAGCAGCGCCGATGCGCGCGAGGCAGACGACGCCGTCGTCCAGCGCAGCCGTTTCTTCGTCGATTACATCCCCTCGACGCTGGATCAGGCAGGCGAGTTCCTGCACGCGAAAAACGCAGGTCTCGTCGATGACTCCCACATCGTGGCGGAACTGGGTGCCGTCCTCGAGGGCACCGCAAAGGGTCGTCGACACGCGGAAGAAATCACGGTGTACAAGTCACTCGGCATAGCAGCCCAGGACGTGGTGACGGCACGAGAGGTCTACCGCGCCGCCTGTGCAGGAAATCTCGGGGTCATGGCCGCCGTCTGAGAGGCGGCGCGTCACGCGGGTCCGCGCCACGCCCGGCTCTGTCTCGTCCATCAGGGAGAGTTGAATGCACCCGTATTGCCGTATGTCCCCGCTGCTTATCCTGCTGCTGACGCCGCCTGCCAGTGCCGCTCCGGCAGACCCGGCGCAGACCTGCGCCAGCTACAACCAGCAGTCACACCGCGCAGCCGAGCGACTGGACCGAGAACTGCAGATCGCCAATAGCCCGCTGCTTGCCGCGGACCTGGCGGCAGGCCGCAACCCAAAGCTCGCGGCCTACCTGGATCAGTTCGCGGCCGATGTGGCAGTGCATGGTTTGCAGGGGAGACCGGAGCCTGCGCGCATCCAAGACGTGAAGGCGCACTACCAGCACGTGATGGGAGCTGCCACCCCCGCAATCCGTGATCCGGACAGCGCGCTTCAGGAAGACGTTCGTGTCGTCGCCGGGCCAATGGCTGCGCACCGCTATCACGCCGCCCTGCACGTGCCGGGCTTTCCGCCTGATTTCGCGTACTACGACACGCAGCTTCCCCTGCAGTTGCGAGGGCAGACGCTATTCGACTACGGCGGGCCTGAAGGGGCAATTCGGGAACGCTGGTCCAACCACGACAACAAGTTCCGCACCGGGCAGCTCTGGCGATACATGCTGAACCATCCGCGTGACGCTGATCCAACGCGCTTCCGAACGGACCTGCGTCCGGGAAGCGATGCCACAGGCGCTGCGATCGATCGCGACGGGGAGCGGTTGAATGCCGTCTTCAATGGCGAACTCGCGCTGGTGGCGGGAGATTTCACGTTGGTCGACGGCGCCTTCCGATACGGCCCGCCAAGCCTGCCAAAGGGCGTTGAACGCCCGGTCACGGAGGCCGAGGGCCTGCAGTTCGTGAAACGCTGGTTCAGCCGCGATCAGCTTCCGGTCGATGCCGACTCAGACTTCGGCTGGCTAGCCGACGATGCCATCCTGCACGGGGCGGGCTGCGACGACGCAGCGGCAGCCAACGCGCCCGCGATCGCAGGAGGTGCGGGATCAGGCCGACTTGCAGCGCAAACACTGCAGCGCATTCTCATGGAGCGCGTGGGGCCGAAAATCCATCATCGGCCGCTGGAAGCCGTCGCCCCGTCTGCGCCTTATGACCGGCTTCCTGTCTCCGGCTGGTCGCGCGTCGCGTTCCGGATGCAGCTCGGTGGAACACACCCGACCGGGGGCGCCACGGGCGTTGCCCGGGGCGTGCCCCTTCAGTACTGCGCTCAGTGGATCATGAGATTGCGCACGGTATCGCCCACAGATGTCAGGGCGCAGGAAATCTGGCTCGACCTCAGGCCGCTTGAGGCGCCTGCGGCCGGTTGTGCCGAGTTGCAGGCGCACTGACACGCTGAGGGTCACGACGGGAGCTGAGCAGCCCCTACGGCAACCCCAACCAGTCCGCCCCCATGTGCCCCTCCTTCACATACAGAAGCACCCCATCCTCACCTGCACGCGGCGTGTGGCGGCTGCCAGCGGGCAGACGCAACCACGTGAGTGCCGGGTAATCGCCGTCCTCGTCGTGCAGGGAGCCTTCCAGCACCAGGATCTCCTCGCCCCTCTCGTGCACGTGCTCCATGAACACGGTCCCCGGCGCCGAGCGCGAGAGCCGCGTGCGCACGCCGCCGTGCTCGTGCAGCGGCAGGATCCGGTGCCCCGGTACGAAGCCTTCCTGCCACTGCGCCGCACCGGCATCAACGCGCACCGCTTGCGTGTCACCCTCGGCGAACTGCCAGAGCTTCACGAAGATGGTGCAGCCACCTTCGGAATACGGCGAGTGACCGCTGCCGGGCGGATTGCGCACATAGCTGCCGGGCGGATTGTGGCCGTGCTCGTCCGAGAACACGCCTTCCAGCACGAGGTACTCCTCGCCACCGCCGTGCACGTGCCGCGAGAAACGCGAGCCCGGCGCATAGCGCACGATGCTGGTGGCGCGCGCCACCTCCCCACCGATGCGGTCCAGCATGCGCCGCTCCACGCCCGCCATGGGCGAGGGTGACCACGGCAGGTCTACTGTATGCAGCACCACGCGCCGGGAAAAATCGTGATTGATCTCCGTGGCGCCCGACATGCCTCAGTTCCCTGTGCTATCCGCCAAGCCCGCACCGGTGAGGTAATACACCGCGAAACTCGCCAGCCAGTGCTCGCCCTCGTAATGACCCGAGGACACCAGCGGCAGGCCTGCTGCAGCGTGCGCCTGCATCGCAGACTCGAGGTTGCCGCGCCGGCGGTCGCGCGGATCGAGCGCGCTGGCGATGCCCTGCATCGCCGAGGCGCGGCTCAGATTCAGGCCCACCAGATGCACGATCTGCGGGTCCTCGAGATCGCTCACCACCGCGGGCGTGGCCCAGGCGCCAAGCCGCGCGCGGCGCAGCCCGGGCGCGAAGCGGTTAAGCCATGAGGAGAACGGCTTCGGCTTCAGCACGCGGCGCATCAGGTCAGCGACATTAAGCCCGGGCGAGAAGAAATCCTGGCCCGAGGGCTCGAAATTCGTGGGGTAGCCGGCGTCCTTTTCGTAGTAGTCCCTCGCCCGCTGCACGAGCAGCGCCTCGAATTCCGCGTTTTCGGTAGCGCGGGCGTAATCGATCATCTGCGCGAGCGCCCACGCGGTATCGGGATGGATGCCGCTGCGTACCGGGTAGGTGAGACGCGGCAGATAACCCTGCGCAAGCGAGACGATGCGCTCCTCGAGCGGCCGCAGGTTCGCGGCCCAGGCGCGGGCATCAGGGTCATCGAAACCGCGCAACTCCTGCGCGAGACGCAACAGCCAGGCCCAACCGTACATGCGCTCGAAGCTCTGGTTGTGGCGCGGCTCGAAGTACGCCGCTTCGGCAAGGAGGTTCGCGGCCGTGAGATGCGCCGCGATGCGCGTGCGGATCGCCGTGGCCTCGGGCAAATCGGGGTGAAGCCGCAGCAGCCGTGCCAGCATCCAGTGCGCATGCACCGAGGAATGCCAGTCGAAATGCCCCCAGAACGCCGGGTGCAGTTCGCGCGGGGTTTTCAGATCCGCTGGCCCGTTGAGAAGCTCATTGGGTTTGTTGGGATACTCGCGGTCCAACCCCGCGAGCGACATCCGAGCGAAGTGCGAGGCCTGTTCCATATCAACTCCCAGCGCCAGCGCCGACTTCGCATCATTGCCCATAAAACTTGCCAGCACGCCCAGTACGAGCGCGGCGAGCCGCGCGACAGCCTTTGTCACTCGCATCGCCGCCCCCGCGCGCCTATGATCCTGCCGGGATTCTGGACCGGTACCTCGGGCATGACAACGAAAACGCAATTCAACGGGCGCAGCACGGCCGATCAGGTGCTCGCGGGGCGCGATCTTTCCGCCCGCACGGTACTGGTCACCGGCGCGAACGGCGGCATCGGCTTCGACACGGCGCGCGCGCTCGCCGCCGCAGGGGCGCGCGTGTTGCTCGCTTGCCGCAACCGCGAGGCGGGAGAGAACGCGGTTGCGCGAATTCGCACTCGCCACCCGCAGGCACGCGCAGAATTCTTGCCGCTGGACCTGGCCTCGCTCGCGAGCGTGCGCGCGGCCTGCGCCACGCTATCCGCGGACGCGCTGGACACCATCATCTGCAACGCCGGGCTCATGGCGCCGTCCTATGCACTGACCGCAGAGGGCTTCGAGAAAACCGTGGGCGTGTGTCACGTCGGCCACTTCGCGCTCGTGCAGGGGCTGCTGCCGCAGTTGCTCGCCAGCGGCGCGCCACGCGTGGTGATGGTGGCGAGCGAATCCCATCGCGCACCCGCCACGCTCGACTTCGACAACTTCCCCACTCGCGAGAAGGGCTACTTCGCGATGCGCTCCTACGGGCAAGCCAAGCTCTGCAATGTACTGATGGCGAACGAACTGCAACGCCGCTACGGCGCGCAGGGCCTGATGTCCTGCTCGCTGCACCCGGGCACCATGGTGACCACCAATATCGGCAGCGAATCCGCGCTGGTGCGTTTCGCGATGAAACTGGTGAGCCCCTTCACCAAGGACTGCAATCAGGGTGCGGCCACCTCGGTATGGGCTGCGGTGCACGAGCCGGCGGTAGAACTCGCGGCGCAGTACCTGCGCGATTGCCGCATCGACCGCGCCACGCCGGAAGGCCGCGATGCGCAGGTGGCGGGCAAATTGTGGGATCTCTCCGAGCTCTGGCTCGCGGAGCACGCGGCGCGCTGAGCCCGCGTCTTACCAGCTGGCCTCGAGCCGCGCGGGTCCGCGCAGCAGCGCGCCGCGTGGCTCTGCTCCTGTAGCGTCTGCAAGTCGCAGCCCCGGCAAGCGCTCCAGCAGCACATCCAGCGCGACGCTGAGCTGCCGGCGAGCCAGGTGCATGCCCGGGCAGAGCCGCGGTCCCGGGCCAAAGCTCAGCAGTTTGCGGCTGCTGTCGCGGTGGATATCGAAGCGGTCGCCATCTTCGAAAACCGCAGGATCGCGGTTCGCTGCGGCCATCGCGAACAGCGTGAAGGTCGAGGGCGGTATCTGCACGCCGCAGAACTCCACCGCGTGCGGCGCGGATATTCGCGGCAGCACAGCAACCGGCGTTTCCCAGCGCAGCAACTCCTCGATGGCATTGGCGCGCAAGCCGGGCTCCGCGCGCAGTTGCTCCCAGAGCGAGGGCTCCCTGAGCAGCGCCCATAGCAGGTTGCCGAGGGCATCGGTGGTGGTGGAAGCACCCGCGCTGAAGAGCAGCCGGATATGGGCGAGGATTTCCTCGTCATCGAGTTGGTGACCTTCGGCGTCTGCCAGCACCAGAGCGGAGATCACGTCATCACGCGGCTCGCGCCTGCGCTCGGCGATGATCGGTGCGAGGTACTCGTTGATCAGCGCGGCGCAGCGGCGCGAATGCTCCGGGTCGCGCGGGAACTCGAGAAAGCCCACCGCCCAGTCGCGGAACACATCCTCACGCCACGGCGGAATGCCGAGCATGCGGCTGATCACGAGGAATGCCACGCGGTGCGTGAAGGCCTCGGCAAGGTCGGCGCTGCGCAGTCCCTGCAGGCGGTCTATCAACTCGTGCGCGATCCGCGCGAGCCCTTCCTGCTCCATCGCCTCGACGGCACTCGAGCGGAAGGCCGGCGTGGCAAGCCTGCGGTAGAGCCGGTGCTGCTCGTCCTCCATGGTCTGGAAGGTCACGCCCTGCACGGGTTCGATGGTGATGCGGTAGGCATCGGCAGGCGGGAAGCGGTCGTTGTCTTTGAAGGCCTCGGCGAGCGCCGCGTGACCCGTTATCACGAAGGCGTCCTGCCCGCCGAAGCGCGCGGGCGCGACGGGGTGCTCGGCACGCATGGCGCCGAGGGTGCGGTGCAGCTCGGCGCCGGGGAGGAGGTCTAACGCGAAGTCGAGGCTCATGGCTTCCTCTTGCAAAGGACAGGAATCGCGGGCATGGCCCGCTCCTACAAAGAAATAGCGGGCATGGCCTGCGACCAGAAGGGAATCACCACCCGCACTGCTGCCCCTTGTTCTGCTCTTCGAGCCAGGTCTGCAGCGGCGCGAAATAGGCCACCACCGCCTTGCCGCTCATATCGGGCGATCCGGCGAAGGCCTCAAGCGCCTCGGGCCACGGGCGCGAGCGGCCCATCTCGAGCATCGCGTTCAACTTCGCGCCCACCTCCTTGTTGCCGTAGAAGGAGCAGCGGTGCAGCGGACCTTGGGAGCCCGCGATCTCGCAGGCCTTCTGATAGAACTGGAACTGCAGCATCCGCGCGAGGAAGTAACGCGTGTAGGGCGTGTTGCCGGGAATGTGGAACTTTGCGCCCGGATCAAAGTCGTCCTCGCTGCGCGGCACCGGTGAGACGACACCCATGTATTTGAGCCTGAGATCGGTCCAGCCCTTGTTCATCTCCGAGACGGGAATGCTGCCGTCGAAAACGCCCCAGCGCCATTTGTCGACGAGCAGGGTCCACGGGAGGCCGGGCACTTTCTCGAGCGCCTGGCGCAGCAGCAGGCCGATATCGCGCGATGCGTCCGGCACCTTCGATTTTTCCAGCAACCCGATCTGCACCAGATATTCCGGCGTCACCGAGAGCGCGATCATGTCGCCGATCGCCTCGTGGAAACCGTCGTTGGCGCTGCCCAGATACAGATAGGGTTGTTTGTTGTAAGCACGCTGGTAGAAGTTGTGACCGAGCTCGTGATGCACGGTCACGAAGTCACTCGCGTCCACCAGCGTGCACATCTTGATGCGCAAGTCGTCCTTGTTGTCGAGATCCCAGGCCGAGGCGTGGCAGACCACCTCACGGTCACGCGGCTTCACGATCTGCGAGCGGGTCCAGAAAGTCTCCGGCAGCGGCGCGAATCCGAGCGAGTTGAAGAAGTTCTCGCCCGTCTTCACGATCTTCACCGCGTCGTACTGTTTCTTCACGAGCAGATCGCTGAGGTCGTAGCCGATGTCACCGGCACCAGCGGGCGCGGCAATGTCGTAGATGGAATCCCACTGCTGTGCCCACATATTACCCAACAGGTCGGCGCGGATGGGGCCGGTGGCGAGCTGCACGCCATCACCATATTTCTGGTTCAGCTTACGGCGCGTGTAGCAATGCAGCTGGTCGTAGAGCGGTTTCACCTCACCCCAGAGCGAATCCGTGAGCGCGGCGAATTCCTCGGGCTGCATGTCGTAGTTGGAGCGCCACATCGCGCCCAGATCCGCAAAGCCGAGTTCCTTCGCACCCTGGTTGGCGATATCGACCAGTCGCACGTAGTCCGCACGCATGGGCTTTCCTACCGCGTGCCAGGACGTCCACATCTCCTTCAATATTTCGGGGTCCCGCTCGGCGCCCATCAGCGCTTCGAGTTCAACGCCCG
This sequence comes from Klebsiella pneumoniae, assembly GCA_945862145.1. Classification (GTDB taxonomy): domain Bacteria; phylum Pseudomonadota; class Gammaproteobacteria; order Pseudomonadales; family UBA5518; genus UBA5518. The sequence continues at coordinate 127,287 of CAMAXE010000005.1, forward strand.
GCGTGGGCGTGCCCTTGTAGGTGCCCTTGCCCTTGCCATAGGCAGACTGCAGCCCCGTGGCAAGTGTGGCGAGTTCCTCGGCGGCTCCCGGCGTGGCGGGCGCGGGCAGCACGATCATCTGCTTCAGGGTGTCGAGCTTGCGGCGCGTGTCGAAAGAGAGCCCCGGCACCGCATCGAAACGCGCGGCATCCTTGGCGTAACGCACGGATTTCTGCACGCTCTCTGCGCCCACACGCGCCGATAGCCAGTCGGTGTCGTCGGTGAGGTAGGTGGCATTGATCCATGCCACCTTGGCCTCGTAGATCGCGAAGTCACCGAGGGATTTTTCCGCTTCCTGCACGAAGGCGTCGGCCTCGGCTGCGGTGGGCGCCACGGCTGCGGGCGCGGCGGCAACGCTCTCTTGCTTTTTGGCGCAGCCCGCGATGAGAGAGGCGCAGGCAACGGCGAGCGCAAGGGAGCGGATCTTCATGGCGTATTCCTGTTGTTGCTCTGGAGAAGGGGCTGCGCGGCTTCAATAACCCGCCGCCTGCCCATCGAAACGCGACTCCGACGCGCCAAGGTACACGTCCTCGGCGGCATCGTAACGGATGGCCTGATAGCCGCCGTAGTTGCCGGGTGCGCGGCGGATTTGATGGCCGAGTGCGGCAAGCGCTTTCGCCACGTCATCACCATAGCCGCTCTCGAGGAAAACCTCACCGCCATTGCTGATCGGGATGCCCACGCCCGGATCGGTGGAACCCTCGTGACGCCAGCGCGGCGCGTCGCCAGCCTCCTGCGCGTTCATGCCGTAGTCGTGCATGTTCACGAGAATCTGCGTGTGCCCCTGCGGCTGCATGTCGCCACCCATCACGCCATAGCTCATCCACGGCTGGCCGTCCTTGGTGATGAAGGCGGGGATAATGGTGTGGAACGGACGCTTGTGCGGCGCGAAGGCGTTGGGGTGCGCGGGATCGAGGTTGAACATCTGGCCACGGTCGTGCAGCACGAAGCCAAGCCCATGCGGCGTCATCCCCGAGCCCATACCCTGGTAGTTGCTCTGGATCAGCGAGACCATGTTGCGCTCGCTGTCTGCGACCGTGAGGTAGACCGTGTCAGCGCCGGGCCTCGGCATGCCCGGTCCGGGGCGCAGCGCTGCGGAATCCTCCTTGATCAGCGCGCGGCGCTCGGCGGCATATTCCTTGGAGATGAGCCACTCCACCGGCACCTTGGCGAACTCAGGGTCTGCATACCAGCGGCCGCGGTCCTCGTAGGCGAGTTTTTTGGCCTCGAGCATCCAGTGCAGGGCCTTGGGCGAGCCGAAGCCTGCGCCCGCAAGATCGAAGCCCTCGAGAATGTTCAGGATCTGCAGCGCGGCAATGCCCTGTCCGTTGGGGGGCAACTCCCAAAGATCGAGCCCGCGGTAGTTAGTGGAGACGGGCTCCACCCATTCGGCGTGGTGATCAGCGAGATCGCGCATGCCAAGGTAGCCGCCCTGCTCCTTCATATAGGCAGAAATGCGCTCGGCGATCTCGCCCTTGTAAAACACGTCCCGGCCCCCGCGGGCGATCTTGTCCAGCGTGGCGGCGAGGAAGGGGTTGCGGAAGCGCTCACCCTTGAGCGGCGCTCGCCCCTTGGGCATGAATATAGGGGCGTAGCCCGGGAAGTCTTTCAACAGCGGGACATCGTCTGCCCAGCCGGCAGCGATCACCTCGCTCAGGTGGAAGCCCTCCGTCGCGTAGGCGATGGCGGGATCCAGGATATCGGTCATGGGCAGCTTGCCGAAGCGCCCGTGCAACGCGAACCAGCCGTCCACGCAGCCCGGCACCGTGACCGGCAGTGGGCCATAGGGCGGCATCACCTTCACTTTGCCACGCAACGCGTCGAGCGTGAGCGAATAGGGCGAGCGGCCACTGCCGTTCAGCCCGTGGAGGCGTTTCTCGCGGGCATCCCACACGATGGCGAAGATATCGCCGCCAATACCCGCGCCGGTGGGCTCGGTCAGGCCCAGTACGGCGTCGGCGGCAATCGCGGCGTCGACCGCAGAGCCACCTTTCTGCAGGATGCGCAGCGCAGCCTGCGTAGCGAGCGGCTGGCTGGTGGCTGCCATGCCGTGACGGGCAATGACCTCGGAGCGGGTGGCGAAAGGGCGGCCCACGTAACGATCGCCGCCGCGGGCGAGCGGTGCGGCCATCAGCGCGAGCGAGCCTTGCATGAAGCGGCGTCGGGTAGGCATGTGGCGGTTCTCCTCATATCGGGTTTCCCCGAAGGAACGCTAAGGATCAAGGGCGCTAAGCGCCAACAGCTCAAGCCTAACCGAAGCCAGTCTGCAAGCGCACCACCGGGATGGATCCGACCGGGTCGGGTTCCCCCACACCCAGACCCGAACGCAGTAGTCGGAAATCTGCCGCAAAGGACATCCCGGGTATGACACAGCCGCTCGGGAGGGCTTGTCTTGGTCTATGCTGATATAGATCAATGTTTAACCGCCGATCAACTGCACGATCTGTTGAGGGATTCTGGGTGCTGGAGTGGCTCCAACGCAGGCGCAACATCCGCCAGCGGCTGTCGGTTTGCCCGACGCCGGGGGGAGTTTCGCTGGCGCTCGCCGATCGCGACGAGAACGATGCGCTGGTGATTCGCTGGGCAGAGCATCTCACGCTGGAACCGGAGGCCGGTGACTCAGCACCCGGCAGCGCAGCCGCCGCAACGGAGACTGCAGCCACCCCCGACCAGCGCGCAGAGCAGCGCAGCAGCGACCGGCGCGGCAGCGACCGGCGTGCGACCGATCGCCGTCAGGGCGACCGCCGCCAGATGGACCGCCGCGATGGCGCGCAGGCAACCTCATCCGCAAGCCAGGCTACCGCGGACCCGCGACTCGTGGATCTTCTGCAGCGCTTTGTCCGCGAACGCAACCTGAAGAACATTCCCTGCACCGGCTTGCTGCGTGCCGGCGACTACAGCCTCGTCCTCGTCGATTCGCCGGACGTGCCACCCTCCGAAATCCGCTCGGCAATGCGCTGGCAGATCCGGGAGTTGATCGACTTCCACATCGATGACGCCGTGATCGATGTCTTCGACTTGCCCGAGCGAGACGGCCACCGTGCAAGACGCATGTACGCGGTGGCGGCGCGCCGGGAGCGCGTGCTCCAGCTCATAAGCCTGACGAACCTCTCAGGCCTCAACCTGCAGAGCATCGATATTCCCGAACTGGCGCTGCGCAACATCGCGGCACGCCTCCCGGAGGATGCGGGGGGAGTGGCACTCATAGCCCTCGATCGTCAGCAGGGCCTGATGACCGTGACGCGGCAGGATGCGCTCTATTTCTCCCGACGAGTCGACTGCAACACCGAGCGCCTGCTGGCAGCCTCGGAGGGCGAGGACCTCACCCCGGCCCTCGAGAGCCTGCTCGACGGCCTGACCATCGAGATCCAACGCTCACTCGACTTCTACGAGCGACACTTCAGCCAGTCCTCGGTGGCGGGCATCGTGATCAGCCCTGTGCCGGGGTTATCCGACAAGGTGTGCGCCTATCTGCAGGCACAGCTCGGGATACCCACGCGCTGGCTCGATGTGGCCGCCCAATGCGTTGCGCCGGTCCCGGAGGCGGTGCTGGTGGAGGGGATCAGCGTCCTGGGTGGCGCCCTGCGCGAGGAGCAGGTCGCGCTATGAGGCAGCAGATCAATCTCTACGACCCCATCCTGCGCCAGCCGAAACCGGTGTTTTCCGCGGTGGCGACGTTGCAGACTTTGCTGGTCGTGCTGACGGCACTGATTCTCTTCCACACCTATGCCCAATGGCAGGTGGCGGCACTCGCGGCCAGCGTCAAACAACTGCAGGCGAGCCACACACTGGCCGGCCAGCGCTATCAGGAACTGCAGACCCGCAATCCCCGCAAGACTGCCGACACGGGCCTCGAGACCCGCGTCATGGTCCTGGCCACGGAGGTCGGCCGCGCCCACAAGCTGGCCGATGCGCTGAGCGCGGGGGCCTTCGGGAATGCCGCCGGCATGTCGGATTACCTGGTGGCGCTTGCGCGGCAGCGCATCGAGGGGCTGTGGCTCACCCGGATCGACATCCTCCAGGGTGGCCAAACCCTGAACCTCTCGGGCAGGAGCCTTGAGGCCGAGCGCGTGCCCCAGTACCTGCAGGGACTGTCGACGGAACGGGTCTTCAACGGTCGCACCTTTGGTCAATTAAAGCTGCAGCGCGACGATACCGGGCTGGATTTCATACTGGGCACGGCGGCCACCAAGCCCGGCCCGGGAGGAAGCGGCGAATGAACCAGATCCTTGCACCGCTGCTGGTTCGGCTGCGTGATCTTGGCAAACGCATCGATGCGCTGACGCTGAAAGAGCGCCTGCTGCTGGTCGCCGCCGCGCTGCTGCTGATGGTGTATGGCTGGAACCAGTGGTTCCTCGGACCGCTGGAGACCCAGCGCGCCACCCTGGTGGCCGAGCGCGATGCCGTGTCGCAAGAACTGTCCCGCTTCGATGCCCTCACCATCGAGTGGTCCGCCGCGGCTGCAGTAGACCCGGACGCGGAAAGCAAGCAGCGCATGGAGACGCTGACGCGCGAACTGAGGGAGATCGCCGCGACGATCGAGCAACGGGCCGGGCGCATGGTACCGCCAGAGCAAATGCCAGAAGTGCTGCATAAAGTGCTCTCTGGCCTGTCCGACCTGCGCTTCGAGAGCCTCGAGGGCTTGCCCACGCAACCGGTCATCGCCGAGGCCGAGCCCGGCGCCGCGACCACCACTGGGGCGACGCAACCCGCCGCAGCCGACACCGCATCGGCCCGGGGCACGGCCCACTCCGCCTACCGCCATGGATTCCGCATACGCTTCAGCGGAAGCTACCGCGCCGTCACACAGTATCTGCAGCAACTGGAGAAATTGCCCTTCGGGTTTTTCTGGGACGAGTTGAGCCTGGATGCCAAGGAATTCCCCCAACTGCGGGGTTCGCTCGTGGTCTACACTGTTAGCTTGGATCAGGGGTGGATCGGTGTCTGAGCAGAGATGCTTGGCCGTAGCTGCGTGTCTGGCGGCCTGTTTGGCGGGCGGTCATGCACTGCCTGCGTGGTCCCAAGAGCGGCCCACCGAGGAACTGGGAGACCCCATGCGTCCGCCCCAAGTGCAGGCCGCACCCACCGTGGAGGGCGACGCGGCGCCGCAGGCGCAGGCAGTGCTGCGCCTGCAGGCCATCAAGAGCGAGCGCGGTCGGCGCGTGGCTGTAATCAACGGCAAGGTCGTCCGCGTGGGCGACGAAGTGGACGGGGCAACGATCACAGGTATCGCTGCCAACAGCGTTGTCATTCTTGCGGAGGGGAAGTCGTCGGTATTGAAGCTGCTGGGGCAGGACGTAAAGCATGACGCGCGCACGACGCACTAAGTCCATCTATTGGATGGTAGCGGCGCTCGCCCTGCTGGCAGCCTGCCAGAACCCCGGCCCCAGTGGCCCCATCGCCGAGATGGACAAGGCGCTGGATACCTCGCCCGCGTCGGCGGCGGTACCCGCAGACGTCAGCCGCGCCCTGATTCCCGGACTCAAACCTCCCTCCCGTGCAGCCCGTCCACCGGTCGACGAACCGCGGTTCGATATCGCCGTAAATGATCTCCCCGCGCAGCAATTCTTCATGGGGCTGGTCGACGGCACCCGCTACAACATGGTGGTCCATCCCGAAGTCACGGGTAACATCACGCTGAATCTGCGCAACGTCACCATTGCCGACGTGATCACCGCAGCGCGCGATGTCTTTGGCTACGAATTCGAGCGCACACCCTACGGATTCCAGGTGCTGCCCGCCCGGCTCGAGGCTCGCGTATTCCAGATCAACTACCTGAACATGCAACGCTCGGGCTCCTCGTCCACCTTCGTCAGCGCCGGCACGCTGCAGGATGCCAAGTCGAGCGAGGGCGGAAGCTCGGACTCAGGCAATGACAGCGGCGGCGACTCGGGTGGCGGTGGCGGTGGCGGTGGCGGTGGCGGTGGCGGAGAAAGCCGCAGTCAGCGCTCGGTGGCGGGCACACAGGTGAACACCGTGGCGCCACTGACATCCTTCTGGCAGGAACTCGCCTTGGCTCTGAACGCCATCGTCGGCGGCGCCGAGGGCCGCAGCGTGGTGGTCAGCCCGCAGTCAGGCGTGGTGGTCGTACGCGCGATGCCGCGGGAACTGCGCGAGGTCGAGTCCTACCTGCAGGCCGCCCAGCTCATCGCCGAGCGGCAGGTGATCCTCGAAGCCAAGGTGATCGAGGTGGAACTCTCAGACGGCTTCCAGTCGGGTATCAACTGGGCCGCAGTATTCGACAAGGTCTCGCTCGGCCAGACCGGCGGTGGCACCGTGTTCAACGACAGCAGTGGCGTGAGCGATTGGTCAGGCGCCTCGATCCCGCTCACGCCCGGCGTACCCCCCGTAAACGGCGTGCCTTCATCGGCGTTCGGCGGCGTGTTCTCACTCGCCATCCACGACGACAACTTCGCGGGCTTCGTGGAGTTGTTGAAAACCCAAGGCAACGTGCAGGTGCTCTCCAGCCCGCGCATTTCCAGCATGAACAACCAGAAAGCCATCATCAAGGTGGGCACCGACGAGTTCTTCGTCACCGACGTCTCCACCACTACGATCACGGGCACCGCAACCACCACCACACCCAATATCGAGCTCACGCCATTTTTCTCGGGCATAGCGCTCGACGTGACGCCGCAGATAAGCCGGGACGGCATGGTCACCCTGCACATCCATCCCTCGGTGAGCGAAGTCACCGACCAGCAGAAGAAAATCACCATCGCCGGCATCGACCAGACACTGCCACTTGCCCGGAGCTCGGTCCGCGAATCCGACTCCGTGGTGCGCGCGCGCAGCGGCCAGCTCGTGGTGATCGGCGGCCTCATGCAAACCAAGGTGCGCGACCAGAACGCGAGAACCCCCGTACTCGGCGATGCGCCGGCCGTGGGCGGCCTGTTCCGCCAGACCAAAAACCGGAGCTCGAAGAGCGAGCTGGTCATCCTGCTGCGGCCGGTCGTGATCGAGAGCGCCGAGGACTGGAGCCGGGCGATTGGCGAATCCCGTGACCGCCTGCGCGGCCTCGGCAGCGAACTCGAGCGCAACAGCCTGCTGCCGGGCGTCGGCAACAGCCCCCCCTGAGACACGCGGACACAACACCCGGCATCGCTCATGTACCTACAGCATTTCCGGTTGAACGAGCTGCCCTTCACCCTAACGCCGGACACGGCGTTCTTCATGGGCAGCGCAGGCTATCGCGACGCGCTGAACGTGTTGTTGGTGGCGCTGCGCAGCGGTGAGGGCTTCACCAAGGTGGTCGGCGAAGTCGGCACGGGCAAGACGCTGCTCTGCCGCACACTCCTGAAAACACTGACACCCGAGTTCCATATCGCCTACCTGCCCAACCCGTATCTGCGACCCTCGAGCCTGCTGCTATCGATCGCCGACGAACTAGGGATCAAATACCCCAAACGCGCCAGCCAGCACGAATTGCTGAGCCGCATAAACGACGGACTGCTGGCCTCGCACACGGAAGGACGGCGAGTGGCGCTGTGCATGGACGAAGCCCAAGCGGTGCCCCTGCAGACGCTGGAGACGCTGCGCCTGCTGACCAATCTCGAGACCGAAAAGACCAAGCTGCTGCAGGTGGTTCTTTTCGGCCAGCCCGAATTGGACAAAGTGCTCGACGACCCCGCCATCCGCCAGCTGCGCCAACGCATCACCTTCAGCTACCAGCTGCAGCCGATGGGCCGTGAAGGCGTGGAGGAATACCTGCGGCACCGACTCGCCGTGGCCGGCTACGACGGTCCGCGACTCTTTGACTCCCGAGCGGTGGATCTCATCTACCGAGGCAGCGGTGGCGTTCCGCGCCTGATCAACATCCTGGCGCACAAGTCCCTGATGGCCGCCTTCGGTGAGGGGGAAGCTCGGGTGGGCAAGGTCCACGCGCGTCGCGCAGTGGAGGATACCGATGATGCCCGCTCGGTCACGAGGACCGGTGTCAGCGTGTTGTCTTGGCTGAAGCGGCTCTGGAGCCGCTTTGCAGGCCTGTTCGGCGCCATCGCCGCAATCGGGATCGCTCTCGAGCTGCGACACCTCTCAGGGTTGATCGGATGAGCCTGATCAACCGCATGCTGACCGACCTTGAGGAGCGTCGGGGCGGCAACCTTCGCAACGTCGATCACGCGCTGGACGGCCTGCGACCCACCTCGGGCGGGCCGCCGAAGTCTCGCCCGCGAAGCCGTCGGGGGAGCGCGGCCGCCATTGCCGTCATCGCCGTGCTGGCCGCGCTTTCAACCTATATTTTCCTGCGCGTTGATGCCGCCGTTGCCCCCGCGCCGACCGTGACTGAGACCGCCGCACGCAGCGACAACGCCGCGGCTCCCGCAACCGCCCAAGCCCCTGCGCAACCGCCTGCCGTTACGCCCCCAGCCGCAGCAACGGGAGAGCAATCCGTAGCGGTCGTCCTGAATGATGTTCCCCGTAAAGCCGTGACGGATGAGCCACAACCCGCGGCGCCCGTTACACCAGTGGAGGAGCCGGCGCCGATGCCCGGGGCCACGCAGGAAACCACAGCAGCCACACCATCACCGCCTGCCGTGGCAACACCGAAACCCATGCTGTCCCAGCCGAACACCGAAGAGCACCGCGAGCCGCTGGTGAACACCTCACCAAAATCCGACGCCAGGCGCTCGGGTAGTCGCAAGGCGGAGCGCTCCACCGCGACAAACAGCACAAACCCCGCCCCCGCAACGCAAGTCGAGAGTGAGGGCAGCTTCTTCCTTGCCGATGCCGCACCGCCGACCGGCGCCGCCGACCGGGCAATTACCATGCTGGAAGAGGGCGACACCGAAGGCGCCGAAGCAATGCTGCGCGAGGGCCTGGCCACGGCGCCCGGCGACACCTCCATGGCGCGGGTGCTGGGGCATATCCTGCTCGCGCGCAACGATGCGTCCGGCGCGGTGCAGGCACTGCGCCCCGCGGCGCCCACACTGGAGTCAGATCCCGATTACCACGCGTTGCTGGCAGCGGCCGAGCAGCGCAGCGGCGCACACGGCGCGGCCATCCGCCGCTACCGCGAGCTGCTCCGGCTGCAGCCGGCCAACGGACCGTGGCTCGCAGGACTGGGGATCTCGCTGCAGGCGAGCGGCGATGAGCCCGGCGCGGCAGAGGCGTTCCGCAAGGCGCTGGCAGATCCTGCACTGCCGCCACCGCTACACGATTTCGCCATGCAGCAGGCAATGCAGATCAAGGAGCGGCAGCCGTGAACATAGCCCGCAAGAAGCTGCGCCTCGGCGATCTTCTGGTCGAAAGCAAGATCATCTCGCAACTCCAACTGGACACCGCACTGGAGGAACAGCGCAAGCTCGGCCGCAAGCTTGGGCGGATACTGGTCGACAAGGGTTATCTCACCGAGGACGGCCTGCTCTCTTTCCTGTCGCGCCAGCTCGCGGTGCCCTTCGTCGAGCTGAGCCACTACCAGTTCGAGCCCGCGGTGATTGCCCTGCTGCCCGAGATCTACGCCCGGCGGTTCCGCGCCATCGCCCTGAAAGACAAGGGCGACTCGCTGCTGCTCGGGATGTCCGATCCCACCAACCTGTTCGCCTATGACGAGCTAGCGCGCATCATTGGCCGACCGATCGACATAGCCGTGGTGCGCGAGCAGGAACTGCTCGACATCATCGAGCGCGTCTACAAGCAGACCGATCGTATCAGCGGTATCGCCGAACAATTGAGCGACGAGCTCCGGGAAGGGGATTTCGACGTCGCGCAGCTCGCGGCGGATGCCGACCTCAGCGAAGCACCGGTGGTGAAGCTGCTGCACACGCTGTTCCAGGCCGCCGTGCAGGCGCGCGCCTCGGACATACACATCGAGCCCGATGAATCGGTGCTGCGCATCCGTCAGCGCATCGATGGCGTGCTGCTCGAGCAGGTGCTGAACGAACGCCGCATCGCGCCGGCGCTGGTGCAGCGGCTGAAGCTGATGTCACAGCTCGATATCGCCGAAAAACGCCTGCCGCAGGATGGCCGTTTCAGCATCAAGGTGGGCGACCGCCTGATCGACGTCCGTGTCTCCACCATGCCCCTGCAACACGGCGAATCCGTGGTGATGCGTCTGCTCGACCACCGCGAGGGTGTGAAGGATCTCGATGCCCTCGGCATGCCGGCCAATATCCTGCGCCGCTTCATGACGTCCATCCGCCGGCCCCACGGCATGGTGGTGGTGACCGGGCCCACCGGCAGCGGCAAGACCTCCACGCTCTATTCAGCGCTCAAGCTGCTGAACGAGGCACGCTCGAAGATCGTCACCGTGGAAGACCCCGTGGAATACCGCCTGCCGCGCGTCAACCAGATCCAGGTGAACCCGCAGATAGGCCTCACCTTCGCGCGCGTGCTGCGCACCACCTTGCGACAGGATCCCGACATTATCCTGGTGGGCGAAATGCGTGACCAGGAAACCGTGGAGATAGGTCTGCGGGCTGCCATCACGGGCCACTTGGTGCTCACCACGCTGCACACCAATGACGCCATCAGCACCATCACCCGCCTGCTCGACATGGGTGCCCCGAACTATCTGCTCGCCTCGGCCCTGCACGCCGTGATCGCGCAACGGCTGGTTCGTAAGGTCTGCGACAACTGCGCGCAACCCGAGCAGCCTACCGGGGCCGCACTCGGCTGGCTGCGCCTGAAGACCGGTCAGCAGGAACCCACCGGACTGTGGCGGCATGGCACGGGCTGCCACCAGTGCAGCAACACCGGCTACAGGGGTCGTGTTGGCATCTACGAGATGCTGGTGGTCAGCCCGGCAATGAGCACCGCGTTGGCGGCCGGCGACTTCGTGGGTTTTGCCGAACTCGGACGCTCGAGCCCGGGGTACCGCTCGCTGGAGCTGGCCGCACTGGATCGCGCGGCCGAGGGCGTAACCAGCATAGAAGAAGCCATCCGCGTCGCTGCCGAAAGTCTGCTGGCCGGCGACGAGGGCGAAGATGAAGACCTGCTTCCCGCACCACACGCCCCGCTCGAGCCGGCTGAATTGACGTGACCACCTACCAGTACCGCGGACGCGGTCGCCGCGGCGATCTGCTCGAGGGCGCGCTGGAGGCCGCCTCCACCGAGGCGGTGGCGCGCCAGTTGATGAACAGCGGCATCACCCCGATCGATATCAGCGAAGCCCGCCCGCGCGCGGACGTCTTTGAATCACTGCGTCGCCGGCGCGACCCGGTGGCGCCGGAACTCTCCGAGCTGGTGCTGCTCTCGCGGCAGATGTACACACTCATGAAAGCAGGGGTTCCGCTCGCGCAGGCACTGCTCGGTCTGGCCAGGTCAAACCGCAACAATATGCTCCGCGAGGTACTGGAGAACGTCAAAGCCACCGTGGAAGGCGGCCGCGAGCTGTCGGCAGCACTCGCCCAGCACCCGAAGATATTCTCGTCGCTCTACGTAAACACGGTGAAAATCGGCGAGAACACGGGGCGGCTGGACGAGGCGTTCCTGCGGCTCTCGGAGTATCTCGACCGAGATCGTGATACGCGCAGCCGCATCAAGACGGCCCTGCGCTACCCCTCCTTCGTGCTCGTGGCGATCTCCATCGCCATCGGCGTGATCAACGTGATGGTGATCCCGCAATTTGCCAAGATCTTCGAGCGCGCACATGTCGCGCTCCCGCTGCCCACCCGGCTCATCATCGGCACGTCCAATTTCTTCGTGAGCTGGTGGCCGGCGTTGATAGCGCTCGCCATAGGGGCTGCGGTGGGATTCCAGGTCTGGCGCCGAACTGAGGAAGGCACCTACCGCTGGGACGGGTTCAAGCTGCGGATTCCCATCGTCGGCGACATCATCTACCGGGCCACACTGGGCCGCTTTGCGCGGGGGTTTGCGATGGCACTGGCGGCCGGCGTACCCCTCACGCAGGCGCTCTCGATCATGGCGCAGGCAGTGGACAACGAGTACATCGGCGAACGGATCCGCAATATCCGCACGGGCGTCGAGCGCGGCGAGTCTCTGACCCGCACTGCTACGGCCACTGGCATGTTCACGCCGCTGGTACTGCAAATGCTTGCGGTGGGGGAGGAAGCCGGGGCCATCGACACCCTGCTAACCGAGGTCGCAGGTTTCTACGAGCGGGAAGTAGATTATGACGTCAAGAACCTGAGTCAGGCGATCGAGCCCATCCTGATCGCGGTGCTGGCGGGTTTTGTGCTGATTTTTGCCTTGGGGGTCTTCCTGCCTTTGTGGGACCTGGCACTGGTGAAGACGAAGGGCTGAGAGATACGCGTGCCGAGGCCGGAAAAAATACCGGCTTGGTGCGGCATTCAGCGAGCACCGTGCTAGTATCAAATCCGGCTCATGAACCATGGCGAGGTTTCTGCGTGCAACGTCAATCCGGTTTTACCCTGATCGAACTCATCACCGTGATCGTGATCCTCGGCGTACTCGCCGCCTTCGCGGTCCCGCGGTTCTCCGGTCTGGAGACCCAAGCCCGCATCTCCGCCGTCAACGCACTGGCCGGCAGCGCCCGCAGCGGGGCGGCGTTGGCGCATGCAATCTGGCTCGCCAACGGCGCGGCGAGCAATGCCTCCGTCACCATGGAAGGTTCGACGGTAGCCATGACCTTCAGCTACCCCTCGGCCCTGTCGACCGGCATAGAAGCAACCCTGCAGGACATCACGGGGTTCACTGGCGCGGTGGTCGGCTCTACTTACGTTTTCAGCTTCACCGCGGCACCCACCGCTGCCAATTGCAAGGTCACGTATACCCCGGCGGCCTCTCTCACGACCGCGCCAAGCTTTAGCACCACGACCGGCGGGTGCTGATAGGCACACCTCCAAACGACACCCCGCTCCGTTGGCAGCGCAGGTTCGTTTCGAACTGTGCCGCGGCCGCTCGGGTGGCGCGCGTAGCGACGGCGGCTTCACTCTGGTAGAACTGGTCACCGTGATGGTGATTGCAGGTATCCTTGCCGCGGTGGCCAGTCCCAGGTTTTTCTCCAACGACAGCTTCAAGATCGCCGGCTTCGCAGGAGAGGTGCGCTCGGGACTGCGCCATGCACAGGCCGTGGCCATGGCTTCGGGCTGCGATATCCGGGTGTCTCTGGGATCGAGCGACTTCGTGCTGCAGCGCTGGTCGGGGGGCTTGGGCTGCAATGACCACAGCGGATCGCTGGTCACCCTGACACGCCCTGGCGGAGGGAGTTTCCTGGCCAGCGTGCCCGCGAACGTCTCCATCGGCACCGCAAACGTTTATTTCGACAGCATGGGCAAGCCCCACGATGCGGCTTCGGGCGCGCTGCTCGGTTCAGCGCTGTCGCTTGCCATCGGCACCGACACCATCACGGTCAACGCCGAAACGGGCTTCGTCCAGTGAGAGGCCCCGGATCCCAGCGCGGACTCACTTTCATAGAACTGATCGCCAGTATCGTCATCATCTCGGTGGCTACCATCGGGCTCATGGCAGCCGTATCGGCAGCGGTAGGCCGCAGCGCCGACCCCCTGATCCAGATCCAGGCGACTGCCATTGCCGCAGCCTACCTGGAGGAGGCTACCCTCGCGCCGCTCTGCGACCCTTCCTATGGTCCCGACGGCAACGCCTCCACCACCTGTCGCGACGAGTGCACCACCAGCCCCTGCAGCGGCGGCTGCGGCGGCGCGATCTTCGGCGCCGAAACCGGGCGCTCCTCGTTTGACGACGTCTGCGACTACAGCGGCCTGCGCGACAGCGGCGCCAAGGACCGCCAGGGCGCGGCACTGAGCGGCCTGTCCGGCTACACGGTGAATGTCTCGGTGCTGGACGGCAGCAGCGTCTCGCTGGGCAGCCCGGCCCTTAGCGCCACCGCAGGGCGGGTGGTGCGGCTAGAGGTTCAGGTGTCTAATCCGGGCCTTAACTCCCCGATCACCCTCGTCGGCTACAAGGCAAACCTCGAGTGAGGCACGCAGCGGGAAGCACGGCGCGCGGATTCACGCTGATCGAACTGGTCACGGTGATCACGCTGAGTGCGATCCTGAGCGTGGTGGTGTGGCGTAACATCAGCCTGCCCATAAGGGCGTTTTCCGATATCACACGCCGCGCGGAAACAGTAGCAACCGCCCAACTGGCCATGGAACGAATGGCTCGTGAAATCCGCCTTGCGCTGCCTAACAGTCTGCGGGTATCGGGAGACGGCTCGGCCATCGAACTGCTGCGCACGTCATCAAGCGGGCGCTATCGCGCCGAGCTGAATCCGAGCGACGCCGCCTCCGACGCGCTTAACCTCAGTGCCAGCAGCGACACCTTCCAGGTGCTCGGAAGCTGGAGCATGCCAGCCGGCCTGCGCACCGGTAGCGGGCTGCCCCAATGCCTTGCGGGTACGGCCGATTGCCTCGCGATCTACAACACCGGAAGTCCCGCAACCTGCAGCAGCCAGACAGCGGGCACACGCACCAATGCGTGGTGCGGCGACAATCTGGCTGGCATCCTGAGCGCCAATTCGACAACCGGCGTGGTATCTGCAAGTCGCGCCTCGGCAGGCACCGCATGGCCGACCGGTTCACCGCAGCAACGCTTTTACGTGGTCGATACGGCGCTCAGCTTCGTCTGCGCCGACGGCATGCTGCGCCGATATTCGGGTTATGCCATTGCCAGCACCCAGCCGGTGCCGCCTGCCGTGACCGGGGCGCTGCTCGCCGATCACATCGGCGCCTGCACCTTTAGCTACGAGGCTGGCAGTGCATCGCGCGCGGGGCTGTTATCCATCCAGCTGACCCTGTCCTACTCGACGCCCGACGAAACCACCGAACAGTTATCCCTGCTCGAACAAGTACACGTGCCCAACTCGCCATGAACAGCCCAAAGTACCCGCGGGGATTCTCCCTGGTCTCGGCCGTATTCCTGCTGGTCGTAGTAGCACTTATCGCGGGCTATGCCGTGTCGATCGGCACCTCGCAGCAGGCGGACAGCTCGCTCGCGCTGCTGGGCAAGCGAGCAGACTTTGCGGCGCGCAGCGGTCTCGAATGGGCCATCGCCCGGGTCCTGCAGGACAGCAGCTGTCCCCCAAGCGGCACGACGTTCTCCCCTGCGGGCACCGGAATCGGCAATTTCGTGGTGTCAGTGAGCTGCAGTTCGACGACGGTGTCCGAGGGCGCGAGCACCTACCCTGTTTACAGCCTGGGCGTGACTGCGACCCTGGGCAGCGAGGGTACCGAGGACTTCGCGAGACGCAGCCTGAGCGCCCAGGTGAGCGGTACCTGAAAAAGTCCCTGCGCTTGACGCTGCCGTGGCTGGCCTTCCCGCAAATCAGTGCTATTCTTCACTTAATCAATCTGCCTAGGAGATCGCTTCCGTGCAACGTCAGTCTGGCTTCACGCTCATAGAACTTATCACTGTCATCGTCGTACTCGGCATTCTTGCCGCGTTCGCCATCCCGCGATTCGCGGGCCTCGAAACGCAAGCCAGGATAGCAACCGTCAAAGGGATGGCAGGAGCGGTCAAAAGCGGTGCGGCACTTGCCCATGCACTGTACATCGTTGACGGCAGCAACCCCGCGACCGTCACGATGGAAGGCCAAGCGGTCGCTATCGTCAATGGCTACCCCTCCGATGCGGTAGCGGGGATCGTGAAAACCATACAGGACACCACAGGCTTTACCTCGGCAGCAAATAGCAACGGCTGGCTCTTGTCCTTCACGAATGCACCGACCGCGGCCACCTGCTCGGTTGAATACATAGAACCTGCGGCACTCAACACGCCGCCCACGGTTACCATTCTCGACGGCGGCTGCTAAAGGCTCACTGTCGGAGCTATCCAGCGGCAGCGTTGAGCTGTCGCTGGTGGCGGCCAGACAGGTTTGCACTCGACTCAAGCCAATTCCCTGCCCTCGCCTTTTGCCCACTACGCGCTTTGAATTGTTGCCGACGCAGGTCTGTTGAGCTGCGCTGCTCGTATTTCCCATCGAAGCCAGAAATCAAGGCGAACGGTTCGGCAGGAATTCTGGCCGCGCCAGCGGAGCCCCCGCTAAATTGCCCCGCCCCGCCCACGCCCGTATGATTCTCGGCTCGTTAACGGGGATCACCGCACATGCTTTCGCTCGCTTTCGGCCTGCAGTTCACCGACCTCTACGCGCGTGACGGCCTGCTGCGAATTGACCAGGCTTTCCTCGAGCACCTGGCGGCCGCGGACGCATCCCTCCGGGACACCCTGCGGGGTGCCCGACAGGCGCCTGCAGCGCTCGCCCGCAAGGCCGAATCCGAACTCCTGATCGCGCTCGCCTCGCATTTGGAAGACTTCATCGCGCGGCTCTTTGGTATCGAGTCCGAAGCACGCGCACTGGCCGCGACTCACCACGCACTCGCCCCGCTCTACACCGTGAAGCGGCTCTTCGTGCAGCGCTTCGCACTCACGAAAATCAAGGAAGCCGATCTGGCCGGATTTGATCCGGAAGCTACGCGCACGTCGCTCTTTGGTACGGATTTCAGCGAACTGGGGTTTGCCCATCAGGTGCTCGTCTGGCAACGGGACGAGACGGCCAACGCCGCCGAACTCGGTCTTGCCGCACGCTATGCCGCATGGGCCGCAGGCACGGCCGCAGGACGTGCCCTGCACGGCCAAGGCGTGCTGTTCAAGGCGCCCAAAAAACTGGATCACCAGCGACTGGTGCCGCTGGTCACCGAGGAAACTCTCGGCTTCTCCCGTCACAGCCTGGAACACACACGCCGGCGCGAGGGCTTTGCACTCACCGATGAAGGCACGGATCTGGCCGGGGCGCTGGACGAGGCGAACTACTGCATCTGGTGCCACGAGCAGGGTCGCGATTCCTGCTCCAGCGGCCTGCGCGAGAAAGCCGCCAAGGGCGCCCCGCCCGAGAGCGCGCCCTTCCGCAAGAGCCCCTTCGGCGTGACGCTCGCGGGCTGCCCGCTCGAGGAAAAAATCTCCGAATTCCACCTGGTGAAGACCCGCGGCGAACCGCTCGCGGCGCTGGCGATGATCGTGGTGGATAACCCGATGGCAGCCGCCACCGGGCACCGCATCTGTAACGACTGCATGAAGTCCTGCATCTACCAGAAACAGGATCCGGTCAACATCCCGCAGGCCGAGACCCGCACGCTCAAAGACGTGCTAGAACTGCCCTGGGGCTTCGAGATTTACTCGCTGCTCACACGCTGGAATCCGCTCAATATCCACCGCCCCGTGCCGCTGCCAGACAGCGGCCGCAAGGTGCTGGTCGTGGGCCTGGGGCCGGCGGGTTTCACGCTGGCGCATCACCTGATGAACGACGGCCATACGGTGCTCGGCATCGACGGTCTGAAGATCGAGCCACTGGAGCCGGAGCTCTCGGGCGTGGGCGGCACGGGGCGCACACCCTTTGTGCCAGTGCATCGCATCGAGGACCTGCGCGAACCGCTCGATGCGCGCGTGATGGCGGGTTTCGGCGGCGTTGCCGAATACGGCATCACGGTGCGCTGGGACAAGAACTTCCTGAAGCTGGTGCGGTTGCTGGTGGAGCGACGCGAGCAGTTCGCGATGTTCGGCGGCGTGCGCTTCGGCGGCACGCTCACCGCAGACGACGCCTGGCGCATGGGCTTCGACCACATCGCGCTCTGTATCGGCGCGGGCGGTCCCACGGTGCTCGACATACCCAACGGTCTGGCGCGCGGCGTACGCGCGGCATCGGATTTCCTGATGGCGCTGCAGCTGACCGGTGCGGCCAAGCAGGATTCCATCGCCAACATGCAACTGCGCCTGCCTGTGGTGGTGATTGGCGGTGGACTCACTGCCATCGACACCGCCACCGAATCGCTCGCCTATTACGTGGTGCAGATCGAGAAATTCTTGGCCCGCTACGAGACGCTGGCACGGGAAAACAGCGAGGAATCCGTGCGCGCAAGCTGGGATGACTACGAGCGTGAGATCGCCGAGGAATTCCTCGCCCATGCGCGCGCCATCCGCCAGGAACGCGCGCAGGCCGCCACCCAGGGGCGCAATGCGCGGGTGGTCGAGATGCTGCGCCACTGGGGTGGGGTGACCATCGCCTACCGGCGGCGTCTGATCGACAGCCCCTCCTACACGCTGAATCACGAGGAAGTCGAGAAGGCGCTGGAGGAAGGCATCTGGTTCGCCGAGGGGCTGAGTCCCACCGGCGTCGACGTTGACCACTATGGCGCGGCCCGCGGCATACGCCTGAAGAACGGCCAGACCGGCACCGAGCACTGGTTCCCTGCACGCACGGTATTCGTGGCCGCAGGCACGCAGCCCAACACCGTGCTCGCGCGCGAATTCCCCGGCAGTTACACGCTGGACAGAAAGTACTTCGCGGCGGTCGACGAAGCGGGTCATCCGGCAAAACCCGAGAAAGGCGCGGCCAAACCTGCCACCCCGCAGGTGCTCATGAAGCGCGAGCCTGACGGGCGCTTCATCAGCTACTTCGGTGACGTGCACCCCAGCTACTTCGGCAATGTCGTCAAGGCGATGGCTTCCGCCAAACAGGGCTATCCGGTGGTCTCACGCGCGCTCGCCGGCCGTACACCGCAGGCAGCCACAGGTGGCGTGGAATTCCTCGCCGCTTTCGGGCCACAGTTGTTGGCGACGGTGCACCATGTCGAGCGGCTGACGCCCACCATCGTCGAGGTGGTGGTGCACGCACCGCTCGCGGCAGCCCGCTTCCAGCCCGGGCAGTTTTACCGCCTGCAGAATCTCGAAAACCGGGCGCCGGCAATCGATGGCACCCGCTTGCAGATGGAAGGCCTCGCCATGACCGGCGCCTGGGTCGACCGCGAGCAAGGGCTGGTGTCGGTGGTCGCGCTGGAGATGGGCGGCTCGAGCAACCTTTGCGCGATGCTCCAGCCCGGTGAGCCGGTGATTCTGATGGGCCCCACCGGAGCGCCCACCGAGATCGAACCCAACGAGACCGTGCTGCTCTGCGGCGGCGGTCTTGGCAATGCGGTGCTGTTCTCGATCGGCGCGGCATTCCGCGCCGCGGGCTCGCGGGTGCTCTACTTCGCCGGCTACAAGAAAGTGCAGGACCGCTACAAGGTGGCCGAGATCGAGGCCGCCGCGGACATCATCGTGTGGTGCTGCGACGAGGAACCCGGCTTTGCCCCCTCCCGGCCGCGGGACCACAGCTTTGTGGGCAATATCGTGCAGGCCATGGACAGCTATGCCGAGGGCCGCCTCGGCGACATCCCGATCCGTTTCGAGGACGTCGACCGCATCATCGCCATCGGCTCCGATCGCATGATGGCCGCAGTGGCTCGCGCGCGACACGAGGTGCTGAAACCGCGCCTCAAGCCCCACCATTTCGCAGTGGGCTCCATCAATTCACCCATGCAGTGCATGATGAAAGAGATCTGCGCACAGTGCCTGCAGCCGCACCGCGACCCGATCACCGGCGAGACCAGCTACGTCTTCTCCTGCTTCAACCAGGATCAGGAACTCGACAAGGTCGACTGGAAAGTACTGAACGAGCGGCTGCGGCAGAACTCACTCGGAGAGAAGCTCACCGTGCAGTGGCTGCGGCACTGCATGCCCGAGGCACGGGCACAGCGGAGTTTCGTGTGAGAAGGCCACGCTGATAGCCGGGAAAACCCGCAAGGGCGTCCGCGCCGTTGCCCTGCTCGAGCTCACCAAGGGCATCCTCGCGTTGCTGGCGGGCGCAGGGCTGCTCTCGGCACAGCACCCGGGGATGCGCCGCGCGCTGCTCGACATCGCCCAGCATGCGCACCTCAATCCGGCGCACGAGCATCCCAGCGTCTTCATGCAGGCGGCCAACACGCTCACCGATCGCCATCTGCTGATGATGGCAGCAGGCGGACTGCTGTACGCCTCGGTGCGGTTCACCGAGTCCTACGGGCTCTGGTTCGAGCGACGCTGGGCCGAGTGGTTGGCGGCACTGAGCGGCGCCGTCTACATCCCCTTCGAGATCGTGGAGATCTGGCGCGAGGTGAGCTGGGTGAGCTTGGGCGTTTTGGGCGTGAACGTGCTGATCGTGGGCTACATGTCCTGGGTGCTCTACCGCTCGCGGGCGCTCGCCGCGGCGCAGGTCTGAGCGGTCTCGAACAGGCTCAGCCTGAATCTGCAGGACGCCGCCGCGCCCGCGCGACAAAACCATCCAGCGCGTTGGCGAAAGCCTGGCGGTCACGCTGATCAAGCGCCGCAGGGCCGCCCGTGTGCACCCCGCTCGCGCGCATGGTGTCGAGGAAATCCCGCATGTTGAGGCGCTGGCGCACATTCTCGCGGGTGTAGAGCTCGCCGCGCGGATTGAGCGCCGTGGCGCCCTTGTCGATGACTTCTGCTGCCAACGGGATGTCGGCGGTGATCACCAGATCGCCGGGCGCACAGCGCCGCACGATCTCGTTGTCGGCGATGTCAAAACCCTGCGCGACCTGCACCGCCTGCAGGAAGGGGCTGCGCGGCAACGGCACCGGCTGATTGGCCACAAAGCTCACCTGCAACTGCGCACGCTCGGCTACGCGAAAAAGAATCTCCTTCACCACCTTGGGGCAAGCATCGGCATCGACCCAGATCTGCACCGCGCTCAGGCCTGCCTTGCGGGATCGTCCAGCTCCGCGGGTGCGTTGCGGCCGGCGAAGATCACCTTGGCGATTCCCGCACACAGGTCCATCACCTCGGTGGATGTGCAATGGAAGGCCGACGCCGAGATTTTCCATTCGCCATCGAGCTTGGTGTACTCATCGATGTAGAAGCCGCCGAGCTGCGTGACGTTGCGGTCACGCGTGTTGATCATGAAATAGTAGAGACCCCAGGTGGCTTCGGCGCGGGTTGCGTCCAGCACGCTAACCTGCGGATTCTGCGCGTGGTGCATCTCGACGATGTGCTCCTGGCAGGCGAGCTCGGTGAAAATCGCCACCATGTCGGCGGCGGCGCTGAATTGTCCGATGCGCCCGTAGTCGAGCCGGATTTCCCCGGGTGCAAAGCACGACAGCACCTCGGCCGGACGCTTCTGGTCGCAGGCGAAGAAGTAGCGGTGCTTCAGCTGACGGATGGCCTCGATGTCCTCGAGGCGGGTGATGCGGTGTTCCAGCGATGTGGTCATGGTTTGTCAGGCCTTCTTGAGAAGTTGTGGCCCGAGCGCCTGGATCATCTCGCGCATGCCATCCTTCCAGTCGACCTCGGTAGGCCCGGCAATAGCGTCAAGTTTAGTGGTGTCTATCTGCAGGCTGCCGAAGCCCTTGGGGTTCTCCTTGAACACCGGCTGGAAGCCCGTCAACTCCGCCAGATACGCGCACCATTCCTCGATACTCACCGCCTGCGAGCCACCGAAGTTCACGGTGGTGGCATCGGTGGAAGCTGCCGCCAGCAAGGCGGGAATCTTGGCGAGGCAGTCGCTCTCGTGCAACGGGTTGTAGACATTGGGACGGTCCGGGTGCAGCTCGATTGGCACGCCGTGCTGCATCATCATCACGTGGTACCAGGGCCAGCCCCCGTTGTTGCCGTAGGGCACGCTGAGGCGTGCAATCGTGGTGGGGATACCGAACTCGCGTGCGGTGAATCGCGCTACCGTCTCGGCGGCGATCTTGGCGATGCTGTAGGTCGGGTACATCGCACGGTGGTTGTCGCCGAGCGGTGAGTCCTCGCGGCGCGGTTCGTGGCCGGCGTACTCGTATACCGCAGTGGACGAGAAGTGCAGGAAACCCTTCACGCCACGCGTGCGCAGCATCAGGCGGCCCACGCCCTCGGCGTTGGCGCGCAGGTCGTAGTCGAAATCACCGCTCTTCACCACGGCGAGGTTCAGCACGTAGTCGAGATCCTGCGGCACCTCGGTGAGCGCATCGGTGGCGAGATCAGCCGCGATGGTATGCGCACCGAGCGCCTCGATCGCCGCACGATCCTCGGCTTTCGAGAAGCGCGCCAACGTGAACACCTCGTTTGCCGGCGCGAGTGCTGCAACCAGCGGCCGCGCAACCTGCCCCGTAGGCCCCGTGATCAATATCCGCTTGCCAGTCAACATCAGTAACCCTCCTTTTCGTGAATACCCTTCCAGCACAGACCCGGTAGACGCCGCCGCATCAGCGGCGTTGCCACCAGGGGCGGGCACACGCAGGCAAAGCGGGCACCACTGCGAGGTTCTCGTGGTAGAGCACCTCGGTAAAGGCGCTCACCGCGAACTTGCTCGCATTGTAGGCGCCAACACCGAGCATGGGCAGCCAGCCGGCAAGCGAGGAGAAACTGATCAAATCACCGGCGCCGCGCGCGACCTTGGCCGGTAACGCCGCCTGTGCGGCCATCATCCGGCAGGCGAGACGCCCCATGCCGCTCCCGGCTCCCGTCACCAGAACAATACGTCCCCGCATTGCCATCTGCCTGCTGCCCCCCTGCGGTTGCGAGTGCGAGTCTACGCTACCCGCCGCAACCGCGGTGCGGGGCGCTTTTTCGCCCCGCTGCAGTGCCGCTGTCGTACACTGATCTTGGCTCGCAAACCCGCACCCCGACCGGAGACACGATGAATCTGATGACCTGGATCGCCCGCCTGCTGCGGAGCGTGATCGGGCTGGCGCTGCTGGCCTTCAGCCTCGTGAGCGCGGTGATCATCGCCGTGGTGGTGTTCATCGGCGGCATCCTGCTCGCGCTCTCTGTCGGCCGCGGTCGCGGCCCTTGGCGCACGGTGATGCGCGACGCGAGCGCCGCCCGTAAAACCTTCTTCGAGACCGCCTTCCGGCTAATGGGCCGCATCGCCAAGAGCGATGGGCACATCAGCGAGGAGGAAATCGCGCTCACCGAGCAGCTGATTTCACGGCTTGGGCTGACACCGGACCATCGCCAGGAAGCCATCGGGCACTTCAAGCGCGGTGCCGACCCTGCCTTCGACATCGACGCCCAGCTCCGCGAGTTCGGCATTCACTGCGGCAAGCACCCGAATCTACGGCAGATGCTGATGGTGTTTCTGTTCAACACGGCCATTGCTGATGGCAGCATTTCCCCGGACGAACATGCGCTGCTGCGGCGCATCGCACTCGGGATCGGTTTCGCGGAGCAGCAATTCGAGCAGCTGCTGCGGATGTTCACGGCCCAGGAACAGTTTGCCGGCGGCGGCAGTGGAGCGCCACGCACCAATGCGCTCGCAGAAGCCTATGCCGCGCTGGGCGTCGAGGCGAGCGTCAGCGATCGCGACGTGAAGCACGCCTACCGCAAGCTGATGAGTCAGTACCATCCCGACAAACTGATCGCCGAGGGCATGCCCGAGGATATGGTGCGCATGGCGACCGAACGCACGCAGGACATACAGAACGCCTGGGAGCCGGTGCGCAAGGCGCGCGGACTCTGATCAAAGCACAGGGGAAGCAGCGCGCATGGAGACCGTGATGGCGTGGGGCATCGCCCTCATTCTGGATATCCAGTCGCTGCGCACGCCCGGCATTGATGCCTTCTTCCGCGCTGTCACCCAGCTCGGTGGCGTCGGCCAGCTGTGGATAGTTCCCGCGCTGGTCTGGTGCCTCAGCTACCGCATGGGCTCGCGGGTACTGCTGGCGATGCTGGTATCGGCAGGAATCAACTTCGGGCTGAAGGATCTTTTCGCCCAGCCACGGCCTTTCCTGCTGGAGCCGCGTATCGGACCCGACCGGGAGCTGGGCTACGGCATCCCGAGCGGCCACGCCCAGCACACGGCGCTCGAGTGGGCGCTGGTGGCGGCCTGGTCCGGCCGCCGGTGGTGCTTCGCGGCGGCGGGCATCCTGATCGCGCTGATCGGCTTTTCGCGGGTTTATCTGGGGGTGCACTTTCCCAGCGACGTACTCGCCGGCTGGGCTATGGCGGCGTTCCTGGTGTGGCTGCAACTGCGTCACGGCGACCGGCTGGCCGCATCGTTAGCGCAGCGCGCAATCACCCAGCAGATCCTGCTGGCGGCAGCGGCTTCCGCGCTGTTTGTACTGGTCTACCTTTTGCTGCCCCGCACGACCTGGCTGGTGGGCACCGGCGGGCTTTTCTTCGGGTCGGCAGCGGGCATGGCGCTTTGCGCCCGCTGGCTGCGCGCACCAGAAGGCGGCGCCTGGTGGCATCGCCTGCTACGCTATGCAGTGGGCATGGTGCCGCTGGTGCTGTGGGTGAAACAATCAGGGGGCTGGGTTCCCGACGCCCACGGAATCGCTTATTTCGTAGTGATCTACGCAAACTGCGCCGTGGGTGGTTTGTGGGTCACCGCAGGAGCGCCGGCGGCTTTCCAGGCCCTCGGCCTTAGTCCGTCCAACTAGCGGGAGACACGGGTTGCGCGACGACGAATACATACGCCACGACGCGACCGCGCTGGCCGAACTGGTACGCAGCGGCGAGACCACTGCGGGCGAGTTGCTCGATGCGGCTAACGCGCGGCTGGCGCGCTGGAACCCGTTGATCAATGCGGTGGTGATCCCGCTCGAGGAGCGGGCGCGCGAGCAGATCCGCCGCGGCGTGCCGCAGGGCCCCTTCGTCGGCGTGCCCTTCCTGATCAAGGACCTGGACGGCTTCCTGGCCGGCGCCGAGTTCACGGCATCGTCCCGCTCCCTCGCCGGCTTCGTGCCTGAGCGTGACAGCGAACTCTTCCGGCGTTACGAACAAGCGGGACTGCTCATTTTCGGCAAGACGAACACACCGGAATTCGGACTGCTGGGCACCACCGAGAGCCGCTTTCGTGGCCCTGCCCGCAACCCCTGGCAGACATCGCACACGCCAGGCGGCAGTTCCGGAGGCTCGGCCGCAGCGGTAGCCGCGCGCATCGCACCCATGGCGCACGCCGGCGATGGCGGCGGCTCGATCCGCATCCCCGCCTCGGCCTGCGGCCTGTTCGGCCTCAAGCCCTCGCGCGGGCGCACCCCGATGGGCCCCGACGAGAGCGAGCAATGGAGCGGCCTGGTGCAGCGGCACGCCGTGACCGTGAGCGTGCGCGACAGCGCCCGCTTACTGGACGCAACGCTGGGGCGCGATATCGGTGCCCCCTACATGGCGCCGCCCCCGGAGCGGCCCTACGCTGAAGAGGTCAAACGCAACCCAGGCGTGCTGCGGATCGCATTTTCGAAAGGCTCGCTGTTCGGGAACAGCGTGCATCAGGAATGCGCCGATGCCGTGGAAGACACGGCAAAACTGCTCTCGCAACTGGGCCATGAGGTCGTCGAGGCGGCACCGCCCATCGATCGCGAGGCTCTCAGTCACGCCTTCCTCGTGACCTTGGCGGCATGCACAGCGGCGATCGTCCGCAAGGTGGAGCGCATGCGTGGCCGCCAGGTTCGCGCCCGCGAGATCGAGCCTGCCACCCAGTTCCTCGCGCGTTTGGGAGAGTCGCTGACGGCGGGCGAATACGAGAGCGCCCGGCTCTGCATGCAGGCGGGCTCGCGTGCTATAGCGCCGTTCTTCGAGGAGCATGACGTCTTCCTGGACGCCACCATGACCTACCCCCCGGCACGGATCGGCGAGTGGGCACTCCCGCGCCCGCTGGAAGCCGCGATCCGCGTGCTGGCACCGGTGGCGCCGCGACGCCTCATGCTCGAGGCCTTGGAGAGGTTTGCGGCAGATGCGCTAGAGCACACCGCCAACACCATGCTGTTCAATATGAGCGGACAACCCTCGATGAGCGTACCGCTGGCGTGGAGCAAGGCAGGGCTGCCGGCCGACGTGAAGCGCATCTGGAGTAACGACGGACTTCCGCTCGGGATGCAGTTCACCGCCCGCTACGGCGACGAGGCAACGCTCTTCCGGCTCGCTGCACAACTCGAGATGGCCCGCCCGTGGCGCGATCGTATACCGCAGGATCCCTCCTGAGACTCAGTCCGCGGCGGCCGCTGCCGCAAGGCGCGCGTACAGCGCCTTCAGGGCATCGGCATCGCGCTTGATCATCGCCTTGATCTGCAAGCCGCTCTCGAAATGGCCCGGCGCCAGCCCCGGGGAACTCCAACGCACCTGCACGCCTATGCGAGCGTGGTGAGCGGGATCCTCAGGGGTGGAGCAGTCGATCAGCAGATCGAGGGCCATCCCGTTGCGCAGCGCCCCGGCGCTCTCGAGGCGCAGTCCTGTCTCCGAGAGATCGAGAATGCGACCGAGCTCATCACGGGTAGTGGTATCGAGAACCTTGGTCCTTGCCCGCGGCCGGCGCCTCGCGCTGCTGCGCCGCTGCTCGCCGGTGAGGGCGGCGGGCGCCGGCACGGCTGCCGCAACTGTTACCGGCTTCTTGCTCGCACGCTTGGCCATCTGACACCCTCCCGACGAACGGAGAACATAGCGCAGTAATCGCAGTAGCGCGAGAAAACACTCACGCGCGGTTCAGATAACCAGTGAGGGGATCGCCACCGCGGTAGGACCCCAGCGCGTCGATGAAAAGATGAAACAGCTCCGCCTGCGAGGAGACATCGAGCTTGGCGTAACTGTGCTTGCGGTGGAGCTTCACAGTCTCCGGAGATATTCCCAGCCGTGCGGCGATCGACTTGGTGGAATGTCCGCGCAACAGCAGCTGGATCACCTCGGTTTCGCGGTCGGTGAGAAAATCCCGGCCAAAGAACTTGAGTGCGGAATCGAGCTGCGTGGTGAGCATCCGGTTGCCGCCGGGCTCAGGCGGCGCCCAGTGACGGCGCAGGAGTTCATCGACCAGCGGCTGGAAATCCAGCAGTAACCGGTAGTCAGCCGCACTGAAGCGTGCGCTTGCGCCACGCACCCCGAGCGAGAGGTGCACGCAACTGCCGCCCGCGTCCGGCACCAGATAGCCGATCTCGTCGGCGATGCCGGTGCGCGCAAAGTGCAAGCGGAAGTACTCCGAGGAACGGAAAGCGCTCGGCGCCAGCTGCTGCAACCGGTAGCAGCCCGGAGCCACGCCATCGGCGAAAGCGCGGTAGAAAGGGTCGAGCAGATAGGCACCCTTCAGGTAGGTCGCCAGGTTGACAGCGGCCTGCGGCCCCGCGCTGAGATCATGCGCCAGTTCGGGCGCGAGGCCATGGCGGTAGAGCACCACCATCACGTCATCGGCAGGCACCAGCGCCCGCAGCGCCCGCACCAGCCCGCCCACCAGCGCAGGCGTGCCGGCCTCGCGCACAACACTGGCGAGTGCATCTCCGAGCGCACGGTGATCGGGCTTGGTGTCGCGCAACTGCGGCCCTCTTACACCAGAAGGACGTTGACGATGGCGTTGCCGATGCCCACCAGTGCGGCACCCGAAATCAGGCCCGCGCAGATGGGCTCCATGCCATCGACCCACAGATCGTGCGCACGGCTGCCGGGCGCGGGATTGCGCCGGCCCATCAGCCAGAAAAACAGCGCGCCCAACCACATCGCAAACACCGACTCCGGCGGCAACACCACCCCGAGCCCCACGGATACCGCGGAAAGCGGGAAAGCCCCTTTGGTGCGTAAACGCAGGAACTCGAACACCAGCGCCACGGCCGCCGCCAACGCCATCGAGATCACCGCGCTCGGGGGCAACTGCGACACGCCCTTGGCGATCAGGTCCGCCACACCCTTCCACTGCAGCGCGCTCGGCATGGCGAACTGATCGCTCACCAGCGTGCTCACCGAGCGATTGCCCGTAGCATCCTTCGGCAACAGCAGCAAGAAGAAAAGCGGCGTGGCAGCGAGCGAGCCGGCGATGATCCCGATCACATGGCCGATCGCCTGCTGGCGCGGCTTGGCGCCCAGCATGTAGCCCGGCTTGATGTCGGAGAGCAGGTTGGCCGCGTTAGAGGCGATTTCTGCAGTCATTCCAGCGGGAATCAGGTTGCTGGCGGGATTGACGCGGTCGATGGCACCGATGGAGAACTGCGTGATCTTGCTCAACGCGCCAGTGGGTGTCCACGAGGTGAGCGCCATGGAGTTGGTGCAAATGATCGTGAGCACGAAAATCAGCGGGAAGGAAATGAACGCGAGCAGCCAGGGCACGCCGAAGAAAAGGTGGGAGATGGTGGCACCTGCCACCATCAGCACCGGCACACCCACCCACGACACCATGAGTGGCAACTCGATGCCGGCCAGCACGTCGGGCCCTGCGACCGGACGCGGCGCGCGGCGCCCGAAAAGACCGCGGAAGATCTCGGGTTTGGCAAACAGCCCCGCCAGCGAACCCACCACCATCATCGTCACGGCCCACCACAGCGACCACTGATTGACGATCTCGCCACGCGACACAGGCACCAGCACACCCGCGGCGTTGGTGTAGGCATGGATCTCGCCGCGCTGGATCATGATCGGGGCCAACACGGCGAAATTGAGCAGCGCTCCGAGCATGCAGCTGGTGGCCACGCGCATGCCCATCAGGCCACCCACGCCGAGCATGGCCGTATCGAGCGTGAGCCGCAGTCCCAGCGTGCGGATGTCAGTGCCCAGGATCGTGGGGGTCCACCAGGTGAACCTGGCGGCGAGATCGTAGTAATAGGTGTCCAGCCGGTCCATCAGGTACCAAGGCTCCTTCATGCCGGCCCAGCCGTCCATGCGCAGCAGCTTGAACTGCAGGAGCCGCTGCCAGCCGTCGCTTACCAGAAACTGCCAAAGGGCCGAGGCGCCGCCGGCAACAGCAAGCAGCCGCGCCTTGAACATGCCGGTATCAGCATGGCCGTCATAGAGGGAATCCAGCACCACACCGCAGGCGCGGCCCTCGGGAAACGGAAGTTGATCGTCGTTGATGAAGCGTCGCTTCAGCGGAAATGCCACCAGCACACCGAGCAGCGAGATGGTGGTTGACCACACCATCATCTGCCACCACGGGGGGATCACCCCGGTAACCAGCATGTAAGCCGCAAGGCTGGAGACCAGCGGGGTGATCATGTAGCCGGCCGCGGTGGCGATGGACTGGGTGCAGTTGTTCTCGAGGATGCTGAGATCAGTCACCAGCCCGGCGCTCGCCAGGGCGCGGAAAATCGCGAAGGCAAGGATCACCGAGGTAAGACCGACACCTATCGAAATGCCCGTCTTGGCGCCGATGTACAACGCCGTGGCCGCAAGTATGCCGCCGAGCAGGAAACCGGTAAGTCCCGAGCGCAAGGTGAGCTGCGGCATGTCACCGCGATAGACATTGTCGAACCACCACTGGTCCTTCTGCGCGCGGCTCCAGCTGCGGATCTCGTCGTCGGTGAGGCTCTTCAGCGCCATGCCATGGCTCCTGTGGTGTGGATCAACGGACGCGGCGATCCTTCACCAGCTGGCCGCCCTTGATCACCACCGGAACGGACTCCAGCAGCGTTACATCAGCGGTGGGATCACCCTCGACTGCCACGATATCGGCGAAGCGCCCGGCCTCGAGCAGACCCACATCGCTCCGGCCCAGCGCTTCGGAGGCCACGATCGTGGCGGCTTGTATCGCCTCCACCGGTGTCATGCCGTAACGCACCATCCAGGCGAACTGCTTGCCGTTGTAGCCGTGCGGCGAGACGCCGGAATCGGTGCCAAAGACGATTTTCACGCCCGCCTTGTGGGCTTTACGGAAGCCCTCGCGCTGCGCCTCGGCCACTTCAAGGTCCTTGCGCATGTATTCCTCGAGAACGCCGTTCCTGCGACCCTCGGCCTGCGTGTACTCGGAGTTGTAGATATCCATGCTGAGATAAGTGCCGCTCTTCTTCGCGAGCGCGATGCCCTCGTCGTCGACAAGGCTCGCGTGCTCGATGGTATCTATCCCTGCACGGATCGCGGCCTTGATGCCAGCCGCACCGTGCGCGTGCGCTGCCACCCGCAGGCCCTGCATATGCGCTTCCTCGGCCACGGCACGCATTTCCTCTTCGCTCATCTGCTGCTGGCCCACGCCGGTGTTGGACGAGAACACGCCGCCCGTGGCGCAGATCTTGATCACCTGCGCGCCGTATTTGCGCAATTCGCGCACGGTGTGACGCGCCTGGTCAGGGCTGTCGGAGTTGTAGGGCCACTTCTCGCCCATCGAGGGCGGGAACATGTTCTCGTCGCAGTGTCCGCCGGTAGAGCCGAAACTCCATGCGGCGGTGACGATCCGGGGCCCCGGCACCTTGCCGGCGTCTATGGCCTGTCGCAGGCCGATGTCATCCCAGAAACGCGAGCCCACGTTGCGCACGCTCGTGAAGCCCGCATCCAGCGTGGCGGCTGCGTTGGGCACCGAGATCACCGACCAGAAACGGTCGCTGAACTGCAGCCCCGTGTAGCCGCCGTAGCTGGGGTCTGAATCGAGGTGCACGTGCATATCGATCAGGCCGGGCAGAATCGTCATGCCGTCCAGACGGATCTCCTGCGCACCGGCGGCGGCGAGTGGGCGCTTGCCGGCCGAGCCCACCTCGACGATATGCCCGTCACGCACCAGCAGGACCGGGTCGGGAATGAACTTGCCGGTCCGCACATCGAGCAAGCGCGCGGCGCTCACGAGTGTGTCGGCGGCAAGTGTGGTGGCGCTCGCAGCGGCGAGCAGAAGTGCGGGGATCAGTCGGTGCACGGGCGAGGCCTCCGGGACGGTGGGCGCAAAGGTATCACGCGTCATCCCCGAGATCGCGCGCTTCCGGAGACGGTCTGGGTAAGCCGCGTGTTCCGGTCGGGGGCATGGCCCCCTCCTACACGAAACAGCGCAGAGGTCCGCCCCCGGTAGGAGCGGGCCATGCCCGCGACCATCAGTGGCCTGACGCAGGCGCTGGCCGATCAGAGCTCGAGGTACGCGTCGTACTCGAGCGTGGAGACACGGGAGTTGAATTCCTCGAGTTCCTGCCACTTCGACATGAGGAGCACACGGCGCATTTCCTCGCCGATGTACTCCCCCACGAAGGCCGAGCCCTCGAGCGCACGCAGCGCGTCTGGCCAGAAGCGCGGCAGAGTGTGCGGGTAGTGCGAGTAGGCGTCACCTTCCGTGGGCGCAGGCGCCGTCATCCGGCGCTCGATGCCCATCAGAGCGCCGGCGAGAATTCCCGCCACTGCAAGGTAGGGGTTGGAGTCGGCGCCGGAAACCCGGTGCTCGAGGCGGATGGCCTTGCGCGAGCCGCCCGGGATTCGCACGGAGCAGGTGCGGTTCTCGTAGCCCCAGCACGGCGCATGCGGTGCGTGCGAGCCGAGCCGAAAGCGGCGGAAGGAGTTCAGGTTGGGCGCGAAGAGCGCCATCGATTCGGCCATGGTGGCAAGGCAGCCGGCCACCGCGTGACGCAGCATCGCGGAGCCTTCATCGGTACCGTTGTCGAAGACGTTGTTGCCCTCGGCGTCGAGCAGGCTGAAGTGCACGTGCATGCCGTTGCCCGCGGAGTCCCCGAAGGGCTTGGCCATGAACGTGGCATGCCGGCCGTGCTGGCGCGACACGCCCTTGATGGCGCGCTTCAGCATCATCGCCTGGTCGCAGGCGAGCACCGCATCGGGCTGGTGGTAGAGGTTGATCTCGTACTGCGAGGGTGCGTTCTCGGTGATGAGCGTATCGACCGGGATGCGCTGCGCGATGCAAGCTTCGCGGATGCCATGCATCAGCGGGGCCACGTCCTGCATGGCCTCGATGCCGTAGGTCTGGCCACCGACCATCGCGCGCCCGCCGGGTGCGACCTGGCTGTGGCGGGGTGAACCGTCGGCGTTGCGCTCGCGCTCGAAGAGATAGAACTCGAGTTCGGTGGCCACCACCGGTGTCAGGCCCAGCGCGGCAAAGCGCTTCACCACGTTCGCGAGGACCGTGCGCGGATCGCCCGCATAGGGGGTGGCGTGCACGGTACCCATCTGCACCATCACCTGACCGGTGGGGTGATCGAGCCATGGCACCGGCGCGAGCGAGGCGGCATCCGGCAGGCAGATGCCATCGGCGTCACCGTCGTCGAACACCGTGGCCATGATGTCGCGGCCCCAGATATCGAAGGCCACCGTGGACACCGGCAGCTTGTAGCCGTGCTCGAAGACTTTGATGAGGTTGTCGCGGCTCACCCATTTTCCGCGCCACTGCCCGTTGATGTCGGGCAACAGGACCTCGAAGGTCTCAAGCGTGGGATGCGCCGCCAGGAAAGTCTCGAGTTCAGTCATGTTCGCTCACGCATCCCGCAAAGATCAGCCTCGGTGGGAATAAATGGGGTCAGACCCCATTTATCAGGAGTAAATGGGGTCTGACCCCATTTATTCCCGACCCCGGTTTCTCTCAGAACTTCATCGTGGCGCTGACACCGAAGCTGCGCGGCTTGGCGGGCCACACCAGGGTGTTGGTGATGCCGTAGCCGTACTCGCCTGCCGCATCGGCGTTAGCCCAACCGCGCTCGAAATGCTCCTCGTCGAAGGCATTCTGGACATAGGCGCTCACGCTCCACGTCTCGGCATCGTAACCGGCACGGAAGTTCCACTCGTCCCATTCGTTCACCGCGATGGTGCTGATGTTGTCGAGATCACTGAACATCCGGTCCTGATAGTGGTACTCGGCCTTGGCGTAGAGCTCGCCGCCGGCAAGCTCGGTGTACCACTTGAGGTGCACCGTGCCACTTGCATCAGGCGCGAAAGGCAGACGGTTGCCGCCGCAATCGGTGCTGCAGACGCCGATATCCACCATGTCCGCGGCATCGGTTATCTCGGAGTCCATCACCGAGGCCGCTACGAAGAGATCCCAGTGCTCGCCGATCAGCCAGTGGGCGTCGAGCTCGAGGCCCTGATTCTCCGCCTCGCCGAGATTCTGCACCTGCGAGGAACCCTGATCGAAGTACAGGAGCTGCAGGTCCTCGTAGGTGTAGAAGAAATACGAGGCGTTCAGCTGCAGCGTGTCATCGAGCAGGCGGGATTTCATACCCACCTCGTAACTGGTGGAGGTCTCGGGATCAAAGGAGATGGGCTTGCTGTCGGCCGATGCCTGCCCGCTCGGCGAGACCGAGGGCGTGCTGATGCCGAAGGTGCCGTAGCCACCCGACTTGTAACCACTGGACACGTTGCCGTAGAACGAGATCGACTCGTTCAGCGTGTAGTTCACGGCAAGGCGGGGCGTCAGTTCGCTCCAGTTCTCCTTGTCACCCACGTAGCCACGGGTATGGAACTCCCAGTTGAAGTTGTTGCCCAGCGCCCCGGGGCTTTTCGCGACGCGGGTGCGCATGTCTTTCTCGTCGTAGGTGAAACGCGCGCCCAAGGTGACGTCGAGCTGGTCAGTGATGGACCAGGTCACATCGCCGAAGACAGCGTAGCCGCGGCTTTCCATGTCGTTGTAGCTGTTCTCCGCGGTACGCCCGAGGATGCTGCCCGGGGCGAAGCTGTCGTCGGCGATGCCGTCGCCGTCCTCGTCGCCAAACCAGTAGAGCTCGAAGTTCGGATCCCTGCAGCCACCGGTTACCGGACCGGCGAAATCACCGCTGTCGGTGCGGCCGAGAGCGTTGCAGAGATCGTTCTCGTTGTAGTCGTAGACGAACTTGCCATCGATGACTTCATCATAGACAGCAGCGCCCAGAAACCAGTTCACCGCGTCGCCGCTGAAGTTCAGCCGCACTTCCTGGCTGAAGTAGTCGATGTCGTTGTACTGCCCGTAGTGGTTGATGCGCTCGGGGCGTGCGTCGTAGTCCTCGAGGTAGTCGAACTTGTAGGTCTTGTAGCCGGTTATCGAGTGCAGCGAGTAGGCGTCGCTGATATCCCAGTCCAGCGTGGCGTTGATGTTCAGGATTTCGGAGCGGTCATAGCCTTTGTCGCCAAGGTCGGTGTCCACCTCGTCCTTGTCGAGGCCAAGCTGCGGATCCCAGTACACCGAGGCGTCCTGCTGGCGGTCCTCGTAGATCAGCTCGATCAGGCCCTTCACATCGTCGCCGACGTAGCCCAGTTGCTGGCGCGTCGAGTATTGCTTGTGGTACCCGAGATCATCGCCGCCGGCCAGGTTGTTCAGCCAGCCGTCATCGAGATTGGCGTAGACGTTGCCGCGGTAGGCCCACCCATTGCCGAGCGGGATGTTCACCATGCCGTGCAGGTCGTAGTGGCCGTAGTTGCCAACGCCGGCGCTCACTTCGCCTTCGAATTCATCAATGGGTTTGTTCGAGATGATGCTCACTGCACCGGCGATGGCGTTGCGCCCGAAGAGCGTGGCCTGCGGACCCTTGACCACCTCGACGCGCTCAATGTCATAGAAATTCATCTGCACGCCGCCGTTGCGACCCTGCCACACGCCATCGAAGAAGATCGGGATCGAGGGGTCACCGCCGATGCCGAAGTCGTTGGTCACGATGCCGCGGATCGCTAGGGCATCGATGAAGCTGTCCTCGGTGCGCCCGGTGAAGCCGGGGGTGAGATCGACCAGGCCGCGGATATCACCGATGCGCGCCTCGGCGATGAATTTTCCGGTGAAGGCCGACACCGCCACCGGCACATCCTGCAGCGATTGCTCGCGCTTTTGCGCGGTGACCATGATCTCTTCGATTTGCGGCTGGGCCATCGAGGCGGCGGATCCCGAGAGCAGGATCGCTGCGATGGCGGCAGGCAACATGCGGCGGCAAGCCGGGCTGGACCGAGTGTTCATCAGTGGGCTCCTTTTAAAGCTGTTGTTGATCCAGACACACTGCATCCGGGGGGTTTCAGGTCAGTTGCGCGACGCGCAGCGGCACGCATCAGACAAGGGTAAAAAGAGTCTTGTACTCAAATCCGCGAGACGAAACTCTGATGTTGGGTACTTATACCGCCGCACGCGCCGCGTACCGTTTACGCACTGCCGCACCGAAGGCTGCAAACATGGCCACTGACAAAGCGTTCTCGCGGAACCGCCACTCGGGGTGCCACTGGACCCCGAGCGCAAAGGCCCGGCTGTTCGCCACACTCACCGCCTCGATGAGGCCATCAGGGGCGCGGGCCTCGACCCGCAGGGCCGGCGCCAGCAGGTTTATGCCCTGCCCGTGCAGGGAATTGACGCGCGGGCGGCGGTCAGCGATCAACTCCGCCAGTATCCCGCCCTCCTCGACCAGGATCTCGTGAGCGAGGGCGTATTGCAGCTCGCGCGGATCGTTGTCGTCGTCGCGGTGATCGAGCATGCCGGGGACTTCATGGACCCGCTGGTGAAGGGTGCCGCCGAGAGCGACGTTCAGCTCCTGCAGGCCACGGCACACGCAGAACAACGGCACCCCGCACGCGATCGCCAGCCGCAGCAGCGGCAAGGTGGTGGCATCGCGCTGCGGGTCATGGAGGGTGCCGGGCGCGCTCGGCTCACCACCATAAAGACTCGGCTCCAGGTTCGAGGGGCTGCCGGTAAAGAACAACCCGTCCAGCGACAGCACCAGCCGCTCGGGATCCACGAGGCCGGCCAGCGCCCGCAGATCCCGGCCCTCGGCGAGCGTGGGCAGCAGCACCGGCATCACGCCCGCGCCGTGCGCCACGGCGTCGATGTACTTTTCCCCCACGCCGTGGAACGGGTAGGGACCACGCTCGAAGGCGTCACAGGGAATTCCGACCACCGGCAGACCGAGTGCGTGCATGCGGATGCTCCGGATTACGGGCGCGTACCCCTCGGGGGGTAGCAGCGTTGACCACGCGATTGTAGAGGTCCCATTCTAGGGATCACCGGAGCATTTCCGACATACCACCCGCGGGTTAGGCGCCATAGCTGCCGCGGTTCCCGATGTGCAGCAGGAACAAGCCATGAACACGAGCGCGACCAAACAGCATCTGCAGGCACTCGACCGCGCGCACCACCTGCATCCATTCACGGATTTCCATGACCTTGCCGACCGCGGCACCCGGGTGATCAGCCGCGCCGAGCACATTTACATCCACGATTTCGAGGGCAAGGCCTACCTCGATGGCATGTCGGGGCTCTGGTGCTGCAACCTCGGCTACAGCCAGCCGGCCATCGTCGAGGCCGTCGCGCGCCAGTTGGGCGAGCTGCCCTTCTACAACAACTTTTTCCAGTGCGCGCACCCGCCGTCGATCGAACTCGCACGCACGCTGGCGGAGATTGCACCGCCGCACATGCAGCACGTGTTCTTCACCAACTCGGGCTCCGAGGGCAACGACACGGTGCTGCGCATGGTGCGCCGCTACTGGGACCTAAAAGACCGGCCCGCCAAGCGCATGGTCATCAGCCGGGTGAACGGCTACCACGGCAGCACCATCGGCGCCGCGAGCCTGAGTGGCATGAGTTTCATGCACAAGCAATTCGAAACACTCCCCTACATCACCCACATCCGCCAACCGCACTGGTACGGCGAGGGCCGGGCGCACTCGCGCGAGGACTTCGGCCTGATCGCGGCGCGTGCGCTGGAGGACAAGATCCTCGAGCTCGGCGCCGACAACGTGGCGGCATTCATCGCCGAGCCCGTGCAGGGCGCCGGCGGCGTGATCATCGCCCCCGAGACCTACTGGCCGGAGGTGCGCCGCATCCTCGCCAAGTACGACATCCTTTACGTCTCCGACGAAGTGATCTGCGGCTTCGGGCGCACCGGCAAGTGGTTCGGCTGCGAGCACTACGGCATGGAGCCGGATCTCATCACCTTCGCCAAGGCCGTGACTAATGGCTTTCAGGCGCTGGGCGGCGTGTTGGTGGGCGAGCGGGTGGCAAGCGTGCTCACGCAGAAGGGCGGCGAGTTCGGCCACGGCTTCACCTACTCCGGTCACCCCGCCGCCTGTGCGGCAGGTCTCGCCACCCTCGCGATCATCCGCGAGGAAGGCATCATCGAGAACGTCGCCAGCACGCTGGCACCGCACCTCGCGGCGCGCTGGGCCACGCTGGGCGACCATCCGCTGGTGGGCGAGGCGCGCACGCTCGGGCTCTTCGGCGCGCTGGAGATCGTGAAGGACAAGGACACCGGCGAGCGCTTCAGCCCCGGCGGCCACGCCGGCGTAGTGACACGGCAGGCGAGCCTGAACAACGGCCTCGTAATGCGCGCTACGGGCGATTCGATGATCATCGCGCCCCCACTTATCTGCAGCACCGCGGAACTGGACCTCCTGGTCGATCGCGCGCGCGCGGCGCTGGACGAGGCACTGCAGACGCTGCGCGAGGATCCCGCGCACTGCTGAGCGCACGAGGTCGCGGGCATGGCCCGCTCCTACACCCCTCCGAAGGTGCAGGCCATGCCCACCCCCGAGTAGGAGCGGGCCATG
>CAMAXE010000006.1 GCA_945862145.1 Klebsiella pneumoniae
GTGCAGAAAATAGGGCGCTGGTCACCCCGGCAGATGGAGCAGGCGCTTGCCTGGAGCATCGGCCAACTCAATGCGGAAGGTGTCACGGCGATCAAGGAGGCGATGGCCGATGGCCTCGCGCTAGACGGTCTTGCTGCCTTGCAGAGGGCCGGCAAGCTGAACGCGCATCTTGGCGTACACCTCATATGGCGCTCTCCCGAGGGCGGTTCGCAGGAGGAAATGGAGCAGACGATCGCCCGGCGTGCAGCTGCGGCCGGGCCGGACCTGCACACCGATTTCGTCAAGATCATGCTGGACGGCATACCGCCCTCACAGACGGCGGCAATTCTCGAGCCCTATGTGCAGGATGCCAGGCATACCGAGCCGCACCGCGGTTACCTCACCCTCGAGCCCGCACAACTCATCGAAGACGTCGTGAGGATGGACGCCCAGGGTGTCACGGTGAAGATCCACGCCACGGGCGACCGCTCTGCGCGGTTGGCGCTGGATGCTTTCGAGGCCGCGCGCAAGGCCAATCATCATCTGAACCTGCGCCACGAAATCTCGCATGCCGAGATGATCAGCCCCGAGGATCTGCCCCGCTTCAAGGCGCTGAACGTCACCGCCGAGATGAGTCCTATCCTCTGGTACCCCTCGCCCTTGCATGCGGCCATGGAGACGGTGCTTGGCAAGGAGCGTGCGGGGCGGTTCTGGCCCGTGAAGTCGCTGGTCGATTCGGGTGCGCTGGTGATCTACGGCTCGGACTGGCCCTCGGTGGTTCCCTCGCCAAGCCCGTGGCCCGGGATCGAGGCCATGATCACGCGCCGTGATCCCTATGGTGTGAATGAGGGCGTGCTTAACCCTGCCGAGGCGGAGGATCTGGCAACGACGCTGCGGATCTTCACGCGCAACGGCGCCGAGGCGCTGTACACCCAGGACAGTACCGGCTCCATCGAAGTAGGCAAGTCAGCCGATTTCATTGTGCTTGATCGCAATATTTTCGATATTCCACCCGAGCAGATCAGCGATACGAAGGTGCTGCGCACGGTGTTCCGCGGGCGCACTGTCCACGAGCTTCAGTAGTCGCTCTGCGGCTTGCGGCTTGCGGCTCGCGGCTCGCGGCTTCCGCGCTTCGGGCTGCGGACCCTCCCCGCTCGCTCACGCCGTTGCACATCCCTGTGCAACGGCTGCCTGCATCCGCGACATCGTTCCCGACGATGTCGCGGATGAAGGCCGCTCTCGGGGAAAGTCCGTAGCCCGATGCACTCGATCGGGCGTGGGTGGAGATGCGTGGCGGTTTGGGTGGACGCACCTTAGAGATCGTGCGCTGCCCTTTGATGGCGTCTGGCGTCTGGCGTCTGGCGGTCTGTTCCTTGGTTTTGCGCCAGGCTCTGACCATGAGCCTCATCTCTTGAGGCCGGGTGCTGGAAGACTGGGCGGGTTTCCTCCTGGATACCCTGCATGCCCACCACGCTGTCCCGTTCCTCCCTTGATCGTTACCGCGCCTGTCTTCTGGCAGGCGCCATCGGCGATGCTCTAGGAGCCCCCGTCGAATTCCTCACCCGCCGCGAGATCCTGCGGGATTTCGGGCTCGGTGGCGTGCGTGATCACTCGGCTTCTTACGGGTGTGTGGCCGCCATCACCGACGACACCCAGATGACACTTTTCACCGCGGAGGGCCTGCTGCGGGCAGAGCGGTTTGCCGGTTCGGTGGCCTCGCGGTGGGACGATGCCCGGACGAGCGGCGAGGCTCCTGCCACTCTTGCTGCCCGAGAGGCGCATGTCGAAGCCGTTGCCCAGGCCTATCTGCGGTGGCTGCTCACGCAACGCGAACGACCGGCGGAGCACGCGGGCGATGACGGCTTGCTCGGCGTGGCGGCCCTGCACAGCCGGCGTGCGCCGGGCCACACCTGTCTCACGGCGCTGGAGCGTCTCGCGGTGGCACCGGCCGTTGCCGGATCGCTGCGTGCGACCAATGGCTCCAAGGGCTGCGGTGGCGTGATGCGTGTGGCTCCCGCTGGGCTTTTCTGCGCGCGCGGGGTCGGTACCGATGCAGACGTCGCGCGCGCAGCCTTTGCGCTGGGTGCCGACCTCGCCGCCATCACGCACGGCCACCCGGGAGGCTATCTGCCGGGTGGTGTGCTGGCCGCGATGGTGGCGCTGCTGGTGCGCGATGTTCCGAAGACCCGGGCGCTCGCCTGTGCGCGCCAGATCCTCGTCACCTCCCCTGAGCACGCGGACACACTGCAGGCGATCAATGCCGCCGAGCGCTTGTCCGCGCAGGGGCCGGCCAATCACGACGCCATGGTGCAACTCGGTGGCGGCTGGATCGGCGACGAGGCGCTCGCCATGGCGCTCTACTGCACGCTCGCGGCAGAGAGTCTCGAGAGCGCGGTGCTGGTGGCCGTCAACCACTCCGGCGACAGCGATTCCACCGCGGCAATCGCGGGCAACCTGCTGGGCGCCGAGCGCGGGATGGCCGCGATCCCCGGGCGTTGGCTCGAGACGCTGGAACTCCGCCCCCTGATCGACGCTATAGCGGGGGCCCTGGCAGGCGCAGATTGACCTGCCATGCTGGCAAAACCATGATGGCCCCGGTACAGGGGGACCACGTGCCAGTCATTTACATCCACCGCGGCCCCCGGGCCGCATCGTGACTACGCTCGAGCAGTGGCTGGGGCTCGCATCCAGCCATGCAGCGGACTTGCTCGATCGCGCGCTCGACCGGCAACTGCGGCTGGCCGTTACCGGTCTTGCGCACAGCGGCAAGACCGCCTTCATCGCCTCGCTGGTAAACCAACTGGAGCATGCCTGCTCCCGGGACGCGAAGCTGCCGCTCTGGAGAGCCCATGACCGCGGCCGTATCCTGGGCGTGCGTCGGGTGCCTCAGCTCAATGCGCATATCCCGTCGTTTGCCTATGAGGCTGGCTGCGAGCGGCTGTTTGGCGTGCCACCGGCCTGGCCCGAGTCCACCCGCGGCGTGTCGGAAATCCGCCTTGAGATCCGCTACCGTCCCACGGGCCGCTGGGCCCGCGACATCGCTACTCTGTACCTCGATATCGTCGATTACCCGGGCGAATGGCTGCTTGACCTGCCGTTGCTGCGGCTCGATTACGCCGCGTGGAGCGCGCAGGTGGCGGCAAGGCTGCAGCGGGATCCGCGCGCAGCGGAGCTCGCGGCCTCGTGGATGCACTGGAACCCTTCGCCCCAGGATACCTTCGGCGAGAAGGCCGTTGCGGACGTAGCGGCCGCCTACACCGCGTGGCTGCGTGCCTGCCGCGAGCAATTGAACATGAGCCTGCTGCAACCTGGACGCTTCCTGCTGCCCGGCGAGTACGCCGGGGCGCCGATGCTGCAATTCCTGCCGTGGGTGTGGGCCGCGCCCGCCGGCAAGGCAGACGAACGCAGCGTGTACGCGCAACTCGAGCACCGCTTCGAGCAGTACAAGCAGCACCTCGTGAAAGGTTTCTACAAGGAACACTTCGCGGGTTTCGACCGCCAGATCGTGCTGGTGGATTGCCTGCACGCACTCGATGGCGGGCCCGAGTGTTTCCACGACACCGGGCGGGCGCTGCAGCAGATCATCCAGAGCTTCAGCTACGGCAATGGCAATCTGCTCGAGCGGCTGTTCCGCCCGCGCATCGACCGTGTCCTTTTCGCGGCTAGCAAGGCCGATCATCTGCTGCCGGAGCAGCACGACAACCTGCTTTCCCTTCTCCAGGACCTGGTGAAGGGCTCGGCTGCGGTGGCGCATTTCGAGGGGGTGAGTTCGGACTGCATGGCGCTCGCCTCGGTAGCCGCCACCGAGGTGGCCCGCGGCAAGGCCGACGGCGAGTTGCTGCGTGGGCTCCGTGGCCACTCTATCAACGGGCAGGCGCTGCTCATTCACCCGCAGGACGTACCGGCCCGGCTGCCGTCGCAGGAGTGGTGGAGTACCCGCAGCGAGGGCTATGACTGCTTTCGCCCGCAGGCGATGGAGTGCAGCCGTCCGATGCCGCATATCCGCATGGACGCCGCGCTGGAATTTCTGCTCGGGGACAAGCTGAGGTGAGCATGGATTCAAGTCGCCGTGTTGTGCTTGAGGAGGCCACAGCGCTTACTCCAACGGTGGTCCACGCGCCCGGGACGGTGCGTGCTGCGCTGGAGTCGCTGCACCCGCGCGAGGAACCGACGCCTACGGAATTGCCGGCGGAGCTCCCGCGCCAGGCGCGGCGCCAGAGCCCTCGGGCCCTGATGGCGGGGATCGGTCTGGGGGCAACACTGCTACTGCTCCAGACGCTGTCCGCACTGAGCGCGCTGCTGCACCAGTCGCCGGTGCTCGGCGTTGCCTGGAGCGCAGTGTTCGTGCTGGTGCTGGGTGCGGGCGGACGCGCCGCCTGGGGTATGTGGCGAAAACTGCGGCGTCTGCGTTTCCAGCAGGATATGCGGACGCGGGTGCAGGAACTGCAGATGCACAACGGGCTGAGCGAAGCCCGCAACCTGTGCGATCAGCTCGCCACCGAAGCCGGCCAGCTGCAGAGCCCCGCCTACCTGCGCTGGCGCGAGCAACTCGGGGACACGCACAACGACTGCGAGGTACTGCGACTCTACGGTCGTACGGTGCTCGCGGAGGCTGATGCGCGCGCTCTGGAGCGGGTGAGCAGTCACGCTGGCGACGTAGCCGTGATGGTGGCGGTGAGCTATTTCCCGGCGGTGGACATGCTGTTGGTGTTGTGGCGGCAAATGAAATTGGTGGAGGAGATCTCGGGCGCCTATGGCATGGATCCTGGCTACTGGGGCCGCATCCAGCTGCTGCGCAAGGTGTTGCGCAACATGGCGCTGGCCGGCGCCGCGGAAATTGCCACCGAGGTGGGTGTGGAGGTGCTGGGCGCGGGTGTGACGGCGCGTCTCTCGGCCGCTGCCGCCCAAGGCGTGGCCGCGGGCGTGCTGACCGCGCGCCTCGGGCTGCGCACCATGGATGCCTGCCGTGCGATTGCGTGGGAGGAGGGCGAGCGGCCGCGGCTGCGGCAGGTCACGGATGGTGTGCTGGAGAAAGCCAGGCGGTTTCTAGTGGCGGGTGACAGCGACGGCTGAACCACTTTGTATGGCGCCCGAAAGCCTCCTCATGAGGGCTTGAAAAGGCTCCCCGAGACACAAGATAAATCAAGCATAAAAGGCCTTAAAAGCCGTGCAAAACGCCGTTTTAAGAACCCCCTGATCGCTCGGCGAAAAGGCCCCTGAAAGCTATAATTCAGGCCTGTCGAAAGAAGACTTTCAGGCTCGTCAAAGACCCTCTGAAAGTCCCTGCGGAGGCCACTCATGACCATGCCGTATCCCGACGTCATCATCTTCGGCGAGGAGCCGTTGAACGGACGGGGGTGGGGGCCAGTTTATGCCTTGCACGCCGACCCCCTCGGACCGCTGTTGCAGCAACTCCGGATGAAGCCGGAGGCGGTGCGTCGGGGTGACGGTGGTGGTCGAGCTTATCTGTGCGTCTGGCGCTGTTTCGATTCCCGTCTGTTTCTGGAGCAGGTGTTGGTGCGTGATACCTCGGGAGGCAGGGTCCTGTTCGAGCCGGATTATTTCCCCGCGGTCGCACCGCAACGGCAGCCTTCGCCGGTCTCCCAGGATTTCATGCCCCCGGATGCCGAACTTGTACTGATGCGCAGCTGGCTCGCTGGCAAGCGCAGCCGCTCGAATGGCAGGTCGGTTCTGCTGCCGGCTACATGGGTGCAGCATCCGCTGGCCATGGTCTTTGCGTGCAAGGGCGCGGAGCTCCTGGTCCAGGAGATGAACCTCGAGATGCCCGACCCCCTGTCCGTTGCCGAGGCAAGGCCGGATCTACCAGAATTAAAGCATTTTCCCACCGGTGGAGCCGTTAAATACCATGATCGGCCCGCTGGTCTTCGCGAGCGCGTCAATGACGCCTGGGAGAGCCTTCTGTACACCGTGGCCGAGCCCGCGCGGAATTTCATCAGCCAGCAAGTCTGGCGCCTGTTGGGAGAGTGATTCGCCTATGTGTCCAGGTGTGGGGAGTCTTCCTTGGGACTACTGCGTGATAGACGGTCAATTCCGTCGCGTCATGTGTTCGCTCATCAGGCCTGTCATCGACCGGCTTTGCCTCCAGATCCTGCCTCTGGATTTTTCCAAGTTCTCCACAGGTGGCACATCGCGCCACCGGGGAATCTTCGGTTTCCGGGGCGGCGAACTGTATCTGCTCGATGTCATCAATGAGTTCGACCGTGTCCCCGTTCTCATGTTGAGCGAGCTTGCTGCCCTGGGTTGGAAGGCCCGACTTCGCCATGACCTGCGCGGGTGGCTGGACGATGACGACTTACAATCGATGCCTGCTGAACAGGTTTTCCGTCTCCTCGGGTGGCTAGCAGGCGACGACACCCGTGCCCAGCCCATTCGCGCCTTCTGGGTGCATGAGCCAGAGATGCTCCTGGCACTGTGCGTAGAGGGTATCGGATGGGGCGCTACCGCCCCTCCCGTCTGGTCAGATGAGATGATCGAAGACAACTTCGGCGAAGAATTCGCCACGCGTATCCAGCAGAGCGGATGGCTCGTAGGCTCCCAATGACGGTCATCAGGACCATGGATGGAAACGGCTGGCGCCGTGTGCCGCTCCGTGAACAGGCTTTCGTTTTCCCGAGGTCATGCGCGTGTCCCACTATGACGTGATCATCATCGGCGGTGCGGTCACGGGCTCCTCGGTGGCGTATCACTTGGCGGCGGATCCCGGTTTTGGCGGGAGCGTGCTGGTGCTGGAGAAAGATCCGTCCTACCGCTTCTGCGCCTCCGCGCTGTCGGCGGCTTCGATACGGCAGCAATTCTCCAGCGCGGTGAACATCCGTATCTCGCTCCATGGCATCGCCTTTCTGCGCGATGTCGGGCAGCATCTCGCGGTTGACGCTGAGGCGCTCGATATCGGTCTGCGCGAGGATGGCTATCTCTTCCTCGCCTCTGGTGCGGGCCTCGAGCTGCTGCGCCGGAACCAGGCGCTGCAGTCCTCGCTCGGCGCCGACATCCTGCTGCTTGAGCCCGATGCGCTGTTGCGGCGGTTCCCGTGGCTTTGCACAGAGGGTCTCGCCGCGGGCTGCTGGGGCCGCAGTGGTGAAGGCTGGTTTGACGGTTATGCGCTGATGCAGGCTTTTCGCCGCAAGGCGATCTCGCTCGGCGTGCAGTACCGCGCTGCCGAGGTCGCGCGCGTGGTGGTCTCGGATTCACGGACCTGCGGGGTGGAACTCGCCGATGGCAGCCGCCTCGCGTGCGGCACGGTGGTGAACGCTGCTGGCGCGGATGGCGCGCGCATCGCCCGCTCGGCAGGGCTCGACATTCCCGTGCACAACAAGAAACGCATGATCTTCAGCTTCCGCGCTGAGGATAGCCTCGACCACTGCCCGCTGCTGATCGACACCAACGGCTGCTACGTGCGTCCGGAGGGCGCAGGGTTCCTGTGCGGCTCCGCGCCAGCACCGGATCGGGATCCCGACGCCGACGGGGACTTCAGCGTTGACTGGTCGCTGTTCGAGGAACTGATCTGGCCCACGCTCGCATCCCGTGTTCCCGCCTTCGAGCGGATCCGGCCCGGGCGCGCGTGGGCGGGGCACTACGATATGTGTAGCTGGGACCACAACGTGCTGCT
Source organism: Klebsiella pneumoniae (assembly GCA_945862145.1). GTDB lineage: Bacteria > Pseudomonadota > Gammaproteobacteria > Pseudomonadales > UBA5518 > UBA5518. Next base: position 7,607 of record CAMAXE010000006.1, read on the forward strand.
CGGGCCCGCCCCGGGCGTTGAAGGCCTGCTGCTGGCAAACGGATTTTCGGGCCATGGTCTGCAGCAGTCGCCCGCGGTGGGGCGCGGGTTGGCGGAACTGATCGTGCACGGGGAGTTCCGCAGCCTCGACCTGTCAGAGCTCTCGCCTGGACGGTTGCACACCGGATGCAAGGTGCTGGAGCGCAACGTCGTATGACGGGTTGATGTGCCGCCGGGGGCCTCAATAGTCCCAGACGTCGTCGTTAGTCCAGATCGCGGTCGGTGCCCTGCGCAAAAGCCGGCGCGGCGGGCAGCGCGGACAACCCCAGCAGCATCAAAGCGAGGCGCGCTATGGTGCGGGTGCGAATGCGTGTCATGGATGACCTGCCGTGCGCCTGCAGGCGCGTTGTCACAGGATCAGCAGTTGCCGCACCAGCGAACTCCCCGCCCGCTCGGCGTGCAGGCGATGCGCCTCGCCGGCGATCAGTTCCGCATTGCAGGCGGCATCGCGCAGATCGATAACAAGCGTGGGGCATTTGCAGAGTTCGGCGTTGAAATCAAACACGGCCCCGAGGCAGCGCTGCAGGTCGCTAATGTCCGCCAGCGGCGACTGGACGAAACGTGCGGGCAGAGCGCTCAATTTGCTGATCGGCCACAGGCAGCCGGTGTGATCGTCGGCGTTCACACGGGCGCAGAACAGCGAGCGCTCGGTGGCATCGAGTCCGGCGGCCGTTGCCATGAGCTCTCGCAGGTTGCCCGCGTGCTCGTCGGCGAAGCCCACTACATGAACCGTGCCGCCCTGCAGGGCGGCCGCCAGCTCCGCGGCCGTGGTGGCAAGGCACGCAGATCCCGCGTTCATGTGTTCATCCGCTGCACCGTTTCCCGGGTCTTGCGATGGCATGTGCTTGTCGTGCTCGGATTCGCTGTGCAGGCGTCCGCAGTATCACCGGCATGATCGGCTGACGCCATGCCGATCACGGGGTCCCCGGTGAAGCTGGCCGCCGCGCGGAGACGGTACGCGCGCGGCGCGGCATGGCCCGGGAAAACGAGGCCGTGATGCGTCAGTAATCGATGTTCCGCTCCGCCATCTCGCCCATTGCCCGGCGCAGCAGGGCCCGCTCCCGAACGCCGCGCCAGAGCAGGAAATCGAGAAACGCCGTATCGCCCTCGCGGGCGGCGTCGGGGGCCTGCGCGATCAGCGCCGCCATGGCCTCGGCGTGGTTGCGGAAGCGACGCCCGAGCAGCGCACCCGCACGATCGATATCTTCGGCCTCGTAGCGACCGCGGCCGTAGCGCAGCAGTGAGTCCTGGATCTTCTGCAGCTGCAGCAGCCGGTTGACCCGGTGACTCACGAATCGGTCTTTGGCAGCTGGCAGCAGGATGCCGGTCAGCGACTCCTCGATATGGCTGCCGAGGAAGTCGAGTTCGAAGGGGCTGTTGTCCAGCGCCGGCTCCGGCGGCAGCGTCCGCCCGGCCAGACCGGCGAGCTTGCGCAGCATCTCGTAGCGGTTGGCATGGCCCCAGATGTAGAGCATCGCCATGTCGAGCTGCACGTTGGGGCGGGAGAGCGCGCGGTGAATCCCCACGCACCATTCACCAATCACCAACACTACCGCGTAGTCCAGCGCCCGGCGCTCCACAGCCTTGCCGCTGCTTGCCGCGAAATCTGCCACCAGTTGGGTGGGTGCACCGAAGGACACGCCCAGTGACCGGCACAAAATGCATGCGAGGTCTTCGAGCGGATGCCCGACGCGCACCAGCTCCCAGTCGATCAGCGCCGCGATCTCGCCGTTTGGCCGGAACAGGAAATTGCCCGGCCCCACATCGCCGTGCACCAGTACGGCCGGGGCGCCAGCATCGGGGACGTTGTGTTTCAGCCATTCCAGCGCGTAATCCACGGCCGGATCCTTGAAACTCACGGTGTTCGCGTAGAGCTGCTGCCAGACGGCGAGGATGCTGCCCACCGCCTGACCGACCGTCCCGATTCCCGCGTACTCGGCCACGCCCAACTCCGCAGGCGGGATGCGCTGCAGTTCCACCACGTGGTCGATCAGCGCGCGCTCCATGGCGCGTTGCTCCGGCGCCGGCAGGCTTGCCTCATAGCTGGTTTGGCCTTCGATATGCTCCATCAGGATGGCATTGAGCTCGTGCGAGAACGCGAACACGCCGGGCGCCGGGAAGCCACGCTCCGAGATGGGTTTCAGGAACGACCACTCCCGTGCCAGCGTGAACTGCGTGCCGGATAGCGGCCCCTCACCCGAGTCCACGCGCAGGAACACCGGTGCTGCGCCGGCGCGGATGACCTTGTAACTGCGGCGTGAGGCGCCGCCCGGGATCAGGGCGAGCTCCGTGACGGGCACGCCCAGTTCGAGCTCCACCCAGGCGCGCAGCTTCGCTTCGAGTTCGGCGGACATCGGCAGCTCCCCTTGTCGTGGTGGTTCAGGCAATGATCGCGAGGCTGGTCAGCACGAGCCGGATCAGCTCGGCCTGGCGGTGCACATTGGTCTTGCTGAAGACCGAGCGCAGCTGGGTGCGTGCGGTGTTTTCCGAGATGCCGAGCTTGTCCGCGGAGATGGCGATCGAGGAACCGTGGAGGAGTTCATCGATCAGTGCGATTTCCGCCGGGGAGAGCCCGTAGAGCTGCCCGAAGCGGCCGAGGTAGATGTCGCGGTTGCGCACCTCGTCATTCAGGAACACCGCTACGCCGCAGGGTGAGCGCGGCTCGCGTTTTTCCGGCGGTGATATGGGGCGCAGCAGCATCTGCAGGAACTCGCCCGACCGCGGACTGGTAAGGCGCAGGAACTGCCGCTCACCCTCGCCGGCCTGGTGCATGGCCGCTACCGCGCTCTCGACCCGCGCCCCGCCGTCACCTCCGCAGAGTCTGCCGCGGTCGACGCGCAGCAGCGAGGAGCAGGCGAGCAGGCGCTGCGCGGTCTCGTTCACGCGAACGATGCGCCCGGTCTCGTCGATGATCACCAAGCCGAAGGCGAGCTGGTCGAGTGCGCCGATATGGGCGCTGCGCTCGAGCAAGAGCCCGCGGCGCTGCTCGTGCAGGCGGAAGGCGCACTCGAAGTACGGCAGGAGACGCGACAGCAGCGATTTCTCGAGCACGCCGAAGGGGTTGTCAGGCTGGCGTCGCGAGAGACGGATGTAGGCCGCCTGACCGTCATCGGCCACCACGTTCAGGGCGAGGATGTCTGTGGTGCCATCGGGTTCGAGCAGGCGCTTGTAGAAAGAGCTCGATTCGAGTGCGCCGGGGGAGATCACGTCCTCGAGCGAGCAGGGCGATCCCGGAGCTATCCCGAGGAAGGGGTCGTCGCGGTACTCGATGGTGCGGTAGACGTCCTCGAAGGCGATGTCGGTCTGGTAAGAGTAGAGCTCGCCCAAGTCGCCCGTGGCGGGCATGCGCAGGATCAGCGTGCATGCATCGAGACGCATTGCGCTCGTCAGACTGGCGAAAAACGGGGTCCAGCTGCTGCCGGCCTCTACCGCCCGGAACAGGTGGAGCAGCAGCTGCTCGAAGCTGACGCCGCTGCGAGGCGTCATCAGCCCGGCTCGTCAGCCAGCGGCGGACCGGGTATGGCGCACTCGTCGGCGATCACGACGGTGAGCATCCGTTCCAGATCCATGAAGCTGCCGAGATCCGCCGCATGGCCTGCGCTGGCGGGCGTCTGGTACCAGGCAGCGGCGGTCTGGAAAGCCTCGGCGCTGCTCCATTCGGTGAGCCCCATCCCGTCCCAGCCGTCGTTAGCTCCGCTGTCGCCCTCGCCGAACAGCGTGAGCCGCGTCATGCGGATCTCGGGGTGGTCGCGACCGTCCCAGCGACGGGTGTGTTCGGCCCAGGCGCGCCAGGCCGCCTCGCGCGGCAGGCCGCTGCGGAATTTCACGAGCGAGAGTGTCTTCATGTGCTTTGTCCCGCGCAGCTTGCGGCGCGCGGCCTCCTCAGGCAGCGGGGATTTCGCGACGGTCGCGCCAGAGCGCCGTGCTCCAGGCGTCTTGCTCCTCGCCGTAGAGTACGCCGGTGGGCCCTTCCCACTCCATCAGGAACAGCCAGCACACCAGGTTGGCGTAGGGCAGGTAGACGAAGCGGTTGATGGGGCGACCGCGGATATCGACGCTGCGTCCGAGTGCGTCCACCAGGTGCACGTCGATCCAGCGCAGCTCGCCGCCGTGGTAGCAGACGCGCCGGTGCCCCTCCTTGACCTCGGACTTGATGCCGTCCTGCATCACATAACCCTTGAAAACTGGCTCGAGCTCGCCGCCCGGCTTGGAATAGGCGAGGAAGGCGAAGTCGGCGGACTGCCCGTGGCAATAACCCAGCCGGACGTCGTCGCCGATGATCCGCGGTCCCCATGAGCGGTCGCGGATACCGTGGCAATCGATCTCCCAGCGCTTGCCGTCGAGTTCCAGGGTCCCGGTGTAATGGCCCGGCTGGTCGATGTGGCCTGCAAAGAACTCCGAGGTGCCGTGCGCGGAGGTCTCTTCAGCGGGCAGCAGACCGCTGAAGCGCATCTCCAGGCGTACGCCCGGGCTTGTGTAGCCCATGTCGTAGACCAGCCCGGGCTTCACGCTTTTCAGCCAGTTGCCGCCGGGCAGCGACATATCGCGCAGATCCACCGGGGAGGTGATGGGCGCGTTCACGTCGTAGCGGTAGACCGGCGCATCCCAGGGCAGGTGCCCCCTGCCGTCCCACACCAGGCAGCCACCGCCGTAGATGCCGAGCACGGGCCGGAACCAGTTGTAGAAGTAGATCGTGATCGCGGCCTCGGGGATCCAGGCACCGAACCACACGGTCTCGGTCCACCAGGGCTCTGTGGGCGAATAGGTGTGGAAGGTGTCGACGGTGTCGCAGACGACGATCGGGGAAGTCATCAGAAAACTCCAGTCTGGATGCCGGGGTGACTATAGGTTTCTGCTATCGACGCCCGGAATACTCCAAACGAGTGAAGCCCCGGGGCCCTTGGAGCAGCCGAGTGCGCGTGATGGTTGGATTACAGGCCCGCACAGCCCTAGTTTGGATTATTGCCGGACCTCGCCGCATCGTGTGCAATCGGATCACAACTCGTATAAATGCCCCGGGGGGTGTCCAGATGTCCGCATGCCAAACCTTTTTCCGCCGCTTGCCGCTTGCGGCCCTGGTGATGGCCGCCGGCGCCTTCGAGGCCCACGCCGAGCAGGCCGCACTCGAGGAAGTCATCGTCACTGCCGAGCGCACGGAAAAGAGCCTGCAGGACACGCCGATCTCGGTGGTGGCTTTGAACTCCCAGGCCCTTGAGCGTCTGGGTGTGTCAAACGTGGCCGATATCGCCTCCTCGATCCCCAACATGAAGATGATGTCTTTTGGCATCAGCGCCACCACCGTGCGCACCTACATCCGCGGTGTTGGCAACGTCGACAGCCAGATCGTGCTCGATTCGCCGGTGGGCATGTACCTCGACGGCGTGTACATGGCGCGCTCGGTGGGCCTGGTGGCTGATACCGCCGACATTGAGCGTGTCGAGGTGCTGCGCGGTCCGCAGGGAACGCTCTTCGGCCGCAACACTACCGGCGGCGCGGTGAATATCGTCACCAAGCGGCCATCTGAGGACCTGGGGTTCAGCCAGTTGCTGAGCGGCGGCGAGTACGGGCTCTTCAAGTCCCGCACCTCGGTCAATGTGCCGCTTGGCGAAACCGCCGCGGCGCGTTTCACCTACCAGAAGCACAAGCGTGACGGCTGGATCGAGAACGAAGGCAAGGGCGATGACTTCCACGCCTACGATCGTGACTCCCTCCGCGCCGACGTGCGTTGGCGCCCGACCGAGGACCTCACCGTCGACTACGGCTATGACAACTCGCAGAACGACTTCACCGGCAACTACTACCACCTGCTCGAGGTGAGTGCGAACTTCACGGGGGTGCTCACGCCGCAGAACGGGCGCCAGAGCCACGCCAAGCTCCTGCTGCCCTACGAGAGCAGCAAGGCCGAGACCTCGGGTCACACGCTCACGGTTGCCTACGAGAGCGGCATCGGCACGGTGAAATCCATCACCGCTTATCGGGAAGTCGAGGAAGACGCCTATCAGGATTACTCCGGCAACGACTTCATCCCCGTCTTCCGCAACAACCGCTTCAACGCCGATCAGGACCAGTTCTCGCAGGAACTTCAGCTCGCGGGCAATGCCGCCGACGGCCGCTGGGAGTACATCGCGGGGCTCTACTACTTCGAGGAGAGCGGCAACGAGACCTCTGGTGACGAGGTGACGTTCATCAATTACCTGCTGCCGCGCAACGTCGACGCCGACAACAAAACTGCGGCCGCCTATGCGCAGGTTGGCTGGCGCCCGACGCAGTCCTCGCCCTGGAAATTCGTCCTTGGCGGCCGCTACACAGAGGACAAGCGCGAAGGTGATAACAACCTTGTCGCGCCAGTCAATGACGACTGGTCGAACTTCACGCCGGCACTCACCGTGCAGTACGAGCTGAGCGACGACACCAACCTCTATGCCAAGGTGGCTTCCGGCTACAAGGCGGGCGGCTTCAACCTGCGCCAGGCCGATTTCACCGCGGGCTATGACGAGGAAACGCTGGTCTCCTACGAGATCGGCTGGAAGGCAGAGCTCTTCGACAAGCGTCTGCGCTGGAACGGGGCGGTGTTCTACTCCGATTACAGCGACATGCAGCTCGATATCCTGCTGCCCAACCAGCCTAGCCCCATCGTCACCCAGACCCAGAATGCCGGCACCGCCGAGATCACGGGTCTGGAGACAGAACTCAGCTTCCTCGTTACCGATACCCTTCGGGTGGATCTCTCCTACGGCTACCTCGACTACCAGATCAAGAAAGTGGACGGCGATGACGCCAACCTCTACGCCCTGCCCAACTCGCCGAAGAACATGTTCTCGGGCACCATCGAGTGGCAGGTCGCGCAACTGCCGGTCGGTGATCTCAGTCTTTCTTTCAACTACAACTGGCAGGACTCCTCGGTTACCGGCGTACGGCAACTCGTGGGTATCTCGATGGACTCCTACGGCGTGGGCGGAGCCCGTCTCCAGCTCGTTGGGGAGGACTGGGTGGGCAAGGGCGGATTCACCGTCGCCGCCTGGGTGAAGAACGTCTTCGACGAGGAGTACTACGTCGACACCTTCGGCAGTTTCAACAGCCTCCATGCCAACCGCGTGGCGGCCTTCGGCGATCCGCAGACCTGGGGCGTCGACCTCGAGTACCGGTACTGAGTCCGGGTGGAGCTGCGGTACGTGAGCGGACGCCTGCAGGGCAAGGTTGCGATCATCACCGGGGGCTCCCGTGGCACCGGTGCCGCGATAGCACGGCTTTTCGTTGCAGAGGGTGCGCGTGTGGCGATCGCCGACCTGCGCGAGGAGCAGGGCCGGGCACTTGCCGCGGAGCTTGGCGGGGCGGCGTTGTTCCATCGCTGTGATGTCGCACGCCGGGATGACTGGGCCGCTCTGGTGGCAGCCGTGCGCGAGCACCTGGGCGATCCTGCGGTGCTGGTGAACAACGCGGCGTTGCTGGACATCGCGCCCATCGATCAGGTGACGGAAGAGTCACTCGAGCGGCTTTTCCGCGTCAACCAGTTGGGGCCGATACTCGGCATCCAGGCCGTGCTGCCCGCCATGCGGGCGCTGGGCTATGGGAGCATCGTCAACATGGGCTCCACCGACGGCGTGCTGGCGCAGGACATGGGCCTCATCGCCTACGCCTCCACCAAGTTCGCGCTGCGCGGTATCACCCGCACTGCGGCCATGGAGCTGGGCCGCGACGCGATCCGGGTGAATTGTCTGGTGCCGGACTCGGGCAACATCGAGATGAGTGCGCCTTTCCTGCCTGAGGGTCTCGACCACGATGAGCTGATGCGCCAGCACGTCGAGCAGATTCTGAAACCCCCGCCCTGGGCCAGCGGCTTTCACCGCTACGAGGAGATTGCCCGGATGACGCTCTTCCTCGCCTCGGATGAATCCTCCGGCTGTACCGGCGGCGATTTCCCGGTAGACGGCGGCTACACCGCCGGGCGCCGCTTCAGGCCCTGAGGAGGAATCGGGTGATCACGCTGATATGCCCCGTAAAACGCCGCGCTGGCCATCGGGCTTGAGTTCAGCGCCAAGCCCGTGCGCGAGAGCGGCACTCTTGCAGGCTGAGCGCGCCGCTCCTCAGGGCAGCGGATCCGGCGCGTTCGCCAAGCGCTTCACCAGTTCGAACAGGAAGTCCCGCCCGTCGTGGAGCGAGCGCACGCGGATGCGCTCGTCCAGACCGTGCACCCCCCCCCCGTCGTGTTCCCCGAAAATCCCGCTGATGCCGTAGGTGGGAATTCCCGCGCCGTTCAGGAACTGACCGTCCGTGTAGCCGGCCTGAAACACGGGCACCAGCGGCACGCCAGGATAGATCGTGTGAGTGACGGCCTCGATGTGGCCCATGATCGCCGGCGTGAGCGGCGGCGGCACGGCCAACGGACCGCGAATCTCGAGCGTGCTCACCTGCACCTGCGGATCATTGATGGTTTGCTCGAGTATCTTGCGTACATCCTCAATGCTGCTGCCCGGATAAATACGGCAATTCACGTTCGCCCGTGCGCGCTGCGGCAGGGCATTGCTGGCGTGGCCGCCTTCGAGCGTCGTGGCCACACAGGTCGTCCGGAGCATCGCGTTGTTGGCGGGATCCGCGATCACCGTGCCCAGCGCCTGCGTGTCAGTGGGATTCGCCAGGAAAGCCTTCATGGCGGCGCCCATCGTGCCGCCGAGGATTTCCCCCATGCGGGCGAAGTACAGGCGCGTGGTGTCATTCAACTGCACCGGAAACTCGAGCGCACTCACACGGCCGAGGGCTGCTGCGAGATGGTAGATCGCGTTGTCCTTCACGGGGCGCGAACTGTGTCCGCCGCGGTTGGTGACCTCGAGACGGTAGTTCTGGCTCGCCTTCTCGCCCGCCTGCACGCTCAGCATCACGCGCTTGCCGTTTTCGTCGAGCTTGCCCGAGGCGCCCTCGTTCAGGGCGAAGCCCGCCTCGATCAGTTCACGCTGTTCGTTCAGCAGATGCTGCACGCCGTTGTAGGCGCCGGTAGTTTCTTCGCCACAGGTGAGCGCGAGCTTGATGTCACGCCGGGGTTTCAATTCGCCGTGCAGGCTGCGCAACAGGGTGTCGATCCAGATCGCCGCCATCGCCTTGTCATCGGCTACGCCGCGAGCATAGAAAAACCCGTTTTCCTCGATGAGCGTGAACGGGTCGCGCACCCAGTCCTCGCGCTTTGCCTCGACCACATCGATATGGGCGAGCAGCAGCATGGGCTTCAGCGAGGCATCGCTGCCTTCGAGTCGCGCCACCAGGCTGCCCTCCTTGGGGTGCGCCGGGTCGGTGACGATGTGGATATCGCGCTCCGGCAGGCCCGCAGTCCTCAGGCGGGCGGCCATCCGCTCGGCCGCGAGGGTACAGCTGCCCGCCGAGAGCGTGGTGTTGGTCTCGACCAGTTCCTCGAAGATCTCGCGCAAGGCAGCGCGGCCGGTCGGGGCGGCCTCCGCACTGCGGGCCGACGCAGCGGCGCCGAGGAGTGTGAGCGCGAGCAGTAAACTACGAAGGTGCATCGGGTGGCGCATACGAGGCTCCATGAAGCGTGTGAGGCGTTAGTTGGGGCGGCCTCGGTGCAGTGCGGCCGGTCATAGGCTGATGTCACGCAGCACGGCGAGAAAGGCCTCGCCGTAGCGCTCGAGTTTGCTGTCGCCAACACCGCTCACCGCGCGCATGGCGCTCGGCGTGAGCGGACGCTCGGCCAGCATGGCGCGCAGTGTGGCGTCGTGGAAGATCACGTAGGGCGGCACGTTCTGCGCGTCTGCCAGACGCTTGCGGCAGGCGCGCAGGGCCTCCCAGAGTGGCTCGTCCGCGTGCTCGACCTCGGCGCCCCGCTCGCGCTTGCCGATGGCGCGCACCGCGGCGGGTTTGCGGTCGCGGCGCAGCCACACGCCTTCCTCTGCGCGGAGCACCGGCTTGGCCGCCGCACTGAGGCGCAGGCCCCCATAGCCTTCAGGATCCACATCGAGGTAACCGCGGGCCACCAGCTGGCGGAACACTGAGCGCCATTGTTCGACCGGGATGTCCTTGCCGATCCCGAAGGTGCTCACACGGTGATGATCGAAGGACAGGATGCGGTCGTTTTCCGCGCCGCGCAGCACATCGATCAGATGGTTGGCGCCAAAGCGCTGACCGGTGCGATAGACACACGACAGCGCCATGCGCGCGGCCTCCGAGCCGTCCCATTCCTCGGGTGGATCGAGGCAGTTGTCGCAATTCCCGCAGGGCGCGTCCAGCGTGTCTCCGAAATACCGCAGCAACACCTGTCGCCGGCAGCTGGTGACCTCGCAAAGCCCCAGCATCGAGGTGAGACGTTGCTGCTCATGGCGCTTGAAGAGCTCGCTGCCCTCGGATTGCAGCGCCATCTGCCGCAGCTTCACCACATCCTCGAAGCCGTAGAGCAGCAGCGCGGTGGCCGCCTCGCCGTCGCGGCCGGCGCGACCGGTCTCCTGGTAATAGGCCTCGATGCTCTTCGGCAGGTCGAGGTGTGCCACGAAGCGCACGTCGGGCTTGTCGATGCCCATGCCGAAGGCGATGGTCGCCACCATCACCACCGCGTCCTCGCGGAGAAATCTCGCCTGATTGCCCGCACGGTCGTCCTTGCCCATGCCGGCGTGATAGGGCAGGGCGTTGAAGCCCTCTTCGCGCAGCCACCGCGCCGTCTCGTCGACCTTGGCCCGCGACAGGCAGTAGACGATCCCCGCGTTGCCTTCCTGTTCCTCGCGCAGGAACCGCAACAGTTGCTGCTTCGGACGCTCTTTCTGCCGGATGCGGTAGCGGATGTTGGGGCGATCAAAACCCACGATGAACTGCTGGGCGTCCTGCAGACCCAGCCGGTTGACGATCTCCTCGCGCGTGCGCATGTCGGCGGTTGCCGTGAGCGCGATGCGGGGCACTGCGGGGAATTCGCGCTGCAGGACGTCGAGGGCGAGGTAGTCGGCGCGGAAGTCATGCCCCCACTGCGATACACAGTGCGCCTCGTCGATGGCGAAGAGCGCTATCCGCGCCTCTCGCAGCAGCTCGAGCGTACGCGGCTGCAACAGTCGTTCCGGGGCTATGTAGAGGAGGTCGATGCGTCCTTCGCGGAGCGCCCGCTCGGTGGCGAACACGTCCTGTGCGCTCAGGGTGGAGTTGAGGAATCCTGCGCGCACGCCGAGTTCGCGCAGCGCACTCACCTGATCCTGCATCAGGGCGATCAGCGGGGATATCACGATGCCGGTCCCCTCGCGCGCGAGAGCTGGTACCTGGTAGCAGAGCGACTTCCCGCCCCCGGTCGGCATCAGCACCAGCGCGTCCTCGCCGGCAATCAGTGCGCGTATCACGGCCTCTTGCGGACCACGGAAGCTGCGGTAGCCGAAAGTCTGTTCGAGGATCTGGTGGGGGTCCGGGTTCATGGCGGGCATTATGCCCGCGGGGCCGATTGATCGCGCGCATGGCGCGCTCCTACACTCGCGTTCTTCAAGGTGCTCGGGAGTTGTCGATGCCGATCAGGACCTGCCTACGTACCGCTGCTCTGGTTGTAGGTTTGGCGGGGGCAGCCTTGTCGGCTGCGGCACCCGACGCGGGCTACCAGGACCTTGGTCTGATGCAAGGTTTTCCCCCGCCCGCTGCCAAGCGTGTGTTGCGCAGCAATGCCATGGAGGCGCCGGCCAACCGCTGGGCGTTCCAGCATATCCGTGAGCTCCAGCCCACCCGCGAGATCTGGCGCGGCGAGGGGCCTGTGAGTCCGCTGCGCGCGAAGCCGCTCGATCTGGGGCCCGTGACCGGCACGGTTCGCAAGGGTCGCGTGATCAGCCTCGACCAGTTCCTGGACGAATCCCACACCGACGGCTTCGTGATCCTGCACCGCGGCAGGGTAGTGTTCGAGCGCTACATGAACGGCCAGCAGCGCCACGTTCAGCACCAGATGTTCTCGGCCACCAAGTCTTTCGTGGGCACGATCATGCTCAGCCTGGTCAGCGAGGGACGCGTCAACCCAGGCAAGACGGTGGGCTCCTACATCCCCGAACTCCAGAAGAGCGCCTACGGTGACGCCACCGTGCAACAGCTGCTCGATATGACCGCCGGCGTGTCCTACACCGAGATCTACGACGACCCCGACTCCGACATCTGGCGCTACGGTCGGGTGTTCAGTCTCTGGGGCGTGCCGCCGCCCGGCTACACGGGGCCGCGCACCGTCTATGACTATCTGCCCACCCTCGAGAAAAAGGGGACACACGGTTACGCATTCCACTACGTGACGCCCAACACCGATGTGCTGGGATGGATCATCCGTCGTGTCACGGGCAAATCCGTGGACCAGAATGTTTCCGAGCGCCTGCTGCAACCCCTTGGCGCCGAGCGCGACGCCTACATGTGGCTCGATGGCGAGGGCAACGAGATGGCCGGTGGCGGCCTGAGCATCGCGGCCCGTGACGCGGCGCGCTTCGGGCAGATGATCCTGCAGGGTGGTGTGTATAACGGCAAGCGCGTGCTTCCCGCCGCAGTGGCCAGACGTATTTTCGAGCCGGGCAACCCCGAGACCTTCACACGCTTCTACCCCGATGACCCCTGGTATGGTCCGATTGTCAGCAGCTATCACAACCAGTGGTGGAACTTCCGCAACAGCCACAAGGCGGTGAGTGCCATCGGCGTACACGGGCAGACCATCTATCTCGATCCCGTGGCGCAAATGGTGGTGGTGAAGCAGTCATCTAGCCCCGATGCCGAGGGCGGGGCCAACGAGTCAAACGATACCGACGGTCCGCTGCTGTACCAAGCACTCGCGGAGCACCTGATCAAGCTGACAGGGGGCTCCAAGCGGGCGTGGAAGTCTGCCGTACCAGCACCCGAGCAGCAGCCGCAGGTAGCCGCGCCGCCATCCACCTAGGCAGGTTGAGGGTCGCGGGCATGGCCCGCTCCTACGCGGGATGGCGATCCCAGGGCAACGATATTCCAGGGTGTAGGAGCGCGCCATGCGCGCGACCGTGCCTTGCTTTCAGTCATAACGTCGGAAGAAAGACGCTTTCAGCCACTCGGTTGCCATCACATAGCCGGCGGTGATGGCAACCAGTGCAGCCATTAAGGGAAGCGGCATCGGGACGAATCCCAGCAGCGCCGCGCCCGGCAAACACGGAATTACGAAGGCTGCCGGTACCAGCACCAGGGTTGACACCAGAAGCACACGGCCGGGCCGGCTGAGGTAAAAGCGCCGGAGGTTGCGCACGACCAGCGCTACCACCAACTCGGTAAGCAGTGACTCCACGAACCAGCCGGTACGGAAGAGCTCCGCAGATGCCTTGAAAGCACCGAGCAGCATGCCGAAGGTCAGGAGATCGAAGGCGGAGCTGAGCACCCCGAACTCGATCATGAAGCGGCGGATGAACGCCATGTCCCAGCGGCGGGGGCGGTCGACCAGCTAGGGGTCCACGTTGTCGTCCGCGATGCCCACGGCGGGGATGTGGGAGAGGAAATTGTTCAGCAGGATCTGTCCTGCCAGCAGCGGCAGGAGCGGCAGGAAGATCGAGGCAACCGCCATGTTCGCCATGTTGCCGAGGTTTGCGCTGGTGGTGGTCACCACATACTTCATGGTGTTGGCGAAGGTCTTGCGGCCTTCGCTCGGAGCTCATCAGACCTCCCGGCAGCCCGGGGCTAGCTGCCCAAGGACCATCCGCCCCGGTCGGGGCGAGGTCAATCAGAGCCGCTGCCGGGTGACATCATTCCTGGTGAACGTTCGCGCTGCCATCACGCAACCGCAGTTTCCCCAAGCTTATGTGCTCTTTCGCGCTCATCACCCAGGCGCTGAGTGCGAGGATCAATATCCCCGCGCTCTCGAAGAGTATGTTCACCGGCGCGAGATCCTTGCTTTGCAGGATGATCATCCGGGTAAGTGCGGTCATGGCGATGATGATCGGGAGCGTCACCGGGATGCGCTGGCTGTTGTAGAACGCGCCGACCATCCCCAGCACCTCTGCATATATGAACAGCATGAAGAGATCGGCCAGCGCCACCGTCTCCGTGGTGAACATGTGGCGAATCTCCTGGGTCACGGCGACCAGCGTGGCGGCCAGAATCGCGAGGAGAATCAGTTGCTCGGCAAGGATGACCGCGCCGTTGCTGAGCCGTTTGACGGTTTCCTGCATGACAGACCTCACTGTTGGCGCGCGCTTAGTAGCCCACTGATCATAGAGAGCAGTCTCCATGTCGGCAAATCTGTGTGCTGGAGCGGCGGTGGTGTGTGCACGTGTCGTGGGGTGATAATCGGGCTAATCAAAGGAGAAAAACCGATGCGCGACCGACTGACAGCAGTGCGCCTTGCCGGCTGCCTTATTGCCTCTGTACTCCTCGTAGGCACGGCCTCTGCTGCCGAACTCTGGCTCGCCAATGCCCGCGTCATCGACGGCACCGGTGCGGCTCCCTCGGCCGCGCGCAGCGTGCACATCCGCGATGGCAATCTCGTTGCGATCAGCGCGGACGCAGCACCCGCCGGGGCCATCGACCTGCAGGGCAGATACCTGCTGCCAGGTTTCATCGATGCGCATTCGCATATCGAGAATCCCGCCTCCGCCGAGAGGGCGCTGCTATCCGGAGTCACCACTACCCGGGTGCTGGGCGACGCCTACCTGAAGGGCATCGCCACCCGTGATCTGGTGCGTCAGGGCGATACTCCGGGCCCCGAGATGCTGGCATCAGCCGGGCATGTGCGACCCGTGTTGGGAGAAGCTTTCATTCTCAGCTTTCCGCAGTTCGGCCGGTATCTGCATGCGCCTCTCACTGGCGCCGATCAGGTGGCCGGTGTGGTGCGCGCGGTGATCGCGCGTGGCGCCGATGTGATCAAGGTCGGTGCAAGTGAACGCGCGGGTCTGGCGCAGACGGATCCGCGACGCCCGGAGCTGAGCTTTGAGGAAATCAGCGCGGCGGTGCGCGAAGCGGGTGCGAAAGGCCTTTTTGTGGCGGCACACTCACACGGTACGGGTGGCGTGAACGCTGCCGTGCGCGCTGGCGCGCGCAGCATCGAGCACGGTACCTACGCGGACGAAGCCACGCTGCAGTTGATGAAGCAGAAAGGCACCTTCTGGGTGCCTACGCTCGCGGTCATGAGCCCCTTGGGCGATCCGCGTGGCGACAGCGCCGAAGACATCGCGCTGCAGTTGCGCACCTACCACATGATGAAGCCGTTACGCCAAGGTGTGCGGCGGGCGCATGCGCTGGGCATCGCCGTTGCCACCGGCACCGACAGCACCTACGGCGATGGCGACAGCACTGCCCGGGTGCGTATCGGCCACGAGATCGAGGAGCTGGTGAAGTGCGGCTACACGCCGCTCGAGGCGATCACTGCAGCTACCGGAACAGCCGCCCGTTTGCTGGGTGTCGACGCCCGCACGGGCACCATCGCCCCGGGCAAGGAAGCCGATCTTCTGGTGGTCGATCGCAATCCGCTCGAGGACACCACCGCGCTTTTCGAGCCCATGCTGGTGGTGAACAACGGCAAGGTAGTGCTCGATCGGATAGTTCGCTGAGCTGCTAATCCTGCTGCTACAGCACCAAACCTGATGCCGGGAGACATTCCTATGGATGCAACGCAAAACGCGGCGCAAGCCTCGGAACTGGAGTTCAGCGACCAGGACATTTTCGAGGCGATGCGGGAGCTCCCGGATTACCTCGACATCTCCACCGAGGACTTCAGAGCCCTGTACCACTGTGCGTACCGCCATGCGCAGACCCGCGTGACTCCGCCGGCTGCTCCGCCTCAGGCGCCGCAGACGCTGGAGCCGCCGAGGGTGGCCGCGGTGCAGCTGTTTCGCGCGTGGATCGGATCCCTGATCGGCATCGCGCTGGTGGCAGGCGTGAACCAGCTGCTGTTCCCGGTGGATGCCGCGATCATGATGATCGGCTCCCTCGGTGCGACGACGGCGCTGCTGTTCGGTGCCCCCCGGAGTCCTTTCTCCCAGCCGCGCAACCTGTTTGGCGGCCACATCCTGTCGGCCCTGGTGGGGGTGCTGTGCTGGAACGTGCTGGGCAGCCAGGTCTGGCTGGCCGCCGCCGTTGCTGTGGCGACAGCTGTGGCGCTCATGCATTTCACCCGCACCATGCACCCGCCGGGAGGGGCCACGGCCCTGATCGCTGTGGTCGGATCGGCCGGGATTCACCAACTCGGATTCATGTACGTGCTCACGCCTGCAATCGTGGGTCCGCTGGTGCTGTTCGCGGTGGCGCTGGTGGTGAACAACATCGCGGCCGCGAGGCGCTACCCGGAGGTCTGGTTCTGATCGGCAGCTCGCCGCCACGAGCACCGCAGGCGCCGGGCCCTGCGGTGCCGGCGCTGCGATGAGGGTTGGCTCAGCCGCCCGGGGGGCGGTAATTGACCTTCTTTTTTGCCACCGAGTCGATTTCTGCAGCGGTGAGCAACGCGGTGGTCTTGAAGGCAAGCGCACCGCTCGCGCTAACCGTGAGTGACACGGCGGCCGCGGTGGCGTTGTCTGGCAAGTCCACGATGGCGATGGCATCGCGAATGCCGAAGGTGAAGTACATCGACTCCAGCTTTCCGCCAGCGCTTTTCATCATCTTTTCGAGGGCTTTGCGACGGTTGGTCCCGCCGTCCTTAAGCAGCCCCTCGGAACCTTCGGCGGTGTAGTCGATTTCAAACAGGTATTTGGGCATGGTCTGTTTCCCGATTAGGGTTGATCGTTTTGTGCACGGCCGTACGCCAAGCGCGAGCTCCGTACGCCAGTCCGCGTTGTGCGAGTAAACACGTCGCGGGCTCTTTGCGTCCAGCCTTTGCGCGCCACGCCTCCCGGTGGCGTGGCCCGGGATGCAGAGTTGATCATCTTTTTACAGTATGTCTCCGCCAATGCCCGTGTGGCATAGTCGGGTTCGTGGTTTGAGATGGCGAGGAAGCCCCTCGTCGCCACTGCGACATGACTGAAACGGCAAGGTGAACCTGATGGTACGTTTCCATCTGCTCTCGCGATACCGGCAGCCATGGCTCGTCCTCATGCTGGCGCTGGGCGCGCTGCTTGCGGGCGAGTCTGCGACCGCCGTTTCATCCGCGCCCGCGGCTGCGGCCGTGCTCCCCGAGGCCGCGGCCTCGCAAGCACGCATGCGGCTGCTCTCGCAGGAGCAGTTCTTCAACTCGCTGGGCTATGTATTCGGGCCCGATATCGCGACCAGCAGCCACTTTGCGCCCTTCCGCCGTACCGAGGGACTTCTCGCCAGTGGCGCCGCCGCCGCGGGTGTCACAATCGGGCAGATGCAGGAATTCCAGCGCACCGCGGGCGCCATCGCCACCGCGGTGGTGAGTCCGGCCAACCGCGGCTTCCTGGTGCCCTGCAGCCCGCGTCACGAGGATGCAGCCGATGCCCGCTGTGCCGCGCGTTTCCTTGTGCCCGTGGCGAGGCTGCTGCACCGGCGGGCAACCACCCGCGAGCAGCAGGCTGCGCTGGTGGCCACCGCCGGGGAAGCCGCCGACCGCCTGCGCGATTTCCACGCTGGCCTCGGCGTTGCGCTTGAAGGCTTGCTGCTCTCGCCCGATACGCTTTTCATGATCGAGCGCAGCGAGCCCGACCCGTCGCACCCGGGCCTGCGGCGCCTTGACAGCTACTCACTTGCCAGCCGCCTGAGTTTTTTCCTGTGGAATGCGGGCCCCGACGAGGAACTCCTCAAGTCCGCCGAGCGCGGTGAACTGCATGACGCCAAGGGGCTCTCACGCACGCTCGACCGCATGCTCGCCAGCCCCCGACTCGAAACCGGCGTACGCGCCTTTTTCGACGACCTGCTGCGGTTTGATGACCTTGCGGTGGTAGCAAAGGATCCCGCCATCTACCCGGCCTTCAGCGGCGAAACCGTAGAGGACGCCCGTGAGCAGACGCTGCGCACCATCGTCGATCACCTGCTGGTGCGCCAGCGCGATTACCGCGATCTCTTCACCACGCGTGACACCTTCATCTCGCCTGCGCTCGCGGTGCTGTATGGCGTGCCCGCGCCGCCGGGCTGGACGCCCTACACCAGCCCGCCCGGCAGCCAGCGCGTCGGGCTCCTTACGCAGATCAGTTTTCTCGCGGTACACGCACATCCGGGCCGCAGTTCCGCCACGCTGCGCGGCAAGGGCCTGCGTGAGAAACTCCTGTGCCAGCAGGTGCCGCGTGCGCCGCCAAACGTCGATTTCTCGATCGTCGAGAACCCCGACTCCACGCTGCGCACGGCGCGCGAGAAGCTCAGCGCGCACCGCAGCAACCCCATCTGTGCCGGCTGCCACAAGATCACCGACCCCATCGGTCTCGCGCTCGAGCATTTCGACGGCGCGGGCCAGTACCGCGAGACGGAGAAAGGCGCGCCCATCGATGCGAGCGGCGCCCTCGACGGCAAGGCCTTCGAGGACGTGCCGGGCCTCGCTGCCGTGCTGCATGACAACCCGCTGTTGCCCGCGTGTCTCGTGAAGCGCGTTTACAGCTACGGCACCGGCGGGCCCGCCACGCCGGCCGACAAGCCCGTGCTCGCCTGGCTCGGCGAGCACTTCGCCGAAGACGGCTATCGCCTTCCCGATTTGCTGCGCACGCTCGCCACGAGCCAGCCTTTCTCGATGGTGACCGATCCGGCGGTTGCGACGGCTACGGTCGCGCCTGCAGTCGCAACATCCGCAGCAGCCGGCGCGGCCGCAGGAGCCAGACGATGATCACCCGTTCCTCGAAGTTCGAACGCCTGAGCCGCCGTCGCGTGCTGCGCGGCGTGTTGAAGGGCGGCGCCGTCACGGTAGGTTTGCCATTGCTGAACTGCTTCCTGAACAGCAACGCCTCGGCGATGGCGAGCGGCGCGCCGCTGCCGCTGCGCTTCGGCACCTGGTTCTGGGGCCTCGGCATGAATGCCAAGGTTTTCGTGCCCAGCGCCACCGGGCCGGGCTTCGACCTGCCCGAGGAGCTCGCCGCGATCGAGCGGGTGAAGCAGCAGATGAACGTCTACACCAACTTCAACGCCTACCGCGATTCCGCGCCCAACCTGTGCCACTACACGGGCTGGATCGTGACGCGCACCGGCATGGCCCCCATCGGCGCCGAGGACAAACCCGGCGAGACCATCGACGTTTCCGTCGCCCGCCAGATCGGGCGCAGCTCGCGCTTCCCCAGCGTGAGCGTGACCGCCAATGGCGATATGCGCACCAGCTTCAGCTACGAGAACGCCAATTCCATAAACGCCTCCGAGCCTTCTCCGCTCAACCTGTATGCGCGCATCTTCGGCGCCGACTACCAGGACCCCAACGCCTCCAGCTTCACGCCCAGCCCGCGCGTGATGGCGCGGCGCAGCGTGCTCTCGGGCGTGATGGACCAGACGAAGGACTTGCAGACCGTGATTGGCGCCGATGACCGTGCGCGTCTCGACCAGTACTTCACGGGGCTCCGCGATCTCGAGCGGCAGTTCGACCAGCAACTCACCAAGCCCGATCCGATCGCCGTCTGCGTGCCCGTGAAGCAGCCTGCCGCGGATCCGGCGCCCGGCATTGATTCCGACACGGTTTCCCGCCGCCATCGCATGCTCACGGATCTACTCGTCATGGCGGTGGCCTGCGACCAGACGCGGGTGGTGAACATGGCCTATTCCCAGGCCTTTGCCTCCACCATCAAGGCGGGCTACGAAAAACCCCACCACACCGCCACGCACGAGGAGCCGGTCGATCACCAGATCGGTTACCAGCCGATTTCCTCCTGGTTCACGCGCCGTGCGCTCGAGGAGTGGGCGTATTTCGTCGAGGCCTTCTCGAAGGTGACAGAGGGTGACGGCACTTTGCTCGACAATATGCTGATCTACGCCAGCACCGACTCGGGGCTTGCACGCGTGCACGCCATCGACAACATCCCCATGTTCACGGCGGGGCGTGCGGGCGGAAAACTGAAGACTGGCCTGCACATCGACGGGGCGGGCAGTGCAGCCACCCGGGTGGGCTACACCTCGCTCAAGCTGATGGGCGTGGACGTGGCCTCGTGGGGCACCAAGAGCAACAGCACCTCGCAGCCCGTGGGAGAGGTCCTGGCGTGAGGGCGTTGCGCCGCCTGGCACTGGTGGCGATTGCGGGCGCGGCGCTCGCGCAGGGCAGTGTTGGCCTTGCTGCCGAGCGCACCGAAGCGTGGGTTCCCGAGCCGATGCCGCCGGGTTTCCGGGTGGAGCCTTCGCCCATGGACGGCCCGGTTTTCGGCAACGCGGAGGGCCACACGCTTTACCGCTGGCCCTTCCGTGGGATGCGCAATGGCGTGACCGGCGATGCGCGCGGCGAGTCGGCTTGCACCGGCGTGAAATACACCGAAAGCGCCGGCCTCATGAGCCCCTACCCGGGTGGCTTGGTGTTGCCGGAACTCGACACCCGCCCCGCCTGCACCGATGTATGGCCGCCGGAGCTTGCACCCGCCGGAGCCGAACCCATTGGCAACTGGAGCGTCATCACGCGCAAGGACGGTCGCCAGCAGTGGGCCTACGACGGCGCGGCGCTCTACACCTCGGTGCTCGACCGCAGGCCCGGCGATGTGCTGGGCGGCGACAAGCCTGAGCAGGGCTTCGATTCGCCTGCCGTGCGTGAACCCATCGCGCCCGAGCCCGATCTGCCGCCCGGGTTCATGGTCAACACCACGCTGCGCGGGCGGATGCTGCTCACCGAGCGCGGCTTCACCGTGTATACCTCGGATGCCGACCGCGGTGGCCGTTCGCGCTGCATCGGTGCCTGCGCGCAGGAATGGCAGCCGCTTGCGGCGCCCGCATCCGGACGCGCCCGCGGTGACTGGCGTATCGTCGATCGCACAGACGGCGAGCGGCAGTGGGTTTTCCGCGGCCGCCCCCTCTATCGCCATCTCGCCGACACACAGGCGCGCAGTCTCGAGGGCACGGACGTGCCCGGCTGGAACGCCGTCTACGTGCGCGAGGTGCCGCAGCCGCGTGAGTTCACCGTCCAGCAGACGCCTGCGGGCGTGGTGCTGGCAGATGCGCAGGGCAAGACCATCTATACCTACACCTGTGGCGATGACGCGCCGGACCAGCTCGGCTGCGACCACCCCAGCCAGACCCAGGTCTATCGCATGGCGCTCTGCGGTGGCGGCAGTGCGGAGCGTTGCCTGAAGAACTTTCCCTACGTGCTTGCTACCGGCAAGTCCCGCTCTGGCGGGCCGCTGTGGAGCGTGGTCGAGATAGACCCCCGCAGCGGCGATTTCGCCGGGCCAGGCGCGCCGGGGGCGTTGCGGGTGTGGGCCTTCCGTGACCGTCCTGTCTATACCTTCGCCGGCGATCCCGGGCCGGGCGATACCAACGCCGAGTCTCTTGGCGAATTCCAGTCCGAGCGCACCGGCTACAAGGCCTTCTGGTTGCGCACCGACGTTGCCCGCGTGGAGTTCTGATCCCGTGAAACATCCTCCCCCGCCCCGCCTCCTGCCGATGTTCGGCCTGTTGCTCGCAGGCTTTGCACAGGCTGACAGCCCCGACCGGCCAACGGGCGGCAGCATTGCCTACGTCCTCACCAACATGAGCTGGGCGATGCAGTCCACGTCCAGTGCAGCGGAGTGCCCCAAGGGGCTGAACGAGGGCACGCGCGAGCAGTTCAAGCAACTGTTCCCCGACAACGGCACCAAGCGCAGCCTCGAGAGCACACAACTGCGCCGTGAGATCGACGGATTCCACCCGACTACCGCAGCCGAGCCCTTCGTCTATCGCGAGGGGGAGGGTCCGGTGGCGCCGGGCCTGGATCTCGACGGCATCGCGAGCCCCGAGGATTTCCGCAGCCCCGACGGGCACGGCGGCATCGACAACCAGATGCACCGCGTGCTCGGCTGCACGGCCAACTACCGCGGGCCCGACGGCCCGATCCGTTTCTTCGAAGACGAGATGGTGCTGCGCGAGAACTACAACCGCGTGCTGGTGCAGATCAGCGGTGTCGACAGCCTGAAGGACGACGACGCGGTTGAGGTGCGCATCTTCCGGGGCCGTGACAAGGTGCTGGTGGATGCGGGCGGGCTGAAGGCCGTACCGGGCGGTACGCAGCGCGTGGATCTGCGCCGGGGCGCCAATTACATCCGCGAGACGCATGGGCGCATTTCCGGCGGCGTGTTACGCACGGAGCCGGTGGATCTTCTCTACCCATGGGACGTTTTCTATTTCCCGTCGGATCAATACATGTACAAGGCGCGTCTCGAATTGGCACTCGCGCCCACCGCGGCCACCGGGTTGATCGGTGGCTACGTCGACATCGAGACGTGGTACCTCCACATGATCAGGAACTGGAGCGCGCACTACCAGAGTTACGGCAACTCGTCGGCCCCCTCGATCTACAAGGCGATGCGACGCCTTGCCGATGCCGAGCCGGATCCGCAAACGGGTCGCAACCGCGCCATCTCGGGCGCGCTTGCTACAGTTTTCACGCAGGTGAATATCATCGAGTCGGATCCGGCCGAGTACGCCGAGGCACTCACGCGCCGCCGTATCGCCGCGCCTTACCGCGGGATGCCCGCCGAGCGGGATCCCGCCGAGGAGCAGTTCGAACTGCTGCCCGCCATGCCAGCGGTTGCGGCGGCAAACGGCGGGTCCAGATGATGCGTACTTCATTCGCCATCCTGGCTTTGGTGTTCGCCGGCACGGGCGTTGCGGCTGCAGGTTCCGGCAAGGAAGCCTGGATTCCCGAACCCATGCCGCGGGGCTTTGGCATCGAGCGCACGGTAATCGACGGCCCGGTATTCGCCGACGCTAAGGGCCACACGCTCTACCGCTGGCCCTTCAAGGTGATGCGTAACGGCATCACGGGTGACTCGCGCGGCGAGTCGAACTGCGGCTCCGAACCCGCGCGTCTCAGCGGTGGATTGATGAGCCCTTATCCGCCCGGCCTCCTGATGCCGGAACCCGACACCCGGCCCGCTTGCACCGATGTGTGGCCACCCGCGCTAGCCGCCGACGGAGCAAAGGACGTGGGTCGCTGGAGCATCATCACGCGCAAGGATGGACGCAGGCAGTGGGCGCTTGATGGTGCAGCGCTCTACACCTCGGTGCTGGACCGGCGCCCCGGAGACGTGATCGGGGGTTACACGGGCAACGGGCGTTTCGATTATCCCGTACTGCGTCAGCCCGTGGGGCCCGTTGCGGATCTGCCACCAGGCTTCACGGTCACCAGCACCCGCCATGGCCGCGTGCTGCGTACGGAGCGCGGATTCTCGGTCTATGTCCGCGAGGGTTGGCGCAGTGCCGGTGATTGCGACGAAGCCTGCCTGCGCATCTGGCAGCCGCTGCAGGCCCCGGCCTCGGCACGCGCCCGTGGTGACTGGAAACTCCTCACGCGCAGCACAGGCGAGTTGCAGTGGAGCTTTCGCCGGCAACCCCTGCTCCGCTATCTCCCCGATCCACGTCCAAGCGCGCAGGACGGCAGTGATGAGCCCGGCTGGCATCTGGCCTACGTGCAGGAAGCGCCGCCGGTGCCCGCGGAGTTCACCGTGCAGGCCACTACCGGCGGTTTGGTGGTAGCCGATGTGCACGGTCGCACGATCTACACCTACGCCTGTAGCGATGATGCGCCCGACCAGTTGGGCTGTGACCACCCCACGCAACCACAGGTCTACCGTCTGGCGCTCTGCGGCGCCGGAAGCCCCGAGCGTTGCCAGCAGAACTTCCCCTACGTCCCGGCGGCAGGCGGCGCCAGCCCCAGCGGACTCTGGAGCGTCGTGACCATCAATCCGCTCACCGGTCGGTTTGCGACCTCCGGCGAACCGGGCGCGCAGCGTGTATGGGCCTACCGTGACCGCCCCGTCTACACCTACGCTGGCGACGAACGCCCGGGCGACATCAACGCCGACCACTACGGCGAGTTCCGCGCCCAGCGACAGGGCTACAGCGCGATCTGGTTGCGCAACGACTTTGTGCGGGAGGAAGGCTGATGCACCAAAGGTCTCTGCTCCGGCGGGTGGCATTGCTGCTCGCCGCCCTGCCGTTATCCCTGCCCTGCGCTGCGGGCGCAGACGCACCGCCTGGCGGCACTATCGCCTACGTCATCACCAATATGTGGTGGGCGCTGCAAGCCACGCCAGAGGCCAAGGAATGCCCGCAAGGCATCAACGAAGGCAACCGCGAGCAATTCAAGAAACTATTCCCCGACACGGGCGCGCCGCGCAACCTCGTCGACACGCAATTGCGTCGCGAGATAGACGGCTTCCATCCTACGAACTCGCCTGATCTTTTTCCTTTCTCGGAGGGGCAGGGGCCTGCCGCACCGGGCATGGACCTCGATGGCGTTGCGGGCCCCGAGGATTTCGCCAGCTCCGAGGGCGAAGCCGGCATCGACAACCAGATCCAGCGCGCCATCGGTTGCATCGCCAACTACCGCGGCCCTGACGGCCCCATCCGCTTCTTCGAAGACGAAATGGTGCTGCGCGAGAACTACAACCGGATGATCGTGGAACTCTCCGGCGTCGACAGCTGGGTCGATGACCCCGAGGTGCGTGTCCGTATCTCGCGCGGCCGCGACAATGTGCTGGTGGATGCCGGTGGCCTGAAAGCCCTGCCGGGCGGCACGCAGCGCATGGATCTGCGCTGGGGCGCTAATTACCTGCGCGAGCTGGAGGGCCGCATCGCCGGCGGCGTGCTGCTCACGGAGCCGGTGGATCTGCTCTACCCCTGGAATGTGTTTTATTTTCCGTCCGACCAGTACATGTTCGACGCGCGGCTGCGCCTTGCGCTCACGCCCACCACCGCCAAGGGCCTGATCGCCGGCTACGCGGACATCGAGACCTGGTACCTGCACATGGTCAAGAATTGGTCCACGCACCACCAGAGTTATGGCCGCTCCTCGGCGCCCTCGATCTACAAGGCGATGCGCCGCTTGGCCGATGCGCAGCCCGATGCGAGCACCGGCGCCAACCGCGCGATCTCGGGCGCGCTCGAAGTGAACTTCACGCAGGTGCAATTGCTGCCGCCGGATCCGGCGGAGTTTGCCGATGCACTCGCGCGCCGCTACACGGGTGTTCCTTATCGCGGCATGCCCGCGCCGCGCAGCGCCAGCGAGGAAAGCGATATCGTCACCGGCAAGGCCGCGGCGCCTGACGGTCTCGTATCCCGATAAGCAAGGAGACTCAAATGGAAAAGATCGTCGACGAACTTCTGGGGCAATTCGAACGCGGCGGGCTCTCGCGCCGGCAACTCGTGCAGACGCTCGCGCTCGGCATGACTGCAGTCGCAGCACCGTCGCTGCGTGCGGCGCCCGCGCGCAAGGGCTTCAAGGCCGTTGCCGTGAACCATATCTCTTTCGGCGTGAAGGATTATGCCCGCACGCGGGATTTCTACGCCGAACTCCTCGGGCTGCCGGTGAGCAGCGATGACGGCACGCAGTGTTTCCTGAAGATCGGTGAAGACAGCTTCCTGATGCCGCGCAAGACGCGCCAGCCCGACGGTTCCGCTTTCATCGACCACATGTGCTACACGATCGAGGACTGGGATCGCAAAGTCGTGGAAGACGAGCTTCGCGCGCGCGGATTCGATCCCAAAGCCGACACCGACGAGAGCTTCCACATCAAGGATCCCGACGGTTTTGGCCTGCAGATCGGCAGCAGCAAATTGATGTACGTACCCTGACACTGGAGTCACTCACATGAACCGCATCATTCGCGCGTTGGGCGCCTTGACGCTGGCCGCGCTGCCGCTGATATCCACCGTGGCGCGGGCAGACGATGAAGACACCATCGCCTACCGCAAGCACATCATGCGCACGCTGGACGAGCAGACGGCTGCGCTGGGAATGATCCTCTCGGGTGCGATACCCGAGGACAATCTCGTCCTGCACATGGATGCCATCGCCACCACGGCGAGCATGGCGCTCAGTTCCTTTGAGCCCAACGTGCCGGGTGGTGACGCCAAGCCGGAGGTCTGGAGCAATTGGGAGGACTTCGCCAAGCGCATGAACGATTTCGCCGTCAAGACCGCCAATATGGCCAAGGTCGCGCACGACGAGGACCCGCAGACGGCTGTCGAACTGGCGATCGAGGCGCTCGACTGCAAGGGCTGCCACAAGGTCTACAACAGCAAGCGGACGGACGACGAGTAATCGGCGTTCGGTGGTGCGGGTAGGGCGCATGCGCGCGGTCCTGCTGCTTGCGCTTCTTGCGCTGCTTGCGCTCCCGGGTGCGCAGGGCCACGCCGCCGATTCCGATTCCGACTCTGCCGCCGCGGCGGAGCGCGGACGCTACGTGGCCGTCACGGCTAACTGCGTGAGTTGCCACACGCGTGCAGGCGGCGAGCCCTTCGCCGGTGGGCTCGCCTTGCAGACTCCGCTCGGCACGCTTCACACCACCAACATCACACCCGACGCCGACACCGGTATCGGGCGCTGGAGCCTCGGGGATTTCCGGCGGGCCATGCGCCGGGGCATCGCCGCCGACGGCTCCTACCTGTTTCCGGCTTTCCCCTACACCGCCTACACGCGCATGAGCGATGCCGAGATCGCCGATCTCTACGCGTATCTGCGCAGGCTTGCGCCGGTTCGCTACATGCCTCCGGAAAACGACGCGCTATTGGGTGTGCGCTGGCCGATGATGGCGTGGAATGCACTTTTTCTGCAGGAAGGGCCCTATCAACCGGATCCCGCGCAGACACCCGAGTGGAACCGTGGCGCGTATCTGGTACAGGGCCCCGGGCACTGTGGCGCCTGCCACACGCCGCGCAACCTGCTGCTCGCCGAGGACGACACGCGCGCGCTGCAGGGTGGTGTGGTGACGGGCGAGGTGGCGCCAGGCCTGCAGCGAGCGTGGTTCGCCGTGAACCTGCGCAACGTGAAACACGGCCTCGCCACGTGGACACCGAAGGATGTGGGCATGTATTTCGCCAAGGGCTACAGCATGCGCGGCGCGAGCTTCGGGCCCATGAACGAGGTGATCACCAACAGCCTCTCGCAGCTCCGCCCGGAGGACCAGCGGGCCATCGCGACCTACCTCAGGAGTCTCGAAGGTGCCGAGTACGCCGGCCCCGTGGTGTCAGCCGCCGAAGCCGATGCAGGTGCCGGGATCTACAAGGAACACTGCGCCGAATGCCACCAGGCCAATGGCCGTGGCAATTTCCTCAAAGCGCCTGCACTTGCAGGCAACGCGGTGGTGCAGGGCGAAAGCCCCGCCTCGCTGATCAACCTGATACTGCACGGCCCTGCGCTGGCCGAGAGCCTGCGCTACGGCGCCTGGGAAGAGATGCCGGCCTTCGGCAAGAAGCTCAGCGACGATCAGGCAGCAGCGCTAGCTAATTATCTGCGCGGAAGCTGGGGCAACCGCGCGGCACCTGTCACGGCGGAGCAGGTGGCGGCGCAGCGCTGAGGAGCAGCCCTCAGGCTTTCGGACTCCACGAATCGCAGTGCGCCGCCGCGTCAACTGACCCACTCATGATCTGGCAATCGCCGCAGGCGGGTCTGGCGCTATCTGCCGTAAAAAACCCACAGCTGAGACAAGACTGCGCCGGATCAGCGGCCACCGGCACATAGTTCATCGAAACCCGCAGCGCCTCCGATGCGGGATCCGCACAGCTGTCGGCCGCGCGGGCCAGTGGAATCAGTTGCGGCGCGAGTGCTGCCGCGGCTGCCAGCCGCGCGGCATGCCTGATAAACGATCGGCGGCGCAGTGCGGTCATGGTCGTATCCCTGGAAACTGTCGGCGGGTGAGGCTAATCAATCGGGTCGGGTGTGGGCAAGCGGCCGCGCCATCCACGAGGCCGATTCATGGGCCTGCGGCTGGCAGCGGCTGTGTCCCGTGCGATGACGTCTGACAGCTGGCGGCAGTGACAGCTGGCGGCAGTTGCGGCGGCCATCGCCCGGGTCCAGAATCAGTCACATCAGATTACATAGGTGTTGACTGCTATGAGAACGTGTCAGGCTCTGGTGCTCGTGGCATTGACGGGCGCAGCACTATTTTCTCCGGGGACGGAGTTGCGGGCGGAGGAGAAACGTACCGCCGAGTGGGTCGATATGTCCTACGCCGTCACCAAGGCGGACTACCAGAACCTGTTTTCCCTGCCGCCCATGCAGACGTCGCCAGAATTCAGCGCCGAGGTGGTCGTCAAGCCGGGCTCGAAGATGTTCGATCCCTTCGATTTCCACGTGATCGATGGCAAGACCGTGCTGGCCTCTGACGACGGCAAGGCCGGTTACATCTGGAAAGTCGGGCTCGACGGCAAGGTCGATATGATCGCATCGACCAAGCGATATGCGCCCTACACTTTCGATATCGCACCGGCGAGTTTTGGCAAATACGAGGGGCAGATCTACGCGGCCGGTTTCAACGAACCCGAACGGGCGGGCGGTTGGGATCTGCCCAACGCGGTCACGCGGATCGATCCGGCCACTGGCCTTGACACCCTGATCTGCTACTTGCCCGATAACGGACATGGCGAGCCGGGTGCGGGTGCTTTTTTCGCCCGCTTCGGCCCCGAGGGCAGCCCTTGGGCGGGCAGGATGTGGATCACCACGGCGAGCAATCACACGATTTACCAGATCACTCCTGATGGCCACTGCTCGCCGTTCAAGACCATCGACATCACGCGCTACGGCTCGCCGCGGGGCATCGCCTTCACGTCGGACGGCAAGACCATGTTGCTTGGAGCCACCCGGCCCGACGCGCGGAACCGCGCCGAAACCGCCGAGGGCGGTGCGCGCATCTGGCGGGTTGCGGCCGACGGCACGATTGATGACACCCCTTATGCAACGGGACTGCATGAACCCGGTCCGATGGCTCTCGCGCCTGCCGGTTTCGGCAAGTACGCGGGCGATCTCTTCATCACGGACGCGGGTGACTGGGACAACGATGTCGGCATCATGCAGCAGCCCAACATCGGACCCAACCTGCCTGTCACGGACGATGGCAAGGTCTATCACCTGACGCATGACGGCAAGGTGGAGGTGATTGTCTCCGGCCTGCGTAACCCCGTGGCCATCGCCTTCGTCGGCGACACGCTGCTGATCGGCGACATCAACGGCGATTTCCACATTGGCTACCAGAAGATACCCGACGGCTTCGTGGTTGCGATCAAGCCGCGTCCCTGAGGGTTTCCGGCTCTGCGAGAGCACCCGTACGCTCGCGCCGGTCGCAGGTGTGAGGGCCCCGTCTTAGCCCGGTTCTCAGGCAAGAAGGCGCGCGCGCCGCGGCGCACCCGCCAGCAAGTGCAACAGATCCTGCGCAATGGTGGCACCGGCAACAGCGGTGATCTGGGCGGGTCCCTCGTAGTGGGGTGCCACTTCCACGATATCGGCACCGACGATGTCCATCCCGTACAAGCGGTGCAGTACGCCGCGCAACAGCGCCGTGCTCAGGCCGCCCACCACCGGGGTGCCGGTCGCAGGTGCAAATGCCGGATCGAGGGCGTCGATGTCCACGGTCAGGTAGATCGGCATGCCGCCGACCAGTGCCCTGATGCGTGCGGCGACATCGGCGCTCGTCAGGCCCTCCAGTGCGTGCATGTCGAGCACGTTGAAGCCGTGTGATTCGTTTGGTGTGCGGATGCCCATCTGCACCGAGTGCGCCGGGTCGATCAGCCCGTCACGCGCTGCCTTCAGGAACATGTTGCCGTGGTGCAGTGGTTCGTCGGCGCCGTACTCCCAGGTATCGCTGTGCGCGTCGAAGTGCACCAGCGCCATCTTGCCGTAGACCGGGAAATGCGCCTCCAGCAAAGGCAGGCTGACGAAGTGATCGCCACCCAGACCAACCACGCCTGTGCCCTGTGCGATCAGTGCGCCGGCCTGCGCATGGGTGCCGGAGATCATCTCGGTCGTGGAGCCCGGACGGAACGCCACATCGCCCGCATCCACGCACACGCGTCCCGCCAATACGCCCGGCGTCCACGGCCACAGCGCATCACCGAACTCACCCGACAGCGTTGATTGCTCGCGGATAGCCCGCGGCCCGAAGCGTGAGCCGGGCCGGTTGGTGGTGGCGAGGTCGAAGGGTATGCCGAGGATCGCGAGATCCGCCCGCTGGCCGGGCTCGAGTCGGGGCAGGCGTGCAAAGCCCGTGTCTCCGGCCCAGGTCATGCCGAGTGCGTGCGCTGAGTTGTCTGTCATGGCGTGGTATCCGGTGATGCGTTCTGCCCATGATGCCCACTTGCCGGCCGGGTGCGAAGTATCCCTAGAGTGGTTGTTTGCCGGCGGGCGTTGCGGCCGGCCACAGATCGCGCAACTGGAACTCTACCCGCCCCAGCAGGGGTGCGCTGCCGCTCAGGCGCAGCGGCGTGCCGGTGAGATGGTCGACATGGATCTGTATGTCCCCACTCAGGCCAAGGAAGGTTTCGCTTTGTTCTGCGCTCGCGCCGCCGCCTTCTGCGGGCCTCAGTCGGAACGAGTAACGCTGCGCCCGGGTTTTGTGTGTGGGCGTGGCGCTGCCGTCGGCTGCGTGGACGTTGTAGTGCGCCTCGAGGGTTGCCTCGACCGGCGCGGAGAAAATCACCCGGTGCAAACGTTTCTTGCTGACCACGCAGAGTCCGGGACCGGTACTGGCCTCGTGCAGCGATGCCGGATCCAGCAGCAGCAAAGCTACCGGTTCCGATATCACCGTGCATGCCCTCACCGCTGGCCCATAGGCCACAAACGATCTGGTGAGCGCTGTCCACGTGCCGGGCGAGGACTTTTTTTCAGTTTTATTTGCAGGGCTGGCGTTGGCCACCTGCACGCCCTCGGCCGCATAGCGCGAGACCCGGTACCCGGCGTCGATACCGCTCGTCTCCCGGGTGCCGAGCAGGGCTGCGTAGTTCGCGGGATCGAACCACAGCAACGCCTCGCGGCGGCGATGCAACAAGGGCGGCAATGCGAAATAGCTGCTGACCAGGAGACGGCCAACGGCATCGCCGGCTGGGTGCAGTGCGCCCGGCAGTGGCGTATCCGTGGCAGGAAGATCCGCCGTCGCGAGCGTGTCCCGGGTGATATCCAGTCGGGCGGTGATGGCGAGGCCTGCGCCTTCGAAGCGCAAGCGCGACCACGCCTGCGGGGCATCCGGGGATGGCGCCGCGGCGGTATGTGTGGCCGCCGCCAGCAAGGTTGCTGCCAGCAACTGGCTCAAGGTCCGGTGCATGGGCTGTCGGGGACCGTTGCAGCAGGGAATGCGACCAGTATAGGCAGTTGATGCCGCGAGCCGTCAGGGCTGTGGCGCAGGCCCTTGCGCTCGTCTTTGCCCGGTCATGGGGCGCAACCGTATACTCCCGCGCCTTGATCTGCCCGTAGCAGAGCCTGAATCCCGGAGTCGCTATCCAGATGTTTGCAGGCGGAGCATTGATGCGTGACCGATGCACATGTTGGCAGGGTGCGTCGGGCTATCCTTTCTCCGCGTCCGGTAGCGTTCATGCTGGCCTCTGAGCCGTCGCCTGACCGCGATGGCCCCGTGGCTATCCCGCATGGCCGTGATGTTCTCGGCAATGTCAGGCGCAACCTGCGCCGCCTGATGACGGGCAAGGCGTTCTCGGCGCTGCTGCAACTGGCCGCCACCCTGCTCACCGCACGAACACTGTCAGCCACCGAATTCGGCTTGGTCGTACTGCTGCAGAGCTATGTGCTGGTCTGGAGCGGCCTGTTCAATTTCAAACCCTTTGAGTCAATCATCCGCTACGGGGTTCCCGCACTGGATCGGGGTGATGAAGCCCAGTTGCTGCGTCTGCTCAAGCTGGGATTCGTGGTGGATGCCGTCACTGCCGTGGGATCGGCGATCATGGCGTGGGCTCTGGCCGGCGTGGTCGGTGGATTCCTCGCCTGGGATGCCGATTTCGTGCACCTGGCTCAGCTCTACAGCCTCGTGCTGGTAGTAGACCTCACCGGCACCAGCAAGGGGATCCTGCGGTTGTACAACCGCTTCGACGTGCTCAGCGTGCAGATGGCGGTCGCACCGATCGTCTTGTGCATCGGTGCGAGCATGGCCTGGCTGAAGGGCTGGGGGATGCCCGCCTTCTGCGCCATCTGGGCGCTGGGCACTCTCCTTGATCGTGTGTATCTGTTGCTGCGTGCATTCGGCGAGCTGCACGCCCGGATACCGCATGCGGATCTGCGCAGACTCGAGTTGGGCGACTGGCAGCGCGAGTTTCCGGGCATTGCGTCCTTCACGCACGTGGTCTATTGGCAGAGCAACCTTGATCTCGTGCCAAAGCAGATCTCGAATCTCCTCGTGGGTATGCTGCTCGGGCCCCAGGCGGCAGGTCTGTTCCGTCTTGCCGTGGGCATGGCCAAGGTGCTCAGTACGCCGGCCATGCTGCTGCGGCAGGTGTTGTTCCCTGATCTCACCCGTGTCTGGAACCGTGGGGAGGCAGGGTTCTACCGCATCCTGGCAACCACCGCAGCCGCTGCGGCGGCGTGCGGGCTGCTGCTGGTGGCGGTGATGCTGAGCTACGGTGCGCAGTTGCTTGATCTGCTTGCCGGCGCGGAATACGCCGCCG
Source organism: Klebsiella pneumoniae (assembly GCA_945862145.1). Taxonomy (GTDB): domain Bacteria; phylum Pseudomonadota; class Gammaproteobacteria; order Pseudomonadales; family UBA5518; genus UBA5518. The sequence goes on from CAMAXE010000006.1 coordinate 40,001, forward strand.
GTGCCGGCGTCATGTCGTGGCTGCTCTTTGCCGGCACGCTGGGTCTTTGCTCGTCCGTGCTGCGGGCGGCCGCTTACGTTATGGGGCGCGCGGCTAATGTGTTGCGGATCAATGTCGCTGCAACGCTGGTGTATGTCGCGGCCATGATGCTGTTGACGCCAAGGCTGGGGCTGGTGGGGCCGGGCGTCGCGGCCTGCTGCTCGGCTCTCCTCACGCTGGGTGGCATGCTCTGGCTGGTGGCACGTCATCCCCGTATGCAGGGCGTCGCGCGTGCCTGACGAATATCTGCTGCCCCGGCGACTCGTGCGCGCATTGCCGGTGCTGGCGGGGGTTTTCCGGCGTGCCGACGCCTGGCTGCTGCAGCGGGCATTCGGTCTGCTCGCCCGGCTTTCTTCCCGCAATGCGGCAGGCCTTGCGGGTGGGCTGTTCGGATTTTTCGGGCCGTCGGGAGCCACGGGCAGGAAGGTGCGCCGTAATCTGCGGATTGTGTTCCCCGATTACAGCGAGGCAGAGATCGCGCGGTTGGCGCGCGCTACATTCCGCCACGTGGGAGTTGCCGCCGCCGAACTCGCCCAGGCCCCTGGCGTGCTGGCGGCGCGTGACACGCGCGTAGAGATGGTTAGCGACGATCCCCGGATCAGGCCGCTGCGTCCCGGATCCCCGGCGGTGATCGTGACTGCCCACGTTGGTGCCTGGCAGTACACCGCGATGTTGGGACAACTTGCAGGTGTGCGGGTCACGTCGCTGTACGCGCCCGAGTACAACCCGCGTGTCCGCGCCGTGTTCCTCGCGCTTCGCCAGGCGCTGGGCTGCAACTGGATCTGCCGCGACGACAGTGCCCGAGTGCTGCTGAAGGAATTGGCCGCTGGCAATTGCATCGGTTTTGCCGCCGACACCCGCTTCGATCAGGGACGGCTAGTGAGTTTTTGCGGCCACGATGCCATGACCAACACGGCCGCTGCGCGTCTGGCGCTACGCTTCAATTGCCCCCTGATTGCTTTGCGCTGTGATCGCCTGCCGGGTCAGCGTTACCGGTTGGTGCTGGCGCGGTTGATCGATCCGGACCCTGACTGCACGGATCCCGAAGAGCAGGCCCTGCGTATGACGCTGGCGATGAATCAGGAGTTCGAGCGCTGGATTCGCCAGAGCCCCGGGCAATGGGTGTGCATGAAGAGACGCTGGCCCCGGACTATCGATGATCAGGCGGCTGACGCCAGTCCCTGAGCGCTTGCGCTGCCCCTGAAAGTAACGCAAGAACCCCGGCTGCTTACTCTGGCTGGGTCGTGGCGCAGAGGGGCGTGTACCGTATCCGGCAGCCGCCCCGGCAATCAGACTGCGAACGTGGCCTTGTCGTAGCCCACCAGCCACTTGGGGCTGCGGCCGCGGCCAGACCAGGTTTCGCCGGTAGCCGGGTTGCGATACTTGGCGGCTACGCGCTCTTTGGTCGCGCGCGGCTTGCGGCTGCTGCCGGCACCGAAGAGCTCGTCTGCGCTGAGTTCGTAGGCCTCGACCAGTGCGCGCGCTTCCTCTACGGCCTTGCTGCGCTCCTCGCGCTTCAAGCGGGCGATCTGCTCGTCGAGTGCGGCTTTCTGAGCCAGAAGTTCGGGCAATGAGGCCATCGGAATGCTCCTTGATCTGACCGTAGCGCCTACCTGGAGGCTGGGCTCAGGGCAGTGGTGCAGCGCGTTTAATGGTGCCCAGGGGCGGAATCGAACCACCGACACGGGGATTTTCAATCCCCTGCTCTACCGACTGAGCTACCTGGGCTCGGAGGGAGGCGCGTATTTAACCGGCGCCCCGTAGCCTCGTCAAGAAAAGCCTGCGGCAGGAAGAGGCAGCGCTTGCCGAGCCCCTGCTAGGATGGCCCGAATCGGGGCAGGCGACGGCAACAGGGGAGCCATATGACAGACACCACCGGGAGCAACCGCGAGCTGGCCGATCTCAGCCCCGAGTGGCAGCGCGGATTTGCCTGGGTGGAGCAGGCACTGGGTGGTCGCGTGTGCAACCTGCAGCGTCAAGGGCGTTGGCGCCCGGCCTGGTTTTTCGATCTGGACACGGGCGGTGAACTGCTGCCGATGTATTTTCGTGGCGATCGCGGCTGGGACGAGGGCCAGCGCGTGGAATCGGTGCTCGAGCACGAGTGGAACGTGTACCGCGTGATGGAGCAATACGGGCTGCGTGTTCCGCACGTCTACGGTCTCTGCCCCGAGCCCAAGGGGCTGGTCATGGAGCGCGTGCCGGGCCGATTCAACTTGGGCACCGTGGAGGACGCGGCCGAGCAGCGCTCCGTACTCGAGCACTACATCGAGCTCATCGCCGACCTGCATCGCATCCCCATCGCCGAGTTCGAGGCCTACGGACTGATGCGTCCGGCCGGGGAGCGTGGACTGGCGCTGGGCGACTTTGACGCTTGGGTGGAGAATTTCCGCAAGGCCAAGCGTCGCCCCGAGCCCATGTGGGAGTTCGCGATCCAGTGGATCTATCGCAACATTCCTGCGGGGCGTACCGACATTTCCTGCCTGCAGGCCGACTCCGGGCAGTTCATGTTCGAGGATGGCCGCGTGACGGCGCTGATCGACATGGAGCTTGCCTATCTCGGCGATCCGCTGGCGGATCTGGGAGGACTTTTCAGCCGTGATCTCGGCGAGCCGCTGGGTAATCTGGCGCACGCGATCCGGCATTACGCGCGGGTCTCTGGGCGTGCGGTGAATCTCGATATCGTGCGTTTCCATGCGCTGCGCTTCAATCTCTGCACCTCGCTGGTGATGGCCCACTTCGTGGCGGGCGCGCAGCCGGGCGAGGACCAGGCCATGTACCAGGCGTGGTCCATCGTCTGGGGCCGTGCTGCTCTGGCTGGAATCGCGGAACTGACGGGCGTGGAACTGCCGGCCCTGCCTGAATATGCGCTTAAGCCCACGTCGCGCGGACCCGCCTACGACACGCTGGTCCATAAACTCCGGGCACTCTGTGAGGCGACTCCGGACGAGGGCGGGCGCTATGCGCTCGACCAGCCGCTTCGCATCGCGCTCGCGCTGCAGCGCGCGGATGCGCTGGGGCCCGCGTTCGATGCCATCGAAGTCGATGAAATGGCCGCGCTGCTTGGTCGGCGCGTGGAGGATATCGCCGAGGCCAATGCGCAACTGGAGCGGCTGGTCATGATCAGCGGTTCGGAGCGTGATGCGGAGTTTTTGGCCTACTTCCTGCGCCGTGTCCTGCGCGAGCACGAACTGCACCGGCCAGCGCTGTTGCAATACGGCGATCGGGAACTGCAGCCTTTCGAGTGATCGAGGTGGGCTGCAGCGGGGGGTAGAGGCGGTGTCGACAGTGATGCGGCGGAGCCCGACGGCGCACCGCCACGTGTACTCAGGGCAGCGCATCCACCTGCAGCAGCTGTATGGTCATGCCGCCAAGGTGCTCCTCGGTGTTGAGGTACGTCTCCTGGATGCGCGAGCGCTTGCCTTCGTAGGTGGTCTCGAATTCGTAATCGAGTGTGGCGCGAAAACCCTCTGCCTGCAGCGCGGCAACGGTCTCCTCCATATTTTCCACGTAAAAGCACAGATGCTGCATGCCCTCGCCGTGTTTTTGCAGGAAGCGGGTGTGGGGTGTCTCACCCTCCAGCACTTCAACCAGCTCTATCGATACCGCGCCTGATTTGCCGAAGGCCGCACGGAAACGCGCGCGGGCGGGCTTGCCGTCTATGTTGAAACGCATGCCCTCGCCCATGTCGTAATCGTCGATCGCGAATTCGATGCCGAACATGCGCGTATAGAACGCGGCGGTTTTGTTGCAGTCTTTCACCGCCAGGCCGATGTGCGCCACGGGGCCCAGTTTCACCACCGGCGCGCCTGGCGCGGGGCTCTCGGGGGGCGTGGGGCTCGCAGGGGTCGCGGGAGGCGCGGGAGGCGCGGGAGGCACATAGCCGTCGGCCTGTGCCACGGACTCGTTCGCGAAGAACTTTTCCATTTCCTCTTCGAGGAAGGCGCGCGCCGTGCGATCCATCATGTTCAGGCGCCGCTCATTGATGAGCAGCGTCTGGTGCGCGATCCACGCCTGCCAGGCCTGGCGGGAGACCGTGTCGAAGATGCGCTGCCCGCGCGGCCCGGGAAACGGTGGTGTCACGAGGCCTTCCATCTCGCGTTGGTACTTGCGGCACAGGACGGTACGGCTCATGGCGAGTGGTCTCCGCGGGCGAGGTGGATCAGGAAAGCGCGTCGATCAGTTTTTTCACGGGCGCAGCCAGTCCGAGCGCGCGCTGCCCCGGCTTGTACCACGCGAGGCGCTGGTCTTCCAGCACGTGACAGACGAGTCCCGCCACGGCGAGGTGCACCGGCGTGATGTCGAGGTGGAAATGGCTGAAAGTGTGACGAAACGGAGTGCCGCGCCGCACCGCAAGCGGCGCCTCGCCGGCGATGTGCTCGCAGGCGCTGGCGGCATCATCGTCCGCGTCGATTTGCGGGAAACTCCACAACCCGCCCCAGATCCCGGACGAGGGTCTTTTTTCGAGGAGGAATTCGCCCGCGTCATTGCGTATCACTAGCATCCCGCAGCGTCGCTCTGGCAGGCGACGCGAACGCTTGCGCGCGGGATAGCGCGTGGGCGTGCCCTCGGCGCGTGCCACGCAGGCCTCGGCCAGCGGACAGAGCGGGCAAGCAGGGCGGCTGCGCGTGCAGAGCGTGGCGCCCAGATCCATGATCGCCTGGGTGTAGTCGGCGCAGCGTTCGGTTGGCGTCAGTGTGTCTGCGAGATCCCAGAGCGCGGAGAGTGTGGCGCTCTGCGAGGGGTCGCCGTCAATCGCATGCAACCGCGTCAGCACGCGCTTCACGTTGCCGTCGAGTATCGGCGCACGCGTGTCACCGGCGATCGCCAGCACCGCGCCAGCCGTTGATCGGCCGATACCCGGCAGCGCGCAGAGGCCCTCCAGCGTCCGGGGGAACTCCCCGCCGTGCTCCTCCTGCACCCTGCACGCAGCGCGCAACAGGTTCCGCGCGCGGGCGTAGTAACCGAGCCCCGTCCAGTGATGCAGTACCTCGTCTTCGTGTGCGTTCGCGAGTGCCGCCACGTCCGGGAAGCGCGCCATGAAGCGCTCGAAGTAGGGGATCACCGTGCTCACTTGCGTCTGCTGCAGCATGATCTCCGAGATCCACACCCGGTAAGGAGTGATGTCTTGTTGCCACGGCAGATCGTGGCGGCCATGGCGATCGAACCACGCCAGCAGCGGCGCGGCGATGCCGCCCCCGGACGCGGTCACCGGCATGCCGCCGCCCTGATCAGTGTCGGCGGAGGAAGTCATCGAGCGTGTCCTTCAGATTCTTGCGGGCGAGTTGGCGGGCGATCTTCCGCAGATCGTCCTTGTCTATGCCACACCAGTTGGCGGGATCCTCGTCGAAGGAGCCTTTGCAGCTGATTGGCCACTCGATGCGCTGCATCTTGCGGGTCATGCGGCAGGCAGGATCGACGGATTCCATGTCCCCGGTGATTCTCGCGCCGAGCTGCAGCCGCAGTGTGCGCCGTGACAGGTCGACATTGCCAAAGCCGTCCAGAGACATGGTTGGCATGGCCGCCGAGAGCGTGCTCAGTTCCCCCACGCCATCGTTGAACATGATGCTGGCGCCGAGGGTTTGCAGACGCGTCAGCGGCTCGAAGCTGCGCCCGAGTGATTCACCGTTCAGCGTGGCAGCGGCCTTGCAAACGGCCTCTTCGGCGTTGGTGCCATGCAGCACCGGCTGGTCTACGTGCAGCTGCAGCGGGCCGCTCAGGGAGGCCGCCCACTGCGCACTGGAAAAGCCCCGCGCCTGCAACTGCAGCGTGGCCCCGAGGGTGCCGCTCAGCGTGTTCATCTGCTGCGTGACCGAGAGCAGTTTTTGCAGGTCCACGCCAGAGAGTTCGGCGTCAACCCGGATGCCGCCTTCAGCGCGCGTGTCGATGTGGGCATCTGCCCGCACCCGGCCCCCGGGGCCGGTCATGGCGGGCAGGTTCCAGTCGAGCCGGCCGGAGAACCTGGCGGTGCGGCCGTCCATGTCGAGCGCTGCATCTGCGACATCGAGGGTGTGCGCGTCGATGTCGACGCCACTTTCGGGCAATGTGATCGCCAGCGTGTCGCCGCTCGCGGTCCTGAGCGAGAGCCGCGTATCCCTCAGGCTGGCAGTCCCGGTGCCGGGCCCGACAGCCACTTCGGTTTGCAGCGAAAAGCCCAGCGACTGCGCATTTTCTCCATCGCGGTCGCTGCTCTCCAGACGGCCGTTCACGCTGAGCGGAAAGGGCTCGTCAGGGGTGTTCGTGTGTTCCGCAAAGAGCGATTCCACGATCGCCTGCCGGCGCTTTCCTGCGCGGAGGTCATCCAGTGTGAGCAGCGCGTCCTCGATGTACAGCGAGCTGATACTGATTCGCTGCACTGTGGCCGCCGGATCGGGCTCGACTGCCGCGACCGCAGAAGCATCGGGCGCGGGGCGCTCGCCGGCGCGACGCAGATGTTCCCAATTGCCACGGCCCTCTGTATCGCGCACGAGATTCACCCGCAGGCCTTCCAGTCGGAGTCCGTCCGCATGCAGATCGCCGCGCAGCAGCGAGATCAGACTGATAGTGAGGTGTAGCCGGGCGGCCGAGGCTAATTCATGCCCCGAGCCGGCCGGCGCTGTCAGTCGCAGAGCGTCCGCGGCAATGCTCGGTGTTGGGAAAAGATCGAGACTGAGCTCGCCATCGATGTCCAGGGTGGCGTTCAACTGGCCGCTGGCCCGTTCGGTCAGCATGGCCTTGATGCGCTCGTCATCGACAATCGAATCGAGCAGGGCGGCAAGGCTGGCGAGCAGCGCCAGAGCCACGCCGATGGCAATGGATAACCATTTCAGAGCGGCGCTCATGGCGACCTCTGCAGGTGGTCGGAGTGTCCGATGGTAACGGAATCCCTCTCGGGCGGTGGCCTCGCTGCGCAGGCACCTCTTGCACGGTGCCGGGTGATGGCCGCTGCCATCGGGCCGCAGTCTTGCGTCACACCCAGTAATGCCCGTTTTCCCGGCTCTTGCAGCGGGTCGGCGGGGCTATACTTCGGAACTCACCCGATCTGTTTTTGTCCTTTTTGCAAGGCGCTGAACGCATGGCAGAGCGAATCGCCGAGGTCACCCGCAACACGCTGGAAACCCAGATCCGCGTGCGCATAAATCTGGATGGCAGCGGTTGCGCGCAGCTCGCGACGGGCTTGCCGTTCCTCGACCACATGCTCGATCAGGTGGTTCGCCACGGCCTCGTGGACATCGAGATCGAGGCGAAAGGCGACCTGCATATCGACGCCCACCACACGGTGGAGGATATCGGCATCACGCTCGGTCAGGCCGTGGCCCGGGCTCTGGGTGACAAGGCCGGGCTCGTGCGCTACGGACACGCCTACGTGCCGCTCGACGAGGCTCTCTCGCGAGTTATTATTGATCTCTCGGGTCGTCCGGGGCTCGAGTTCCATGTCCCCTTCGTGCGCGCGATGATCGGCGCCTTTGATGTCGATCTCTTCCACGAGTTTTTCCAGGGCTTCGTGAACCATGCGATGGTCACGCTGCACGTGGATGGCTTGCGTGGCCAGAACGCCCACCACCAGGCCGAGACGGTGTTCAAGGCTTTCGGTCGCGCACTGCGGATGGCCGTGACCCCGGATTCCCGCCAGGCGGGAGCCATGCCATCCACCAAGGGTTCGCTCTGAGCGAACTGGCCGGTCTTGTCCCAGCATGAGCGAGCGTATTGCAGTTATTGACTACGGCATGGGCAACCTGCACTCGGTAGCCAAGGCGCTGGCGTGCGTGGCGCCCGGCGCCGAGGTGCTGGTCACCGACGACACGGCATGCATCGCCGGCGCCGATCGTGTGGTGTTCCCGGGAGTAGGCGCCATTCGCGACTGCATCGGCGAGATCCACCGGCGCGCTCTCGCGCCAGTGATCCGTGAGGCAGCGGCCTCGGGTCGTCCCATGCTCGCGATTTGCGTGGGCCTGCAGGCCTTGATGAGCCATAGCGAGGAAAATGGCGGAGTGGATTGCCTGGGCATCCTGCCGGGGCGCGTGAGTCGTTTTCCGGCGGGTCTGCAGGACGAGGACAACAACGCGCTCAAGGTGCCCCACATGGGCTGGAGCCGGGTGCGGCAGGAGCCTCATCCGCTGTGGTCTGGCATCCCCGATGGCGAGCGCTTTTACTTCGTGCACAGCTATTACGTCCGGCCTGACGTGCGGGACCAGCTTGCCGGCAGTTGCGAGTACGGCCTGGAGTTTGCTGCTGCGCTTGCGCGCGATGCGCTCTTCGCCGTGCAGTTCCATCCGGAGAAGAGCCACACGCCGGGGCTTCGGCTTCTCCGGAATTTTTGCAGTTGGAACGGACGATGCTGATCATTCCCGCCATAGATCTGAAAGACGGCAAGTGCGTGCGGCTGCGTCAGGGGCGCATGGACGAGGCCACCGTGTTCGGCGATGACCCGCTTGCCATGGCGGCCCGCTGGGTCGAGGAGGGCGCGCGGCGTCTGCACCTCGTGGATCTCAATGGCGCCTTTGCCGGGGAACCGGTGAACGCCGCCGCGGTGCGCGCGATCACCCGCGCTTTTCCCGGTATGCCCGTGCAAATAGGTGGTGGAATCCGCAGCCGCGACGTTGCCGCGCGCTACCTGGACATGGGTGTCGAGTGGGTGATCATCGGTACGCAAGCGGTGAAGGATCCGGCCTTTGTGTCTGCGCTGTGTGCCGAGTTCCCGGGTCATGTGATCGTGGGGATCGACGCCAAAGACGGCATGGTCGCCACCGAGGGATGGGCAGAGGTTTCCACGGTAGGAGCGGTGCATTTGGCCACGCAGTTCCGGGCGGCGGGGGTGAGCGCCATCGTCTACACCGATATCGCCCGCGACGGGATGCTGTCGGGAGTCAATCTGGAGGCCACCCGTGAACTCGCCGAGCAGGGCGGCATACCGGTGATCGCCTCGGGCGGCGTGGCCACGTTGGCCGACGTGCAGGCCCTCGCAGCGCACGAGCAAAGCGGTATCTGCGGGGCCATCACCGGTCGGGCCATCTACGAAGGCACGCTGGATCTCCGCGCGGCGCAGGCCTGGTGCGACCGGATGCCGGGAGGCTGAGATGGGGCTTGCCAGACGGATCATCCCCTGTCTCGACGTCGACAAGGGCCGCGTGGTGAAAGGCGTGCGTTTCGTCGATATACGCGATGCCGGCGACCCGGTGGAGATCGCACGCCGCTACAACGAACAGGGTGCCGACGAGATCACGTTTCTCGACATCACTGCGAGCCATGAGGGTCGCGACACCACGCTGCGCACGGTAGAGCGGATGGCGAGCGAGGTGTTCATCCCCCTCACCGTTGGCGGGGGCGTGCGCGAACTCGCGGATATCCGCAATCTCCTGAACGCGGGCGCCGACAAGGTCGCGATCAACAGCGCGGCAATCCAGCGGCCGGCGTTCGTGCGCGAGGCGGCCGAGCGCTTCGGCACGCAGTGCATCGTGCTTGCCATCGACGCCAAGCGCACAAGCGCCAAGGGCGAACCCTTGCGCTGGGAGATTTTCACGCACGGTGGCCGCCGCGAGACCGGGATCGATGCCCTCGAATGGGCGGCGCGGATGGTTGCTTATGGCGCCGGCGAGATCCTGCTCACCAGCATGGATCGTGACGGTACGCGGGATGGCTTCGATATTGCGCTCACGCGGGCGGTGAGCGAGACGGTAGCGGTGCCGGTGATCGCCTCAGGCGGTGTGGGCACGCTGCAGCATCTGGTCGACGGTGTTCTGGAAGGCCATGCTGACGCTGTTCTGGCGGCCAGCATCTTCCATTTCGGTGAGCATACAATCAGCGAGGCCAAGGCCTACATGGCCGTGGCCGGCATCGAAGTGAGGTTTTAGAGGAGAGAAATCACTCGGGACTGAGTGTCGAGTAAAAGCTCGAGAGCACGCGGGGTTCTGCGAGCTGGATGAAATCAACGAAATCGGTGAGGCCACGCTGGGCGTCGAATTTGGACTCGAAGGGACCGATAGAGGCGCCCTCCCGAGTGGCGAAATACCACGCGCTGTTGACCGCGAAAAACCGGTCTGTCCGCATGGGAACTCCACCCAGCTCGCCGTCGCGTCTGTCAGGCATCATTAGTCTCTCTGCTCGTGCGGTCTGCATAAAACACGCCGCTTTGCTCTGTTATGTTAAATACGAGTGTATACCAGCGCCTCAAACGTGCTCCAAGAATCCAACGCCTCGCGTCCCTTTGTCAATTATTACCGGCGCTTTTGTTTTGGGTGCTGCCTGGGGGCTGCACTTGTTTGCCCGACAGCACCATGGCGCGTAACAGGTTGAGTGCCTCGTAGAGCTGGTAGTCCTGCCCCCGCAGGCTGTCACCCTTGGAGTCTGCGCGTTCCTTGCTGCCGTTCTCGCCCTTGCCGTTGCCGTTGCTCAGGTGGCCGTCGAGGTCGGCCTCCGTGAGGCTCAGCCCGGGTTTTACGGGCGTCAGGGTGGCGCGCTCCACCAGGATATCGGGCTTGATCCCCAGGGCCTGAATCGAGCGCCCGGAGGGGGTGAAATAGCGCGCCGTCGTGAGTTTGATGGCACGGTCCTCTGCCAGCGGCAGCACCGTCTGTACCGATCCCTTGCCAAAACTGTCGGTGCCGACCACCACCGCCCGCTGATGATCCTGGAGTGCGCCGGCGACGATCTCGCTCGCGGAAGCGGTGCCGCCGTTGATAAGGACCACGATGGGCGCACCATCCAGCAGATCGCCGGGCTGCGCGCTGAAGCGCGTGCTGGCGTTCTCGATGCGACCCTCGGTGTAGACGAGCAGGCCGCCGTCGAGGAAGGCATCTGCCACCTCGACCGAGGCCTGCAGGATGCCGCCGGGGTTGTTTCGCAAGTCGAGGACCATCCCCTTCAGCGCGCCCTTGTTCGCGCTCCTGAGCGCATCCAGCGCTTTGACAAAATCCTTGCCCGTCTCGCTCTGGAACTGAGCGATGCGCATATACCCGAACCCCGGGCTCAGCACCCGCTGACGCACACTGCGCACCTTGATCAGGTCGCGCACCAGAGTCACCTCGAAGGGGCCCTGGACGCCCTCGCGGAGCACGGTGAGGATGATCTTTGAGCCTTTGGCGCCGCGCATCAGGTCGACGGCCTTGTCGAGCGCCATACCTTTCACCGACTTGCCGTCGATCTTGATGATGATGTCCCCGCTCTCCATGCCGGCGGCCTTGGCGGGCGTGTCGTCGATGGGTGTTATCACCCGCACGAACCCGCCGCTCTCTGCGCCTACCTCGAGGCCTACACCACCGAACTCGCCCGTCGTGCTCTCGCGCAGTTCCGCGAAGGACTCCTTGTCGAGATAGGCTGAATGCGGGTCCAAGCCGTTCAGCATGCCCTTGATGGCGTTCTCGAGTAGCGTCCGGTCGTCGACTTTCTCGACGTACGCCGAGCGGATCTGGTTGAAGACCTCGACGAAAATCCTGAGATCCTGCAGCGGCAGCACGCCCTCGGGTGGTTCCACCGCGTCGTTTGGGGCTGGTGTTGCAGCGGGCGCCGGCGCCGGCGGATCCGCGGCCATCAGTGCCTGTGGTGAAAGGCCGCAGGCGAGCGCCAGTGCGAGCCTTGCGAGCAGGAGGCCAAGGGGGCTTGTTCGGGGCATTGGAGCGGGCATATCGCGCGGCCTCGGCGCAGGCGCCGAGGCTTCCACAGTGGATAAGCCGGCAGTTTGCATGATGCGGCTGGTGCGCACCAGACGGCCGATTGGTGAGTCCCGGGGCCGCGTGTATACTCGCGGCCTTTCGCGCTTGCCGTCATTTCCGGGGGCATATCGCGCAGGCCGGCAAGGGATCCGCATGGAGCTTTTCGTCCAGTTCGTCGTGGCCAAGTGGTATCTGTTTACCGCCGCCGTGACATTGATTGCCTTGTTGCTGCTGCACGAGAACCGCCGCGGCGCCGCCGCGGTCTCGCCGGCGCAGATGACCACGCTGGTCAACCGCGAGGACGCGGTGGTTCTGGACCTCCGCGACGCCGCTGAGTACCGCGCCGGCCATATTGTCGACAGTATCCACATGCCTCTCGGCAAACTCTCGGAGCGGATCACCGAACTGGAGCGCTTCCGTGACCGCCCCGTGATCGTTGTGTGCAAGATGGGTCATCAGTCCGGAGCTGTGGCCCGGACGTTGAAGGAAAAAGGATTCGGCCGGGTCTATCGCCTGGGCGGAGGCATCCTCGAATGGCAGTCGGCGCAACTGCCTCTGATCAGAGGCTGAGGTGAGCGCGCCGGTACGGATTCTCGGCACGCGGTGGTGCCCGTATTGCATCGCTGCCCGGCGCTTGTTCGAAACCCTCGGCGTGCCTTACGAGGACACCGATGTCAGCCGTGATCCGGCGCTGCGCGCTGATATGGAAGCGCGATCGGGGCGCCGAACGGTGCCGCAGATCTGGATCGGGGACCGCCACATGGGCGGATTCGACGATGTGAATGCCCTGCATGCCAGGGGGATGTTGATGCCGCTGCTGACGGGTGGAGAGCCATCCGCCCCAGCCAGCGGTGAGTGATCACAGGACCACACCAGAGGACCGTACGATGGCCGACGAGACTAACCAGGAGCCGCAGCAGCAGTTTGCGTTGCAGCGCATTTATGTAAAGGACATTTCCTTCGAGACGCCGCAGGGTCTCGAGGTCTTCCGCCAGCAGTGGAAGCCCAAGGTCAATCTCGAGATGAACACGCGGCAGAACCGCATCGATGAGCAGAATTTCGAGGTCATCCTCACGCTGTCGGTGACGGCCACCCAGGAAGACAAGACGGCCTTCATCGTCGAGGTGCAGCAGGGCGGCATCTTCTTTGTGTCGGGTATCCCCGAGGCGCAACTGCGGCAGGTGTTGGCCACCATGTGCCCGGCCATCCTCTTTCCCTACGCGCGCGAGGCCATCGACTCCCTCGTGGTGCGCGGTTCCTTCCCTCCCCTCATGCTGGCGCCCGTCAACTTCGACGCGCTCTACGTGCAGGCCATGAAACAACAGCAGGACAAGCTCGCCAGCGAAGCGCCGGCCCACTGACGCTGTGGTTCTGGGGGGGGTGGCGGTCAGGCGCCACCCTCGAAACCGAACTGCCGCCACGCCTCATACACCACGACCGCCACGCTGTTTGACAGGTTGAGGCTGCGTCCTCCGGGACGCATCGGCAACCGCAGGCGTTGCGCTGGCGGCAGTGATTCCAGCAACTCCTGCGGCAGTCCCCGGGTTTCAGGGCCGAATACCAAGGCGTCGTCCGCTGCGAAACGCGTGGCGTCATAGCGCTGCGTGCCGCGGGTGCTCAGCGCAAATAGTCGTCCCGGGTTACGGTCTGCGCGGAAAGCCTCCAGTGACGGCCAAGTCCTGACGCTCGCCCACTCGTGGTAGTCGAGCCCAGCGCGCCGGAGTCTGGCGTCGTCCATCGCAAAGCCCAGCGGTTCGATCAGGTGCAGCCTTGCGCCGGTGTTCGCGCAGAGCCTGATCACATTGCCGGTGTTGGGCGGGATCTCAGGTTGGTAGAGCACAACGTCGAACATTCTCTGGCCTGCACTCAGTCCGAGTCCTCGGTAAGGCCGTCCAGTGCCAGCTCCTTGATTTTGCGGGTGAGTGTGTTGCGCCCCCACCCGAGAAGTTCGGCTGCCTCGCCCCGCCGTCCCCGGGTGTGCGCCAGCGCAACCTCGATCATCACGGTTTCGAAGCGCGGTGTTGCCGCATCCAGCAACCGTGGCATGCCCCGTCGCACCTCGGCATCAGCCCAGGCCCTGAGTTCGGCTACCCAGTCGCCCGAGACCGTAGCTATCGCACCGCTGGTCTGGAGTTCCGTGGGCAGATCGACCACATGAACCTCGCGACCCGCTGCCATTACGGTGAGCCAGCGACAAACGTTTTCCAGCTGCCGGACATTGCCTTGCCACGGCAGCGCTGCGATATAGGCCTCGGTCTCTGGCAGCAGCAACTTGGTCTCGCCGCCGAGTTCCTCCGCAGCGCGCGCGAGGAAGTGGCGCGCTAGCCGGGGGATGTCCTCGCGGCGTTCACGAAGCCCCGGCAGGTGGATGCGGATCACGTTCAGGCGGTGGTACAGGTCTTCCCGGAAGCGCCCTTCGCGCACCAGTTGTTCCAGGTTCTGGTGCGTCGCGGCAATGATGCGAACGCTCACCTGGACGGGCGTGTGCCCTCCCACGCGGTAGAACTCGCCGTCGGCCAGAACGCGCAGCAGGCGCGTCTGCGTGTCGTGCGGCATGTCGCCGATCTCGTCCAGGAACAGCGTGCCGCCATCGGCCTGCTCGAAGCGGCCGCGTCGCTGCGACTGTGCCCCGGTGAAAGCGCCTTTCTCGTGACCGAACAGCTCTGACTCCATCAGGTCCTTCGGAATGGCGGCCATGTTGAGCGCGATGAACGGTCCGGTGGCGCGCGGGCTGTGACGGTGCAATGCGTGAGCCACCAACTCCTTGCCGGTGCCTGACTCGCCGTTGATCAGCACCGTTATGAGTGAGTGGGAGAGTCTGCCGATGGCACGGAAGACCTCCTGCATCGCCGGCGCCTCGCCAATGATCTCGGTTGGTCCGCTTTCTTCCTGCGCGGCGGATTCCTGCTGTTTCGCGCGGCCATGGGCCAGTGCCCGCTTGGTGACCGTGACCACCTCGTCGATGTCGAAGGGCTTGGGCAGGTACTCGAAGGCACCGCCCTGGTAGGAAGCCACCGCGCTGTCCAGGTCTGAATGCGCGGTGGTTATGATCACCGGTAACTCAGGGTGCGAGCTGCGTATCCGCGCGAGCAATTGCAGGCCATCGGTGCCGGGCATGCGGATGTCGCTAATGACCGCATCGGGCACTTGCGTGCGCAGCTTCCGCATCATGCTGTCGGCGTCGGGGAAACTGCTGGCGCTGATGCCGGCGCTCCCCAGGGCTTTCTCGAGCACCCAGCGTATGGAGCGGTCGTCATCGACGATCCAGACGCTTGTGGTTTCAGTCATCGGCGTTCTCCAGTGGAATCAGGACCGAAAACACGGTCTTCCCAGGGCCCGACTTGCATTCGATGAGGCCGTGGTGCTGGTTGATGATGGACTGGGCAATCGTCAGGCCGAGGCCTGTGCCATCCACGCGCCCGCTGATCATCGGCACGAAAAGCGTACCCATGAGCTCTGGCGGCACGCCGGGTCCGTTGTCTGTGATGTCGATCTGGCAGGCGAGGCGATGACGGCTGTTGCCGATGGTGAGCTGACGCTGGGTGCGGGTGCGCAAGCGCAGCTCGGGTAGCGCATCGCTTGGCATCGAGCGCAGAGCCTGCTGCGCGTTGCGCGATATGTTGAGCACGGCCTGGATCAACTGTTCACGGTCGCCCATGATCTCGGGGATGCTGGGGTCGTAGTCGCGGTGGATCACGAGGCGACCGTTACTTTCAGCCTCGACCAGATGGCGTACCCGTTCCAGCACCTCGTGGATGTTCACCGGCTCGCGGGTGATGCGGCGCGGTGCGCTCAGCAGTCTATCGACCAGATTACGCAATCGGTCTGCTTCTTCGATGATCACGTTCGTGTAGTCGGTGAGATGCTCCGAGTCGAGTTCGCGCGCAAGCAGTTGTGCCGCACCGCGCAGACCACCCAGTGGATTCTTGATCTCGTGCGCCAGACTTCGCACCAGCAATTGAGAGAGGTGTTGGGCTGAGAGGAGCGCCTCCTCGCGACTGATCCGCATCATGCGGTCGAGGGGCTGTATCTCGAGGATCAGCGTTTCGGTCTCCAGCGTGGCCGGTGTGACCACGTAGTCGACGATCACTTCTTTCTCCACCCCAAGGCGCAGCGTGGCCTGCCGTTTGGTGAATCCGACACCCGAGTCGAGCACCCGTTGCAGCGATGCGGTGGTGCCACTGTCCTCCTGCAGAACGCGCCCGATCTCCTCGCCGACTACCCGCGCGCTGCTCAGTTCGAGCAGATTCTCTGCTGCCGGATTCAGGTACACGACGCGCATGGTGGGATCGACCAGCAGGATCGCGGTCGTGAGGTTATCCAGAAGCCGGGTGTGGAACATCTCCGGAGGCATGAAGGCCTGTTTCCTGTGGAGGCATATTTGCTAAGGCGAACCAGCAATATCCGAGCCAGCGCTCAGATGCGCGGAAACACAGGGGGCTCCGTGTCTGCGGTCCGCCGGGTCGGATTATATGCACCACTTCGGGGCCGCACGGATGTCCGGCTACATCGGTCGATCGCCGACCGGAATCAGTTTGTGGGAGGGCCCCGGCGCTGTGTGTTGTGCGGGGGTGGCCTGAATACAGTGACGTGCACGGGTGCCGAGGTGGCCACCACTGCACCCGATGGGTCCAGTATCTGGGTCTCGATCTGGTGATCGCCGCGTGCGTTGGCCGGGGCCAGCAGGCCTCCCTCGGCAGGCATGCCTCCCGGGATCCCGTCGATCAGCAGGCGGGCTGTGTCTCCTTCCCGCAGTGCGGGGCTCAGCTCGAAGCGCACCAGAATATTGCCCGCCACGTTGGTGACTGTTCCGCCGTCCGGGGGATCGATGATGACAAGTTGCTGATACGCCGGGCCGGGCGCGGCAGCATCAGCGGGTTTTGAGGATGGATTCACGCCATTCAGGGCGGGTTGCATCGAGTTGGTCGGACCGATACTGACGGGTTCGTCGTCACCTGACGAGCGATCACTGAAAATCACATGCCCGTCCTTGTCGACGCTGCGGTAGACCTCGGCCTCCAGCGGCAGTGCTGCCAGCGCCAGACTTGCGAGCAGGGCGCGCGCGACCCTTCGATGTGAGCGTGCCATACCTCTGCCTCCCTCATCTTCTCGTCCGGTCCCTTTATAGCGCTATCCCGGCTCTCGCTTCCATCGGCACGAAAAAAAACCCGCGCCCCCTCGCGGGGATGCGGGTTCCGGTCCGATCGCGCGGACGAATCAGCAGCTGTAATACATATCGAACTCTACGGGGTGCGTCGTCATGCGCAGGCGATCTATTTCTTCCTGCTTCAACGCGATGAAGGCATCGATCACGTCATCGTCGAAGACGCCGCCCGCTGTCAGGAATGAACGATCGGCATCGAGCGCGGCAAGCGCCATGTCCAGGCTTCCACAGACCGTAGGCACCTGCGCCGCCTCTTCGGGCGGCAGGTCATAGAGGTTCTTGTCGAGTGCATCGCCGGGGTGGATGCGGTTCTGGATCCCGTCGAGGCCAGCCATCAACATGGCCGCGAAAGCCAGGTAGGGGTTGGCGCTCGGGTCGGGGAAGCGCACTTCGATACGGATTGCCTTCGGGCTAGATACTGCGGGAATGCGGATGGATGCCGAGCGGTTCTTTGCCGAGTAGGCCAGCATTACCGGAGCTTCGTAGCCGGGTACCAGTCGCTTGTAGGAGTTGGTGCCCGGGTTGGTGAACGCGTTGATGGCACGGGCATGCTTGATGATGCCGCCGATGTACCAGATCGCGATGTCGCTTAGGCCTGCATAGCCATCGCCCGACATCAGGTTTTTGCCACCCTTGGAGAGCGACTGGTGCACGTGCATGCCAGAACCGTTGTCGCCCACCAGTGGCTTGGGCATGAAGGTGGCCGTCTTGCCGTAAGCATGTGCCACGTTGTGCACGCAGTACTTGAGAATCTGAACCTGGTCGGCCTTCTTCACGATCGAGGCCGGACCGACGCCGATTTCGCACTGGCCTGCGGTGCCTACCTCATGGTGATGCACCTCGATCACCAGGCCCATTTTTTCCATCGCGTTGCACATGGCTGCGCGCAGATCGTGCAGCGAATCTACCGGCGGTACCGGGAAGTAGCCGCCCTTGACGCCCGGGCGGTGGCCCATGTTGCCTTCGTCGAAGTTGTGTTTGGAGGCCCAGGCTGCTTCCTCGGAGAAGATCTGGTACATCGCGCCGCTGATGTCGGCATGCCATTTCACGTCATCGAAGACGAAGAATTCGGGCTCCGGTCCGAACAGGCAGCTGTCGGCAATACCCGTGGATTTCATGTACTCCTCGGCGCGCGCGGCAATGGATCGCGGATCGCGGTTGTAGCCCTGTTTGGTGTCGGGCTCGAGGATATTGCAGCGAAGGATGACGGCGGTCTCGTCGAAGAAAGGATCGAGTACCGCGGTGCTGTCATCAGGCATCAGGAGCATGTCGGACGCGTTGATCGCCTTCCAGCCCGCGATGGACGAGCCATCGAACATCTTGCCGTCTTCAAAGAAGTCAGCGGTGACCTCGGAAGACGGGATAGTGACGTGCTGCTCCTTGCCTTTGGTGTCGGTAAAGCGGAGGTCTACCCACCTCACACTGTTTTCCGTGATCAACTTGAGGGTCTGCTCCGACATGATTTCCTCCAGTAAAGAAGCAAAGGGCATTGGGCCCGATTGTGGATACGTTCGACTAGTCGTTCCGGGGGTGTTGTCCCCCTGTTCTTACTCAAAACCGGGCAGCAATATATATGCCACGGCACCCGAAGAGAATCCCCTGCAAATACAGACGGTTCCGGACAGGCTAACCGGTCGCCAGCAGGGGGAGCGCACACTTACAGTGCCGGTCGCACCATTAGGGCGCGCCTCTGGCTGTCCCGCCGCCGTCGGTCGAGGTGTGAGAAATCCGCCCTCATGGAAGAGCCGGTGCGGCTCCATGTGGCCTTAGAATGCCCGGCCCCGTTCTCGGGGCCCTCCCCAACACTACCCCCGAGGTCTCCTGTGCGGGAACGTTTGCGTAACATAGCTATTATTGCTCATGTCGACCACGGCAAGACCACACTCGTCGACAGGCTCTTCCAGCAGTGCGGCACTCTTGCGCGCCGCGATGTGGGGAAAGAGCGCATCATGGACTCCAATGATCAGGAGCGTGAGCGCGGCATAACCATCCTCGCGAAGAACACCGCCATCGACTGGCGGGACTACCGCATCAACATTGTAGACACCCCCGGCCACGCCGATTTCGGCGGCGAGGTTGAGCGCATCCTCTCCATGGTCGATAGCGTGTTGCTGCTGGTCGACGCTGTCGATGGCCCCATGCCCCAGACCCGCTTTGTGACCCGTAAGGCCTTTGAGTCGGGGCTTAACCCGATCGTGGTGATAAACAAGGTCGACCGCCCCGGCGCGCGCCCGCACTGGGTGGTGGACCAGGTGTTTGACCTTTTCGACCGTCTGGGTGCCACCGAGGCCCAGCTCGATTTCCCCGTGATCTACACCTCGGCCCTGAACGGTGTGGCCGGGCCGGAGCCCGACCAGCTGGCCGAGGACATGGCGCCTCTGCTGCAGCTTATCGTGGACCGTGTGCCGCCGCCGACCGCCGATCCCGACGGGCCGTTCCAGATGCAGATCTGCGCCCTCGATTATTCCAATTACGTCGGCGTTATAGGTGTCGGTCGCATTAGCCGTGGCAGTGTGCGGGCAGGCATGCAGGTGGCTGTGATCGATGCCGACGGCACCAAGCGCAACGCGAAAATTCTCTCCGTGCTGGGTCATCTCGGTCTCGAGAAGCAGGAGGTGCCCGAGGGCGGGGCAGGCGACATCGTCAGCATAACGGGCATCGACGGTCTCAAGATTTCCGCCACGCTTTGTGCGCCCCATGCTCCGGATCCCCTGCCACCGCTGCACATCGACCAGCCCACGGTCAGCATGACCTTTCAGGTCAACGACTCGCCTTTCGCCGGGCGAGAAGGGCAGTTTGTTACCAGCCGCAATATCCGCGATCGCCTCGAGCGCGAGTTGCTGCATGACGTGGCGCTGCGAGTGCAGGAAGGCAGCACGCCCGACCGCTTCGTGGTCTCCGGGCGGGGCGAACTGCACCTGTCGGTGCTGATCGAGAAAATGCGTCGGGAGGGCTACGAGCTTGGCGTCTCCCGCCCCGAGGTGATCCGTCGTGAGGTCGACGGCGAGACGCAAGAGCCCTACGAAATTCTCCTGGTCGACTGCGAGGAAACCCACCAGGGCGGCATCATGGAAGAGATTGGCCGGCGTCGTGGCGAATTGCGCGACATGGTGCCCGATGGCAAGGGCCGGGTGCGGCTCGAATACCTCATCCCCTCGCGCGGGATCATCGGCTTCCGCAACCAGTTCCTCACCATGACCTCAGGCACTGGCGTCATGACCCATATATTCGACCACTACGGCCCGATCAAGGCGGGCGAGTTCACCGGGCGGGTGAACGGCGTGCTGGTCTCCATGGTGACCGGCAAGGCGCTCGGCTATGCGCTGTTCAATCTGCAGGAGCGTGGCCGTCTGTGCATCGGCCCCAGCGTCGAGGTCTACGAGGGTCAGATCATCGGCCTTCACAGCCGCGACAATGATCTCACTGTGAATCCGGCCAAGGGCAAGCAGCTCACCAATATCCGCGCCGCCGGCTCAGACGAGAACATCATGCTGACGCCGCCTATCCGCATGTCGCTCGAGCAGGCCCTCGAGTTCATCGCGGATGATGAGCTTGTCGAGGTTACCCCGCAGAACGTCCGTATACGCAAGCGGTTCCTGAAGGAGCCCGATCGCCGTCGCGCGGAAAGACATAAAGCAGCGGACTGAGCCGCGGCGTCGGGGCGGGGCATGCGTGCGCTGATCCAGCGGGTGCGGCATGCCTCGGTCGAGGTCGACGGCCAGACGGTCGGAAGCATTGGTCACGGTTTGCTCGCCTTCGTGGGGGTGCAGCGCGGTGACGATGCCGCACGGGCTGACGCGCTGGTGGAGCGTTTGCTAGCCTACCGTGTGTTTCCTGACGATCAGGGCCGCATGAACCTCGATGTGCGTGGAGCCGGTGGCGCGTTGCTGGTTGTCTCGCAATTCACCCTGGCAGCGGACACCTCGCGCGGTCTGCGCCCCAGCTTCAGCTCTGCCGCCGAACCGGTGTTGGCGCGAGCATTGTTCGATCGGGTAGTAGACCGGCTGCGGGCTGCTCACCCGGAGGTGCAGTGCGGTGTTTTCGGTGCCGACATGCAGGTGACCCTGCTGAACGACGGCCCGGTCACCTTCCTGCTCGAGGTTTGAGACCCGCTCCTGCGCTCAGGCGGTCACTTCCGCTGGCTTGCGTTTCTCTGTCACGAGTCTGCTGGCAATCACGCCTGCTTCGAACAGCATCCACATCGGTACCGCAAGCAGTGTTTGCGACAACACATCTGGTGGTGTGAGCACCATGCCCACCACAAAGCAGCCGACGACGATGTAGGGGCGCTTCTCGACCAGGGACTGCGGCGTGGTGATGCCCGCCCATACCAGCAGCACCGTGGCCACCGGGATTTCGAAGGCGAATCCAAAGGCAAAGACCATAGCCAGCACGAAATCGAGGTAACGCATGATGTCCGGCATCATTTTCACGCCTTCGGGCGTCGTGCTGGCAATAAAGGCAAAGATCACGGGACACACCAAGTAGTACGCGAAGGCGACCCCCACGTAGAACAGGGTCACGCTCGATACCAACAGAGGCAGTGCGAAGCGTTTCTCATGACGGTACATGCCCGGCGCAATGAAAGACCACAGCTGGTAGAGGATATAGGGCATCGCGCAGAGCGTGCCGGCCACGAAGGCGAGCTTGAATGGGGTAAATACAGGCGATGTGGGGTCAGTGGCGATCATCATCGCCTCGCCGTCCGGAAACAGCCGACGGAAGGGCTCCGAGACGAAGGTGAATACCTCGTTGGCAAAATAGCCGAAGGGGAGGAAGGCAACGAACACCGACGTGATGCAGCGCAGCAGACGGTCGCGCAACTCCGAGAGATGCTCGATCAGCGACATTTCCTTGTCAGCAACGGGTTCGACGCTCATGCGGGCGGGAGGCCGTCACGTCCGGTCCGCGGCTCTGCGGCAGGCTCTGCAAGCGATTGTTCCAGGGGCCGCTGCAGTTCACGTGCCGTCGACTCGAGCACCTCGCGGGACTCCCGCAGCTGATCCATGATCTGCTCGTTGCGCAGTTGGGCCCGTATCTCATCGGCCCCGATTTCGCGCTCGACTTCTGTGCGTATCTCGTTAAATTGGCGCCGCAGCCTGCCCACCCACAACGATGTGGTGCGCACCGCAGTGGGAAGACGCTCCGGGCCAAGCACCAGAAGCCCCACCACCGCGACCAGCAGCAGTTCCGAGAAACCGATCTCGAACACTCCGAAGCGCCTCAGTGCTTCTCTTCGCTGCGCTTCGCCTGACCTTCGATCACCTCTCCGGCTGCTGACTCCTTGGAGGTGAGCTTGTCCTTTTCAGCATCCTCGTCATGTTTCATCGAATTGCGGAATCCGCGTATTGCCGACCCGAGATCCGCCCCGATCGACCCCAATCGCTTGGTTCCGAAAAGGAGTACTACGATCGCCAGAATGACGATCAATTCAGACATTCCAATACCGCCGAGACCCATACCCTACCTCCCGATCTGTGTTTGATACGCCTCTTCAGGCGTCGCGTGTGCTGTCCGATCCCGCATGTCGCGCGGCTTTTTCCGCGATACCGGACAGGCCGAAGCGCTTCTCGAGTTCGGCGATCACATCTCCCGAGCGCAAGCCAAGCACTGAGAGCATCACCATGCTGTGGAACCAGAGATCCGCGGTCTCCCGAACCACCGCCGCCAACTCGCCTCCGTGTTGGGCCTCCTTGGCTGCGATCAAGGTCTCGCCGCTTTCCTCGGCGACCTTTTTGAGGACGGCGTCCAGCCCTTTTTCGCAGAGACTCGCCACGTAGGAACTCTCGCCGTTCGTACTCCGACGGCGCGCACGGATCACGTCATCAAGGGACTCGAGCACATCAGGCATCTCGGCCTCCGTAAATCTCACCGGGATCCCTTTTTACGGGCTCTATTTCGCGCCAGCCATCCTCGTGCAACTCGAGGAAAAAACAATTCTCCCTTCCCGTGTGACAGGCGATGCCGCCGATTTGTTCCACCCTGAGCAGAACGGCATCGGCATCGCAGTCCAGGCGGACCCCGAGCAGCCGTTGTACATGCCCGGACTCTTCGCCTTTTCGCCACAACCGGTTTCTGGACCGGGACCAGTATACGGCGCGCTCTTCAGCGATCGTGCAAGCCAGCGCCTCGCGGTTCATCCAGGCAAGCATCAGGACCATACCGCTCCGGTGGTCCTGCGCGATGGCTGGCACGAGCCCCTGCTCGTTCCAGTTCACGCGGTCCAGCACATGCGAAGGGCAGATCACGGAGGCCTCGCTTCCGATGGGCGCCCGAGTATGGCATAGCGTCCGTGCGGCTCAGCTTTCATGGCGTCGTGACAGCAGGGCGTGCGCCGCTAGCGCAAGAAAGATCCAGGTTGCCGGGTGCCAGCGGGACAGACCCTCGGTGGCCTGCGGATTCAGTAGCAACACGCCACCGACGGCGAAGGCGAGTTCCCACACGCGCGAGCGATTGACCGGCGGTGGCGGTGGCGCGGGGCGGGAGGCTGTGGTCGAACGGCCCAGAACGCCCTCGAGCTTGCCTGCCAGCAACTCGGGCCGCTGCGGCAACTGCTCCAGCCAGCCCGGGGCGCGGCGCTGGATTTTCTCGAGGATCATCCTTGGCGAGTAGCGCTCGGCAAACCAGTTCTCGAGAAATGGCTTGGCCGTTGCCCAAAGATCCAGTTGGGGGTAGAGCTGGCGCCCCAGCCCCTCGATATGCAGCAGTGTTTTTTGCAGCAGCACCAGTGAGGGCTGCACTTCCATGTCGAAACGGCGGGCTGTCTGGAACAGGTAGACCAGCAGCTGACCGAAGGAGATCTCCCCCAGCGGTTTCTGGAAGATAGGTTCGCAGGTCGCGCGCATCGCCGACTCGAAATCCTGGACCCGGGTGCCGGGCGGCACCCAGCCGCACTCGATATGCAGCTCTGCCACCTCGCGGTAGCGCCGCTGGAAGATCGCGAGCAGGTTACGCGCCAGGTAGTACTGGTCGAAATCGCTAAGGCTTCCCATGATCGCGCAGTCGATGCCGATGTAGCGCGGCGCGAGTGGATTGCCCGGATCCACAAAGATATTTCCGGGATGCATGTCGGCATGGAAGAAACTGTCGCGGAAAACCTGTGTGAAGAATATCTTCACGCCGCGCTCGGCAAGCTCTTTCATATCCACGCCGGCCTCGCGCAGGCGCGCGATATCGGCTACCGGGATGCCGTGGATGCGCTCCATCACGAAGACTTCACGCCGGGTGTAGTCCCAGTGCACCTCGGGAACGTAGAGCAGATCCGAGTCCTGGAAATTGCGGCGCAGCTGTGAGGTGTTGGCGGCCTCGCGCTGAAGGTCTAGTTCGTCCAGAACCACTTGCTCGTAGTCGTGAACCACTTCCTCGGGCCGCAGCCGCCAGCCGTCGGGGTGGAAGCGGCGAATCACCCTCGCCAGCGTGTACAGAAGGCCCAGATCCTGGCGAATGGTGCGCTCGATGCCGGGGCGCAGGACCTTCACCACGACGCTGCGCCCGTCGTGCAGCGTGGCGGCATGCACCTGCGCCACCGAGGCTGATGCCATCGGTTGCGCCTCGAAGCTGCCGAAGAGTTCGGTCACAGGTCGCCCAAGTACCCGCTCGACGATGGCGCGCGACTGCGCGGGTTCGAAGGGTGGCACCTGGTCCTGCAGGGCGTTCAACGCGTCGGCGATGTCCTCAGGGACCAGATCGCGGCGCGTCGACAGAAGCTGTCCGAACTTGATGAAAATCGGTCCAAGGTCTTCCAGCGCCCTGCGCAGGCGTTCTGCGCGCGGCGCTGAGGGCGGGGGCAGCCAGCGGGACGGCAGCAGCCCTGAGAGGGGGCCATGCAGCCGATCGGTGTCGAGGAATGTGTCCAGCCGGTGACGCCAGCAGACGCGCGCGATCCGGAACAGGCGGACAATACGCGACACGGCGGCTACCTCAGTCGCCCTTGTGCGCGTTGCGATCCGCGACACGTCGGCCGAGACGGCGCAGGCCCGCTTCGAGGCGCGCGCTGCGGTTGGCCAGCGCCCGGAGATCCGCGAAGAAGTCCTCCACCTCGGCGCGCGGCGGCGCGAGCCTTGCCTCTTCGTGGATGAACTCCTCCAGATGCCGCTCGAAACTGCTGTGCGCCCGTCGCCCGAATTCCGCTGACCCGCGCGCGAGACGCCCGACCTGGTGGGCCGGCACGTCCCCGATCACACTCGCCAGAGGCTGTTCCCAATCGACGTCCAGTGTGGCGAGCGCTTTTTCGAGTGAGAGCAGCAAAGCGCTGTCGCCCGCGACTTTCAGTTTGCCGTTCACGAGTGCGGCAGGCTTGTCTGCGGCGAGCAGCAGTGCGATGAAATCCGAGGTGGCACCACTGACCGTGCAGTCCGGGCGTTCCTCGTAGTGGCCGGCAACCCGAACGCCTGCCGTGCCCGGGATCACGAAGGCGCAAAGCGCCGGCACCGTGATCTCGATTTTCAGCACCTTGCCCGCGAGCTTTCCTATCGACTCCTGCGTGCGTGCGTCCATGCCGAGCGCTGCGTTGATGGCGCGCTCGAGCCCCGCCATGGCGGCGGTGTTCAGTGAGGACGCCCGCTCGCTCACGCGACGGCCCTGAAGCCGCGGTGGATGGCCACGATACCGCCCGTCAGGTTGTGGTAGTCGCAGCGCTCGAAGCCCGCGTCTTCCATCATGTCCCGCAGCGTTTCCTGGTCGGGGTGCATGCGGATCGACTCGGCGAGATAGCGGTAGCTGTCTTCGTCGCCGGCAACGAGGCGGCCTATTTTCGGGATGACGCCAAAAGAATAGGCGTCATAGAGCTTGCCCAGCAGTTCACTGGTAGGGTGCGAGAATTCCAGCACCAGCAGCCTGCCACCCGGTTTCAGCACGCGGAGCATGGAGGCAAGAGCGCGATCCTTGCGGGTGACGTTGCGCAGCCCGAACGCGATACTCACGCAGTCGAAGCTGCTGTCGCGGAAGGGCAGCGCTTCGGCATCAGCTAGCGCGAAATCGACGTTGCCGCAAACGCCCTCGTCGAGCAATCGGTCGCGCCCCGTGCCAAGCATGGCGGCGTTGATGTCGGAGAGCACTACACGCCCTGAGGGGCCGACTTCCCGCGAGAAGCGTAAGCTGAGGTCTCCGGTGCCGCCGGCCACATCAAGCACCTGCTGACCGGGGCGAACGCCCGAGAGTTCGATCGCCACGCGCTTCCAGATCCGGTGAACCCCGCCCGACATCAGGTCGTTCATCAGGTCATAGCGGCTGGCAACGGAATCAAAGACACCGCCCACCATGCGGACTTTCTGGTCCTCGGGAACCTCCTGAAAGCCGAAGTGCGCGGTTTTTTCGCTTGCCATGGGGCGCTCCTCGGATGACTCAGCCCTGGCGGGCGATCAGGACGGGGCCCGTGGGATCACGGCTCGCGCCAGCCGCGCTGATCCGGGCGATATAGTCATCCCAGAGCCTTTTGTGTTCGCGGCAGAGTTCGTGCAGGTACTGCCAGGCGTAGATGCCGCTGTCATGGCCGTCGGTGAACGTGAACTGAAGCGCGTAGTTGCCCACCGGTTCGATGGCAGAGATGCCGACCATGCGCTTGCCTGTCTGCAACACTTCCTGCCCCGCGCCGTGCCCGCGCACCTCGGCCGAGGGCGAATAAACCCGCAGGTATTCGCAGGGAATACTGTAGTGCTCACCGTTCTCATACCCGACCTCCAGGCTTCTGGAGGCCTGGTGCAGGCGGATCTCGTTGGGTACGAGTGTGGCGTCGCTCATGGGCGGAAGGTCTGCGGAGGGGGAGAACAGGTTACAGGATATAACGGCTCAAATCCTCATCCCGGGCGAGCGCGCCAAGCTGCGCATCGACGTAAGCCGCATCCACCACGATGTGCCATGGATCGGCGGCGGAGCCGCGGTCTGCCGCGTCGAAGGAGGCATCCTCGAGCAGCCGCTCCATGACGGTGTGAAGTCGCCGTGCGCCGATGTTCTCCGTGCGCTCGTTCACCTCGAAGGCGACCTCGGCAAGCCTGCGGACGCCGTCGTCACGGAACTCTACAGTCACGTTCTCGGTGCCGAGCAGGGCGCGTGATTGCGCGGTTAGCGAGGCATCGGGCTCGGTGAGGATGCGGACGAAGTCCTCCGTTCCCAGCGCATCGAGTTCGACACGGATGGGCAGGCGCCCCTGCAGTTCGGGAATGAGATCCGAGGGTTTTGCCATTGTAAACGCGCCGGACGCGATGAACAGGATATGGTCGGTGCGGATCATGCCGTGCTTGGTGCTCACCGTGCAGCCTTCGATCAGGGGCAGCAGGTCCCGCTGCACACCCTCGCGCGAGACATCGGCCCCTGCATACTCAGAGCGCCGTGCGACCTTGTCGATCTCATCGATGAACACGATGCCGGTCTGCTCGGCGGCCAGCACGGCCCTGCGTTTGAGGTCCTCCTCGTTCAGCAGGCGCCCGGCCTCCTCGTCGGCAAGCTGCGCCAGAGCCGCCTTTACGGTCAGGCGGCGGGATTTTTTCCGGGCATTGCCGAGATTGGCGAACATGCTCTGGAGCTGGCTGCTCAGTTCCTCCATGCCGGGTGGTGTCATGATTTCGACACCGGCCGGGGTGCTGGATACCTCGATGTCTATCTCGCTTGCGTCGAGCTCGCCCTCGCGAAGTTTTTTGCGCAGCAGCTGCCGTGCCGGCGAGCTGCGGTCAGGGGGTTCTGTAGTCCTTGCCGCCGGCAGCAGTGCGTCCAGGACGCGCTCTTCGGCGGCATCCAGGGCACGGTCACGGAGCTTGGCGATTTCGGCTTCGCGAAGCATTTTGATCGAGACATCCACCAGGTCCCGCACGATCGACTCTACATCGCGGCCCACATAACCCACTTCGGTGAACTTGGTGGCCTCGACTTTCAGGAAAGGCGCGTTGGCCAGTCTGGCGAGGCGACGCGCGATTTCGGTCTTGCCCACGCCGGTCGGACCGATCATGAGGATGTTCTTCGGGGTTACCTCGGCGGCAAGACCTGCATCAAGCTGCATGCGCCGCCAGCGGTTGCGCAGTGCCACCGCAACGGCACGCTTGGCCGCCTTCTGCCCGACGATATGGCGATCGAGTTCGTGGACTATCTCGCGCGGGGTCATGCCCGACATGCTGGCGGTCCTTGCTTCAGTTCGCAGGCTCGAGTTCCTCGATGCTGCGGTTGTGGTTGGTGTAAATGCAGATGTCGGCGGCGATTCCCAGCGCGCTCTCGACGATCTCGCGGGCGCCGAGTTCCGTGTGGTTCAGCATCGCCCGGGCCGCGGCCTGCGCGTAGGGTCCGCCCGAGCCGATTGCGATCAGCGCATCTTCCGGCTCGATGACATCACCGTTGCCCGTGATGATCAGGGAGTGCTGGCGGTCTGCCACGGCCAGGAGCGCCTCCAGGCGCCGCAGCGAGCGCTCCGTGCGCCAGGCCTTGGCCAGCTCAACGGCGGCGCGCACCAGCTGGCCCTGGTATTTCTCGAGCTGAGCCTCGAAGAGCTCGAACAACGTGAAGGCGTCCGCAGTGCCGCCGGCAAAACCGGCCACAACCTGACCGTTGTAGAGGCGGCGCACCTTGCGGGCATTGGATTTCATCACCGTTTGCCCCATCGATACCTGCCCGTCGCCCCCAATGGCGACTCGCCCATTGCGGCGAACCGAGACGATGGTGGTGCCGTGGAACTGTTCCATGGTGAGTTTCTCGCTGGCGCCGCCCCAGTCTGGCGCGACATGGGGAAATCAGGATGTTGGGGCGATCGATGCTGTTTCAACTGTGCGCGGTGGTAACTAGAGGACGTCGATCCCCTGGTCTTTGAGGGCGCCGCGCGCCTCTGCACGCGCAGACTCGCTCGGGAAGGGCCCGACTTGCACTCTGTAGCGGGCCTCGGGTCCGCCTGCCGCCTCGACGCGGGCCGGGTAGCCCAGCAAGGTGATATCGGCCCGCCGCCGGTTGGCATCGGCCGGATCCCGGAAGGCCCCGGCCTGAAGCGTCAGCAACACGGGCTCCGGCACGTCCACCGGAGGTGGCGCTGTCACCGGCGGCTTGATCGCGGGAGCAGGCGCGGGCTCAGGTGTCTCGATGGTTGCCTTCAACGCGGGCTTGGCAGGAGCTGCGGGCTGCGCGGGTGTCGCGGCGGGCGGTTCAGCGGCATTGGCTGGCTCGCTGCCCGGTTCCGCGGGCGCCTCGGTGGTTATCGCGGGCAGTTCCGTATAAAAAATGAATTTGGGCTTCTCGGTCGCCTCCCGGGATTTCGGATTTTTTGCCGGGGCGCTTTCGGGCTGCTCGGCGATCGTTGCCACCAGCGGACGTCCCGGTCCGGGTGCGAGGCTTGCGAGGTAGACGAGAAAACTGAGCAGCACACCCATCACCAGACCGCTCACGAACCACAGCCAGGGCGGCGAGGGCGGCTTGCTTCCCCGACCCGTCCGTGCAGCGCGTTGTTTGGCGAAATCGTGCGTCATTCGATGGCTCTTGACCGGGTACAGCGGCTCCGGGTGCCGGAGCTGTCATCCACGTGTGATTATCGGACGACATTGCAAATCCCGCCATGCCGCGGTCGTTCCGGATTCAGGCGCCTTCCAGCGGATCAACATCAACTTGCCAGCGTTCATGAGCCCCGAAACGATGGGCGTCGAGGAGCTGGCAGGCTGTCTCGAGCGCGGCGTGGAGCGGTGCACGCCTTGCGTCCCGCAGCAGGAGCTGCATCCGGTAGCGCCCTGCTCGCCGCGCCATCTGCGCCGGCACGGGGCCGACGATGTCGAGATTGGTGAACCGCCGCCGCAGGTGTGCTTTGACGTCCGCCAGCGCCTCGATGGCGCTGCGTTCCCGCGGACTCTCGACGCGCAGTATCGCAAGGTGGCCGAACGGCGGCAGGCCCCATGCTTCCCGCTCGGTCAGGATCGGATCGATGAAAGCCCGGTAACCGCCACTCAGCAGACGTTCCATCCAGGGGTGCTGCGGATGCAGCGTCTGGATCAGGACCTCCCCGGGTCGTTCGGCGCGTCCTGCTCTGCCCCCCACCTGCACGAGCAACTGCCCGGTACGCTCGGCGGCGCGGTAGTCCGGGCTGAACAATCCGCCGTCGAGGTCGATGATGGCCGCCAGCGTGACGCAGGGGAAATGGTGCCCCTTAGCGAGCATCTGTGTCCCTACAAGTATGCAGGGCTCCCCGGTGCCGATCTCCCCGTAGAGTTTGTCCATTGCCAGGGCGCCCTGCATCGTGCCCCGGTCAATGCGGTGCACAGGAAAAGCGGGGAACAGGCGCTGCAGCGTGTGCTCGGTGCGCTCGGTGCCTGCGCCCAGCGCCAGCAGGCGGGCGCTGTGGCAGCCCGGGCAGCTGGTCGGGGCGGGGATCCTGGCGTCGCAGTGGTGGCACCACAGCAGGTCGGCCGCCCTGTGCAGGGTGAGGCGGGCATCGCAGTGATCGCAGTCAGCCATCCAGCCGCAATCCGAGCAGGAGAGCAATGGCGCCCAGCCGCGGCGGTTCAGGAAAACCAGCACCTGATTTCCGGCGCCGAGCTGGTGGCCGATGGCATCGATCATCTCGGCGCACATCCCGCCGTCCAGCGTTTGCCCGCGGATGTCGAGCAGGCGCGTGGAAGGCGCTCGTGCCTTGCCGGCGCGTTGCGGTAGCTCAAGGTGCACGAAGCGCCCCGCGCGGCAGTTCGCCAGACTCTCGGTGGAGGGTGTGGCACTGCCCAGCACGATGGGTATGCCGAGCCGTCGGGCCCGGTAGACCGCAAGATCGCGCGCCGAGTAGCGGAACCCCTCCTGCTGTTTGAACGAGCCGTCGTGTTCCTCATCGACCACGATCACACCGAGTTCGGGCAGCGGAGTGAACAGCGCGGACCGGGTGCCGATCAGCACCCGCAGCCGGCCCGATGCGGCCTCGTTCCAGGTTGTTTCCCTCTCACGGTCGCCGAGGCCCGAGTGCAAGACGCCGACCCGTGCACCAAACCGCTGTACAAAACGCTGCCGGGTTTGCGGCGTGAGACCGATTTCTGGCACCAGCACCAATGCCTGTCTGCCCGCGGCCAGCGTCTGTTCGATGAGTCGCAGATAGACCTCGGTTTTGCCGCTTCCCGTCACCCCTTCCAGAAGACTGCAGTGGAAGCTGCCGAGATGGGATTCCAGGGTTGCGAGCGCTGCAGCCTGCGCCCTGCTTGGAATATGTTCCTTTACGAATATCGTTTCCGCCTCGAGTGGCGGCTCGCTCGCGGCAGCGCAAGGCTCGGACATTGCCAAGCCGCGCGACTCCAGGGACCGCAACTGCGCGGCCCCTATGCCGGCAAGGCGGCACAGCGCCTCGCTCGCCGGACTCTGCTCGCGCAAGAACGCCATCGCGGCGGCCAGACGTGGAGAACGTTTCAGTGCCGAAGCCGGCAGCGCCTCGCTGGCGGGAGTTACGCGCCACTGCAGGGTCGCCCGAATCCGGGAGCGCGGCAGGCTGCGCAGCCCTGCAGGCAGGGTGTTCACCACCGCCTCTCCGGGAGTCGCGTGGTAGTAACGTGCAGCAAACAGGCAAACGTCGAGGACGTCGGCGGGAATGACCGGTGCGGTGTCGGGAAAACCCAGCGCCCGCTTCAGCCGCTCGGGGGCCAAGTTGCTGGCGGATACCACTTCGAGCACGATGCCCACGACGCGCCTCGCCCCGAGGGGGACGATCACGCGCAGACCCGGACAGGCGGTCACTGCGGCGCCGACCGGCGGCAGGTAATCGAGCGCCTGGCGGAGCGGCGCGGCCACCGCCACACGCAGGATCTGTTCTTTGGACATGCGCTGTGGGAGGGCGACACTCAGGAGGCTGACGAGTCTAGCACCCATCGGTTCCCGTGGCTTTTTCCACAGTTGCCGCCTTGTGACTTGCCACGGTTCCGGCCCCGACCTAAGATCGCGCCCTCGTTTTCAGAGGTCGTCGGAGTTCCGGCGGCCAGCCCCGCAACTGACGGGGGACGCTCCGGAGGCTCCATCATGAAGGCAGATATCCACCCGAAGTACGGCTCGCTCACCGCCTCCTGCAGTTGCGGCAACGTGATCAGCACCGGCTCCACCCTGGCGCGTGAAATCAGCCTCGACGTTTGCTCCAAGTGCCACCCGTTCTATTCGGGCAAGCAGAAGGTTCTCGATACGGGCGGCCGTATCGACCGCTTCAACAAGCGTTTCGGGGCCACGGGCATCCGTCGCTGAGCGAGCACACTGCCGGCGTGTTCGCGCCGGTATCGAGCAAGATAAAGAGACCAGCAGCCGTCATGTCGGCAGCTGGTCTTTTTTTGTTTGCGCTCTGGATCGGCCTTTCCAGCGTCTCTGTTGCAGGTGAATGCAAGCCTTCTGCCCCGACTGAAGCGGTCCGGCTGGCCAAGGTGCTGGACGGCGACACGATCAGCCTCGGTGACGGGCGCCGCGTGCGCCTGATCGGAGTGAATACGCCGGAGCTATCCCACTACGGTCACCCCAAGGAGCCCGGGGCTGACCAAGCCACTCGATTCGTCAGGCAGTTCCTGGCCGACCCTTCGATACGGATCGGCATCGGCAAGGACCCCCAGGACCACTACAAACGCACGCTCGCCCATGTCTACCGGGCCGATGGCGGCAGCCTCGAAGAGGCGTTGCTTGATGCAGGCCTGGCGCAGCAGATCGTTTTCCCGCCCAATCTGGATCTGGCCGAGTGCCTGCACCGGGCCGAGCAACATGCGCGCGCTGCGGGCCGTGGTCTGTGGCGGGGCGGTCGCTTCGGCCCCGTCGCCGTTACCCGGCTGGACGAGGAGGCGGGGGGTTTCCATCTACTACAGGGCCGGGTGACGCGGACCGCACGAACCCGCTCCAGCTGGTGGATCGAGCTCGATGGCAGGGTGTCCTTGCGCGTGGCGCGCGCGGATTGGAAGTACTTCGATGCGGGCATGCCCGAGTCACTGCTCGGCAAAGTGATCGAGGCGCGCGGGTGGTTGATCTGGCGCAGCGCCAAGGACCGCGGTGATGACCGTCATCCCCCGTGGATCCTGACGATTCGGCATCCCCTTGCGCTGTCCAGCCGCTGATCCCCGGGCGCGCTGCGCGTTCAGAAGATTTCGTGCGTATCGTACTCGTCGGGCTTGTATGGATCTTGGTAAGCATCTCCGTCCGGCGTGACCGTTGGCACGTTTTCCAGCGGAAACAATTCGAAAATGGCGTTTGCCTGCCCGGCCCCCGCGAGCAGACCGGTCTGTGGATCGACGCGCACGCTGACCAGACCCTCCGGCCGCGGCCGTTCCTGGGGGGGAATGTCGCGGGCGGCTTCGCGCATATAGGCTACCCAGACGGGAACCGCCGCTGATCCGCCGAACTCCTGGCGGCCGAGAGGCGTGTTCTGGTCGAAGCCGAGCCAGGCGGTCGTCACCAGCGTGCCCACGTAGCCCGAGAACCAGGCGTCCATAGGACCGTTGGTGGTGCCTGTCTTGCCCGCGATATCGTCGCGCTTGAGTTCCATGGCACGCCGCCCCGTGCCGCGCTTCACGGCTTCTTTCAAGATGCTGTCGATTATGTAGGCCGCCCGCGGGTCCATTACCCGTGGCGCAAGCGTTCCCGGGGCGGTCGGAGCGGACGCCGGGCCCTGCTGCAGGAGTTCTTCCAGCGATCCAGCCTCCCGGGCTGCCGGCTGTGGCAGTGACGTGCAGTCCAGGCAAGCCCGCAAGGGTTCTATGGTGGCCACCACATCGCCGTTGACCTTGCTTATTTCCCGCAGCAGGTGTGCCTCTACGCGGTAACCGCCATTGGCGAGCGCCGCGTAAGCCGAGGCGATCCTGAGCGGCGTTGTCACCAGCGTGCCCAAGGCAAGGGACAGGTTGGGCGGTATCGACTCCCGCTCGAAGCCGAGCCCCGCCAGATAGTCCACGGCGATCGGGATTCCCAGCTGCTGCAGTAGCCGTATGGAGACCAGATTCCTGGAGTTCACCAAGGCGTTGCGCAGGCTCGTTGGGCCGTAGAACTTGCCGCTGTCGTTCTCCGGCCGCCATACCTTCTCGAGGCCAGGATCCTGAAAGACAACGGGCGCATCGTTGATCATGGATGCAGGGGTAAAGCCATGCTCCATGGCCGCCGCGTATATAAATGGTTTGATGTTCGATCCGGGCTGGCGCAGTGCCTGGGCCACCCGATTGAACTTGCTCTGTCTGAAGTCAAGTCCGCCGACCAGCGCGAGGATGCTGCCGTCCTTGGCGTCGAGCGAGACCAGCGCGCCCTGCACGGCAGGCACCTGGCTTAGCCGGTACGTCCCGTCGTCTAAGGTCTGCACCCTGACCACATCCCCGCGGCGCACGATATCCGCGGCGCTTTTGGGTGCGGGTCCCCGGTAATCGCTGCTGATGAAGGGTCGGGCCGAAGACAGCCCTTCCTCCCAGCCAATGACGATCTTCGCCCCGTCAGCCAGCTGGACTGCGATGGATTTTTCCTCGACGCGGGTCACCACGGCGGCTTGCAGTCCGGCAATCGCCGGGATTGCGGTCAAGGCTGCCGGCCATGCGGTTTCTGGCTCCTCCAGATGGCGCTCGGGGCCGCGCCAGCCATGGCGCTTGTCATAGGCGAGCAGGCCGCCCGCCACGGCGGCATCTGCCTGACGCTGGAGCCTGCCGTCCAGCGAAGTCTTCACCACATAGCCGCCGGTATAGGCATCTATGCCGTAGCGGCGGATCATCTCGGCGCGGACCATTTCAGCCGCGTAGTCCGCGCGCAGTTCGATTCGGGAGCCGTGATAGCTGGCTGCGACTGGCTCTGCCAGTGCTTTCTGGTACTCAGAGTCCGCGATATACCCCAGGTCGAGCATCCTGCCCAGGATCCAGTCGCGCCGCCCCAGCGCGCGCGCGGGGTTGTCCAGCGGATTCCAGATAGATGGGGCCTTGGGCAGCCCGGCAATCATTGCCGACTGGGCAAGGCTCAATTCCGCGATCGAGCGTCCGAAATACACTTGGGCCGCAGCTTCGATTCCGTAAGCCCGGTAGCCGAGAAAAATCTTGTTGAGGTAAAGCTCGAGGATCTGGTGCTTGTCCAGTTCGCGTTCGATCCGGAGTGCGAGCAAGATTTCGGTGAATTTCCGCATGAAGGACTGTTCGCGGGTGAGGAAGTAATTCCTCGCCACCTGCATCGTGATGGTGCTGCCGCCCGACTGGATGCTGTGGGTGGTCGCCAGCTCCCAGGCGGCTCGGAGCAAACCCGGGATGTCGATCCCGCCGTGGACCAGGAAACGGTCGTCCTCGGCTGCCAGAAAAGCGTCGACCAGTGGCTGGGGAACCTCGTCAAAGCGTACGGGTGTGCGGTGCATTTCACCGAACTCGCCGATCAAAAGGCCGTCACTGCTGTAGACGCGCAGGGGCTCCTGGTCACGAACATCCCGCAGCACCTCTACCGAGGGCAGCCGGGGGCTCAGGTACAGATAGGTGCCCATCATGCCCATCAGTCCGAGGGCCATGAACGGGAAGGCGATTGCGCAGAGTCGCCTGAGCATTGCTACACTTCTGAGCATAATGGTCGATACAAAAGGTGTGAGACCCAAGGCGGGCGACATTATAAAGTTTTTCCTCCCGCTTAATAGTTATGGACTACTCTTCGGGTTGGCTCGCCATCGGCTGCTCCGGTGTAGGGTTGAAAAACCACGGATTCACTAGGTAATACAACGTGTTAGGGCTCTTCAAACGCAAGACTCCTCCGGTTCTGGGGTTGGACATCAGTTCGACCTCCGTGAAATTGCTTGAACTGAGCCGTAGCGGTGACAAGCTCACCGTTGAAAGCTACGCCGTGCAGCCCATGCCCCCGAATTCCGTCGTCGAGAAGAATATCGCCGACGTCGATGCCGTCGCCAGAACCCTCGTCGACGTGGTTGCCAAGTCCAAGACCAAGATCAAGGACGTTGCCGTCGCGGTTGCCGGCTCGGCCGTCATCACCAAGATCATCGATGTCTCTGCCGGGCTCAGCGACGACGCGATGGAGGCCCAGATCAACGTCGAGGCTGACCAGTACGTCCCCTATCCGCTGGACGAAGTAGCCATCGATTTCGAGGTGCAAGGCAAGTCCGACCGCGGGCCCGATCAGGTGGAGGTATTGCTGGCGGCCTGCAGGCGAGAGAACGTCGATACCCGGGTCGAGGCGCTGCAGGCTGCCGATCTGGTGCCACGAGTGGTCGATGTCGAGGTGTACGCCATGGAGCGCGCCTTCGCCCTGATCTTGCCGCAACTCTCGCTCGACGAAGAGTACACGGTGGCGATCGTCGACATCGGTTCGACGATGACCACGCTCAGCGTACTGGCTGGCGGCAACACCATCTACACGCGCGAGCAGCTGTTCGGCGGCCGCCAACTGACCGAGGAGATCCAGCGCCGCTACGGGCTGAGCGTTCAGGAGGCAGGCCTCGCCAAGAAAGAAGGCGGGCTTCCTGAGGATTATGAACACGAAGTGCTCGAGCCCTTCCGCGATGCCGTGATCCAGCAGGTGACGCGCTCGTTGCAGTTCTTCTTCTCCTCCACCCAGTACAACGATGTCGATCACGTGGTGCTGGCGGGCGGGGTGGCCTCGCTTGCCGGTCTCGCTCAGGCCGTGGAAGACAAGCTCGGCACACCCACGACGGTGGCAAATCCCTTCAAGGAGATGGGGGTTTCCTCGCGAGTCAACGCGCAGGCGCTCGTCAATGATGCGCCCGCGCTGATGATCGCCTGCGGGCTCGCAATGAGGAGCTTCGACTGATGGCAAACATCAACCTGCTACCGTGGCGAGAACAGCGCCGCGAACAGATGCGCAAGGAATTCCTTGCGGTGCTCGGGGCAGTCGTATTTGCCGCACTGGCAGTCATTGTCGCCGCCCATATCGTAATAACCAGCCAGATCGACGGCCAGAACCAGCGCAACGACTACCTCCGCGCAGAGATCGGTAAGCTCGAGCAGCAGGTGAACGATATTCGCGATCTCCAGGCTCGCCGCAACCAGCTGGTCGACCGCATGAAGGTCATCCAGGACCTGCAGGGCACGCGGCCGGTTATCGTCCGCATCTTCGACGAAATCGTGCGCACGCTCCCTGATGGCGTCTACTACCGCGGCATCCAGAGAGCGGGCACGGTGATAACCATTCAGGGGACAGCCGAGTCCAACAATCGGGTGTCCAGCCTGATGCGTAAGCTCGAGGCCTCGGAATGGTTCGCCGGGCCGATGCTGAAGAGCGTCAAGGCAAACTCCCAATTCGGTGACCAGGGCAACGACTTTGAGATGACCGTCAATGTCACCATGCCCGGCAGTACCGAGGACACGGAAGGGGAGCAGTAAGCGATGGCCTTCGCGGATATCCTCAAGTCCTTCAAGGACATTCAACCCTCCGATCTGACGCTGGAAAACCTGGGTTCCTGGCCGATGCCGGTCAAGGTCATTACCTGGACGCTGGCCTTCATCCTCAGCTGTTTTCTTGGCTACAACCAGCATCTTCAGGAAATTGGTGTTCAACTCGATCAGGTCCGCAGCACCGAGACCGAGTTGCGGCGTCAGTTCGAGGCCAAGGCCTTCCAGGTCGCCAATCTCGACGCCTTGCGCGCCCAACTGACGGACATGGAAGAGCAGTTCGGCGCCCTGCTGGGCCAACTGCCGAAAGATACCGAGGTTCCCGGGTTGCTCGAAGACATCACCGAGAAGGGCGTGGATTCCGGGCTCAAGTTTTCCAGCATTGCGCTCCAAGGGGAGCAGGCTGCAGAGTTCTACGTGGAGCTCCCGATCGATATCAATCTGACGGGCACCTACCATGACCTCGGTGCCTTCACCAGCGGCGTGGCGGGCCTCCCCCGTATCGTCACTTTGCATGATTTCAAGATCGTGCCAGGTGTCGGTTCGGGTGAACTCACCATGCAGATCATGGCTAAGACCTACCGCTACAAGGGCGAGGAGTGATGGGCATGAAGCGCGCGGCAAGCGTCCTCGTTTGCGCTGCCCTGCTGGGCGGATGCGGCGTCGACTTTTCCGATCTTGACGCCTGGATGGCGGAAGTGCGGGCACGGCCCAAGGGCGCTATCGAGCCTGTCCCCGTGTTCAAGCCCTACGAGTCCTTCACGTACTCGGCACAAGCCTTGCGGGCGCCATTCGATATCCCGCTGAGCGCCAAGGAGACGGCAGCGCTCACGCCGGGCGCCGAGGTCAAACCAGACCTTGGCCGTGCCCGCGAGTTCCTCGAGCGCTTCAACTTCGAACAGTTGTTGATGGTCGGGACGCTAGCGCAGCAGGGCACGATGTGGGCGTTGGTTGCAGACAGCGAAGGCGGCGTGTACAGGGTGCGAGTCGGGAATTACCTCGGCAAGGACCATGGAAAGATCGTAGAAACGACCGAGACCAGCATCGCGGTCGAGGAAATCGTGCCGAACGGAGTGGGGGGATGGATACGCAAGCCCCGCACGATAAAGCTGGCAGAAGAAAAGTAGAGCGTGGAGACAGTATGGACAAGGTAGCCATCATGAGTTCTCAGACCATTGCCCCGGTGCGCGGAGCATTCCGCCGGGCCCTTGCAGCTGTCGTTGCCTGGCTGTTGCCGGCAGCGCTTGCGCTGGCCCAGTCCGTGTCGATGACCGACATCGGGTTCAATGCGCTGCCAGGCGGCAAGTTCGAGATCCGGATGAAATTCGATGGTACACCGCCTGCACCGCAGGGCTACACCATCGAAAAGCCTGCCCGGATCGCGCTGGATCTTCCCGGCGTCGCGAGCAAATTGGCTCAGAAAAAGCACATTCTGGCCTTCGACAACGCGCAGAGCGTGGTCGTTGTGGAGTCTGGTGGGCGCACCCGGGTGATCGTGAACCTGCTCGAGATCGCGCCCTACCAGTCGACGATCGACGGCGATGAACTCGTGATCGCCGTGGGCAGCGGCGCTCCGCAGGACTATCTCAAGCCCAGCAGCGCCGCGGTCGCTGCAGCAGCCTCGCCCGCGAGTCACGGCATCACTGATTTCAACTTCCGCCGCGGTGAGAACGGCGAAGGGCGGATCGAGCTCTCGCTGAGTGATCCCGGTGCCGACGTCGACGTGCGGCTCGAGGGCAGCACGATCAACGTGTCCTTCTTCGAGACGGGTGTCCCGGCAGAACTGCAGCGACGCTATGACGTGGTGGACTTCGCGACCCCGGTGCAGGCGGTCGAGGTCAACCAAACCGGTTCGCAGGCGAAAATCGGGATCAAGGTGGGCGGCGAGTACGACTATCTCGCCTACCAGGCCGACAACACCTACGTGGTTGCGGTCAAGCCGCTCACCAAGCAGGAAGTCGAGCGCAAGAAAAAGGATTTCGAGTTTGCCGGCGAGAAACTCTCGCTCAACTTCCAGGATATCGAGGTGCGGGCGGTACTGCAGCTTATCGCTGACTTCACCGACCTCAATCTGGTGGC
Source organism: Klebsiella pneumoniae (assembly GCA_945862145.1). Classification (GTDB taxonomy): domain Bacteria; phylum Pseudomonadota; class Gammaproteobacteria; order Pseudomonadales; family UBA5518; genus UBA5518. Next base: position 79,165 of record CAMAXE010000006.1, read on the forward strand.
AAGCGATACCGTATCTGGGCGTATCACGCTGCGCCTCCAGAATGTCCCTTGGGACCAGGCACTCAGCCTGATCCTGAAGACCAAGGGTCTGGACAAGCGCCAGTCCGGCAATGTGCTTATGGTCGCGCCCGCCGCAGAGATCGCCGAGCGCGAGCGCCAGGAACTCGAAACCAACCGTCAACTCGAGGAACTCGCGCCCCTGCAGACTGAGTTCATCCAGGTCAAGTACGCCGACGCCAAGGAAATCTTCAAGCTTTTCGGTCGCAGCGGCGGCGGGCAAGGCGTGGCTACCGGTGGGTCCCAGGGCGGCGGGAGCAGTGGCAGCGGTCAGCGCGAGGCGAGCATCCTGTCCGCGCGCGGATCGGTGATCGTAGACGATCGCACCAACGCTCTGATGGTCACGGAGACGGCCGACAAACTCGACCAGTTGCGCCGACTGATCAAGGCGATCGATATACCTGTCCGCCAGGTCATGATCGAGGCGAGGATCGTGATTGCCTCTACCGATTTCTCGCGTCAGCTGGGCGTGAGGTGGGGCGGTGCGGGGGTCAATGATGAGAACGACAACAGCACCTGGACCATCGGGGGTAGCCAGGGCACCCTTACAGAGATCGCGGATGGCAACTCAAACAGCGCCACATTCCCTGATGCGCTCGCTGTAGATCTCGGTGTCACCGGGGAGGGTGCAAGCTCCATTGCTATCGGTTTCACCTCCAATGATCTGCTGCTGCAGGCGGAACTCTCGGCCCTTGAGTCCTCGGGTCACGGCGAGATCGTCTCGCAGCCCAAGATCATCACGGGCGACAAGCAGAAGGCGACCATCGCGCAGGGTACCGAGATCCCCTACCAAAAAGCCTCTGCGTCCGGCGAGACGACGATAGAGTTCAAGGAGGCAGTACTCAAACTCGAGGTCACGCCCCACATAACCCCCGATGACCGCATCATGATGAAGCTGGCCATCAATCAGGACTCGGTGGGTGAGTTCATCACGGGTGAGTTCGGCTCGCAGATTCCGACCATCGACACCACGGCGCTGGATACCGAGGTCCTCGTGGACAACGGCCAGACGGTGGTGCTGGGCGGTGTGTTCAAGACCGAGGAAATCCTGAGTCAGACGAAGACGCCGCTGCTGGGCGATATCCCTTATTTAGGGCGTTTGTTCAGCAAGGACAGCAAGCAGTCGAGCAAGACCGAGACGCTGATCTTCATCACCCCGAGGATCATCGGCGACCGATTGCTCAACTGATCGAGCCGGAGGGCCCCGTGGCGCAGCCGCGTAACGTGGTGCTCGTCGGCCCCATGGGGTCCGGAAAGAGCACCATCGGACGCTTGCTTGCCGGGCGGCTCGGGTTCGTTTTCTGCGACAGCGACACGCTGATCGAAGAGCGCGCGGGCGCTTCGATCGCGTGGATTTTTGATGTCGAGGGAGAGCCTGGGTTCCGCGAGCGGGAGACGGCCGTTCTGCGCGACGTGGCCACCGTCTCGGGCATGGTGCTGGCGACCGGCGGCGGGGCCGTCATGCGGGAGGAGAACCGTCGGCTGCTGGCAGGTATGGGTAGCGTGGTCTACCTCGAGACCTCTGTCCGCGAGCAGCTCTCACGCACCAAGCGTGACCGCAAGCGTCCGCTGCTCCAGACCCCCGATCGCGAGAAAGTCCTGAGCGAGTTGCTCGTCGCCCGTCATCCGCTTTATCTCGAGATCGCGGACATCCTCATCCACACCGATCGCCGCAGCGCGAGCAGCGTGGGTACCGAGGTCGTGGAGAGACTTTCAGACAACCCGACATCCTGAGCCCCGCGGAACTGGCTCGCGGGGGCGATCGTGGCTAAGCTTCCACCTCGCACCCGGCATGCGGGTGTGCCCCCAGGAATCGATTGGATGCAGCCGGCCTCGCTCGACGTACAACTCGGATCCCGCAGCTACCCGATCTACATCGGGAGCGGGCTGCTGGCTGAACCCGCGCTGCTGACACGTCATTTCGGCAAGGGCAAGGTGGTGATCGTCACCAACACCACTGTAGCCCCGCTCTACCTCGAGAAACTGCGCCAGCCGCTCGGTGACCGTGTGGCGCTGGTGAAAGTTCTTCCCGATGGCGAGGAGCACAAGAACATCGCTGTTTTGTCTAGTCTCTATGACGCGCTTCTCGAGGCGCGCTGCGAGCGTAGCTGCACGCTGATCGCGCTCGGTGGTGGTGTGATCGGGGATATCACCGGCTTTGCCGCGGCCACCTACCAGCGCGGTGTGTCCTTCGTGCAGGTGCCTACCACGCTGCTTGCGCAGGTGGATTCCGCCGTCGGTGGCAAGACGGCGGTTAATCATCCGCGCGGCAAGAACATGATCGGTGCCTTTCACCAGCCGCGTGCCGTGATCACCGACACCGACACGCTCTCCACACTGCCGGCGCGTGAGTTTTCCGCCGGTCTCGCCGAGGTCGTGAAGTATGGCCTTATCGGCGATGCGCCATTCCACGAGTGGATTGTGAGCCACGCTGCAGACATCGCCGGGCGGGATGCCGGATGTCTGATGGAGATCGTGCGGCGTTCCTGTCTCAACAAGGCGCGCGTGGTGGCCGCCGACGAGCGCGAGGAAGAGGGTGGCTCGCGTGCCCTGCTTAATTTCGGGCATACCTTTGGTCACGCTCTTGAGACCGCCACGGGTTACCGACAATTGCTGCACGGCGAGGCGGTCGCGATAGGCATGGTGCTGGCCGCGCGCTTTTCGAGTGCACTGGGCTGGTTGCCTGGCGACGAAGTTGCGGCTCTTGGTCGCCTGCTCGCGGCCTTTGGGTTGCCGGTGGATATTCCGGCTGATATCGAGGCACAGCGACTCCTGTCGCTGATGCGAGGTGACAAGAAGTCCAGCGACGGGCGCATCCGCCTGGTGCTCCTGCGACGGCTCGGCGAGGCGGTGCTCAGCACGGATTTCCGCGAGGAAGATCTGCTGGCCTGTCTCGAGGGTGCCTCGCACGTGGCCGAGGCGGGCGCGGCATGAGGCGCGTGGAGCCCACGCTCGCGGGCGACGACGAGTGGTACCGCCAATACGGTTTCGATCGCGACCCCTTTGCCGAGGGCGGTGTGCAGGGTTTGTTCTACCCCGGTGGCGCCAGGCAGGAAACCGTCGAACAGTTGCAGCACCTCGCGCGCTTTTCCGACTGCGTGCTGCTTGTGGCCGGTGTCGCTGGAGCCGGCAAGACGGCGACCCGGCGCCATTTCGTGGCCCAGTCCGCCGCGGACACGCGCTGCTGTGTACTCGAGGCTGCCCTGCTTGAGGGGCCGGAGCCCTGGCTGCGCCGGCTGCTGTCGGGTTTCGGGCTGCGCCCCGCGCCCCGCGCTGGCATCGAGGCCGACCTCCAGCAACTCGTCCAGCACTGCGCTGATCGTCTCGCGGCGGGATCCCAATCCTGGCTGGTGATCGATGATGCGCAGCACATGCACGATGACGTGCTGCAATTCCTGCCACGGCTGCTGCAGGCGGCGGGTCGCAACCTGCGCGTCGTGCTCTTCGCCGAGCCCGATTGGCGCGAACAACTGCAGCCGCTGATGCCCGCTGGCATGCCACTGCACACCATCGAGTTGCAGCCATTCGAGCGCGGCGAGACGCATGCGTATATCCATTACCGGCTGAATACCGCAGGACTCCACGGCGAGTCGCCCTTCAACGCCGATGAGATGGAGCGTATCAACCGCCAATCGGCGGGGCTGCCCGGGTTGGTCAATGCCGAGGCGCGCCAGATACTGATCGACGGCTTGGCCGTTGTGCAGCAGCCGCTGACATCCCTGCCGCTGTGGCATTTCGGCGTGATCGCCGCCACGCTGCTCGCGCTGCTTCTGCTGTACGCTTGGACCCATGTTGAACAGGGGCGGCAGTCCCCGCCGGTCCCCATCCCCGGCCTCGCGCCGGTCACCGAACTCGAGTCGCCCGAACTGGCTGCCGCAGAGCCCGTGGCCGGTCCGGAATCGGCCACTGGCGAGGTGCTCCCCACCGTCGAACCCGAGTCCGAAGTAGCGCCCGCGGTGACGCCTGCACCTGCGGTTGGGGTTACGCCCGCAGTCCCGAAAGCGACATCACCCATCCCCGCGAAGGCTGAACCGGCGCCCAAGACAGCGGCCTCGACACCAGCTCCTGCGCCGGCGGTCTCCCGTCGCGCAGCCTCCCGCCCGACCACATCGGCACCCGCTCCGCGAGCACCGGCAACCCCGGCTGCTGTTGCTGTGAGCCCCGCTTTATCCGAGGCCGAAGCGCTCGAAGCGGAATTGCGTATGGCGATGCCTCCGGAGGGGGAGGCCGCCGGTCCGGCGCCAAGCCCCCGAACGGCGCCCGTCCCTTCTCCTGATGCGGCGCCGCCCGGGGCTGCGGCTGTGGCAGCAAAGCCCGCTGCCCGGCCCGCTGCCACGCCCAGGCCTGCCGTCACGGCCGACGCTACTGACTATGTGTACAAGGGCGGGTCGCGGGCCGGTGGCGCTCCCAGCGGTGACGAGAACTACCTGCTCGGGCTCGATCCGGGGAATTTCGTTCTGCAGATCATGGGTTCCGACGACAACGCGCGGGTCAAATCCTTCATGGTCCGCTCCGGCGTGGCGCTGCGGGTCTACCGCAAGCAGAACGGCGGTAAGGAGTGGTACTCGGTTGTCTACGGTAACTACCCCTCCCGTGCCGCCGCCGAGAAGGCGCAGAAGAACCTCCCCAGGGGACTCGCGGGCGCCAAGCCCTGGGTGCGGCGCGTCGATGCCGTCCAGAAAGAGATCCGCGCAGCGCGGGCCCTGCAGACTCCGTGACAAATCATAGAAGGCCCGACGAGCTCTGAGGACCTCCATGACCACATTGAAGAACGACCGCCTGCTTCGCGCACTGCGCCGCGAGCCCCTCGATCGCACGCCGATCTGGATCATGCGGCAGGCGGGCCGCTATCTGCCCGAGTACCGTGCCGCGCGCGAGCGGGCCGGGGGTTTCATCGAACTCATGCGCAGCCCGGATATGGCCTGCGAGGTCACGCTGCAGCCCATCGACCGCTTCGATCTGGATGCTGCCATCCTGTTTTCAGACATCCTGACCATTCCTGACGCCATGGGTCTGGGGTTGTACTTCGAGACGGGTGAGGGACCGTGTTTCCGCCGCTCGGTGCGCACCGTCGCCGATGTGGATGCATTGCACATTCCGGACCCCGAGCAGGATTTGGGCTACGTGATGGATGCGGTGCGCACCATCGCGCGCGAGTTGAACGGGCGCGTGCCGCTGATCGGTTTCTCGGGCAGCCCATGGACGCTCGCCACCTACATGGTCGAGGGCGGCTCCACGCGCGAGTTCGCGCGCGTGAAGACCATGGCATTCGCCGAACCCGCGCTGATGCACCGGTTGCTTGGCGTGCTGGCGGACGCGGTCACGGCGTATCTGGCGGCGCAGATTCGCGCAGGTGCGGCCGCCGTCCAGATCTTCGATACCTGGGGCGGTGCGCTGGGACATGCGGCGTATCGCGAGTTCTCGCTTGCCTATATGACCCGTATCGTGAAGGGCCTGCGCGACCTCGGTTGCGAGCAGCCGGTGATCCTCTTCACCAAGGGCGGAGGCCAGTGGATCGAATCCATCGCGGCAAGTGGCTGCGATGCCGTGGGTCTCGACTGGACCACTGATCTCGGGCAGGCGCGACGGCTCACCGGTGGCCGCGTGGCGCTGCAGGGAAACATGGATCCAGCGCTACTGCGGGCACCGCCGGCGCGTATCCGCCAGGAAGTGGTCGCGGTGCTCGACTCCTATGGCCCGGGCAGCGGTCATGTGTTCAATCTGGGTCACGGCATCACGCCCGACATTGATCCCGAGCACGTGCGGGCGCTGGTCGATGCCGTGCGGGAGTTCTCGCCGGCCTATCACCGCCCCTGAGTCACGTCTCAGCGGTCTTCGCCGAGGTTGCTTATATCGGATGCCAGGGCGTGGTTCATGTCGAGCGCCGGTGACTCGCTCGACGGGCGACCCACAATCCGCGCCGGAACACCTGCAACGGTGGTGTGCTCGGGGACGTCGGTTAGCACCACGCTGCCAGCGCTTACCTTGGCGCCATCGCCGATGCGGATATTTCCCAGAACGCTGGCGCCTGCGCCTATCAGCACGCCCGAGCCGACCTTCGGGTGACGGTCTCCGCTGGCCTTGCCGGTACCACCAAGCGTCACGCCCTGCATGATCGAGACATCGTCACCGATTACCGTGGTTTCACCGATCACCACGCCGGTGGCGTGATCCAACAGGATGCCGCAGCCGATGCGGGCAGCGGGGTGGATGTCCACCCCGAACTCGCAGGAGATACGGTTCTGCAGGAACAACGCGAGCGCCTGCCGCCCGTGGGTCCAGAGCCAGTGGGCGATACGGTAGCTCTCGAGGGCGTGGAAACCCTTGAAGAACAGGAACGTCATGGCGTGCTCGGCGCAGGCCGAATCCCTCGATTTGACGGCGCGCAGATCGCAACGGATGGCCTCGCCGATGGTGGCATCCGCCGCAAAGGCCTCGCTGATGACCTCGCGCACGAGCAGTGCGGGCGCGGTCGTGCTGTCGAGTCGCTGCGCGAGATGAAAGCCGAGCGCCGCCTCCAGCGTGGTGTGTTTCAGGACGGTGGCGTGCAGGAAGCTCGCCAGCACCGGTTCGGCGGCAGCCTCCCGCGCGCAGGAGGTCCGGATCGAGTGCCAGACCTCGTCCACCGACTCTGGCTTGCGACTGGTGTGTCCCATCTGTTCCGACCGCCGGCGACCACAAGGGCCCCAGACTAGCGGAGCGCGCGCCCCGGGGCAAAGGGCCACGCTCGGGGCGCTGCGAGCGCTGCATGCCTTAAGCTACGCGGCCTCCGGCCTGCCGAGGCCAGCGCATTTCGGGAGCGATCATGCGACAGGACCTCCGCCCCTATTGGGTGAAGCGGATCTATCTGGTGTTCCGCGGCTGGTACGCGGAGCACTTCCTGCGTCCGCACTTCGACCACCTCGGTGAGGGCGGCACGTTCATGAAGCCGTGGTATGTGCAGGTGAACGGCCCGAACATCTCGCTGGGGCGCTGCGCGACGGTCATCGGCGATGTCGACAAGCGCGTGTCCATTGCCGTGTGGGGGCGAGGCCCGGGGCTCGGGCGCATCACCATCGGGGATTACGCGCTGATCACGCCGGGCGTCCGGATAAGCGCGAGTGATGCCATCGAGATCGGCGACAACTGCATGATCGCGAGCGGCGCCTACATCACGGATTCGGACTGGCACGGTATCTACGATCGCATCGAGCGCAACGCCGTGCCCGCCCCGATCCGTATCGGCAACAACGTCTGGATCGGCGACCGCGCGCTGGTGCTGAAGGGCGTCACCATCGGCGACAACGCCATCGTGGGCGCCTGCGCCGTGGTCACGAAGGATGTGCCCGCGAATGTGGTGGTGGCGGGCAATCCGGCACGCATCGTCAAGGAGCTGGACCCTTCAGGGCCCTTCGTGACCCGCGGTGACTACTTTGCGGATCCGCGCTCGCCTGCCGCCGAGGCCGACGAACTCGACCGGCGATTCCTTGCGGGCAACAGTTTCTTCAACTGGCTGCGGTCGGTCTTCTTTCCCGGCCCGCTGGACTAAGCCTCCTGACCGCGGCGGATCGCGGCTGATCAAACGGCCCGCGCGAGACACCACAGCCGCAACTCGCCAGCGCCTGCCGCCAAAAATGCCCCAGCCAATGCATTGCCCGTGGCGCCGGTGGTCATCACATCATCGACCAGCAACAGACGTTTTCCTGCGCAGGGGCGCACGGCAAACGCGCCGTCGAGATTACGCCGACGCTCTGCGGCCGAGAGCCCCTTCTGGTCGGGCGTGGTGCGTACTCTCGAGGCCAGATGTGTGGCGACCTGCATGCCAAGGCGCTTGCCCAGCACCCGGGCGATGCGCTCGGCCTGATTGAAGCCACGCAAGCCTAGCCGTTCCCGCGCCAGTGGAACCGGCACCAGCGTCCAGTCTTGCCCCGTAATGCCGGCTCGGGTGGCCAGTTGCCGCGCCATCAGTTCGGTCAGCATGCGGCCGGTGGCCAAGTCACCTCCGCCCTTGAAGCGCAGCAACAATTCGCGCACCGGGTAGGTGTAGCGGAAAGCGCAGTAACTCGCGCTCACTCGCGGCGGGGTGCGCAGGCAGGCGCCGCAGAGCCCGGTCACGGGCAGCGGCATGGCGCAAGCCGTGCAGGCGGGGCCGTTCTCGGGCAGGTCGGCGATGCAGTCGGCGCAGGCGTCAAGGCCGGTACTGGCGCCTGCCCCGCATAGCAGGCAGGTGGAGGGCAGGAAGCGATCGATCCAGCGCTCTTGGTAAACCATGGGATTCCCTTCCGGTTGACAACGGTGTGCTTGCTGCCGAGACTCCGCCCGGCATGCCAACCATAGGACTTCCGCGATGAATCAGGCAACTGCCCCGCTGCCCCTGCGGCACGACTGGACCCGCGTCGAGATCGAGGCGCTGTTCGCGCTGCCCTTCGCGGATCTCCTGTTCCGGGCGCAGACGATCCATCGCCGCTTTTTCGATCCTAACGAAGTGCAGGTGAGCACCCTCCTGTCGATCAAGACGGGCACTTGCCCGGAGGACTGCAAGTACTGCCCGCAAAGCCTGCGCTACGACACGGGCCTTGGCACCGAGCAGCTGATGGAAGTGGAGCGCGTGCTCGTCTCGGCCCGCGATGCGCGGGACTCGGGCTCCACGCGTTTTTGCATGGGTGCCGCCTGGCGCTCACCCAAGGATCGCGACCTCGGTGTGCTGGCGGCCATGGTGCGCGGCGTGAAGGAGCTTGGTCTCGAGACCTGCATGACGCTTGGCATGCTGGAGCCTGAGCAGGCGCGCGTTCTGGCCGATGCCGGTCTCGACTATTACAACCACAACATCGACACCTCGCCCGAGTACTACGGCGAGGTGATCACGACCCGAACCTTCCAGCAGCGCCTCGACACGCTCGCCAACGTGCGCGAGGCCGGCATCAAGGTCTGTTGCGGCGGCATCGTGGGCATGGGCGAGGAGCGTGCCGACCGCGCCGGTATGCTGCTTACGCTGGCCACGCTTCCCGAGCATCCGGAGAGCGTTCCGATCAACCTGCTGGTGCGCGTGCCGGGCACGCCACTCGCAGATGAACCCGATCTCGATTCCTTCGAGTTCGTGCGCACCATCGCAGTGGCGCGCATCCTGATGCCGGCCTCGCATGTGCGTCTTTCCGCTGGTCGTGAAACCATGCCCGACGAGCTCCAGTCGCTGGCTTTCCTCGCCGGCGCCAATTCGATTTTCTACGGCGAGCGCCTGCTCACCACACCAAATCCCGCCTGCGCTGACGACATGAGCCTGTTCCGCCGGCTGGGCATCCGGCCCGCGCCGCTCCCCGACGGGCGCACGCACGCAGAGGGCACCGCAATGCAGCTGGCCGCCGCGGATTCCGGGCTCTTCTACGACGCCGCGCGCGCCTGAGGCTGCGATATGCGGGGTGGATTCTCGGCGCTGCCTGCGGCGCTGGAGGCGCGTCGCGCCGCCGGGCTCTACCGCAGCCGCACCGTGCTCGATTCGGCGCAAGGCCCCTGGGTCCGCATCGATGGCAAGGATCTCCTCGCCTTCTGCAGCAATGACTATCTCGGCCTCGCCAATGATCCACGCGTTGTGGCGGCCTTCAGGGACGGCGCCTTGCAGTGGGGCGCGGGCAGTGGGGCCTCGCATCTGGTCTGCGGCCACATGCGCGTGCACCACGAACTTGAGGAGACCCTTGCAGAGTTCACGGGGCGCGAGCGCGCGCTGGTGTTTTCGAGCGGTTATGCGGCCAATCTCGGCATCGCCTCGGCGCTGCTCGGTCGTGGCGATGCCCTGTTCGAGGATCGCCTCAATCATGCCTCGCTGATCGACGGGGCCTTGCTCTCGGGCGCCCGGCTGCAGCGCTTCCTGCACAACGATCCCGCCTCGCTCGAGACGCGCCTGTCGCGCTCCCGCGCGGCCCACCGGATGGTGGCGGTGGACGGTGTTTTCAGCATGGATGGCGACGAGGCCCCGCTCGCGGCATTGGCCGACGTCTGCGATCGTCACGATGCGCTGCTGCTGGTCGATGACGCGCACGGCTTCGGCGTGCTCGGCGAGACCGGCGGCGGTAGTCTCGAGGCGCAGGGCGTCAACGATCGCGTCGAGCTGATGATGGGCACCTTGGGCAAGGCTTTGGGTTCCAGCGGCGCCTTCGTGGCCGCTGAGTCGGTGTTGATCGAGACCCTAATCCAGCACGCGCGCACCTACATCTACACCACCGCTATGCCACCCGCTGCGGCGTCGGCGGCGCTTGCGGCGCTGCGTATCATGCGCGACGAGGGATGGCGGCGGCAGCGGCTTGCCGCTCTCGTGCAGCGCCTGCGCAAGGGTCTCGAGCGTCTCGGGCTGCCGCTACTGCCTTCGCGCAGTCCGGTGCAGCCCTTGTTGCTGGGCGATGCCAGGCGCGCGCTAGAGTGGGCGGCGGGGCTTCGCGCGCGCGGGCTGTTGGTGCCGGCGATACGACCACCCACCGTGCCGCAAGGCAGTGCGCGGCTGCGTATCACCTTGTCTGCCGTCCATGAAGATGCAGATGTCGATCGTCTGCTCGACGCGCTGGCAGAGCTGGCGGCGGCATGACGCAGGCCGGCAGCCGCGAGACTTCGCCAGGCCCTGCGGTGTCCGACCCCCCCATCGTGCTGCTCACCGGCTGGGGCAGCAGTCCGGGCGTGTTCGCGGCCTTCGCCGCACAGCTCGGCGCGCAGTGTCCGGTGCGGATCGCCGACTTTGATTTCGGCCGGCTCCCTGCCGCCACGGACGCCCGTCAGGCACTCGATCTGGCACTCGAGACCCTTGCACCGGAGGTGCCGACTGGAGCCGTACTGATAGGTTGGTCACTCGGTGGTTCGCTCGCCTTGCATCTTGCCGCGCGGGATCCGGGCCGGCTGCGTGCGCTGGTCTGTATCGCCACCAATCCCTGTTTTTGCGTGCGGCCTGACTGGCCACTCGGAATGCCGGCAGCGGACTTTGTCGCCTTTCGCGAGGCCTACTACCGCAATGCAAGCGCCCATCTCGAGCGCTTCTGCGCGATGCAGGCAAGCGGTGATGCGCGCGCCGCGCAGGTACGCCGTGCTCTGCGTGAGGCGCAGCCCCCGATCGAGACACGCGCGGGTCTTGGTGTTGCACTGGCGTTACTGGAGTCGATCGATCTGCGCGCCGAGCTGCCGCTATTGGAACTGCCGGTGCTTCACGTGCTGGGCGAGCGCGACCCGTTGGTGCCGGCGCGGATCGACAGCAGCCTGCGCCGTCTGCAGCCTGATGCGAGCGTCTGGGTGGCGGCCGGTTGCGCGCATGCCCCGTTCCTCTCGCGCCCCGAGGCCGTTGCGGCGCGCATCGGGGATTTCATCGCCGCGCTGGAGCCGCCGCTGCTGCGCCCCGCCGTCCGTGCCGTGGCACGCTCTTTCGGCCGTGCCGCGCGGGGTTACGATGAGGCGGCCGCGCTGCAGCGGGACTGTGCCGCTGCGCTTCTTTCGCTGGCTCCGGCCGCGGATCCGGATAGCGTTCTCGATCTTGGCTGCGGTACGGGAGCCGCGCTGCCCGCGCTGCGCGAGCGATTCCCGCGGGCGCGGGTGCTGGGGGTGGATATTGCTGAGCCTATGCTCCGATCCGCGGCCTCACGTGCAGGGGATACGTTGCTGGTTGGCGCCGATGCCCAGCAGTTGCCGTTCGCCGATGCCAGCGTGGGTTTGGTCTTTTCCAATCTGGCGCTGCAGTGGTGCGACGATCCGGGCCGGGCCTGCCGTGAGCTCGCGCGCGTGCTACGTCCGGGCGGCGTGGCACTGCTATCGCTTCCGGGGCCCGCTACGCTCTGGGAGTTGCGCGCGGCATGGCGATGCGTCGATGGACGCGAGCACGTGAACCGTTTCCCGTCGCTCGCGCTGATCCGTGCTGCAGCGGAATCGGCTGGCTTGCAGCTCGAGCGCGTCGAGCGCGAGGAGCGCCTCCAGCGTCATGCCAATGCACGCGCGGTGGCGCAGGGCTTGCGCGGCATCGGCGCCACCGCACTCGACGCCGGACGTCCTGCGGGTCTCGCGGGGCGCGCCGTCTGGGCCCGGCTCGAAGCAGCCTATGCGCTGCTTGCCGATGGTGCGGATGGTCTGCCGGCCACTTGGGAATTGCTGCGTATCGTGTTGAGGAGGCCCCGTGTCTAAGGCGTTCTTCGTAACCGGCACCGATACGGGCGCCGGCAAGACCCTGGTCACCGCTGGACTGCTGCATGCGGCTGCTGCGCGGGGCCTGCGTTCCATCGGCCTGAAGCCCCTGGCGAGCGGATCGGCGCGTACTGCCCATGGCGAGCTGCACAACGAAGATGCGCTCATGCTGCAGCAGGCCGCCAGCGTGCCGCTCGCCTATGCAGACGTGAACGCCTTGTCGCTGGAGCCGGCAATCGCGCCGCATCTGGCCGCTGTCGAAAGCGGTCTGCAACTTGATGTCCGTTTGCTCGCAGCCCACTGCCGGGCCCAGCTGCTGCGTCCACATGATCTGTTGCTGGTCGAGGGCGCGGGTGGGTGGCGGGTGCCGCTCAATGACCACGAGACCCTCGCCGATCTTGCTTGTCTGCTGGGGCTGCCAGTGATCCTCGTGGTGGGGATGCGGCTCGGCTGCGTGAATCATGCCTTGCTCAGCGCCGAGGCAATCTCTCGGGATGGGCTGACGTTGGCGGGCTGGGTTGCGACCCAGACCGACCCCGGCATGGCGAGGGTGGAGCAGAACTTCGACACGCTGCAGATGCGTATTCCCGCGCCATGCATTGGTTTTATCGGCTACCGCGCCGGCATAGGCTTCCGTGAGGCTGCGCAAAGTCTGGATATCGGGCGCCTGCTGGCTGGCTGAGGTCCGTGCTATCCTCAGCGCGTCAAGTGTCTGATCGCTGCGATCGGAGGGTAACCATGGCCATCAATTCGATTTCCCTTGCGGGCATGTCCGCCCTGCGTGAGAGCGTGGTCCGTGCTCAGGATGCCGCCGTCAAGGTAGCGCAGGCCGGTGAACCCGAAGACCAGACGACGCTCATCGAGTCCCTGCTGGAATTGCAGCAGGCCAAGCAGGACGCCCGCATTGCAGCGCGGGTCGTTGATGCCGGCGACAACCTGGTCGGCACTCTGATCGACACGCTTGCCTGAGAGCCGCGAGATCCATTCTGTGTCCGGCATCAGCGGGATTCCTCCGCTACCGGTAACCCCCACCTACGATCCCCTCGGTCGCGCCATGACCGAGGAGCAGAAAGCCCGTCTGCAGGAATTGCCTTCTGCGCCTGTCGAGGAGCCGCTTGCCAAGGAGCGGCTCACCGACCGTCGCCGCGAGGGCAAGCCTGGCCGCAACAAGGACGACCCCGGCGACGACGAGGGCCCCGGCCAGATCATCGACAGCTACGCCTGAGCGCCAGAACCGGCCCAAAGCCGCTGCCGCGACGTATCCTCAAGATCGAGCACTAAGCCTTTTCCAGGAGGTACCGGATGTTGTCCTATAAGGCGCCCTTGCGCGATATGCGTTTCGTGCGCGAGGAATTGCTCGACTTTCCGGGCCTCTACGCGAGCCTCCCGGGTTTCGGGGATTTCCCACCTGACCTCATCAACCAGGTGCTCGAGGAGGCCGCCCGCTTCTGCGAGGACGTGCTCGCGCCGCTCTACCGCAGCGGTGATGAGGAAGGCTGCACCTGGACCCCCGAAGGCGTGAAAACGCCAGCGGGCTTCCGCGAGGCCTATCGTCAGTACGTCGACGGCGGCTGGGCCACGCTCAGCTCCGCACCCGAGTACGGCGGGCAGGGGCTGCCGGCCTCGGTGGGGCTGTTCTTCGAGGACATGATGGGCACTGCCAACTGGGCCTGGGCTATGTACCCGGGGCTCTCGCACGGCGCGGTGCGCACCCTGAAGACCCACGGCACCGCCGAGCAAAAAGCGACCTACCTGGGCAAGCTGGTGAGCGGCGAGTGGACCGGCACCATGTGCCTCACCGAATCCCATTGCGGCAGCGACCTCGGCCAGCTGCGCACCCGCGCCGAGCCACTTGCGGACGGCAGCTACGCCATTACCGGCACCAAGATCTTCATCTCTTCTGGCGACCACGACCTCGCCGAGAACATCATCCATATCGTGCTCGCGAGGCTCCCCGACGCGCCCCTGGGCACCAAGGGCATCTCGCTGTTCCTGGTCCCCAAGAAACTCCCGCAAGCCGATGGCAGTCTGAGCTCCAACACACTTGGTTGTGGCGCCATCGAGCACAAGATGGGCATCAACGGCTCGGCCACCTGCGTGATGAATTTCGACGGTGCCACGGGATCCCTGATCGGCGAGCCCAACCGCGGCCTGCACCACATGTTCACCTTCATGAACGCCGCGCGCCTCGGCACCGCGATGCAGGGGCTGGCGGCCTGCGAGCTCTCCTGGCAGGGCGCGCGTGACTACGCCTTCGAGCGGCTGCAGGGGCGCTCGCTCTCCGGCGCGAAAAACCCCTCGGGCCCCGCAGACCCGCTGATCGTGCACCCCAACATCCGTCGCCTGCTGCTCACTCAGCGCGCCTTTGCCGAGGGCAGTCGCGCTTTCCTGTACTGGCTCTGTCGGCAGGTCGACATCATGGATCGCTCGCCCGATGCCGCGGCCTGCAAGGCGGCCGAAGATCTGATGGCCTTGCTCACGCCGGTAGCCAAGGCCTTCGTGACGGAGGTCGGCTACGAAGCTGCGAATATGGGTATGCAGGTGCTGGGCGGGCATGGCTATGTGCGCGCCAATGGCATGGAGCAGATCGTGCGCGATACGCGGATCGCGCTGCTCTACGAGGGCACCAGCGCCATTCAGTCGCTCGACCTGCTGGGTCGCAAGGTGATGGGCAGCGGCGGCGCCCTGCTCAAGTCCTACCAGTCACAGATCGACGCCTTCTGCGCCGCGCAGGATGGCCGCGAGGACATGGCCGCCTTCGTGCAGGCCCTGCGTGCCACCAGTGCGCGGCTCGAGGGCCTTACCCTCAAGGTCGCCGAGGCTGCCATGAAGAACGCCGAGGAAGCCGATGCCGCGGCCTTCGAGTACCTGATGCTGCTCGGCTACCTGGTGCTTGCCCACATGTGGGCATGGATGGCGCGCGTGGCTGCCGACGCACTCGCTGCCGGCAGCACCGAGACGGATTTCTACACCGCGAAGCTCGAGACCGCGCGCTTCTATTTCCAGCGTGTGCTGCCGCGCATCG
Organism: Klebsiella pneumoniae; assembly: GCA_945862145.1. Taxonomy (GTDB): domain Bacteria; phylum Pseudomonadota; class Gammaproteobacteria; order Pseudomonadales; family UBA5518; genus UBA5518. Next base: position 94,370 of record CAMAXE010000006.1, read on the forward strand.
AGAGCCTGGCGCTCTGCGTGGAGGCCGGCGGCGGCTCCATCATCGCCATCCCCCAGAACCACTTTGCCGCCTGAGGTGCACCATGCGACGCGAAGACGAGATAAGCGAAGAAGACCGCGCCCGCGTGGCCAGCGTGATCAGCACCGGCATCCACTCGGTGGAGCGCAAGCCCTTCCGGCCGTTCTACATGATGATCATGTTGCTAACGGTTATTACGCTGCTCAGCGTGACTGCCGTGGTGATCGAGAAGATTTATATCCCCTGAGGGGGAATTTGATTACAATCGCGCCGCCTTGGCAGCGCCCTGCCAACGGTCTTCGGAGTGTAGCTCAGCATGGTAGAGCACCGCCTTCGGGAGGCGGGGGTCGAAGGTTCGAATCCTTTCACTCCGACCAATTCGGTCACGCGTTTTCAGCTTGTTTTGTGCGTGCAGATTCCTTTGATAAATCCGGGTGCAGCGCCTGCGTCCGTCATCACTCGTGACGAATCTGAAAAGACGTAACGCCCCATGCGGGCTTTCTGGATTCGGCCGGTTTTTCGGATTTCTCTGAGCGTCTGAAAAACGCACCGGAGATCAATTGGGCTCAAGCAGTCAATAAAAACCCCCAGCCGAGACCGGCTGGGGGTTTTTTGTTGGTGGCGGACGATTGACCAAGTGCTGACTGGCCTCCCGAGCTTATGCGCACTTCTGCGGGCGTGAGCGGGTGCAATCAGGCTTTTCGTTTCAGCCGCTCGACTTCGGCGTGGAAGGCCGGGGTCAGGTCCGCGATCAAGGATTCGATGTCGCGCACCTGATGTTGAACCGTCAGCACAGCGATGCCGTGCGGCACGAGGTCGTAGATCACGAAGTGCTGCCGCGCTGGAATCATCAGAAACGGCGCCGAACGGTACTGCCGCAAGCGGCCCTTCTCCGGGTTGGCGGCAGCAACGCCCATGACCGCGTACAGATCGGCGAGGTACTGGTCGGCAACGTCTTCGCCCCATTCACGGCGCGACCGCGTGTGGATGCGGCGCAAATCCAGCGCCGCATTCCGGGTCAGCAGGAACGTGGTGGGTGATGGCACGTCATTTCCAGCCATCGGCTTCCTTGCGGTCGAGCACCTCCATGTCGGCCTTGAAGTCGCCGCTGGACGCAAAGACGCGGCCTGCCGCCAAGTCTCGGTGCCCGGCAAGGATGGCGTCCTGCACAAACTGGCCGTCACGCCGTTCCATGTCGCGGCGAATCAGGTCGCGCACGTATTCGCTGGGCGTTTCGTAAAGCCCCGCTTCGCCGACCATTCGATCCACGAATTCAGCCAAGGGTTGCGACAGGCGGGCATTGATGCGTTCAGACATAGGAACCTCCCGGAGCGATCAGATAGTAGAATTGTCGCACTGATGCCGCCATTTGTCGCAAATATTGCGCACACAGAAGACGAATGCAGTGCTGGCACCTAATTTCACTCATTTCGCCTCGAGGAATCACGGGCAAGCCGTTGTCACGGAGCAAATTTCGCTGATTTCGCCAAGTTCGCGCTGCTCCTCGATGCGATACCCCATCGCCCGGTAGCCTTGTTGCCGCTTGTCCCACATCCGCAGCAGGGCTGGATGGCCGGTGTCGACGAAGTCGATGATCCGCACGTCGGTCTTGCTGGCGTGCTCGCGGTGCAGGCGCCCGGCGTACTGCTGCAGCGTGCCCTTCCAGGACACCGGCATCGCGAGGACCAGTGTGTCGAGTGGCGGGTGATCGAAGCCCTCGCCAACCAGCTTGCCGGTGGACAGAAGGATGCGCGGCGCGTCGGGCGGTAGTGCGTCCAGGTCTGCGACCAGCGGCATACCCGCGCGTTTGCGGGATTCCGCAAAGAAAGTGCCCAACGGAGAACCGAGGGGCATCAATTTTTGATGGTGGGGTGGCGGCCTGCACCAAACCTATGTAACTCAGCGTCTTAGAGCCGTTTAGAACTCCTGCGGGATGGTGCGGAAACTGGCCCCTGCTGCCGGCAATCCTATCAGTTGCACCCCGATGAAGTCGCCAGCCGAATGCCCCAGAAGGGTCGCCGGTTCAATTCCCAATTGCTCATTCTAACCCGCGTCCGCAAGCCAAGTCGGTGGCAACGGCTACCCAAGGAGTAGTTGACGACCGAACGCCGTGAGGATTTCGGCTGGAGCACCCGCTATGAAGTTGTCCGGCGGAAGTGTGAAGCCAGGAAACTTCTGAGTGATCGCCTGCGCGACCTTGTTCGGAATTTGAGAGCCGTTGGTCTGCGGCACCAGGGTCACGGTCTGGCTCAGTCGATCGCGGTGCGCCCAGGAGATGACCAGATCGCCCTTGACGACTGCTGGTGCTGGAGCTGCGTCCCGAGCCTGTCGAGCAACAAGCGGAGGCGCTGGCATGAGCGATATCCGAATCCACAAGACAGGCGAGCCGCACATTCTTCAGGCAAGCGACGGCAGACTAATTCTGTCTGTACCGATTCAAATCAAACGCCGTAGCGGGCGCAAGCTCGTCACGCTGCCGAACGGTGAAACGACCGCGCCGAGGCCATGGGACGTGGCGCCAACGCCGCTCCAGCTGGCGCTGGCCAGAGGCCATCGTTGGCTGGCCATGCTGGAGTCAGGAGAAGCCAAGTCATTGAAGGAAATTGCTGAGCGCGAGAAGATCGACAACAGCTACGTGAGCCGGATGGTCAACCTGACCACGCTGGCGCCCGACATCGTGGCGGCCATCCTGGACGACGCACTGCCGAACCACGTCACGCTGTTCGATCTGGCAGTTGATCCGCCGGCGCTGTGGGATGAGCAGCGGGAGCGAGCCGGGCTTCCGTATTGAAAATCAGCCGGCTTCTGCTGGCGACCACGGACCTCCAGCCTGCCAACGGGCTGTGAGCGTCGCATTGACGCTGGCCGCCTCAATCACCGGCAGCATGACGCGCACACCGGCATAGTTCGCCTCTTTGCGGATCTCGGCAGCTCGCACGGTGTCGGGTTGCAACACCACGCCATCATGCGTTGCGATCGCGCAGATTTCTCTGAAGATGCCTTCGATGTGCGGCAATTCCGCCGAGCCTAAACCCAGAAAGTCGGCGTCCCTGGTTGCGCGATGCGGGATGTCGAACCACAGGTCAAACAGCAGCGCCCCCTTCAGCAAGAACTGGTCGGCGTGATTCGAGACGCTGATCCGGTACAGCATGCGCTCAATCGCGTAACGAGTCAGGACCAGATTGAAATCCTGTTTGGTCTCGCGGGCGCGGTTAAGCAGACGCGCACGCACCGATGCCGCCACGTTTCGTTCATTCATGGCGCACATCCCTGTGCGCCACCCTTCGGGCAGCTGCGCTGTACAAAACGTTCATCCTGACGTTTTGTCATGACAGGCTTTCCATGTAGGGACGCATCACATTGGCTACCCGGCACAGCGTGGCATAGCGCCAGAGTTCGTCCATGCTCACGCGCTTGGCTCGCCAAGCCTCCTGCAGCGCTTCCATCGCCACATCAAGGCCGATCTTGTTGCGGAACTTGAAGCAGTCAGCCACGGTGCGGGCGACGTTGGTAACGCGAACGGTTACGCCATCGACCTGATGTTCTTCGATGCCGTCGGTCAGCGCGGCGCCAGAGAAGCGCACGATGCGCAGAGGTGGGTAGTCCATCTTTGGCGCACGGGCCTTGTTGGGAATGGCCAGCCAGACCTCGAACGGCGACTGTGTGGTGAGGTCATGCACACGCAGCGCCGATAGCAGGCAGACGATGGCTTGCGGATGCTTACGTGCGATCTCGGCCAGCGACCCATGCTCCGACACTGAGCGCCCAGGAATGGCGTACAGACCGCGCCCCACGCGGGTGAGTAGTCCCTGCCGAACCAGCCGCGTTAGGGCGACACTGGGCAGCCCGTGCTCATCGAGATCACGCGGGCGAATAAGGTCGTGCTGGGCGGCGAGATCCAGAATAGTCTGGTGCGAATTTTCCATGCCGCCATGATGTTGCATTACGTCGGTAGATCTCCATAACTACCGACAAAACGCAACTCTCATGGTTTCCTTTGCTGCCCGATCCTGCAATCCAACGTGTTGATTTGTCCGCTCGTAACTCATTGATCTGTATGACTCATACTCATGACCTTTGCGGACTTCGGGCCTGTTTCAGGCAGCGAGGGCGGAGCGAGGAATGGCCAGGAGAGAGTGGAATGTGGCTCGGAACGGCCAATTCGGGCGGCAGGCGAAGTCCGCAGGCTTCCGCAGGAACCCCCAACAACACGCGGGAACCGGCGCCTCCAGGCAAAAAAAAGCCCCAACTGATATCAGTTGGGGCTCCAGTATTGGTGGAGGCGGCGGGAGTTGAACCCGCGTCCGCACGCCCTCTGCCGTTTGCTCTACATGCTTAGCCGTGTCTACTGGTTTTAACCACTCTCCACCCGACGGGCAGGGACTGAGAGCAGCGAGTCCGGTTTATTTTAGTGCTCGCGTCCCGGACGTACGCGTGCGCGATCCTGCGAGATATGACGCCTGATGACGGACGCGCAGGCACGGCTCCGGTCAGACGGCACCCTACTGGGGTTTAAGCAGCGAGTGCGTAGCTGTCGTCGTTGGCAACTATCTTTTCGCAATGTTGATTTACGAGAGGCATTGCACTCTCGGCATGCACATCGGGCTTCGCGACCCACGTCGAATCCAAAGCGCCCCCTGTGAAAGCGCAGGGTAACACCCCGCGCTCACACTTTGACGGCGGAATGCGGGAAAGTTCAGGTTCTATTTGGTGTGCCGGTTAAGGCGCTGCTTCTGGCGGGCCCAGTCGCGGTCTTTTTCGGTGGCGCGCTTGTCGTGCTGCTTCTTGCCCTTGGCGAGCGCTACCTCGCACTTCACCAGATGACCCTTCCAGTACATGCGGGTGCAGACGGCGGTGTAGCCTTCGCGCTCCACGCCACCCATCAGGCTGTCGATCTCGCGGCGACCCAGTAGGAGCTTGCGGTTGCGCCCGGGTATTGCCACGAAGTGGGAGCTGGCGCTCGCCAGCGGCTCGATACGGGCGCCCTGCAGGAAGGCCTCGCCATCACGGAAGTACACGTAGCTGTCGACCAGGCTCCCACGGCCGGCCCGCAGGCTTTTGACTTCCCAGCCTTCGAGGGCAATTCCCGCCTCGATGCGCGACTCGATGTAGTACTCGAAACCCGCCTTCCGGTTCTGGGCGATGACGCCGCCGCCGGACTGGGCCTTCTTGCCGCCCATGGTGCTGACCGAAGCGCTGGAAAAGGGCGCGAAGAATAGCACGCCGCTCCGGTCCCGATGCCCCGCTGCGGGCGCATCGGGTATAGTCCGCCGCCTTGCGTCAGACCGGGCTGCGGGTTGTTACATGCTCACCGAAATCCACCGTAGTGCCCTCATGCTGTACCCGGCGCAGTCGATGTTCGAATTGGTGAACGATATCGAGTCCTACCCCCGCTTCATGGAGGGTTGCGTCGGCGCCGAGGTGCTCTTGCGCACTGATCAGCTGATCGAGGCGCGCCTGCACCTTGCCAAAGCGGGGATCCGCCAGAGCTTCACCACCCGCAACCGGCTGTCCTCGCCCTCGGTGATCGACATGGAACTGCTCGAGGGGCCCTTCGAGCGCTTTGAAGGACGCTGGAGCTTCGAGGTGCTGCGCGATGATGCCTGCAAGGTTTCGCTGCGACTTGCCTTCCGGCTGAGCAATTCGCTGGCGAGCCGCGCGGCGCGTCAGCTCTTCGAGTCGGTGGCCAACGGCCTGGTTGATGCGGTCTGTCGCCGCGCCCGTGAGCTCCATGGGCCTTGAGCCCACGCTGATCCCGATAGAGGTGGCCTATGCGCTGCCCGAACGCCAGATCCTCCTTGCCATCGAGGTGCCCGCCGGCACTACCGCCCGCGAGGCGCTGCTTGGCTCTGGCATTGCGAGTCATTTAGCGGGTGTGGAGCTCGAGTCTGTGCCCGTGGGGATATTCGGTCGCCGGCTGGAGGACCCGCGTAACCACGTGCTGGCTGCGGGGGATCGGCTGGAAATCTACCGGCCGTTGGCCGTTGCCCCTCGCGAGGCTCGCCGCAAGCGCGCGGGTATCAAGACCCAGCGCGGGTAATCAGGGTTTGGTCTCGGGGACTTTGGTCTCTGCGGGCGTGGACGCAGCGCTCGCGCTGCCCGGTGCCATGTCGCCCTCCATGCGCACCAGAACGTCCTTCTCGAAAAAGAGGCTGATGCGTTGCTGGCTGCGCTTTTGTTTGCGGGTCTCGAGCGAGCGCAGATAGTCCCAGCGCTCGGGCTCGAAGGTGTCCTGTATCAGCGCCGTGCCCATCACGAAGCGCACCTGACGCTTGCTCATTCCGGGCTGCAGCTTGTCGACCATCTCTTGCGTGACGATGTTTCCTTGCGGGATGTCGATCTTGTAGACGCCCAGACTGGGCATCTCGAAACTGCAGCCCCCCATGGTGACGAGGGCGGCGAACAGCAGTGTGGTGCGTGTGCTTTGCATTGGCAAAAGCGTTCCAGTATTGTCGGTTTCGCCATCGTTCGGGCCGGATAGGTCATTCTCCCACAGCACTCGGACGCTTTGCACCCGGATCCTGACCATTCTTCCCTGTGGAGTCGCCGCACCATGGACCGCAAGGATGACGCCGGGCTGAAGAAGGCCGGCCTCAAGGTTACCCTTCCCCGTCTCAAGATCCTGCAGATTCTCGAGTCACGGCCCGAGGCGCGTCAGCACATGAGCGCCGAGGACGTGTACCGCGCTCTGCTCGAGGCGGGCGACGATGTGGGGCTCGCCACCGTGTACCGTGTGCTCACGCAATTCGAGCAGGCAGGGCTGGTCGAGCGTCATAACTTCGAGGGCGGCCACTCGGTGTTCGAGCTCGTGCGCGGGGACCACCATGACCACATGGTGTGTCTGGATACCGGCCGGGTGATCGAGTTCTTCGATCCCGAAATCGAACGGCTGCAACGGGTGATTGCCGAGCGCCACGGCCTCCAGATCGTTGGCCACAGCCTGGTGCTTTACGTCAAGGAAAAGCCCGACCTCGCCTGATTCAGCCGCCCGCTGACTGCGCCATCTGCAGCATCTCGCGCGCATGGGCGCGGGTCTTGGCGGTGAGGTTCCTGCCACCGATCATCCTCGCGAGTTCTTCCACCCGCGCCGCACCATCCATGGGCTCGAGGCTTGCGCTGGTGCCGGACTCGCCGATGCTTTTTGCTGCCCGCAGGTGCTGGCTGCCACGCGCTGCCACCTGTGCCAGATGGGTCACGCAGAGCACCTGTGTGCGCTCGCCGAGCTGTTGCAGCAGGCTTCCCACGGCATCAGCCGTGGCGCCACCGATGCCGACATCCACTTCATCGAAGATTACCGTCGGCGTGGCCGCCCGGCTCGCCGTTATCACCTGGATGGCAAGGCTGATGCGCGAGAGCTCGCCGCCCGAGGCAATGCGCCCCAGCGGCGCGGGCGAGCTGCCCGGGTTGGTGGCGACCAGGAATTCGATCTGCTCGGAGCCGTGTGGCGAGGGCTCCTTGCCGGGAACGGGCGTCACCGACACCTCGAAGCGGCAGGCCCCCATGCCAAGAAAGGCGAGCTGTTCGCCCACCCGGGCGCTGATTTCGGTGGCCGCCCGCCGTCGGGCGAGGCCAAGTGCCTTGGCTTCGGTGGCCCAAGCACCAACAAGAATCCCCAGCTGCTCGCCGAGCTGCCCGATGCGGGCATCGGACCCCGCGATGGCGCTGGCTTCATCCTCGAGACGTTGCCGCAACGCGGGCAGCTCCGCGGACGTGACGCGGTGTTTGCGAGCCAGTTGGAAGACGAGCGCGAGCCGGTCCTCGACCGCTGTCAGCGCCGCCGGGTCCGTCTCGATGCTGTCGCCGAGATGCAGCAGTTCGCGCCGCGCTTCCTCCAACTGTATGGATGCGGAGGCCAACAGCTCTCGCAGGCTCTCGGCGGAGGCACCGAGCGGCTGCAGGGCGGCACTCATCGAACTGGCCTTGCGCAGCAGCGCGAGCAGCCCGTCGCGCTCGTCTCCCTCGCAGAGCGCGAGTAGGGCCTGGATCTGGGCCCCCAGCTCTCCTGCGTTCGCCAGCATCCGCTGGCGCGATTCGAGCCCGGGAAGCTCAGCTTCGCGCAGGTCGAGCTCGCGCAACTCCTGCAGCTGGTAGCGCAGGAGTTCCTGACGGTCTTCGCGCTCGCGCGCGCCGGCTTTGAGTGCTGCGAGCTCGTCGCGACAGGCGCGCCAGGCGCCGTAGGCGACCACGACCTGGCGGGAGCGCTCGAGCTGGCCCCCGAACTCATCGAGCAGTCGTTGTTGGGTGGCACGCACGAGCAGGGCGTGGTGCTCGTGCTGGGCGTGGATATCCACCAGCAGGTCGCCGAGGGATTTGAGGTCGACGAGGGTCGCGGTTTGTCCGTTTATCCACGCCCGCGAGCGGCCGTCACGGGTCAGCACGCGGCGCAGCAGGCACTGCCCGTCCTGTTCCAGCTCGCGCTCGGCGAGCCAGTCGAGCGCCGTGGGCATGGAGGCAAGATCGAACTCGGCGCTTACCTCGAGTCGCTCAGCGCCTTCGCGTAAAGCGCGGGAGTCGGCGCGATTGCCGATCGCGAGACCGAGCGCCTCCAGCACGATCGATTTGCCCGCGCCGGTCTCCCCCGTGATCACACTGAGCCCGCCCTCGAGCTCGAGGTCGAGGGTGGCGATGAGGCTGTGGTTTCGGATCGCAAGGAAGCGCAGCATGCGTGTGTTTATACCCCATCGCCGCGCGGCTCGTCACGGGGCTTCCGGCGCGGACCTCGGGCGGTGCTAGAATCCTGCCGAACTGGCCTTGGTGAGGCGCTTGCGCTGATGAACGGCTTGGCCCTGTCGGAACGTGAGCAACAGCTGTTGCGCACCCTCGTGCGGATGTATATCCGCGAGGGGCAGCCGGTTGGATCGCGCATGCTGGTGCAGGAGAGCGGCGTGTCCTTCAGTCCGGCCACCGTGCGTGCAGTGATGTCGGATCTCGAGGCGCGCGGCTTCGTGCAGACCCCCCACACCTCAGCCGGACGGGTGCCCACCGCGCGGGCTTATCGTTTTTTCATCGATACGCTGGTGACCATGCAGTCGCTGCACGATGAAGATATCGAGGACATCCGTCACCAGCTCGACCCTGACAAGACCACCACCGAGCTGGTCGCGGCAGCCTCCAACCTGCTGTCACGGATCACCCATCAGACCGGTCTGGTCACGGTACCCCGTGCCGATGAGGGAACCCTCCGGCACGTCGAGTTCCTGCCACTGTCGGGTCTTCGGGTGCTGGTGATCCTGGTGCTCGACCAGCGTGAAGTGCAGAACCGCATCATTCACACCGACCGCGAATACGACGAGTTCGAGCTGCGTTCGGCCGCCAATTACCTCAACAACCGTTTTGCGGGTGCGCCCCTGGAGCGCGTTCGCGAGGACCTGCTTCAGACGATGCGCGACACCCGCGCCACCATCGACGGCCTGCTCGAGGGCGCGATCAGCCTGGCTAGTCGCGCGCTGATCCCCGAAGGCCGCGAGGCCGGGTATGTACTCGCCGGTCAGTCGCATCTCCTCGACACCGCCCACGGCGATAACATGCCGCGGCTGCGCGAGCTCTTCGAGGCCTTCCAGCAGCAGAAGGACCTGCTCCACCTGATGGAGCGCAGCTCGCGTGCCGAGGGCGTGCAGATTTTCGTCGGCGAGGAAGCCGGTTTCGGACCGCTGCTCGATTTCAGCCTGATAACCGCTCCCTACCAGACTGCCGGCCGCACCGTGGGCGTACTCGGTGTCATAGGCCCCACCCGGATGGCCTATGAGCGGGTGATCCCGGTGGTCGATATCACGGCGCGCATGCTGACCGCGGCACTTCGGGGCGTCTGAAGCCCGGGTCTCCAGTTCTTCGGGCCCCTAAGCAGGAGCTTGCTGCGTGGTGGGCCTTGAAATGGCCTGCCGAGTCCCCATCTCGTCCCGACCACTAAGGGCAGCAAACGAGGAGGTTCCGTGTCCGACGATCACAGCACCCGCAATGACGGGTCCGAGTCCGCCGATCCGGCAGCGGCGAGCGATGCGGCTGCCGAGATTGCCGAGATTGCCGAGATTGCCGAGATTGGCGAGCTTGCCGAACTGCACCAGCAGTTGGCGGCAGCGGAGGATCGCTTCCTGCGCGTGCAGGCCGAGGCGCAAAATATGGTGCGTCGCGCCGAGCGCGACGTCGACAACGCCCGCAAGTTCGCTCTCGAGCGCTTTGCCGGGGCGCTGCTGCCGGTGCTCGACAACCTCGAGCGGGCGCTGGCCGCGATGGGCGAGCCCACCGATGTCACGCGGGCACTGGGCGAGGGCGTGGAGCTCACGCTGAAGAGTTTCTCCGATGTGCTGCAGAAGTTCGATGTCATGGCCGTCGAGCCGGTCGGGCAGTCCTTCAACCCGGAGCTGCATCAGGCCATGGCCATGATCGAGCAGCCCGGCACGGCACCCAATTCGGTGGTGCAGGTCATGCAGAAGGGCTACACGCTGAACGGGCGGCTGCTGCGCCCGGCGATGGTCGTGGTGGCGAAGCCGGCGCCCCGCATCGACGAAACCGCCTGAGGCGCCTTGAAAATCCCGGAACCGGGCCAATATCCGCACTCATTAGCGAAACAACAGCGGTTCGGCTACCGTAGCCGACCCGCTCAGACGGGAAACGGAGACTTACATGGGCAAGATAATCGGTATCGACCTCGGCACCACCAACTCCTGCGTCTCAATCATGGAGGGTGGCAAGCCCAAGGTCATCGAGAACGCCGAGGGCACGCGCACCACGCCGTCGATTGTCGCCTACAGCGATGACGGCGAAATCCTGGTGGGCCAGGCGGCCAAGCGCCAGGCGGTTACCAATCCGCGCAACACCCTCTATGCGATCAAGCGCCTGATCGGCCGCCGCTTTGATGACGCGGTGGTGCAGAAAGATATCGAGATGGTTCCGTACACGATCGCCCGCGCCGAAAACGGCGACGCCTGGGTGGATGTGAAGGGCCAGAAAATGGCCCCGCCGCAGATTTCGGCGCAGGTTCTCAAAAAAATGAAGAAGACCGCCGAGGATTACCTCGGTGAGCCGGTCACCGAGGCGGTGATCACGGTGCCTGCCTACTTCAACGACTCGCAGCGCCAGGCCACCAAGGACGCCGGGCGAATCGCCGGTCTCGAGGTCAAGCGCATCATCAACGAACCCACTGCGGCAGCACTTGCCTTCGGCATGGATCGCGGCCCCGGTGACCACCTGATCGCGGTCTATGACCTCGGCGGCGGCACCTTCGACATCTCGATCATCGAAATTGCTGATGTCGACGGCGAGAAACAGTTCGAGGTGCTCTCCACCAACGGCGACACCTTCCTGGGCGGCGAAGACTTCGACATGCGCCTGATCGAGTACCTCGCGGCCGAATTCAAGAAAGAGAGTGGCATCACCCTGAAGGGCGATCCGCTGGCGATGCAGCGCCTCAAGGAGGCCGCCGAGAAAGCCAAGATCGAGCTCTCGAGCAGCCAGCAGACCGAAGTGAACCTGCCGTACATCACGGCCGACGCCACCGGTCCCAAGCACCTCGTGGTCAAGATGTCGCGCGCGAAGCTTGAGTCCCTGGTAGAGGACCTGGTCGAGCGCACCCTGGCGCCGGTGCGCATCGCGCTGAAGGACGCGAGCAAGAGCCCCTCGGAAATCCAGGACGTGATCCTGGTCGGCGGCCAGACCCGCATGCCCATGGTGCAGGACAAGGTAAAGGCCTTTTTCGGCAAGGAGCCGCGCAAGGACGTGAACCCCGATGAGGCTGTCGCCGTTGGCGCAGCCATCCAGGGCGCGGTGCTGTCGGGCGGCGTGAAGGACGTGTTGCTGCTTGATGTGACCCCGCTCACGCTGGGCATCGAGACCTTGGGTGGCATTGCGACCCCGCTGATCGAGAAGAACACCACGATCCCGACCCGCAAGTCGCAGGTATTCTCGACGGCTGAGGACGGCCAGACTGCGGTGACCATCCACGTGGTCCAGGGCGAGCGTAAGCGCGCCAGCGACAACAAGTCGCTCGGCCGCTTCGACCTTGCCGATATCCCTCCGGCCACGCGGGGCACGCCGCAGGTCGAAGTGACTTTCGACATTGATGCCAACGGCATCATGAATGTCTCGGCCAAGGACAAGGCTACCGGTAAGGAGCAGTCGATCATCATCAAGGCCTCGAGCGGGCTCTCGGACAGCGAGATCGACAAAATGGTCCGTGATGCCGAGGCCAACGCCGAGCAGGATCGCAAGTTCGAGCAACTGGTCGGTGCCCGTAACAAGGCAGATGGCCTGGTCCATGCGGTACGCAAGACACTGAAGGACGCGGCCGATAAGGTCCACGCTGACGAGAAGGAGCGCATCGACGCGGCGGTCAAGGCGCTCGAAGAGGCCATCAAGACCGACGACATAGCCGATATCGAAGCCAAATCCGAGGCCCTCACGGACGCCTCGGCCAGCCTGGCGCAGCGGCTTTACTCCGAACAGGCGCAGCAGGAGGGCGCGGGCGCAGCGCAGGGTGCGCAGCAGCAGGGCGGGCAGGAAGAGCCCGAGCGCGACGATATCGTCGACGCCGAGTTCGAGGAAGTTCGCGACAACGATCGCAAGTAATGCCGGCGTGGTGTTGCGCTGCGGCGCAGATAACGGCGGGTGGGGTTAGAGTAAGCCGGCCCCGGGGCAATTCCCGGGGCCGGCATTTTGTCGTCCCGGCACAGGGTAACGGCTGACGGATACCAACGATGGCCAAACGAGACTACTACGATATTCTCGGCGTCGAGCGCGGCGCTGACGAGGCCGAGATCAAGAAAGCCTACCGCCGCGTGGCGATGAAGCATCACCCGGACCGTAATGACGGCGATGCAGCCTCGGAGGAGAAATTCAAGGAGGCCAACGAGGCCTACGAGGCTCTCTCCGACGCCCAGAAGCGCGCGACCTACGACCAGTTCGGCCATGCCGGGCTGGACGGGCAGGGTGGTGGCGGTTTCGGCGGGGGCGGCGCGAATTTCAGCGACATCTTCGGCGATGTGTTCGGCGATATCTTCGGCCAAGCGGCGGGCCGGGGCCGTGGCGGCCCCCAGCGTGGCGCCGATTTGCGCTATAACCTCGAGATAGACCTCGAGGACGCGGTTCACGGCTCCACCGTCAAGATTCGTGTGCCCACACTTGAGACCTGCGAGGAGTGCAGCGGGAGCGGCGCGCGCCGCGGCAGCAGCCCGTTAAACTGCACCACCTGCGGCGGTGCTGGCCAGATCCGGATGCAGCAGGGCTTTTTCTCGGTCCAGCAGACCTGCCCCAACTGCCGTGGCAAGGGCAAAATGATCAAGGACCCCTGCAGTGGCTGCCATGGCCGCGGCCGGATCGAGAAGCAAAAAACCCTCTCGGTCAAAATCCCTCCCGGCGTGGATACCGGCGATCGCATCCGCTTGGCGGGCGAGGGTGAGGCAGGCCCCGATGGTGGCGGCCCGGGTGATCTCTACGTGCAGGTGGCGGTTCGGCCGCACGCCATTTTCCAGCGTGACGGCAAGCACCTCTACGCGGAGGTGCCGATCAGCTTTGCCGATGCGGCGCTCGGCGGGGAGCTCGAGGTTCCCACACTCGAGGGGCGGGTCAAACTGCGCATCCCGCCTGAAACCCAGACCGGCAAGCTTTTCCGTCTGCGCGGCAAGGGCGTCAAGCCGGTCCGCGGTGGAGCGGTGGGTGATCTGCTCTGCCGCGTCGTGGTCGAGACGCCGGTGAATCTCACCAAGAAGCAGAAAGACCTGCTGGGGGAGTTCCAGGCCTCGCTCGGTGAGTCCAACCAGAAGCACTCACCCCGCAAGACCTCGTGGTTTGAGGGCGTCAAGAGCTTCTTTGATGAAATGAAATTCTGATGATCCGCGTCGCCATCACCGGCGCGGGCGGGCGCATGGGGCGCACGCTGCTTGAGGCGATCGATGCACACCCGTTGACCGCCCTCACGGTAGCGTTGGAGCGGCCTCACAGCAGCCTGATCGGTGTTGATGCGGGAGAGTTGTCGGGGCTGGGGCGGCGGGGTGTTGCCTTGGTCGGTGGGCTAGGGGCGGTGCTTCAGCACTTTGATGTGCTGATCGATTTCAGCACCCCCACTGCCACTGCCGAGGTGGTGGCGATCGCCGCAGCGGCGGGCAAGGCCCTGGTGATCGGGACCACCGGTCTGGATGCTGCTCAGCAGGCGGTCATCGATCAGGCGGCGCTCCGTGTTCCGGTGTGTCAGGCTGCCAATTTCAGCACGGGCGTGACGCTGTCTCTGGCGTTGCTGGAAACCGCCGCCCGCGTGCTGGGTGACACCGCAGACATCGAGATCCTCGAGGCCCATCACCGTCACAAGCGCGACGCCCCCTCGGGTACCGCCCTTGCCATGGGGCAGGCCGTGGCGAGTGTCCTCGGCCGGGATCTGCAGGCCGTTGCCGTCTTTGGGCGCGAGGGGCACACCGGTCCGCGGGAGCGCGGCACCATCGGTTTTGCCACGGTGCGCGGCGGCGATATCGTGGGCGATCACACGGTGATGTTCGCCGCCGACGGCGAGCGGCTCGAAATCACTCACAAAGCATCGAGTCGAATGGCATTTGCGCGCGGGGCCGTGCGCGCTGCCGCGTGGCTTGCGGGGCGAGCGCCCGGGCACTACAGCATGCGCCAGGTGCTGGGTCTCTGATCGCCCCGTTGGGGCAGCCTTCAGTCCCGGTTTAATTCGTCGTCGGCATTCCATTGCCCTTTGGTGGGCTCAGCGAATGTCGGCATCACGATGGCCGAGTACAGCATTAACTGGGTGAGTTCGTTCTGGCGGCTGACGTTGGCCTTCTGGAATACCCGTTTAAGCAGATTTCTTGTGGTGGAGAGCGTGCGGTGACGCTGCTCGGAGATCTGCTCCAGCGAAAGCCCCTCCATGATGCCGATGGCCACCGCCGCCTCGGCGCGTGTGAATCCGAACACCGCCTGGCAGCGCTCGACAGAGGCGGCGTGCCCCGCGTCCGGATCAACGACCAGAACGATCGCCGCCGGCCGATAGCCCGGGCGCTGAAGCCCGGGCAGTAGCGGCATCACCATTAACTGGTAAGGACGTTTGCCCGAGGCGCGCGTGATGCTCAGCTCCTGTCCGTGTGCCGATGCCTTCCCGGAGTTGCTGACTTCGATGGCCTCTAGAAGTACTGTCTGCAGTTGGTGATCCTGCAGTCTCACGGAGGCGCCCAGCCCGTGGCTCGTCAGCTTGAGGCCATCCCCGAGCAGTGTGTTCTGTGCCAGGCGGTTAGCCAGAAAAACGCCGTGGGTGTTATCGAGCACAACCACCGGATACGGGCATAGGTTGACCGATTCCCAGCTAAGTCGACGGAATCCATCCGCCTGGCCGAGTTTTACGCCAATCAGCGTGCTGCGCACCAAATGAGGCGCTAGCACCTCCAGCATGCGCGCCTGCTGCTCCCGATCCGAGCCCGGGGTAGGCCGCGCCAGATTCATGAAGATCGAGCGCGTCGGGCTCTCCAGAAGAATGATCTTGGCGCCCTCGAGGAGATTGTTCGGCGCCAGGAACTCCTCGAAGTAAGGTTGCTCGGTCATCGCTCTGCCGACATCAAGGGCACTGAAGGAGAGAAATTGCCCTGCCGCCATGGGTATGCCGTTGGAGAGCGTGCCCGTGGCGGTCATCTGGTGGCGATCCTCTGCTTTTTGGCAGGTTTCCACGTCGAGACCTGTTGCGGCGAGGCAGGCTGACCGCGAGGTGCCCGCCCGGCGTGCGGTGCTGATCACCGAGCCAACCTCGAAGCCAAGCGAGTGTGCCGTGTCCGTCAGCAGGTCGTCGGGCGGACTATCGGCAAGGACGAATTCGTAATACCGATCGATCAGTGCGGCTAGCGTCGGATGCATTTGCTGCATGTTCTCACCCCAGTGGCTGAGGAGTTCTCTGCCGCGACAGTTCCTGCGGTCTTGTCATCTTAACTTTGGATTCCCGAAATACCAGCGGGGCACTGCTCTGTCTCATTCAAAAACGGCCCATATGAGTCGCTGTTGTCGCTGCCGTGTCGCGTAGCGTCCCGTTCCGCTCTATTATGCCCCATATGGGTCACGAAACCCGATCCTGAGGCTGATACCCTTCCTGAATAAATAAGGAATTGACTCGATGAGTCACCCCACTCTCATGGCGCTGCAGTTGGTTGTTGCCGAGCGGCTCTGCCAGGCTGCCATCGATCCGGCCCGCCTGCCGCAGGTGCTGGACGGCCTGCTCGATATGACCGGTGCCTCTGCCGGTAGTTTCGCTACAGGGCGACTCGGTGGCGCCTGGCACCGAATCAAACGCGAGGGCTCGTCCGCGGCCCCGGGGCAGGAGATCCTGCTACAGCGGTTTCTGGATGCTGCCCTGCGCTTGCCGCCCAACCGGCTGCATCGCCTGCCCGAATTACGCGTCGCTGATGGTGGCGTAGCGAATGGCTCCGCCTCCCTCCGTGACGCCTGTGCCCTCAACCTGATTCTTGAAGGCGGCCGACTCGGCCAGATTTTTCTGGTGCTGGGTGCGGATGCCGCCCGTGACAAATTTGATCCCGCGGCGCTGCGCGCGCTGGAGTCCCTAGGCCCCCTGATCTCTCAGGTGTGGGAGGCACAGTGCCGCAATGATGCAATGTGCGCACTCGGCACATCGATCATGAGCCGCTGCGACCGCTATCACGTGGGCCTTGTGGTCGTCGACATCGACGGCTTCGTGTTCTTCCACAACCAGGCCGCCCGCCGTATCTTCGATGCCGCGAGTGGGTTGCTGCTGCGAGACAACCGCCTCGTTCTCCCATTGCCTGCAGAAATGGCTGCGCTCGAGCGTGGCATCCGGGACGTGCTCGCCAGCGATTTGCCGAGCGGTTGTTTCATGCCGAAGTTCTTCAGCGCCAGCCGCGAAGGCGAATTGCCTCTGGCCCTTGCACTGAACCCCTTCCGACCACGATCGGACGAGACCGGCTATGTGACGGTTATGGCCTACGATCCGGGCCGGCCCGCGGTAGAGCGTCGCGAGGTCATCCAGTGGATCTATTTGCTGAGCGCGAAAGAGGCAGATCTGGTCTGCTCGCTTACAGCCGGAGAGTCCCTGGAGTTCTACGCGGAGCGCTGCAATCGCTCGCAGGACAGCGTCCGTTCCCTGCTGAAAAGGGTCTTCCGCAAGACCGGCACCTCCCGTCAGACCGAACTCGTCAAGCTGGTGCTCGCAGGCCCCGTGGCGATGGTGCTGTAACCCATGACAGGCGCACGGTTTCCGCTGTCCAGCGCACAACTCTCCGAGTTGTTGCTGTCCATCGGCGCGGCGGCTCCGCACCAGGCTGACTTCGCCCGCGTACAGGGAATGTGCAACTCGTATGTGGCTGCCGGCTCAGCATCGATCAGCCTATGTAACGGCAATGACGGGAAAGTGCACTTTTTCGATATCGTTCCTCCCGCTCCTGCCTTCTGCGACTTGTACCGGCAGCGTTATTGGCAAGACGATCCCCTAAAGAGTGCCGTCGTGTTGGCCGCGCCGCGGCGCTTCTGGACCCGCGACCAGCTCCTGTCGCCAGAGGTCTGCGAAACCAACCCCTATCTCACCGAAGTCTGCGCCCCTGCCCATTGCGCCGACGTCTGCATTGCACATATTCCCCTCCCGGCTGGCTATTACTGCCTGTGGGCCTTCTCCCGCACCATCGACCAGCCACGCTTCTCGCGTCTCGAACTCGACTTTCTGGATATGCTGTTGCCTCATGTCGAGCAGGCGCTTCTGCGCCTTGGTCAGATCGAGCGCATGAGTGTCTTTGCCGACATCGCCCAGGAGCGACTGCGCCAGTCCGGCCATGGGCTGATCGTGGTGGATCAGGAAGGTACGCCGCTCCATCTCAACCGGGTAGCGTCCACGCTGATCGCGGACGGCTCCCCGCTGACCATTCTGGACGGCAAACTCCGGCTGCAAGACGCACGGCTCGCGCCGCGTTTCGAGGAGTTTGTGCGCCGCTGCGGCTCGACTGCGCTCAGCAGTAGCATCATGGCAGCGGGCTCTCTTGCGGTGCCGCGCTCTGGTGCGCCGCCGTTCATGATCGGCGTAATGCCCTTCGGGCGGCAGCGGGTGCAGGCGTTCTGGGGGGGGACGGGGCGTGCGGTGGTGACATTGTTCGATCCCGCGCGCCCGCACATCGACACACGCGCCACGCTGCGCGAGATGTATCGACTCTCCGATGCCGAGGCGGAGATCTGCTGGCGATTGGCTAACGGGGAGACCCTGGAAAAGATAGCCATCGATACCGACACTACCCGCGAGACTCTGCGATCGCAGCTGAAACGTGTTTTTGCCAAGACCGGCACCAAGCGCCAGTCCGAGCTGGTGCGGTCTGTGCTTCTGGCGCCTGCCGTCTGGGCTCGCTTGCCCTGAAACGTCCCGGCGTGCGGATGCCGCGGATTTTTTTCTTTCAAAGCGCGCGCGTAGTCCCTACAATCCCGTTTCAGATTTCCGTTGGAATCACCCCGAGCGTTCCGGAGTAGACGGCGTCTGCAGCAAATCAGGGGCGAGATGAGACCGGCTGTTTCATCTCGTTTTTTTTCGCCCTCGATTCGCTCTCCTCGCGCGTTGGATCGCACCGGTCGGAAAGCCGACGGGCGGGTTTCAGGGGCGAATTGTCGCCACGTCCAGACGAGGATCCTCCATTGACCACCGAGCGCAGCCGGCCCGCCCTTTTGGCACTTGAGGACGGCAGTCTATTTCGCGGGTGCGCCATCGGCGCCGACGGCGAGACCAGTGGCGAGGTGGTATTCAACACGGCCATGACGGGCTACCAGGAGATCCTCACCGACCCCTCCTACGCCCGGCAGATCGTCACCCTCACCTACCCGCATATCGGCAATACCGGGATCAACACCGAGGACGAGGAGTCGGGTCGCATCTGGGCGGCAGGCCTCGTTATTCGTGACCTGCCGCTGCTCGCCAGCAACTTCCGCTCCGGCTCCAACCTTCAGGACTACCTGATGTCCCGGCGAATCGTCGGCATCGCCGATATCGACACCCGCCGACTCACCCGGATTCTTCGCGAGAAAGGCGCCCAGAACGGCTGCATCATGGCGGGAGACTGCGACCCGGCCGAGGCGCTGCTGCGAGCGCGGGCCTTCCCCGGTCTCAAAGGCATGGATCTCGCGAGCGTGGTGAGTGTTTCGGCACCCTATACATGGAGCGACGGCAGTTGGGCGCTGGGCCGCGGCTTCACACGTCCCGAGCCCGGCGCCACCTTCAAGGTCGTCGCTTACGACTACGGTGTGAAGCGCAACATCCTGCGCATGCTGGCAGACCGGGGTTGCATGCTCACGGTGGTGCCCGCCAGGACCAGCGCATCGGACGTGCTCGCGCTCGCGCCCGACGGAGTGTTCCTCTCCAACGGCCCCGGTGATCCCGAGCCCTGCGACTACGCCATCAACGCCATCCGCACGCTGGTAGACAGCGGGCTCCCGGTGTTCGGCATCTGTCTTGGGCACCAGTTGCTTGGTCTTGCGAGCGGCGCCCGCACCCTGAAGATGAAATTCGGCCACCACGGCGCTAACCACCCCGTGCAGGATCTCGCCGACGGCAGCGTGATGATCACCAGCCAGAACCATGGCTTCGCCGTTGACGAGGCCACGCTGCCTGCCACGCTGCGGCCAACCCATCGCTCGCTCTTCGATGGCTCCTTGCAGGGCATCCACCGCACCGACCGTCCGGCTTTCAGTTTCCAGGGTCACCCCGAGGCGAGCCCCGGCCCGCACGATGCGGCTGCACTGTTCGATCATTTCATCGGCCTGATGCGCGAGCACAGCCGAGCCAGGGGGTAGCCAGCCGATGCCCAGACGTACCGATATACACACCATCCTGATCATCGGCGCCGGGCCGATCGTCATCGGTCAGGCCTGCGAGTTCGACTACTCCGGCGCCCAGGCCTGCAAGGCGCTGCGCGAGGAAGGGTTTCGCGTGGTGCTGGTGAACTCCAACCCCGCCACCATCATGACCGACCCGGCCATGGCGGACGCCACCTACATCGAGCCGGTGAACTGGCGCTCGGTGGCGAGCATCATCGAGAAGGAGCGTCCCGACGCGCTGCTGCCCACCATGGGCGGCCAGACTGCGCTCAACTGCGCGCTCGACCTCGCGCGTGAGGGCATTCTCGAGAAATACGGCGTGCAGATGATCGGTGCCACCCGGGAGGCCATCGACAAGGCAGAGGACCGGCAGAAATTCGACAAGGCCATGCGTGCCATCGGCCTCGAGTGCCCGCGCTCGGCGATCGCGCACAGCATGGAGGAGGCGCTGCAGGTCGTTGACGGGATCGGATTCCCCTGCATCATCCGGCCCTCCTTCACGATGGGCGGCTCGGGCGGTGGCATCGCCTACAACCGCGAGGAATTCGAGGAAATCTGCGAGCGTGGCTTCCAGCTCTCGCCCACCAGCGAGCTCCTGATCGACGAGTCGCTTATCGGCTGGAAAGAGTTCGAGATGGAGGTGGTGCGCGACTGCAAGGACAACTGCATCATCGTTTGCTCGATCGAGAATTTCGATCCGATGGGCGTGCACACCGGTGACTCGATCACGGTGGCCCCGGCGCAGACCCTGACCGACCGCGAATACCAGATCATGCGCAACGCCTCGATCGCGGTGCTGCGCGAAATCGGCGTCGAGACCGGTGGCTCGAACGTGCAGTTCGCGGTGAACCCGGCAGACGGGCGCCTGATCGTGATCGAGATGAACCCTCGGGTGTCCCGCTCTTCGGCGCTTGCATCCAAGGCAACAGGCTTCCCGATCGCGAGAGTCGCCGCCAAGCTGGCGGTAGGCTACACGCTCGATGAACTCCGCAACGAGATCACCGGGGGCGTCACGCCGGTGTCCTTTGAGCCCTCGATCGATTACGTGGTCACCAAGGTGCCCCGTTTCACCTTCGAGAAATTTGCCACCGCGGATCCGCGACTCACCACGCAGATGAAATCGGTGGGCGAGGTGATGGCCATCGGGCGCACCTTCCAGGAATCGCTGCACAAAGCCATGCGCGGGCTCGAGGTGGACTCGGCAGGCTTCGAGGTGCATCTCGAGGCACACGACGACGAGACACTTACCCGGCTCCGCGGCCATATCGTGAGCCCCGGGGCACAGCGCCTCTGGCATCTCGCCGACGGCTTTCGCGCAGGGCTCTCGCTCGAGGAGATGCACGAACTCTCGCGCATCGATCCGTGGTTCCTGGTGCAGATCGAGGACATCGTGCGCGAGGAGCGCATGCTTGGCGGGCGCGCGCTCTCCACGCTGGGGTTCGAGGAGCTGCGACGGCTCAAGCGCAAGGGCTTTGCCGATCGCCGTCTCGCTGATCTCCTGCACGAACCCGAGGCCTCCGTGCGTGAGCGTCGTCGGGCCTTTGGCCTCCATCCGGTCTATAAGCGCGTCGATACCTGTGCCGGCGAATTCGCCTCGGCAACGGCCTACATGTATTCCACCTATGAGGAGGAGTGCGAGGCGCAGCCGTCCGGGCGCGAGAAGATCATGGTGCTCGGTGGCGGCCCCAACCGCATCGGGCAGGGCATCGAGTTCGACTATTGCTGCGTGCACGCTGCTCTCGCCATGCGCGAGGACGGCTACGAGACCATCATGGTCAACTGTAACCCCGAGACCGTCTCCACCGATTACGACACCTCCGACCGGCTTTACTTCGAGCCAGTGACGCTTGAGGACGTGCTGGAGATCGTGCGCATCGAGAAACCCAAGGGCGTGATCGTGCAGTTTGGCGGCCAGACGCCGCTCAAGCTGGCGCGGGCGCTGTGGGCCGAGGGTGTGCCGGTGATCGGCACCACGCCGGATGCGATCGATCGCGCTGAGGACCGCGAGCGCTTCCAGCAGATGATCGACAAACTCGGGCTGCTGCAACCCCCCAACGCGATAGTGCGTTCTGCCGAGCAGGCCGAGTCGGCCGCCGCGCTGATCGGTTATCCGTTGGTGGTGCGGCCATCCTATGTGCTTGGTGGTCGCGCCATGGAAATCGTCTACCGGCCGGAGGAACTGCGCACCTATATGCGCGAGGCGGTGAAGGTCGCCGACGACGCGCCGATTCTCCTCGATTACTTCCTGAAAGCAGCCGTCGAGATCGACATCGACGCCGTGAGCGATGGTGAGTGTGTGGTGATCGGCGCGATCATGCAGCACATCGAGCAGGCGGGTATCCACTCGGGTGATTCCGCCTGCTCACTGCCGCCTTACAGCCTGCCGGCCGATGTGCAGGACGAGATGCGGGCGATCGTTGTGCAGATGGCCCGGGAGCTCGGCGTGGTGGGCCTGATGAACGTGCAGCTCGCCTGGCAGGACGGCCTGATCTACGTGCTCGAGGTTAACCCGCGAGCCTCCCGCACGGTGCCCTTCGTATCAAAGTGCATCGGCCGCTCGCTCGCCAAGATCGCGGCCCGCTGCATGGCCGGCACCACGCTCGAGGCGCAGGGTTTCACCGAGGAGGCCGTGCCCGCGCTCTTTAACGTCAAGGAGTCCGTGTTCCCCTTCAACAAGTTCCCCGGCATCGACCCGATCCTCGGTCCGGAGATGAAGTCCACTGGCGAGGTGATGGGCGTGGGCGCCACCTTTGCCGAGGCCTTCCTCAAGGCGCAGGTGGCCGCCGGCGAGACGCTGCCGCGGGGCGGGGTCGCCTTCTTGAGCGTGCGCGAGGCCGACAAGGCCGGGATCGTTCAGGTTGCGCGAAGCCTGGTTGAGCTCGGGTTCAGCATCGTGGCCACCCGTGGCACAGCTGCGGCCATCGAAGCCGGCGGCATTCCGGTGGAGGTGGTGAACAAGGTGCTCGAGGGCCGGCCGCACGTGGTCGACATGATCAAGAACGATCGCATCCAGCTGATTGTGAATACCACGGAAGGGCGTCAGGCCATCGCGGACTCCTCGACCATCCGCTCGAGCGCACAGCAGCGTGATGTCCACTACACGACCACGCTGGCCGGCGGCGAGGCCATCTGTGAGGCATTGCGCCATGGTCCGGATGTGAGCGTAAGATGCCTTCAGGAGATACACGGCATGCTGGCTTGAGCCGGCGGCTGGGTGCGGTTCAGGCCGCTGATGGAGTTCCGCACGGGCAATGGAGAAGGGGAAAATGGTTACGCGGGTACCAATGACGGTAGGCGGAGCGCAGAAGCTTCGGGACGAACTCGATCAGCTGAAGCGCATCGACCGTCCGCGGATCTCGAAGGCGATCGCCGAGGCGCGCGAGCATGGCGATCTGCGCGAGAACGGCGAGTATCACGCCGCCCGCGAGCAGCAGAGCTTTGCCGAGGGGCGTATCAAGGACATCGAGGCCAAGCTCTCGGTGGCGCAGATCATCGATGTCAAAACGATCCCTGCCACGGGCAAGGTGATTTTCGGCACCACCGTGGCCATCGTCAACCTTGAGACCGACGAGACCTCCCGCTACCAGATTGTTGGCGAGGATGAGGCCTCGGTGCGTGAGCACCGCATCTCCGTGACCTCGCCGATAGCCCGCTCGCTGGTGGGCAAGGACATCGGCGAGGTGGTCAGCGTGAGAACGCCGGCCGGACCGGTCGACTACGAGATCGTCGACGTCTTGCACATCTGATTCAGCCCGCCGGCTCGCGCAGCTTGCTCAACCGCGGATCGGCGGCAGGGTTGGGGCGGTAGACCAGTGCGATCTTGCCGATTTGCTGCACGGATTCGGCGCCCATGCGCTCACAGAACTCCCGCACGGTGGCGCGCCGCTCCTCGCGATCGTCTATGGTGAAGCGGACCTTGATCAGCTCGTGGTCCGTCAATGCGCGCTCGGCCTCGGCGCAGACGCCCTCGCTGAGCCCTTTGCCGGCTACAGTCACCACCGGGTTCAGCCGGTGTCCGATGCCGCGCAGTCGCTTCCTGAAATCGGCGTCGAGCGGCATGATGTGCAGTCCCGGGTGAGGCAAGGGACGACAGTGTAGCCCATGCCCCGGGCCTGCCACGCAACGAGGAGCAAGACCGGGGCCATGCCCAGATCAAAGAGCAGCGGACGTTGGCTCCGTGAGCACCACTCCGACCAGTACGTCCAGCGTTCCCGCGCCGACGGCTACCGCTCACGGGCGAGCTACAAGCTGCTCGAAATTTCCCGCGCCGACCGGTTGATCCGCCGCGGTGATCTCGTGGTGGACCTCGGAGCTGCCCCGGGCGGCTGGAGCCAGGTGGCAGCGGAGCTTGT
Organism: Klebsiella pneumoniae; assembly: GCA_945862145.1. GTDB lineage: Bacteria > Pseudomonadota > Gammaproteobacteria > Pseudomonadales > UBA5518 > UBA5518. The sequence goes on from CAMAXE010000006.1 coordinate 118,522, forward strand.
GGGAGATTCCGGGCGCGTACTGGCCTCGGACATACTTAAGATGGACGCCTTGGCCGGTGTGGACTTCATCGAGGGCGATTTCAACGAGGAGTCCGTTCTTGCCCGGGTTCTCGAGGCCCTCGGTGACCGTCGTGCCGACCTTGTAATGTCCGATATGGCCCCCAACATGAGCGGTATCCGGGACGTGGATCAGCCCCGGGCGATGTTGCTGGCGGAACTCGCGCTCGAGTTTGCCCGCAGCACCCTGAAACCGGGTGGCAGTTTTCTTTGCAAGGTGTTCCATGGCGAGGGCTTCGATGATTTCATCCGCGAGCTGCGCGCCAGCTTCGGGAGCGTGGCCACCCGCAAGCCTGACGCTTCGCGTGGGCGCTCCCGTGAGGTCTATGCCCTCGCCAGACAGTTCCGCGGCCCCGGCCCCGATTGGTCCGGTTCCCCGGTTTCGTAGTACATTCAATTGCCAAGCCGCCATTAGTCGCGGTCAAAACCCTGCGAGGACGCCGTCGTGAACGACATGGCCAAGAACCTGCTGCTGTGGCTGATCATCGCCGCAGTGCTGCTGTCGGTCTTCCAGAACTTCAACGTGCAGCCCGCGCGCGAGCAGCTGAACTACTCCGCATTTCTGCAGGAAGTGAAGGGCGACCGGGTCAACCGGGTAATCATCGACGGGCTGCTGATCGTCGGCGAGCGTGGTGACGGTAGCCGCTTCGAGACCGTGCGTCCCAGCATTCCCGACGCAGGACTGATGGCAGACTTGCTGGACAACAGCGTGGTGGTCGAAGGGCGTCAACCCGAGCAGCCCAGCCTCTGGCAGCAGCTTCTGGTCGCGTCCTTCCCGATCATCATCATCATCGCCGTTTTCATGTTTTTCATGCGCCAGATGCAGGGCGGCGCGGGCGGCCGCGGCGGACCGATGAGCTTCGGCAAGAGCAAGGCGCGGCTGCTCTCGGAAGACCAGATCAAGACCACCTTTGCCGATGTCGCGGGTGTGGAGGAGGCCAAGGACGACGTCCACGAGTTGGTAGAGTTCCTGCGTGATCCCTCCAAGTTCCAGAAGCTCGGCGGTCGCATCCCGCGCGGTGTGCTGATGGTGGGCCCACCCGGCACCGGCAAGACCCTGCTCGCCAGGGCCATTGCCGGCGAGGCCAAGGTGCCGTTTTTCTCGATCTCGGGCTCTGATTTCGTGGAGATGTTCGTGGGTGTGGGCGCGTCGCGTGTTCGCGACATGTTTGATCAGGCGAAAAAACAGGCCCCTTGCATCATTTTTATCGACGAGATTGATGCCGTGGGCCGGCACCGCGGGGCAGGTCTCGGTGGCGGTCACGACGAGCGGGAACAGACGCTGAACCAGTTGCTGGTCGAGATGGACGGCTTCGAGCCCAACGACGGCATCATCGTGATCTCGGCCACCAACCGACCGGATGTACTTGACCCCGCACTGCTGCGCCCGGGCCGCTTTGACCGCCAGGTGGTGGTGGGCCTGCCTGATATCCGTGGCCGCGAGCAGATTCTCAAGGTGCATATGCGTCGCGTGCCGCTCTCTGATGACGTTGATCCCGGCATCATCGCGCGCGGTACGCCCGGTTTTTCCGGTGCTGACCTCGCCAATCTGGTGAACGAGGCGGCGCTCTTTGCCGCCCGCTCCAACCGCCGTGTGGTGTCACAGCAGGAGTTCGATCTGTCCAAGGACAAGATCATGATGGGCGCCGAGCGCAAATCGATGGTCATGTCGGAAAAGGAAAAGCGGAACACCGCCTACCACGAGGCCGGCCACACCATTGTGGGCCGCACGGTCCCCGAGCACGACCCGGTCTACAAGGTAAGCATCATCCCGCGCGGGCGAGCGCTCGGCGTCACCATGTTCCTTCCCGAGGAAGACCGGTATTCGCACAGCCGGCGCGGCCTGATGAGCGCGCTCTGCAGCCTGTTCGGTGGCCGGATCGCCGAGGAACTGATCCTCGGTCCCGATGGCATCACGACCGGTGCGACCAATGACATCCAGCGGGCCACCGACATCGCCCGTAAGATGGTGACCAAGTGGGGTCTTTCGGAGCGCATGGGTCCGCTCAACTACGACGAGGGGCAGGAGGAAGTGTTCCTCGGCCGCAGCGCCGCGATGGGTGGCAAGCACACCTCCGATGAGACGGCCAAAAAGATCGACGAGGAAGTGCGCCGCATCATCGACGAGGCCTATGCCACCGCACGCCAGATCCTGATCGACAATACCGACAAGCTCCACGCCATGGCCAAGGCACTGGTGCAGTTCGAGACGCTGGATTCCGTCCAGATCGACGACATCATGTCTGGCCGAGAACCGCGCCCCCCGGCTGAACCGGGAAGTTCCGGTAGCAAGACGGGATCGTCGGCGGGTCCGGCGGATGGTCGGACAGACGCGGCTCCCAGCGCTGCAATCGGTGATCCCGCCGGCGAGCACTGAGCCAGGTGATGCTTCGCTGCGGGGCGCGCAGCCTCGACCTGTCGCGCCCACGCGTGATGGGTGTGATCAACCTCACGCCAGACTCCTTCTCCGATGGCGGCAGTCTCTGGCGCGACGGGCGCCCCGACGCTGACCGGCTGCTGCGGCGCGCGGAGAAGATGGTCGCTCACGGCGCCGACATCCTCGATTTGGGCGGCGAGTCGACGCGGCCCGGAGCGAGTCCCGTCGGCGAGCAGGAAGAAATCGATCGGGTGCTCCCCGCACTTCAGGCCATCGCCGCCAGACTCGATATCATCACCTCGATTGACACCAGCTCCCCTGCGCTCATGCGAGAGGCCGCCGCCGCCGGTGCCGGCCTGATCAACGATGTGCGCGCCCTGGGCAGGCCAGGGGCCATGGCGGCTGCTGTGTCCACCGGGCTCGCCGTGTGCCTCATGCACATGCGGGGCGAGCCGGGCACCATGCAGGAGGCACCCGCCTATAACGATGTGTGCGCCGAGGTGGGCGCATTTCTGCGTGATCGGGCCGCCGCCTGCGAGGCCGCTGGCGTTGCGCGCGAGCGACTCCTGCTCGATCCGGGCTTCGGCTTCGGCAAGACGCTGGCGCACAATATCCACCTGTTCCGAGGCCTTGGTGGGCTGGTCGGGTCCGGATTCCCCGTTCTGGTGGGTGTGTCGCGCAAGGCCATGATCGCCCGTATCCTGCAGCGCGATACCCGCCGGCGTCTGGCGGGTGGGCTGGCGCTGGCTACACTTGCCGCAAACGCCGGGGTCGCGCTGATACGTACCCACGATGTCCTTGCCACGCGGGATGCACTCGCGATGGTGACTGCCTTGCGCGGGGAGTGAAGCAACGATGAGCAGGCGTTATTTCGGCACTGACGGCATCCGCGGCAAGGTAGGTGTTGCGCCCATCACCCCCGATTTCGTGCTGAAGCTGGGTTGGGCAGCAGGCCGCGTGCTGGGGCGCCAGGTGCGTGACAGCCGCTCGCGCAACCTGGTGATCATCGGCAAGGACACCCGCATTTCGGGCTATATGTTCGAGTCCGCACTGGAAGCAGGACTGGTCGCCGCTGGCCTCGACGTGTCTTTGCTGGGCCCCATGCCCACACCGGCGGTCGCCTACCTGACCCGCACCTTCCACGCGGTGGCCGGCATCGTCATCAGCGCCTCACACAACCCCTACGAAGACAACGGCATCAAGTTTTTTTCCGCCCGCGGCGCCAAGCTTCCCGACGAGATCGAGCAGCAGATCGAGGCCGAGCTCGCCGGCCCGATGCACACGCGCGACTCCAGCGGTCTTGGCAAGGTGACCCGGATGGCCGATGCCGGCGGACGCTACATCGAGTACTGCAAAAGCACCTTCCCCTCCGAGATGAACCTGGAAGGGCTGAAAATCGTGGTCGATTGCGCCCACGGCGCCACCTATCAGGTGGCTCCTGCCGTATTTGCGGAACTGGGCGCCACGGTGATCGAGCTCGGGGTGGAGCCGGACGGCTTCAACATCAATCGCGGCGTCGGCTCCACCTCGCCCGCGGCCCTGATAGAGGCAGTGCGCGCTCACGGCGCGGATATGGGTATCGCACTCGATGGCGATGGTGACCGTTTGATCTGCGTGGATGACACCGGCGCCACTGTCGATGGCGACGAACTCCTGTACATCATCGCGGCCGACCGCCACCGGCATGATGGTGGCTGCACCGGGGTGGTCGGCACCCTGATGAGCAACCTCGGGGTAGAGCTCGCCTTGCGCGGGCTTGGCGTGCCTTTCGCGCGTGCCAAGGTCGGCGACCGTTATGTGCTCGAGATGCTGGCCGAGAAGGGCTGGCGGCTGGGCGGTGAGTCCTCCGGCCACATCATCTGTCTAGATGTGAGCACCACGGGCGATGGCATTGTCTCGGCACTTCGGGTGCTCGCCGCGATGCAAGCGGGTGGGCGCAGCCTCCGGGAACTGCGCGCTGGCGTGACCAAGTTCCCGCAGGTAATGATCAACGTCGCCGTGGCGGTGCGCGCCGACCCCCTGGCCAACGCACGGGTCGCCAGCGCCGTGGTTGCAGTCGAGACTGCGCTCGCCGGGCGGGGCCGGGTGTTGTTGCGCGCCTCGGGCACGGAGCCGCTGATCCGCGTGATGGTCGAGGGCGAAGACGGCGAGGCCGTGGAGCGCCACGCGACCGAGCTCGCACATCTGGTGCGTTCGGAGCTTGCCTGATGGTCGCCATGGAGATCTTCGGCTTCCTTGTGCGGCTGGTGTGTCTTGGTTACCATCTCGCCCGCTTTCAGGGGGGTAAGCTGTGCGGCAAGCGCTGGTAGCCGGCAACTGGAAGATGCATGGTTCGCAGGGCATGGTCCGCGAGCTGGTGCCGGCTCTGGTAGGGGCTTTGCGCGGACTCGAAGCGGAGATCGTGGTCTGTCCACCGTTTCCCTTTCTGCCCCTTGCCTCCGACCTGTTGCAGGGTTCGTCGATCGCGTTGGGAGCGCAGGACCTGCATACGGCTGAAAGCGGTGCCTGCACGGGCGATGTTTCTGGCCCGATGCTGCGCGATGTGGGCTGTACCTGGGTGATCGTGGGTCATTCCGAGCGGCGCGCAGGACACGAGGAGCACGATGCGCTGGTGGCCGACAAAGCCCTGGCCGCGCTGCGGGCGGGACTGCGACCGATTGTGTGTGTCGGTGAGACGGGCCGGCAGCGCGAGAGCGGCCAGGCTCTCCGCGTCGTGGCGGGGCAATTCGCGGCACTGTTGGCGCGGTTAGGTCCTGGCTTCGCGGAGTCTCTCACCTTGGCTTACGAGCCGGTGTGGGCAATTGGAACGGGTGTGACGGCTTCGCCGGAGCAGGCCCAGGAGATGCACCATAGGCTACGGGCGCAGGCAGAGAGCCATGCTCAGGGTCTGGGAGCCCGGATGCGACTGCTGTACGGTGGAAGTGTGAAGGCGGCTAATGCCGCAGAATTGTTTGGGATGCCGGATATCGACGGTGGGCTGATTGGCAGCGCATCTCTTGATGCCGGAGAATTTGCGGCGATTTGTCGTGCCGCTGAAGGAATGTCATGGAACAAGTGATCCTCGTTATCTATGTGCTGCTTGCCGCGGCCATGGTTGGTCTCATCCTGCTGCAACAAGGCAAGGGCGCCGACGCCGGCGCCTCCTTCGGTGCTGGCGCCTCGCAGACTGTTTTTGGGTCTGTCGGTGCGGGCAACGTGCTCACCCGCAGCACCGCCATCCTCGCAACGCTGTTCTTTCTGTTCAGTGTCGGGCTGGCAGTGATGGCAAAACATAAGGCTGAGGCGGCAAGAGAGGGAGGAATACCGCTGTCAGCCGAGCTGCAGTCCAAGGATAATGCGCCGGTCGCTCTCGGCGATATTCCTGTGTCAGAGAAGGCGCAGGTGGCCGTGCCGGCCGCTCCGGCCTCGGATATTCCGACGGCGAGTCAGGCAGAGGTTCCCGAGCAGACGCCCGCCGTCGTTGGGGGCGCGGAGCCAGCAGTCCAGCAGAAGCCCGGGTCGCCAGGCGAGTGAGCGGTAAGTTTTCAGGTACATGCCCAAGTGGTGGAATTGGTAGACACGCTATCTTGAGGGGGTAGTGGCGTAAGCTGTGCCGGTTCAAATCCGGCCTTGGGCACCATCTGATTCGCATGTTTTCGATGGCAGTCGGTCCTGCGACTGCCTGTTCCCGGACAGTCCCGATGATCAGCGCTTTTAGTGCTTGACCCGGGAAGAAACGCCTTCTTATACTTGCGCTCCCTTTTGGGGGGTGCCGGTTCTCCGGTTGTTGATGCGGGGTGGAGCAGTCTGGTAGCTCGTCGGGCTCATAACCCGAAGGTCGTTGGTTCAAATCCGGCCCCCGCTACCATTTTCGAGATCCGGTTCCGGGCTTAAGGGCTCGGGGCACGGATAAAAGAAAGCCCCCTCGCGGGGCTTTTTGTTGTCAGGTGGATACCAGGGCAGCCCAAGCTGGGTGCCCGGGCAGTACCGATGCAATGGGAAGTGGGCCATGAGCCCATTTTTTTTTGGGGTTGGTGCACGGCGTGAGCGCCCGAGTAGAGGATCTGCAACTGCTGCTTGAGCCCGCGATAGCGGCGCTCGGCTATGAGCTGTGGGGCTTGGAGTTGAATGCGCGCCCACGCCATTCCTTGCTCCGCCTCTACATTGATGCGCCACAGGGCATCACAGTGGATGATTGCGCGCTGGTGAGCCGCCAAGCGAGTGCGGTGCTCGATGTGTCCGACCCGATCCAGGGTGCTTTCACACTCGAGGTGTCCTCGCCGGGGTGGGACAGGCCACTGTTTCGCGCCTCCCAGTACGAGCTCTACAAGGGCTCCCGGGTAAAGATCAGGCTCGCGCGTATGATCAATGCGCAGCGCAACCTGGATGGGCGCATCATCGGCGCCGACGAGGATGGTGTGGAGCTTGAGGTTGCCGCCGGAGCGCGGTCAAAGGTTCCTTGGGGAGCGATCCGCAAGGCCAGTCTGGTGATTGAGGATGACTGAGCCCTTCCGGGCTCGCGAGCGTTGCGGAGCATAAGGATGAACAAGGAAATCCTGCTGGTTGCCGAGGCCGTCTCCAACGAGAAGGGCGTCTCGCGCGAGATCATTTTCGAGGCCATCGAGCAGGCGCTCGCCACGGCGACCAAGAAGCGCTACGACGAGGACTCGGAAATTACCGTGGTAATCGACCGCAACAGCGGCGATTACACGACGTTCCGCCACTGGCTGGTGCGCAGTAACGATGAGCCTGCCGCACTTGGTACCGAGTTCACGCTGCAGGAGGCGCACGAGAAGAATACCGCCCTGCAGCCAGGCGATGTGTTCGAGGAACAGATTGATAACGTGGGTTTCGGCCGCATCGCGGCACAGACTGCCAAGCAGGTAATCGTCCAAAAGGTCCGCGAGGCCGAGCGCGCGCAGATCATCGACCAATACCGCGATCGTCTGGGCGAGCTGCTTGGCGGCAGCGTGAAGAAAGTTACCCGGGATGCGGTCATCGTTGATCTCGGCAACAACGCCGAGGGTCTTCTCTCCCGTGACCAGCTGGTTGGGCGCGAAACGTTCCGGGTCGGCGACCGCGTCCGCGCCGTCCTTATGGAAATCCAGCCTGAAGCTCGCGGTCCGCAGCTCATCATGAGCCGTACCTGTTCCGAGATGCTGATCGAACTTTTCAAGATCGAGGTGCCGGAGATCGCCGAACAGGTGATCGACATCCGCGGCGCTGCCCGGGATCCTGGCCTGCGGGCCAAGATCGCCGTGAAAACAAACGACGGACGCATCGATCCGGTAGGTGCCTGTGTGGGCATTCGTGGGTCCCGTGTGCAAGCCGTGTCCAACGAGTTGGACGGTGAGCGCGTCGATATCATCCTGTGGGACGACAACCCCGCACAGTTGGTCATCAACGCCATGGCGCCGGCAGATGTCGAGTCGATCGTCGTCGACGAGGACACCAACACCATGGAAGTGGCGGTAGCCGAAGACAATCTCGCCCAGGCGATCGGCCGTGGCGGCCAGAACGTTCGTCTGGCCAGCCAGCTCACCGGGTGGAACATCAATGTGATGAGTCTCGAGGACCAGCAGGCCAAGCAGGAGCAGGAGTCCGGCGCCACCATCGCCCGTTTCATGGAGGCGTTGGAGGTCGATGAGGACGTGGCATTCGTGCTCGTGGAGGAAGGCTTCACGACTCTTGAGGAAATCGCCTACGTCCCCCTGGAGGAGATGATGGCCATCGAGGGCTTCGACAAGGACACCGCCGAGGAGCTTCGCGCCCGTGCCAAGGATGCGTTGCTCACGCAGGCCATCGCTTCCGAGGAGCGTGTCGGGTCGTCGGAGCCGGCGGCGGATCTCCTCGGCATGGAAGGTATGGACAAGGCGCTCGCCTTCCGCCTTGCCAGCCGCGGTATCGTCACGATGGAAGATCTCGCCGAGCAGGGGGTCCAGGATCTACTCGGCATCGAGGATCTCGACGAGCAGCGTGCTGCCGCCCTGATCATGACGGCTCGGGCTCCGTGGTTCGAAGCATTGGAGCAGGCTGGGGACGCGCGCTAAGCGCGCGCCCTGCCGGGTTCGGGTCAGGAGACTAGTTGATGGCTGAAGTCACCGTTGCGGAACTCGCGAAGTCGGTCAGCGTCTCCGTCGAGCACTTGCTCGCGCAGATGAAAGAGGCCGGCCTCACCCACTTGAATGCCGACCAGGTAGTTTCCGACGAGGACAAGCAGACGCTCCTCGGGCACCTGCGTAGCAGCCACGGTGAGGAGACTGACGCGGACGCGGCCAGGCGCATCACACTGAAGCGGCGCACGATCACCAAGCTGAAGACCGGTTCTGCCGGTAAGCGCACCGTCAACGTCGAGATCCGCAAGAAGCGCACCTACGTCAAACTCGAAGACGGTGTCGAGACCGTGCAGGAGTTCGAGGGCGCAGGTGACGACGCCGACCAGTTCGAGGCAGGCGAAGAGCAGTTTGTCGACATTGACGTGCAGACGGGTACGACCGCCGATCTGCAACCCGAGCCGCAGCAGCCCCCCGCCGCCGAGTCGGCACTGCCCGCCGCAGAACTCCCGGTAGCTGCCCCTGTTGCTCCCGAGGCCGTGCCTGTTGCTGTGCCGGTGTCAGAGGTGCCGCGCCGCGACGACAAGCGTTTCATCGATCCGGAACTGCTGCGCCAGGCTGCCGCCACGCGCCGCAAGGAGAAGGAAATCGAGGAGCGCACGCGCCGTGAGGCGCTCGCCAAAGCCAAGAAACAAAAGGAAGAGGAAGAGGCGCGCAAGCGCTCCGAGCCGCCGCCGCGTGCCCGTCAAGAGGAAGCTGCTGCGACGCCGGCGAGACCCGCAGGCGGCCCTGGCGCGCCCAAGGGTGCGAAAGACGTGCGGCCGGCCAAGGGAAAACGTCGTGACGATGCCCCGGACGACGACAAGCCCCGCAAGAAGGGCGTGAAGACGGCCTGGGAGCGTGAGCGCGACGCGCTGCTCCGCCCCACGGCAATCCCGCTCTCCGAGGCGGATCTCGAGGAGGCAGAAGCTGCCGCGTTACGTCGTGAACGACGCAACCGCGATCTGAAGCCTGCGCACGAGGAGCATCTGAAGCACGGATTCGAACTGCCCACGGACAAGATCGTGTACGAAGTCGCATTGCCGGAATCGATCACGGTCGCTGAGCTCGCGCAGAAGATGTCGGTCAAGTCGACCGCCGTCATCAAGGAGCTGATGAAGCTCGGCGTGATGGCCACCATCAACCAGCCGCTCGATCAGGAAACCGCCACGCTGGTCGCCGAGGAGATGGGCCACCGAGTCCGTCTCCTCCGGGACGATGCGCTGGAAGACGACCTCGTCCGCGTGTCAGATACCGAAGGTACGCCGGTTCGCCGAGCGCCGGTCGTTACGGTCATGGGTCACGTCGACCACGGCAAGACCTCGCTGCTCGACTACATCCGCGAGACGCGCGTCGCCAGCGGCGAGGCCGGGGGCATCACCCAGCACATCGGCGCCTATCACGTTCAGACCGGCCACGGGATGGTGACTTTCCTCGACACCCCTGGTCACGCGGCGTTCACCGCTATGCGAGCGCGCGGCGCCAAGAGCACGGACATCGTGATCCTGGTTGTGGCCGCGGATGACGGCGTCATGCCGCAGACCATTGAGGCCATTCAGCATGCCCGCGCCGCGAAGGTGCCGCTGGTCGTGGCGGTCAACAAGATGGACAAGTCGAGCGCCGATCCCGAGCGGGTCCGCAGTGAACTGTCGCAGCACGGCGTTATTTCTGAGAAGTGGGGCGGTGACACGCAGTTCGCCGAGGTCTCCGCCCACACGGGCCAAGGCATCGACCAGCTGCTCGACTCGATCCTGCTGCAGGCTGAAGTACTGGAATTGAAGGCCCCGCGCGATGTGACCGCTCAGGGTATCGTGATCGAGGCGCGCCTCGACAAGGGTCGTGGTCCGGTCGCCTCCCTGCTGGTGCAGCGCGGTGTGCTGAAGCCGGGCCAGATCGTGCTTGCCGGCACCCACTATGGCCGTGTCCGCGCCATGCTCGATGAGGCCGGGAAGCCACTCGAGGAAGCTGGTCCATCCATACCGCTCGAGATCCTCGGCCTTGACGGCACGCCTGACGCGGGGGATCCCTTCGTGGTGGTCGAGAGCGAGCGCCAAGCGCGCGAAGTTGCTGGCTCCCGCGAGATCAAGCGCCGCCAGTCGCGTCTTGCCCACCAGAAATCCGCCAGCCTGGAAACCATGTTCGCGGACATCGGCAAGGCAAGGCGCATCCTCAACGTCATGGTCAAGACCGACGTGCGGGGCTCGCTCGAAGCGATTCAGAGCGCACTGCTCGACTTGGGTAACGATGAGGTGAGCGTCAATATCGTAGCTGGCTCCGTCGGTGGCATCACCGAGACCGACGTCAATCTTGCGCTCACCACGAGCGCCGTGGTCTTCGGCTTCAACGTCCGCGCCGATGGTGCTGCGCGCCGTGCCGTGGAGCGTGAGGGTGTTGATCTGCGCTACTACAGCGTCATTTACGACCTGATCGATGATGTGAAGAAGGCCCTGAGCGGCATGCTTCAGCCGGAGCGTCGCGAGGAGATTCTCGGTGTCGCAGAGGTGCGGGACACCTTCCGCTCGCCCAAGTTCGGCACCGTTGCCGGCTGCATGGTGATCGAAGGCACGTTGTACCGGAACAAGCCGATTCGCGTGCTGCGCGAGAACGTGGTCATCTTCGAGGGCGAACTGGAATCGCTGCGCCGCTTCAAGGACGACGTCGCCGAAGTGCGCGCCGGCTTCGAGTGCGGTATCGGTGTGCGCAACTACAACGACGTGCGCGTTGGTGACAAGATCGAGGTCTACAGCGTGCGCGAGGTGGCCAGGACGCTCTGATGCGTCACTGGTTGCGGAGACTGTCCGATGGCGCGTGAGTTCGGGCGCAAGCAGCGGGTTGCAGATTATCTGCGCCAGGAGTTGGCGCGGCTGCTGCAGACCAGCATGCGCGATCCGCGTATCGGCATGGTGAGTGTGAACGAGGTCGAGGTGAGCCGCGACCTTGCCCACGCGAAAGTCTTCGTGACGTTCATGGAGGCAGACAGCGAGGCTGCGGCGCGCGAACCGCTGGAGGTGCTGAGCGGTGCCGCGGGCTATCTTCGTACCGAGGTGGCACGCGATGCGCGTATGCGCTCCGTTCCCCGGTTGCACTTCGTGTATGACGCCTCCGTGATGCGGGGCAGGCTGCTGTCTGATTTGATCGATCGGGCCGTGGCCGCAGACGACACGCTCCACGACGAGACGGGCGGGGAGAGCTGATTGGCCAAGCAGCGGCGTGGCCGTCGAATCGATGGTGTGCTGGTGATCGACAAGCCTGCGGGTCTTACGTCGAACGGCGCACTGCAGCGGGCCAAGGGTATTCTCTTCGCTGCCAAGGCCGGGCATACGGGTAGTCTGGACCCTCTCGCCACGGGCGTGCTGCCACTGTGTTTTGGCGAGGCTACCAAGCTGTCGCAGTACCTGCTGGGGGCCGACAAGGAGTATCTGACAACGGTGGTACTCGGTGTGCGCACCGACACCGCCGACGCTGACGGGCAGGAAATCGCCGTGGCGAGCGCAGCGGATGTGGATCTGACGGCGCTAGAAGACGTGCTGCCGCGTTTTCGCGGGTTGATCCGCCAGGTGCCGCCGATGTATTCGGCGCTGAAGCGGGGCGGAGTGCCGCTGTACGAGCTCGCACGTCGCGGGGAGGAAGTGGAGCGCGCGGCCCGTGAGGTCAGCATCCACTCGCTGGAATTGATGGGCTTCGAGCCCGGAGAGCGTGCCTTGCTCTGGCTCCGCGTGAGGGCCAGCAAGGGCACGTATGTGCGCACGTTGGCCGAGGACATCGGCGCGGCGCTGGGTTGCGGCGCTCACGTTGCACAGCTTCGGCGAACGGCGTCCGCGCAGTTCACCGAGGCTCACGCGGTGCCTCTTGCCAGGCTGCAGGAACTGCGCGATGAGGGCGATTTCGATGCTCTGGACGCCTTGATGCTGCCCGTGGAGTGCGCCGTGCAGCACCTGCCGGCGGTGCCAGTGGCGGAATCAAGCCTCTTTTACCTCTGCCAGGGGCAGGCGGTGATGGTGGCGCAGGTGCCACCGGAGCGGGGAATGGTCCGTGTGGTCGACGAAGGCGGAGTATTCAGGGGCATAGGCGAGGTCACTGATGATCGTCGCATTGCGCCCCGAAGGATGATGGCCGCGCAGTCTGCGCGGTGATCAAGCCTGCCGGGAGGGATGGGCCTTCCCGGAGGCAAGCACGATCCGGCTGCAGATATGCGCGGCCTGGATCCGGTCAAGGGGCGGAGTGATCCGTCCGGCATATTCAACCTGAAGAGGAAAAGGCAATGGCACTGACAGTTGAAGAGAAAGCGAAGATCGTCAAGGACTACCAGACGGGGGAGAAAGATACCGGTTCCCCGGAAGTACAGGTGGCGCTGCTCTCGGCAAACATCGACAAACTCCAGGGACACTTCGGTTCCCACAAGAAGGATCACCACTCGCGTCGCGGACTGATCCGCATGGTCAACCAGCGTCGCAATCTGCTCGATTACCTGAAGCGCAAGGATACCGCCCGCTATGCCGCCCTGATCGGCCGGCTGGGTCTGCGTCGCTGAAGGCACCGCACTACACACACAACACGGGCCGCCATGCGCGCAGCAGATGAAACCGGTGGGGCGATACCCCCGCCTGCGCATCCAGCGGCCCCATAGAGGATATTCACGTGAATTCAGTTAGGAAGACATTCAAATACGGCGAACAGACCGTGACGCTGGAGACCGGGCGCATTGCCCGCCAGGCGTCGGGCGCGGTGGTCGTCACCATCGGCAACATCACGGTGCTTTGCACCGTGGTCGGCGCGAAGAGCGCAAAGGCAGGGCAGGATTTCTTCCCGCTCTCCGTTCACTACATCGAGAAGACCTTTGCCGCGGGCAAGATCCCCGGCGGCTTCTTCAAGCGCGAGGGGCGCCTCTCCGAGAAGGAGACCCTCACCTCCCGCCTGATCGACCGTCCGATCCGTCCGCTGTTTCCCAGCGGCTTCCGCAACGAAGTCCAGGTGCTCTGCACCGTGCTCTCGACCGACCGTCTGAGCGATCCGGATATCGCGGCGATGCTCGGCACCTCGGCGGCCCTCTCGATCTCGGGTATCCCCTTCGACGGTCCGATTGCAGGCGCTCGCGTCGGCTTTTCGGCCGAGACGGGCTACATGCTGAACCCCGACTACGCCCAGTTGAAGGATTCCCTCCTCGACATGGTCGTGGCGGGCACCGATGACGCCGTCTTGATGGTCGAGTCCGAGGCGCAGGAGCTTAGCGAAGACCAGATGCTGGGTGCCGTGCTGTTCGCTCACCAGCAAATGCAGGGCGCGGTAAAGGCCATCAAGGAACTCGCCGCCGAGTGCGGCAAGCCGCGCTGGGAAATCGCAGCGCCGGCCGAGGATGCGGAGCTGGTCGAAAAACTCCGCGAGCATTTTTCGCACGAAATCGGTGAGGCCTATCGCATCACCGAGAAGCAGTCCCGCTACGCCCGTGTGGGCGAACTGCGCAACGCGGCGATTGCCGCTCTGGCGGTTGAGGGCGGCCCCAGTGCCGAGAGCGTCTCGAAATCTTTCGGCAAGCTCGAGAAGAAAATCGTTCGCGAGCGCATCGTGAACGGCAAGCCCCGGATCGACGGGCGTGACCTTAAGACGGTGCGCCCCATCGTCTCCGAGGTCGGCATATTGCCGCGCGTTCACGGCTCGGCGCTCTTCACCCGCGGCGAGACGCAGGCCCTGGTGGTCACCACCCTTGGAACCACCCGCGACGCGCAGATCGTGGACGCGCTGCAGGGCGAGTTCCGTGACTCCTTCATGCTGCACTACAACTTCCCCCCCTATTCGGTGGGTGAATGCGGCCGCATGGGCGCCCCTGGTCGCCGTGAAATCGGCCACGGCAGGCTTGCTCGCCGCGGTATCGCAGCCGTGCTGCCCTCGCCTGATGATTTCCCCTACACGATCCGTGTGGTCTCCGAGGTCACCGAGTCGAACGGCTCCAGTTCCATGGCCAGCCTATGTGGTGCGAGCCTCGCGATGATGGACGCCGGTGTGCCGTTGCGCGCCCCGGTTGCCGGGATCGCGATGGGATTGGTCAAGGAAGGCAACAAGTTTGCCGTCATCACCGACATCCTGGGCGACGAGGATCACCTCGGCGACATGGACTTCAAGGTGGCCGGTTCCGCCGAGGGCGTTACCGCCCTGCAGATGGACATCAAGATCAACGGTATCACCGAGGAAATCATGGAAGCGGCCCTCGAGCAGGCCCGCGTGGCGCGTCTTCACATCCTGGCCGAGATGAGCCGTGCGATCACCGAGCCGCGCACCAGCATCTCGGATCACGCACCGCAGATCGTCACGATCCGTATCGATCCTGACAAGATCCGCGATGTCATCGGCAAGGGTGGCAGTGTGATCCGCTCGATCACCGAGGAGACTGGCGCCTCGATCGACATCGACGATGACGGCACCGTGCGCATCTATGGCAGCAACGCCGCTTCCCGCGATGCGGCGCTGGCGAGGGTGGAGACCATCACCGCCGAGGCAAAAGTGGGCGAGATCTACATGGGCACCGTCGCCCGCATCGTCGACTTCGGCGCGTTCGTCACCATCCTGCCCGGCAAGGACGGCCTGGTGCATATCTCGCAGATCGCCAACCAGCGTATCGAGAACGTCACCGATGTGCTGAGCGAGGGCCAGCAGGTCCGCGTGAAGGTGCTGGATGTCGATCCCCGCGGTCGCATCAAGCTGAGCATCAAGGAAGTAGCCGAAGACGATGCTGCTGCCGCAGCTGCCGAGGCGAGTTGATTCCGGGAAACTTTCCCGTTACCCGGAAGGGGGGGCGAAAGCCCCCTTTTTCATGGGCGCCTATTGGTGATTCCAGTGGGCGAGCTCGTTGCTTCGCCTGAGGGCCCGCTCACCCGGACGCCTGGTGCGTCGAGACAACAAACATGCTTCGCCCCGCCGTGGGGGAATCTCAGGAGGCTGTGCGCCCCTTGATCAGCGAATCCACCACGCCGGGGTCGGCCAGCGTGCTCGTGTCGCCCAGGCTGTCGAGTTCGTTGGCAGCCACCTTGCGCAGAATCCGGCGCATTATCTTGCCGGAGCGGGTTTTCGGCAGGCCAGGTGCCCACTGGATGGTGTCTGGCCTTGCGATGGCGCCGATCTCGCGCGTTATCAGGTCGAGCAACTCTTTGCGCAGTGTCTCGTCAGCTTCGACGTCGTGCATCAGGGTGACGTAGGCGTAAATACCCGTACCCTTGATGTCGTGAGGACAGCCGACGACGGCAGCCTCCGCTACCTTTTCGTGGAGCAACAGCGCGTTCTCGATCTCGGCGGTGCCGAGCCGGTGTCCGGAGACGTTGATCACGTCATCGACGCGCCCGGTAATCCAGAAATAGCCGTCGGCATCGCGCCTGGCGCCATCCCCGGTGAAGTAATAGCCCGGATAAGTACTGAAGTACGTTTCGATCAGCCGCTTGTGGTCGCCGTAAATCGTGCGGATCTGGCTCGGCCACGACCGGGTGATCACCAGATTGCCGCTGCCCTCGCCCTCGATGATATTGCCCTCGGCATCGACCAGAGCGGGCACCACACCAAAGAAGGGGCGTGCCGCGGAACCCGGCTTGAGGCGCGTTGCCCCAGGCAGCGGAGCGATCATGATTGCGCCCGTCTCGGTCTGCCACCAGGTATCGACAATCGGGCAGCGACTCTCGCCGACGATCTGGTAATACCACTCCCAGGGCTCTGGGTTGATCGGCTCGCCCACCGAGCCCAGCAGTTGCAGTGACTTGCGCGAGGTCCGCGTCACGAACTCGTCGCCTTGCTGCATCAACGCACGGATGGCCGTAGGGGCGGTGTAGAAGATGTTGACCTGATGCTTGTCGATGATCTCCCAGCAGCGCGAGGCCGAAGGCCAGGTCGGGATGCCCTCGAACACCAGGGTGGTGGCCCCGTTCGCGAGCGGTCCATAAACGATGTAGGAATGTCCTGTCACCCAGCCCACGTCGGCCGTACACCAATAGATCTCGCCGTCGTGGTAGTCGAAAACATACTTGTGGGTCATGGCAGCCTGCAGCAGATAACCCGCCGTAGTGTGCAACACGCCCTTTGGTTTGCCGGTAGAGCCGGAGGTGTAGAGGATGAACAGCGGATCTTCCGCGTCCATTGACTCGGGCTCGCACTCTGCAGGTACCGCGGCCGTTTCCTCGTGGTACCAGATGTCACGGCCCTGCTGCCAGCTGATTTCCCCGCCGGTACGCCTTACAACCAAGCAGGTGTGCACGCTCGGGCATGCCGCGAGAGCGGCGTCAGCATTGGACTTCAGCGGGATCCGCTTACCCCCGCGCAGGCCTTCATCGGCGGTGATCAGCGCCGCACAGTCGCTGTCCTGGATACGATCTTTGAGTGACTCGGGGGAAAAGCCACCGAAGACCACCGAGTGGATCGCGCCGATGCGCGCGCACGCGAGCATTGCGTACGTGGCCTCGGGGATCATCGGCATGTAAATGCACACCCGGTCGCCACGCCTTATGCCGCGAGACTTCAGTACATTGGCCAGCCGGCAGACATGTCCGTAGAGTTCGCGGTAGGTGATTTTCGCGTCCTGCGTGGGGTCATCCCCCTCCCAGATGATCGCCACTTGCTCTGCGCGTGCCGGGAGGTGCCGGTCGATGCAGTTAACCGAAACGTTCAGGCGTGCGCCCGCGAACCAGCGGGCCTCACCCTGGGCAAGATCGCTCTCATGCAACGTGTCCCACTCCCGCTCGAACAGCAAGAACTCGCGTGCCATTCGGGCCCAGAAATCTTCGGGCGCCGTGACGGATTCGGCATAGAGGTGACGGTAGGTCTCGTCGTCGATGTGCGCGCGGCGCTGCCAGACGTCCGGGACTGGGTGCTCGCTGATTTGCAGCATTGATGGGTCCTCAGGACGTGGGCAGGGAGAGGGTGACGTTGTCGATGAGCCGAGTCCGCCCCAGCCAGGCTGCAGCCAGTATGGCGAGCTCCTGCTCGCCCGCCGCAGCTTCAAGCGTACGAGCGCAACGCACCGAGAAATAATCCGGCAGGAAGCCTGCGTGCAATAGCTCCACCCGGGCTTCGGCCTCCACCAGCGGATAACGGTGATCTCCGGACAGGATCCGGTCGCGGGCCGCGCAGAGGACACGGTAGAGCGCCGGTGCGATAGCGCGCTCCTGTGCGTTCAGGTAGCCGTTACGCGAGCTGAGCGCCACGCCATCATCGGCGCGCGTCACGGGCGCCTCGATGATGTCGATCGGCATACACAGGTCCTGGACCATGCGCTTGACGATCGCCAGCTGCTGGAAGTCCTTGATGCCGAACACGGCCGCGTCTGGTTGCACGATGGTGAAGAGTTTTGCCACGATCGTCGTGACACCGGTGAAGTGTCCGGGGCGCGTGGCACCGCAGAGAATATTGGTCATCGTGGGAACCGCAACCGTGGTCTGCTCCTCGACGCCGTTAGGGTAGATCTCGAGGTCCGTGGGGCAGAACAGGGCGTTGCAGTCCACGCTCTCGAGCTTCCCGATGTCGGTGTCGAGGGTGCGCGGATAGAGCGCGTAGTCCTCGTTTTTGCCGAACTGCAGGGGGTTTACAAAGATGCTGACCACGGTGCGCTGACCGTGGAGCGCCGCGAGTTGCACCAACTCCAGATGACCCTGATGGAGATTGCCAAGCGTTGGCACGAAGACAACGCGTTCGCCAGCCGCGCGCCACCGGCTCACCGTTCCGCGGATATCGCTGAAGCGCCTGCAGATTTCCATGCTTGAAGAAGTCTTGGGAGTGCGCGGGCGACGGTCAGTCGAAACCGTGTTCCGGTGCCGGAAAACTGCCGTCGCGGACGGCCCGGGCGTAGGCTTCCAGAGCGCCGTGGATGCTGCCGCCGTCGGCCAGGAAATTGCGTACGAAGCGCGGTGGGCGTGCGTTGATCCCGAGCAGGTCATGCATCACGAGGACCTGCGCGTCGGTTGCCGCACCGGCACCGATGCCTATCACCGGCATGTC
Source organism: Klebsiella pneumoniae (assembly GCA_945862145.1). Lineage (GTDB taxonomy): Bacteria > Pseudomonadota > Gammaproteobacteria > Pseudomonadales > UBA5518 > UBA5518. The sequence goes on from CAMAXE010000006.1 coordinate 136,993, forward strand.
GACCCGAGCGCTGACTTGGGCGGCAAGTGTGCGGGGTACGCACTCGAGTACGAGCAGTGCGGCGCCGGCGTCCTGGAGTTCTGCGGCGTCTGCCAGGATCCGCTGTGCATCCGCCGGATCACGGCCCTGCACGATCCAGCCGCCAAAACTGTTCACCGACTGCGGCGTGAGTCCCAGGTGTCCGCATACGGGTACGCCGCGCTCGGTGAGTGCGCGCACGCTCCCGGCCAGCCAGGCACCACCTTCCATCTTCACCATGTGTGCGCCCGCGCGCATCAGCCGCGATGCGTTTTCCAGCGCGTCGGCCTGCGAGCCGTAGGACATGAACGGCATGTCGGCGATGACCAGCGGCCGCGAGACCGCCCGGCTGACGCTGGTTGTGTGGTAGCACATGTCCGCGATGGTGACCGGAAGGGTGGTCGGGTGACCCTGCAGCACCATGCCGAGCGAGTCGCCCACCAGAATAGTCTCTATTCCGGCGGCCTCGGCTAGACGCGCGAAGCTCGCATCGTAGGCCGTCACGCAGCTGAAGCGTTGCTTCTCGCGCTTCATGTCGCGCAGCGTCCTGACGGTTACCGCTTTCATGTATCGCCGCGTGCTCAGAAAAAAGTAGGATTGAAGTAGTGCCGACCGGGCCCTAACTGAAGGATGTAATCAACGAGTTCGCCATAGTGTTTATCGTCATTTGCGAAGTCAATAGACGCCGCGTTCACGATCAGCAGCGGCGCATCGTCGTAAAAATGGAAGAACTGGCTGTAGGCCTCGTTCAGTTGCTCCAGATAACGTCGCTCGATCATCTGCTCGAACGCGATGCCCCGTCGTTGGACGCGCTCGAAGAGCACATCGACCGGCGCCTGCAGATAGATCACGAGCTCCGGTCGGGGCGCGCTAGGCATCAGGCGGTCGAAGATCATCTCGTAGAGGCCGAATTCATCGGCTGCCAGATTTACCTGGGCGAAGAGGCGGTCTTTTTCGATCAGGTAATCCGCAACCCGCCCCGATTCGAAGAGATCGGCCTGGCGGAGCACGTCGAGTTGCCGCACGCGCTGGAAGAGGAAGTAGAGCTGGGTGGCAAGGGCATTGCGCGAGCGCTGCCGGTAAAAGGCTTCAAGGAACGGATTGTCGGCGGCCTCTTCGAGCATGGTCTGGTGCCCGAAGGTATCGGCCAGCCGCCGCGCGAGGGTGCTCTTGCCAGCCCCGATAGGGCCTTCGACCGCGATGTAGCGCGGAACGCGCGCCTCACGCGGCGCCATCGTGCGCTCCTGCCGCTGAGCCAATGCATTCCAGATCCCGATCGCTCATGCGCGCCCGGAGCGACTGCAGGCGCTGCCCGCCAGGGAGTATTAGTGAAGGCGCGAGATCGCTCAGGGGAAAGACCACAAAATTCCGCTCGGCAAGGCGCGGGTGGGGCACTTGCAATCGTGGCATATCAACGCAGGTCTGTCCGTGCAGCAGCAAATCGAGGTCGAGAGTCCGCGGCCCCCAGCGCTCCGCGCGAATCCTGCCCGCCGCACGCTCGATGTCGTGAAGGGCTTGCAGCAGTGTGTACGGTGTGAGTGCAGAGCGCAGTTCGGCGACGCCGTTCAGGTAGTCGCCCTGCGCACCCGGGCCCATAGCTTTGCTGCGATACCACGGGCTGATTCGCAGAAGACGCGTCCGGGGAAGTCTCGAGAGTTGTGCGGTGGCGAAGCCGACATGTGCCGCGCGGTCGCCGAGGTTGCTGCCGATCCCGATAAAGACTCTCGCCTCAGCCGGCATCGCTGCGGGCTCCGCCGCGCGGTTTGCGGCGCCGGCGCCGGCGTACGGGAGCGGAGTCCTCGTCGCTGCGGGGCGCTGCCGGTTCTTCGCCAGCCTGTAGTTGGGTCCACCAGTGACCGGCGCCATCCAGGTCTTCCCCCGCTTGCTCCCGCAGTAGCAGGAAGTCATAGGAGGCACGGAAGCGTGGATGGCTGAGAAGACGCTGCGGGCTACGCCGGGACTCCAGCCGGTGCTGGAGTTCCCAGATCTCCCGCATGGGCGTGGCAAAACGGCGCGGGATGGTGATCAATCGCACCTGCGCGCCAACCACATTTGCCGCGGCCTCATGGAGTGCTGCGACCGGCGGCTCGCCCTTGCTCACCAGCATCTGCATGCGGCGGATCATGGGCGGCCAGAGCAGCGCGGCAAACAGGAACGCAGGCGTCACGGTCTTGTCGTTGGCAACGCGTTCGTCGCTGTTGCGAAGCGCTGCGGTGACGAGGTTTCTCTGCATCGGCGCACGGCGGATGGCGTCTGCCGTGGCAGGAAACAGCAACTCGAAGATCCGGTGGTGCTCCAGAAACGCAAAGGTTTTCTCACCCTTCCCTGCGAGTAGCAGTTTGAGGATCTCCTCGAACATGCGGGCGGCGGCGACTCCCTCGAGCAAGTGGCGACAGCGCGCGATCGCGGCCACCGCGAAAGGATCGATCAGGAAGTCGAGCTTGGCCGCGAAGCGGATCGCACGGATCATCCGCACCGGATCTTCCTGGAAGCGCTGCGCGGGGTCTCCCACTACCCGCAGGAGGCGTGACGCGAGGTCCGCTACACCGGTGGAGAAATCCAGGACGATATTGGCATCAGGGTCGTAGTAGAGACCGTTGACCGTGAAGTCGCGCCGCAGGGCGTCTTCCTCCACGGTGCCGAACACGTTGTCCCTGAGAAGCATTCCTGAGCTTGCGCAGACGGCGCTGTACTGACTCGATATCTCGATCGACTCTTCGTCTCCCTCGGCGCCTTCCACGCTTTCGGGGTCACTGTCGAACCCCGGGCTGTGGTGGCCGCGGAAAGTGGAGACCTCGATGATCTCGCGCCCCGAGCGTACGTGCACGATCTGGAAGCGCCTGCCCACGATGCGGGAGCGGCGAAACAGCGCGTGTACCTCTGCGGGATGGGCGCTGGTGGATACATCGAAGTCTTTGGGCGGCCGACCGAGCAGCAGGTCCCTCACGCAACCGCCCACAAGGTAGGACTCGAAGCCTGCACTGCGCAGTGTGCGCACGACACTGAGTGCATCCTGGCTGATACCAGCTGGCGTGATGCCATGTTCCGGGGCGCCGTAACGGCGTGGCCCGGTGGCGTCACGCAGGGATCCGGAGCTAGGCAGTGGGTTCAATAAGGAGCGCTTCTGTGACGAGGACGGTAGTGCGCCGGAGTGTAGCACAGGGCAACTGGCACACGAATTCAAGACCCTGAAACAACAAGGGGAAGCCTGTCGGCTTCCCCTCTGGAGGTCTTCATCCCGGTTGGTCTTATTCTTCGCGTCTTATTCTTATGAGAATAGAAAAGCATTCCGCGTGCCAATCAGGGAAAAATGATTCAGATCAAATTGTTGCGAAAGGATGAGGGCCTGGCCGAGTAGGATTCATTGCAGAAACGTTACTTTTGACCCCGCAAGACGTTACGTTTTTATGTCCAGTAACAACTTTTCTATCAAGCTGATCGTCTGCCTGGCCCGGATTCCTCGGCGCCGCCCTTGCGACGCGGCATGCCGAAACGCTGGCGCCGCTCCCAGAGGCATTTGCGGCTCACGCCCAACTTGCGTGCCAGTTCGGTTTCGCTCATGTGGTCTTGATTCTGCAACACGAAGCGCTGGAAGTACTCCTCCAGCGACAGATCTTCCGCAGGATCTTCGGCCCGCGGGCGTGCTTCCACGATGCCCGACTCCACCGGCCCGAGTTCCGCGATGTCGATCAGGTCGAGGTCGATCCCAAGGGCCTCATGGGAGATTTCGGCGTTTTCGCACAGGATCACGGCGCGCTCCACGGCGTTCTCCAGTTCCCGTACGTTCCCCGGCCAGCGATAGCCCGAGATGGCTTGAACGGCCTCGCGAGAGAAATGCAGCAGCCCGCGTTCATGCCGGCGGTAGGCGTCTGCCAGCAGTGTCTCGGCGATGCGCAGCACATCGCCTCCGCGCTCCCTGAGCGGCGGCAGCGCGATTGGCAGTACGTTAATGCGATAGAAAAGGTCCGAGCGGAAGCGCCCCTCTTCGCACAGTGTCTTCAGGTTACGGTGGGTGGCTGCGATCAGGCGGACATCGACCTTGCGCGACAGCACCGAGCCGATCGCACGTATTTCGCCCTCCTGGATAAATCGCAGCAATCGGGCCTGCGCCTCGAAGGGGAGCTCACCGATCTCGTCCAGAAACAGCGTCCCGCCGTCGGCCGCCTCGATCAGGCCGATGCGGTTGGTTGCTGCGCCCGTGAATGCGCCTTTTTCGTAACCGAAGAGCTCTGATTCTATGAGCGTTTCCGGTATGGCTGCGCAGTTGACGCACACCAGGGGCTTTTCGGCGCGCTGGCTAGCGGTGTGGATGGCCCGTGCCACCAGCTCCTTGCCGGTGCCGGTCTCTCCTGTGATGAGCACTGTCGCCCGTGTGGGCGCTGCCTTCCGGATTCGTTCCTGCACCTGGAGCATAGGCGCGCAACTGCCGATCATCCCGGAGACACCAGGCTCCGGAGCGCTCGCGCCTCCGCCGGGGGCTGGCGATGCCCCCCGGCGGTCACGCAGGATGCGTTTGATGGCGCCGAGCAGGTCGTCGTAGTCGAATGGTTTTGCGATGTAATCCACTGCCCCGAGACGCATCGCGTCCACGGCAGAGCGCAGGCTTGCATAGCTCGTCATGATCAATACGGGCACATCGCCGCAGCGCTGGATGATATCGGTGCCCGGTGCGCCGGGTAGGCGAAGGTCGCTGATGATGAGGTCGAAGCGGTCGAGCCGGAAAGAGTCTTCGGCTTCGCGCACGCTTCCCGCCTCTGCCACACGGAACTTGTTGCGCTCCAGGAAACGGCGCAAGGCGGCCCGAATGACTGATTCATCCTCTATGACGAGAATCTCCGGCACGGTTACAGCCTCGTGGTGTGCGCGGGGGACGCAAGGAACCTTAGCCCCTCGCCGTCTGATTTGCCAGCCCGAGACGGGCCCTGCCCTCAGGTCGCGGCCAGTGCCTCGAAGCGCAGCACCATCCGCGTGCCGCGCCCCGTCCGTGGATCGACCGGACTTTCGGCGGTTACGGAACCTCCCATCCCGGTGACTATCGAGTAGACCAGGGCGAGCCCGAGCCCGGTGCCCTCGCCCGGTGACTTGGTGGTGAAGAACGGCTCGAACACCTTTCCCAGCCGGGCCTCGGGTATCCCGCTGCCTTGGTCAATGATCTCGACGATCACCTCGGCGTCCTGCGCGCGCGCTGCTATCCGTATCAAACCGTGCACGCTCGAGGCATCCCGCGCGTTACTCAACAGGTTCACGAAGACCTGCAGCAATTTCTGACCGTCGCCGGCGATCTGAAGCCCACGTGGGCACTCATTCCTGAACTGAACGGCGGTACCCTGCTGGTCCAGCCCAAGCAGGTAGATCGCCTCGTCGGCGCAGGCGGCTGGCTCCAGGGCCCCGGCCTCACCGGTGGGTTCGCCGTCGTAGTGCGCAAAGTTCACCAGCGTACCGACAATGCTCCCGATGCGATGGGTCTGGCGCAGGATCTGTCGGGCCCCCTCCGCGACGTTCTCGTCAGTGGATTCGGCGAGCAGGTTCTGGGCGAGGCAGTCGATGCCCGTAACCGGGTTGCCGATCTCGTGCGCCACGCCTGCGGCAAGCCGACCGATTGATGCCAGACGTTCGCTGTGGAAGAGTTCTTCCTGCAGTAAACGGTTCTCCGTGACATCTTCGAGCAGCACGAAGCGGGCGTCCGGGCTACCGTCGTTGGCGCTGCTGTGGAGCGAGATCCAGGCGCTGCTGTCGCCTCGCTGCACGCGCTGGGGTTGCGCACGCGGGTTGCCCGAGGCGATGAAATCACCGAGCAGTCCTGCCCAGGGTGCCGGCAGCGAATCGAGCATGGAGCCGATGACCGCCGCCGCGGCGATCCCCGTCGTGTTCTCGATGCCATGATTCCACATCACTATCTCGCCGCTGGCATTTACCCCGCATACCCCGATCGGAAGATCCTGCAGCGTTGTGCGATAAAAGCGCCGCATGGCGTCAAGCTCCGCAGCCAGTCCGGTGAGGTCACGACGGTGGCTGTCGAGGCGTGAATCGACCAAGAGGAGATCATCGGGCGTTTCACCCGCAGCGCGTGTCTCGTGCGGGAGGCTGCTGCCGATCACATCCATGGCGACGGCCGCGCCCATCAGGCGCGACAGATTGGCCTCGATGCGCTCCCGCAGGCGACGCATGGCAAAAGGCCGTGACTCGCCGGCGTCATAGGCCAGATCGTCCAGGGCACGGGCCACCTGCCGCTCCGCGCTCTCGCGCCCCAGGGCAGGCTGCAGGGCCTCAACGAACTCATGTGGCGAGCGCAGTTGCAGGCGGTATCCGGGTGGTCCGCTCAGGTTGTTGGCGTTACAGACCTGTGCGGCTTCGCCCTCTTCCGGGCTTTGCTTCCCCAGCCAGCTGAGAGTGATCAGTATCAGCGTATTCAGAGCGATGCTGTTGATCGCAGCACTGCCCCAATGGCTGCTTTCGATCGCGAACGGCAGGGCGGCCTGCCCCGCGCCCGCCAGATGTCCGGTGTCTGGACCGAGCAGGGCGAGTAGCCAGACGGCAAAACCACCCAGCAGCCCGGCGAGGAAGCCGGCGCGGGTTGCGCCTGGCCAGTACAGCAGTGCGAGCGTTCCCGGAAAGAACTGTGCTGCGGCTACGAAGGACGAGAAGCCCAGTGTCTCCAAGGACAGGCGGCGGGCGAACGTTGAGTAGAAGACGTGCGCACCGAGTATCACAAGTGCGATCAACAGCGAGCGCACTACGGCCAAGCCCCGGTAGAGGTCGGTGGCGCCACTCAACCGATACAGCGGCAGCACAAAATTGTTGAGGCAGGTTGAGGACAGCGCCAGCGACATGACGATGATGGTGGAACTGGCCGCCGACAGTCCCACGATGAAGGCCGCAAAGCAGATCAGTGAGGAGTTGGTGGCGATGCCGATGCCCGCCGCGTAGTACTCGGCGGGCACGTTCACGCCCAGACGCATGCCCGACCACAGTATTGGCAGCACCGGCAGGCTCAGCAGCAGCAGCAGCAGTGGAAATCCCCAACTTGCGCGGGTTACGGCCCGCATGCTGGGGTTCTCGTAGAGCGCCATATGCAGCAGATGGGGCAGCCCTGTTGCGGCCCCGAAAAACATCAGCATCAATACATGGCTTTCGCTGTTTCCTGATGCCTGTCCAAGCCCGCCGGTGAGCGCCGGTCTCTCCGCCAGCCACGTGTTCATGCCGTCGGTGCCGCCGAAAGCAGCGTGGACGGCAAGGACCCCTATCGCCAGAAAGGCCACCAGTTTTATCAGCGATTCGAAGGCCATCGTCACGACCAGCCCGCTGTGGCGCTCGCGATCGGAAATCGGACGCGTGCCAAAGAGGATGGCAAACACGGCGATGGCCGCGGCGAAGGCGAGGGCCGTGCCACCTCCCGCCGGATCCTGTGGCTCCACCTTGCCCAGCAGGGACGCAACGCTGGAGACCACACGTATCTGCGCGGCCATGAGAGGCAGCGACGCGGCGATCATGCCCAGCGTGACGATCGCGCCAACCGCGGTGCCCCGGTAGCGGTAGGCCAGCACGTCGACCAGCGACGTGAACTGCATCCGCCTGCAGATCCGCAACAGCGGCAGCAGGAGCAGCGGCGCGAAAAGAAACAGCGCCCCGGTGCCTACGAAATAGCTGAGATAGCTGTAGCCGTGACCCTCGGCCACGGCAGCCATGCCGAACAGCGACCAGCCGCAGGCAAAGACGCCGAGGGATAGCGTGTAGACCCACGGCTTGCCAGCAAGGGATGCCGGGATGACATTGCGATCCGTGAGCCACGCGATCGCGAAGAGCACGCAGAGATACAGGACGCCCACCAGGAACAGCGTGCCGAGCTCAATTCCCATGACGCGAGTCCCGGTACATCGCCACGGCGACGATTGTGATGATGCCCAGCCAGACGAGTTGCGGTCGGTACCAGCCCGACGGCGCGGCAGCGACCCAGCTATTCAGTACCGGCGAAAACACGTATAGCAGCACGAGAACCAGCAGCAGGACGCGATTGATATACATGGAGGCCGTATGCGCCCGCCAAGGGTGGGCTTGATGGTAAGCAGGAGTGACGCTCGCTGCCAAGCGCACGGGAGAATTTCAGGTCTGGCGCGTAACGGGTAGATCGTGCCGGGGAACACGGCTGCAGTCCCAGTGTTCCACTGCCCAGGCCAGCAGACTTGCGCAGTCTCCGAGCCGCTCCGGCGCTCGGGGCTGGCCAAGGGCCTCGAGACAGAAGCGCAGGTTGTCGGGGGCCATGTCGTCATCGAGTGGGTCTGCGAGGTTTTGCTTGCTCAATTTCCGGCCTTGGTCGTTCAACAGCAGCGGCAGGTGCGAGTACACCGGCGTGGGAAGGCCGAGTACGCGCTGCAATCGCAGGTGATACGGCGTCGAGTCGAGCAGGTCGCGCCCCCTGACGACATGGCTGATGTGCTGGAAAGCATCGTCCACGACCACTGCGAGGTGATAGGCGAACAAGCCGTCTTTTCTCCTGATCACGAAGGAATCCTCCGTAACAGGGACATCGACATGCCCGAGCAGTGCATCCTCGAAAGCATACCGGTCTGCAGGCATGTGCACGCGAATTGACGCAGGGACCCCCGGTGACTGCCTCGAGTTGGCGCACTGCGGCGGATGCTGTTCTCGCGCGACGGCAAGGTCCTGGCGACTGCAGGTGCAGTAGAAGGCGTGCTCCGCCGCGAGCAGATACTCCACCGCCGCGGTATAGGCCTCATGCCGGTCTCGCTGGAGGAGAACAGTCTCGTCAGAAACCAGGCCGTGGGTGCTCAGGCTGGAGAGAATTCTCCCGATTGCGCTCGGGGGTTCGCGTGGGGGATCGATGTCCTCGATACGTAGCAGCCACTGACCTCGGGCCGCTCGGGCTGACAGCCAGGACGCCACGGCAGTGAACAGCGAACCCAGATGCAGGGGGCCGGTGGGAGATGGAGCAAAACGGCCGCAGTACACCTTGACCGCCCGCGGCAAGCAGGCTGCGCCCGGTGGCGTCGTCTCAGCCGTGCTCCTGGCGCTCCTTGATTTCTTCGAGCGTTTTGCAGTCTATGCAGAGTGTTGCCGTGGGGCGTGCTTCGAGACGCTTGATGCCGATATCGACGCCACAGGCGTCGCAGTAGCCGTAAACGTCCTGGTCGATCAGGTCCAGGGTGCTCTCGATTTTCTTGATCAGCTTGCGCTCGCGGTCGCGAGTGCGCAGTTCCAGGCTGAACTCTTCTTCCTGAGTGGCCCGATCTGCCGGATCCGGGAAGTTCGCGGCCTCGTCTTTCATGTGCATGACGGTGCGGTCGACTTCAACCATCAACTCATCACGCCAGCTGAGCAGAATGCTCCGGAAATGGGTTTTCTGCTCCTCGTTCATGTAGCCCTCACCCTTGGCGGGTGCGTAGGGCGTGAAATTCTTGAAGTCCGAGGAGGGCTTGCGGGGTGCCGTTCTGGAGCGCAGCTCCGTGGCGGGTCGAGGTTTGGGAACTCTGGCTCCGATTTGCTTCGGCGCAGCCGGAGCTGGTTGCGCCTCAACCTTGATGGGCGCGGGTTCCGCTGCGGGTTTCGGGGCAGCCTTGGCGGCTGCCGCCGGCGGGGCGGAGGTCGCTTGAGTCAAGGTTGCGATTTTGGGTTTTGCCGGCTTCGCGGCTTCAGCCACTGGCTTGGCGGATTTCGTGGGGGGCATCGTCTTGGCCTTTGAAGGTGCAGCCTTGGGTACGGCTTTGGGTGCTGCTTTGGGCGCTGCTTTGGGCGCTGCTTTGGGCGCTGCCTTGGCGGCAGGCTTTGCCGCTGGTTTGGCGGCGGTTTTTGGAGCGACTTTTGCCGCCGGCTTGGACGGTGCGGGTTTCTTGCTCAAGGGTTTTACTGGCGCCTTGGCGGGTTTCTTGGCGAGCGCCCCGGCAATTTTTTTAGCAGGTTTTTTCACTGGCAAGAGCCTCTTCGTGCCGGACCGGTTGGGACGGGATCGTCTTCAGTGTGGCCGGCGAATCATCCGGAGAGCGAAAAAGGCGGGCATTCTAACCAATGACTGCCTTTGACGTAAGGACCCGGCGGTTCCAAAAAATATTGAATTCGTCCGCCTAATTGCATTTGTCGTCATCCGGGAGGCAGAGGCCCACGCGCTCGAGACGCTGGCCCGTGCATGGGCCGCTGATGCACTGCCCGGTGACTGGATCGAACAAGGCGCCGTGGGTGGCGCACTGCAGGTGATGGCCGTCCGTCGCCAGGAACGCACCCGGACTCCAGTCGAGTTCGGTGCCGCGGTGTGGGCAGCGATTAACGAATACGGTGAGCGCCCCCTCCCTGCGAAGTGCAATCAGGCTGCTTTCCTCGAGGTCTATCCGCAGGCACGCGCCCTCTGGGATCGAGTCAAGCGAGGCTCGGTCGGCCGGGGTCAGTCGCGGGATCATGGCATTGGGATTTCAGAGCAGACGGATTTGCGGGGTTCGTGTGCATCAAGGCGCGATGTCGGGGTGGCATTCCACATTCGCCATCCGGTATATATCCTGCCACTCGCCTCCTGCGCAAATGGGTGTGCCATGACGGGTTCGGAGAGACTCCAGTGAAGACAACGCAGGATATTCCATCCCTGCCCGTTCGGCGCTCCCGGTGCAACCCGGTTGCTGCAAGCGGGGGCTCGCGGTATTCCCTGGTCCCACAGCCGAGTGCGGTGCGTTCTCTCCCGACCAAGAAGACCCGGATCACGGACTGATGCGGGACATCGTTCGTTACGTGGCCGATTTTCCCGACGAACACCACCACCCGCGGGAGGAACTGCTGTTCGAGCGGCTCGTGAGGAGAGATCCCGGTTCGGTCGAGATCGTCCGGGGGCTAATGTCCCGGCTGGCCTTCGCGGCAAAGTGGCAAGGCTCATGACGTCGCCCGTGGCCATTCCATCCATCGACGAGCTGCTCGGGCTGCGCGGTACGCATGTCGCCCGGCTCGATCCGGAGGCGAGCATCGGCGAAGTCAGTCTGCACCCGGCTGCCGCGGCTGCCTTCATGTCCTTGCGAGCGGAAGGCTCCAGAGCCGGTCTGGATTTGCGGGTGGTAAGCGGATACCGCAGTTTCGCGCGGCAACTGCAGATCTGGAACGGTAAGGCGAGGGGCGAGCGCATGCTGTTCGACGACGCCGAGAATGAGCTCGATGCCAGCGTTTTGGCGCCGGAGATGCTGGTTCTGGCGATCCTGCGCTGGTCGGCTCTACCCGGCGCCTCCCGCCACCATTGGGGAAGCGATTTCGATGTCGTGGATGCTGCTGCCATGCCCCCCGGGGTGAGTCCAAGTCTGCGTGTGGCGGAGTATGAAGAAGGCGGTATGTTTTCGCGCTTGGGCTGTTGGCTGGAGCTCGGGCTCCGGGAGGGCCCGATGCACGGGTTCTTCAGGCCGTACCGGGGTCTAGGCGCTGGCGTGGCCCGTGAGCCTTGGCATCTGAGTTACGCGCCGCTCGCAGCGTATTGCGAGGCGGCGCTGGACGTGGCTCGGCTGCGCGAACTGTTAGCAGGGTCGGGGCTGGTGCTGTGGGACGCGGTAGAGGCCTCGCTCGAACTCCTGTTGCAGCGCTTTTCCCTGCTCGGTGCCGACACCTACCCCCTGGCCTTTCGCCCGCTCCTCGACAGGCGGGTACTGGCATGAACCGACAACAGGCATCGCGTATCTGGACGACACTCCGCGCGGAGGCATTACAGCGGAGCATAGATGAGCCGGTGCTCGCCAGCTTCTACCACGGCAGCGTGCTGCGTCACGCCTCCCTTGAATCCGCGCTGGTCGCAGTGCTCGCGGTGCGCCTGTCGACGGACATGCTGACCCCGGTGCGGTTTGGCGAGATCCTTGGTGAGGCGGCGGCGCTCGACGCAGCCATCGGTCTTGCAGCCTGCGCAGATCTCCTCGCACACCGGAGGCGGGATCCCGCGTGTGATGCCTTGGTGCTTCCGTTTCTGGGTTTCAAGGGTTTTCATGCACTGCAGACCTACCGCTTTGCGCATGCCTTTTGGGGGAGTGGCCGCTTTTGGCTGGCGAGCTTGTTGCAAAGCCGCGCGTCGGTCTGCTTTGGCGTTGATATTCATCCTGCCGCGATCATTGGTCGCGGGATCATGATCGATCACGGCACTGGCATCGTGATCGGCGAAACCTCACGTGTGGGAGACGACGTGTCCATGCTGCACGGGGTGACGCTCGGTGGGAGCGGGCTGACATCGGGCCAGCGGCACCCGATCGTTGGCAACGGTGTGCTATTTGGCGCCGGGGCAAAGGCACTGGGCCCCGTCAACGTTGGCGAGGGAGCGAGGATAGGCGCCGGCAGCGTGGTGCTGGACGATGTGCCGCCGCATGTTACGGCCGCCGGCGTGCCCGCGCGGGTTGTCGGCAAAGCAGGGGCGCCCGCGCCTGCGCTGGAAATGGACCAGTGCTTCGGCAATGCGCCCACTTAGGGGCCCTGGCAATCACTCCCCGTGATCGCCCTCGTCGGCTGTGAAAGCCGCGATCGACTTGAGGATTTCTTCCTTGGCCTCGGCAGCGTTGCCCCAGCCTTCTACCTTGACCCACTTGCCTTCTTCGAGGTCCTTGTAGTGCTCGAAGAAGTGGCATATCTGCGCCTGCAGAAGCTTGGGCAGATCGCTCACTTCGTGGACGTCGTCGTAAAGGGGGGTGAGTTTGCTCACCGGAACTGCGACCAGCTTGGCGTCCTCACCAGCTTCGTCGCTCATCTTGAGGATGCCGATCGGCCGGCACCGGATGACCGTTCCGCTGATGACGTTGTGGGGCGTGTGCACGAGTACATCGAGCGGGTCGCCATCACCGGCGAGTGTGTTGGGGATGTAGCCGTAGTTGCAGGGGTAGAACATCGTGGTGGACATGAATCTGTCCACTGAGATCGCACCGCTTTTCTTGTCGACTTCGTACTTGACGGGGTCGCTGTGCGCGGGGATCTCGATGATGACGTTGATTTCGTGCGGCGGGTTCTTGCCGGTCGGGACCTTATTGAGACTCATGAGGCCGAACTCTCTTTGCTGGGGTTGTTCGAAACCGGCGAGCCACGTTTACAGCCGGCCGATTCGTAACTCTAGCAACCCCGGCGATATTGCCACAGTGAACGATTACCGGCGGAGCACCTATTTGGCGCCATCATCGCATGCGCGTAGAGTCAAGGCCTTGATTGCAGCCGCTGGGAGGCCCGGGATTTTATGAGGGAGCGACGGCAGTTCTTCAGGATGCGTTTTGGCTCCCGAGTTCAGGTCACCCATCCCGCGTATGGGAGTGCGGTTTTTCGCATGGGGGACGTGTCTGATGGCGGGCTCTATCTCCTTAATGGCTCTTTCGAGCTAGACATCGGCGACGAGATCACGATGCAGATACTGGACCTTCCCGAGGAAGGACCTGTGGTTCGGGTGCTCGTGGTGCGAGCGGATCCGGGGGGAGTAGGCCTTCAGTTCGCTGAATAAAGGCCTCTCAGACCCTGAAGCGCTTCTTGAGTTTTCGTGGTGCCGACACCAGCTTGAGCCGCGTGTAATCGGGAATGCCGCCGCTATAAGACGGATAGTCCTCGCCGGCGATCAGGGGGCTCAGGTACTCGCGCGCCTTCTCGGTGATGCCAAAGCCATCGCGAGTGATGAAATTGCGCGGCAATTTGTGTTCCGAATTCGCCACCCGGGCTAGAGGCGCCTCGCCAGTTGACCAACTGTAGCGTTTGCCCTTGCCGCGCTCGATCGTGACCATTACCGCATTACGCCCTTCTAGGGCGAGTTCCACTGCCGCTTTGCCGACCGCATAAGCCTGCTCCACGTCAGTTTTTGAGGCTATGTGCCGTGCGGCCCGCTGCAGGTAGTCGGCCAGAGCCCAGTGATACTTGTAACCGAGGTGCTCTTTCACCATGCCGGCCAACGTGGGCGCCACGCCGCCGAGTTGCTTGTGTCCGAAGGCGTCGATTGTGCCGGCATCGGCGAGGAATCGCCCGTCGGCATACTGCACACCCTCCGATGCAACGACCACGCAGTAGCCGTGTCGTTTTACCGCCCGCTCCACGCCGCGCAGGAAACGTTCGCGGTCAAACGCGATCTCCGGGAAAAGAATCAGGTGCGGCGGATCGCCTGCGGTGCGTGCCGCGAGCCCCCCGGCTGCCGCGATCCAGCCTGCATGCCGCCCCATGACCTCAAGAATGAACACCTTGGTCGAGGTCTCGCACATGGAGGCCACGTCGAGTCCTGCTTCCAGGGTCGATACCGCCACGTATTTGGCGACTGATCCAAAACCCGGACAGTTGTCCGTGAGGGGCAGGTCGTTGTCGACGGTCTTGGGGATGTGTATGGCCTGGATCGGGTAATTCAGGCTCTCGGATAACTGCGAGACCTTCAGGCAGGTGTCGGCTGAATCGCCGCCGCCGTTATAAAAGAAGTAGCCGATGTCGTGCGCACGGAACACGTCGATCAGGCGCATGTACTCAGCACGGCTCTCTTCGAGGCTCTTCAGTTTGTACCGGCAGGAGCCGAAGGCCCCCGCGGGTGTACTGCGAAGACCTGCGATCGCGCGCGCGGTTTCCTTGCTGGTGTCGATAAGATCCTCGCGCAGGGCGCCGATGATGCCGTTGCGCCCGGCGAAGACCTTGCCGATGTGTTTGCGGTGTTTCCGGGCAGTCTCGATGAGGCCGCAGGCGCTTGCGTTGATGACGGAGGTGACTCCCCCGGATTGAGCATAAAAGGCGTTTTTGGGGGCCATGGCGTTTTCCGGATCCTTGGTATGCAGCCAGCCAGATCCAGAGCATCCATGTCGGGGGGCCGGCGCGGGGCAGATGCTACACTTCGGGCGGTCGTTATCCTATGCGTCCTGCCGGTAGCTTTCATGCAGATTTTCATCGCCGGGATATGCGGCACCTTTATGGCGGGACTCGCGATTCTCGCCCGCGAGGCTGGCCACGCAGTGCGTGGCTGCGATGCCAATGTCTACCCGCCCATGAGCGACCAGTTGCGCGATGCAGGCATCGAGGTATTGCAGGGTTACGAGTCTTCTCATCTCGAGCCACGCCCCGACCTCGTCGTTATCGGGAATGCGCTGTCACGCGGTAACCCGCTGGTCGAGGCGATTCTCGATGCGGGCATTCCCCACACTTCAGGCCCGGAGTGGCTGTGGGACGGCGTGTTGCACAACCGTCATGTGCTCGCCGTTGCCGGTACACACGGCAAGACCACCACCAGCAGCATGCTTGCCTGGATACTCGAATGCGCCGGCCGGGCGCCGGGTTTTCTGATCGGTGGTATTCCGGCGGACTTCGGGCTTTCGGCGCGTCTTGGGCAGGGCGAGTGTTTTGTCATCGAGGCCGATGAATACGACACGGCTTTTTTCGACAAGCGCTCCAAGTTCCTTCATTACCGGCCGCGCACGCTGGTGATCAACAACATCGAATTCGATCACGCCGATATCTTTCCCGACCTTGCCGCCATTGAACGTCAGTTCCATCATTTGGTGCGCACTGTGCCCGCACGCGGTTGCATCATCCATCCCGTGGGCGATCCTGCAGTGGATCGGGTGTTGGCGTCAGGCTGTTGGTCGAGGACCATGCGATTTGGGCTTGATCAGGCCGATTTCGGCTGCACAGCGATCATCACGGACCCGGGTGCAATGGCGTTCGCGCTTCTCGCGGGAGGCCAAAAGGAGCAGGTGCAGTGGGCCCACACCGGGCGGCACAATGTGGCCAATGCCGCCGCTGCGGCAGCCGCAGCCCTTCAGGCCGGGGTCACTTTGGCTGATGCCGCTGCGGCACTCTCGTGCTTCAAGGGCGTCAAGCGGCGGATGGAGCTCGCGGGCAGTGTTGGTGGCGTCAGTGTGTATGACGACTTCGCCCATCACCCCACCGCCATCGCAACCACGCTGGAAGGTTTGCGGGCAACGGGTGCGGCAGCAAGGATCATTGCGGTCATTGAGCCGCGCTCGAACACCATGCGCCTTGGCTCGCACCGAGAGCGGCTGTCGGTGTGCGCGGCGGCTGCCGATGAGGTGTTCTGGTACCAGCCGGCAGGCGTGAACTGGGACATGGAATCCGTGGTGGCCTCGAGCCCGGTTCCGGCCGCCGTGTGCGCGACCGTGGAGGAAATCATTCAGACTGTCGTCGACAAGTGCCTGGACGGCGACCACGTCGTCGTCATGAGCAACGGCGGATTTCAGGGCATTCACCACCGCCTGTTGCTTGCCCTGCAGGCGCGAGACTAAGGCTTGCGGATCCTTGCGAAGGCTTGTCTTGCTGCGGCGATGCTGTTGGCGATGACCTCATCGGTGTGTGCAGCCGACACAAACCCTGCTTCGTAGGCAGAGGGCGCGAGGTAAACCCCTTCTTCCAACATCGCGTGGTAGAACGCGCGGAACAAAGGCAGATCGCAGCTCGTTGCCTGGGCGTAGGAGCTGACTCGCGCCGCGGTGGTGAAGAACAAGCCGAACATCGAGCCTGCCTGCGCTGTAGTGAAAGGAATGCCGGCCTCCTGAGCCGCGCCTGAGATACCTTCGAGCAGTGCCCGCGTCCGCGCCACCAAGGCAGGAAATACGCCCTCGGCAGAAAGCGCTTTGAGGGTTGCGATCCCGGCCGCCATCGCCAGCGGGTTGCCCGATAGCGTACCCGCCTGGTAGACGGGTCCGCTGGGCGCGAGCCTGGACATCACATCTTTGCGCCCGCCGAAAGCCCCTACCGGCAGACCACCACCGATTACCTTGCCCAGCGTGGTGAGGTCGGGTTTCACACCGAAGAGCTCCTGCGCCCCGCCAGGCGACACCCTGAACCCTGTCATGACCTCATCCATGATCAGCAACGTCCCTGAGGCGGTGCAAACCTCGCGAAGGCATTCGAGAAATCCCGGTTCCGGCAGGATGAGATTCATGTTTCCAGCCACCGGCTCGACGATCAAGCAGGCAATCTGCTCGCCCATCGCGGCAAACAACTCGCGAACTGCGGCGCTGTCGTTGTACGGCAGCGTCAGTGTGTCATCGGCGACGCTCTGAGGCACTCCTGGTGAGGAGGGTTCGCCGAGCGTCAGCGCTCCCGAGCCTGCCTTCACGAGTAGCGCATCGCTGTGGCCGTGGTAGCAACCCTCGAACTTGAGGATCTTGGTACGCCCCGTGAATCCTCGTGCAAGCCTGATGGCGCTCATGGTGGCTTCGGTGCCCGAATTCACCATGCGCACCATTTCAAGGGAGGGCATGAGGCGAAGCAGGAGCTCTGCCATCTCGACTTCGAGTTCTGTGGGCGCACCGAAACTCAGGCCACGGTGCATTTGCACCGACAGCGCCTCGAGTACCGCAGGATGCCCGTGGCCAAGCACCAGCGGCCCCCATGAGCAAACATAGTCGATGTAGCGCTTGCCATCGGCATCGAAAAGGTAGGGACCCTCACCCCGCGCGAAGAAAACCGGTTTGCCCCCGACGCCTTTGAAGGCCCGGACCGGCGAGTTGACGCCACCGGGAATCACACGACAGGCCCGCTCGAACAGCGTCTCGGATGCACGCATCTGGCAACAGCCTCAGAAGGGTTTGATCACGACCAGTATGACCGCTGCGAACAGGACCACTACGGGCAACTCGTTGAACCAGCGGTAAAAAACATGCCCGCGACGGTTTCGGTCTTCTGCGAAGACCCGCACCAACCTGCCGCAATAGGCGTGATAAAGCACCAACAGTCCTACGAGCATCAGTTTGATCCAGATCCAGGTCTGGAGTTTATAACTGCTCCAGCCTTGCCAAAGCATCCAGAATCCCAGTGCCGCGGTTAGCCACGCGAAAGGGGTGACGAAGCGGTAGAGTTTGCGTTCCATCACTGCAAGTTGACGCCGGGTTGCCGGATCTTCGGTCATGGCGTGATTGACGAACAGGCGCGGCAAATAAAACAGGCCCGCAAACCAGCACACCATGAAAATGATGTGGAAAGCCTTGGCCCAGAGGTAGGCTGTAGGAGACGCCATCACGGGTTGCCTGGAAGACTACACGGATATCAAGCGCCGGCGACCTGTTTGCACGGTCTTGGCGCTGCCCGAGTGGAGTATAAAAGGCTCGCGGAGCCCATGACCATGCGGATAGCGCATAGAATCGGGCGATGGTCTGAGGGTGATGATGATGCGGAGTCCCGTCCGGGTAGGGATCGTGGGTGGCACCGGCTATACCGGGGTGGAATTACTCCGCCTCATGGCTGAGCATCCGGGCGTCGAGTTGGTGTCGATTACTTCGCGCGCCGAGAAAGGCTTGCGGGTTGATACGTTGTTCCCGAATTTGCGCGGGCATGTTGATCTGGCGTTTTCTGCGCCTGAACACGCCGGACTCGAGACCTGCGATGCGGTCTTTTTCGCTACCCCGCATGGTGTGGCCATGGACATGGCGCCGGCGCTGCTTGATGTCGGTGTCAGGGTCATAGACCTCTCGGCCGATTTCAGGCTGAGGGATGCAGGGGTGTGGGAGCAGTGGTATCGCCATGATCACCACAGCCCCCAATGGCTCGATAGGGCCGTCTATGGGTTGCCGGAACGCCGGCGCACGGAAATCCGCGAGGCGCGGCTCGTAGCTGTGCCCGGCTGTTACCCGACTGCTATCCAGTTGGGGTTTATTCCGCTGCTGGAGGCGGGGTTGATTTCCGCTGACTCGCTGATTGCCAGCGCCGCCTCGGGAGTGAGCGGCGCCGGTCGGCAGGCACATATCGATAACTTGCTCACCGAATGTGCGGACAGTCTGAAGGCCTACTCGGTCTCGGGTCATCGCCACCTCCCTGAAATCGAGCAAGAGTTGTCTGCGGTTGCCGATGTGCCGGTACAGCTGAGTTTTGTGCCTCACCTGGCGCCCATGATTCGCGGGATACACGCCACTCTTTTTGCCACGCTACGTCGCGAGGACGTGGATTTGCAGGCTCTCTTCGAAGCGCGCTACGCCAATGAACCTGCAGTTGATGTTATGCCTGCCGGCTCGCATCCCCAGACCCGATCGGTGCGCGGGGCCAATCTCTGCCGACTTGCCGTCCACCGGCCTCAGGGAAGGAACACTGTGGTCGTGTTATCGGTCATCGACAATTTGGTGAAAGGCGCTGCGGGGCAGGCATTGCAGGCGTTCAACATCATGTTTGGCTTCAATGAGGTGACGGGGCTCGGGCGAGCGGCACTGCTGCCATGAGCAATCGGCGGTGGTGGTCTCAGGCCGTACCTTCGGGTGGTCCCGGCACTCGAGTTGAAGTCCTTCGGTACGACCCCGCCCGACGTAAGGCTCTTCGTGTCGCGGCCTGTGCCTGTGCTCTTGCTCTGTTCGCCGCTGCGTTCTGGATCGGCAGGTTGGGTTCCACGTCTGACGCAGCCTCGGGCTCTCTGGGGGAAATTGAGGCCGATGTCCGATCCAAGGCTGACGAAATCCGTGTCCTCGAACAGCAGGTGGCCAATCTACAAGCCGCTTCGGGCATCGAAACCGCAGCCTCGTCGCAGGTCCGTTCTGAGCTTTCCCAAGCACAGGCGGACGTGGATCGACTGTCCCGGGAGGGCGAGCTCTACAGGAGTCTCATGGACAGCTCGGTCCGCACGCGCGGGCTGACCCTGCACCAGTTGGAGCTTCAGGGTGCCGGGAAGCCAGGGGTGTTCCGCTATCGAGTAACGTTCATGCAGCGCGCCCAGAAGCACACTGAAGTCTCAGGTAAATTCAGCCTCTCCGTAAAGGGTCTGCAGAAAGGCAAGATCGTTCTGTTGCCCTTGGCCGTGCAGCCGCTCAAACTCCTGTACTTTCAGGTTCTGGAAGGCGAATTTCGCCTGCCGGAGGGATTTAGCCCGCAGGGAGTTCGCATAGTGGCAGAGCTATCCAAGGGACGCCCCCAGCGACTCGAGACGACTCAAGACTGGGCGGTCGAGGAGGAAGCGCAAAATGCTCCGCACACCCTTTAGTTCAAAACCCCGAGGTAGTGGCCAGAACGACACCACCCTGATTTCCGCGGGCACCCTGGTGGAGGGGGACATCATCTTTACGGGCACACTTGAGGTCGAGGGACGAGTCATCGGAGAGATTCGTGCTGGTCCCGACGCACAGGCGGTCGTAAGGGTCTTGCCGGGGGCTCAAGTGCTGGGTGATATCCGGGCTCCTGTTGTGGTGATCAACGGTGAAGTCTCCGGAAATGTGCATTCCACAGAGCATGTTGAGCTCGCGGCTGCTGCGGTTATTAACGGGGATGTGGAGTACAGTCTCATCGAGATGACTCGTGGTGCGCAGCTAAACGGCCGGTTGATCTACAGGGTGCCGACGCCTCGCAATCAGGCCGATTCCGCCGCGCCAACCGACGCTCACGGGGAAGATCTTGATGCAGGAAATGGTCGCCCCACGAATAGTTGACTACGGTTGTCGGGTAAATACATAATCGGTTGCCCATTGAGGTCTTTCAGGTGTCTGCTGTACAGAGTTTTTCTCCCGCCGCGCTGACGGTCACGTCGCGCGCCGCTGCCAAGGTTGCTGAGTTGATCTCTGATGAGGCCAACCCGGGCCTCAGGTTGCGCGTCTATGTCACCGGCGGCGGCTGCTCCGGCTTCCAGTACGGGTTTTCCTTTGAGGAAACGTTGGCAGAGGACGATTCTGTTATCGATACCGACGGGGTATCAGTTGTTATCGATGCGCTCAGCTATCCCTATCTCGCAGGGTCTGAACTAGATTACGTAGAAGGACTGGAGGGGTCGCGGTTCCAGGTCCGGAACCCCAATGCGACCACCACCTGTGGCTGCGGTTCTTCCTTCTCTTTATAACGCGCCCAGCAGTCGCTCTCCCGGATAGATTCCCCCCAGGCACGCATGGCGGCTGGCTCCGGTTGCCGCAGGCAGGTTTCCGGATTCGCCCTCCAGCGTTTGATGCGCAAGCCACGCAAATGCACAGGCTTCCACCCAGTCAGGGTGCACCCCCAGGCTTTCGGTCGTTGCGACCCGCTGCGCAGTCAACAGTGCCTTAAGCCGGTCTACCAGAAAATGGTTCATCGCGCCCCCGCCACAGAGGAAGACCTCCTTGCAGGTGGGCATGGACGAACGAATGCCGTTAGAGAGGGTGCGGGCGGTAAACTCCAAAAGTGTCGCCTGAACGTCCTGTTGTTCGATGCCAGGCAGGGTTGACAGCGTTTCTCCAAGCCAAGCCAGGTTGAACTCCTCTCGTCCCGTGCTCTTTGGTGGGGACATTGCGAGAAACGGATGAGCCATCAGAAGGTCTAGTAGGTCTTCGTTCAGATTGCCCGTCTTTGCCCACTGCCCACCGCGGTCAAAAGGTTGACCGCAGTGGCGCAGCGTCCAGGCGTCCATCAGGGTGTTACCCGGCCCGGTGTCAAAGCCGCTGACGGGGGCTGTCGACTCGCCGGGGAGGAGGCTGATATTGGAGATCCCGCCGATATTCGCGATGACCCGGTCGATCCCCGGTTCTCGGAAAATCCTGGCGTGAAAAGCCGGGACCAGGGGTGCGCCCTGTCCGCCTGCTGCCACATCGCGGCGCCGGAAATCCGCAACCGTGCAGATACCAGTCAATTCCGCGATCGTGTTCGGATCGCCAATCTGCGTGCTGAAACCGTATTTTCCATTTCTGGGCGGGCGATGACGGACAGTCTGTCCGTGGCTGCCAATGGCGCGGACGTCTCGGGCCGGGATGCCCGCCTTTTCCAACAACTCAAGCGCTGCTTCGGCTAGCAGCACCCCGAGTGCCCGGTCGAGTTCCCCGACTTCCTCCAAGCTGACCAGCGGCGCCTCAGTAAGTACGAGTAGCCTATGCCTGAGGTCGGCGGGTATGGATTTGCCGGAGGTCTCTAGCAGCGAAACCCGCCGTCCGTCTGTGGCTATGACGGCGGCGTCTATCGCATCGATACTCGTGCCCGACAGAAGCCCGACATAAAGAGAACTGACACCACTCGCCACGGCATTGCTCAACCGTCGTTACTGGCGACGGCGAGCTCCCACGCTTTGGTATAGGTCGTGAGTTGAGCATCAAATCCGGCAATCCCGGAACGGAAACGCGCAAGTTCCTTGCCGCCCAGGCTCCGCGCTCGGGGAAGATTGTCGAGCACACTACGCGGATTTTTCTGGACACCGCTGACCAGAAACTCGTAATGGAGATGTGGTCCCGTCGCAAGTCCTGTTGCGCCCACGGTTCCAATGGTCTGCCCTTGCTCAACACGCTGGCCCTTCTTTACAAGCCGCTTATGCAGGTGCAGATAGCGCGTCGTGATTTGCCCGTCGTGCTGAACATAGACGTAGTTGCCGTTGCCTCGGCTGTAGCCAGACTCAAGCACCCTCCCGTCACCGGAGGAATACACGGGAGTTCCCGTCGGTGCTCCGTAGTCCACGCCCCGGTGTGGGCGGATAATTCTCGCAATGGGATGCATCCGCCGCATATTGAAATTGGACGTCACGCGCGTGAAATCCAGGGGTGACCTCAAAAACGCCTTGCGCATGCTTACGCCGTCAGTGCTGAAATAACCAGAACGCCCGCTTTCATCAACAAATCTGTATGCGGAGTAGCGCCGTCCTTCGTTCACATACTCGGCCGCAATGACGGCGCCCTCTCCGATTTTTTCACCGTCCACAAAGCGTTCTTCATAAAGCACGCTGAAGGTGTCACCTTTGCGAGGATCAAGCGCGAAGTCCATAACGCCGCCGAAGACGTTTGCCAGTTCGAGGATCATCTGATTCGAAACCCCAGCTTGCACCCCGGCGTTAAAAAGAGAGCTCTGCACCACCGCATGCCGAAACGTATGCCGAAGCTCAGGCTCCTTCATCTCGGAGAGCATCCTGAAACTGCCCCCCTCCTTTGTGAAAACCGTAGTTTCTAATGCTGACTTGGAAAAGCGGAGCTCCGTGAGTTGGCGCCTTTCGTTGACGCTGAATGTAAGCGTCTGCCCCGGGAAAATGTTCCTGAGTGCCGCGGCACCTTTGTCCGAGTCGAGCAGGCTTTGCAGTTCCGCACCCGACAAGCCTGCGCGGTCAAACACCAGCGACATGTTGTCGCCGCGGTTCACGGTGACGACCACATTCTTGGAGGACTCGAGGCCGCGATACGTACCCGCTGCCGGTACTGCCATCAAGGCGGTGGGGGAGGGCTCTGGCTGATTGAGGATCTCAATCTCAATGGGGATAGCGACCCTCCTGGCCTCAACAGGGTTGCTGCGTACCAGTCCCGCCGTGACCAGAACCGCCCCCACAAGCAGGCCCAGTACGGCCATGCGGTGTGGCTCCGACTCATGTCGGGCAGTCAGCTCAGCGAGAAATGTGCGAACCAGAGAAACCAGAGCCATTATATTTTGTTTTCCAAATCGAGCGTCAGGCCACCGCTGATTGACCGGTGGAGCGAGAGCGGCGGAGTATAACAAATAGTTACAGTTTGCCTGCCTGTTTATGGCTCCGCTCCACCAGTTCGTGAATCCTCTCCCGCGCCTTGCGCTGCCGTCAGTGCCTCCTCGCGGCCACGCTATCCCGACCAGATCCCAGCAGGCAGGACAGGAACAGAGATGACAGACGTCGTGTTACCCGTGCTCGACGACCTCGTAGGTCGCGGACTCGCCAGCCAAAGCACCCCAGACCTTGCCGCCCATCTCGCGGGAGGTCGGAGGACCCTTTATTGCGGTTTCGACCCTACTGCCGAGAGTCTGCACATCGGCAGCCTTGTCCCGCTGTTAGCGCTCCGGCGGTTTCAGCTCGCGGGTCACCGGCCTGTCGCGTTGGTTGGTGGCGCTACCGGGCTGGTAGGCGACCCAAGTTTCAAGGCTCAGGAGCGGAGCCTGAATCCTGGGCTGCTGGTCGCCGAGTGGACCGAATCCATCTTCCGGCAGGTCTCGCGGTTTCTGGACACGGATGGTCCTAATGCGGCCTCGGTCGTCAATAATCTGGAGTGGTTCGAGTCGATGAGTTTCATCGGCTTTTTGCGCGACGTGGGCAAGCATTTTTCCGTCAACACCATGATCAATAAGGATTCGGTGCGCCAGCGCATCGACCGCGAGGGAGCGGGGCTTTCCTTCGCGGAGTTCTCTTACATGCTGCTCCAAGCGTATGACTTTGCCGAACTGAATCGCCGCTACGGGTGCACCATTCAGCTCGGTGGGAGTGACCAATGGGGCAACATCACAGCCGGGATTGATCTTTGCCGTCGCCTGAACAGCGCTCATGTGCACGCACTGACCCTGCCACTCGTTACCAAGGCGGACGGGACAAAATTTGGTAAAACAGAGTCCGGGACTGTTTGGCTAGACCCCAAAAAAACCTCACCTTATGCGTTTTTTCAGTTCTGGTTAAATGCCGGGGATGCTGACGTATACAGATTCCTTGCCTACTTTACGTTCCTCCCCGCCGCGGAAATAGGCGCTGTTCGAGAGCACGATTCGCAAGCGTCAGGCAGGCCAAAGGCTCAGCGGATGCTCGCCGAGGAAGTCACGCGACTGGTCCATGGGGCGGATGGTCTCGAGTCTGCGGTCCGGATCACGGACGCGCTGTTCTCTGGTGTCCATCATCTGCTCTCAGAGCAGGATCTTATGCAGTTGCTTCTGGATGGCATCCCATCATCCTTGCTGGGTTCCGACGCGCTGCAAAAGCCCCTTACAGGCATTCTCGTGGATGCGGGCCTTGCGTCCTCAGGGAAGCAGGCGAAAGATGCCCTCTCGAACTCTGCGCTGCTGATCAACGGGCTCGTGACAAGCATGGAGGACAACATGGCTGTGCCCCGGTGTTTTGCCGTGGCACGAGCCATGTATGGCCGCTTCTTCCTTGCGCGTCTGGGCAAGCGCAGCTACCACCTTTTTGTGTTGGTTTAGGCGCGAACACAGGACGAGAAAGAAAAGTCGAACTATCGCTTGCCAACGAATGTTCGATCCGTATAATGCGCCTTCCCTGATGGGGGTAACTCTGAAAGGTAGCGAGGTCCTGGCGGCATCGCAGTTGTTTAAGAACAAACGATCAAGCAATTTGTGTGGGCGCTTGTGTTGGAAAGTTGTTTCAGGCGAAGGAAACATCAGCACAAGTGACCTGTATAGATTCATTTGTATACAGTTATTCTTGCGTTGAGCCGAGTTTTGGGTGTTTGTCCGGGCTACTGGATGAATACTCCCTCTTGTCCTCGTGGCAGAGGTAAAAGATTGAACTGAAGAGTTTGATCATGGCTCAGATTGAACGCTGGCGGCAGGCCTAACACATGCAAGTCGAACGCGAAAGTCCTTCGGGATGAGTAGAGTGGCGGACGGGTGAGTAACGCG
>CAMAXE010000007.1 GCA_945862145.1 Klebsiella pneumoniae
GCAGGCCACGCCCGCGCCCCCGAACCCGTAGGAGCGGGCCAGGCCCCCAACCCCGAAGCCGTAGGAGCGGGCCAGGCCCGCGACCCCGAAACCGCAGGACCAAGCCATGCCCGCGACCCCGAATCCGTAGGTGCAGGCCACGCCCCCAACCCCGAATCCGTAGGAGCGGGCCATGCCCGCGACCCAGAAACCGTAAGACCAAGCCACGCCCGCGACCCCGAGCCCGTAGGAGCGGGCCATGCCCCCAACCCCGAATCCGTAGGAGCGGGCCATGCCCGCGACCCAGAATCCGCAGGCGCAGGCCACGCCCGCGACCGCGACCCCGTAGGAGCGGGCCATGCCCGCGACCCCCATCCTGATGGCCTGCTGCTTATCGGCCGGCGCCACATCCGCGACATGAACTCCTGGCTCCACAACCTGCCGAACTTCGTGCGCGGAAAAGACCGCTGCACGCTGAAGATCCATCCCGAGGATGCGGCGCGCCGCGGCATCGCGGACGGCAGCAGCGCGCGCATCCGCTCTGCGGCTGCCGAACGCGTCGTCACGGTGGAGGTGAGCGACGAGGTGATGCCCGGTGTAGTAAGCCTGCCGCACGGTTTCGGTCACCGCTATCCCGGCACCGGCCAGCCGGTGGCAAGTGATCACGCCGGCGTGAGCTGCAATGATCTGGTTGGCGACGCGCTCGACCTGCCCTCGGGCACCAGCGTGGTGAACGGCGTGCCGGTTGAAGTCGAGGCGCTGCCCGCGTGAACGCCATCGCACCCGGAACACCGCCGCTAGTCGACCGCTTTGGCCGCCACGTGGACTACGTGCGCCTGTCGGTCACCGACCGCTGCGATTTCCGCTGCGTCTACTGCATGGCCGAGGACATGAAATTCCTGCCGCGCCGCGAGATCCTGAGCCTCGAGGAAATCCTCGCCGCTGCCGAGGCCTTTGTGGCGCTTGGCGTCGGCAAGATCCGCCTCACCGGCGGCGAGCCGCTGGTGCGACAGAACATCCTCTGGCTGGTGGAGCGTATCGCCAAGCTGCCGGGGCTGCGCGAACTGACACTCACCACCAACGGCTCGCGGCTGGCCAAAATGGCCGCGCCGCTGCGCGATGCGGGCATAAGCCGCATCAACGTGAGCCTGGACAGCCTGAACCCGGAGCGCTTTCACGAGTTGACGCGCACCGGGCATCTTGAGGATGTGCTCGCGGGGATCGCCGCCGCCCAGCGCGCCGGCTTCCGCCGCCTCAAGCTCAATGCCGTGATCATGCGCGGGCGCAACGACGACGAAGTTCTGGATCTGGTGGACTTTGCCCGCAACCACGGCCTCGACATCAGTTTCATCGAGGAAATGCCGCTGGGGCAGATCGACGAGCACGACCGCGCGGGCACCTTCCTTTCGAGCGAGCAACTGCGCGTGATCATCGACACGCGCCACACGCTCACCGCTACGGAAGAGTCCACGGGCGGCCCCTCGCGCTACTGGCGCATGGCAGACAGCGACACGCGCGTGGGCTTCATCTCGCCGCATTCGCACAACTTCTGCCACCTCTGCAATCGCGTGCGGCTGACGGTAGAAGGGCGGTTGCTGCTCTGCCTGGGCAACGAGCACTCGGCGGACCTGCGCGCCGTGATGCGGGAGCACCCGGGTGATGCCGCGGCGCTTGGCGAGGCCATACGCGCTGCGATGGATCTCAAACCCGAGCGGCACTGGTTCGAGCTCGGCACCGAGCCGCAGATCGTGCGCTTCATGAATATGACCGGCGGTTGAATGTCGATTTCTGCACTGCCCCCGCGCACGCCCACGACCCTGTTGGACACGCCGGAAGCCATCCGCGCCGGCTTCGAGGCCGAGCGCTACATCTGCAGCTCGCAGGTGGCCACCACGGTGTACCTTGCCTATCACCTGCAAAAGCCGATTCTCGTGGAAGGGCCGCCGGGTGTCGGCAAGACCGAGCTCGCCAAGACCGCCGCGCGCTATCTCGGGCTGCCGCTGATCCGGTTGCAATGCTACGAGGGGCTGGACGAATCCAAGGCGCTCTACGAGTGGAAGTACGGCAAGCAGCTCCTCTACACGCAAATTCTGAAAGACCAGCTGGGCGACATCCTGAAGGGCACCCAGGGTCTGGCGGAATCCGTTGAGCGGCTGCACGGTTTCGGTGACATTTTTTACAGCGAGGAATTCCTCGAACCCCGCCCGCTGCTGAAGGCCATGCGCGCCGAGCACGGCGCGCTGCTGCTGATCGACGAAGTCGACAAGGCCGACCAGGAATTCGAATCGCTACTGCTCGAGATGCTCTCGGACTATCAGGTCTCGGTGCCCGAGATCGGCACGGTGCGGGCGCGGCACACGCCACTGGTGGTGCTCACCAGCAACAACACCCGCGAGGTGAGCGACGCACTCAAGCGCCGCTGCCTGCACCTCTACATCCCGTTCCCGGATGCGGCGCTCGAGAACCGCATCGTGCGTACCCGGGTACCGGAGATCACCGACAGCCTGCGCGTGCAGATGGTGGCGTTCATCCAGGCGCTGCGCGAGCTGGATCTGAAGAAGCCACCGGCCGTGAGCGAAACCCTCGACTGGGCCCGCACCCTCCTGCTCCTGCACGCACATGCACTCGAGGAGCGCCTCGTGCGCGAGACGCTGAACGTGCTGCTCAAGTTCGAAGACGACATCCAGTCCGTGAACGAGGGGCTCTACGGGTTGCTGTCTACCGCACGCGGCGGCTGATGGAGTCCGCGCTTACCGGGTTCGTGCGGGTGCTCCGCAATGCGGAGCTCCGCGTGTCGCCGGCCGAAACCCTGGACGCCGCACGCGCCATGGAGCTGGTGGGATACGCCGATCGCGGGAGACTGCGCGAGGTGTTGTCTGCCACGCTCGCCAAGACGGTCCCCGAAAAAGCGCTCTTCGACGAATGCTTCGCGCGCTTCTTCGCGCCGCCCGTAGACAAAGATTCCCAAACCGACAGCGAGCCGCCACCGCAAACCTCTTCACCAGGCGATGGGCAGGCAGCGCCACCCTCCGGCGTATCCCTGCAGGGTGCCTTTTCCGGTGAGCTCTCGGCGCTCTCGGAGATGATGCTGCAGGGCGACAACACCAGCCTTGCGCTGGCAGTCGATGCGGCGGGTCGCGCCATCGGTATCGAGCGGATGCAAATGTTCACGCAGCGCGGGCTCTACGGGAGACGCGTGCTGGAGGCCCTTGGCTGGCAGCAACTGCAGGACGACATGCTGCGGCTGGAACAGGCGCCGGCCGAGGCTGAGCCCGGACGCGCGGCGGGGCTCGCACTCAAACGCGCCGCGGATCAGCTCCGCGAGCGCGTGCGCGACTATATCGAGCAGCAGTACCTTCTTTACGCGAGCGGCAATGCCCGGGCCCTGCGCGAGTCGGTGCTGCGCGAGGCGCGGCTCTCGAACCTGGAGCGGCGCGATCTCGAGCAGATGAACCGTCTGGTTCGGCGCATCGCACGGCGGCTCGCCGCGCGGCATGCACGGCGCCGGCGCCGCGCAAAAAAAGGGTTGCTCGACGTGCCACGGACGCTGCGCAGCGGCGCGGCACACGACGGGCTGATCTTCGAGCCGCGCTGGAAACAAGTGCGACGCGACCGGCCGTCACTGGTGGTGCTCTGCGACGTCAGCGGATCGGTGCGCGCCTATGCGCGCTTCCTGCTGTTGTTCCTCTACGGGCTGGGGGATGTGCTGCCACGGGTGCGCGGCTTTGTATTCTCATCGCAACTGGCGGAGATCACGGAGCTGTTCGGACAGAATCGTCCGGAGGTGGCGATCGAGCTCGCGCTGAAGCAGTGGGGCTATGGCTCCACCGACTACGGCGTGGCGCTGCGCGGGCTGCTGGAGAGCACTGGCCGCGAACTCGACGGCGGCGCCACGGTGGTCATCCTGGGTGACGGGCGCAACAACCGCGGGGACCCGGCGATGGATGCGCTGCGCGAAATTGGCCAGCGCGCGCGCCGGGTGGTGTGGCTCAACCCGGAATCGGTCAGCAGCTGGGGAACCGGCGACTCCGAAATGCTGCGCTACCGCAGTTGCGTGTCCGAGGCGCGCACGGTCAGGACTCTCGCGCAGCTCGAGCGCTTCGCAGACGAGCTGCTGCGCAACCCGTCCTGGTGAGCGAAACAGCCGACGCGGATCAGGTGCTCTCGTCCGGGCGCTCCCGGTTACCACGCCCCTGGCGCTCATCGGAACGCTGCGGCGAAGGCTCGCTCCGAGGAGCGCTGTAGCTCGGCGTCTCACGGGGTGGCGGCGGCGTGTAGCTCGGCTGCGACTGACGCGGCGCGCTGTAACTCGGCTGCGACTGACGCGGAGCGCTGTAGCTCGGCGTCTCACGCGGCGGCGGCGGCGTGTAGCTCGGCTGCGTCTGACGCGGAGCGCTATAGCTCGGCGTCTCGCGAGGTGGCGGCGGCGTGTAACTCGGCTGCGACTGACGCGGGGTGCTGTAGCTCGGCGTCTCGCGCGGTGGCGGCGGCGTGTAACTCGGCTGCTCCTGACGCGGAGTGCTGTAGCTCGGCGTCTCCCCAGCAGGAGGCCGATAGGCTGGCATCTCCGTGCGCGGTACCGCCGCCTCATCCTGCTCTTCCCGGCGAGACGCACCGCCGGCGGGCGATTCACGGGGACGGTCTCCTCGGTCCTCACGATCAGGACCTGAGGCTCTTGGAACGGAACCATCGGGTCTTGGGGGATTGGCCGGACGGCCCTGATCCGGAGCGCCGGGGGCAGTGCCTTCCACGGGCGCGGGCGGCGGAACCGTAGCCCCGGTCAGCGGCTCAAGAGGCGGTTGGCCCGGTGCCGGCGAAGTCGCGCCACCAGGGTTGGTTTGCGGACGGCCACGGGGCGCGTGGCTGTCATCGCGCTTGCCGTGCCCACCCTCGATGACCTCGCCTTCATGCTCACCACGCGGCGGCCCGGGGTCCGTGTCGGGAACCACGGGGACCTGGGCACCACCCGCACCCGCGGGCGGCGGCTGACGCGGCGCAGCCTCTGGGTAGTCGGGTGGCTGACGACGGGGCACTGGGTCATTCTTGTCACGGTAGCGGTCATAGACGCTCCGGTTACGGTAAGGCACACCCTTGCGGTGCTGGTACTCGTGCTTCCAGCGATAGCGCGGCGGCGGCCGGTGATGGTAGTAAAACGGGGGCGCCTCGACGATGCGCACGTAGCGGTCGCGCCAATCGTAGTGGCTGAAGAAAAACCCGTGCCCGACCACGACAGAGGGGCCCCAGAAAAATCCGCTGTAGCCGGAGTAATAGCGATAACCCGTCCACGGCGACCAGCGCACAGGCTGGTAGTCAGGCCACCACCAGCTGCCATAGATCATCATCGGGTCGTAGTAAGGGACGTACACCACATCCGGGTAGCGGTTGCGCACGATGATCGTGCGCTCCTCCCTGACCACCCGTACATGCTCGGTTTCCTTGAGGTTGCCCGCCTCGTCGGCACGCTTGCGCAGGGCCTGGACAGTCTCCATGACCTGCTCCTGCTGGGCGAGGAACGCATCCCCCAGACGGCGCATCCACTCGAGGTCCTCGTCCATACTGGACAGTATCTGCGGGAACGCCAGCATCGCCTTGACGCTCGGATCCCAAGACTCTTGGTCGGCGGCGCGCACAGCGTCCTGGCCCTTCAGCTCGGGATGCGCGCGGGAAAAGCGCGCTGCCTCCACCACCTCAAGCGGGTAAGTGGCCGCCATCAGGATCTGGGAAAGCAACTCGTCCGGATACAGGGCCACGGGGGCCAGCATCTGGTCGAGTTCGGCTTGGGAGAACAGCGGAACATCCTCTGGCGCTGGCTCCTCGGCCAGCGCGAAAGGGGAGAGACTCAGGGCAAGAACCGTCAGCAACCGCAAAACGAGCGTGGTCACGGATTTTTCCTGGCCGGTCGAAGGGCCGGTCCCACCATCAAGAACGGCACGGGGCCGGCGCCGTTGACAAGCGTAGACCGTTCCGTGAGAGGATTTCTGCTCAAAGGTCTTGTATCCATACCACGGGGTCCTCGGTGGCGAGCGCCTCGACCCGTTCGGCGTAGCGGGCCTCGATGCGATCACGCCGCAATTTGAGCGTGGGGGTGAGCAGATCGTTCTCGATGGTCCAGGGCTGGGCGCAGACCAGGATATGGTCGAGCTTCTCGTGACTCTCGAGACCCGTATTTACCTGCGCGAGCAGCCGCTCAAGCGCAGCGGCAGCCCCGGTGCCCGCCTGACCGGAGGCCAGCACCACCAGCGCGAGCGGCTGGCGCCGGCCACTGCCCATCACGCAGACCTGCTCGATGATCGGGTTGGCGGCAACCAGGCTTTCGATGGGCACCGGCGAGACGTACTTGCCCTTGCCGGTCTTGAACTGCTCCTTCACCCGGCCGACGATCCGCCAGGCACCGTCGGGGCGCTGCTCGCCGAGATCGCCGGTACGGAACCAGCCATCGACGAAGGCGGCGGCAGTGGCCTCGGGGTTGCGGTAGTAGGCGCTGAACACCGAGTCGCCACGGATCAGGATCTCGCTCTCGGCCGAGAGTTTCATGTCCACGCAGCCGACCGGCTGGCCGATGGTGCCGATCCAGTCCGCACGGAAGGGGTGGTTGGAGCAGGAGAGCCCGGTGGTCTCGGTCATACCCCAACCCTCGCTGATCGAGACGCCGATGCGGGCATACCACTGCAGGAGCGCCGGCGCGATCGGCGCGGTACCCGAGCCGAACAGCCGTGCCCGGTCGAGCCCCATCGCGGCACGGATGCGGGCGGCCACCACGCGCCCTAGCAGCGGCACGCTCAACAGCAGCTGCAGGCGGGCATCCGGCATCTTCGCCAGTATCTCGGTCTGGAAACGCGTCCAGAGGCGCGGCACGGAGATAAAACCCGAGGGCCGGGCATGCCGCAGGTCATCGGCAAAGGTGTCCAGCGATTCGACGAAAAACACCTCGATGTCCTGCCCGAAAGACACGTGCTCCAACACAGCCCGCTCGGCGATGTGGGCGAGCGGCAGGTAGGAAATGGCCCGGTCGCCAGGCCGCGCATCCGCCCTCAAGCGGGTGTGGAAAGCCGACGCAGCCATGTTGTGGTGCGTCACCTCGACGCCCTTTGGCGTGCCCGTGCTGCCCGAGGTGTAGACGAGCGTTAGAAGGGCGTTCGGCTGCGGCTCGGGAAGCTGGGCGAGGGGAGCGTGGTGGCTCAACCACTCATTCCAGTGCGCATCGGCGCGGGCCGTGGGATAGGGCATCGCCACGCGCAGCATGCCCTCGGGTATCGCCTCCTCGGCGGCCGCCGTATCGTCGAGCTTGCCGAGGACGATGGCGCGTGCGCCGCTGTGTTCCAGCACGTAACGGATGGTGCCTGCCGCCGCGGTGGTGTAGATCGGCACGCTCACCATGCCCGCCATGATGATCGCGAGATCCACGATGAACCACTCGGCGCAATTTTTGGCGAGGATCGCGATACGCTCGCCTGGCGCGTAACCCTGCGCCAGCAAGCCGCTGGCAATACGGCGCGCCTGGTCATCGACCTCGCGCCACGTGAAACTGCGCCACACGCGCGCCACCGGCTGGTACAGATAGGGCTGATCCGGATGCCGGCGCAGGTGGTCGGCCAGCAGTTCGAGCGGCCCCGGGCAATGATTCACGATGATTGTTCTCCAGCCTCGGCGAGACGCATCCGCCGCAGATAGGTTGTCCAAACCGGGTCCGGCGCCCAGACATCGGCGATCCAGGCATCCGCCCGCTCCCGGGACCACCCGAGGCGGCGTTCGCCATAGAGCGCCATGAAACACGAGACCCGGTAATTGGCCACGCAGTGCACCAGCACCGGCGTATCGCCCAGAAGATCCAGACGCTCGGCGAAGGCCTCGAAGTCCTCGGGCTTTGGCGCATCAAACACCACAGGCACATGGTGGTAGGCGAGCCCCAGGTCATCGAGCAGGGCCGCTTCGATGGGCAGCGCCCAGCGCGGGTCATTGGTGTGCAGATTGATCACGGCGCGGCAGCCCCCCGCGGCGAGCGCACGAAATTGCACCTCGGTCGGTTGTCCTGAGGTGGCGATCCGCTGGTCGAGCCGGCGGAAATTATAGATATCCGGCATATCCTGCATCAGGCCTCTAGATTGCCTGAGAGTGGCGGGCCGCAGGAAGGGTGCCCGCGAAAAAATGGGGCTACACTCCTGCGGCCCGGCCTCTTGAAGGAACCCACCATGCCCCCCCGTATGCGCACTGCGATCACCCTTCCCGGCCTTGCGGGCACGGTGGCCGATACGATCGCACTGGCGCGCCGCGCCGAGAGCGCCGGCTTCGACGATCTGTGGCTGGCGGACGCCGGCGGCATGGATGCGCTCACCTTGGCCGCACTGCTCGCCCAAAACACCTCGCGGGTGCGAATCGGTATCGCCGTAGTGCCGGCCTACACCCGCACGCCCGCGGTACTCGGGAGCACGGCATCAACCATCGCGCAGGCCTCCCATGGCCGCTTCGTGCTCGGCCTCGGCACCTCCAGCCACACGATCATCGAAGGTTGGCACGGGTTGAAGCTCGACCGCCCGCTCACCCGGATGCGGGAAACCGTGACCGTGCTGCGCCAGATATTTGCCGGCGAGAAAACGCGCTTCACAGGCGAGACCCTGAGCAGCAACGGTTACCGTCAGGGGGCGGTGCCCGGCGGACAGCCGATTCACCTCGCGGCGCTGCGCCCGGGCATGCTGGAACTGGCTGCGGAAATAGGCGAC
This sequence comes from Klebsiella pneumoniae, assembly GCA_945862145.1. Taxonomy (GTDB): domain Bacteria; phylum Pseudomonadota; class Gammaproteobacteria; order Pseudomonadales; family UBA5518; genus UBA5518. Next base: position 8,697 of record CAMAXE010000007.1, read on the forward strand.
GGCGTGATTCTCAATCTCTTCCCCCGCCGTGCGCTGTCACGCATCCGCGAGCACATCGCGCTCGGTGCCGAACGCGCTGGCAAAGACCCCGCAGAAGTCGAGGTGGTATGCCGGCACCAGATCGCCGTGACGGATCGTCCGCAAGAGGCGCGCGATCTCTTCCGTCGCATTTTTGCCTCTTATTACTCGACACCGGTCTACAACCAGTTCCTCGCCTGGTGCGGCTTTGAGGATGCCGCCCGCGAGATCCGCGAGGGCTGGGCCTCGGGCGACCGCGAGCGCACGGCCGCAGCACTGCCCGACAGCCTGGTCGACGAGATCGCGATCATCGGCACGCGCGAAGAGTGCCAGCTGCGCATCCAGGAATACGCGCAGGGCGGCATCCACACGCACGTGGTGAGCTGCCTCGGGTTTGAACCGGACGTGGTGGACGCGACCTATCAGGCCTTCACGCCAGAGCACTTCCGCTTCGCGGTTTGAAGCGCATAGCGCTCAGGGCTCGGCACGGGCGCCAAGCTCCCGGTCGAGCTGTGCCAAGCGCGCACCGGGCAGCGGAGCCCGTGCGGTAAGCCAGTGGTACATGAGCGGCACCACCAGAAGGCTGAGCAGCGTGGAGACGATCACCCCGGCGACCACCACCACGCCAATCACGAAGCGTGCCTCGGAGCCGGCTCCGGAGCCGATCACCAGCGGCACCGCGCCCATCACGGTCGTCACCGAGGTCATCACGATCGGACGCAGGCGCAGCACCGCCGCATCCAGCACAGCCTCGTCCCGGGCGAGACCCTGGGCGCGCAGCTGGTTGGCAAACTCCACAATCAGGATGCCGTTCTTGGCCGCCAGGCCCACCAGCATGATGATCCCGATCTGGCTGTAGATATTCAGTGTCTGGCCGCACAGCCACAAACCGAGCAGCGCACCGGCCACCGCAAGAGGCACGGTGAGCATGATGATCAACGGGTGCAGGAAACTCTCGAACTGCGCGGCCAGCACCAGGTAGACCACCAGCAGCGAGAGCATGAACATCGCATAGATCGAGCCGCCCGAGCGGCGTAACTCGCGCGACTCCCCCTTCAAGTCGGTGACCGCGCGTGGCGGCAGCAACTCACGTGCGCTGCGCTCCATGAACGCGATCGCATCGCCAAGCGCGTAGCCGGGCGTGAGGCTGGCCTCGATGGTGATGGCACGTGTGCGGTTGTAGCGGTTCAGGCTGTCGGCACCGGCGTACTCCTCGATGCTCACCAGACTCGTCAGCGGCACGAGCGCACCGCTCGCCGACGCCCGGACATGGATGTTGCCGAGATCGGCGGCCGTCTGTTTGCTCTCGTCGAGGCCCTCGAGGATCACGTCGTATTCCTCACCGTTCATGGTGAAGCGTGTGACCTGCCGCGAGCCGAGCAACGTCTCCAGCGTACGACCCACGGTTTCGACGCTGACGCCAAGGTCACCGGCGCGGGCGCGGTCCACGGTCACCCGCAGCTGCGGCTTGGTTTCCTTGTAGTCATGATCGAGTGCCTGCAGGCCCGGATTCTCCGCAGCGCGCGCGAGGATCAGGTCGCGCCACGTGGCGAGTTCCTCGTAGGTACCGCCGCCAATCACGAAGCGCAGGGGTTTCTCGAAGCGTCCGCCCAGCCCCTGCGGCATGGTGGGGAATGCGCGCACACCGGGCACCGTGGCCGCGATACCGCCCGCCTCGGCCATCACTTCCCAGATCGGGCGCCGCCCGGTGTCCCAATGCGGCAGGTTGATGATCGCGAGACCCTGGTTGAAGTTCTGCGCGCCGCCGAAACCGCCGGGTACGCGCATCAGCATGCGTTCGATGTCGCCACGCTCGACCATGGGCATCAGCCGTTTTTCGATCTCGTCGACATGGCGCTGGGTGTACTGGTAGGAGGAACCCTCAGGCGCATTCATGAACATGAAAAACGAGCCGCGGTCTTCCTGCGGCGCGAACTCTGCCGGCAGCGCGCGATAGAGCACCGCCGATGACACGCTCATCACCGCGAGCACGCCGAGCGCCAGCGACGGTCGTCGCAACGCCACCGAAAGCCACAGGCGGTAACGCAACTGAGCGCGCGCGAAAAGCCGGCCGAAACCGTGCTCGCCGTCGCCGCTTTTCAGCAGCCACACGCTCATCGCCGGAGAGAGCGTGAGCGAGACCAGCATCGAGAACAGCACCGCAGCGGCCATCGCCACCGCGAACTCGGCAAAGAGCCGACCGATCTGGTCCTGCAGGAACGTGATCGGCAGGAACACCGCCACCAGTACCAGCGTGGTCGCCAGCACGGCGAAACCCACCTGTCGCGTGCCGAGGAACGCCGCAACCAGCGGGCTCTCGCCGGCACGGATGCGCCGGTGAACGTTCTCGAGCACTACGATCGAGTCATCGACCACCAGACCGATCGCAAGCACGAGCGCGAGCAGCGTGAGCAGGTTGATGCTGTAGCCGAAAAAATACAGCACGATGCAGGTGGCGATCAGCGACACCGGCACCGTAACCGCGGGAATGATCATGGCCCGCAGATCGCCCAGGAAAAGCAGAATCACCAGCACCACCAACGCGGCGGCGATGCCGAGCGTGCGGTAGACCTCGAGGATGGCGCTCTCGATGTAGACCGAGGAATCCCAGCTCTGGAGCAGGCGCATGCCATCGGGCAGGGACGCCTCGATGCGCGCGCGCTCGACCTTGACGGCCCGCGCCACGGCCAGGGTGTTGCTGTTGCTCTGCTTGATGATGCCGATGCCCACCATGGGCACGCCGTTGGCACGGAATTGACGGCGGTTCTCGGCGGGCCCTAGCTCAACGGTGGCCACATCACCCAGACGCACCAGATAACCATCGCTGCCCTTGTCCACCACCAGTTCGCGGAAGTCCTGTGCACTGCGGTAGCCGCGCTCGAGGCGCACCACGAAATCCCGCTCCAGCGAGCGCAACGTGCCCGCGGGCAGCTCGATGTTCTCCCGCTGCAGCACGGCCTCGATATCGGCCACCGTGAGATTACGCGCGGCAAGCGCACGGCGATCGAGCCAGATGCGCATCGCATAGTCGAGTCCGCCGCTCACCCTGACGCGCGCGACACCGTCGATGGTGGCCAGGCGATCAGCAACGAACCGGTTGGCGTAATCGGTGAGATCCAGCCGGTCCATGCGCTCGCTCACCAGGCTCAACCAGATGATCACGCGATCGGAGGCATCCTGCTTGGCGACTACCGGGCTCTCGGCTTCGCGGGGGAGGTCCTTCAGCACCGTGCTGACGCGGTCGCGGACATCGTTGGCGGCGTCGTCGATGTCGCGCGCGAGGGAGAACTCGATCTCGATGGTCGAACGCCCGTCACCGCTGGTGGACGACACCGCCTCGATGCCCGCGATGCCCGCGATGCGCTCCTCGATGGGCTGGGTGATGCGCGTCTCCACCACGGCTGCGGCGGCGCCACGGTATCCGGTGTCGATGGTCACCACGGGAGGATCGGTCTCGGGATACTCGCTGAGCGGCAGCAAATCGAAGGCAACCGCCCCGAACGCCACCAGCAGCAGGCTGATCACGACCGCGAAAACCGGCCTGCGTACTGAAACGTCGGAAATGATCATGGCGGGGGTGGTATCACGCGTGGCGTCACGACATCACCCGGACGCACCGAGTTGATGCCCTCGGTGATCACCCTTTCACCGGTCTTGAGACCCGCCGTTACCTCGACAAAGCCCGGACTGCGCAGCCCGACCTTGATGTCGACGCGCTCCACCCGGTTGCCTGCCGCCTCATCCACGCGCAGTACATAGTGCTCGCGCTGGTAGTGAATGACCGCCTCCTCGGGAATGACCAGTGCGTTGCGGCGCGAACTCTGCAGCAGCACGTTCATCAGCAGGCCGGGTTTGAGCCGCAGCGCGCGGTTGTCGATGCGTGCGCGGACCCGTACGGAACGGTCGACGGGGTTTACCCGCGAATCGATGCCGATGACCTCGCCCCGGAAGACTTCCCCGGACAATGCCGGCGTGGTGGCTTCGACCTGAAGGCCAGTGCGCAGGCTGGCGAGCAGCATTGAGGGCACCGGGAAATCGAGGCGCAGGCTGGCAATGTCATCGAGCGTGGTGATCACCACCTGCGGACTCACCAGCGCCCCGACGCTCGCGCCACGCAAACCCAGCATGCCGGCGAAGGGCGCGCGGATGCTGCGGTCCGCGAGTGCGGCCTGCGCCATCGCCAAGCGCGAGCGTGCGACATCGCGCAGCGTACGACGCTCGTCTAACTGGTTGGCGGGCAGGGATTTCCGCGCCACCAGCGACTCGATGCGCTTCACTTCGCGCTCCTGCTCGTCGAGGAACGATTTCACCTCCGCGAGCTTGGCGCGCTCCTCGTCCTGCACCAGGCTTACCAGCAGGTCGCCCGCCGCCACGGCCTGTCCGTCACTGAAGTGGAGGCTGCCGATCAGCTCGGTGACGGCGGGGCGGATCTCGATGGACTCCCAGGAGGACGTGGTACCGAGCGCCTCGATGCGATCCTCGATCTCGCGCTCGCGCGCCGGCATGACGCCCACGCTGCGGACACCCGGCACAAAGGTATTGGCACTGCGTTCATGGGTGACGGACAGGCGCCACAAGGCAAGCGCCACCACGCCTACCACGGCCACGGCAACCCCGAAGGAACGGCGCATCAGACCAGACCCATCCGGTCGACCCGCCGGTGGCCCGCGGTGCGGCCCCCAGCTAGCGAAAACGCCTGTCCGATCACCAAGGAGGCGTCCTCACCAGACACGGAAAACGCGAGGGCATCGATCCCTGAAGCCTTGCCGAAACGATACATCCTGGTTTCCTTGCGAACGCTATGGGCGTAATCGCGCATGAAGTCATGGCCCATGGTACTGCGCAACATGGACGAATCGATGACTACGGGACAGATCGCCTTACGGCGGTGGTCCCACGGGGCGAGCCTCCCGTCGGAAGACCACATCCTAAGCGACTATGCCCCGGGGCGAGCCAACCGGGCACGTCTGTACGGCCCTCCAGTGCCCCACTACACTCCGCTCCCCCGGCGCAGCACGCGCCGGATCGGTCCAGAGGAGGGCATCGATTGATGCCACAGTTCGGGCAACGGATAGAAGGTCTCGAGCGCGAAGGCGGCCAGCCTCTGGCCGGGCGGCTATTGCGCGGCCTCGAAAAAGAGAGTCTGCGCGTGACGCCGCGAGGCCTGCTCGCGCCAACGCCACACCCCGGACTGCTCGGATCTGCGCTCACGCATCCGGCGATAACCACCGACTACTCCGAGGCCCTGCTCGAGCTGATCACCGAGCCGCGGCCAAGCACCGGCGAGGTACTGCGGGAACTCTCCGACATCCATGCCTTCGTCTACCGCAAGATCGGCAGCGAGCTGCTGTGGGCATCGAGCATGCCCTGTGCGATAGGTGGTGACAGCGAGATCCCGGTGGCCCGCTACGGCAGCTCCAATGTAGCGCGCATGAAAACCGTCTATCGGGTCGGTCTGGGCCACCGGTATGGGCGCCTCATGCAGACCATCGCCGGCATTCATTACAACTTCTCGCTCACAGACGCGTTCTGGGAATGGCTGCACCGGCACTGCGGCTCGCAGGACGCACTCAAAGACTTCAAGACGGCCGAATGTTTCGCGCTGATCCGCAACTTCCACCGCTACTCGTGGCTGCTGGTGTATCTCTTCGGCGCCTCGCCTGCGCTCTGCCGCAGCTTCGCGCGGGGCGGCGCACACGGCCTGCAGTCGCTCGACGCCGAGACACTGTTCGCACCATTCGGCACCTCGCTGCGCATGGGTGATCTCGGCTACCAGAGCGACGCCCAACGCAGCATCGATATCCCTTACGACAACCTCGGGGAATATGTGAGCGCGCTGAACCGCGCGATCCGCGAGCCGCACCCCGCGTACGCGCAGATCGGCGTCAAGCGTGGCGAGGAGTGGCTGCAGCTCAACACCAGCCTGCTGCAGATCGAGAACGAGTTCTACTCGACCATTCGCCCCAAGCGCGTCACGCGCAGCGGGGAGTCGCCGCGGCGCGCGCTGGCCGAGCGCGGCGTCGAGTACGTTGAAGTCCGCTGCCTCGACATTGACCCCTTCGAGCCGGCCGGCATATCGGCCCGCACGATGCGCTTTCTCGATGCCTTCCTGATCTACTGCCTGCTTGCCGACAGCCCCGCATCGGACGCCACCGCGAGAACCCGCTCGCGCGAAAATTTCCGGCGCGTGGTGATGCAGGGACGCCAGCCCGGCCTGGAACTCGCGCGCCCCGATGGCAGCACCGCGGGCCTGCGCGACTGGGCGCTCGAACTGCTCGAGGGCATCGGCCGCGTCGCCGCACTGCTCGGCGACGACGAACCAGGCAGCTACATGGATGCCATCGAGCTGGCGCGTCGTCATGTTGCAGATCCCTCGCTGCTTCCCTCAGCGCGTGTGCTGGCGGAACTGCAGGGAGGCGGCCGCTCCTTTGCCGAGTTCGCACTCGCCCAGTCGCTGCAACACCGTGAGCAGTTCCTCGCCGAGCCGCTGGCGGATGCGCTGCTGGCGCGTTTCGAGCGCGATGCGCTGCTTTCGCTGGAACAGCAATGTGTGATCGAGACCGCCGATCGGATCTCCTTCGACGAGTACGTCAGCGGCTATTTCCGTCAGTAGCCCGGATCGAGCGCGGCTTTCTGGATTTCTATCCCGATGTACTGGCGGCGTGCCGGCGTTTCAGCGCTGGGTAAAAAAGGACGTGAAGAGCAGATCCTGGATTTCCTCCGGCTTCACCTTGCCGGCCTCCTCGAGGAATTTCCGCAGGTGTTCCAGCGCCTCCATGCGTAGCGCCTCACGCTTGTCCTGCGCCGTGAGAACCTCAGGCGGCTGGCGACTGAGCAACATGATCAGCTCGTGCCTTATGGCGGGCATATGCAGTTCGACCGCAGCGGCGGCCGGGGTAGCCACGCGCAGCGACACGTCGGCCTTCAGGTAACCCACGCGGCCCTCGGCACCAAAACTCACGATGAAACCCGGGGTGAGAGCGATGTATTCAAAGCCGCGGGCAGGGCCCTTGCCCTCCTCCCCTTCGGCCTTGGCCTCGGCGAACGCAAGGCTCGGCAGAAAAGCGATCAGGATGACTGCCAGCAGGCCTCGGATCAGCATCCGTGAGTCCTCTTCGGAGCGGTGGAACAGGTGAGCGCAGAATACACGAAGGCTGCTGCCCGGCGTGCGTTGACCCGGTGGCGGGCTATCGCATAGCGTGCCGTTCCATCATCGAGGCTCTGCCCATGCCGCGCGTCCTGCCGACACCACGGCTCGTGTTGCTTGCCCTGTTCCTGTTTGCCGCAGGGCTCATGGGCTTTGGTTATTACCTGCAGTATGTGGTCGGTCTCGAGCCGTGCCCGCTCTGCATGACCCAACGGGTATTCATCGTGGGAGCGGGGCTCGCTGCGCTGCTCGCCGCGATCTTCAACGCGCGTCGCAACGGAGCGGTAGTGGTGGCGCTGATGTGCCTGGCAGGCAGCGGCTTTGCGGGCCGTCATGTGTGGCTGCAGAGCCTCCCGGAAGACCAGGTTCCGGCCTGTGGTCCTAGCGTCGATTACCTGCTGAATAATTTCCCGATCTCGGAGGCACTCGAGATCCTGCTGCGCGGCAACGGTAATTGCGCCCAGATCGACTGGACGTTACTTGGCCTGTCGATTCCGGTCTGGACCCTTTTCGCATTCATCGGCATGTCCAGCGTGGCGATCTGGAACGGCTGGCGCAGATTTCCGTGAAATTTGCCGGCTGGCCGGCGCCCCCGGATACGGCTGCTACGCTCCATGTGAGGGAAATCCCCCAGCAAGGAGAAAGCCATGCATACGGCATCGCGCAAACACAACCCCGAGACCGTCGAGCCCCGCGTACAGGAACTGCTCGGTCGCTGGCTGCTTGAGCGGCAGTCTTTGATGAGCGCCTTATGGGAGCTCGCCGCGGCCATGCGTCGCAGCGGCGGCCAGAACACCATGACGCTGCGCCCGCAGCTCGACGCCTTCTGCGAAGTACTGGTCGATTACGTCTCGGCAGGGCATTTCGAGGTCTTTCGCGAGCTGCTGGAACAGCACGAGCGCCGCGGCGCGGGCGAGGAGGGGCGTGCGCTCTATCGTCTGATACTGCCCACCACGCAGGTGGCGCTGGACTTCAATGATCGCTATTTCCGCGGTGGCTCGGGCATCGGGCTGGAGCGTGATCTGTCACGGGTCGGGCAGTTGCTCGCCTCCCGCTTCGACTGGGAAGACGCCCTGCTCCGCGGGCTGAGATCGCATTCGCAGGCCATCGCCTGATTCCGCACAACCGTTCGGCGCCGCCACGACAGCGCAGGGGCATCCTGCCGGTACTGCACATGCGCCGCGCCGGCTTGGTACTGGCCACGCTCTGGCTGGTTGGCTGCAGCGGTGCAGAGCCGCCCGAGTCCAGCCTCGAAGTGGCGAAGCGCGGCATTCATGGCGCCGCACTGTCAGCCGACGGGCGTCTGGCCGCGGTAGGCTCGCTCACCCACGGTGGCAGCCTGTGGAACCTCGAGTCCGGCGAGCGGCGCTTCAACTGGAGCCATGAATCCGAAGCCGGTTCGGCCATCACGGCACTCGGCTTTGCACCTGATGGCGCCACCGCCATCACGGCCGAGGGGAGCACGGTGGTGCTCTGGGATACTGCCAAGGGGAAGGCCCTGCGGTACTTCGAAACTGCATCTCCGGTACTTGCCGCAGCCTTGAGCCGCGACGGCGGACTGGGTCTTCTGGGACTGGAGGACGGCACCGCTGCACTCTTCGACGCTCGCGCGGGGGGTATCAAACGACGCTTCACGCATGGCGACGCGGTGATTGCGGTAGCCCTGGACGCCAGCGGGCGACACGCGATGACCGGCTCTGCCGACGGCAGCGCAAGACTCTGGGACACACGCAGTGGCGCGCAGCTGCAACGCTGGGAATACCGCGCCGAGGTCCGGGTGGTGGCCTTGTCGGATGACGGCCAGCGCGCATTCAGTACGGCGCGCTATGAGCATTCGGTGATCCGGGATACCGGCTCCGGACAGCCGATCGCCGAACTGCCCGCCTACTCCACACGGATCATCCGAGGCGAGACCTGGAGCGCAGCCCGCTTCTCTGCAGATGGATCACGGCTTTTGTGCGGAACGGTCGACGGCAGGGTAATGCTGTGGGAGGCCGGCTCTGCCCGGCTGATAGGGAGCTGGCAGCTGCCACGGCGCAGCGCCTGGAAGGCCGCCGGCAACCGTGTGGTTGCCGTCGGCTTTGCTGAGGCAGGACTCGTAGTCGCCTCAGGCGATGGCTTCATTCACCGGTTGCGGCTGCCTTCGGCTCGATAGACAGCAGTTCCACGTCAAAGATCAGCGCCGCATTCGGGCCGATCTTGTCACCCGCGCCGCCCGCGCCATAGCCCAGATCCGACGGGATGAACACCTGCCACTTGGAGCCCACCGGCATCAGTTGGAGCGCCTCGGTCCAGCCCGGGATGACGGCATTGACCGGGAAGGTGACCGGCTCACCGCGCGCGTAGGAGCTGTCGAACTCGGTGCCATCAAGAAGCGTACCGCGGTAGTGCACCTTCACGGTGTCCTCGGCGGTGGGCTTCTTGCCGTCACCGGCAGTGACGACCTTGTACTGCAGACCGGTCTTGGTGGTAACCACGCCTTCTGCGGTACCGTTCTTGGCGAAGAAGGCAGTGCCATCATCGGCGTTTTTCTTGGTAGCCGTCTCTTGCGCGGCCTGGGCGTTGGCCTGCAGGGTGGTCTGCAACTTCTGGAGGGTTTCGGCGATCTTGGCATCGTCCATCTTCAGGGTGCCGCCCGTGAAGGCGTCACGCATACCGGCAATGACGGAATCGATGTCAACCGGGAAGTTCTGCTGCTTGAAGGTACGGCCCACATTGGTGCCCAGGGCGTAGCCCATGCGCTGGGGGTCGGTCTGGAAGGCTTCCTGAGCAGCGGGCGCTGCGGCAGCGGGAGCCTCCGCATCCTTTGCCGCAGTCTGCTTGTCGCAGGCGCAGAGCAGCAGGGTGGCGGCAAGAATGGACACGGGAAGCCGGGCGGAGCGGAGCATGGGATTTCCTCGAGAACTGATGGGAACGGGGTTCGCGGGCGATAATACACGAGGCCCGTTGCGTGCGTGTACTTCAGCCATCGAACACGAGCGCGGCCAGGCGTGGCGCCGCCTCCGCAGGCCACAGAGCATGCGGCAGGGCGCTTCCAATGCACAGGATCAGCCAGCGCTCGGCCAAGATGCGCGAGCCAGCGCTCGGCGCAACCGTGCGCGCAGGCATCGGCAGGCGCAGGCACTGCAAGCGCTCGGCTGCAATCTCGGCGCGCTGCACCCGCGCAGCACTTTCACCGAGCCGCTCGCTGCCAAGCGCGCGAGCCGCCCCCGCCAGCGCCCGGCGTGCCCGCCGCAAGGGAGCAACCAAATGACGCTCCAGAGGATCCAGCGCTGCCACCGCTGCGTCGGAGTCAATGCTGCCGGGCGTCGCGCCACACGCGCCGCAGAAACACGCATAGAGCAGAAGCATCACATTGATGCCATGCCGATCCTGAAGCTCGAGGCACAGGGCGGCAACGCCGGGTCGCGCATAGCTCTGCAGGGCAAAACCCCAGAAGTCGTCTTCGCTCATGGTGGCACTATAGCCCCAGCCGTCACGTTCACGACCGCCCCTGTTGCAGGGCACGCGCAGCGCAGTGCTATCATGACTCCGGTTTTTTCTTCCCCCCGCAATTGCCACACCGGAGACTCCATGAGCGAGCACATCGTGCACGTTAGCGACGCCAGTTTTGATGCCGAAGTCCTGAAATCGCCGCTGCCGGTATTGGTGGATTTCTGGGCTGAATGGTGCGGCCCCTGCAAGGCCATAGCGCCGGTGATAGACGAGATCGCCCGCCAGTACGCGGGCCGACTGAAAGTCTGCAAGGTGGATGTGGACTCCAATGGCGAGACACCCGCGCGCTACAACATCCGCGGCATCCCCACGCTGATGATCTTCGCGGGCGGCAATGCCGAGGCCACCAAGGTAGGCGCTGTCAGCAAAACCCAACTGACCGCTTTCATCGACAGCAACATCACCTGAGCCCGCTGCAGGCACCCGGGGCGGCCCAGAGAGTGTGCCCACAGAGTGTGGACGCCCCGTAGGACGCGTGCTAGAGTCAGACTTGACAAGGCGCTTGCGATCTTCTTTTCGATTCCGATCCAGCAGCAGCTCTCCTCCGTTTCACGGGCCTCGCCTTCTGGCACTGCGCCCGCTCCGACGAGATTCTGCTCACTCGCTTCGCAGCGACCCCACGGTATTTCACGGTTCATCCCCGTCACCTCCGTCCGCATCAATCACATCAATCATCAGCGTCAGCATCAGCACAATCATGACCACAACGACCGACAACACGCCCGTCACCATGAACCTGACCGAGCTCAAGGAGAAGCCGATCATCGAGCTCGTCGAAATGGCCGAGGCCATGGGTATCGAGAACGTAGCGCGCTCGCGCAAACAGGACATCATCTTCTCGCTGCTGAAGCGCCACGCCAAAGGCGGCGAGAACATCTCGGGCGACGGTGTGCTGGAGATCCTCTCCGACGGCTTCGGCTTCCTGCGCTCGGCTGACAGCAGCTATCTCGCCGGCCCAGACGACATCTACGTTTCACCCAGCCAGATCCGCCGTTTCAACCTGCGCACGGGAGACACCATCTCCGGAACGATCCGCCCGCCCAAGGACGGCGAGCGCTATTTCGCGCTGTTGAAGGTAAGCGATATCAACCTGTCGGGCCCCGACACCACGCGACAGAAAGCGCTGTTCGAGAACCTGACCCCGTTGTTCCCGCAGGAGCGCCTGAAGCTCGAACGTGGCGATGGCAGCAGCCATGACCTCTCGAGCCGGATCATGGATCTGGTCGCGCCCATCGGCAAAGGCCAGCGCGGCCTGATCGTTTCGCCGCCCAAGGCCGGCAAAACGCTGATCCTGCAGAACATCGCGCAATCGATCGTGCGCAACAACCCCGAGTGCCACCTGATCGTCCTGCTGATCGACGAGCGGCCCGAGGAAGTCACCGACATGCAGCGCTCGGTACGCGCCGAGGTAGTCGCGAGCACCTTCGACGAGCCGCCCGCGCGGCACGTGCAGGTCGCCGACATGGTGATCGAGAAGGCCAAGCGCCTGGTCGAGCACCGCAAGGATGTCGTAATCCTGCTCGACTCCATCACGCGTCTGGCACGCGCCTTCAACACCATCGTGCCATCCTCGGGCAAGGTGCTCACGGGTGGCGTCGACGCCCACGCGCTGGAGCGCCCGAAGCGCTTCTTCGGCACGGCGCGCAACATCGAGGAAGGCGGCAGCCTCACGATCATCGCCACCGCCCTGGTCGATACCGGATCCAAGATGGACGAGGTGATCTACGAGGAGTTCAAAGGCACCGGCAACATGGAGCTCCACCTCGACCGGCGCATCGCCGAGAAACGTGTGTTCCCCGCCATCAATATCCGCCGCTCGGGTACGCGCCGCGAGGAACTGCTCACCGGCGACGACGAACTGAACCGGATGTGGATCCTGCGCAAACTCCTGCACTCGATGGAAGACATCGATGCCACCGAGTTCCTGGTCGACAAACTGAAAGACACCAAGACCAACGACGAATTCTTCGCCTCCATGAAGCGCAAGTGAGGCCAGGCTCCCCGTGCAGTACCGCGATCTGCGCGAGTTCATCCGTACTCTTGAAGGCGCCGGCGAACTCAAGCGTGTCACGGCGGCGGTCGATCCGCGCTTTGAAGTAACTGAAATTTGCGACCGGACGCTCCGCGCGGGCGGGCCGGCCCTGCTATTCACGAACCCGCGTGGCTCGAAAGTACCTTTGCTGGCTAATCTGTTCGGCACCGAAAAGCGCGTGGCGCTCGGCATGGGCCGTGCCTCCACCGCGGAACTGCGCGAGGTGGGCGAACTGCTCGCCTTCCTGCGCCAGCCCGACCCGCCCAAAGGCATGCGTGATGCCTGGGACAAACTCCCGATCTTCCGCCAGGTGCTCACCATGGCGCCCAAGGTGGTCAGGCGCGGCGAGTGCCAGCAGAACATCCTCGAGAAAGACGACGTCGACCTCGGCATGCTGCCGGTGCAGACCTGCTGGCCGGGCGACGCCGGCCCGCTGATCACCTGGCCCCTGGTGATCACGCGCGGCCCGCACAAGGAGCGGCAGAATCTCGGGATCTACCGCATGCAGGTCATCGGGAAAAACCGCCTGATCATGCGCTGGCTCGCGCACCGCGGCGGCGCGCTGGATTTCCGCGAGTGGCAGCAGGCGCATCCCGGCAAGCCCTTCCCGGTGGCGGTGGCTCTCGGGGCAGATCCCGCCACCACGCTGGGCGCCGTCACACCGGTGCCAGACACGCTTTCTGAATACGGCTTCGCGGGGCTTCTGCGCGGCAGCCGCACCCTGCTGGTGGAGTCCTCTGTCGGCAAGCTGCAGGTGCCGGCGTCGGCGGAAATCATCCTCGAGGGGTACATATACCCGGGAGACATGGCAGACGAAGGCCCATTCGGCGACCACACCGGCTACTACAACGAGGTCGAGCGCTTCCCGGTGTTCACCGTGGAGCGGATGTGTTTTCGCGATGACCCGATCTATCACAGCACCTACACCGGACGTCCGCCCGACGAGCCGGCAGTGCTTGGCGCTGCGCTGAACGAGGTCTTCGTGCCCCTGCTGCAGCGGCAGTTCCCGGAGATCGTCGATTTCTACCTGCCACCCGAGGGCTGCTCCTACCGGCTGGCGGTGATCACCATGAAGAAGCAGTACCCGGGACACGCCAAGCGCGTGATGATGGGCGCGTGGTCCTTCCTGCGGCAGTTCATGTACACCAAATTCCTGATCGTCACCGACGATGACATCAACGCGCGCGACTGGAAAGACGTGATCTGGGCCATGACGACGCGCATGGATCCCGCCCGCGATACCGTGGTGCTCGAGAACACCCCCATCGACTATCTGGATTTCGCCTCGCCCGTCTCGGGGCTGGGCGGCAAGATCGGCATGGATGCCACTAACAAGCTGCCCGGCGAGACGTCCCGCGACTGGGGCGTGCCGATCCGCATGGATGCCGAGGTGAAGTCACGGGTAGACGCCATGTGGCAGTCGCTGGGGCTCTGAAAACCCCCTACCGGCTTCAGAGCGCGGCGGCCCGCTCCCGGCATTTCCTGGCCCGCTCCGCATCGCCGGTGTGCGCGTACACGTCGGCCAGTAACTTGCAGGTTTCGGCGCGCGCGGCGCGAGCGAGACTTGCCTCCAGATAATCCCTCGCCTTGCCCCAGAGCCGCGCGGCCATCGCGCGCCGCCCTAGCGCCAGCAGCGCCACGGCATCATCGGGATGGCGCGAGAGCAGTTTTTCCGCACGCGCAAAGGCCTTGTCGGGGTGCTGGGACGGAATCACGCCCAGCACCTCCACGAGTGGCGCCGACCACTCCCGCGCAAGCGCCGACTCGAGCAGTTCCATTGCCTCGGCGGCGGCGTGTGCGGCCAGCGCGCGGGCATAGCGCGCCACCAGGGCGGGGCGTTTACGCAGCCGTGCGGGCAGCGACTCCCAAGCGCGGCGTAATGCCTGCGCATCGGCACCCACGCGGCCAATCAGGGCCGCGAAGGCGCGCTCCTCGAGCTCATCAAGTGTCGCTTCGGGCATGGCACCCGCGCGACGGGCCTCGGGCAGCAGTGAACCCAAACGCGCCCAATCGCCCGTCTGCGCGAGCGCAGGCAGCAGCAGATCCAGCGCCGCCGGCGACTCAGCGCCCGCGGCGAGCGCCGCCACCACGCCCGCATGATTGCCGAGCCGCGCCTCGGTGCGCGCGCGCTCCAGGCGCACGGATTCAGTGGCATCGGGAAGGGCTGCGGCAAGCGTCAGGAAGCCCTCCGCCAATTCGGCATCGCCGCGCGATGCCGCCGCGCGGGCGGCCAGCAGATAATTCGCCAACGGATAGGCGGAGGTGTCGGCGCCGCGGGCAAGCAGCCGCCCGCCACGCTCCCAGTCACCTTCGAAAAAGGCGCGCAGGCCCTGCGCCGTGCGATCCCGCCTGCCGGTCACAGCAGGCGCAGACCGACTGCCCGAGAGGCGGGTCAGCAGCCTGCTGACAAGGCCCAGGCAGCGCCCGACCAGCTGGAGGATGAGCCCCACCGCGAGGAGCGCAGCCAGTGCAAACCAGACCGTGGTCTCCAGCCGGGTGTGGCCGTATTGCAGGAGCACATAGCCCGGATCGGTGCGCACCAGCCACGCGAGTGAGCCCGCCGCGAGCAGCACACACAGGAGCAGCAGGAAAAGTCGGCGCACGGCCCTCAGCCCTCCTGGTCGATGGTTTGCGCCGCTGCACGCAAGGCGCGCAGCGAATCGGCCAGATCAGGCATGTCGGGGGCCACGGACTCGCCGGCCAGACGGACCGTCTCGTCGAGGAAGCTGCGGTTGGCGGCAGGCTCGGCGCCAAATTGCCCACGCACCACCTCGGCTGCATCGGCCAGCGCACCCGCATAAACCCGCTGCTCACCCGAGAGCAGGCCGAGCTTGGCCTGCTCGAGAACCAGGCGCAGGTGCATGCGCAGCAGCTGTTCCTCGGCCAGTGGCAGCGTGGGCCGCGCGGCCGGCGCATCGTGACGGATCACCACATAGCGCTCCAGCAAGGCACCGGCTCGCGCGAGCAGATCCGCGGGTTCAGGCTCCGGCGCAGGGGCGTCAGGCGCGGTGTGCGCAGCCGGCAGGTGTGGCTCCGTGACGCCCAGCGCGGGAATCAATGCCGTGAGTGCGGCAAGTCGCAGATAAAGTCCTTCGACATCAAAGCCCGCCAGACCCCGGAGCACCGCGAGGTCCTCGGCCAGGCGGGACCGTGCATCGTGGAAGGCGGGATCGTCGCGCTGGCGCAGGATCTCATCGGCCGCCTCCAGCAACGCGAGCGCGCCACGCACCTCGCGCCCCATCAGCAGGCTCTGCGCGGCCAGCCGCTCGAGGTACTCGGCCTCGGCGATGTCCTGGCGCGGGGAACGCAGCTCGCGTTCGGCCGCATCCACGGCTTCGCGGAGTTCACGCTGGGTCTTCTCGAGGGACGCAGCGCGCGCATCGGCGGCGGCAATCGCCTGGCGGGACTCGGCAAGCCCGGTCTGCAGGGCTGCCGCGCCCGGCCATTCCACCGGGCGGGCCCTCAGCTCGGCCACCTCGGACTGCATACGCTCGAAGGCAAGCCATGTCCAGCCGGTCCCGCCGGCCGCGCCGAGGGCCACCAGCAGGGCAAGCCACGCCCTGCCACCGCCGCGCGGAGCTGGGAATGGCTGCGGCGCAGTGAGCACGGGAATGTCGGGGGTGCGGGATGCCGGCTGGTCTTTCATGTCTGTTCCGCCTTGCCGCCCAGGGCCTGCGCGATGCCTTCGAGTGCCTCGAGCATCGCCGTGTCGCTCGCGTTGCGGGCTATCACCACGCGCGCCTGCGATGGCCACCTGGCCTCAGCAGCAACCCGTTCGCCGGGAACCACGAAAAAGGCCTCGCCCGGTACTTTGCCAGCGGGCATCCGATCGAGCAAGCCAAGCAGGTTCCGGAGGGTCTCGCCGCTGTTGGCGAGGAACACGTTCACGCGGTTCCCGTCCAACAGGCGATCGAGTACCGCCGATGCCTCCGCGGGCAGCTCGCGGCGGTAGAGGGCGCACTCCTCGACGACCGCGCCACGCGAGCGCAACCCGGCGGCGAGGAATTCACGACCGCCCTCGCCCTTGAACACGAGAACGCGACGGCCACTCGCCGCGGCGAGCGCAGGATGGCCCAGCAGTTCCTCGGAGTTCATCACCTCGCCCCCGGCATCCCCGGCGGCAAGACCCTCGCGACGCAGCGCATCGCGCGTGGCAGATCCCACCGCGAGACAGCAGATCGCGGGCGGCCAGACGAGGCCTGCCGCGCGCACCGCGGCCAGCGCGCAGGACACGGCATTGGTGCTGATGAAAATCGCGATCTGACACTGCGCCAACTGCTCTGCCAGCGCGAGTGGATCAGGGGCGAGGGGCTGTATCGCGAGAAGGGGGCATTCGAGCGCGCGACCACCGCGGTGGCGGATCGCTGCGGCGAGGGCGCTGCCCTGCCCCGCCGGCCGGGTCACCAGCGCAATGAGCCCTCGCAGTTCATCGGGCATCGCGCTCTTCCGCGTCGGCCAACTCACGCAGTATCGCTGCAGCACCGTCGGCGAGCAGCCGTGCCGCCACCGACTCGCCGAGCTGCTCCGGCGCGTCGCGCGGGCCGCTGCCTCCCGCGTGCAGAATGCGCGTGCCATCGACGGTGCCCACCAGCGCGCGCAGCCGGATGGTTGCGCCCTCGAGCGTCGCATGCGCGGCTATGGGCACCTGGCAGCCTCCTTGCAGCGCACGGTTCAGGGCGCGCTCGGCGAGCACGCAGCGCGCGGTGTCGGCATCGTGGAGCGCGCCCAGCAGCGCGTGCAGCTCACGGTCGTCGTCCCGGATCTCGATGCCGATCGCGCCCTGACCGACCGCCGGGAGCAGCGTGCCGGGCTCCAGGGCTTCGGCAATGCGCGCCACCATCCCGAGCCGGCGCAGCCCCGCCGCGGCGAGCACGATGGCGTCGTAGTGGTCGGCATCGAGGCGCGCGAGGCGGGTGTTCACGTTGCCGCGCAGATCCAGAAGTTCGAGATCGGGACGCATGGCGCGGATCTGGCACTGGCGGCGCAGGCTCGAGGTGCCCACCCGGGCGCCTGGGGGCAACGCGGCCAACGTGCCATGCCGATTGGAAACGAAGGCATCACGCGGATCCTCCCGCGTGAGGATGGCGGCGATGGACAAGCCCGCCGGAAGCGCCATCGGCACGTCCTTGATCGAATGCACCGCCAGATCGGCGCGACCCTCGAGCATGGCGGCCTCGAGCTCCTTCACGAAGAGTCCCTTGCCGCCGATCTTGGCCAGCGGTACATCGAGGATGCGGTCCCCCTGGGTGACCATGGGCAACAGCTCAACGCTGGCGCCCGCCGCGATCATCCGGGCGGCAACATGCTCGGCCTGCCACATGGCGAGCTGGCTGCGACGGGTGGCTATGCGGAAAGTGCGTGTAGCCATGGGTTTCTCTGCCTGCGGGCACTGGAGCGCCGATGATAAGGCCCGGAGTGCGATGCCGGCACCCTCAGAGACGCCCCAGTGCAGCCCGGACCTCGGCGAGATGGCGCCGGCTCACCACGGGTCTTGCATCCACCGCATCCAACACCACCGACCACTCGCCGCCCGGGAGGCGCTGCAGGCCGCGAATGTGCTCACGCCCCACGAGGGCATTGCGGTGCACGCGCAGGAAGCGCGCCGGGAACTCCTCTTCCAGTTCGCGCAGGCTCTCGTCCAACAGGAGGTCGCCGCCGGGGTGGATCGCGCTCACATACTTCTGGTCGGCGAGCAGCAGGCGCACCTCGGCGACCCGCAGCAGCCGGGTTCCGGCGCTGCTGCGGCTGCTGAGACAGCGCCGCTCCTCGCGCGTGGCATCGGCGAGCGTGCGCAACTGGTAGCGCGAGGTCGCCGCGGCCGCGGCAAGCGCGGCGGCAAGCTTGTCGCGCTGCACCGGCTTCAGCAGATAGCCGACCGCACGGCTCTCGAAGGCGGCAATCGCATACTCGTCGAAGGCGGTGCAGAAGACGATGGCGGGCGGGTGCGCAGCCTGCCCGATGTGACGGGCGGTTTCGATGCCATCCATGCCCGGCATGCGGATGTCCAGCAACACCACATCGGGCTCGAACAGCCGGTTCTGCTCGATCGCCTCGGGGCCGTTGGCGGCCTCGCGGATGTCATCGCCGGCATCGCGCGCCTGCAGCAATCGCCGCAGTCGCGCGCGTGCGAGCGGCTCGTCATCGACAACCAGCACCTTCACGCATCACCCCGCACGGGCAGCGTCAGCACGGCGCAGAACACCCCCTCGCGCGGGCCTGCGAGAAGCTCGGCCGCGCCCCCGTAGATCGCTGCCAGCCGCAAACGGATATTGGCAATCGCCATGCCGCTGCCGGTGCTGGCCGTTGCGGTCGGCGGCAGGGGGTTGGTAATGGCGAACCGCAAACGTCCCGCCACGCAAGCAATGTCCAAGCTCACCACGCCGCCCTCCGGGAGGGGCTGGATGCCGTGATAGACCGCGTTCTCCAACAGTGGCTGCAGGCAGAGCAGCGGCAGTTGTGTACCGGCGGGCAGGGGATCGGCGCGCAGCTCGAAGCGCAGCCGTTCGCCGAGGCGCCAGCCCTCGAGGCGCATGTAGCGCCGACACAGATCGAGCTCCTCGTCCACCGGCACTGTGCGCCGCCCCTCACGAAGGCTCGCGCGAAAGAGCTCTGCGAGGTCCTCCACAGCGCGCTCGGCCTGCTCGGGCGCCACCGGGATCAGGCTCGCGATGATGTTCATGCTGTTGAACAGGAAGTGCGGCCGGATCCGGGCCTGCAGCGCACGGATCCGCGCATCGAGTTCGGCGCGCTCACGCTCGATCAGCTCACCCTGCAGGTAGAAATAACGCAGTGCCGCCATGCCAAGCAGCCCGCAGATGAGGAGATTGCGGACGAGCCCTGGCAGATCGGCGCTGACGGGGTAACCGCCGATGGCGCTCCACAGCAACCACCGCTGCCCGAGGCTCGAGAGCGCGCAGGTGCCGAGTATCAGCACAAGCGCTGCCGCCGCACCCGCCGGCAGCGACCAGCGTGCGATCCGCGGCGCGATGGCGCAGAGGACCGCGGCACTCGCCAGCATGTTCCAGCAGATAAACGCGGCCGTGCGACCGAGGCCGATCCAGTCGAACTCGCTCAGCCCCGACTCAAAGAGCACCAGACACAGGGCCAGCAACACGCCGATCAATGAGAGAAACAGTACCGGGCGTCCGGAACACAGGTAGGGAATGCGCAGGCCACGACCGCGCGTGCCGCCGCGAGCAGCCGCTTCCGGAGAGAGGTGCGTGCCGTCTTGTGCCTCGATCATGGACGTAGTTTAGACCGCGGGCGTGGCGTGGCTATAATTCCCGTCCCGCCGCCACACAGCACGGACATCCCCGATGGACAACCCGAAGGCTTCCAAACTCTGGGGAGGCCGCTTCAGCGAGAGCACCGACGCCTTCGTCGAGCGCTTCACCGCCTCCGTGTCCTTCGACCAGCGCCTCGCGCTGCACGACATCCGCGGATCGCTGGCGCATGCCGAGATGCTAGTCCGCGCCGGGGTGCTCTCCGACCAGGAGTTCGGTGCGATTTGCGCTGGCCTCGCGGAGATACGCGAGGAAATCGAGGGCGATCGCTTCCCCTGGAGCGTGGCGCTCGAGGACGTGCACATGAACATCGAGGCACGCCTTACGGAGCGCATAGGTATCGCCGGCAAGAAACTGCACACGGGGCGCTCGCGCAACGACCAGGTCGCCACCGACATCCGGCTGTGGCTGCGCGCCGAGATCCACAGCATCGACGCCGAACTCACGCGGCTGCAGTCGGCGCTGATCGCTCTCGCCGAGCGCGAGGCCGCCACGATCATGCCCGGCTTCACCCATCTGCAGACGGCACAGCCGGTGACCTTCGGCCACCACATGCTGGCCTGGAACGAAATGCTGGAGCGCGACCACGGCCGCCTGCGGGATTGCCGGGTGCGCCTGAACAGCTGTCCGCTGGGCGCTGCCGCACTGGCCGGCACCAGCTACCCGATCGACCGCGAGCTGACGGCGGAGCTGCTCGGCTTCGACGCCCCGGCGCGCAACAGCCTGGACGCCGTGGCCGACCGCGACTTCGCCATCGAGTTCTGCGCCGCGGCGGCACTTGTGATGACACACCTCTCGCGCTTCAGCGAGGAGCTGGTCCTGTGGACCTCGGCACAGTTCGGTTTCGTGAACCTGCCCGACCGCTTCTGCACCGGCTCCTCGATCATGCCGCAGAAAAAAAACCCCGACGTGCCCGAGCTGGTGCGCGGCAAGAGTGGCCGTGTGACCGGACACCTGATGGGCCTGCTGATGCTCATGAAGTCGCAGCCGCTCGCCTACAACAAGGACAATCAGGAGGACAAGGAGCCGCTGTTCGACACCGTCGACACGCTGCGCGACTGCCTGCACGCCTTTGCCGACATGATGCCGGCCCTCAGCGTGAATGCGGTCGTGACGCGCGAAGCGGCCCGTCGCGGTTTCGCCACCGCCACCGATCTGGCCGATTACCTGGTGCGTCGTGGCCTGCCGTTCCGCGATGCGCACGAGGTGGTGGGCAAGGCCGTCGCGCACGGTGTGGCCACTGGCACCGATCTGGCCGATATGCCGCTCGAGACGCTGCGGGGATTCAGCCGGCTGATCGGAGCGGATGTGTTCGAGGTGCTCACGCTGGAGGGCTCAGTGAACGCGCGTGACCACATCGGCGGCACCGCGCCGGCCAGGGTGCGGGCGGCCGCGCAGGCGGCCCGGGAGCTGCTCGCGGCTCGCGCCTGACAGGGCTTGAACGCGGCAATAGCAGGCTGAGAGGCTGGCGGACGCTGCCGTCTACAGCGGTGCGTGTCTATAATCGTTATCCCCTTGCTTGCAGGACCTGACACGTGCGCTACCTACTGATCGCTCTCGTGCTCAGCGCCTGTGCCGGCTGCGGGCAGAAAGGCCCGCTGGTGTTGCCGCAGGAGCCACCTGCTCCACCTGCACCCGCCACCTCGCCCGCGCCGCCCGCGCCACGCTGAGTGCTGGAGACGGCGTTGACAGGGTCAGCATGCCTGCACCGTGACGATGGCTCGCTGTGGCTCGAAGGCGTGGCGCTGGAGGCTCTTGCCGAGCGCTTCGGCACGCCGCTCTACGTGTATTCGCGTGCCATCATCGAAGATCGCTACCGGTCTTTCGCCCACGCCTTCGCCGGATCGCCCGACAGCCTGTCCTGCTATGCGGTCAAGGCCAATTCCACGCTCGCCGTGCTGGGGGTGCTGGCAAGACTCGGCGCCGGCTTCGACATCGTCTCGGGCGGTGAGCTGCAGCGGGTCCTGAAGGCCGGGGGCGAGGCCTCACGCGTGGTCTTCTCCGGCGTGGGCAAGAGCGCTGGGGATATCGCCATGGCACTCGATGCCGGCATCCTTTGCTTCAACATCGAGTCTGCCGCCGAACTCGAGCGCATCGCCGCAATCGCGGGAGTGCGAGGCCGGGTCGCCCCCGTCTCGGTGCGCGTGAATCCCGACGTCGATGCGCTAAGTCATCCCTATATTTCCACCGGGCTGCGCGAGAACAAGTTCGGCGTCGACATGGCCGAAGCGCGCGCCCTCTACCGCCGTGCCGCCACGATGGGATCGGTGCGTGTCAGCGGCATCGACTGCCATATCGGCTCGCAGATCACCACTCTCGCGCCCTTTGTCGATGCAATGGTGCGCGTGCTGGCACTGGTCGATGAACTCGCGGACGCCGGGATCGTGCTGGAGCACATAGATGCGGGCGGCGGGCTCGGCGTGGTCTACCAGGACGAAACGCCACCGGCGACCGCTGAATACGCGCGGGCGGTGATCGCACAACTCGGTGGTCGCAAACTGCGGCTGCTCACCGAGCCCGGCCGCACCATCGTCGCGCCGGCCGGCGTGCTGCTGACACGGGTCGAGTACCTGAAGCGCAACGGGGAGCGCGGCTTCGCGGTGGTAGATGCCGGCATGAACGATCTGCTGCGCCCCGCACTCTACGGCGCGTGGATGGGCATAGAGCCGGTGCGGCCACGCCCGGGCGCGCTCGAGACCTGGGATATCGTGGGGCCGGTGTGCGAGTCGGCGGATTTCCTCGGCAAGGAACGGGAAATGACACTCGCGGAAGGCGATCTGCTCGCGGTGCGTGGAGCAGGAGCCTACTCTTACGCGATGAGCTCCAACTACAACAGTCGATGCCGGGCCGCAGAGGTCATGGTCGACGGCGATGCCGCCTTCCTGGTGCGCGAGCGCGAGTGCTTTGCCGACCTGGTACGGGGCGAGCGACTGCTTCCGGCAGGGGGCTGAGAAATGCTGCTGCGATTCACCAAGATGCACGGGCTCGGCAACGATTTCGTCGTTCTCGACGGCATCACCCAGCATCTGCACATCGATGAGCGGCTGGTGCGCCAACTGGCCGATCGCCACCGCGGCGTGGGTTGCGATCAGGTTCTGCTGATCGAGCCCCCGGGCAATCCGGACATGGACTTCCGCTACCGGATCTTCAACCAGGACGGCAGCGAGGTGGAAGCCTGCGGCAACGGCGCACGCTGCATCGCCAAATTCATCCGCGACAAGCGCCTTAGCGCCAAACGCTTTGTCAGGGTCGAGACGCGCGGTGGCCCCCTGCTGCTCGACTCCAGCCGCAGCACCGTATTCGCCGTGACCATGGCGGAACCCCGGCTCGAGCCCGCAGAAGTACCATTCGAAGCCCCCTCGCGGGTCGCCGTCTATACTCTGGAAATTGCTGGTGTCAGCCATGAAATAGGGGCCGTTTCGATGGGCAACCCGCACGCGGTGCTGCTGGTCGATGACGTGGCGCAGGCGCCCGTAAGCACGCTCGGCCCGCTGATCGAACGGCACCCGCGCTTTCCCGACGGCGCCAACGTCGGCTTCATGCAGATCCTGAACCGCGGCGAGATCAACCTCCGGGTCTGGGAGCGTGGCGTTGGCGAGACCCAGGCCTGCGGCAGCGGTGCCTGTGCCGCCATGGTCTCGGGCAGGCTGCGGGGACTCGTAGACGAGCAGGTGCGGGTCAACCTGCAGGGCGGACACCTGCAAATCGAGTGGCAGGGAAGTGGCCACACATTGCTCATGAGCGGGCCGGCGACCACCGTTTTCGAAGGACAGATCGCACTATGAAAGACGAGCACGTCGCACAGCTTCGAAACCGCGAGACGCCAGCCGAACTCTCGGGCGAGGAAGTGGCGGCCTATCTCTCGAGACACCCGGATTTCTTCAGGCTTCACGAACAGGCGCTGCTCGACATCGACCTGCCACACCGCGCCGGCACCGCCGTCTCGCTGGTCGAGCGTCAGGTGAGCCTGCTGCGTGAGCGCAACATAGATTCGCGCCAGCGTCTCAACCGTCTGATGGAGACCGCACGCGACAACGATCTGCTTTTTTCGCGCACCCGCCGGCTGGTGCTTGGCCTTCTCGAGGCCGACTCTCTGGAGGCGGTCTCGCGCGCCGCGCTCGACGCCCTGCGGCGTGACTTCTCGATCGAACACGGCAAGCTCCTGCTGCTCACCGGAGGCGCGTATCAGTGGCCTGATTCGGCAAATCTGCTGGACCGCACCCAGGCGGGCGCGGCGCTGAACGGCCTGCTGAATGTGGGCCGGCCGATCGTGGGGCCACTGCGGCCGCAGGAGCGCGCAGTGCTGTTTGGCAGCGTCGCAGACGACGTGCAGTCGGCGGCTATCGTGCCGATCGGCAGCCCGTCAAGCATGGCCGTGCTGGCCGCGGGCAGCGCCGATCCGCGTCGCTTCCACGCCGAAATGGGCACCATGTTCCTCGAGTTCATCGGCGAGGTACTGGCCCGGCTGCTGCCGCGCTTCGCCCTGCCAACCTGAATGCACCACGCGCCACTCGCGGAACAGGCCGAGTCGTACTTGGGGTACCTCGAAGCAACACGCCGCGCCTCCGAGCACACCCTCGCCGCCTATCGCCGGGACCTGCAGCGACTCGCCTCGCTGCTCGCCGAGCACGGCATGCGGTCAGCGGTCGAAGCCGATGTGCAGGCGCTGCGCCAAGCGGTGTCGGCGCTCCACCGCCGTGGGCTGTCCCCGCGCAGCATCCAGCGCTTTCTCTCGGCCTGCCGGGGACTCTTCGGTTACCTCGTGGGACGCGGTGTGCTCACGGCGAACCCGGCGCTCGGCCTCCAGGCTCCGCGTGGCAAACGCAGCCTTCCCGCGGTACTGGATGTTGACCAGGCGTCGCTGCTCCTCGATGGCAAACCGGACGGGGCTGAAAATCTGCGCGACAAGGCCATCATGGAACTCTTCTACAGCTCCGGACTTCGCCTCGCCGAGCTCTGCGCGCTGGACCTCGGCGCGATTGACCTGCGCGAAGCGCTGGTCACTGTCACCGGCAAAGGCAACCGCACGCGCACGCTGCCAGTCGGGAGCAAGGCGGTAGCGGCCTTGCGTGACTGGCTCACGCTGCGCGCCCAGTGGTCACGTGCAGCGGTGTGCCCGGCGCTCTTCGTGAGCCGCCGCGGGACGCGGCTCGGGGCCCGCGCGGTACAAAAGCGACTGGCCCAGCATGCCCGCGAGGGAGGGCTGTCGCGGCACCTGCACCCGCACATGCTGCGCCACTCCTTTGCCAGCCACCTGCTGGAATCGAGCGGGGATCTGCGCGCGGTGCAGGAGTTACTGGGACACGCCAACCTGGCAACCACGCAGGTATATACCCACCTCGATTTCCAGCATCTCGCGAAGGTCTATGACGCAGCGCATCCGCGCGCCGGCCGCCGTCGCGACAGCGGCGCAGAGTGAGCAGGGCAATGACGCGACGGATCCGTCTCATCACCTTCGATCTCGACGATACGCTCTGGGATCTGCGCCCGGTGCTGATGCAGGCAGAGTCCGTACTGGCGGCGTGGGCAAGCAACCGGTGTCCGGAGTTCAGTGCGCGCTACGACCGCGCCGCCCTGATGGCGCTGCGACTGGAGTTGATGGCTGCACGACCTGAACTGGCGCACCGGATCAGCGATGTGCGTCGCGAGTCCTTGCGTCTCGCGCTGGAGCGTTGTGGACGTACACCGTCCGAGGCGACGGCTCTGGCCGAAGAAGGCTTCGAGATATTCATCGCGGCGCGGCACACCGTGCAGCCCTTCGCCGGGGTGGATGCCTGCCTGGAGGAGTTGGGCCGCAGTTACGTACTAGGCGTAATCACCAACGGTAACGCGGATGTCTTCCGCCTGCCGCTGGGACGGCATTTCCGCTTCGCGGTGCGCGCCGAGACGCTGGAGGCAGCAAAGCCGGATCCCCTCCCGTTCAACGAGGCGCTGCGCGCCGCAGATGTGCCAGCGGAAGAAACGTTGCACGTCGGGGATCATCATGAGCACGACATAGGCGGGGCACGCAGGGCTGGCTTGCTGACCGCGTGGTACAACCCGGCCGGGCGGGATTGGCCGGGTGCCGAAAGAGCGGATGTGGAGTTTCGCGGCTTCGCAGAACTGCCCGCCCTGCTAGCCACGCTGCAGGAGCGGTGACCGCGCGCCCTTACTGGCTGAGGTCGTTAACGCCAGCCGTTGGGCTTGAGCTCGGCGGGTTAGCGCTGGGCTCCAGCTTCTCGATACGCCCGCCACCACTCAGGAACGCATCGATTTCTGCCTGCATCTGCTCCCGCAGCTTCCGACGCGACTCGCTCGATGGCGCATCGGCGGTTTCGTCGCGCGGCGGCGGCGACTCCTCAGCCTCAGCGGGTTCGGCGTCTACGGCTTCGTTTTCGTCATCTTCAGAAGACATGTCTATTTTTCCGGATTTCAATGCATGTCAGAAGACATTTTCTATTGCCTAACCGGCCTCGATGCAAGAGGGCCGGACCCTGAATTTCAGATTGCGTCGGATCCCGACTCGCCGGTACGGATGCGGATCACCTGCTCCAGCGGTACGACAAAGATCTTGCCATCGCCGATCTTGCCCGTATAGGCCGCCGTGCGAATGGCCTCGATAATGGCGTCGCACTGCGAGTCGTCAATGGCAATCTCGAGCTTCACCTTGGGCAGGAAATCAACCACGTACTCGGCGCCGCGATAGAGCTCGGTGTGGCCCTTCTGGCGGCCGAATCCTTTCACCTCGCTCACAGTTACGCCTTGTACGCCGATCTCGGAGAGCGCGGTGCGGACATCGTCGAGCTTGAAGGGCTTGATGATCGCGGTGATGAGCTTCATGCAGTATCTCCGTGGCGCCTGAGCGCGGCTTGATCGGAGCACACATTATAGGGGGGCCGGCAGAAAGTGGCAGCGCATCCTTGCGTCGGACAGCGTTAAAAAAAGGCGCCCCGAAGGGCGCCAACAGGAGGTGGTAACGGGACGATCAGCCGGATCAGCCGTAGGCGCGCTCGCCATGCTCGGCGGTGTCCAGACCCTGGCGCTCGGTTTCTTCCGAGACGCGCAGGCCCATGGTGATGTCGATCAGCTTGAAGATCACAAAGCTCGCCACGCCTGACCATACCAGCGTGATCAGCACCGCCTTGGCCTGCACGATCACCTGTGCGGCCATGTCGTAGGGCGCCACCTGCATCGTGACCCAGTCGAGGAAACCTACGCCGCCCAGCTTGGGATCGGCGAACACGCCGGTGAGCAGGGCGCCCAGGATCCCGCCGACGCAGTGCACGCCGAACACATCAAGCGAATCGTCGTAGCCCAGCTTGCGTTTGAGCCAGATGACGGCCCAGAGACACACGAGACCTGCAGCAAGCCCGATGGCCAAGGCACCCATGGGGCCCACCCATCCGCAGGCTGGCGTTATCGCCACGAGACCCGCCACTGCACCGGATGCAGCGCCCAGCATCGTGGGAGAGCCGCGGAGCATCCATTCAGCGAAGGTCCACGCCAGCGTCGCGACAGCCGTTGCCAGAACAGTGTTAAGGAACACCTGACCGGCCATGCCGTTTGCCTCCAGGTTGGAGCCCACGTTGAAGCCGAACCAGCCCACCCACAGCAGCGAGGCGCCGATCATCACCAGCGGCAGGTTGTGCGGCGCCATAGAGGTGGATCCGTAACCGATCCGCTTGCCGATCAGCAGCGCGCCCACCAGGCCCGCGATACCCGCGTTGATGTGCACCACAGTGCCACCGGCAAAGTCGAGTGCACCCAGGGCGAACAGGTATCCGGCGTGCGCGGTGGCAGTGGCTGTGGTGGCCGCATCGGTGTAGGCATCGGGACCGTCCCAAAACCAGACCATGTGCGCGATCGGCAAATAGGCTAGAAAAAGCCACGCCACGACGAAGATCAACAAGGCGCTGAACTTCATGCGCTCGGCGAAGGCACCGACGATCAGGCAGGGCGTGATGGCTGCAAAGGTGCCCTGAAAGGCGATGTACACATACTCGGGGATGTAAACACCCTTCGAGAAGGTCGCCGCCAGCGTGCCGGCGTTGACGCCATTCAGGAACATCTTGTCGAGGCTGCCGATGAACGCGTTACCCGTGGTGAAAGCCAGGCTGTAGCCGAAAACCACCCACAATACGGTCACCAAGCAGAAGACCATGAACACCTGCATCAGCACCGACAGCACGTTCTTCGAGCGGACCATGCCGCCGTAGAACAGCGCGAGTCCGGGGATGATCATCAGAATGACCAGTACGGTGGATGTCATCATCCACGAGGTGTCGCCTTTATCCGGCGTGGGCGGGCCGTCCGCGAAGGCCAGCGCCGGAACCAGTGCAAGCAGCAAGGCGGCTGCTGCGCTCAAGAACGGAGATTTCATGGAATCGCTCCCGGTCGTACCTGCAGGGCTTTGGATATAGGTGCTCATACCGCCTCCTCGCCGGTCTCGCCGGTGCGGATGCGCACGGCCTGCTCCACGGCGACGACGAAAATCTTACCGTCGCCGATCTTGCCGGTCCGCGCGCTCTTGGTGATGGCGTCGATGACGTTGTCGAGGATGTCGTTGGTGACCATGACTTCAATTTTCACCTTGGGTAAGAAATCGACCACGTACTCAGCGCCGCGATAGAGTTCCGTATGGCCTTTCTGCCGGCCGAATCCCTTCACCTCGCTCACTGTGATGCCCTGCACGCCGATATCCGACAGTGCTTCGCGGACATCATCGAGCTTGAAAGGCTTGATGATGGCTGTAACCAGTTTCATGTTTTGTGTTCCCCGTGTTGGCCGGCGCGTGCCTCAGGGCACGCCCGGCTGGTTACCGGTTAAATGATCAGAGCACCTTGCTCAGGGAAAGCACGACCTTCGCCGCGCCATCGCCATCGAGCGGGACGTACAGGTCGTGCGTATTGGTGTCCCAGTAGGTCACGCCGACGGTAAAACCATCGAAGGCCTTGCTGAGACCGACCGACCACTCGCTGTAATCATCCTGGCCGGCTTCGAACACGCCCTTTTCACCCATCTTGTTGTAGGCGCCGTGCAGCGCGAGCGTGATGTCGGCGGGCAGCGCGTAGGTGTAATTGACGTAGGGGTAGTAGAAATCGACCTTGTCGCCCACCAGATCGGTGGTGCCGTCGCCGAGGTATTCCGGGGAGTAGTTGAGACCGACTGTCAGGCCACCGAAGGTGAGCGAGCCGGCTGCCTCGATATAATCGAATTTGGTATCGCCTTCATAGCGGTAGTAAATAAAGCCGATCTTGTAGCTGCAGCCCTCGCAACCCATGGCTGCCGTGTAGCCGCCGTAGTAATCGACCTCGGTGCTGGTGCCATTGGCACCGGTGTCGAAATTGACGTTCGAGGCCCAGACGCCGGCGTAGATACCGTTGTCGAGCAGGGCATCGAAACCGCCCTGAATGGCGCCTTTTTCCTGCGTTTGCGAGATGCCGCGGAAGACATAATCGGAAGCGAGCATCACGTTGGCGGTGTAGGTATTCTCGGCGTGCGCGCTGGCGGCGAGGACGAGGAACGCGGTGGCGCCGGCAATGGCGGAAAGGGTCGATTTCATGTGTGTCTCCAATGCAGTAGTGGTTGCGATTTGCCCGCATCACCTTAGCGTGACAGCGGGTTCGCAAACATCAGAGCAGCAACTGTGCCAAGTCCGGCTTCAGGGGGTTCTCGGCTGCCAGGGCGGCATCAAAAGCGTGTTTACGCCCCAGCCCGCATCGCGCCAACACGAGCTGCGCACCACGGCAGTGCGATTCCGGAGCGTACAGCCCGACGGCACACGTGGTTTAGAATGCCCGCGCCACCAACGCCCCGAACGCAGGCTCGCAGATGATCAATGACAACCTCATACGCAGCCTGGGCGAACAGCTCGGGCGTTTCGTCTCCGATGCGCGCTCGCGCGAGGACATGCAACAGAGCCTGAATACCATCGTGCAGAACGTGTTCGCGCGACTCGATCTGGTCACGCGCGAGCAATTCGACGCCCAGCTCGAGACCCTGGAGCGGACGCAGGAACAGCTGGAACGGTTGGAAGCCGAAGTGACGCGGTTGCAGGGGCAGCTCACCGACGAAGCCGCCGGCAAGAGCGCCTGATCAGGCAGCCACGGGCGGGGCAAATCCGTCGAAGCGCTGGATCACACCCTTGAAGCCGTAGTCCGCCAGATGCAGCGGCGTGCCGAACTCGCTGCTCGACTGGAAGCCCTCTATTTCCATGCTCCGGCGGAAGCGAACGTGCCGGGTACGCCGCGGATCGACAATGATCACCCGTGTTCCGGCATGGCTATGGCGGGCCATGAACGAGGACAGCAACGCCGGATGGTCCGGCTCATAGAGCAGATCGCTGCCGACGATCAGGTCGAATAGCCCCAGCGAGGGATCGGGCTCGCGCCAGTCGAGCCGAAGGAAAGGTGTGGGAAAGAGAGCGTTGCGCGTGCTGTTGTCACGCAGGAAGTCCGCCGCCATGGGGTGATAGTCGGTGGCGAGGATATCGGCGCCACGCGCGTTGGCGACCAGGCTCGCGATCCCCAAGCCACAGCCGACTTCCAACATGCGCCCTGAGCCGAGCACAAGACGGCTCACCAGATCCGCCAGCAACAAACCCGCCGGCCAGCGCATCCCGAAAAAAGGCCAGCTCGCGGGCGAAATGCCCAACGCTTCCGCAATACCCCCCGGGTCATCGAACTGGTTGCCGTCTATCAGGCAGCGTATGTGGTAATCAATGCCGCCGAACTGGTGGACGTCGACGTGGGTCTGCAGGGGGGAATTCATGTGGGGTTCACCCTACGCGAGCCCACCCCGAATAGCCATCACGCAGATGACGCCGGGCAACCGCGCCGCGTACACTGGGCTCGCACGGCAGGACGCCATGCCTGGTAACAACCATGCATCCAAGGAGGGAAGCATGTCCTACGCGATTGTCATCACACGTGCCCAGACGGGCATAGACGCACCCGTCGTGCGTGCCGAAGTGCATCTCTCGGGCGGCTTGCCGCGCATCACCATCGTCGGCCTGCCCGAAACCGCCGTGCGCGAAAGCCGCGAACGCGTGCGCAGCGCGCTGATCAACGCAAACTTCGACTTTCCACAAGCACGGCTCACCATCAACCTCGCGCCGGCGGACCTGCCGAAGGAGGGCGGGCGCTTCGACCTCGCGATCGCGCTCGGGGTGCTGGCCGCCTCGGGGCAACTCGATCCGCGAGCACTCGAGGGTTTCGAGTTTCTGGGCGAGCTGGGGCTAGATGGCGAGCTGCGACCCGTCACCGGCTGCCTGCCGGCCGCGCTTGCCTGCCATCAGTCCGGTCGCACGTTGGTATTGCCGGCCGCCAACGCCCCGGAGGCGGCACGCATTCCGGGCGCCGCCGTCATACCGGCACGCCACCTGCTCGCGGTATGTGCGCATGTCGGCGGGCAGGCGTTGATCAATCCCGCGCGTCCCGCGCCCGAGGCCCCCGCTGCGCCCGGTCCGGATCTCTGCGAGGTGCGCGGCCAGGCCCATGCCAAACGCGCGCTGGCCATCGCTGCAACGGGCGGACACAACCTGCTGTTCTCCGGCCCCCCGGGCACCGGCAAAACCATGCTGGCGATGCGCCTGCCCGGCATCCTGCCGCCGCTCGGCATCACCGAGTGGCTGGATGTGGCGGCCATTCGTTCCGTAGCCGGCCTTGCCGACGCACCCGGCGCATTCAACGCCCGGCCCTTCCGCGCCCCGCACCACGCGGCCTCGGGCGCGGCGCTGGTGGGCGGAGGCGGCAACCCGCGCCCGGGCGAAATCACGCTGGCACATCACGGCGTGCTGTTCCTCGATGAACTCCCGGAATGGCCGCGCCGGCACCTCGAACTGCTGCGCGAACCGCTGGAGTCAGGCGAGATCCTGGTGGCACGCGCACTGCGGCGCACCCGCTACCCCGCGCGATTCCAGCTGCTGGCCGCCATGAACCCCTGCCCTTGCGGCTACCTGGGGTCGGGTTTCCGCCATTGCCGGTGCACGCCTGATCAGGTGCAGCGCTACCGCGACCGGATATCCGGTCCGCTACTCGACCGCTTCGATATGCGGGTGGAAGTCTCGCGCCCGGGACCAGCGCTGCTGGAGCTGGCGGCCCCGGCGCCGGAGCTCGGGAGCGCCGCAGTTCGCGAGGCGGTGTGTGCCGCACGCGCGCTGCAGATGGCGAGGCAAGGCTGCACCAACGCCATGCTGGCCGGCGAGGCGCTGGAGCGCGCAGTAGCGCTGGGAGATGCCGACCGCTCCCTGCTCGCGCAAGCGACGGAGCGCTGGGGACTGTCAGCGCGGGCCTGTCATCGCGTGATGCGCGTGGCACGCAGCATCGCGGATCTCGACAACAAGGAAGGGGTGGGCAGCGCAGAGCTCAGCGAGGCGTTGGGATACCGGTTGGCCGAGATCGCCGCGGCGCCTGCGGGCACGGTGCTCGGGCAGCGCGCATGAGGAGGCCGTAGCAACACATTCCTGCGGCGTAAATGACGTGGCCGGGAGAGACGGGCGTCTCAGCTCACTTCCTTCATGTCCTCGCGCATGAGCCCGGTAAAGTCCGTGAAAGAAACGGGCGTCGAATAGTAAAAACCCTGCACCTGATCGCAGGCGTGCTCGCGCAGGAAGTTCACCTGCTCGCGCGTCTCGGCGCCCTCGGCGATTACCTTGAGCCCGAGGCTGTGGGCCAAATTGATGATCGCCCGCACGATGGTGGCGTCATCGGGGCGCTCGGTCACCTGGCTGATGAAGCTGCGGTCGATCTTGAGCGCACCAATGGGGAGGCGCTGTATATGGGCAAACGAGGAATAGCCCGTCCCGAAATCGTCGAGCGAGAAGGTCGGCCCCAGCGCCCGGATTACCTGCATGCAGCGCTCGGTATCCTCGATGTTCGACATGATCGCCGTCTCGGTGAGCTCGAACTCCAGGCGCCACGGGTCGATCCCCGCCTCGGCGATGATATTGCTCACCGTCTGCACGAACTTCTCGTCGAGGAACTGCCGGAACGAAAGGTTCACGGCAAGATGGATCGGCTCCATGCCCTGCGCGTCCATCGCGCGGATGTGCTGGCAGGCCTGGTGTATGACCCAGTAGCCGAGCGGCACTATCAGACCGACGTCTTCGGCGAGCGGAATGAAGTCCATCGGCGCCACGAGGCCACGCACCGGGTGGTGCCAGCGCAGCAGCGCCTCGACCCCGACGATGCGCTCATCGGCCAGCGCGATGCGTGGCTGGTAGAAAAGCTCGAACTCCCCGCGGCGCAGTGCCCGCCGCAGATCGGCCTCCAGATACATCTGGTTGGTGGCCTCGACGTTCATTTTCTCGGTATAGAAACGGTAGGCGCTGCCACGCAACCGCTTGGCCTGGTACATGGCCATGTCGGCGCTCTTCAGCAGGGAGTCGATGTCCTCGCCGCCCTCGGGATACACCGCAATGCCGATGCTCGCTCCGACAAACAGCTGCTGTGAGCCAAAAGGCACCGGGCGCGAGATCACCTCGATCACCTTGCGCGCGACGTTGACGATATCGCCCGTGGTGGACACATCCTCGAGGATCAGCGTGAACTCGTCGCCGCCGATGCGGGCAACCGAGTCGCTCTTGCGCACGCAGGCTCCGAGGCGCTCGGCCACGGCGCGGATCAGCGCGTCGCCCGCGTCATGACCCATGGTGTCGTTGATCTGTTTGAAGCCGTCGAGATCGACGAAAAACAGCGCCACGGTCTGCTGCCCACGCCGGGCACGCTCGACCGCACGCCCCAGGCGATCACGAAAGAGGATCCGGTTGGGCACGTTGGTGAGCGGATCGTAGTGCGCCAGCCGCGCGAGCTTGCGCTCGGAGTACTTACGCTCGATGGCGTAACGGATCGAACGCTCGAGCAGCTGCGAGTCGATACGACCCTTCTGCAGATAATCCGAGGCGCCGCCGCGCACGGCCTCGCGATCCACGTTCGGATCCATCTCGGCGGTCATGACGATGATCGGACGCGGGCAGCCCTGCTGCACGGCTTTCAACAGCAGGGCATGCGCGCCCTGCCGGTCTGACTGGAAATCGAGCAGGATCACATCGTGCAGGTCGGCGGCGATGGCATCGGGCGCGTGCTCGAAGCGACGGCACCAGGTGAGCTCGTAGGTGGTGTGGCCCACCGCATCGAGCAGCGTGCCGAGAAGCGCGTACTCGGCCGGATCGGAATCGATCAGGAGTACGCGTATCGGGGCATCTGCGGGGAGCAGTTCCATGGGAAAACGTGCCTGTGCCTTTGTCGCCCAACGGGCACCGAAGCAACCCAGATGCCCCGGCAAGGTACAGTTATAGGCAATAAGCAGGGAATTTTCTAATCAAACCACGGCGTGGGAGGCATCGGGCCGGGGGGAGTGCCCCCGGCCATGTCCGCGGAACCGCGTAGGGGCATCGGGCCGGGGGGAGTGCCCCCGGCCATGTCCGCGGAACCGCGTAGGAGCGGGCCATGCCCGCGACAGTCCGAGGGACGAGTGGCCGCACATGCATCACTGAGCCGAAGCAACCATGTGCTTCACGGCGTTGCGGATTTCATCGTCCGAGCAGGTGGCACAGGTGCCACGGGGCGGCATACCGCGGATGCCGTTGATGGAGTGGGACACCAGGGTGTCCTCGCCCTGAGCAATACGCGCGGTCCACTCGGCAGCAACGCCGAACTTGGGTGCGCCCGCAACGCCTACGGAGTGACAGGCCACACAGGCTCCGGCATAAACCTGTTCGCCGGTACGCGGACCTGCCGCGACGGTGGGAGCAGGGGCCGCGCAGTTGCCCTTACCCTCAATGCAGACCTCACCCATGGGCTTGATGCGCTCGGCAATGGCCTTCTCGCGATCGGTCTGGGCGTGGGTGCCAAGGCTTGCGGAAACGGCAAGGAACGCTGCGACTACCATCCAAATGCTGCGCTTGATCGACACGTGAGGACCCCCTGACTGTGGCAGTTGTACGAAAGACCACGGCGTTTGGTCTTCGGCGGCCCGGATTATAGCGACAGCCCGCGCCCCCGAAACAGCCACACGGGTCATTTGCCATGGACGCTTCGCGGGAGCGGCGGTTATCATCCAGAATATTCGCCAGACGTGCGCCCGCAGGATCCCCGTAACCGCGTAGGAGCGGGCCATGCCCGCGACCATCGGATTGTGCGAACGCCGCGAGCCTCCGGGCGAGTGGCCGGACCCGACGCCGCAGGCGCAGGGGAGCGCTGCCCCACAGGCAGTGACAGAATCGACAGAGTTTGCGCCCGTAGCTCAGCTGGATAGAGCGCTGCCCTCCGGAGGCAGAGGTCGGGGGTTCGAATCCCTCCGGGCGCGCCATCTCCCCCCTATCTCTTGACCCATGCGATTCGCCACGCACCCGCCACGCAGCTTTGGCAGCCTCAGGTGGTGGGGTATTGCATACTTTACAATGAGCCACAAAGAATCCCGGTGCTGGTGGCCACGAGGACGGTGCCAGGGCCGGGTTCGCTCAAAGGATTGTGTAGATGGGTCAGGCAACGCATAACAAGATCGTTTCGTTTAGCTGGGGCATCGCCGCGCTACGCGGCCTCCTCGAGGCACACAGCGTCGCCATTCTCGCCATCGAGAAGGAGGCCGAGGGACTGCTGGATGGACTCTTGAAGGGAGTCGGGCGATGAAGAAAAAGCCCGCGGCAACCCGGCGCCAGTCCGGGCCATCCGCGATCAGGGGCGAAAACAACCAACACCCGGGGCGCGGCGCCGCAGCGGAAACGCCTGCCGTTGTCGATGAGGCAATGTTGCTCTCTGACCTGCGCAGCTTGATCCACTCTGCCCGCCAGCGGATCGCCACGGTGGCCTATTCCACCCACACCTTGCTCTGCTGGCACATGGGGCGACGTCTCCTGCGCGAACATCTGCACGGCGGCCGTGCCGCTTACGGCAAGCAGATTCTCGTGACCGTGTCACGAGAATTGACCGCGGACTAAGGTCGGGGCCTCAGCTACGCCGAGATTGCCCGGATGATCCAGTTCGCGCAGTTGTTCCCGAGTGAGGCGATTGTCGTGACCTTGTCACAACAATTGAGCTGGTCGCATGTTCACGCGCTGCTCCCTATCAAGGACCCGCTCGCCCGCGATTTCTACGCCGAGATGTGCCGGGTCGAGCGCTGGGACGTGCGCACGCTGCGGCAGAAAATCGGAGGCATGTTGTTCCAACGCACCGCGTTGTCGAAGAAGCCCGAGGCCGCGATCGCAGCAGAGATCGCAACGCTGCGCGATGGCCAGGTGACCCCCGATCTCGTGTTTCGCGATCCCTATGTGCTGGATCTGCTCGGGCTCGAGGGAGCCTACAGCGAGCGCGATCTCGAGGCCGCCATCCTGCGCGAGATCGAAGCCGTGCTGCTGGAGCTGGGCAGTGGCTTCGCCTTTGTCGCACGCCAGAAACGCATGAGTGTCGGCAAGGATGATTTCCACCTCGATTTGCTCTTCTATCATCGCCACCTGCGCCGCCTGATCGCCGTTGAGCTCAAGCTCGAAGCCTTCCAGCCTGCCCATGTGGGGCAGATGGAGCTGTACCTGCGCTGGCTCGACAAACACGAACGCGCGGCGGGCGAAGAAGCGCCGATCGGGCTGATCCTGTGCGCCGGTGCGGACGCCGAGCAAGTAGAGCTGCTCGAGCTCGACGCCAAGGCCATCCGGGTGGCCGAGTACCTGACGGCGTTGCCGCCGCTGCCCCTGCTCCGCCAGCGCCTGCATCAGGCGATCGAGCACGCACGGGAACGCGCCGCCCGCCGCCTGCCCAGCGAAGGAGACCATTCATGAAAGCCACTGAAGCCAAGCTGCTCAGCCTCCTGCAGAAGTCGCCGCAGTTCATCATCCCGATCTACCAGCGCACCTATTCGTGGACCGAGAAGCAGTGCCGCCAGCTGTGGGACGACATCCTGCGCGCCGGCTCGAGCGACGTCATCGCTGTGCATTTCGTCGGCTCCATCGTTTATGTCGAGCAGGGCCTGTCACAGGTATCGCACCAATCCCCGTTGCTCGTGATCGACGGTCAGCAGCGCCTGACCACCGTGTCCTTGCTGATCGAAGCTCTGGCCTGCGCGGTGGGCGACAGCGAACCCGTCGACGGCTTCTCGGCACCCAAGCTGCGGCACTACTACCTGAGCAACCCGCTGGAGAGCGGCGAGCGCTATTACAAGCTGCTGCTTTCGCAGACCGACAACGCCTCGCTCAAGGCGATCATCAAACACAGCGAGCCGCCCCAGGAGCCGTCGCTGCGAGTGACGCAGAACCTCCAGCTCTTCACCGACTTGCTCGCTGAGCAAAGGGACGACCTTGCCACTGTCTGTCGCGGTCTCGCCAAGCTGGTGGTGGTGGACATCGCGCTCAGCCGCGATCAGGACAACCCGCAGCTCATCTTCGAGAGCATGAACTCGACGGGCAAGGAACTCTCTCAGGCCGACCTGATCCGCAACTACATCCTGATGGGGCTAGACCCCGCCCTGCAGACACGGCTCTACGAGCACTACTGGCGGCCAATGGAGCTCGACTTCGGACAGGAGGCCTACGGCACGCAGTTCGACAGTTTCATGCGTCACTACCTGACGGTGCGAACGGGCGAGATCCCGCGCGAGCGCGAGGTCTACGAGGCCTTCAAGGAGCACACCCGTACCCAGCCCGTGCAGGCGGCCGGCATCGAGGCGCTGGTGAAGGACATCCGCGCCTTCGCCCGCTATTACTGCGCCATGGCGCTCGGACGCGAACCCGACGCAACGCTCGCCGTCGTCTTCCACGACCTGCGCGAGCTGAAGGTGGATGTCGCCTATCCCTTCCTGCTCGAGCTCTATGACGCCTACGACGCAAAGCGACTCGCCGCCGCCGACTTCGCCACCGCCGTGCGACTGGTGGAGGCCTATGTGTTCCGCCGCGCCATCTGCGCGATCCCCACCAACTCGATGAACAAGACCTTCGGCACTTTTGGTAAGGCACTGCGGCCCGATCGCCTGCTGGAGAGCATCCGGGCGCACTTTCTCACGCTGCCCTCATACCGCCGCTTTCCCGGCGATGACGAGTTCCGCCGCGACCTGCACACCCGCGATCTCTACAACTTCCGCAGCCGCAGCTACTGGCTGCGACGTCTCGAAAACCACGACCGCAAGGAACGGGTGGCGGTAGACGAATACACCATCGAGCACATCCTGCCGCAGAACCCCGAGTTGTCGCCCCCGTGGCGGCAGGCGCTCGGGGCCGACTGGCAACGCGTGCAGCAGCAGTGGCTGCACACGCTCGGCAACCTCACGCTCACGGCCTACAACGCGGAATACAGCGACCGACCCTTCGCCGAGAAACGCGACATGCCGGGCGGCTTTGCGCAGAGCCCGCTGAAACTGAACGCCGGGCTGGGGCAAGTGACGGTGTGGGACGAAGCGGCTATCCACAACCGCGCCGGGCGACTCGCGGACCTGGCGCTGGCCGTGTGGAGCGCGCCCACGCTCGATGCCGAGACACTGGCGAGCTATCAACCCACCAGGGAGCCCGCAACGAGCGGCTACACCATCACGGATCACCCGCACCTGCTCGCGGGTGGCATGCAGCCGGTGTTCGAGGCGTTCCGCAAGCAGGTGCTCGCGCTCGACCCGAATGTGACGGAGGAGTTCAAGAAGCTCTTTGTGGCCTACAAGGCCGAAGGCACGTTCGTAGCGCTTGTCCCGCAGGCGAAACGTTTGCTGTGTTCGATCAATCTCAATTTTTCTGATGCTCACGACCCGAAGTCGCTGTGCCGAGACGTGAACGGCATTGGACGCTGGACGAGCGGTGATGTGGAAATCGGCCTCAAGTCGCTCGATGAGCTGCCCTATGTGATGGAGCTGGTACGGCAGTCGTATGAACGCCAGATGGGCGACGGAGGCCAGCCATGATTACCGACCTCAAGCCCTACGCGGAGTAGGAGGAATCATTGAAAAACGACACGGATTTCTACAAGCAGTTTGTGCAAAACGATTCACTCAAACGGTTTGTGTCGGATACCTCGTTTTATCTGACGAGCAGGTAGAAGGACCACGACGATCCCATCGGCCATAGGAATCCCGCACTAGCGGCAAAGCTCAGCTAAGATCCCCGCAATTCAGACTCCCCAGCGTGGAGTAATTTGATGGCAACCGACGCCGCCAACCCCCAAAGCCTGATCCGTGAGGCCATGTCGCTGCTGCAACGCGGCGATACCGGGGGCGCCATGGCGCAGCTCGAGGTCGCGCTGCAGCGCTTTCCCCAGGATGCCGGCGTGCGCCTGAACCGCGCGATGGTGCAGCGCGTTGCGGGCAACTTGCACGCGGCACTCGCCGAGCTGGAGGCAGCACTCGTCATCGACCCGTATTTCTTCCTCGCGCTGCTGTCGAAGGGCTCGGTGCTGGAGCGGATGGGCGAACTGAGAGCAGCCGCGTTGGTCTATCGCGATGCGATCAAGATCGCGCCCCCAACCCACACCATGCCGGCAGCCATGCAGGAACCCCTGACTCATGCGCGCGCAATCGTAGAGGAAGACGCGCGCAATCTCGCCGAATTCCTGCAGCAGCAAACCGCCAGCGTGAAAGCGGCACACGCCGGTACGACGAGCGCACGTCTCGACGAATGCCTGCAGATCCTCGCGGGACGCCAGCGCATCTACCACGCCGAGCCGGTGCAGCTGCACGTCCCCCGATTGCCGGCCATCCCCTTTTTCGATCGCTCTTACTTCCCGTGGCTTCCCACACTCGAAGCCGCCACCGGGACGATCCGGGAGGAACTCACTGCACTGATGGACGCGGGCATGCCGGGCTTCGCGCCGTACATCAACTACCCGCCCGGGGCGCCGCTCAATCAGTGGGCCGAACTCAACCGCAGCAGCGAGTGGAGTTCCTTGTGGCTGTGGCGCGATGGACGGCCGCAGGCAGAGGCGATCGCTCGCTGCCCGCGCACGGCGGCGCTGCTCGCCGAGCTGCCGATGGCCGATCAACCCGGCTTCGCACCAACGGCCGTGTTCTCAGCGCTCGCGCCGCGCACACATATTCCCCCACATACCGGCTCCACCAACGCACGCCTGCTGGTACACCTGCCGCTTATCCTGCCCGGGCCGGCCAGATTCCGGGTGGGCAACGCGGAACGTGCCTGGCAGATGGGCCAAGCGTGGTGCTTCGATGATTCGATCGAGCACGAGGCGTGGAACGATGCGGACCAGACGCGGGTCATCCTGATTTTCGATATCTGGAATCCGCTCTTGAGCCAAGCCGAGCGGGCGCTTGTTTCTGCGTTGATGCTCGCCAGAACGGCGTGGTACGAACCGGGGTCGAGGCCAAATCACTAGCCCGGCGTATTGCCATCCCGCGGGACGAGCAATGGTGTCACGAGCGCAATCCACCGCCCCATCAGACGATCCAGATAGCCTTGATCATCCGTGTACTGCTGCTGGATCACCAGTCCGCGTATCACGCATGCGTTGAGTGCCATCAGGAGTTCGACATCCTCCTCGCCACCCGAACGACCGCTATATCCCGCACGATTTATGGCCATGGCCTGGCGGTGCCAGTCGGCCAGCGCGGGCGCCAGGCGCTGGCGCAACGCATCGTCGGTGCGCATGCGGATGAGGATCTCGAGCAGCGCACGGAATTCCGCCGTGTTGGCCCCCCTCTGCCAGGTGCGCTGCAATTCGCGGGCGATCGAGCGCTCGGCACTCGGTTGGCGGGTGCTGCGCAGTTGCAGGAAGCTTGCGTTCGCAAGAAGGTGAAGCGCCGTGGCACTCATCAGGTCCTCCTTGCTGCGAAAGTGGTGCTGCAGCGCACCTTTGGACACGCCCGCTAGCTCGACCACCCGATTAATGGAGGTATCGGCGTAGCCGGCGTCAACCAGACATGCGACCACCGCATCGCAGATACGGGCCTTTACCGCGGCACTCTTGCTTGCCTGTCTTCGCGGAGCCTGTTCGCACGACATCCCACGCATCCTGTTTTGGGTCCACCGACCCTAGCACAAACCAATACACATGGATTGTTTTGCTGCTACGCCAGTGTTAAAAGTCTGTGGTGATCGCAAGCGATGTCAGGCGAGGGGCTTGCATGCAAGACCATCCCATACGAATCGGAGGTGCCAGCGGCTTCTGGGGCGACGCCGCGCTGGCCACCGGGCAGTTGCTCGCCGCGGGGCGGCTGGACTATCTGGTCTACGACTATCTAGCCGAAATAACCATGTCGATCCTGGCGCGCGCCCGCCGAGCAGATCCGTGCCTCGGGTACGCCACGGACTTCCTGACCGCAGCGATGCAGCCCAACCTGCAGGCGATCGCCGCGCAGGGCGTGAAGGTCATCGCCAATGCCGGTGGCGTGAACCCGCAGGGCTGCGCGGAGGCGCTGCGCGCGCTGATCGAGGCGCAACAACTGCCCCTCAAGGTGGCAGTCGTACTGGGCGACGATCTGTTCCCGGCCGTCGAGGCGTTTTCTGCCGGCGATTTCCGCGAGATGTTTTCCGGCGAACCCTTCCCTCCCGCAGACCGGATCGCGAGCATGAATGCCTACCTCGGCGCTTTTCCCATCGCTCGCGCACTGGAGGCAGGCGCCGATATCGTGCTCACCGGCCGTTGCGTGGACAGCGCCGTCAGCCTGGGCGCCTGCATTCATGCCTTTGGCTGGGGCCGGGAGAATCTCGACTACCTGGCGCAAGGCAGTCTTGCCGGTCACCTGCTCGAATGCGGCACCCAAGCAACCGGCGGCAACTTCACCGACTGGGAACAGATTACAGCGTCGCTGGCTGATATCGGCTACCCGATCGCCGAGGTCATGCCCACCGGCGATTTCGTGCTCACCAAGCCCGCCGGAACCGGAGGCTGCGTCAGCATCGGGACCGCAGCGGAGCAGATGCTCTACGAAATCGGCGATCCGCAGGCTTATCTGCTGCCCGACGTAGTGTGCGATTTTTCACAGGTGACGATGGAGCAACAGGGCCCGGACCGGGTGCTGGTCCGTGGTGCGCGCGGAAAGTCGGCACCCGACACCGTCAAGGTAAGCGTGACATGGACCGACGGTTTCCGCGGCGGCGAGGTGTGGACCTACTACGGGCGCGACGCCGAGACCAGGGCCCGCCGCTTCGCCGAACTGGTGCTGGAGCGTTCAGGGCGTGCCCTCTCGGCGCGCGGCTTGCCGGCATTCCGCGAGACCTGCGTGGAGATCATCGGCGCGGAAAGCCACTACGGCGCGGCCCGCACTCTCACACGCCCGCGTGAAGTGATCGTGAAAATCGCGGCGCGTCACGATTCTGCGGCGGGAATAGGCGTACTGTTCAAGGAAACCGTTGGTCTCGCACTGTCGGCACCGCCAGGCCTGACGGGCTTCGCGGGAGGTCGACCCAAGCCCTCGCCGGTAGTGCGCCTGTTCTCCATGCTGGTGCCCAAATCAGCACTGGACGTCAGGGTGGAATTCGAGGGCAGATCGATCCAGTGCAGCGACCCACCGGGCACGCCTGCCCACAGCGCCACGCGGGAACACCCCGAACCCCCGCAAGTGTCCACGCACGACGAAGTGCTGGTTGTGCTGCCGCTCGAGCGCCTTGCCTGGGCACGCAGCGGAGACAAGGGTGACAAGGCCAACATCGGCGTGATCGCTCGGCGCCCTGAGTACCTGCCCTGGATATGGTCAGTGCTGGATGAAGACGCAGTGAAGCTGCGTTTCGCGCATTTTCTGCGCGGCAGAGTCGAGCGATTCTTATTGCCAGGGCTGCCCGCGATCAACTTTCTGCTGCACGATGTCCTGGGCGGCGGCGGTGTTGCGAGCCTGCGAAACGACCCGCAAGGCAAGGGTTATGCCCAACTGCTGCTCGAGTACCCGATTCCGCTGCCCGCTTCCCTTGCGGAGACCCTCTGATGCCCGTTTTCCACAGCCGTCTTAACACCACCTCGGAAGCCTTTGTCGCCAACCGCAGCGAGATGCTCGCACTGATCGGACGCCTGCGTGGCTACGAGGCACGGGCCACGGCGCTCTCCGAGAAGCGCCGCGCGCGCTTCGAGGAGCGTGGACAACTAACGCCGCGCGAGCGTCTGAACCGTCTGCTCGATCCGGGGATGCCCTTCCTCGAGCTCTACAACATGGCCAACTTCCTGGTCGACGACCCAGACCCGGCCACCAGCATTTCCGGCGCAAGCCTGATCGCCGGAATCGGTTTCGTCGCCGGCGTGCGCTGCATGGTCTACGTGGACGACAGCGGAATCAACGCAGGCGCGGCAACCACTACCACCGTCACCAAAGCGCTCGCCTGCCTGCAAATGGCGCTGCGCCACAGACTCCCTTTCGTGCATCTGGTGGAAAGCGCCGGAGCCAATCTCATGCAATACACCGTGGAACTGTGGGCCAATGGTGGCGGCATGTTCTACCGCAAGGCGCTGCTGAGTGCCGCGGGAATTCCCACCTTCGTGGTGCTGCACGGGCCCTCTACAGCGGGCGGCGCCTACCAGCCCGGCATGAGCGACTACGTGATCGGTATAAAGAAAAACGGCATGGCTGCGCTTGCCGGGGCTGCGCTGCTGCGCGCCGCAACGGGCGAAATCGCCGACGAGCGCGCACTGGGCGGCACCGAAATGCACGCCACGACCTCGGGTCTGGTGGAATACCTTGCGGAGGATGACGCGCACGGATTGAGCATCGCGCGCGACCTGTTGCGTCGCATCGACTGGAACAGCAAGTGCATTCCTTTGCCGGTCAAACCCGTGGCACCGCCGCTATATGCCACTGACGAAATAGCCGGACTGGTCCCCGTTGACTACCGCAAACCCTATGACGTGCGGGAGCTGGTAACGCGACTGGTGGATGGCTCTGATTTTTCGGACTTCAAACCCGGCTACGGCATGTCCACGGTCTGTCTGCAGGCCGAGATCATGGGCTTTGCCTGCGGAATCATCGGAAACAACGGCCCGATCGACCCGGCTGGCGCGACCAAGGCAGCGCAGTTCATGCAGCTCTGCGATCAGGCGCAACTGCCGCTGGTGTTCCTGAGCAACACCACCGGTTTCATGGTAGGCACCGAATACGAACATGCAGGCATGATCAAACATGGATCGAAGATGATCCAGGCGGTATCCAACGTGCGCGTGCCGAAGATCACGCTCTATATCGGCGCCAGCTTCGGTGCGGGCAACTATGGCATGTGCGGCTTTGCCTACAACCCCGATTTCCTGTTCGCATGGCCAAACGCCGTTACGGGCGTCATGGGTGGAGAACAAGCTGCACTCACAATGGAGCAGGTCGCGCGGGTCTCGGCAAAACGCCGCGGCGGTGCAGTCGACGAAGCAGCGCTCGCGCGGCAGCGGGAGGCCATCGTGGGTCACTATGAACGGCAGTCGGACGCCTTCTACACCTCCGGGCGCTGCCTCGACCACGGCGTTATCGACCCGCGCGATACACGCAGGGTGCTGGGTTTTGCGCTCGAAACCATCCACGAAGCACGTCACCGAAGGCTGCACCCGAACGCCTTCGGCGTGGCGAGAATGTGAGGCCCTTACACCCGATGGGACCACGGTCACCGCACAACACCCCGTCCTCCGCCCGCGCGGCGGACAATGCAGACGGAGCCCTCAGATGAGTAGCTTGCGCCGGATCCTGGTCGCCAACCGCGGCGAAATCGCATTGCGCGTGATCCGGGGCGCGCAGGCGCTTGGCTGCCGCGCCATTGCGGTGTATTCGGAGGCGGACGCCGATTCGCCTCACGTGCGGGCGGCCGATGACGCCGTCCTGATCGGTCCCGCCCCTGCAGCGCAATCCTATCTCTCCATCGAGCGGATCGTGAACGCAGCACAGGTCACGCAGGCGCAGGCCGTGCACCCGGGCTACGGATTCCTCTCGGAAAACGCCGACTTTGCGCGCGCCTGCACGGCGGCAGGGCTGATTTTCATCGGGCCGTCGGCTGAAGCGATCGAATTGATGGGCAACAAAGCCGCCGCCAAGCGGCGGATGATCGCGGCCGGCGTGCGCTGCGTGCCGGGCTATGAGGGCGATGACCAG
Source organism: Klebsiella pneumoniae (assembly GCA_945862145.1). GTDB lineage: Bacteria > Pseudomonadota > Gammaproteobacteria > Pseudomonadales > UBA5518 > UBA5518. Next base: position 53,617 of record CAMAXE010000007.1, read on the forward strand.
TCCGAGCCGTGCTTGATGGCTGAAGCCCTCGCGATCGGTTTTCCGCTCATGGTGAAGGCGGTCGCGGGCGGCGGCGGGCGCGGCATGCGACTGGTGCAGTGCCATGAGGATCTGCCCGCCGCACTGCGGATGGCACGCTCCGAGGCGACGAGCGCCTTCGGTTCAGGTGATCTGATCCTGGAGAAGGCCATCGTGCGGCCGCGTCACGTGGAGTTTCAGGTGTTCGCCGACCATCACGGCAACGTGATACACCTTGGCGAGCGCGACTGCTCGGTGCAGCGACGACACCAGAAGGTGGTCGAGGAAGCGCCTTGCCCGGTGATGACTGCCGCACTGCGCGAGCGTATGGGGCAGGCAGCCGTGGAGGCCGCGCGCAGCATCGACTACCGCGGCGCGGGCACCGTGGAGTTTCTGCTCGACGAGGGCGGTGAATTCTATTTTCTCGAGATGAACACCCGACTCCAGGTCGAGCATCCGGTCACCGAAATGATCACTGGACTCGACCTCGTCGCCATGCAAATCCAGGTGGCCGAAGGCAAGCCGCTCGGGATCCGACAGGAGGAGCTTCGTATGGCGGGCCACGCCATCGAAGCGCGCCTCTACGCGGAGGATCCCGCGCGGGAGTTCCTGCCGGTCACCGGAACCATCTCGCTATGGCAACCCGCACAGGGTCCCGGTGTGCGCGTGGACGCCGGCATCGTGACTGGGCAACAGATCTCGCCGTTTTACGACCCGATGCTGGCCAAGGTGATAGCGTGGGGCGAGAACCGCGAAGTGGCTACCGCGCGACTCCTCGAGGCGCTCGAGCACACGCGGCTGCTGGGGATAACCACGAACAAGGCTTTCCTTGCCGATATCCTGTGTCGCGATTCGTTCCGCGCCGGCGTCGCCACAACGGCATTCATCGGCGAGGTGTTCGGCAAGGCAGATCTTGCTGAGCCGCCGCTCGACATCCGCACTGCGGCCATCGCAGCGGTGCTGCAGTATGTGGATACACGCACGGTGCTGCAGGCGACATCCCTTGGCGTGAACAGGGAGTTGCTCGACTGGAGTTCGGCCGGTGCGCTGCGCACGCCGTACCTGTATCGGTGTGCAGATACACAGGTTGCGCTGTCGATATGCGCCACGGGTGGCGGTCGCTACAGGGCTGAGCACGGGGCAAACACTCTCGAACTGGTGCTCGAGGGTCTGCAGGGCAACGAGGCCACCGTTCTGGTCGATGGCCACCGCGTGCGTACGACTTTCTGCTGCCCCAACGCATCAGAGATCCATCTGGCCCTGGGACAGCGGAGTTTGCACCTGCACAACGAGCTTGCCCTGACCGGCAGCCGCGGGGAGAGCGCCGGCGGGGGGCAGGTGATTGCGTTGATGCACGGTGTGGTGCTGGAAGTGTGCGCGGTGCTTGGGCAGCGGGTGAGCAAAGGCAGCACGCTTGCAATACTTGAGGCGATGAAGATGCAGCATGAACTGCGCGCCTTGATAGACGGCACGGTAAAGGCGGTGCACGTGGCTGCCGGCACCCAAGTAGCAGCCGGCGAGTTGCTGATCGAGATCGAGGAAACCGACGTGCCCGCGACTACGGCAACCTGACCATGCAGCAACTCGCCCACGACTTCCGCGACGAGAGCGAAGCGCTTTTCTCACTGCTCGCGCACCAGGACATCGCGGTGCTCGACCGGCCCACACTGTTCAAGGGCTGGACGCCCTGCGATGCGATCTCCCACCTGCACGCCTGGAACATCACCGCCGACATGGCGCTCAGTGCGCCCGCGGACTTCGTGCTGCACCGCGAGCGCGTGATCGCACACGTGGCGAGCGGCGGGCGACTGCTCGAGTTCGACCTGAAACTGCTCGGTGGCCTGCGGGGCCGGGAGCTGCTCGAGACCTGGCGCGCGTTCTACACGGCGATGAGCGAACGCTTTGCGGTGGTCGAGCCGAAGCTGCGACTGCAGTGGGTTGGCCCCGAGATGAGTGCGCGCTCGAGCATCACCGCGCGCCTCATGGAAACCTGGGCGCATGCACAGGCCATCTACGACATATTGGGCGCGGCGCGCACGGACACCGACCGCATCCGCAACGTGGCGCAGATCGGCGTCAATACTTTCGGCTGGAGCTTCATCAACCGCGGGCTGCCGGTGCCCGCAGCGGCACCTCATGTACGGCTCGAAGCCCCATCGGGCGCGGTGTGGGAGTGGAATTCGCCGGAAAGCACGGATCGCATTTCCGGCCTGGCGAGCGAGTTCTGCCAAGTGGTGACGCAGGTGCGGAACGTCGCCGACACGCAACTCCAGATAAGCGGCGACACGGCGCGGCATTGGATGTCGATCGCACAGTGCTTTGCAGGCGGCCCCGAGGAACCGCCTGCTCCAGGCACGCGACAGACGGCCGACTTCCACCGACGCTGAGGCCTGCAAGCAGCAGCGCGGCCTGACATGAAGCTCAACTCGCCGCGTATTTGACTGGCCCAATCCAGATTCATGACTTAGGCTTCAGAACGCCAATGTCCCGGACGGGGAAATCGATGTATCTGAATTCCAAGCCCTTGCTGCTTCGGGGCCTTCTCGTCACGGCACTTATCGCGCTGCTGCCCGCCACGCTTGCCTTCGCGCAGCCCATGTCACCGGATCCCAAACGCCTGCACCTCGAGTCCACCAAGGCAGTGGTCTACGACGCCGAGACCGGCCAGGTGCTCTACGCCAAGAACGCCAACAACACCGTTCCCATCGCCTCGATCACCAAACTGATGACGGCCATGGTGGTGCTCGACGGCAAGCTGCCGATGGACGAGATGCTCAGCATCTCGAAAGAAGACATAGACCGCCTTAAAGGCACCTACTCAAGGCTGCGCATCGGTACCCGGCAGTCACGCCGGGAAATGCTGCGCCTAGCGCTCATGTCCTCGGAAAATCGCGCCGCATCTGCACTCAGTCGCCACTACCCCGGCGGCAGGAAAGCCTTCATCGCGGCCATGAACAGCAAGGCTACCGCATTGAAGATGCGGCACACACGCTTCGAGGACAGCACCGGACTGTCGAGCCACAACGTCTCCTCCGCGGGGGATCTGGTGCTGATGGCGCAAACCGCCAGCCGCTACCCGCTGATCAGCCAGTTCACCACCACCGCGGAATATTCCGTGCGCTTCCCGGAGCCGCGCTACTCGCTCGACTTCGTGAACACCAACCGTCTGGTGCGCGGCGGCTCCTGGGACATACAGCTAAGCAAGACCGGCTACACCAGCGAGGCCGGCCGTTGCCTGGTCATGAAAACCCGCGTCGGCAACCGCCCGCTCGTGATGGTGCTGCTTAACTCACAGGGCAAGCTGAGCCCGCTGGGGGATGCCAATCGCATCAAGCGGTGGCTGGAGAGCAGTCAGGCGGCGAATGCGTCGAAGTCAGGACGCAAGGCGTAGGGCGATTCGGGCGACGGTGAAGCGCGCGCCGGCAGCGCGGGTGGACTGGCATCTCGGGCGTCGTCGGCAGTTATTGGATTTGGGGTTGGAGTGGAATGGGGGAGCGAAGTCTCGGTCAGCTATGAGCGCGGCCAGCTCTACCGAGGCTCTCCAACCGCTCAGCCAACCACACCTTGATTACCGATTGCCGCGTAACACCCAGACGCGCCGCTTCCCGATCCAGCGAGGTCACCATCCATTCCGGAAAGTCGACGTTCACCCGGCGTTGGGCCTGATTCGGACGCTTGAGTGTCGAGATATCGAGGTCATCCACGATGTCTTCGACTCCTGCGTCAAACTTCTCATCGAACTTCTTAGCTTTCATACAGCCCCACCTCGGCGGGTCTTGCCCGCCTGACAGATATGATCCGAACACAGTCGCCCCGGATGGTGATCACTGCCGACCAAATCTTGCCGTCGATCTGTGCAACCACCAGTGAACGGGGCTCGTCATCCGATCTCGCCTGCACCTCGACGAGGTCTGGGTCGTCCCACAACAGTTGCGCTCGCGCGAAGTCGATGCCGTGCTTCAGGAGATTGGCCTGACTCTTGTCGCCATCGAACTCGAATGACGTCATGATGTAAAAACTATACCTTTATTGCGTCAAGAACAATCGCTGTCACCGGCCCCGCTACCCCTAACACCTCCGATACCCGCGCATTCTCCGCCTCCTGCTCCGGCATCTTCCCGATATCCCAGTCCGCGAAGCCATAGAGATCCTCCACCACGTCCGTGATGACCTCCCGCAATTCGAGCGGCGCGAGCCACGCGGCCGGGATGTGCTTTACGCCGTACAGGGCGCCGAGCAAGTTGCCGGTGATGGCGCCGGTGGAGTCGGAGTCTCGGTCGTGGTTCGCGGCCAGCTCCACGCCGTGGCGGAAGTTGCGCGCCACCAGCGCACCGCGCTGCAGGAAGCAGACCGGCGCTGGGTGGCGAACTGGAAAGATGTGTCGCTGCTGCTCAGCCCCAACAGCGTGCTGGTGGATGGCGGCAGCCACGGCGACAACGGCCAGACCGGCCGCAAACTCGCGGTGGATTACTACGGCCCGCGCGTGCCGATTGGTGGCGGCGCACTGAGCGGAAAAGACCTCTCCCACATCGACCGCGCCGCAGCCTATGCGCTGCGACAGGCCGCGGTGGAGGCAGTGGCAGGAGGTGCCTCACGCTGCCTGGTAATGGCCGCGTGGGCGCCCAATGTGGGCGAGCCGCTCGACGTGGTGTGGCAACTGGAAGACTGTGGCCCGCGTCGGCAGGACGCATGGTTTGCGCACCGGGCGATGGTGGAACGTGCGCCGGCAACGCGGGTGGATCGGCATCTAGGGCGTGGTCGGCATTTCGTGGATTTGGGGTTGGAGTGGAATGGGGGGTAGGAGGCTGCGAGCACCCCCGCCCGCAGCGCGGTGCTGGCGCAGCAATGCGGCAGGCGCAGTATCCTCGGCCGGGTCTGAACGCATTGGAGAAAGGCCATGGCCAGCGCCGCACTTGAACAGCTCAGGGTGAAAGCCTTGGAACTCAGCGAAACCGAGCGCGCAGAGCTTGCACACGAGCTGGTTGCCAGCCTCGATGGTGATGCCGAGGCAGGAGTGGAGCAGGCGTGGGAGGCGGAGATACTTCGCAGGCTCGATGACGTTGAGCGGGGAACCGCGCAGGTCCTGAGCCGTGAAGAGTTCAAGCGCCGTATCAGGCAGCACCTGAAGCCGGCATGACGCGGGAGGTCGAGATCCTTGTCGAGGCGGCGTCAGAGGCGGCCGATGCCATCCGATGGTATGAACAAGAGCGCCCTGGCCTTGGTGCGGAATTTGAGTCAGCGATTGATGTCGCGCTAAGCCTCCTCGAGTCCGATCCCGTCCCATCGGTGCCCACGCTGAGGGTTCCCGGCAGGCGGGGAGTCCGGCGCCTCGTTCTTCGGCGCTTCCCGTTCGATGCGGTGTTTACGCTCTCTCCGTCCAAAGCCTTGGTCGTTGTCTTTGCCCACCATTCCCGGCGTCCGGGCTACTGGCAGCATCGAGGTCTTTCCTGAGGTTAGGCCGGCGCGTAGCGCGTGATGCCGCGCGGCCCGAAGCGGCGCAGGATCTGCTCGCTCGACATGAACTCCACGGACGCGCCGGCGAGGAGGCAGCCGGTGAGGCGGTTGTGGAGGGTTTTGGGGTGGGGGTAGCGGCGTGGGTTGGTACTTGCACCCTGTTCACCCGAAATCTGCTTTTGGCCGGGCGTCACTTTGGAGTTTCGTGCTTCAGGCAAGGGACCTTCCTCGGGGCCGGATAGATGTGAGCCAGATTAGGAAAGTGCAGCCTCTCAGGATGAGGCCGATGTGTCGCGTGTGAGACATGACCCTAGGGTAGCGAAACAGCGAGCAGTGTCCCATCGAAAAACGCGGTCTCCCGAATAACGGTGGCTCGGGTTAGCATCCGCCGCGTACGGAGTCGACACTTGCAAACGTAACGGGATCCAAGCATGCAAGAGATTTCATGGGCTCTCTGACGGCCTACCTGCAGGAGCAGTTCAGGACTCAGTGTCCTGCAGGCTGGTCCTGCTCTGCGGAGCAATCGCTTCTGTCCGACGAGATGTCGGATCTGCTCGGTTACCAATCACGTGCGGACGTCCGTCTATCGCGAAACGACGGCAGTCGGCATCTCTGGATCGAATTCGAGATCAGCAGGGCAGATCCCGTTGCCAATCATACGAAGTACGGCACTGCCTGCATCTTTGCGCCCAAGGGGCCGGAGCATGCCTTTGTATCCATGGTGTCCTCGCATATAACCCGGGGCCGGGCAAATCTCGCCGCAGCCTCCGTCTATCTCCTCCGGCGCGCGGGCCTGCACGCGTTTCAGACGTTGTTGTTTCCACATGTCGCCCCGGAAGAGATCAAGGCTTTCAATGGGCAATCCAAGTCGACTCTGAGCCTCGAAAGGCGTCTCTCCGTTGTACCGGAGATCGAGCGGGCCATTGCCGTGTCTGCGCCTGTCCTTCATCAGTACCAGCATCGGATTTACTTTGCCTCGAATACACTCGAAGTCCTTCTGAACGCGCGTCGCTGGAACGCCCAGATCAAGGAGCAGAGCCTCCGTAACCTGTGGGGGAGGCGAACGGTGACTTACTTCGTATTCGACCCGTTCTCCCGTCAATTCGCGCCCTCGAAGTTCTGCGGATTCATCTCTTCGGCCATGCTCGGGCCGAGCTTGCAAGGCGAGGAGTCGTGCAGTCCCGGATTGGAACTCATGGGTGTTTCGGATTACGCAGCACTCGACGAGTCCGAATCCCGTTTCGACGGCCATTTGGCCAGGAATCATCTCGTCAGAAGGCTCGGATTCAGAGAGATGAAGGAAATGGACGCAAGCGACTCCTTGCGTACAGCCTTCGCCCGATGGGTCGCGGGCTGTGAGGGCAGCATTCGAGTTCATACAAAGGGAGCTACCCTGTTGCTGGCTCCGTGATCAAAACAAGCGGTCATCCGTCTCGCCGCAGGCCGCTTGAGGAGCTGGTGCAAACGGACGTATTGAGGACTCCCAACGCATGCAACTGCCTCCTTGCCCCTTCTGTGATGTCGGCCCTGAAAGGATCGTTCTTTCGGATCCATTGGGTGTGGTCATCCGCGATGCCTTCCCCATCGCCCCCGGACATACCCTGATAGTCCCGCGTCGGCATATAGGCTCATTCTTCCTCGCTACTGAGCAGGAGCAGCAATCGCTGCTGGCACTGTTGCGTGAGGCCAAGGTCGGTCTGGAGTCCGAGTTTGCGCCAGACGCATGGAACATCGGAATCAACGACGGACCTGCAGCAGGGCAGACCGTTCCGCATTTGCACATACACCTCATCCCGAGATACACGAACGATGTTCCGGATCCCAGAGGTGGCGTCCGGTGGGTGATCCCCTCCAAGGCCAACTACTGGGGCGGCAACGGTGCCTGATCAGATAAGCGACGTTGGCGTCGAGCGGGCGATTCATGGGTACCGGAGGCATGGTTGTCCACCCTCTGCTGAGGATCGGCTCGGTTTTCTGCGTTTGCTCCAGCGTGTGCTGAACGAGGGTGAGTTCACCGCCACCTACAAGTTCGCGTTGCTGCAGGCGTTTCTGGATTTGGCCATCGAGTCCCACATTGCGGATGACGCGGAACTTTTCATTACTTATCGCCAATTAGCCGAGCGGTTCGTCGAGTACTACTGGAACCACACTGACCCTTACACGATGGACGCGGGTGAGGATACGGTGCTGTTCCAGTCATCCGGTAGGCAGGCCGCAGTGCTCAGCCAGATCGACGAGGTGCGACGCCGTGGACACCGCACGCTGGCCCAGTTCCGGCGGCTGCCTCGGGAGTACGCATCGCTTCTAGGGCGCATTGCAAAGACTATTCGCGAGCAACCTGTCAGGTACATGCAGAATCTCAACGGTGAGCGCGTGGACTTCCTGTTCGAGGTCGCTGCGGATGGCATGGGCATCCGTCTCTTACGGGGCGTGGCGTGGTGCCTGAAGGAGTTTCACGACCTCATCCAGGACCAGCTCCGGTCTCGCTGGGTTGAACATGTGCGCCGGATATCCAGCAACGCCCAATTGATTGGCAATCACAGGGATCTCGAGGTTTTTCTCTTCGGTCAGCAAAGAGCGCATTTGACGAGGGTGCGCGAGGTGCTCTTGGAGATCGAGGGAGATCGCTGCTTTTACTGCTCGCGACAGATGCGCAACGGCAAGCTTGAAGTTGATCACTTCGTCCCGTGGTCGAGGTACCCGCGTGATCGGGGTCATAACTTCGTGCTCGCACACGCGGCATGTAACAACCGAAAACGCGACGCCTTGGCCAGTGCGCCGTACTTGGGTAGTTGGATCGATCGTCTCGAATCCAAGGGCTCGGATATCACCGCCTCCCTGGGGGGCAGTGTGCTGTGTGAGGCGGAGAGTTCGCGCAAGGTTGCGGCTTGGGCCTACGGCAGCGAGATCAGCGCTGGAGGGCGGTTCTGGGATGCACGTCTCGAGGGCGATGCGCAGTTTGTTCGCTCGAGTGATGAATTGGTCGCGGTAATCGGACGGTTGTAGTTGATATGCGTGCTGCACGCTGCGGTGGGAGCGACTCCAGCAAATCCTCTCAGCGCACAGGCAGAGCCCGGGGATACACAACTGCGCGACGGGCTCATCCAGCGCTTCCAGCGCACTTACGCGTTGTCGCACAAGATGCTCAAGCGCCATTTGGAACAGGCGGCCGCCAACCCGCAGGCATACGACACGACTGACTTTAGCACCTGATTCGCTCGGCCAATGAGCAGGGTCTTTTGCACAGTGATTGGCCTGTGTGGCGGCGCTTCCGGGAACGGTGCGGACGATGCTGTTCCCGGCCCCTCGTCAAATCACCGTTGGCAACAATCCATCCAACAACCCGTCCGCTTTGAGAAGATCAACGGTGTTTTGCTCTTCCACGGCATAAACCCCGCGTGCCGCGCGCCAGATCAGCTTTTTGTCCTGCAGGGCGATCAATGCCTGCTGCACTCCGGGCACATCGACCTTCACGTCCTCGGGTAGCTGCCCGGAGAGTTGCATTGCCTTGCGATACTTTTCCAACGTAGCCGCCTCGAAGGGTGCGTAGTGCTGGTTGGCCGCGGCCATTACCCGCAACACGGCCGACTGAAGGGGAGTGAGGCTATGCATCACGCCGCGCTGCACGGCATTCAATTCTTCCGCAAGCCGGCGCACCTCATCGGCAAATTTGTGCGGAACGCTCGCCGCATCCGTCTCAAGATCAAAGCGGAAGTGATCGGCCGCAGACCCAAGCAACTCGGGGCGATGTCCCGCCTCGACGAACAAGGGCCAGACCTGCGCGGGGTCCAGCGCGAAGGGCAGCTTCACTTCGCGGCAGAACCAGTCGACGTAGTCTTGCCCTAACAGGGGGAAATTCACCAGAGGTGCTCCGAAAAACGCTTGGTCCTTGCTGTTGCGCAGCATGGCGAGCTTGTCGCGATTCGATCCGGTACAGACGATGCGCAGTCCGTGGTGCTGGCTGCTGTTCAGTTCATCGCGCGCGGCCTTCAAGGCAAACAGGGCACCGATGCCGGCATCGGTGGTGATCGCATGCTGCGCCTCGTCGATGATCAGGACGATCATTTGTCCGGTTTCATCTGACAGGGCCACCAAGGCATCGGTCAGCGACACCTCTTTGCCCAAACCCACCCGATCGAGGTCGAAGGACACGCTGCCGACAGACAGCTTGCTCACGCCGGCACCCCTCGCCAGCCGCAGCATCACGCCCTCGTTGCTACCGAGTGATGCGCGAATCGCATTGCTGATGATCGAACCGGGGTCCGCCGAGGGGTTGGCCCACAGGTCCGCATAGACCACAAGCGCCCCCGCCGATTCCAGAGCAGGGCGCAAATCCTCGCGCACGAAGGTCGACTTCCCGGTTCGCCGCGGCGCCGCCAGAAACACACCCGAACCAGCCGCACTGCCCACTCCGACCACCAGAATCTGGTCGGCAAGCCGTTTGGCCAATGCAGGGCGATGAAAAATCGGGGCAACTCGGGCCATGGGGCCTCACTCTATAGAAGATTATGAAGAACTATAAAACGATTATGTCAGCCTGAGTGGACCGAAATATAGAACTTTATAGTCGACTATAGAACGTTTATTTACCGCCTGGCTTCTGGCGCAGGCGAGGCGAGAGTCTGTCCGGGAGCCTCGACCCGCCGCTGGCGCCGAGCACTTACGCTGATCTCAACCATCAGGCAGAAATGGCACTCGCGCGTTTGTCAGGAGTGTCGGGCCTGGTGCCGTCTGTGGGCTGGCTCTTGTAAAGCGCGTTCCGGCTGGTGCGGGACAACCTACGCGACCCGCAGGGCTCCCCATCAGCGTAGGCCTCCTGTGCGATGCCGACCGTGTCCTGCTTGACGGGGTGCGCGGCGCCGGCAAACAGCCCGGGGAGTTGCGGCGCTCCCAGAACTGGGTCAGCGGTACACCGGCCAGGCAACGCCACGTTCGTGCCGCCACCGGCCGATCGGGTGGCGGGGCTGTTGGGCGATCTGGAGCAATTCATCCACCACGAGGAAAGCGCACTCCCGCCGCTGGTCAGGATTGCGCTGGCGCACGCGCAATTCGAAACCATCCATCCCTTCCTTGACGGTAACGGTCGCATCGGACGCCTGCTGATTACCGCGCTCGTGGAGCACTGGGGGCTGCTGGCGGAACCGCTCATGTACTTGAGCGGCTACCTCAAGCGGCACCAAGGCGAGTACTACCGGCGGATCGGCAGCGTTTGCTCGACGCGCCTTAAGCAGGCGGTCGCGGGCGAGGACGCGGATCTCGTCTGCCTCGCGCGAGTGATCACCGCATAGACATGATTTGCGCGACGGATTCTGCGAGCGCTGTTTCCAGCGAGGTATATGACATCTCCAGTTCCTCGATGCTTCGGCTGGCATCGAACAGAAGCGAGCCTGCCGCAGTGGTTTTCAAGACATCCACGGGCAGCATCGGGCGTTTCCCGGTCCAGCGTGCGATCAGCTCCAGACCAATCGCAAAAGGCAAAAGGACTGACTCGGGGATATTCCGGTCCGGTGCCGGCACACCGGCCAGCCGGGCGATGGTCTTGAAGTAATCCCGGGTGGTGCTGCGCTGGTTGCCGATGAGATAGCGGCGCCCGACCGTGTCTTTTTTCAAAAGTGCGGCAGCGATCGCATCCGCCGCATCCTTGACGTAGACGTAGGTGTAGGTGGTGTCGGCGCCCACCAGTGCGGGCAACTTTCCCTGAACTGCGCGCCTTATCTCCATGGTTGCCTTGTCGTCACCAGCGCCGATGACGGCAGCCAGATGCACCACGGTCAGCGGCAACTGTGCAGTCTCATGGAGCTGCCATCCGGCCATGTCACCAAGGTGTTTGCTCCTGGCGTAGTGGCTGGGGTGGGGCCCGGCGGGGGTCTTCTCGTCAAAGGGGAGATGCGCTGGCACGCCGTAGGCCAGCGGGGTGCTGACCTGGACCACTTTCTGGACGCCTGCATCCAGACTGGCCTGAAAGACATTTTTCGCGCCCCGTTCGTTGAGGTCGTAAAAATGTTCTTTGCGCTGACTCCAGAACTCCCGATAGCCGGCGAGATTGACGACACCCCAGGCATCCTTGAATGCCTCTGCGAGAGTGTCTGCGCGGGTGATGTCGCCGTAGTGAAAACTGATATCCGCACTCAACGCCTGTAACGCCGACACATCGCTGTTTCGACGAACCAGACACCGGACCTGGTGCGTGTTCTCGCGCAGGAGCCGCGCGATGAAACACCGGCCGACAAAACCCGTTGCCCCGGTAACGGTCACGACGGGCTTGGTGGTTGGCATGTGTGGTCGTGTCCTCGAGCTGCGGGAGTTTGTTGTTTGTTGCGGGTCGGTATCGACGGCGCAAGAAGCCGCTATCTTAGCGAGGCGCCCGCTCCCCCGCCTCCATCCTCTGCAACTCCCACAACCGCCGGTACAACCCACCGCGCGCGATCAGGGCATCGTGCGTGCCGCGTTCCTGCAGGCGGCCGCGGGCGAGCACCAGGATCTCGTCTGCCTCGCGCAGCGTGGACAGCCGGTGTGCGATGATCACCATCGAGACCTCGCCCTTCAGCTTGTGCAGCGCCTCCTGCAGCAGCGCCTCGGTGCCGCTGTCGATGCTCGCGGTGGCCTCGTCCAGCACCAGCACGGCAGGGTTTCGCAGCAGCGCGCGGGCGAGTATCACCTGCTGGCGCTGACCCGCAGACAGCGCGCTGCCGCGCTCGCCCACCGGCGTGTCCAACCCCTGCGGCAGACCCCGCACGAAGGGCGCAAGGCCCACGCGCTCCATCGCTGATTCGATGTCCTGCGCGCTCGCGCCAAAACCGAAATCGATATTCGACGCGAGGCTGCTGGCGAGCAGGAATGGATCCTGCGGCACATACGCCACCAGGCGATGGAAATCATCGTCGGCGATCTGCTCGAGCGGGACGCCTCCCATGGTGAGCGTGCCGGTCTGCGCGGCGTGAAAGCGCAACAACAGCCCGGCGAGCGTGCTCTTGCCGCTGCCGGTCGGGCCCACCAGCGCTAGGAACTGCCCGGGTGGCAGATCAAAGCTGATGTCGTGCAGCACTTGCTCGCCGCCCTCGTAGGCAAAGCCGAGCCCACTCGCGCGGAGCCGTGTGTCTGCGGGCAGCGGGCCGGTGGCGCGCAGCTCGCGGGCGTCGCTGCGGTCGCAGAGCTCGAAGACGCGCGTGGCCGAGACCATGGCGTTCTGCAGCATGCTCAGCCGGTGCGTCACGTCCACCACCGGCTCGCCGAAGCGCCCGAGGTAATTCACGAACACGTAGATCACGCCGATCTCCACGCCGCCGCCCAAGGCACGCGTGCCGAACCACAGCACCAGCGCCGCCATGCAGCACTGCAGCAGCACATCCACCATCGGCCGCAGCAGCAAGGCATCGAGCCTGAGCGAGGCCATACGCGCCGTGTAGTGCACGCGGCTCTGCGTCTCGAAGCGCTCCGCGAAGTGCGGCAACTGCCGCGTGAGCTGCACCACGCGGATGCCGCCGATGCTCTCGGAAAGATTGGCGTTGATCTGCGCGAGCGCTGCACGCACCGCACGGAAGCGCGGACCGCTGGCGCGCTGGTAGACCCACATCACGGTGAGCGCCAAGGGCAGGAACACCAGGCAGGGAATGGCGAGTCGCCAGTCAAGCAGCAGCATGGCGATGGCCATGCCGATCACCCGCGCGCTATTGGCTACCAACACGCCCAGCACGTTCAGGTAAAAATCTTTTACGGCCTCGGTGTCGTTGGTGAGACGCGACACCACCACGCCCACGGGTGTGCGGTCGAACCATGCCACCGGCAGGCGCAGTGCGGTGTGGAAGGCGTTGCGGCGGATCTCGGCGACGGCAGAGAGCGCGATGCGCGCCAGCACCACACCCTGCGCGTAACCCGCCGTGGCGCCGATGCCCTGCAACACAACATAAGCAATTCCAAGCAGCAACAGGGGCTGCAGCGGGTAGTGGCCGGTTTGTACATGGGCATCCATGAACTGCCGGATGAGCAGCGGCGCGCCCAGTTCGGCGGCAGCCGATAGCAGCACCAATGTGACGGCCAGCGCGAAGCGTGGCCGGTCACGCATGGCGAGCCGCATCAGGCGCGGGAATGGATTGGCCGTCATGCCAGAGACTCCGCCGCGGCCGCCAGCTGCTGGTAACGCCAGGTCTCGGCGTACCAGCCACCCTGCGCGAGCAGCTCCGCGTGGGGGCCGCGCTCGCTCACGGCGCCATCGCGCAACACGAGGATCTCATCGGCACCCTGCACGGCAGAGAGCCGGTGGCTCACGATTACCCGCGACAGGTGCCGCGTGTGCATCTCGAGCGCCGCGAGGATCGCGTGCTCGGTCTCGGCATCTACCGCCGAGAGCGAATCATCCAGCAACAGCAACCGGCAATCGGCGAGCAGCGCCCGCGCCAGGCACAGCCGCTGGCGTTGCCCGCCCGAGAGCGTGACGCCGCGCTCACCCACCTCGGTGTCCACGCCTGCCGCAAAGCCGGCCACGTCACGCTCGAGCGAGGCGAGCGCCATCATGCGAAGGATGTCCTGCTCGGAGGCATCGGGCCGGGCAAGCGCCAGGTTCTCGCGCAGGCTGGCGGAAAACAGCACCGACTCCTGCGGCACGCAGCCCACGGCCTCGCGCAGCGCATCGAGCCGGTACTCGCGGATATCGAAACGGCCGAGCCGCACCTTCACACCGGGCGCGTCGTAAAAACGCGCGAGCAGGGCAAGTAGCGTGGATTTGCCCGCTCCGGTGGGCCCGACGATGCCCAGCGTATGCCCGGGCTCCAGCGTGAACTGCACATCGCGCAGGGCGGGCTGGGTGCGGCCGGGGTAATCGAAGCGCGTGACACGCACCTGCAGACGGTAGTCCTCGACGCGCTCCAGCGTGCCGGTGTCGGGCACGGCCGAGGGCGTATCGAGGAACTCGCGGATGCGCGCCCAGGCCGCCTTGCCCCGCTGCACCAGGTTGGCCATCCAGCCGAAGGCAAACATGGGCCACACCAGTTGCCCGAGGTACAGCGTGAAGCTGGTGAGCTGGCCCAGACTGAGACGCCCGGCATCGATCAGCCAGGCCCCGGCGCCCACGCTGATCAGGAAGGAGCCTCCCACGGTGAGGTAGATGATCGGATCGTAGCGGGCATCTATGAGCGCCACGCGCATGCTGGCGGCGTTAGCGGACTCCGAGGCCGCAGCGAAAACACTCTCCGTGTGCGCCTCGGCCCCCAATCCGCGCAGCGCCCGCAGCCCGCCAACGCTCTCCTGCGTCACGGCGTTCAAGGTGCTGAATGCCGCCTGCGAGGCATCAAAACGCGCGTGTAGCGCCACACCGAGGCTCCACATCGCCCGGCTCATCAGCGGCCAGGGAGCAAGCGCCAGCAGCGTGAGCGTGCCGCTCAGCGCAAACGCCATCATTCCCAGCACCAGGACGCCGGTCATGAGACCGTCGAAGATCGACAGCACCGCCTCGCCTGCCGTCATCTCCACGGCCTGCACATCGTTGGTGGCGCGGGCCATGAGATCCCCGGCGGGAAAAGCAGCCAGTGCCGCCGGCGAGAGTTGCAGCAAGTGGCGGTAAATGTCGCGGCGCAGCTCCAGGCTGAGCAAATAAGAGGCGCCGTAGAGCGTGCGGCGCCAGAAATAGCGGCAAACGTAGATCCCGCAGGCACAGCCCACGATACCCAGCGCATACCAGCGCAACCCCTCGGCATTGAGACTGCCGGCCACGATGCCGTCGACCACCCGCCCGATGATCAGCGGCGGGAGCAGACCGAGCACGGCAACGCCGGCCAGCAGAGAACCCGCCAGACAATAGCTTCGCCAGTGCACGCGGAAGAAACCGCGCAGCGTCCAGAAGATATCCATGGGTGGGGATGATGACCGATCACCGCCTCCGCAGGCGCGGCAAAATTCCCCCGCGAAGGAATCGACCCGGAGGCCGCGTCCTACGCTCGGGACATACGGTGCGGTCAATGACAACAGAAACTGCGAAGATGCCCTTCGCCTTGTGGCGGGGGTTGCCAGGAACGATGTCCGGAAGCGTTGGCCAGGAGCGTGGCGAGCCCACGGACGAGGCGCTGATTGCAGCGATCTCGCGGGGGGAGCAGCGGGCGCTGGAGGCACTGGTACGCCGTCACGGCGGCTGGGCCGCGCGCTTCGCGGAACGTCTGACCGGCAACGCCGTACTGGCCGAGGAAGTGGTGCAGGCCGCCTTCCTCAAGGTCTGGCAGAAGTCTGAGGCCTGGGAGGGCCGATCGCGCTTCAGCACGTGGTTCTACCGGGTGCTCCACAATCTGGCCATAGACCAGGTGCGGGCGCGGCGCAGCGACCACGAGGAACTGGACGAATCATTAGCCGATCACCGGGACGGACCCGAACAGGTGGCCGCCCGCGACCAGCGCGATGCGCGTGTGCGCGCAGCGCTCGCGGCACTGCCAGAGCGGCAGCGGCTGGCGGTGGTGCTGAGCCACTACGAGGGCTGCTCACAAGCCGAAGCCGCAGCTATCCTCGGCATAGCTGAGGGCGCGCTCGAATCGTTGCTTTCACGGGCGCGCGCTACGCTGCGCAGCGCCCTGTCCGATGAAAGGGGATAACGCATATGACTGCCACCGAACACGACAGGGCCCGGGAACTCCTCGCGGCCTATGGCGCGGGACGCCACCGCTGGCCAGAGGCCGAGCGTGGCCTGCACGATATGCTCGCGGCCTGCCCTGAGGGTGAGGCCCTGCTGGCCGAGGCGACGGCTCTCGACACCTGCCTCGACGGTCTGCTGACACGTCCGGCTGATCCACTGCGCCCGGCGCGTATCCTGAAGGCCGCACGCGCCGAGGCGCGCAGGCGAACCATCGTGCGCTGGATCTCGCTTGCTTATGCGGCATCCATGGCGCTGGGGCTCTCCGTGGGCTACGGCCTGAGCGCGGAACCCGGTGCCGAGGAAAACTACGGCGGGCTCCTGATCGGCAGCACCGTGATCGAGGAGTTCCTGTGAAATTCCCGGACTGGCTCTCAAGGCCCGCCACGCTGGGCATGGTGCTCGCCGTGTCGCTGGCGGGAAACCTGTTTCTCGGGGGCATCGTCGCAGGCCACTTCGGCGCCTCGCGGATGACGCCGCCACCGCTCTTCGCACCCGGCACAGACACCCTGTTCCGCCTGATCCCTGACCGGGAGAGGCGTGCCATGCGCGAGCATCTGCACGCCAATCATCCCGAAGTCATGGAAACGCATCGGAACCTGCGCACGCTGCACCGGGAGATCAGTCAGGAACTCGGCCGGGAAGAGCCGGACCGCAAACTCCTGGAGCACAAGCTCGCCGAGGTGCGCGAGGGCGTAGAACTGCTGGAAAAGTCGATGCATGTGGCCTTTCTGGACACCGTGCTCACCCTGCCAACGCAGGAACGCCGCCGCCTGCTTAACGAGATGCGGCGGCAACTGCCCAAAGGCATGCCACCGCCTCCCGGTGGGCGCGACAGGCCGCCCGGGAGCGGCCCAGCCGCTGATGATGCCCCGCCGGGACCACCGCGTGGCGAGGACGACGAGCCCCGGGTGGACTGAGAAGACTCGGAGTCAGCCCTGCAGCACAGAGCGCAGGTCGGGCGCGTCGAGCAGGCGATCCGTCCACTGCTCCAGCTCGGACAGCGAAGCCTGCTGCAACCGCGCGTGAGTCGCGGCATCCAAGGGTCCGAAGCGCGCAGTGAGCAGGCGTTCCAGAAGTCTCGTCTGACCAGCGAGTGTGCCCTGAGCCAGCCCCTCGGCCTGACCCTCGGCCAACCCCTCAGCCAATCCCTCGGCCAATCCTTCAGTCCGTCCCTCGGCCCGTCCCTCGGCCCGCCCTTCCTCGATCGCCTCCTTCCGGAACTGCTTTTCGTCCATGATCGCGATCATGCGCCGCGTCGCCTCGTGCCAGGCGAGCGTGTCATCGCTCATGTCACGGATACGGTCCATGGCCTCTTTCACGGGCGGGTAGTTGATCTCGCTCATGCGCTGCTCCTCCTGCCAATGCTTCAGGAACGCTACCCAGGCTGCGAGCGCCGGGCCCCCGGCACCCAGCCGATCGGCCTTGGGCAGCTCGATCAGGTTGAACTGCAACTCCTCTCCCAGCCGTACGTCGTGCTGCTCGCGGTCGCGCAGTTCGAAACACCAGATGCCCTGATCTTCATCCTCGAAGAGCGCGAAGTCCAGCAGGTGGATCGCGATGGCGGGCTTGAGCGTTGCGTAGTCATCGCCCTGACGCATCTGCCGGGTGAACGCACGGGCGAGGTAGAAGGCACTGCGGGCCGACCAGGCACGGTGTGCGCGGACCTGCATCTCGACGTTGTAGAGCTTGCCGTCGGGGTCGCGGGCGAGGATGTCCAGGATGATCTGTTTGCCGCTGAGGTCCTCGGGGGTGATGTCGGGGTTCAGGATCTCGACGACGGTGAGGGGCGGCTCGTTGGAACGCACGGCGTTGATGAGCTCAGCAAGCAGATGTGGCGCGCCGGTGAACAGGCGCTTGAAGACGGCGTCGTTCTTGGGGTCGAGGAGCGGTGCGGCGTCCATGCCGGTGTTTCCTTCCGTGGGTGGTGGCGCGGCGGGTGCCGGGCTGGGGGAAGGCTAGGGGCGGCGAGGCACGGATGGCTGTAGTACATGTCGGATACAGAGCGATTTCGCCATCCCCGCTGTCCCTTTTGGTCATTGAGCCCGCCACTGCCCGCCGCGTAGCATTTGGCTTTCCTGCCCTCACGACGCCAGGGAGCCGTGGCCCATGACAACCGACGCTTATATCTACGATGCGATCCGCACCCCGCGAGGGCGCGGCAAATCCAGCGGCGCGCTCCATGAGGTGAAGCCCGTGACGCTGGTCGCCGGTCTCCTGAAAGAGCTGGCACGCCGCAATAACCTGAGAGACACCAGCCTGGTCGATGACGTGGTGCTCGGCTGCGTCACGGCCGTGGGCGATCAGGGCGCGGACATCGCCAAGGTGGCCTCGCTCGCCGCTGGCTGGGACGAGGACGTGGCCGGTGTCACGCTGAACCGCTTCTGCGCCTCGGGCGCCGAGGCCGTGAACATGGCAGCCATGAAAGTGCGCTCAGGCTGGGAACAGCTGGTGGTCGGCGGCGGGGTGGAGTCAATGTCCCGCGTGCCGATGGGCAGCGACGGCGGCGCGATGGGCATGGACCCGGAAACCGCCATGCAGACGGGCTTCATGCCGCAGGGCATAGGCGCCGACCTGATCGCCACGCTGGACGGCTTCTCGCGGGCAGATGTCGATGCCTACGCCGCCGGCTCGCACCGTCGCGCCGCGGCCGCCTGGGCGCGCGGTGCGTTCGCGAAGTCGATCATCCCGGTGCGCGATCGCAACGGCATCAGCATCCTTGAGCGCGACGAGACCATCCGCCCCGACAGCAGTGTCGAGAGCCTCGCCAAACTTCCTTCCTCCTTCCAGTTCATGGGCGATCTCGGCTTCGACGGCGTGCCACGCACGAAGTACCCGCAGGTCGAGCGCATCGAGCACGTCCACACAGCGGGCAACTCCTCCGGGATCGTCGATGGCGCAGCGCTGGTGCTGGTGGGCTCCGAGGCCGCCGGCAAGCAGCTGGGGCTGCGGCCGCGCGGGCGCGTCGTGGCAGCAGCCGTGGTTGGCACCGACCCCACGATCATGCTGGTGGGCCCGGCGCCCGCCACGCGCAAGGCGCTCAAGGTGGCCGGCCTGTCCTTCGACGATATCGACCTGTTCGAGGTGAACGAGGCCTTTGCCGCCGTCGTGATGCACTTCCAGCGCGACACGGGCGTACCGTGGGAGAAGATCAACGTGAACGGTGGCGCGATCGCCATGGGCCACCCGCTCGGGGCCACGGGCGCCATGCTGATCGGCACCGTGCTCGACGAACTCGAGGCCCGCGGCGGCCGCTACGGGGTGGTCACCGCCTGCGTGGGCGGTGGCATGGGCATCGCCACCATCATCGAGCGTCTCTGAAGAACCGCAGCACCGGGAAGCAGCACACATGAAAAGCATTCGCTACGAAAAGGACGCGGCCAACATCGTCCATGTGATCTTCGACAACCCCACGGAATCGGCGAACCTGATGAATGTCGCCTTCCGCGAGGACTTCGCCACCGTGGTGGCGCAACTCAAGGCCGAGCCCGATCTGGCGGGCGTGATCCTGCGCTCGGCCAAGTCCACGTTCTTCGCGGGCGCGGACTTGAAAGAAATGGTGCAGGCGCAGGAGCAGACGGCGCAGTTCATGTGGGACTTCGCGCAGCCGCTGAAGCAGCAGATGCGCCAGCTGGAAACACTCGGCAAGCCGGTGGTGGCTGCCATCAACGGCGCGGCACTCGGCGGTGGCTGGGAGATCTGCCTGTGCGCGCACCACCGCATTGCGCTGGATAACCCCAAGACCACGCTCGGCCTGCCCGAGGTGACGCTGGGGCTGCTGCCCGGCGGTGGCGGCGTGGTGCGGATGGTGCGGCTGCTGGGCCTGGAGGCGGCGCTGCCGTTCCTCATGGAAGGTCAGCAGTTCAACCCCGAGAAAGGCCTTAAGCTCGGCCTGGTGCATGAATTAGCGAGCACCGAAGAAGACATGCTCGAGAAGGCGTGCGCCTGGATCACCGCGCGCCCGGAGTCGAAGCAGCCCTGGGACATGCCGGGCTACAAGATGCCCGGCGGCACACCCTCGCACCCGGCACTGGCGCCCAAATTGATGGTCGTGCCCGTGATGCTCCGCGAAAAAACCAAAGGCGTGATGCCCGCGCCCGAGGCCATTCTGAGCGCCGCCGTGGAAGGCGCGCAGGTGGATGTGGACGCGGCGCTGCGCATCGAGACCCGCTACTTCATCGAGCTGGCGCGCGGCCCGGTGGCGCGCAACATGATCAATACCTTCTGGTTCCAGCTGAACGACATCAAGGCCGGCGTGGGACGCCCTGCCGGCGTGCCCAAGGCGAGCTTCGCCAAGGTGGGCATACTCGGCGCCGGCATGATGGGCGCGGGCATCGCCCACGTCTGTGCGAGCCGTGGCATACAGGTGGTGTTGAAGGATGTGAGCCAGGAGGCCGCCGACAAAGGCAAGGCCTACTCGGCGAAGCTCCTCGCCAAGCAACTCCAGCGCGGCAAACTGACGCCGGAGAAAATGGACGCCACGCTGGCACGCATTCACGCCACGGCCTCGGCCGCGGATCTGGCCGGCTGCGAGCTGATCGTGGAAGCGGTCTTCGAGGATCGCGGCCTGAAGGCCAAGGTCACGCAGGAGGCCGAGGCCCACCTCGGCACCAACGCGATCTTCGCCTCCAACACCTCGACGCTGCCGATCACAGGCCTCGCGCAGGCGAGCGCGCGGCCGGAGAATTTCATCGGCCTGCACTTCTTCTCGCCGGCCGACAAGATGCCGCTGGTCGAGATCATCTGCGGCAAGCAGACCAGCCCCGAAACACTCGCCCGCTCCTACGACTTCGTGCAGGCCATCGGCAAGACGCCGGTGATCGTGAACGACGCGCGCGGCTTCTTCACCTCGCGCGTCTTCGGCACCTTCTGCAACGAAGGCATCGCGATGCTGAACGAGGGCGTGCCGGCGGCCGCCATCGAAAACGGCGCGGCACTCGCGGGCTTCCCGGTGGGGCCGCTCGCGGTATCCGACGAGGTGAGCCTCGCGCTGATGGCGAAGATCCGGCTGCAGACCATCAAGGACATGGAGGCAGAGGGCAAGGTCTACGAGGCCCGCAGCTCCGAAGTGGTGGTGGAATGGATGATGAGCGAGGATCGCGCCGGCAAGGCTGCGGGCAAGGGTTTCTACGAGTATCCCCAAGGCGGCAAGAAGCATCTCTGGAGCGGGCTCGACGCGCACTTCGGCAAGAACGGCGCCCTGATCGCGCTGCAGGACATCAAGGACCGGCTGCTCTACGTGCAGGCACTGGAATCCGTGCGCTGCTGGGACGAGGGCGTGGTGACCACTGCACGCGATGCCAACATCGGCTCAATCATGGGCATCGGTTTTCCGCCGTGGACGGGCGGCGTGCTGCAGTTTATCAACAGTACCGGGCTCGAGGCCTTCGTGGCGCGCTCGTGCGAACTCGCGGCGCACTACGGCGAGCACTTCCTGCCGCCGGCCTCGTTGGTGGCGCGCGCGGCTCGCAACGACACTTTCTGATCACCCTGCAGGAGCAGTAGCGATGATTCCACGCACGATCTACGCCGAAGAGCACGAGATATTCCGCGCCAGCGTACGCAAGTTCCTCGAGCACGAATGCGCGCCGCACCACGAGCGCTGGGAAGAGGAAGGCAACATCGACCGTGAAGTCTGGAACAAGGCGGGGGCACAGGGTTTTCTCTGCCCCACCGTGCCCGAGGAATACGGCGGCGCCGGCACGGACTTTCTGTACAACTGCGTGATCGACGAGGAAATCGCCGGCGCGGGACTCTCCGGGATCGGCTGGGGCCTGCACAACGATATCGTCGCGCCCTATCTGGTGAACTACGGCACCGAAGCCCTGAAGAAAAAATACCTGCCACGCATGGCAACCGGCGAAATGGTCACCGCGATAGCGATGTCGGAACCCGCTGCGGGCTCCGATCTGCAGGGTATCAAGACCACCGCTGTCCGCGATGGCGATCACTACGTCATCAACGGCTCGAAAACTTTCATCACCAACGGCTATCTCTCGGACCTGGTCGTCGTGGTCGCCAAGACCGATCCGGCCGCCGGCGCCAAGGGAACGAGCCTGTTGCTGGTGGAGGCCGGCATGGCGGGCTTCAGCAAGGGCCGCAAGCTGAAGAAAGTGGGCATGAAGGCGCAGGATACCTCCGAGCTTTTCTTCGACAACGTGCGCGTGCCGGCAGAGAACCTCCTCGGCGAGGAAGGCATGGGCTTCGTCTACCTGATGCAGGAGCTGCCGCAGGAGCGCTTGTCAGTGGCGGTGAACGCCATTGCGGCCACCGAGTCCGCGCTGCGCATCACGGTCGATTACGTGAAGGAGCGCAAGGCTTTCGGCAAGCCGGTGGCCGCCTTCCAGAACACGCAGTTCAAACTCGCCGAGATGGACGCCGAGATCACCGCCATGCGCGTGTTCATCGACCGCTGCATCGAGCTGCACCTGCAGGGCAGGCTGGATATCCCCACGGCTGCCAAGACCAAGCTCCTCTCGACCGACCTGCAGTGCAAGGTGCTCGACGAGTGCGTGCAGCTGCATGGCGGCTACGGCTACATGTGGGAGTACCCGATCGCGCGGGCGTGGGCGGATTCGCGCGTGCAGCGGATCTACGCGGGCACCAACGAGGTGATGAAGATCATCATTTCGCGGGCATTGCTGGGCTGAGGGTGAGCGGGCCCGCGGCGGCGGTCGCGGGCACGGCCCGCAGCCTTGGTCGTGGATATGGCCCGCAGCCTTGGTCGCGGGCATGGCCCGCTCCTACGGGAAGAGGGGGGTCGCTATCTCGCGCATAGGTGGGCCATGACCCTGAAATTTCTCTCGCAAAGGGGCCGCGACATCTCCACCGGTAGGAGCGGGCCATGCCCGCGAAATCTCCACCGGTAGGAGCGGGCCATGCCCGCGACCAATAGCCGATGCTCAGGACAATTTGGAACCAGCCCCCGCCCCGAGCGCCTGCTGCAAGATCTCCAGCCGGTCGGCGCCATGGCTCAGGAATTCCTCGCCATACAGCCTGCGGTAGGGCTCGGCCTGCTCGGCGATTTGCTCCGGATCGAGCCGCTGGTAGGCCGCCTCGCCGATCTGCCGGATCAGATCTCGCTCCACCAGCCGATCGCTAAGCTGGTCCCAGAAGCTGTCGTTCTCGAACTCCTCGATCAGCTGCACCGCGTCGCTCACCTCGTCGTAGTCGCGGGTGAGCCAGTAGCGCTGCTCGATGGCGTCATACTCCACCAGTTCGCCGCAGCCAAACTCCTCGGCGAGGGCGAGGACCTTCTGCTCCAGCACGCGCAGCTGCGCGGTCTCCTGCGGCTCCTCGGTGCGGTAGGCGTGCAGCACCCAATCGGCGATCTCGAGGACCGTGAGCAATGACCGGTAGTCGCGCCGGCTGAGGTCGAGCTTCATGTCAGCCTGCCTTTGCCGAGGGCCTAGCGGAAACAACCGCGTACCAGCGCGCGATATTGACGCACTCGGTGGGAACGCTCTTGCGGATCCACTTGGCGAAGTCACAGGCGCAGAGCGCGTCGATATCGGCCATGCTGAAACTGTCGCCCACCACGAACTCGCGCCCGGCGAGCCGCGTCTCGAGGGTGCGCCAGAAATACTCCAGACGCTGCAGGCCGCGCTCCACCAGCACCGGCTCCTGCGCCAGCGACACCGGACCGGGAATGCTGCGGTTGGCGAAGCTCGGGTTGCTGTTGCGAAAGGCCTCCGCAACGGCCATCACGCCTTCGTTGAAAATGCGGGTACTCCACTCGCGGATCTCACCCTTCTCGAGCGCCGTGCGCCCGAGTAGCGACGGCTCCGGGTGCAGCGCCTCGAGGTAATCGCAAATCGCCACCACCTGGGTGAGCACCGTACCCTCGTCCGTCACCAGCACGGGCACCGTACTCATCGGGTTCAGGGCGACGAAGGCCGGGGCGAACTGCCCACCCTTCATGAGATCGACGGGCTCGAAAGGCATCTCGATGCCTTTCTCCGCCATGAAGATGTGGAGCCGACGGGGATTGGGGGCTGCCGGGTAGCTGTGAAGTTTCATGCGGTACGCATCCTGCCAGACGAGGTGCGCGCAATCTGGCAGCGGGTGGCGCGAGCGTCAAGCACACCGCACCTCATGGGCACAAAGGCAGCGCCGCGACTCGCACAAAACGGGCCGCAGCAA
Organism: Klebsiella pneumoniae; assembly: GCA_945862145.1. Classification (GTDB taxonomy): domain Bacteria; phylum Pseudomonadota; class Gammaproteobacteria; order Pseudomonadales; family UBA5518; genus UBA5518. Next base: position 77,840 of record CAMAXE010000007.1, read on the forward strand.
CAAAGCCTCAGCAGACCTCGAAGAGCCCTGCCGCGCCCATGCCGCCACCCACGCACATGGTGACGACCACGTATTTCACACCGCGGCGCTCGCCCTCGCGCAGCGCGTGCCCGACCATCCGCGCGCCGCTCATGCCGTAGGGGTGGCCGATGGAGATCGCGCCGCCGTTCACGTTCAGCCGGTCAGCCGGGATGCCCAATCGGTCGCGGCAGTAGATCACCTGCACGGCGAAGGCCTCGTTCAGCTCCCACAGGCCGATATCGTCCATCGACAGTCCGTGCTGCTTCAGCAGCTTGGGGATGGCGAACACCGGGCCGATGCCCATCTCGTCGGGCTCGCAGCCGGCCACGGCGATGCCGCGGTAGATGCCGAGAGGCTGCAGGCCTTTTCTGGCGGCGGTGGCGTCATCCATCACCACCACGGCAGCGGCGCCATCGGATAACTGGCTCGCATTGCCGGCGGTGATGCAGCCACCCTCGATCACGGGCTTCAGTGCGGCGAGGCCCGCGGCCGTGGTGTCGGCGCGGTTGCCTTCGTCCATGGCGACCGTGACGTCTTTGTAGCTCAGCTCACCGGTTTTCTTGTCCTTCATCTCGACGTTGGCGCTGACCGTGATGATCTCCTCGGCAAACAGGCCGGCGGCCTGCGCGGCGGCGGTGCGCTGCTGGCTCTCGAGGGCGTATTCGTCTTGGCGCTCACGCGAGATGCCGTAGCGCTTCGCCACCACCTCGGCGGTGTGGAGCATCGGCATGTAGACGTTTTCGTGCATGGCCTTGAGACGGGGATCGAGCCGCCGGAAACCGTTCAGGTGCTCGTTCTGGACCAGGCTGATGTGCTCAAGGCCACCGCCCACCACGATACGCATGCCGTCATGCAACACCTGCTTGGCCGCCGTGGCGATCGCCATCAGGCCCGAGGAGCACTGACGGTCCATGGTCATGCCGCTCACCGTGACCGGCAGGCCACCGGCAAGAGCGGCCATGCGGCCCACGTTCAGCGACTGCGTGCCCTGCGGCATGGCGCAGCCCATGATCACATCATCGACCTCGGCGCCCTCGATGCCCGCGCGCTCGACCGCTGCCCGGATCGCATGGCCCGCCATCGTGGGAGCCTCGGTATTGTTGAAGAGGCCGCGATAGGCCTTGCCAATGGGGCTGCGTGCGGTGGAGACGATCACGGCCTGGGTCATGCGAAATCCTCGTGCTAGTGAGCCTGTAGCGGGGCGCGGAGTTTAGTCGATGACACCACAGGCCACACGCGCACCGCCGCCGCCGAGCGGCATCGGGTGATCGGCGTGGTTGTCACCGCCCGCGTGAACCATCAGGGCACGACCTTTGAGATCAGCCACCTCGACGCGCGGCGCGAGCACCGACTGCGTAGCATTACCTCCAGCGTCGACAAAGAGCGGCGGCAGATCGCCCAGGTGGCCATCTCCCCACGGCGCGCCGTGGTGACCGTTCTTGGCAGGATCGTAGTGGGGACCGGCCGCGAAGGCGGGCACTGTCTTGCCCTCGCTCACACCGGCCGCGCAGCTCGCGTTCTGGTGCAGGTGAAACCCGTGCAGGCCGGGCTGCAAGCCCGCAAGCGAAGGGGTGAACACCAGCCCATAGGCGGACTCGCTGATTGTGACCGTGCCCACGGCGGCTCCGGTACCGGAGGCGTCGACGGCATTCAGGGTGACCACCGTGTCGGCGAGGGCCGCGCCCGAGACCAGCGCCAGCGCGAGAGCAACTGCGGTTTTCATGAGAGGATCCTCCTCGGAATGTTCCCGTACGGTAGTCCTGTCAGAGTTCGATATCGAGCGCTTTCGCGGCATTACCCGCGAACTTGACCGACTGCATGTAGCCTTGAGTGAACTCCTGTTCGCCGGCGCGCGCATTGATCTGATCGAGCGCCGCCATCACGTTCTCAGGCGTCTGCTGGTCGGGAACCAGGTGGATGCCAAGGGTCTCGCAGGTGTGCACGCTAGCGTAACCGCCGGCGCCCGCGGCAAGCACCATGCGGTTGGGCGAGTTCTCGGCGCACAGCACCACCAGCCCGGCGGACACAGACGCCGGCGTGAGCAGGTCGAAGACCTTGGGATCCATCAGACCCTCGGTCATACGGGTGCCGGCGGCAGGCGCAAGCGCGTTCACGCGGATACCGTATTTCTCCCCCTCGATCACCAGGGTGTTCATGAACCCCACCAGCGCCATCTTCGCGGCGCCGTAGTTGCTCTGGCCGAAATTGCCGTAGAGACCGCTGGATGACGTGGTCATCACGATCCGCCCGTACTGCTGCGCGCGCATGATCTCCCACACAGCCTTGGTGCAATGCACGCTGCCGAACACGTGGACGTCCATCACGGCGCGGAAATCCGCGATCTCCATCTTGCTGAAGCTCTTGTCGCGCAGGATGCCGGCGTTGTTCACCAGAATGTCGATGCGGCCCCAGGCGTCCATGGCCTGCGCGACCATCGCCTGGACTTCCTCGAAGCTGGCAACGTTGGCGCCGTTGGCGATCGCTTCGCCACCCGCGGCGAGTATTTCCTCGACCACTTTCTGTGCGGCCTCGGAGGAGCGGCCGGTGCCGTCGCGCGCACCGCCAAGATCATTGACCACCACCTTGGCCCCGCGTGAGGCCAGCGCCAGCGCGTGTGTGCGACCAAGGCCTGCGCCCGCGCCGGTGACAATGGCGACGCGGTTGTCGAAGCGGATGCTCATGCGATTACTCCTTACGGTGAAAGTGGGCTCAGCCGGTCATGATCATCGTGAGCCATTGCGAGACCAGCGCGGGCCGCTGCTCGTTTTCGATCTCGATGGTGATTTCCTGAGTGATGAGAAACTGCTTCGAGGCCTTCTCCTGGAAGCCGACCAATTTGGCGCGTGCGCGCACGCGGCTGTCGACCTTCACGGGCGCGAGAAAGCGGATCTTGTCGAAGCCGTAGTTGAGACCCATCACGGCGCCTTCCATGCCGATGCCGAGACCCGTCACCAGATAGGGCAGCAGCGAGAGCGTGAGAAAGCCGTGCGCGATGGTGCCGCCGAAAGGCGTGAGCTTCGCTTTTTCCGGATCCACATGGATGAACTGGTGATCGAGGGTGGCATCGGCGAAAGCGTCGATGCGCGACTGATCGATGCGGAACCACTCGGAGACACCGAGTTCGGTGCCGATCAGTCCGGGCGCGGATTCGCGGGTGAGCGAGACGGGCATGGGATGTATTCCTTGTTCAGAGGTATCGCTTTAGTTCCTTGCGGGCCACCACCATGCGGTGCACCGCATCGGGCCCGTCGGCAAAGCGGAGCGTGCGCACTGCGGCATAGAGGCCGGCGAGCGGCGTGTCCTGCGATACGCCCACGCCGCCGTGCATCTGCATGGCTTCGTCGATCACCGACAGCGCCACGTTGGGCGCCACGGTCTTGATCATCGAAATGAAATGCTGCGATTCCTGCACGCCGACGTTGTCCATCATCCAGGCCGTCTTCAGGCACAGCAGGCGCGTCATCTCGATGTCCATCCGCGCCTTGGCGATGATGTCGTAGTTGGCGCCCAGCTTGACCAGCGGTTTGCCGAAAGCGCTGCGGCTCATGCCGCGACGGCACAGCAGCTCAAGGGCCTTTTCGGCCTGCCCGACGGCGCGCATGCAGTGGTGGATGCGCCCCGGCCCGAGACGCCCTTGCGCCACTTCGAAGCCGCGTCCCTCGCCAACGATGATGTTCTCCTGCGGCACGCGCACGTTACTGAAGCGCATGTGCATGTGGCCGTGCGGCGCGTCGTCCTTGCCGAAGACGGTCATCGGCCGCAGGATCTCTATGCCGGGCGTGTCCATGGGCACGAGTATCTGCGAGTGCTGCTGGTGGCGCGGCGCGGTGCTGCTGGTCTTCACCATCACGATCAGAATGCGGCAGCGCGGATCGCCCGCGCCCGAGATCCAGTGCTTCTCACCGTTGATGACCCATTCGCCGCCTTCAAGCACCGCTGAGGCGCTGATGTTGGTGGCATCCGAGGAGGCGACGTCAGGCTCGGTCATCACATAGGCGGAGCGTATCTCGCCGGCAAGCAGTGGTTTCAGCCAGCGCACCTGCTGTGCCGGCGAGCCGTAGCGCGCGAGCACTTCCATGTTGCCGGTATCCGGCGCGCTGCAGTTGAACACCTCCGGCGCAAGACGCGACTTGCCGGTTTCCTCGGCGATGTAGGCGTATTCCACGGTCGAGAGGCCGTGACCTTCGCCGTCATGCCCGGTGAGGAAGAAATTCCACAGGCCGCGCTCGCGGGCCTTGGCCTTCAGGCCTTCGAGGATCTCGGTCTGCCGCGCCGTAAAGGCCCAGCGGTCTTCGCGATCGATTTCCTGCTCGTACTCGTGCTCGAGCGGCAGGACTTCCTGATCGATAAAGCGTTTGACCTCATCGAGTATGGGGCGCAGCCGCTCGGTGATTCCCAAATCCATGTGCAGTGTCTCCGGTGAATGCCACTCAGTAGCCGGCCAGGGTGGCGTAACGGTTGGTGTGGTAGTAGGCATCGCCCATCAGCATGCGCAGCGCGGCGGCGCGCTTTATGAAGAAGCCGATCTCGAAGTCATCGGTCATGCCGATACCGCCGTGCATCTGCACCGCTTCGTTCACCGCGAGCGTGGCGGTGTCGGTGGCGCGGGCCTTGGCGAGGCTGGCAGCGGCAGCAAGCTCCGCATCCGGCCGATCTGCTTCCCGAAGCGCCCCAAGCACGGCAGAACGCGCCAGTTCGAGCTCACAGAAAAGCGTGGCGGCGCGATGCTGCAGACCCTGGAACTCGCCGATGATTTTGCCGAACTGCTTGCGCTGGCGCAGATAATCAAGCGTGCGCTCGAAGGCCTCAGTGGCCACGCCCAGCAACTCGGCAGCCGCACAACTGCGTGCCACATTGAGCGCACGCTCCAGCGGCGCGAACCCGCCATCGAGCGGCCCCAGCAAGGCCTCCGGGCCCAGCCGCACGGCCTGGAACGTGACGGTGGCGGCATTGCGCGAATCGACCATTGCATTGCGCTCGACCACCACGCCCGGGGCACCCGCATCGACGAGAAACAGCGAGATGCCGTGTGCCTCACCCGCGGCGCCGCTCGTACGCGCCACCACGATCAAGGTGTCTGCCACGTGTGCATCCAGCACGAAACGCTTTTCGCCCTCGAGCACGAAACCCTCCGCCGTGGCGGTGGCGCGCGCGGTGATGGCGAGCGGATCATGGCGCGCGGATTCTTCCAGCGCGAGCGCGAGAATGCATTCACCAGCGGCCACGCGCGGCAGCAGCGCGGCTTTCTGCGCTGCGCTCGCGGCGTGGTTCAGCACGGTCACGCCGAGCACGGCGGTAGCGAGAAACGGCGAGGCGCACAGCGTGCGACCCATCTGCTCGCAGAGAATGCCGGCACCCATATGGGAGAAGCCGAGTCCACCATGCGCCTCAGGCACCAGCAACCCCGTCCAGCCCATCTCGGCCATGCGGGCCCAGAGCGCGCGTGAGAAGCCATCGGCATTAGCGCTATCACGCAAACCGCGCAACGCCGAGACCGGGGATTCGGCGCGCAGGAATTCCTGTGCCGCTTCAAGAAGCATGCGTTCGTCGTCGTTGTAGGCGAGCGACATATGTGTGTATTCCCTTGTCTGTTTTTGCTCAGCCCGGCAGGCCGAGGATCCGCTTGGCGATGACGTTCAGCTGCACCTCAGAGGTGCCGCCCTCGATGGAGTTGCCCTTGCTGCGTAGCCAGGAGCGGGCCACGAGGCCATCGTCGAAAGCGGCACCTTCCCAGCCGAGCGCATCACTGCCGTGAATGGATACCAGCAACTCCTGCCGGCGCTTGTTCAGCTCGGTGCCGTAGTACTTCAGCATGGAAGAGGCGGCTCCGGTGCCAACGCCGGCGCGGGCCTCGTCGCGCAAGCGCTCGAGCGTGAGGCCGAAGGCGGCGGCGTCCATTTCGAGGCGTGCGATGTCGCCCCGCAGCCCGGGCTCCGCGAGTTTGCCGTGCTCGAGGCCGATGCGACGCACCGCGATATCCGCCGGTGCTACCTGACCGGCGCCCGTCACGCCGAAGAGCCGGCTGATCATCTCGCGCTCGTGGGTGAGCAGGTACTTGGCGATGTCCCAACCGCGATTCAGCTCGCCTACGAGTTGGGCTTTGGGCACGCGCACGTTGTCGAAGAAGGTCTCGCAGAACGGTGAGGCGCCGCTGATCAGGCGGATGGGGCGGGTGCTGACACCGGGGCTCTGCATGTCGAAGAGCACGAAGCTGATGCCCTGATGCTTGGCTGCGGTGAAGTCCGTGCGCACCAGGCAGAAAATCCAGTCGGCCTTGTCGGCGTAGGAAGTCCAGACTTTTTGGCCGTTCACGAGGAAATAATCGCCCATGTCCTCGGCGCGGGTCTGCAGGCCCGCGAGATCGGAGCCGGCGTTCGGCTCGCTGTAGCCCTGACACCAGCGGATCTCGCCGCGCACGATGGGCGGCAGGAACTGCGCTTTCTGCTCGTGGCTGCCGTATTTCAGCAGTGCCGGTCCAAGCATGGAGATGCCGAAACTGTCGAGCGGGTTGCGCGCGCGGATGCGCTGCAGTTCCAGGGCGAGCACCTTGGCCTGCGCGTGGTCGAGTCCAGCGCCCCCGTACTCGCGGGGCCAGGTGGGCGCAGTCCAGCCGCGCTCGGCCATACGCATCAGCCATAGGCGCTGTTCATCGCCGGAGAACACGCAGTTGCGGCCACCCCAGCAGATATCGGCGTCGGTCATGACATCGCCGCTGGGCGCGAATCGCATGGCGTCCGGACAGTTCTGCACCAGCCAGTCGCGGGTCTCGAGGCGGAAGGAATCGAGCGGATCCATCGAGGTTTGCTCTCTGTAATGCGGGCTGCGGAAAGCCGTGGAAATCTACACGATCAGCACGGGTGCTACCATTGCCGCCGTTGTACCGGGAGTCACGCGTCGTGGAAGAATCACTGAAAACCCTGCTCGCGCGGCTGCACCTGGAACAACAGGACACGCTGCGTTTCATCGGCACGAGCCCACAGGGCAAGCACAAGCGTGTCTACGGCGGGCAGGTGCTGGCGCAGGCGATGAACGCGGCCACACGTACGGTCGATCCGGCGCGGCGCGTGCACTCACTCCACGCGTACTTCCTGCGTCCCGGCAACCCGGCCGAGCCGATCATCTACGAGGTGGATCCGCTGCGCGATGGCAGGGGCTTCAGCACGCGCGCCGTGGTGGCTCGGCAAGGCGGGCGGGCGATCTTCAACGCGTCGCTGTCGTTCCAGCTGCCGGAATCCGGACTGGAGCACCAGGACCCGATGCCCGAGGTGCCCCCGCCGGAGTCACTGGAGAGCGATTTCGACTTCTACAGCGCACTCGCGGAGCGGCACCCCGAGCGCTATCAAAAACCCAACCGCTGGGCGATGGACTACCGGATGATCGATCGGGCGGATCCGCTGGAACACGCCCCCATGCCGGCACGCTGCAGGCTGTGGATGCGGGCCTGCGGGCCGGTGCCGGATGTGCCCGGCATACACCACACACTGCTCGCCTACATGTCCGACAACTACCTGATCGCCACCGGGCTGATGCCACATGGCATGGGCTACGACAATCCGCGCCTGCAGACGGCCAGCCTCGATCATGCCCTTTGGTTCTATGGTGATTTCCGCGCCGATGAGTGGCTGTACTACGACATTGCGAGCGCGCGCGCGGGCGGCGGACGGGACTTCAACGTGGGCCGCATCTTCACGCGCGAGGGCCGCCTGGTGGCAACCGCCGCGCAAGAGGGATTGATACGCCTCATCGCAGACGGCAGCAGCTGATGGCGCCACACACCCTGGCGATCCACGCCGGCCCCGAGACACGCGAGCGCCTGCTCGACGAAGGCCTCAAGCCCGAACAATTCAGTCTGCTGGTGGGGGCCTCGGGAGGGGCGAAGTGGCTCGTGCTGGCGGCGCTGGATCGCGTGCTGTTCCCGTGGCTGATGCAGGGCCGCAGCACGCCACTCGCCTGCGTGGGATCTTCGATCGGGGCGTGGCGCCATCTCTGCCTGGCGCAGGACGATCCCGCGGCCGCCACCGCGCGTTTCGAGCGCGCCTATATCGAACAATGCTACGAATCACGGCCCTCCCCCGAACACGTGAGCGCCGTCTCACGGGGGATCCTGCAAGCGTTGCTGGGGCCGGATGGCGCGGGCCGGGTGAGCACACACCCGCTGCTGCGCACGCATATCGTGGCCGCGCGCGCTCGGGCGCCGTGGCGCGTCTCGTCGAGATCCGCGCTGCTTGCGGCAGCCACGGCAACGGCACTCGGCAATCTATTGCACCGCGGCACGCTTGAGGTATCGCTGGAGCGGGGCTGTTTTCACACGGGTGATGCGGCGGGGGCGCTGCGCTTTCCGCGGCTGGGCACGCGTTATCTTGCGCTCAACGAAGCAAACGTCGCCGACGCCGCGATGGCGAGCGGCTCCATACCGCTCGTATCCGCGGGTGTGAAAACACTCCTGCCCGGCGAGGTGTTCTGGGACGGTGGCATGACCGATTACCACTTCGAGCCGGGGCTTTCGGGGCACGAAGGGCTGGTGCTATACCCGCACTTCTATCCGTATTTCGCGCCGGGCTGGTTCGATAAAGCCCTGCCCTGGCGACGGCGGCGCGCGGAGGCGTGGCCCGGGCTCGTGCTGATGTGTCCGACGCGGGAGTTCGTACGTTCCCTGCCGGGTGGGCGCGTGCCGGAGCGCGGTGATTTCAGCCGTTTCCCCACCGAAGAACGCCAACGGCGCTGGCGCCAAGCAAGCGCCGCGGCGCAACAGATCGCGGACGCGTTCGCGGAACTTGCCTCGGGACGCGGGCTGGAGAAAGCACTGGCGGCGGGCAAACAGTGAGGCGATTGCCGGCGCTGCTACGGCATTGCTCCACTGCGCCGCAACACTGAGCGAGGGACCAGCATGAACGGAGCCGAAGCGCTGCTGCGCACACTGCTCGATGCCGGCGTCGAGGTCTGCTTCACCAATCCCGGGACCTCCGAGATGCACTTCGTGGCAGCGCTGGACCGCGTGCCGGGGATGCGCTGCGTGCTCGGCCTCTTCGAGGGTGTGGTGACAGGCGCGGCAGACGGCTACGCCCGCATTGCGCGCAAACCCGCCGCCACGCTGCTGCACCTGGGACCCGGCCTTGGCAACGGGCTCGCCAACCTGCACAACGCGCGCAAGGCCGAGGTGCCGATGCTGAACATCGTGGGCGACCACGCCACCTGGCACCTGCAGTACGACACGCCGCTCACCTCCGACGTTGCCGCCGTGGCGCAGCCGATGTCGCACTGGGTGTACAGCTCAGCCTCCAGCGAAGAAGTGGCCGCGGATGCCGCGCGTGGGCTCGCGGTGGCGTTGAGCGCGCCGGGGCATGTGGCCACGCTGATACTGCCAGCCAACGTGTCCTGGAGCGAGACGGTTTCCGGGCCGGCCAGATTGCCGGCCGTGCGCGGGCCGCAGCGGGTCGACGATGCGCAGATCGAGGCGGCGGCAATGGCATTGCGGGCGGGGGAGCCGGCCATGATCCTGCTCGGTGGGCATATCGACGACGCGCAGCTCGAGGCGGCCGGTCGCATCGCGGCGCATACCGGCGCAAGGCTCGCGGTCGAGACCTTTCCCGCGCGCATGCCGGTCGGCGAAGGGCACGCGGCATTCGAGAAAATCCCCTACCTCGCGGAGTTCGCGATCGAGCACCTGAAGACGGTGCGGGAGATACTGCTGGTGGGCGCGCGTCCACCCGCCTCGTTTTTTGCTTATCCGGGTTTGCCGAGCGAGCTCGCCGACCCCGATTGCAGGCTGCGCGTACTGGCCGGGGCGGAGGATGACCGGCTGGATGCGCTGCAGCGCCTGGCAGAGATGCTCGGCGCCACCAGCACAGAACCCCACCGAAATCGCTACACACCACCCGCGTTAGCGACGAGTGGCCCCAACACGACCACCACCGTGGCCGACACCATCGCCGCGCTGCTGCCGACAGGCGCGATCGTGGCCGATGAGAGCATCACTTGCGGCTTCGAGATTTTCGGGCGCTGCGGTCGCGCGCGGGCCCATGAGTGGATCATCGAGACCGGCGGTTCCATCGGCTGGGGCCTGCCAGCGGCAACCGGCGCGGCGGTGGCAGCACCTGAGCGCAAGGTAGTGTGCCTGGAGGGCGACGGGAGTGCGATGTACACCATCCAGGCGCTGTGGACGATGGCGCGGGAGAATCTGGACATCACCGTGGTGATCTTCGCCAACCGTGATTACGCGATCCTGCAGCTGGAGTTCCGGCGGGTGGGCGCCACCGCCATGGGTGAGCGAGCGCGCAACATGATGCACATCGGCAAGCCGGATATCGATTTCGTGGCGCTGGCGCACTCACTCGGTATGACTGCCGAGCGTGCAGCGGATGCGGCAAGCTTTGCAGCAGCATTCGCGGGCGCCATGCGCACACGCGGCCCGCATCTGATCGAGGTGACGATGCCCTCGAGCGAGCCAACAGGCTGACAGTGGTCGAACTTAAAGCGAGGGCGGCGACTGGCCTGAACGGCAGTCAACAGGCACGAGGGGAAGATCCTTGTCGCGGCGCCCGGGCTGCCGGCGTCTCTCCTGCAGCGCGGATCCCGGCGCTTGACTGCCGCTTCGCCGCTGACGCTTGCGCTCCTCCAGCGCCTCTTCAACGCGCCGGACCATATCCTCTTTCACTGGCACGCTAGTGGTTTCCACGGCTGGCTTCCAGGCCGCGCCTCAAGGCTCCGGTACGGTTGCCGGAACGGGTTATTCTGGGTCTCCCAAGCATAGACCCGACCCCGGCTTTTATCGAATCAGCAGGCGCAAAAGTAGGAGCGGGCCATGCCCGCGAGAGGCGTTGGAATTGGGACATGCTCGGTCGGGGGCGTGGCCCCCTCCTACACGGGAGGGGACGGAACATGGACCCGCCTGAACGGGTAGGAGCGGGCCATGCCCGCGATCCGGGGGGTAGGAGCGGGCCATGCCCGCGATCCAGGGCGTATGCCCGCGATCCCTCGGAGGAGTAATCAGCCGCTCTTCGCCGCGCGCTCCTTGCCGATCAGGAAATCCACCACCTTGAACACCGCCTCGGGGCTTCCGGCCAGACGCGCCGACACGCGGTACTTGCCGTTCACGATGACCTCGGGCGTGCCGGTGGTCTTGTAGCTGCGCTGGCGAGCATCGGCCTGCTTCACCTTCGACTGCACGCCGAAGGAATTGAAGGCCTTGCGGAAATCGGCCTCCTTGACGCCGTGCTCGGCAAACAGCGCGGCGATTTCATCCTCGGACTCGAGCTTGTTGCGCTTCACGTTCAATGCGTCGAACAGCGGGTCGTTCATCTTGTCTAGCACGCCGAGTGCCTCGGCGGCATAGAACGCCTGTGCATGCACTGCCATCAGTTTGTTCCACATGGCGGGCGAGCGGTGGAAATCGACGTCCTTGGCAATGGTGGGCTTCCACCTCGTGAGCAGCGGCTCGAGGAGAAAACAATGCGAACAACCGTACCAGAACAGCTCGACGACCTCGATGCGTGAAGGATCTGCGGTGCGCACCGGCTCCGCGAGACGCTCGTAGTGGGTGCCTTCGATGTACAGGGGCTCCGCGGCATGAAGGCTCATGGGGAGCAGGCAGACTGCGAGCAGAAAAGCGTTTATCAGGCGGCTCATGGAAGTGCGTCTCCTTAAATGCGACGGGTTTGCCGGATATCAGACCGACACGTACGGCGTTGGTTTCAACCGGCACTCGCGATGCCGACAAAATGCCACCAGGGCGCGGGCCCCGGCGGCAACACGGACTCAGTGCAGCCCGGAGGCGTAGCTCGCCACGGCGTCGAGCTCTTTGTCGGTCAGGTGGGCGGCGACGTCGCGCATGATCCGGGTGTCACCGTCGTTCTTGCGTTCCTCGCTACGCCAGGCACGCAGGCTGGAGGCAATGTACTCCGCGTGCTGGCCGCCGAGCGAGGGGAACTTGGCCGCTGCGTTTCCACTGCCCGTGGGCGAATGGCACGCGGTACAGGCCGCGATGCCGCGCTCGCGGATGCCGGCGCGGTAAACGCTTTCACCGAACGCGACAAGTTCTTCCTTCGCCGCGCCCGGCGTCCGGGTCTGCGACGCATAGAACGCTGCGATATCGGCAAGATCCTGCTCGCTCAGCGCATCGAGCTGGCCCGCCATGACGGCGATCACACGGGCACCGCTCTTTACGTCATGCAACTGTTTCAGCAGGTATTTTTCGTTCTGGCCTGCGAGCTTGGGGAAGGTGGGCGCCAGGCTGTTGCCATCGGCGCCGTGACAAGCCCCGCAGACCACCACCTTGGCCTGAGCGGCTTGGGCGTTGCCAACAAGCGGAGCGGCCGCCGCCTGGCCTGCCAGAAGGCAGGCGCCAATGAACAGTGCGATGCGTGTCTTCACCAGATCGGATCCTTGGCTTGGGGAACGGCGGCCGGTCGTAACCGGGCTGATCTCAGGCGGCGGGCTTCATCATGTATTCGATGAGCGCCTTGTACTCGGTGGGCGTGCAATCAGGGCACATGGCGCGCGGGGGCATGGCGTTCAGGCCATTGGTGGCGCTCTGCACCAGGCCGTCGATGCCCTTGGCATCGAAGCGGGGCTTCCACGCGGCGGCATCATGGAGTTTGGGTGCGTTGAGGAGCCCTGCGTTGTGACAGGCGGCGCAGCGCGTGGGGTAGAGCTCTTCGGGAGTGCGATCGGCATAAGCCGCCGAAGCGAAAAACATCAGCGCGGCCAGTGCGAACTTGTTCATGCGATACTCTCCACAGGGTTCTGCGCGGTTCGCGCGCGAGGCTTACGAAAAACAGCCGGGGTCGGATTGCCTGCCTCGCCGGAGCCTGGAGTATAGCAAGCGAGTATGCATCCGAAAACGGAGACTTCCCGAAGCCCGGCCGCGGCAGCCCTGAACGCCTTCAGGGCTGCGGAGTTCATGCTGAGCGTGGCGCGGATGAGCCAGTGCCCGGCGGACGAAGGCCTTGAGGTAGCCTTCGCCGGACGCTCCAACGCCGGCAAGTCGAGCGCGCTGAACACCCTCTGTGCCCGCAACAAGCTCGCTCGCACCAGCCACACGCCGGGCCGCACGCAGCAACTCAACTTCTTTGCCATCGACCCGGAACGCCGCCTCGTGGACCTGCCGGGTTATGGCTACGCCAAGGTCCCACTCGAGCTGCGGATCGAGTGGGGCAAGCTGGTCGAAACCTACCTCGAAAAGCGCAAATCGCTGGCCGGCGTGGTCCTGCTGATGGACTCCCGCCACCCACTGAAGCCCCAGGACCGCATGCTGATCGAGTGGGTGACCGGGCTCGCCCGCCCCTTGCACATCCTGCTCACCAAGGCCGACAAACTGTCCCGCGGGCAAGCGGCGGCCACCCTCGCTGCGGTGCGGCGGGAGCTCGTCCAGACCGGGGAGAGCTCGGTGCAATTGTTTTCGTCCTCGGATGGCCGTGGCGTGGATGAAGCCCGCGCTGTGCTGGCGCGGTGGCTCGCGATGGCTCAGTGAGCCTCGTCCCAGTTAAATCCGACCCCCACATCGACCACCAGCTCGGCCTGCAGGCGAGCCGCGCCTGACATCAGCGAACGCACCTTGGCGCACACCTCCTCCAACGCGTCTTCGCGCACCTCCAGCACCAATTCGTCGTGCACCTGCATCACCATCCGCGCGGGGGCGCTGCTTTCCAGCAGCCAGTCATCCAAGGTAATCATCGCGCGCTTGATGATGTCGGCGGCGCTGCCCTGCATGGGGGCGTTGATGGCGGTGCGCTCGGCGGCCTGACGGACCGAGGGATTGCGCGAGCGGATGTCGGGCAGGTAGAGCCGGCGCCCGAAGATCGTCTCCACATAACCCCGCGTGCCGGCCTCTGCGCGCACCCGCTCCATGTACGCCTGCACACCCGGGTACCGGGCGAAGTAGCGCTCGATGTAGGCCTGCGCCTCGCCGCGGCCCACGCCAAGCTGCTTGGCTAGGCCGAAGGCGGACATGCCGTAGATCAGCCCGAAGTTGATGGCCTTGGCGCTCCGGCGCTGCAGATCGCTTACGGCCGGTAGCTCCACGCCGAACACCTCGGCGGCCGTGGCGCGGTGCACATCATGGCCCTTGGCGAAGGCCTCGATCAGGCCCGGGTCGCCGGAGAGGTGCGCCATGATCCGCAGCTCGATCTGGGAGTAATCCGCCGCCACGATCCGCCAACCCGCGGGCGCCACGAAGGCCTGGCGGATGCGCCGCCCCTCGGCGGTACGCACCGGGATGTTCTGCAGGTTGGGATCGGTCGAGGACAGACGCCCGGTGGCCGTCACCGCCTGCTGGTAGGAGGTATGTACCCGGCCAGTAGCGGGGTTGATCTGCTCGGGCAGTCGGTCGGTGTAAGTGGATTTCAGCTTGCTCAGGCTGCGGTACTCGAGGATCACCCGCGGGAGCTCGTACTGCTCGGCGAGCTCCGCCAGCACGGGCTCGGCGGTGGAGGGCTGGCCGGTCGGTGTCTTGCCGATCTGCGGCAAGCCAAGGCGCTCGAAAAGGATCTCCTGCAACTGCTTGGGTGAGCCCAGGTTGAAGGGGCCGCCTGCCAGGGTGTGAGCGCTTGCTTCGACCTCAAGCATTCTCTCGCCAAGCTCGCGACTCTGCTGGGCCAGAAGCTTGGCATCGACCAAAGCGCCCTGGCGCTCCAGCCGTGACAGCACCGGCACCAGCGGCATCTCGATCTCGCGGAATACCCGTTCCAACGCGGGCTGGGCCTGCAGTTGCGGCCACAGCTTGCGGTGCAGGCGCAGCGCGATGTCGGCGTCCTCCGCGGCGTAACGGGTGGCATCCTCGACTTTCACCTGGGAGAAACCGATCTGCTTGGCGCCCTTGCCGGCCACCTCCTCGTAGGGGATGGCGCGGTAGTCGAGGTGCTTCAGGGCGAGCGAGTCCATGTCGTGGCGCGAACCCACCGAGTCGAGCACATAGGACTCGAGCATGGTGTCGAAGACGATACCCCTGAGTTCGATGCCATGGTTCAGCAGCACGCTGCGGTCGTACTTCAGGTTCTGCCCGACCTTGGCATGGGCGGGCGACTCAAGCAGCTCACGCAGGGCACCGAGCACCTCGGCCTCGGAGAGCTGGTCGGGTGCACCTAGATAATCGTGAGCCACCGGGATGTAGGCGGCCCGTCCGGGCTCGACAGCCAGTGACACACCGACCAGGCGTGCCTTCATGTAATCGAGGCTGGTGGTCTCGGTGTCCACGGACACGAGATCGGCCGCGCGCGCGGCCACGACCCATCGCTGCAGTGCGGCCGTATCGAGCACCAGCTCGTAATCAGCCTCCAGCGCAGGCTGAGACTCGGGTTCGGGCGACGTGGCGTTGGCGGCCGCTTCACCCTGCCGCTCGATCTCCTCGCGCCAGCTGTTGAACTCGAGCTCGCGGTAGAGCCGCAACAACGCCTCGCGGTCGGGCGGCGCGTGCTGCAGCGCCTGCACGCCGACATCAAGCGCCACATCGGTGCGGATGGTGGCCAACTCGCGCGAGAGAAAGGCCTTGTCACGCTCGGTATCGAGTTTTGCCCGGACGCTCGCGGCGCCGCGCAGCCCGGCGATACCCGTGACCCCGTCGAGATCCGCATACAGCCCTTCCAGGCTGCCGAAGTGCTGCAACAGCGCGAGCGCGGTTTTTTCACCTACGCCCGGCACGCCGGGAATGTTGTCAGTCTTGTCGCCCATCAGCGCCAGCAGATCGACGATCTGTCCGGGTCCGACGCCGAATTTCTGCTGCACGCCGGCGATGTCGAGGCGGGTGTCGTTCATGGTGTTGATCAGCGTGACATACACGTCGACCAGCTGGGCGAGATCCTTGTCGCCGGTGGAAACAAGCACATTGCGGCCCTCGCGAGCAGCCTGCACGGCCAGCGTGCCGATCACATCGTCGGCCTCCACACCAGGCACGCAGAGCAGCGGCAAGCCGAGCGCGCGCACCAATGCATGCAGCGGTTCCACCTGCGCGCGCAGATCCTCTGGCATAGGCGGGCGATTGGCCTTGTACTCGGCGTAGAGGTCCTCGCGGAAGGTCTTGCCCTTGGCATCGAAAACCACCACCACGGGCGTACCCGGGTACTGCTGGCAAAGTTTGCGCAGCATGCTGACGACACCACGCACGGCGCCGGTGGGCTGGCCACTTACGGTCGAAAGCGGCGGCAACGCGTGGAAGGCGCGGTAGAGGTAGGAGGAACCGTCGACCAGGATCAAGGCCGGTGCGGACGTGCTCATGGACGGACTCCGGAAGTGTCGGGTTGGCTATCGAGGCAGCGCAGCACGGCCGCCGCGAACGTGGCCAGAAAGGCATCAAAGGCACCGGCACCGGATTTGCCCTGCCACGCGAGGGGATCGAGCTCTACCGTCTTCAACCCAAGGTCATCGGCAAGGCTTCCCGCCAGCGCCGCGTTGTCACCGGGCTCTTGCAGCAGGCAGCTGGCGTGGCTGTCGCGAGCGGCACGCCGCAGCATCAGCACGGAGCGCGCGCCCGGCTGGCGCTCGTGGTCGCCTGGCAGCGCGCCCACCTGACGCAGCCCGTAGCGCGCCACGAAACGGGCATAGCCGTCGTGCAAAGACACAAAGGGCACCTGCGCGCGTGGTGCGAGCGCCGCGCGTGTGAGGGTCTCGCGGGCATGCATCGCGGCCCGGAAGGCGAGCAGACGCTGCTCCGCGAGCTCCGCATCGAGAAGCCCACGCGCAACCAGCTCCGCAGCAATGATGCGGGCGAGTTCGGCAGCAGCCCGCGGATCGAGCCATACGTGCGGATCTGCCCCCGGGGCATCACCCAACGCTGCAAGCAGAGCCACCGCGGGCACCCCGCTGCGCTCCAGAGGGGCGTCAAGCGGGCGCTCGAGCGCCGGACCCATCCAGAAAGCGAGCCGTGCGCTTCCGAGCAGAGCAAGCTCGGAGGGGCGCAGGACGAAGTCATGCGGCGAGGCGCCCGCAGAGACGAGCACGCGGCTCTCCAGTGCATCGCCCGCGAGCTCCTCGACGATCAGCGCGAGCGGCCGGATGCTGGAGACGACCACCGGGGCCGCGACCACGGCACGCGCGTAGGCGCACAGCGCCAGCGCCAGCGCCAGCGCAACCCGGCAGCGGGCGCGGAAGGGTTTGCCCGGGTGAGTCATCGTCGATGAACCGTGGATCCAATCCGTATACTCTAGCCCGATGAGCCAAGACCCTGCGACCACGATCTCCGGTGCCCGTCACGCGCCGGCGCCCCGCCGGGAGCGCACAGTCTCATGACCCGCCCCTTTTTGGTGGAGGCGCGCGAGATTTCCTTCCGCGCCGGAGACCAGTTGATCTTGGACCGTGTGTCCCTGCGGCTGCACGAGGAGGAGATTCTCACCCTGATCGGCCCGAACGGCGCCGGTAAAACGACACTGCTCAAGTTGCTGATCGGACTCGCCACGCCATCATCGGGCAGCGTGTGGCGGCGCGAGGCCCTGCGCGTGGGCTACATGCCGCAAAAGCTGCAGGTGGACGCCGCGCTGCCCTTGAGCGCCGGGCGTTTCCTGCAGATCGCGGAGCGCGACATGAGCCGGGTGCGAGAAGTGGCCGCCGAAGTGGGCGTCGAGCGGTTACTCAAGACTCCGCTCGCCGGGGTCTCGGGCGGTGAACTGCAGCGGCTGTTGCTCGCGCGGGCACTGCTCCGGAGCCCGGAACTGCTGCTTCTGGACGAGCCGGTGCAGGGCGTGGACGTTGCAGGTCAGGCCGAATTGTATGCGCTGATCCGCGAAGTGCGCTCACGGCACCGTTGCGCGGTGCTGATGATCTCGCACGACCTGCACGTGGTGATGGCCTCGACCGACACCGTGCTGTGTCTGAACCGCCATGTCTGCTGCGCCGGAAGACCGGAGGTCGTAAGCCACGATCCCGCATACCTGCAGCTCTTTGGCCGGCAGGCGGCCGAGCAAATGGCCGTTTACACGCACCACCACGACCACGCCCATGACCTGCACGGCAACGTGATCGGGGAGCACCGGCATGGATGAGTTCCTGCTGCGCGCTGCCGCTGCGGGTGTGGGAATTGCCGCAATATCAGGCGTGCTCGGCTGTTTTCTGGTCTGGCGCCGCATGGCCTTTTTCGGTGACACCCTCTCGCACTCGGCGCTGCTCGGCGTGGCGGCGGGAATGTTCCTGAATGTGGGGGCGCCGGTCGCGGCGCTGGCGCTGTGTCTGGGTGTGGCGGCGCTGTTCGCGCGCCTCGAGCGGCACGCCACGCTCGCCTCCGACACCCTGCTCGCGGTGATCGCGCACGGCACACTCGCAGCAGGGGTGATCGCAGTGAGCATCCTGGCGCCCCGCGGCGCGGGTCTTGAAGCCTGGCTCTTCGGCGATCTGCTCGCGGTTGGCCGGGCAGAGTTACAGCTCGTTGCAGCGGTGGGTTTCGTGGTGGCAGTGATAGCCGTGTTCTGCTGGCGCACCTGGCTCGCCATCGCGGTGGACGAGGATCTCGCCCGCATAGAAGGCGTGGCAGTGGAGCGGGCGCGGATGCTGCAACTGCTCTGCATCGCGGCACTGATAGGCGTGGCGATGAACGTGGTGGGGGTACTGCTGGTCACCGCGCTACTGATTGTGCCGCCGGCAGCAGCGCGCGCACTGTCGCGATCACCGGAGCAGATGGCGGCGCTGGGTGCGGTGCTCGGCGCCCTCGCGGTGCTCGGCGGTTTGTGGCTGTCACTCGAGGCCGATACGCCAACAGGGCCTTCCGTGGTGGCTGCGGCCTGCGTGCTGTTTGCCTTTTGCCACGCAGGCGCTGCGCTGCGGCGGCGCTAGGAAACTCTTTTCAGCTCAGGGTCGGGTCCGCAAAACCTCGAGTAAGCCCTTCAACTTCGCCACCTCGAACGGCGGCGTCACGAAACCCGCAAACTGGCCCTGCGGGTCGATCAATGCCAGATTGGAGCCGTGGTCGATGGTATAGCTGCCATCGGGTAGCACACTCTTGCGAAAGGGCGTATTGAGCTCGGTGGCAAACCGGTGGACGTCGAGGAACTCGCCGGTAAGACCCTTGAAGCTCGGGCTGAAATGCGTGACGTAGGTCTTCAGTATCGCCGGCGTGTCGCGAGCGGGATCTACCGTGGCCAGATAAAAAGACACGGGCAGGCGCCGGCCGCCGGGGGGCTGCAGCGAATCCTCGACCTGGCGCAGTAATGCCAACGTGGTGGGGCAGACATCCGGGCAATAGGTGAAGCCGAAGTAGACGACGCTCCAGCGACCACGAAAGGCGCTGCCATCGAAGGGCTGCGCTTCCAGATCCAGCAAGGCAGGCGTCGTCAGTGTCCGGGGCGCATCAAAAATCACCGCACCCCGTATGGACAGCCAGCCGGCGTCGAGCTGAGCGGGGTTGATGAACTGACGCACGAACATCGACACCATCAGGGCGACGACGCCTGCCAGCGCGAAGGCCGTGTAGCGGATGTTACGCCGTTGGGCGTTGGAGAGGGCCATGCTCGAGCTGCCTCAGAACGGATAGACGATGGACATCGGGTTCGGGAAGAGCCAGTGGTCGACCAGCATGATGATGAACAGCGCCATCAGGTAGACGATCGAATACCGGAAGGTCTTCATCGGTGCGCGGCTATCCTTGCCGATCATCAACAGCACCGCCCAATACAGGAAGCCGGCGCCGAGCACTACCGCGCCCAGCAGATAGAGCGGACCGCTCATGCCGGTGGCAAAGGGCAGGATGGTCGAGGCAAACATCAGCAGCGTGTAGAGCAGGATATGCAGCGCGGTGAAGGCATTACCGTGCGTGACGGGCAGCATCGGGATTTCGACCTTCGCGTATTCCTCGCGGCGGTGTATCGCCAGCGCCCAGAAATGCGGCGGCGTCCAGGCAAAGATGATCAGCACCAGCAGCAGTCCATAGCCATGGACGTCATTGGTGACGGCAGTCCAGCCAAGCAGCGGCGGCGCGGCACCAGCGAGGCCACCAATCACGATGTTCTGCGGCGTGGCACGCTTCAGGAAACAGGTGTAGATCAGGGCGTAGCCGATCAGGGAGGCAAAGCTAAGCCATGCCGTCAGCGCGTTCACCAGCGCCAGCAACACGGCCATGCCAAGCACGCCGATCGTGGCCGCAAAGACGATTGCGGATGTCGTGCTCACGCGACCTTGGGCGATTGGTCGGTTTCGCGTGCGTGCCATAACCAAATCGATGCGCTGATCGACCACATGGTTGATGGCGGCGGCGGAGCCGGCACACAGCGCAATGCCGAGGTTGCCGAACAAAAGCACATCCCAGGGGACGAGGCCCGGGGTGGCGAGGAACATACCGATGACAGCCGTCAAGATCATCAGCAGGACGACCTTGGGCTTGCAGAGCTCGAGGTAGTCGTGCCAGTTGGCGGGCTCTTCGGCGGTCAGTTCCATGATGGCGGGGAATCCTCATCGGGCGGCCGGAATTGTAGCGGATTGGCCGCTACAGACGGGTCACTCGGGCGTATTGCGCAAGAGGAAGCGTAGATCGTCAATCATAGCTCTGCCGGGATGGCTGGGCAGGTAATACATCATGACGAAGCCGCGCTTGTCGACCAAGTAGATGGTACCTGACGCAAGTGGATCGGGATCACCCGTTTGTGCGGCGAGGAGCGCTCGCAACGCAGGCTCGGGCGTGTGTATCACCGTGAGACCTTTTTGCTCAGCCGCCAGATAGGCCGCGGTGTCGGGGGTGAGCGTCGTTGCAGTGTCGAGGTAATAGCGCTTCACACGCTCCTGAGCCCGACCCAGTGCCCGGTGCACCTGGCGCGCAAGGAGGAGCCGCTCGCGACACAGCTGCACGCAGTTTTCGCCACCGGCCACGAGGATGCCCCAACCCGCGCCTTGGGTTGCATAGCGCCACGTCGCGGTGGTGGTGTCCCGCAATTCGAGGTCGTCGAGTTGGCGCGGCGGCACCAGCAGCACGCCTTTGTTGACCGTGCTTTTGGGTATTCCGATTCCGGTCACATAGACCAGCGTCGCAAGTCCCACCGCAATGACCGGCAGGAGGAACATGAAAACGAGCTTCAACCTGGCCCGTGAAACACCGGTAGAGCCCGGATCGGCAGGCGTGTTCATCGGCAGTTACCTCGAATGTTTGCGCGTGGCCAACCATGGCCGGAGATTGGTGCCACCGACCGCGAACACCACCAGCAGCCCGGCAGCCAGAAGAAACCACTGTACCGCGTAGGCGCGATGGCGGGCCGGACTCATATTCACATGCGGCCAGTCCGCCTCGGTGACGCCCGGTTGACCGGGCGCGAGCTGCACGAGATAGGGGAAGGCCTGCACACCTGCCTGTGCGGCGAGCGCCTCGACGTCGATGGCCTGCACGACGCTCGGCCAACCCGCGGTCGCGTAGAGCGCCGGATGCAGGGCAGTCCCCGACAAATAGAGTCTCCCTTGCAGAACGAGCTCCTCGCGAGGTGTATCGATCACGGGCAGCTTGTCACGGGTAGGCGGCGCTTGCAGCCAACCCCGGTTCACCAGCGCGATACGACCGCTGTCATCGGCAAAAGGCATGAGGAGTTCGTAACCCACGCGGCCGCGAAAGACCCGGTTATCCAACAAAAAGGCTTTGGCGGGAACATAGTGTCCTCGCAACTCGACACGCCGACCCGTCAGGGACGACGTATCAGGCACATTCAGCGCGGACAAGGGCAGCGGTGGGGAGCTGCGCTGAAGGTCAAAGGCAGCGAGCGCCTGCTCCTTGGCGGTGGCACGCGCGAGTTGCCAGAAACCAAGGGACACGAGCAGGGGAAGCAAGGCAAGCACGAGCACCGCGAACTTCAGGCTGCACCGGAAACGGGAGTCCCGCAGATCGGGCGAGACGACCTCGGGCGCTGCGGATGGCATCGGCTACACTCCGGGTTGGCGCACTGATATTGGAACGCAAAACATGTGGATCAAACCGCTGATCGTAATCCTGCTCGTACTGCTGCTGATCAGCTTGGGGAGTACCTTCGTCTTCTTGATGAAAGACCAAGGGGCCACGCGCCGGACGCTACGCGGGCTGGGCATTCGGGTCAGCTTGGCCGCGTCGCTGGTCGCAGTAATTGGCTACGGCATGTATACGGGTCAGCTGCGCTCAAAGGCACCGTGGAGTGCCGCGATGGCCGGGAAAGAATCCGTGCAGCCCCCCGTCGAAACCACGCCCTGAGAAGAAATACAGGCGCGCTTCACGGCGCGCCCCTGCGTCTCAGAGGATGTAGACGAACAAGAACAGGCAGATCCAGACCACATCCACGAAGTGCCAGTACCACGAGGCCGCCTCGAATCCGAAGTGGTCTTCGGGCGTGAAGTGCCCCTGGGTGGTGGCCCGCAGGAACATCACCGTCAGCATCACGGCGCCAAGACAGACGTGAAAACCGTGGAAACCCGTGAGTAGGAAAAAGGTCGAGCCATAGATGCCGGAGGCGAGCGTGAGCCCGAGCTCGGTGTAAGCATGGTGATACTCCACCGCCTGGAAGCCCACGAAAACGAAGCCCAAGGCGAGCGTTAGCAGCAGCCACAGCGTCAGTGCCTGGCGCTTGCCGGCCTTGAGCGCGGTGTGTGCGAAGTGCACGGTGACACTGGAGGCAACCAGCAAGGCCGTGTTCAGCAGCGGAATCGTTTTCCAGTCGACGACTTCCTTGGCCGAAGTATAGGTGGCGTTCCTGGCCATCAACTGCGCGCCGCCCGAGGCCTCGACTGCCTCTTGAGGGGTCTGCATCATCGGCCAGTTGGCCACAAAGCCCGTCCACAGCTGGTTCGAGGTTCCCCGCTCACCCACGCCGCCCAACCAGGGCACGGCGAGCATGCGAACGTAGGCAAGTGCAAAGAAGAACGCGAAGAAGAACATCACCTCCGAGAAGATGAACCACTGCATTCCCATGACGTAGGAGCGCTTGAGCTGTGCGTTGTTAAGTCCCGCCATGTTTTCGCGAATGGTGGTCGCGAACCACTGCCACAAGACGAATATGAAGAAGGCGAAGCCTACCGGCAGCAGCCAGGACATGCCGCCGGTTCCAGCCTTGATGTAATTCAGGGTGTTGGCAGCGCCCAGAATGGTGCAGCCCAGACCCGCCGTCGCGAAAATCGGCAACTTGCTGCTCTCGGGTACATAGTAGGTCTGGTGACCGCCCGAGGGTCCGTGTGCCATGTCATCTCTCCCTTGCTCTGGCGGCCACTTGGCCGCCCGTGTGGTTGCTTAGTTGCGCAAACCCACGCGCTGATCCGGCGCCGCGGCCATGGTGGTCACGTCGAACAGCGTGTAAGACAGCGTGATCGTACGAATCTTTTTCGGCAACGCCTGATCGATGACGAACTGCAGGGGCATGTCCAGCGCCTCGCCCGCCGCGAGCGTTTGCTGCCGGAAACAGAAACACTCGGTCTTGTGCAAGTAAGGTGCGGCCTCGGGAGGCGACACGCTGGGCACCGCCTGGGCAATCATCGCGCGGTGCGCCGGATTGCGGACGTAAAAGGTGGTGTTGTTCATTGCGCCGGGGTTGACGCTCATCTCGAACTGGCTGGGTCGGAACTCCCAGGACATTCCGTCATTTTTATTCGCGAGAAACTGTATGGTCACGGTGCGGGACACATCCGCCTGCGCGGCGCTGGGATCCAACGTTGCCTGCGTAACGATAGTCTCACGACTGATACCAAGCACCTTGCACATCACGTCGTAGATGGGCACCAGCGCAAAGCCAAAACCGAACATGCCCACGGCCACTGCGCCAAGGCGCAGTGCGATGTTCCGCGTGGATTCCGTGGGCATGGCCGGCTCCGAATCTCAACGAACCTGCGGCGGTATCGTGAATGTGTGATAGGGCGCAGGCGAGGGAACCGTCCACTCGAGGCCTTGCGCGCCCTCCCACACCTGGTCAGACGCCGCCTTGCCGCCCTTGATGCACTTCCAGACGATCACCACGAAGATCAGCTGCGAGAAGCCCGTAATGAAGGCGCCGATGCTGGAGAGCATGTTGAAGTCGGCAAACTGCAGTGAGTAGTCCGGGATCCGGCGCGGCATGCCGGCCAGGCCGACGAAGTGCATCGGGAAGAATGCCGTGTTGACGCCTACGAAGGTCGCCCAGAAGTGCGTTTTCGCCAGCGTCTCATCGTACATGTACCCGGTCCACTTCGGCAGCCAGTAATAGACGCCGCAGTAGATCGAGAACAAAGCTCCCTGCACCAGCACGTAGTGGAAGTGAGCCACCACGAAGTAGGTGTCCTGGTACTGGAAGTCGAGCGGTGCCAGCGAGAGCATGACGCCCGACAAACCACCGATCGTGAACAAGATGATGAACGCAATCGCGAAGAGCATCGGTGTCTCGAAGGTCATCGAGCCACGGAACATGGTCGAGATCCAGTTGAACACCTTCACGCCCGTGGGTACGGCGATCAGCATGGTGGCGTACATGAAGAAGAGCTCGCCCGCGATGGGCATGCCCACCGTGTACATGTGGTGTGCCCACACCACGAAGCTCAGGAAGGCGATCGACGCAGTGGCGTAGACCATCGAGCTGTAGCCGAACAGCGGCTTGCGGGAGAAGGTGGGTAGCACCTCGCTCACAACGCCGAAGGCCGGCAGGATCATGATGTACACCTCGGGGTGACCGAAGAACCAGAACACATGCTGGAACAGCACGGGGTCGCCGCCACCGGCAGCGCTAAAGAAGCTGGTGCCGAAGTGGATATCGAACAGCATCATCGTGACCGCGCCCGCAAGCACCGGCATGACGGCAATCAGCAGGAAGGCCGTGATGAACCAAGTCCAGACGAACATCGGCATCTTCATGTAGGTCATGCCGGGAGCGCGCATGTTCATGATCGTGGCGATGATGTTGATGGAACCCATGATGGAGGACATCCCCATCAGGTGGACCGCGAAAATGAAGTAGGTCACTGAAGGCGGCGCGTAGGTGGTGGAGAGGGGCGCGTAGAAGGTCCAGCCGAAATTCGGGGCGCCGCCGTCCATGAAGAAAGTGGACGACAGCATCGTGAAGGCGAACGGCAGGATCCAGAAGCTCCAATTGTTCATGCGTGGCAGCGCCATATCAGGCGCCCCGATCATGAGTGGGACCATCCAGTTTGCGAGCCCGACCCAGGCGGGCATGATGGCGCCGAACACCATCACGAGCCCGTGCATGGTGGTCATCTGGGTGAAGAACTCCGGCTTCACAATCTGCAGCCCGGGCTGGAACAGCTCGGAGCGGATCACGAGGGCAAAGGTTCCGCCGAGCAAGAACATCGCAAAGCTGAACCATAGGTACATCGTGCCGATGTCCTTGTGATTCGTCGTGAATAGCCAGCGTGTCAGGCCCTTCGCGGGTCCGTGATGATCTGCGCCCATGGTGTTACTACTCGCTCACTTGCCTTTCTTGAAATTCGCGACGTCGATGGGCTGCAGCATGTCGCCCACGTTGTTGCCCCATGCGTTGCGCTCGTAAACGATGACGGCGGCCAAATCGACCTCGCTCAGCTGTGCGCCGAAAGCCGCCATCGCCGTTCCCGCCTTGCCATTTACGATGATATCGATGTGACCTTCGATCGGCCCCATCGCAATCGCGCTGCCTTTGAGTGCAGGGAATGCACCCGGGATGCCTTCGCCGTTTGGCTGGTGGCAGGCAGCACAAACCTTCTCATAAACCCCTTTACCGCGCTCCATGGATTGATCCATGGTGAAGGATTGGGACATCAGTTCGCGCTCCTTGACAGCCTCTTGCTTGCGGCCGGCCAGCCAAGTGTTGAACTCCGCCTCGGGGAGTACACGAACCACGATCGGCATGAAGCCGTGTTCCTTACCGCACAACTCGGTGCATTGGCCGCGGTAGATGCCGGGCTCGGGTACCGTCGCCCAAGATTCGTTGATGAAACCGGGAATTCCGTCCTTCTTGACCGCGAAATCAGGCACCCACCACGAATGGATAACGTCAGAGGCCGTCACGAGGAAACGGACTTTCTTGCCGGCAGGGATAACCAGTGGCTCGTCGACGTCGAGGAGGTAGTTCTCACCCTTGGGCGCGAGGTTGTCTATCTCGTCGCGCGGTGTGCGCAGGGACGAGAAAAACTCTACCCCTTCTTTGGGGTAAGAATATTTCCACTTCCACTGGTAGCCGGTGATTTGCACATCGAGCGCGGCATCCGTGGTGTCGTACATGTCGGTGAGGGTGCGCGTAGCGGGCACCGCCAAAACCATGAGGATCAGGAAGGGCACGAATGTCCAGGCAATTTCGAGTGTGGTGCTCTCGTGAAATTTCGCGGCAACGGCGCCGCGGGACTTCCGGTGCGCGAAGATCGAATAAAACATGACGCCGAAGACGACGACGGCGATGGCGACGCACACCCACAGCGAGAACATGTGGAGGTCATAGACCCGGTGGCTCACGTCGGTGGCACCAACGCGCATGTTCAAGTCTGAGCGCTCGACCTGCTCGGCTAGGGCGAGGGCTGGCTGCAATACAAGGGCAGCCGTGGAGAAGACACCTGCCATAAGGAGGCGCCGATGTTGAGCTAGCAGCATGACTCCAAAACTCCGGTCTGGTTGACACCGCTTCACGCGGCGGGGTGCACAACACTTGCTGCTGGCGCAACGAGGCGCGCGAAGTATAGCAACCCTTTCCACAGTGCGCGACCTCATCAACTGCGCTATTCCATACGCGACGTTTACTCGCGCTGCGAGGCTCCGGATCAGTCGCTGCGCGGGTCGATGATACGGATGATCCCGGTGGTGGTGGCGGGCTCGCCAAGCCCGCGGTTGCTCGGATCGTTGGCATCGCCCGCGGCACGGTCCTGTGCGTCCGTAAAACCGCAGTCAACGCATTCGCAGATCCGCTGACCGTCGCGCTCGGCGAGCGCAAGCGTGTCGAGGGCCTCGCAGCGCGGGCACCGTGCGCCGGCGATAAATCTTCGTAATGTGCTCATGCAGCAGGCTCCGGGGCATGCAGATCCAGCTCCCAATAAACGACGCCCTCGAGCGGGTTGTCGTTGTAGGGCGCGCAGGGTCGGAATCCGAGATCGCGGTAGAGGGTGTTCGCCTCGCGAAGCCGGTCCAGGGTGTCGAGGCGCATACGGGCGTAGCCGGCGCTGCGTGCGGCGGCGATGATGGCCCGCGCAAGCGAACGCCCCAGCCCGGCACCACGCCAGGCAGCCGGCACGTAGAGTCGCTTCATTTCGCAGATACCGGCGGCAAGCGGGCGCAGAGCTACGCAGCCGGGCGCCTCGCGGCCTGCCTGCGCCAGCAGGAGCTCCCCGGCGGGAGGCCCATAAGCCCCCGGGAGCGCAGCGAGCTCCTGCTCGAAACCCTGAAAACAGAGATCGACGCCAAGCCAGGTCTGGTACTCGCGAAAAAGGTGCGCCGCAACCTGCATATCGATCGCCCCGCGCGCGGGGCGGATGCTGTAGCCGTGGCGGAGCCCAGCGATCACCGCCGCGGTCTCTGGCCGTATGCCGCGCCACAGGTAAAAAGATTCCGCGGCCTGCTCGACCAGCATGCCAAGGCCATCGGCCAGCCTGACCGCACCGCGCGCGGCAGCGGCCCGCAGGAAAGGGGTAGGCTCATTGCCGTAAATCATGTCGTAACAGGCGGTGGCGGCGGTAATCAGGCCATCGGGCAAGGCAGGGGTCTCACCGGCGAGGCCGGCGCTGCTGGCATTGATAACGAGATCGAAGGATGCACCCTCCAGAACCTCAGGTCCTCCACCCTCAACGCGACCCGCGCCCCCAAAGAGGCGGGCAAGCTCCGTGGCCCGGGCTGCCGTGCGGTTCATCACGACGAGCTTTGCTGGTCGCGCCGCAAGCAAGGGTCCAAGCACCCCCCGTGATGCGCCCCCGGCGCCAATCAACAGAACCCGTGCATCCTGCAAGTCCCAGCCGAGGTTGTCGCGCAGGTCGCGCACCAACCCGGCACCGTCGGTGTTGTCACCCAGCACATCGCCATCCGGCTGCAGTGCCAGCGTATTCACCGCGCCAGCCGCAGCGGCACGCGGGGAGAGACGGCTGGCCAGTGCGTGCGCCTCGAGCTTGAACGGGACCGTGACGTTCAACCCCTTGCCACCGCTGCTGAAGAAGTCGGCGACCGCAGCATCAAAACCATTAAGGGACACCAGCATGCGCCGGTACTCGAGATCCTGAGACGTCTGCCGCGCGAATGCAGCATGGATGAAGGGGGAGCGCGAATGCGCCACCGGGTTGCCGATCACGGCGTAACGGTCTGTCATGGTCGGCTCAGAGCCACTCGCGGGGGCGCAGGAAGTCGGTGTAAAGGCTGGCCTCGTGCGTGCCTGGCTCGGGGTTCCAAGCGTACTCCCAACGTACCAAGGGCGGGAGTGACATCAGTATCGACTCGGTCCGCCCGCCGGATTGCAGCCCGAACAGGGTCCCGCGGTCGAACACCAGGTTGAACTCGACGTAGCGCCCGCGCCGGTAGAGCTGGAAGTTGCGTTCGCGCTCCGCCCAGGGCTGGTTCATGCGGCGTTCTACGATCGGCAGGTACGCCGCGGCGAAGGAATCACCCACCGCGCGCTGGAAAGCAAAACAGGTGTCGAAGTCCCAGCGGCTGAGATCATCAAAGAACAAGCCGCCCACGCCACGGGTCTCGGCCCGGTGCTTCAAGTAAAAGTATTCGTCACACCACTTCTTGTAAGCCGGGTATACGTCGGCACCGAAGGGTTCGCAGGCATCCCGCGCGGTGCGGTGCCAGTGGCGGCAGTCTTCCTCGTAGGGATAGTAGGGCGTGAGGTCATAGCCACCGCCGAACCACCAGACGGGCTCGGCGCCCTCGCGCCGCGCATGGAAGCAGCGCACATTCATATGCACGGTCGGCACGTAGGGGTTCAACGGGTGCACCACCAGGGACACGCCGAGAGCCGAGAACTCCCTTCCGGCCAGTTCCGGCCTGTGGGCCGTAGCCGAGGGAGGAAGTGAAGACCCACTGACCCGCGAGTAGTTGACGCCCGCCTTCTCAAAGACCGCGCCGCCGGCCATGACACGTGTGACACCCCCGCCGCCCTCGGGGCGCTGCCAGCGGTCTTCGGTAAAGCCCGAGCGGCCGTCGGCCTTGGCGAGTGCGTCGCAGATACGATCCTGCAACTGCAACAGATAGGACTCGACCACGTCGATATCGGGGGTGTCGGTGTTGCTCATCGGTCGGGCACCTCATCGGGTGGCGGACGCGGACTCGCAGGAAGCGTAGCCAGGCGCAGGACCCGGCCACTCAGGGCATCACGTATTTCGCTGGGCCCCATCTGGGTTCCCAGCGGACCCGGCAAAACACCATCGAGGTGTTGGCGAAAGTAGCGGCGGGCCGCAAGCTCAGTCAAGGCGGCGGGGCGGCCGCTGGGATTCGCGGAGGTTGATACGATCGGGCCGCCAAAGGCCGCGCACAAAGCAGCTACTCCAGTGTGAGCGCTAACTCTCACGGCAAGGCCAGGCTTTCCTCCCGTGAGCCATCCGGGCAGACCGGGTGTGGCCGGCACCACCCAGGTAACCGGTCCTGGCCAGGTGTCCAACACGGTTCGCAGGCGTGCCGGACTCAGAGCCCGGAGCAGACTGCTCACCTGCTCGACCGCACCGGCGATCAGGATCAGCCCCTTACTTTCCGATCGCCCTTTGAGGGCCAGCAGCCGGCGTACGGCCTGCTCGTTCCAGGGATCGCAGCCCAGACCCCAGACGCCCTCGGTCGGGTAGGCAAGCACGCCGCCGCCACGCAAGGTGCGCAACGCACGGGCGATATGGGGGCTAGCGAGAGTGTTCACGCCCGGGCCAGCTTCTCCTGCAGGGCGGCGTCTTTGGCCGCAACCGCAGCGGCGGAGGCGGCGCGGTCATCGACCAGGCGTCTGGCCAGTTCGGGGTCCGAGAGCGCGAGCATCTGGGCGGCGAGGTAGGCGGCGTTCTTGGCGCCGGCTTTGCCGATGGCAACGGTGGCAACCGGAATGCCGCCGGGCATCTGGACGGTGGAAAGCAACGCGTCCAACCCCTCCAGGGAATTGGCGATGGGCACACCGATCACCGGTCGAAGGGTGTTGGCCGCCACCGCTCCCGCCAGATGAGCCGCCATCCCCGCAGCCGCAATGAACACGGCGCAGCCACGGCTCTCGGCATCCTTGACATAGTCATGGGTCGCGACCGGGGTGCGGTGCGCCGAGGTGACTTTGGCCTCCACCCGGATGCCCAGCTCACGCAGCGTGCTGATAGTCGTCTCCATGACGGGCAGGTCGGAATCGGAACCCATCAATACGGCAACAAAGACTTGCGGCATCGCACGTACTCACGCTGGAAAGGGGCAGGAAATTAGCGGAAGCCTTTAACGAGCGCAAGCGTGCCGGATCAACGCAAGCGGGCGACACCGCCGGCGCTGGTCTCGATAAGGCCCGCGAGTTCCAGTCGGACCAGCGCCGCACTGACCCTTGCCGCGCCCAGACCGGTCCTCTCCACCAGCCGGTCGACGGAGTAGGGCTCCATGGAAGTCGCCTCGAGGAGGCGGCGCTCATCATCGTCCAAAGCCACCGGGTCAAAGGTGGGCGGCGTGCTTGCGCAGGCCGCAGACACCGTGGAGGGCTTGAAGCGGTCACCGAGAGCGCGGATCACATCCTCGGCGGTTTCTATGAGCGCCGCGCCGTTGCGCAGCAGCTCATGGCAACCACGACTGGTGGCAGAGCGGACGGGGCCCGGCACGGCCATCACCTCGCGGCCCTGTTCGGCAGCGTGCTGGGCGCTCAGCAGGGAGCCGCTCGGCAACGCAGCCTCGACCACCACCACCCCGAGACCAAGCCCGCTGATGATGCGATTGCGCTGCGGGAAGTGCGCAGCGTCGGGCGCCGCCCCGGGCGGGTACTCGGTAAGCAGCGCGCCGCCGGTGTCGAGAATCCGGCGCGCGAGCTGGCGGTTGGCTGCGGGATAGATACGGTCAGGACCCGTACCCATGACCGCCACGGTGCGACCGCGCGCGGCCAGTGCGCCAGCGTGGGCGGCGGTATCGATGCCGTGGGCGAGACCCGAGGTAACCACCAGCCCGTAGCCGGTCAGATCTGCAGCCAGCTCGGCGGCAAACTCCCGCCCGGCAGGTGTGGGGCTGCGGCTGCCGACCAGCGCGACCTGCGGCAAGCCGATCAGATCGGCCGATCCGCGGAGAAACAGGAACGGCGGCGGGCGGGGTATCTCCCGGAGTAACGGCGGATACTTCGAATCAGGGCGGGCGATCACCTGCACCTCGTTCTCCAACAGCCAATCCCGCGCTCGGGCAGCATCGGCGCTGATGCATCCGCCTAATGCGACATAGGCCTGAAGCGTGGCCGGACGCAGGCGCAGCGCCTGCACGCGATCGAACGGCAAGCGCAGGGCTTTACGGGGAGTTCCTGCCGCATCAATAAGACGGGTGATGGTTGCGGCGCCCGCCTGCGGCAGTGCCAACAGACTGAGCACTGCAGTGAGCTCATCGGGATCCATACTGCTCGCGCCTCCTTGCGCATCACGGCCGACATCCTGTCAGCCCGGAAATGAGCCGGCACCAGGCCGGCGGGGGAATCAGGGATTGCCGACCTTGTCGAGCACTGCCAGAGGCTGGCTGGATTCGAGCACGATTGCAAAGCTCAATTTCTCGAAGGTGCGGAACACCATGAGCAGGCCTCCGCGGGAATCCGGCATCTGCAAGGACTCGCCCGTCACCGGATCGCGTGCGAGTTCGCCGCGCTTGCTGATGGCGAGGACGTTGCCGTCGCCCAGCCCTTCGCGCGAACCGCGGTTGATGACCACCACGTCGAGGGCGCCGATCTGGTTGACGCCGTTTTCGACTGCCAGGATGACGCCCGACACCTCAGAATCCGGTGTGCTCGGGAAGAAGGTGGCGGTGATCTTCTGTTCCACCACCGGAAGCAGCCTGTCGCCGCCGCGGATCTCCTCGCGGCTGCGGTTCACGGAGAACGTCGAGATGTCGCCTTCCGTATCCACGATGCGCGCAGCGCCGATCTCCCGGGCCAGATGACCGAGAACTTCCTTGGTTTCCGGGTCGGCGATGAGGCCGCCGTCGCGGAACACACCGAAATTGGTATCGCCTTCAGGCAGGGCGCCGCGGGCGTGCATTTGGTCTCCCGCACCGGAAATCACGTGGCGGGACGCGCCGGCAACCACATACGCTGCTGCCTCCAGCTCACCGTCGGCAACGACCCGGCTGCGGGAAAGAAAGGCGTTGATACTCTCGAGTGGGATGGTGGGGATGGCGTCGGCCATGGGGGTGGAGCGCACTTCAGGACTCAGCTTGACTGTGCCGCCGGCGCCGCGATTGAGCATGAGGCGCGGCTCGCCGCCAACAAAGACCAGCGTGATGCGATCCCCCGGATAAATGAGATCAGGGTTGGCGATCTGCGGGTTGGCCTGCCAGATCTGCGTCCACAACCAGGGCTTTTCGAGGAAACGGCCCGAGATGTCCCACAGGGTGTCGCCCTGCATCACCACGTACTCGTCGGGATGATCCTCGCGGAGCGCGATGTTCTCTGCCATCACGCCCATTGCCAACAATGCGCCAGCCAACACGCCAAGCAGGGTTTTTCTCATTACGATGTCCTTTCGCAGGGGCTGACCCACTGACGGGGAGACGAGTTTGGCAGAGTGTAGCCAAAGCCGGGGAAATTGCGTATAGCGGGCATCTTCTGGATCCGTTTGGGCGGTTTATACTGCGTCCGTCACGCTCATTGAGTAGCGGCAGCTGTTTGCCGAACTGCACGGAATCAGGTCGACCGCATGGCCCTTTTGAAGATCCTCGAGTTCCCCGACCCGCGGCTGCGGACGATTGCCAAGCCCGTCACGGACTTCGACGCCCAGCTTTCACGACTGATCGATGACATGATCGAGACCCTGTACGACGCAGACGGCGTTGGCCTGGCGGCGACGCAAGTCGATGTCCACAAGCGTCTGGTCGTGATCGACACCTCGGATAATCGCAACGATCCGCTGGTGTTTGCAAATCCCGAGATCACCGTGCTCGATGGTGGCCTGCACGAGGGTCGGGAGGGCTGTCTGTCGGTGCCGGGCTTCTACGAGCCGGTCATCCGCCCCGCACACATCCTGGTGCGGGCCCAGGACCGGCATGGCAAGACCTTCGAGTTGCGCCCGGAAGGCCTGCTCGCCGTGTGCATCCAGCACGAACTCGACCACCTGAACGGCAAACTCTTTGTCGATTACATCTCGGCGCTGAAGCGCCAGCGCATCCGCAGGAAGCTGGAAAAACAGCACCGGCAGCCCGCCTGACCCCGTGTCCCAGCCCCAATGACTGCATCATCGCCGCGCGTCGTATTCGCGGGCACGCCGGAATTTGCCGCCGCCAGTCTGGCCGCCCTGCTGGCCAATGGCCTGCGGGTAGTGGCGGTGTATACCCAACCCGATCGACCCGCGGGCCGCGGCCGCAATCTGAAGCTCTCGCCGGTGAAGGAACTGGCGCTGGCACAGGATCTGCGCGTGCTGCAGCCGCTCTCGCTCCGCGATCCCGCGGCCCAGGCCGAGCTCGCCGCACTGCGGCCCACGCTGATGATCGTTGCGGCCTATGGGCTGATCCTGCCGGCGGCGGTGCTGGCGATGCCGCGGCTGGGCTGCGTGAACGTGCACGCGTCCTTGTTGCCGCGCTGGCGCGGTGCGGCACCGATCGAGCGTGCCATCGAGGCCGGCGATACCACCACGGGCATCACCATCATGCAAATGGACGCAGGCCTCGACACCGGGTCGATCTTGCTGCATCGCGAGTGCGCGATTGTGGAGACCGCGACCGGCGGCAGTCTCCGTGATCGCCTGCAGGACCTCGGCGCAGAGGCGTTGCTGGCAGCCTTGCCCGGCATTCTGGACGGAACGCTAACCGGCACCTCGCAGAACGATGCGCTGGCGATCTATGCCGCGAAACTGGGGCGCGAGGAGTCCACGCTCGACTGGGGAAAACCCGCCGCCGTGCTGGCGCGACAGGTGCGCGCCTTCAACCCCGGAAACGTCTGCCAGACCACGGCTGCCGGCGAAATGCTCCGCGTATGGATGGCCCGGCCCGTGATCCACGCCAGCGGTGGCGCGGCCGGTGAGATCTTGCAGGCGGATGCCGCCGGCATACTGGTGGCTTGCGGCGCGGACGCGCTCCGTCTGACGGAGCTGCAACTGAGTGGCGGCAAAGCGATGACGGCGGCCCAGCTGCTGAACGGTCGCGCGCGGCTGTTCACACCAGGAAGCCGTCTCGGATGAGCGGGGTTAGGCTACTCGCTGCCCGGGCACTGGCGCCGGTGCTGCTCGGTGAGTCCACGCTAGACGAAGGCCTGCGCCGCGCCTGCGCCAAAGCGGCTGTGCGCGAGCGGGCGCTGCTGCGCGAGCTGTGCTTTGGTGTCTGCCGCCGCTACCAGGAACTCGAGGGACTGCTGAGCCCGCTGCTCCAGAAACCTCTCAAGTCGCGCGATGCCGATGTGCAGGCGCTGCTCCTGCTTGGCATCTACCAGATGCGCTACATGCGGATCCCTGATCACGCCGCCGTCGGTGAAACCGTGGCGGCCTGCGCCGGACTGCGCAAGGCATGGGCTCGCGGGCTGGTCAACGCCGTGCTGCGCGGCTACCAGACACGCGCAGCGGAACTGGAGCATCGCTTGTTGCGCTGGCAACAGCTGTCGCACCCGCAGTGGCTGCTCGCGGCCATCGAGACAGCGTGGCCCGCGCACGCCGAATCAGTACTCGCCGCCAACAACCAGCCCGGTCCGCTCAGCCTGCGGGTGAACGCTGTGCGCGGAAACCGCCAGCGCTGGCTCGAACTGGCAAGCGACGCCGGACTTGCCTGTCACCCAAGTGCGCTCACGCCAGAAGGCGTGGTACTGGAGCGCGCGGTGGACGTGACGGAGCTACCGGGCTTCGAGGGCGGCGAGGTGAGCGTGCAAGACGAGGCGGCACAACTTGCCGCAGCGCTGCTGGCGCCACGGCCCGGAGAGCGCATCCTTGACGCCTGCGCGGCCCCGGGGGGCAAAGCCTGCCACCTGCTGGAGCGCTTTCCAGGAATCAATCTTGTCGCGCTGGATACGCAGTCACAGAGGTTGCAGCGGGTGCAGAAGAATCTCTCACGGCTGGCGCTTCAAGCGACGCTGTTGCAGGGGGATGCGACCGTCCCTGACAGCTGGTGGGATGGCCAAGCCTTCGATGCCATGCTGGTCGACGCGCCTTGTTCCGGAACCGGCGTAATCAGACGCCATCCGGACATCAAGCTGCTGCGCACACCGCGGCAGGTCCACGCCTCGGCCGTGCTGCAACGCCAGATTCTCAGCGCGCTATGGCCGCTGCTCAAGCCCGGCGGAAGGCTACTCTATGCGACCTGCTCCGTACTCCCCGAGGAGAACGAAGAGACCATAAGCGCATTCCTTTCTGCCACGCCGGATGCCTGCGAATGCGCAATCGAGGCCCCGTGGGGCATGCCTCGCGCGCACGGACGGCAACTTCTGCCGGAACCCGGTGGGAACGACGGATTCTTCTACGCGCTGCTGCAAAAACCCCCGTATTGAGAGCCCCGCGGCGGCACCGGCCACAGCGCGCCTTCGCCTATACTAGGCGGCCTCCAGACCCGGCATCGACGCCCTCCGATGAGCACACCCACGCCCGCTTCGGCCCCCGAAACGTTTCAGGAACTCATCCTGCGGCTGCAGCAGTTCTGGGCCCGCGAGGGCTGCGTGATCCTGCAACCTCTCGACATGGAAGTCGGTGCCGGCACGATGCACCCGGCGACCTTCCTCCGCGCGATCGGGCCGGAAACCTGGAACGCCGCGTATGTGCAGCCTTCGCGCCGCCCCAAGGACGGCCGCTACGGCGAAAACCCGAACCGCCTCCAGCACTACTACCAGTTCCAGGTAGTGATGAAACCCTCGCCCGATGATTTCCAGGATCTCTTCATAGAATCCTTGCGCCAACTGGGCATCGACCCCTCGGTGCACGATATCCGCTTCGTCGAAGACAACTGGGAATCACCCACCCTGGGCGCGTGGGGGCTCGGCTGGGAAGTGTGGTTGAACGGTATGGAAGTCACCCAGTTCACGTATTTCCAGCAGGCGGGGGGCCTTGAGTGCTACCCGGTGACCGGCGAGATCACCTACGGCATCGAGCGGATTGCCATGTACCTGCAAGGGGTCGACAGCCTGTACGACCTGGTCTGGGCAAATGGGCCGCAAGGTCCGGTCAGCTACCGTGATGTCTTCCACCAGAACGAGGTGGAGATGTCGCGCTACAACTTCGAGGAAGCCGACGTGGCGTGGCTCTTCAGCTGCTTCGAGAAGCACGAGAGCGAATGCCAGCGCCTGATCGAGCGAGAGCTGCCACTGCCCGCCTACGAGCAAGTGCTCAAAGCCTCCCACACCTTCAACTTGCTGGACGCGCGCCAGGCCATCTCCGTCACCGAGCGCCAGCGTTACATCCTGCGCGTGCGCACGCTCGCTAGGGCCGTGGCGCAAAGTTATTACGGCAAACGCAGATCGCTCGGCTTTCCGATGGCCACCGAGGCCTTGCGCGCCGAACTGCTGGCCGCGGCGGGGGAGCGGGCATGAGCGCGGCGCATCTGTTGTTCGAGTTGGGTACCGAGGAGCTACCGCCGGGAAGCCTGCGCGCACTGGGCGAGGCACTGCGCACAGAGCTGTGCGCGCGACTCACGGAACAGCGCATCGCCCATGGGGGCGCCCGGTGGTTCGCGGCACCTCGGCGTCTGGCTGTGTTGATAGACGACGTTGCCGCGGTGCAGGAAGACGCCCTCATCGAGAAGCTCGGACCGCAACTCGCGGCGGCCTTCGATGCCAGCGGCAAGCCCACGGGGGCGGCACTTGGTTTTGCGCGCGGATGCAGCGTGGAGGTCTCGGCGCTTGGCCGCGCGGAGGGTGACAAGGGCGAGCGACTCGCGTTCCGGCAGACCGTGCCGGGAAAACCATCCGAGGGCCTTCTCCCCGGGATCGCCGAGGCCGCGCTCAGCGCCCTGCCCATCGCCAAGCGCATGCGCTGGGGCGCGCGCCGGGCGGAATTCGTACGCCCGGTGCATTGGGTGGTACTGCTGCATGGAAGCACCGTCGTGAGCGGTACGGTGATGGGCCTCGAGGCGGGGCGCGTGACGCGTGGTCATCGCGTTCACGGCGAGGCGCGTATCAGCCTCGAGAACGCGAGTGACTACGTTGATGCGCTTCGTCAGCGCGGCTTCGTGATCGCCGATCACGAAGAGCGTCGTGCGATCGTCGCGGCACAGGTAGAGCAAGCAGCGCAGGCCGCAGGTGGTATCGCAGAGCTGGACCAAGCCCTTATCGAAGAGGTCACCAGCCTGGTGGAGTGGCCCTGCGCGCTGGCCGGGCAGTTTGAGGCGCGCTTTCTCGAGGTACCCGCCGAGGCGCTGGTGTCTTCCATGAAGGGCCATCAGAAATTCTTTCCGGTGCGAGATAGCAGCGGTGCATTGCTGCCGTGTTTCGTCACCGTCGCAAACATCGAGAGCACGGATCCCTCGCAGGTGATCGCCGGCAACCAACGCGTTATCAGGCCGCGACTTGCGGATGCCGCATTTTTTTTCGCGCAGGACAAACTGACCACGCTGGCATCACGGCGCGAGCGTCTGCGCAGCGTGGTGTTCCAGACGGAGCTCGGCTCGGTGTGGGACAAGACCGAGCGAGTGGCCGCGCTGGCCGCGTTCATCGCCGGTGTATTGGGCACAAATGTCGTGGACTGCCGGCGGGCCGGTGAGCTGTCGAAGTCAGATCTCGTGTCCGAGATGGTGCTGGAGTTCGACGAACTGCAGGGCACGATGGGCCGCTATTACGCGCTTAACGACGGTGAGTCTCCTGCGGTGGCACAGGCACTGCTCGAGCAGTACCTGCCGCGGCACTCCGGTGGCGCACTGCCACAGAGCACCGCGGGGGCCGCGCTCGCGATCGCCGACCGCGTGGATACGCTGGTGGGAATTTTCGGTATCGGGCAGCCGCCCACCGGCTCCAAGGACCCCTTCGCGCTGCGCCGCGCCGCACTCGGTGTGTTGCGGATAATCGTCGAGGGCGGATTGCCGTTGGATCTGGTGCCGCTGCTGGAGCGTGCGGCTGCCGCGCACGGTGCGCTGCCGCAGGCGGCTACCGTTGTGGGCAGTGTGCGCGACTACATGCTCGAGAGATTCCGTGCGTGGTACACGGAGGTGGGTGTTCGGATCGAGTGCGTGACGGCGGTTCAGGCGCGCGGGGTGACCGCGCCTCTCGACTTCGACCGTCGGGTTCGCGCCGTCTCGGCGTTTTCAGCGCTGCCGGAAGCGGCGGCGCTTGCAGCGGCCAACAAGCGGGTCGCAAATATTCTCCAGAAGCACGATGACAGCGCCACCATGGACATCGATCCGGCGCGTTTCGAGGACACAGCGGAGCGCGAGCTGTTTACTGCGCTGGAGTCTGCGTTAGCGTCATCAGCGCCACTGCTTGCTGAGGGTGACTACACCGGCACGCTGCTCGCCCTGGCCAGCCTGCGTGCACCGGTCGACGCCTTTTTCGAGCAGGTTCTCGTAATGAGCGAGAATCCTGCGCTGCGCGCCAACCGGATCGCGCTGCTGTCGCGACTGCGCAAGGCTTTTCTGGGAGTGGGGGATATCTCAGCGCTGGCAGTCAGCTGATGAAACTGCTCATCCTCGATCGCGATGGCGTGATAAACGGGGATTCTCCGGACTACCTTCGCAGCGCGCGTGACGGGAGGCCCCTTCCGGGCAGCGTCGACGCCATCGCCAGACTCTGCAATCCGGGTTTCGAGATCGTTGTCGCCACCAACACGTCGGCGCCGGCGCAGGGCCTCTTCGGCCTCGTTGTCAGGCGCGGTGATAACCGTGAAACAGTATGCGGATCTGGGCGAGCTTGCGGCCCATGAAGGCTGAGCGGGGGCCCGTGCAGCAACTGACGGCAGCGCTGCGTTCAGTGCTTTTCTACACAGGCTACGGCTTGAGCGTGTGCCTGCATTGCATGTTCATGTTTGCGATTGCACCTTTCGTTGATTACCCGCGGCGCTACCGGATGCTGGTGGCCTGGAACCGCTTCGCGATTCGCTGGGTGCGAGTAGCTTGCGGCATTCATTACCGGATACAGGGGCTCGAGAACCTCACGGGCCGGCCGTGCGTGGTGGTGTCAAATCATCAAAGCAGTTGGGAAACGATTTTCCTGATAACGCTTTTTCCACAGGTCTGCATCCTGCTGAAAAAGGAACTGCTCTCGATTCCTTTTTTTGGATGGGCGTTGCGCCTGCTGCGGCCTATCGCCATTGCTCGCGACAACCCACGCGCAGCGCTCAAACAACTGGTGGAGCAGGGTGCGGCTCGCCTGGGCCAGGGAAACAGCGTGCTGGTTTTCCCGGAGGGCACGCGAGTGGAAAGTGGCCAGGCGATCCGTTTCACGCGGGGAGCCGCACAACTCGCGATTCGCGGCGGCGCCGATATCCTCTGCGTGGCGCACGACGCCGGTAAGTGCTGGCCCGGACGCAGGCTGATTAAATTCCCCGGCACCATAAACGTAGCGATTTCCCCGCCTCTGCCCAGCGCGGGTGCTGACGCCGCCGCTCTCACACGCGAGGCGCAGTCGTGGATCGAGGCCCGACTGGCGGAGTTTTCTTCCGCCGATCAGGCCTGAGCCTCAGATATCCAGGTTTGCAACTGCGAGCGCGTTTTGCTCGATGAACGCGCGCCTAGGTTCAACGTCATCGCCCATCAGGGTCGTGAACATCTGGTCTGCAGTGATGGCATCTTCAACCGTGACACGCAGCAGGCAGCGCTGAGCCGAGTCCATGGTGGTTTCCCACAGTTGCTCGGGGTTCATCTCGCCAAGGCCCTTGTAGCGCTGGATGCCGTAGCCTTTGCGCGCCTCGGCCATCAGGAAGTCCAGAGCGGCGCCAAAATTGGTCGCTGAGTGCTCACGCTCACCGCGCCTCACGTAGCCGTCTTCCTCGATGAGCCCGGAGAGCGTAGCCCCGAGGCCGGAGATCTCACGGTACTCACCCGATCCGAGGAAATCTCGCGCCAGCACATAGGTGGTGCTGACACCGTGGCTCATCACGTCGACTGCCGGCAGAGCCTGGTGGCGCTCCTCGTCCTCGCGCACAAAGAAGGTGTAACGGTCATCGCCGGAACGGCTCTCGCCCGTAAAGCGCTCAGCCAACGCCGCCAGCCACTGTTCGATCTGCGCCCTGTCGGGACTGGACGCGATATCCAGCCGGGGCAGGTGGACGAGCTCCTCCAGCACGCGCCGTGGGTAGATACGGGACATGCGGTCGATAATGCGCAGGACTCGCCGGTAATGGATGACCAGCGACTCGAGTGCCGCACCAGAAATGCCGGGGGCCTCGCGATTCACGTGGAGTGTGGCGCCATCAAGAGCCGCCTGCGTCAGGTAATGCGCGAGGGCGTCATCGTCCTTCAGATATTGCTGCTGCTTGCCTTTGGCGATTTTGTAGAGCGGTGGCTGCGCGATATAGACGTAGCCGCGGTCGATCAGTTCGCGCATCTGCCGGAAGAAAAAAGTCAGCAGCAGCGTGCGGATGTGGGAGCCGTCGATATCGGCGTCCGTCATGATGATGATGCGGTGGTAACGCAGCTTGTCGGGGTTGAACTCCTCGTTACCGATGCCGCAGCCCAAGGCCGTCACCAACGTGCCGATCTCCTGCGAAGAGATCATCCTGTCGAAGCGCGCCTTCTCCACGTTCAGAATCTTGCCCTTCAACGGCAGGATTGCCTGCGAGCGACGGTCGCGTCCCTGCTTGGCCGAGCCGCCTGCGGAATCACCCTCGACAAGGAAGAGTTCGGACAAGGCGGGGTCTTTCTCCTGGCAGTCCGCCAGTTTTCCGGGTAACCCTGCTATCTGCAGGGGATTCTTGCGCGTCATTTCACGCGCCTTGCGGGCGGCCTCCCGGGCGCGCGCCGCATCGATCATTTTTTGTACAACAGATTTTGCTTCTGCAGGAAATTCAAGGAGATAAGCCCCGAATTTTTCAGTCATCGCGGACTCTACTGCCGCTTTAACCTCGGAAGAAACCAGCTTGTCCTTGGTCTGCGAGGAGAACTTGGGATCAGGAACCTTCACGGAGACCACTGCGGTCAGACCTTCACGGGCGTCATCGCCAGTAGTGGCAATCTTGGCCTTGGCAGCCATACCCTCTTTCTCGATGTAGCTATTCAGGGTCCGCGTCAGTGCCGCGCGAAAGCCTGCCAGGTGCGTACCCCCATCGCGCTGTGGAATATTGTTGGTGTAGCAAAAGACATTTTCCTGATAGGTGTCGTTCCACTGCATCGCCACCTCAACCCCGATACCAGACTGCTCGCTGCGGAAGTGCAGCACTTGGTTGACCGCCTTCTTGTTCTGGTTGAGATATTCGACGAACGCTTTCACGCCGCCATCGTAGCGATAAACAGCCCGTTCGCCAGAGCGCTCATCGTGCAGGTGAATTTCAAGTCCCGAGTTCAGAAACGCCAGTTCCCGGAGCCGCTTAGCCAGGATATCGAAGTGAAACTCGATGTTGTGGAAGGTATCCGCTGACGGGTGGAAGCGCACTTCGGTACCGCGCTGGGTCGTGTCACCGACCACAGCAAGTGGTGTTTCGGCAACGCCGTGCCGATACACCTGCTCGTGGACTTTGCCGTCACGGCGGATAACAAGGGTCAGCTTTGAAGACAGGGCGTTTACAACGGAGGCGCCCACTCCGTGGAGACCTCCCGAGACCTTGTATCCACTGCCTTCTTCCCCGAATTTACCGCCCGCATGGAGGGTGGTCATGATCACTTCCGCCGCCGAAATTCCCTCCTCGTGCATGCCAGTGGGAATACCGCGACCATTATCTGTGACAGTGACCGACTCATCGGTGTGCAAAACAACCGTGACAAGGTTGCAATGACCCGCCAGGGCTTCGTCGATGGAGTTGTCCACCAACTCGAAGACCATGTGGTGAAGACCAGTGCCATCATCTGTATCACCGATGTACATACCGGGACGCTTGCGCACTGCATCGAGGCCTTTGAGTACCTTGATGCTTTCTGCACCGTAATTTCCGCCTACCGGTTCGTCGCCTGGCTCCATATTCCTGCTTCCTTTATAGGGTGCTCATACCACGGTGCCGCCCGACTGCCCGTGTTCCACGTGGAACAGCCTTAGCTCATGCGGCGGGACCAAGGGCCAACAGTCCTCCAGATCGGACCGCTCCACGCAACTCACCATCACCTGACAGTTCAGGCTACTCAACAACGAACACAGGGCCTGTCGGTGCTTGCGATCAAGCTCTGCCGGCAAGTCGTCTACCAGAAACACGCAAGCCCTGCCGCGGGCGCCGGTAAAAATCCTCGCCTGAGCCACTTTCATGGCACAGACCACCAATTTCTGCTGCCCCCTGGAAAGGACTTCGTCCGCGCTCTGCCCATGAAGACGAAGCCGGATATCAGCACGGTGAGGGCCACTTCCCGTAAAGCCTCTCTCACGATCCCGATCATGCTGATCGCGCAGAACCTCCAGCAGGCCGCGCTCCTTGTCCCAACCGCGCTGATAGGACAGTTCGATTCCCTCGATATTCGCCAACTCAGCGAGCGTGGCCGTGAACTGCGGGGAAAAAGCCTCGAAATACTGCCTGCGGAAGCCATCAAGACTCTCGGCACTGGCCGAAAGCCGCGTATCCCACGCCTCCAGCTGGTCCGGCGCGATTCTAGCATGGCGCATCAACGCGTTGCGCTGACGCAAAACCCGCTGCACATCGAGCCACACTCCGTGGAACTCTTGTTCCACGTGGAACACGCCCCAGTCGAGAAACTGCCGACGGCTCTTGGGCCCCCCCTCGAGCAAGTCAAAGGTATCCGAATTGATGAGCTGAACTGGAAGGCAGCGGGCTAACTCAGCCGTGTTCTGAACCGTCCTCCCCTGAATACGCCCCTCAAACTCGCCGTCCCGCCGTCTGGCAACGCCGATAGACAGCGGGGACGCGTGCTGCGCGTCGATCACCAAGGCGTGAACGACGCAACCACTAGCCTCATGATTGATAACGGGCTCCAGCCTGCTGCTCCTGAACGAACGCCCCGAGCCCAGCAGGTATACCGCCTCGAGAATGCTCGTCTTCCCACTTCCATTAGCGCCTGCAAACACATTCACGCGTGCCAGATCGAGCTCTGCGTCGTGAATGTTCCGAAGCTCTTGGATCCTGAGGCGCCGAAGCGACATGCCTGATGGTGTTTAGAGGCGCATTGGCATAACGACGTAGAGCGCGCCGTCGGCCGCAGGATCCTCCATCAGGACACTGCTACTGCCATCCGAAAACTGGATCCGTACAGACTCTCCGGTAAGCACACCCAGAACATCGATCAAATAACTCACGTTGAAGCCAATCTCCACGCGATCACCGTCGTAATCAACGGCGATGCTCTCTTCGGCCTCTTCTTGCTCCTGATTACTCGCGAGAATCTGGATCCCGCCCTGATCAATAACCAGGCGCACGCCGCGAAACTTCTCGTTCGACAAGATCGAGGCCCGGCTAAGCGAGTCTCTCAGCTCAGAGCGCGCTGCCACGAGGCTGCGCCCCGCCGCCTTGGGCAACACCTTGGTGTAATCCGGAAACTTCCCGTCGACGAGTTTGGAACTGAAAGCATAATCAGGAGTAACCACCCGGAACAGCGAGCCACCCAGAGATACCCGGGCCTCGGCGTCCGGATCCTGCAGCAGGCGCTGCAGTTCCAGAACACCCTTCCGGGGCAGAATGGCGTGCATATCGGCTTTCACACCGGGCAAATCGGCCTCCAAGGTTGAAAGCGCCAGACGGTGGCCGTCTGTCGCGACCGCACGAAGGCGTTTCGGGGTCAACTCGAACAGCGTCCCGTTCAGGTAGTAGCGAACATCCTGCTGAGCCATTGAAAAAGCGGTTCGATCAATAAGACGCTTGAGCTGGCCTTGGGGGACGGCGAACTCGACCATCGCTGGCGAATGCTCGATGCTCGGGAAGTCGCTGGCGGGCAGGGTCGACAGCGCAAAGCGACTGCGGCCACAACGCAGATTAAGCCGCTGATCATCAAGCGAAAACTCAAGGACGCCGGCTTCCGGAAGCGACTTGCAGATATCGGCAAGCTTGCGCGCCGGGACCGTGACCTCGCCGCTCTCTCCGGGCTGACTCAGACGGATGTGTCCGACAAGCTCGACCTCGAGGTCCGTGCCTGTCAAAGACAAACAATCACCATCGAGCGACAACAGCACGTTCGACAGTACCGGCAGCGTTTGCCGCCGCTCCACGACCCCCGCAACAAGGTTCAGGGGCTTTAACAGGGCGTCGCGCGAGATCGAAAATTTCATGCAAGCAGTCTCCGTCAGGGCTATTCAAAAGCCGGCCGCTCAGGCCGACAACAACCGGTAAAGATTTTTGTAGTCCTCGTGCATATCCGGGTCAGAATCACGCAACTCTTTGATTTTTCTGCAGGCATGCAGCACGGTCGTATGGTCACGCCCACCAAAACTATCGCCGATTTCCGGCAAGCTGTGGTTGGTCAGCTCCTTGGACAAAGCCATTGCCAACTGGCGCGGGCGCGCCACCGACCGACTACGCCGTGCCGACAGAAGATCCGACAGTTTTATCTTGTAATACTCCGCCACGGTGCGTTGGATGTTATCCAGGCTGATCTGCCGATCCTGCAAGGCCAGCAGATCCTTGAGCGACTCCCTCACCAGCTCGAGGTCGATCCGCCGATGCGTGAAATGCGCACTGGCGATCACGCGCTTCAAGGCGCCCTCGAGCTCTCTCACATTGGATTTTATGCGCTGCGCAACAAAAAAGGCGGCCTCTGCCGGAAGATCAACCCCGGCCTGCTCGGCTTTCTTCAACAGGATCGCGACCCTGGTCTCCAACTCGGGCGGCTCTACGGCCACCGTCAGCCCCCACCCGAACCGCGACTTGAGGCGCTCCTCAAGGCCGT
Organism: Klebsiella pneumoniae; assembly: GCA_945862145.1. GTDB lineage: Bacteria > Pseudomonadota > Gammaproteobacteria > Pseudomonadales > UBA5518 > UBA5518. The sequence continues at coordinate 122,694 of CAMAXE010000007.1, forward strand.
CGATCTCTTTGGGGTAGCGATCGCAGGTCAGGATCATCTGTTGCCCACCCTCGAGGAGGGCGTTGAAGGTGTGGAAGAACTCTTCCTGGGATCGCTCCTTGCCGGCAAAAAACTGGATGTCGTCGATCAACAGCGCATCAACCGATCGGTAATACCGTTTGAAATCATTGATCTGGTTTAACTGCAGGGCCTTGACCATGTCCCCGACGAAACGCTCAGAGTGCAAGTAGACAACGCGGGCATTGGGGTCGCCGCCCAGCAAGGCATTGCCCACGGCATGCATGAGGTGCGTCTTGCCCAAGCCAACACCGCCGTATATGAACAGAGGGTTGTAAGCGCCGCCCGGGTTCTGCGCTACCTGCTGTGCGGCGGCTCTGGCGAGCTGGTTGCTCTTGCCTTCGACAAAATTCTGAAAGGTGTAGCCCTCGATCAGATAGTGGTGCTGCCTCACGGGCGCCTCTGGCTCAGCACGCCGGGGAGCTGGCACCGCATCAAGCCCAGCCACACGAACAAAGGGCGAGCTCACAGCGGGTTTCACAAGCGGAGCGCGGAGAGGCGCATCGCGCCCTGCCGCGTCCAACAGGACGCTCGCTATACGCCCGCCCGATATATCGTTCACGATCTGGCGGATACGCTCGATATATTTGTCATGCACCCAATCCTTCACGAAGCGATTCGGGGCGATAAGTTGCAATGCACCCGCGGACTCGGTGGCTCGCAGGGGTCTTATCCAGGTGTTGAACTGCTGGGGCGGCATTTCGTCACGCAGAAAGCTACTGCAGCGTTGCCAAGTGACATCCATCAGGTATTGCCCTCAAACCCCGCCTTTGACGCGCTTGAAAAAGCACGTCAATGCACTCGAATTATCGTTGTTTGGCCCGTGGAAAACCGGACGACCCCATTCTAACCTTGTCCACAGAGCTTATCCACACGCTCCACGAAAGAAATTGAATTATTCCATATCATTTTGTTTTTATTATGTTTTATTAAACATCACGCGGTACTGAATCACGCTGCGGCGCGGCGCTCAAGCACGCTATTCTGTGGATAACCTGTTTATATCTTATGGGTTTCCTGTGTGATTTCCCTGCGCCCGTTTCCGGGCTTTTCCGGGACGGCGCCTCCCATCAACAGTTAATCCCTGGTCGCCCACAGGATTTCCACCGCTGGATTTCTTTGGCAAACAACAGCCTGACGTTGTTTTCCACATTCTTTCCGGCGGCTGGCCACACGATCTGCTTGGGTCAAGGTCAAAGACCTTGGAGCGTGCCCGAGCCCGGGATGGCACGCCTGTTCACCGTGCGTCCGGAATATTCCCGCCGGCATCGGCGCCCGCCGGGTTTACCTTAGCCCTTCGAGTTCACTAGAATTCGGCCCCCTTTCAGGTCAAGACACCCCGTTCCCGGGGCACTGAGGCACGATCACCATGAAGCGCACATTCCAGCCGAGCAATCTCAAGCGCAAACGCACCCACGGTTTTCGTGCCCGTATGGCAACCCGTAACGGCCGGATCGTCCTGGCGCGCCGCCGGGCCAAGGGCCGCAAGCGGTTGTCGGCCTGATCAGCCTTTCCGGGCGAATGCATGGAGAACCGCCGGTTTCCGCGCAACGCCCGCTTGCTGCTGCCGGCGCAATTCAGAGCCGTATTCGACAACCCCCCGTTTCGCTTCTCTGCGGGAGAGGTACTGTTGCTGGCTCGACCCAACGAGTTGGGAGCGCCCAGGCTCGGTGTGGTGGCGCCCAAAAAGGCCTGTAAGCTCGCAACGGGCCGTAACCGCTTCAAGAGACAGGTGCGAGACTCCTACCGTTTAAGGCAGGATGCGCTCGGCGAGCTGGACATCATCATCCTTGCGCGCGGCGGTATCGCCAAATTAGACAACCCCGGCATCAGGCAACGTCTAGACATTTTATGGACTCGACTCCTCAAGCGCTCGTCAAAAGCCACAGCACCTCTGTCGCCGTCCGCATCCTCCTCGGCCTGATTTCTCTCTACCGGCTTTTCCTGAGCCCCTTCTTGGGACAACATTGCCGCTTCCATCCGAGCTGCTCGCTGTACTGTCGCGAAGCTCTGATCCGACACGGTGCCCTGCGGGGCAGCGGATTAACCTTGTGGCGTCTGGCCCGCTGCCAACCCTGGGCCGATGGCGGTGAAGATCCTGTCCCGCCACTCCCGTTTCCAACCAGCCTGACGGATACAAGCCACTGATGGATATCCAGCGATACGCTCTCATGATTGCACTGGCGCTGGTCGGCTGGATGCTGCTGGTCGAGTGGAATCGCTTCGAACAGCAACACCTCACATCGCTCACCGCACCCGCCACCGAACGCGCCGCCCCGGAGCAAGTCTCCGTAACACCGCCTGATGGCGCTGGTGCACACGACGTACCGGGCACAATGTCGGCGGAACTGCCGCAACTGACCGCTACAACGCCTGCCACCGCAGAGTCTTCCGCTGCGGCAACGACGGCGAATGCGGCTGGCACCATCCAGATACACACGGACACACTGAATCTCGAGATATCGCTGCTAGGCGGCGATATCGTGGCAGCCTCGCTGTCCCGGTATTACGCCGAGCTTGGCCGCGCCGACATGCCGTTTCGACTGCTGCTCCAGAGCCGGGATCGAAACTACACGGCGCAGAGCGGACTGATCGGACCCAACGGCACAGACACCGCCGATGCGCGCCCCCAATACACAGCGACCAGCACAAGCTGGAGGCTCGAAGACGGTCAGGACACCCTGACAGTAGACCTGCACCACACCACATCAGATGGCGTGCAAATAACCAAACGCTTCCGTCTCCAGCGAGGCGCCTATGTCGCCGATATGGAATACCTGATCGACAATAAAAGCGCCAAACCGTGGGAAGCAGCACTGTTCGGGCAACTAAGCCGCGACAACAGTGCCGACCCGAGCGCAGCGGGAGGCGCCTTGGGGATCCAACCGTTCGTAGGTTTCGCGACGCGAACAGAGCAAGAGCCGTATCTCAAGTACAAGTTCGACAGCTTGGACGAAGAGCCTTACAAGGCACAGACCACAGACGGCTGGATCGCCTTGGTGCAACACTATTTCATCAGCGCCTGGATTCCGTCGGCCTCACAAACCAATAGCTATCAGATGTTGCGCAGCCAGAGCGGCCAGAACATCGGTCGCTTCACCAGCCCGGCGCTAAGCCTGCAGCCCGGTGCCTCAGGCATCATGAGTGCGCGCTTCTACGCGGGCCCCAAAGATCAGTACCGCCTGCTGAAAATCGCACCAGGCCTCGAGTTGACCGTGGACTACGGCTGGCTGTGGTGGATCGCACAGCCCCTATTTGCACTGCTGTACTTTTTCGCAACCGGGCATCTGAATGCCTTCGGCGTCGAAATAAACATCGCCCATGGCATCAACAATTGGGGTGTCGCGATCATCCTGCTCACGGTTCTCGTCAAGGCCGTGTTTTTCAACCTCTCCGCCGCCAGCTACAAATCGATGGCAAAGATGCGCAAGCTCCAGCCGAAAATGCTGGAACTCAAGGAGCGCTACGGCGACGATCGCCAAAAGCTATCGCAGGAGACCATGGATCTTTACCGCAAGGAGAAGGTAAACCCGCTCGGCGGCTGTCTGCCTATCCTTATCCAGATGCCCGTTTTCCTATCGCTTTACTGGGTCCTGCTTGAGAGCGTAGAACTACGCCAAGCCCCGCTTGCAGGATGGATAAACGACCTCTCAGTGATGGATCCGTATTTCGTACTTCCCCTGCTGATGGGCGCATCCATGTACTACCAGCAGAAACTGAACCCTGCACCGCCAGATCCCATGCAGGCGAAGGTGATGCAATTCATGCCGATCATCTTCACTGTCTTCTTCCTGTTCTTCCCTGCCGGCCTGGTTCTTTACTGGCTGGTAAACAACGCGCTGTCCATCGCCCAGCAGTTGGTGATCACCCGTCGGATCGAGCGCGGCGCCTGAGATATGCCACGGCCAGATGGCCACACTGACACCATTGCAGCCGTCGCCACCGCGCCGGGTCGCGGCGGCATCGGTATCGTGCGTATCTCAGGCCCTGAAGCGCAAAGAATCGCTGTCACACTCTGCGGCACCCTCCCCCGTCCACGGGTTGCGGGGTTTCGTGTATTCGCCCCATCCGCCGGCGAGGTCATCGACAGCGGTATCGTGCTCCACTTCCCCGCTCCTTCAAGCTTCACCGGTGAAGACGTAGTTGAGCTCCATGGGCATGGCGGTCCCGTCGTGCTTCAGCTGTTGATGCAGAGCATTCTCTCGGCCGGAGCGCGACTTGCACGACCCGGCGAATTCACGGAACGCGCGTTTATCAACGGCAAGATCGATCTAGCCCAGGCCGAAGCCATCGCAGACCTCATCGACAGCGCCAGCACAGAAGCTGCTCGCGGTGCATCAAGAAGCCTGCAAGGGGAGTTCTCGAAACTCGTCACCGCACTCATCGAAGAGCTGACCCACTTGCGTGTACTGGTTGAAGCCTGCATTGATTTTCCCGACGAGGACATCGACTTCATTACTGACGCCCACGTAGACGCCAGAATGAACGCGCTGGTCGAACGCCTTAACCATCTCCATCATCAGGCACGTGTGGGTAGCATGTTGCGTGACGGGTTGACTGTGGTGCTGGCGGGAAAACCCAATGCCGGCAAATCCAGCCTGATGAACTGCCTCGCAGGACACGACGCGGCGATCGTAAGCGCCACACCCGGCACCACGCGCGATGTGCTTCGGGAACAGATACTGATAGATGGTATGCCCGTGCATGTCATTGACACGGCGGGACTCCGGCAAAGCGGCGATGATGTAGAGCGCGAAGGTATCAGCCGCGCTCTGCGCGAAGCGGGCAAAGCAGATCTTCTGTTGCTTGTGGTCGACAGCAGCAGTGCAGACAGCCCGCTATCGATAGCCAAGGAACATTTATCTTCCCTGGGTGAGTCCCTACCCCCTTTGTGTATCGTTCTCAACAAAAGCGATTTAAGTGGCCTGACAGCGGGAGAATGCAAGGCCGATGGCCAGATTCAAATAGCCGTTTCAGCGCTGACCGGAGCCGGCCTTGACGCACTGCGCTCCCACATCAGCAAGCTCGTTGGATTCAGTACAGGCGAGAGTGGTGCCTTCAGCGCACGACGGCGTCATCTCGACGCCATAACCAGAGCCCGTAACTCCCTCAGCGAAGGACTGCTCAGCTTGAATGACCACGCTGCCGTAGAACTGCTCGCAGAGCATCTGCGCGACGCCCAACGCGCCCTCGGTGAAATAACCGGGCAGGTGACGCCCGACGACTTGCTCGGTGAAATATTCAGCAGCTTCTGCATCGGAAAATAAGCCCTGCACAAGCTGTGTGGGAGACCCCCGCTAGCCTGTGGACAAAAATCCGAACCTCTTTCAGCGGCGAGAACCTTCTAAACCACGCACAGGACGCACACGCTCTACACCCTCCTTGCCAAGCGCTTACCGACAAGCTTGTCATTCTTCCAAGCCATTGTCGCAGCAGGATTAACAGGGCTTTTCCACAGGCACGCCGCTCCCTATTAACTACAGATTCAAGATTTCCTCTCTTTCCTTCCGGAAAGGTATTTCATTCATTAATCTGTATTCCGAAAGAGCGGCACCACTCAAAATTCCCTACGGCGAAATTTTCAACGACAGCGCTGGCCGCAGATATACTGCTAAGCCCTGTCCCGGGAGCGGACAACGTGGACTATCCCAGACATTACGGCGTGATCGTGGTTGGTGGCGGTCATGCTGGCACCGAGGCAGCGCTTGCCTGCGCAAGGATGGGGGTACGCACGCTGCTGCTCACCCAGAGCATCGAGCAACTCGGGCAGATGTCCTGTAATCCGGCCATAGGCGGCATTGGCAAGAGCCATCTGGTGAAGGAGATCGACGCCCTTGACGGCGCTATGGCCCGCGCTACCGATAGGGCAGGGATCCAGTTTCGGATATTGAACTCACGCAAGGGTCCGGCAGTGCGCGCAACCCGCGCCCAGGCAGACCGTGTGCTCTACCGCGCCGCAGTCAGGCAGGTCGTTGAGCAACAAGCCAACCTCGATATATTCCAGCAACCCGTGATCGACCTCCTGATGGAGGGTGACAGGGTGTTGGGGGTGCGTACTCAGATGGGGCTCGACTTCAGGTCAGAAGCCGTCGTGCTCGCTACAGGCACTTTTCTGGGTGGGTTGATACACATCGGCATGGAGCACTACGGTGGCGGACGGGCAGGCGATCCTGCCGCCAATGCGCTGGCATCCCGGTTGCGCGAGATGCCTTTTGCAGTCGGTCGTTTGAAAACGGGAACGCCTCCGCGCATCGACGCCCGATCCGTGGATTTCAGCGAGCTCGAAGCGCAACCCGGCGACACACCACTGCCTGTGATGAGCTTCATGGGGAGCACCTCCGAGCATCCCCGTCAGCTCCCGTGCCACATCACACACACCAACGAGCGTACCCACGACATCATCCGCGCCTCCCTGCATCGCTCACCGATGTACGCGGGCGTGATTGAAGGCATTGGTCCACGCTACTGCCCGTCGGTCGAAGACAAGGTGGTTCGCTTTGCCGACAAGCTCTCCCACCAGGTGTTCATCGAGCCTGAGGGCCTGGATTCCATCGAGCTTTACCCCAACGGCATCTCCACCAGTCTGCCCTTCGATGTACAACTCGCGCTGGTGCAATCGATCAAGGGTTTCGAGAACGCCCACATCACGCGCCCCGGTTACGCCATCGAATACGATTTTTTCGATCCTCGTGGGCTCCACCACTGGCTGGAGACACGGTTTGTCCGCGGGCTGTTCTTTGCGGGCCAGATCAACGGCACTACCGGTTACGAAGAAGCTGCCGCGCAAGGGTTGCTTGCCGGCATCAACGCGGCATGCCGTGTACTGGGTCGCAAACCTTGGTATCCGCGACGCCACGAGGCTTACATCGGCGTGATGGTCGATGACCTCGTGACACTCGGCACCGCTGAGCCCTATCGCATGTTCACCAGTCGTGCCGAGCACCGTTTGCTGCTGCGCGAGGACAACGCCGATCGGCGACTCACCCCTACGGGCCAGGAGCTGGGTTTGGTAAGTGCGGAACGCTGGGCTCGGTTCAGCGCCAAGCAGGAAGCGATCGAGGCGCATACCACAACCCTCCATAGCCTCTTTGTACACCCGGGCACACCAGCGGCGCAGGCCATCGGGCAGCGCGTTGGCAAGGCCTTGGCGCGTGAGTACCGCGTTTCCGATCTGTTGAAGCGCCCGGAGTTGGACCACGCCGCATTGGCAGCCCTTGGGATACTCCCCGACGTTGCCCAAGACGTAGCTGAGCAGGTGGAGATCGACGCGAAATACGCAGGCTATATCGATCGTCAGCACGACGAGATAGACCGCATGAAGCGCTATGAAGACGCCGTTCTTGCCAGCGACCTCGATTACGCGTACGTCGACGGCCTGTCCAACGAAGTTCGGCAGAAGCTGACTGCAATTCGTCCAGGAACCCTCGCCCAGGCAGGGCGAATTCCAGGTGTAACACCGGCCGCGGTATCACTGCTTCTCATTCATTTGAAGAAGCTGGGGCGCCTCGAGCGCCAGCGCGCGTGAGTGCCAGCCTGCCACCGCCGGTTGCCGCGCTGCGCGAACAGCTTGCTGCAGGACTGGTTGCGCTCGATCTTGAATTACCGTCTTCCAGCTGTGACGACCTACTGGGATTCGTCGACCTCCTGATGACGTGGAACAGGGCCTACAACCTCACGGGCACCAGCGATCCGCGTGAAATACTCTACCGGCATATCCTGGACAGTCTGAGCATCCTCCCCTCGCTTCACGGCAAGCGTGTCCTGGACGTTGGCACCGGGGCGGGTCTTCCGGGTGTGCCCCTTGCCATCTGCTCACCCGAGCGAGACTTCCATCTGCTGGACAGCAACGGCAAGAAAATGCGTTTTCTCTTCGCGGTGAAAACGAGGCTGCGTCTTGAAAACCTTGTGCTGATCCAGAGCAGAGCCGAGGACTACCGTTACGAGCAGGGCTTCGACACCGTGCTTTCGCGCGCGGTCGGTTCCTTGGGAGACCTGGTTCGGCTGAGCGCCCCGCTCCTTGCCCCCAAGGGCCGTATGCTGGCCATGAAGGGCAAGCTTGCAGCGAGCGAGCTTGTGGAGGTGGAGCCGCCCTATACTGTGCGGTCGGTACAGACGCTTCAGGTACCGGGTGTTACCGCGCTCCGGCAGATCGTCTGCATCGACCACGACACCCCGCAGGACGGGCATAACCCTTGACCATCATCGC
>CAMAXE010000008.1 GCA_945862145.1 Klebsiella pneumoniae
AACGATGGCGCCACGCTGGTCTACACCAGCACCGGCCTTTCGGTAGCGCGGGTTTCGCGCAGCTTTGGTTGCACCGGCGGCTGCAACTTTGCGCCTGATCAGGTCACGTCCGTTACCCAGACGGACTGGCAGACCGGCTGGGCGTTGGGCCTGGGCGTAGAACACCGGGTCGGCGCGCACGCCACTCTGGTCGTTGACTATCACCACGCAGACTTCGGCACCAAACTGGTCGACACCAGCCCGGTGTTTCCCGGCGCCCGCGAACGTCAGGAGTACAGCGAAGACGTGCTGCGAGTCGGTGTTAATTACCGCTTCTAGTGGAAGGGGAGGGGGAGGGGGGTCAGGTCTTTCATTTTTCATGGTCTCCCCTGCCTTGTTTGAGGTTTGCCGTTGAGCGTTGTTCTCAGCCGGCCTCCTGATCTGCCAGAGCACCTGGGTTCAGATGACTAAATGTAAGACCTGACCCCATCTGCTCGCGCGCTCATCTGCTCGCGTCATGGATTGACCGACGCTCCGCCCGGCGTCAGGTCCTGGCGGTGTGCATCCACACCTTCGAAGTCGCGTATCCGGCCCGTCAGTTCCGCAGCCAGATCGTTCGGCATCGGGAATGTCAGCGCGTACTGCGCGATTTTCCACGCTCCGTCGTCGTCACGAACCAGCACGCCGGTGCCGCGGCTCGTGCCGTAGCTCTGGCTGTCGAGCAACTCGTCGAACCACGCGATGCAGGCGCACGGCAGGCCAGCGAGCGTGATGTGACGCTCGCGCGGGCGGTAGACCCAGCCGCTACCGCGCGCGAACAGCGGGCTGGCGTAGTCGCGGAACTGCTCGAGCGTCCAGCGCTCGGCGGCATCGGTGCCGATGAATACCGCATCCGCAGCGAACAGCGCGAAATAGCGCTCGCCGTCAGCTGCGGCCGCGGCGGCGTGCAGTGCATCGAGCGTATGCCCGATTGCCTCCTCTGGCGTGACGGTGTCTGCGCCTCGGGCGAGGGGCGCGAGCAGCATCAGGCTGGCGAGCAAGGCGAGTACGTGGTGCACGGCTGGACCTCCGGGGGCTGGCGATAGGACTCTAGCAGCCAACAGGCGTTGCGGCGGTACCGTGACGAGGGGAGAGCTGCCTGAAGCCGCGTGCGAGAGTACGATGGGGCCAGCACCGCAGGAGATCTTTCGTGCCCCTACACACGCTTTTGCGCACTCTCTTGTGCCCGCTCCTTTGCTGCATGGCGCTGTCTGTGCAGAGCGCCGATGCGCCACCGCCCAACATGGTCGTGCTCCTCCTGGACGACATGCGCTTCGATGATTTCGGCGCTGCCGGCAACCGCACGGTCGAGACGCCCAACATCGACCGGCTCGCGGCTGAGGGCGCACGCTTCACGCAGGCCTTCGCCACCACGCCGCTGTGCTCGCCCGCCCGCGCGAGCCTGCTCACGGGCCGTTACGCGCGCCACAACGGCATCATCGACAACACCCTTCGACCCAGCCACGACCTGCCGATCTTTCCGTTACGGTTGCAGCAGGCAGGCTTCCGCACGGGCTTCTTCGGCAAGTGGCACATGGGCAACGATGACCTTCCGCGTCGCGGTTTCGATCGCTGGGTGGGCATGGCGGGGCAGGGCGAGGCGGTGGATCCCTCGTTCAATACCGACGGGAAGCGTTCACGCCACGAGGGCTATGTCACGGATCTGCTGACCGACGAGGCACTGCGCTTCGTCGCTGAGCCCGATGCGCGCCCTTTCCTGGTCTACCTCGCGCACAAGGCCATGCACCCCAACGTGGTGCAACTGGACGACGGCAGCAGCGCAGTGGTGCAGGGGCAGCCGGGGGGCTTCGTGCCGGCACCTAGACACCAGGGGCGCTACGCCGGTCGCACATTTCCCCGCCGGGCGAACAGCGGTGTTGCGCCGGCAGACAAACCCGCGCTGATGCGCAGCATCGAGGGCCTGCCGCCGCTCGGCCCCGGCACCGTGACCAGCGACGCAGAGATTGCAGGCCGCCTCGAAATGTTGCTCGCCGTCGACGAGAGCCTCGGTCGCATCCGTGAGGCACTCGCGCGCGCGGGCAAGCTCGATGACACCGTGATCGTACTCACCAGCGATCACGGCTATTTCTACGGCGAGCATGGGCTGAACGAAGAGCGTCGCCTCGCCTACGAGGAGGCCATCCGCGTGCCGCTCCTGGTGCGTTACCCGCGGCGCGTGCGCGCGGGTCTTACGCTGGATCGCTTCGCGCTGGGGATCGACCTCGCACCGACGCTGCTGGAGTTGGGCAGGGCTGCGCCCGACCCCGGCGTGGATGGGCGTTCTCTGGTGCCACTTCTGGAGGGGCGAGATGCGCCATGGCGGGAGGCATTCCTGATCGAGTACTACAGCGACACGGTCTTTCCGAGGATCCTCCGCATGGGCTACGACGCGGTTCGCACGGAGCGCTACAAACTCATCCGCTACCGCGACCTGCAGGGCATGGACGAGTTCTATGACCTGCAGCAGGATCCGCTGGAGCTGCGCAACCTGATTGGTTTGGCCAGCGCTGCCCCCGTGATCCGGACGCTGGATGCTGATTTGGGCCGGCTGACGAGGCCCGCCAACCCCTGAGCAGAGTGCCGGATCCGCCAGCGCCACGATCGCGATCGCTGTCGAGCCGGAGTCCGCTCCCCACGGCCTGGAGAATTTGACGGCAGATCGGTAGCCCCAGACCGACGCCATGCATCCGGGTCTGTGTCGAGACACGGCTGAATGGCTCGAAGATCAACGCGTGGTCCGCCATTGCGATCCCGGGGCCGCGATCGATCACCGAGAATCGGAGGCGGTGCAGAGGGCCGACAGTCCCGACGAGGCCGGATGGCGGTGCCTCGACAAGGATCTGCACGACGCCCTCGGGCGCGTACTTGCAGGCATTCGTGGCGACGTTCTCCAGCACCTGGCGTGCCGGATGTCAGACCGGTCCCGCGTCCGTGCGTAAATCAACGCGGGAGCTCAGCCTGCCTCCCTGCGGCCCGGCAATGCCCTTTGCGGTGGTGCGCGGGGCTTGACGGCTGTGGTACGCGCCGCGGGTGCCGACCGCTGCTGCGGAGCGGCAGGGCGCGGGGTCATCGGCCCGCCCTGCGGGCCCTTGGCCACCAAGCCGTCGTCGTACAACATGAAGACGGACACCGCCTGCGACAGCTGGTCGGCTTGCATACGCAGGCTGTCGGCCGCAGCCGCGCTTTCTTCCACCAGGGCGGCGTTCTGCTGCGTCACCTGATCCAGCTGCATCACGGCATCGCTGATTTGCTCGACGCCCTGCGTCTGCTCGACGCCGGCGGCGCTGATCTCACTGAGGAGGTCGCTCACCCGTTTGACCTGAGTGACGATCTCATCCATGGTCCGTCCGGCATCGCCCACCAGCTCCGTGCCGGCTTGCACCTTCCCGACGCTGGCGCTGATGAGGACCTTGATTTCCTTGGCGGCCTCGGCGCTACGCTGCGCCAGGCTGCGCACTTCGGATGCCACCACCGCAAAGCCGCGGCCCTGCTCGCCGGCGCGTGCCGCTTCCACCGCAGCATTCAGCGCCAGGATGTTGGTCTGGAAGGCAATGCTGTCGATAGTTCCGATGATGTCGGAGATCTTTCGGCTGCCGGCACTGATGTCCTCCATGGTCAATACGACACGGCTCACCACGTCGCCGCCCTTGCTGGCGACGCCGCGAGCACCGGAGGCCAGCTGTGCGGCCTGGCGGGCGGTGTCGGCGTTCTGCTTCACCGTGGCCGTGAGCTGCTCCATCGATGCGGCCGTCTGCTGCAGGTTCGACGCCTGCTCTTCCGTGCGCTGGCTCAGGTCGAAGTTGCCCTGGGCGATCTGGTTGCTGGCCGTGGCCACGCCTTCGGCATTGTCGCGCACCGTGCTGACGGTGTTGATGAGAGCCTCATTCATGCGATTGAGTGCCGAAAGCAGCTGACCGGTCTCGTCCTTGCTCGAGACCTCGATGCGCGAACGCAGATCGCCGCGTGCCACGGTCTCCGCCAAGTCCACCGCCTGGCGGAGCGGCGTGGTGATCGAGCGCGTGATCAGCCAGGCCAACAGTGCGCCGAGCAGGCCCATGACGCTGGCCTCCACGATCATCGTCGTCCCCGCGGCGCTGGTATAAGCGTCGACGTCCTCGGACGCGTTCTTCATCAGCTCTTTCTGGAAATTGGCCAGATCATCGAGTGTTTTCAGGTAGGCGAGCTGCGCGGGGCGCATCTCGCCCAGCAACACGGTGGTTGCCTCCTCGATCGTACCGGCGCCGATGAGTGCGATGACCTTGTCCGCGGCTTCGTTGTACGCCGCGCGCATGTCAGCGCTCGCCTTCAGTAACGCCTTGCCGCTTTCGGCCTTGATCTCTTCCTCGAGTAGACGCATTAACTTGCCGTTCCGGGCGCGCGCTGCAGCGATGGACTCGACCTCGGCCTCCCGCAGGCTCGCATCGCTGGTCAGCGCCATCGTGCGAATGCTGCTGGCGATGGTCCGGACATTGTCCTTGACCTCGACCAGTTGGCTGACCTTGAGCATGCGGTCGTCGGTCAGCAGGTGCAGCTCGGATTGCACCTCTTGCAGTGCCACGCTGGCATAGATGGCGACCCCCACCATACCCGCTATCATCAGCGCAAAGCCTATGCCCAGTCGGACGCCGATGCGTAAGTTGTAGAAGGTGTTCATGGTCGCGTGTGCCTTTCTGTTGGGCATTGATCTTTAGCTTAGCAGAGGTTGATGTGTTTACCGCGCCGCTCATTGTTGCCCTCCCCAATAGCCCGACGGACCGATGCACTCAGGCGTCTCGGCACGCTGCTCGTCTGTGGGGCGGCAACACGACGAAATCGTGAGTGTGGTCAAATTGGCATCACACCAGCGTTCGAGATGAAGGCGAGGAGAACCCATGACCCGCAGCCCGCTCCTTGATGCATGGTTCGCTGCGCGGCAGAAAAATCGCCGGCCCCTGCAGATCCCTGGGCACAAGAATCGCTATGCCCATGGCGAGGATGCCCTCGGTGCCGATCTTCTGGGGCCGCTCCTTCGCGATGACGTGCCGCTGCAGGGTGGTGTGGACGACAACGCCTATGGCCATCGCTATCTCGAACAGGCAGAAGCCCTGTGGTCCGCAGCCGTCGGCGCCGACTTCGCACGATTCCTCGTCGGGGGCTCTTCGCAGGGTAACATCGCTGCGCTCTCCGCCGTGAGCTATCCGGGACGGCCGGTGGCAATCGACCGCACATCGCATCGCAGCGCTCAGGCTGCGCTGGTGATCTCGGGTGCACGGCCCGTGTGGGTGTATCCGGAGCTCCACCCCGAGACCGGTCTGCCGCTTGGCGTCCCCGCGCGTGCGCTCGCAGGTGTCACGGCTGAGGTGACGGCACTGTTCGTCACCTCACCCTCGTATGGCGGGACCTTGAGCGATGTCTCTGCGCTCGCACGCGCGGCTCACGGACATGGCATCCCGCTGGTTGTCGATCAGGCGTGGGGAGCGCATCTGGGTTTCATGGCCGGTCGTGGTGCCATCGAGTGTGGCGCCGATCTCGTGGTCACCAGCGTCCACAAAGCGCTCCTGGGATATACGCAGACCGCCGTTGTCACGCTGCGTGGCGACCGGGTCGACCGCGATCATCTGGACAGATGTGTGGATCTCGTTGCAACGACGTCTCCCTCGGGGACGCTGCTGGCCTCGATCGATGCCGCGCGCCTGGTGCTCGAACGCGACCACGGTGTTGCGATTGCACGCACCGTCGAAAACGTGAAGCGCATGCGGGAGACCCTCCGCCGGGTGAAGGGCCTCGTCATCCTCGATGAAACCATGGCGCCGGCAGGCGTGGACCCCTTCAAGCTGACGCTATGGCTCCCGCGCACGGGTGCTGATGGTGTCGCCATCGGAAAGCGTCTGTGGGAGATGGGCCTGAACCTTGAGTCGGCCGATCGCGACACCCTCGTTTGCAGCGTGACCTTGGTGGACGAGGCCGCGTTCTGCGACGAGGCAGCAGGGATGCTGGCAAGCCTCATCGAGGCCGGGCGTGGGTCGCCTCGACCGGCCGCAACGTCGTCTGTCTGGTGTGTCGAGCCGGACGTTGCCTGCACGCCGCGCGAAGCCTTCTTCGCGCGCAGACGCCGCATCCCGCTCGAGCAGGCGGTGGGCGAGGTAAGCGCCGAGCAGTTCTGCCCGTATCCGCCGGGCGTACCGATCATCGCGCCGGGCGAGAGAATCACCCGTGACGCGTTGGAGATCTTGCGTAAGTCCGTGGGTCAGGTGCGCATTGCCTATTGCAGTGACCCCTCGCTCGCAACCGTGGAGGTCGTGGACGCGCTGCCGTGACCGCTTTCCGCACTTCTATGCGGCGGCGCCAAAGCCACCAAGCGGCGATACCCTGTGCGTCGAGAGGCCACCCGTGCTGCGTGTTCGTTTCTTGCGTCGTTGATGTCGGGCTCAGACGGAGCGTGCGCCCTAGTCAGATGATGTCGCCGAAGCGCGACAATGACGCGCACATCCGCGCCACGTGCGTGGAGAGGCTGCGGCCGACAAGATCGAGGTCTACGTAGCGCCGGGTCTGATCGATGGCCTCCTGTACGCGCTCTGCCGGGACCACGCGGCGGAACCTCTTGGTCGCCTCGAGCAGCCCGAGCAGGCAGATGTCGCGCGGTTCCGGAAAGGCGCCATCGAACAGCACCTCGCATACCCGGTTTCGGATGTTGCGCTGGATCTCGATGTCGGCGATCACGCTTTCGCGCGACGGAATCACCCACAGGATCCGCGTGGTCTTTTCGCGCACGACGCCACGCGCCTTCAGGCTTCTGATGGCGAGATCGTAGACGTCGGATTCCCGGAATTTCAGCAGAATATCGGTAATGCCATGGCCCGGCTGCGCCGCTGCTGGCAGTGCCACCAGCGCGGCCAGTAGCGGATCTGCCGACGGCTCCCCGGTCGGACTCGCATTCACCACCCACAACCGCTCGAGATCCGTTTCGATGCGGTCGCGCAACGCGAGCTCCATGAGCACTGCCCCCGTCAACGCCGCTTCGATCCCCATGCGGGACCTCGGAAGATCGATCACCGGAGCGGTAGCGTCATCGCCAAGATCGCTCGCCGTCATCAGCAGGAACTCTTCGGCGAGCGTCAACATAGTGTTCCCCTTTGCGGCAAACGCCGCGAGTGTCTTGGTGCGATGCGGATAGTGATGAAATCGATGCCGCGATACTGCTGGTGTAGCACGCCTTCTGCAACCGAACTCAGCAGGCTGATTGACAGCGTTGATGTCGGTTGGCACCGCCTGTAGACCTCTCACGAGGCAACGAAAGCTCCGCCGAGCATCGCGACAAAGGTCCCAAGCAGTGGATTGGACCCGGGTTGCTGGCGTTTATTGCTGCAGCACAAATGCTGCCAACGCTCTGATTTGATCGTCGCCAAGATGAGCCATCGGCGGCATGGCCACCTGGCCCCATTTGCCGACGCCGCCTTGGCGGATCGAGTTGGCGAGCAATGCGGGTGCGGTGGCATCGCCGCGGTATTTCGCGGCGACTGCGCTGAACGCCGGGCCGACGACGGCCTGCTGCAGAGCATGGCAACCGAGGCAGGCGTTGGCCGTCAACAGCGCCTGTACATCGACGGCGTCGCCGCCACCCGCAGGTTTGGAGTCTCGCGCCAGTTGCGCAGCCTCCCAACTCGCGGTCAAGGACGTCACGCTGGTGTCGCTGGCGGTGGCGCTGCCGTAGGCCACAGCCAGATAGGCGCCGATCAGAGCGATCTCGTCCTGGTCCAGCGGTGCGCCATAAGAGTGCTGCATCTTGACCATCTCGGCGGTCCAGTGTGCCTGGTCGAGGCCGGGTGGTTGGTGGCTGATGTAGTCGGCCGAATGGCAGATGCCGCATTTTTGCTGCGCCAGCGCATAGCCGGGCAAGGTCGAGGACCGCAGCGTCGAACTGTCCGGCGGCAGGGTGATGCCTGCGGCGGCAGCATCGGTGGCAGCGAGGGAAATGGCTGAAGCGAGGAGGGCGGATCGCCCCAGTGTCAGCGTGACGAAGGTCGGCATGGCGCGCTCCTCAGGCGATGGTGATGGACGTGGTCTCGACCACCCGGCGTCGGTAGCCCCCGGGGTTCCAGTCGGCCTTCATCGGTTGCACCTCGCCCTGCCGGTTGGTGGCTCGCACCATCACGGCGGCAGGGCCTTTGCGTTCGAATGCCACCGGCAGATGCCATTCGCGAAACGAGAAGCGTCCGAGGTCGCTGCCAAGTGTGGCGCTGCGCCAGCTGCGCGCGCCGTCGATCGACACATCGACCGTCTTCAGTCCCGCCCCGCTATCGAAGGCGAGGCCCTTCAACTCCGTCACCTGTCCCGCAGGCAACACGCCGCCGGCCGTCACGCTGGTGAGGAAACTGCGCACTGGCAGGGTGGAGATCGGTCGGGTCTTTGCGGCGGCCGTTCCCGGTGCCACGCACAGGCAGTCGTTGTCCGGCAGGCGATAGCCCTGACTCATGAAGTACGCGTCATGCCCGGTGAATGCGTGGTCGAGCACCTCGATTTCCGCGAGATGCTTGACCCAGTAGGTGCCGAAGTAGCCCGGCACGATCAGTTTGAGCGGGTAGCCGTTCAGGAAGGGCAGATCCTCGCCATTCATGGCCCAGGCGAGTAGTGGCTCAGGACTGAGCGCATGCTCGATATCGAGCGACTTGCGGAAGTCGGGCGTGCTGGCCATCACAGGCTTGTCCAGCCCATTGAACGTGACATGGCGTGCGCCGGCCTGAACGCCCGCCCGCTCCAGCACGGCCTTTAGCGATACCCCTGTCCAGCGTGCGTTGCCCATGGCGCCGTTACCGAGTTGCGCGCCGAACACGCGGGGTGAGGAATAGCCGCGGCTGTTGCCTGAGCACTGGTTAACGGCAACCAGTTCTGTCTGCCCGGGCATGGTCTTCAGCTCGTCCAGCGACAGGCTGAGTACCTTGCTGACCGCGCCCTTGACGAGCAGTCGGTAGGTGTCCGGCGCGATGGTGTGCGGGAAATCCGCCAGGTGGTAGCGCACGAAGAACGCATCGTTGGGCGTGATCGGTCCTTCATTGAAAACGGTGAACGGCGTTTCAAGGTGCGGCGGGCGGCCGTGCACCAGGATCAGCGGGCGTTTGCCGGGGTAACTCACCAACGGCCGCGGCCCGGCCGCGAACGTCACGCCTTCGTCCGTATCGCTCGCCAGCGCCTGCCCCAAGGGCGAAGCAGCCAAGGCCAGCGTGCTGGCCTTGCGAAGGAATTCGCGCCGGTGGGTGCTTGCGATGACTGCTTTGGTTGGGTCCATGGCATTGCCCTTGGTGGCTGATGAATTGAAACCGGGCCTACCGTTCCATCCTACTATGCGGCAGGCATCCGGCGCAGTCACGATGGCGACACCGCTGATATGCGGTCGGCGCGGCGCTGTTCGTTCGAAAGCGCTGCATGTCGTAGGTGACGAAATGGCGAACGGACCTCGGGGCCCCCTGCAGCGCCCGGGGGTTTAGCACCTCGATTACCGCGTGCCCGAAGTCGTCTGTGCTTTGCGCAGGAAGGGCTGTACCCTCCTGCGCTCAATCTCCAACCATAACAGTAGGGAGTGCCTGCAATGACCCAATCAGCAGCGGAAGACCGTTACGAAATCGAACAGGTCATGTATCGCTATGCGTGGATGGTCGACCAGCGAAAATGGGAACTGATGGATTCGGTGTTCGCGCCCGGAGCGACCATCGATTATGTAAGCACCGGTGGCATCAAGGGTCCGTATCGTCCCACACTAGAGTGGCTCGACCGGGCGCTTTCCGGCTGGCCGATAAACCTGCACTTCATCACCAACGTAGCGATTGAACTCGATGGTGACCAGGCGACCTCGCGCTGCCTGTTTCAGGCACCGATGGCGCGCATGCGTCCGGATGGTTCGCAGGATGTGATCACGAATGCGGGCTACTACATCGACAGCTGGACTCGCATCGCTGAGGGTTGGCGCATCCTCGAGCGGGTCTGCAACCAGACGGTCATGGTCGGGCAACTCCCGGCAGGCTACGCGATTCCGCAGTGATCGAGGTTGTTCCGGGGCGTCAGGTGATCCGGGTCGATGCCGTGGCGAGCTGAAGATCCGGCTACTGAGGGGTGTGGTTTTGGGGCGGTATTACGGTATCTGAGTTGCCCGCAGCGATATCCATCGCGTCGAAAACAGGGATAATCAGCTTCGTCACTAGTGCCGCCCATCCATGTCTGACTATCCCCTGTTGCGCCGCCTGCCCGCTTCCCGCGATTGCCCCAGCGGCGATCTGCTGGGCAGTTATCTGGACTACGTGGCAGAGCAGAACCTGACGCTGTACCCAGCTCAGGAAGAAGCCATCCTCGAGTTGTTCGAAGACCGGAACGTCATCCTCAGCACGCCCACCGGTTCCGGCAAGTCGCTGGTGGCAACCGCGCTGCACTTCAAGTCGATGGCCCGCGGGCGGCGCAGCGTCTACACCTGCCCGATCAAGGCGCTGGTAAATGAAAAATTCCTCGCGCTGTGCCGCGATTTCGGGCCCGAGAACGTAGGCATCGCCACCGGCGATGCCACGGTGAACCGCGATGCCCCCATCTTGTGCTGCACCGCGGAAATCCTCGCGAATGTCGCTCTCGGCGAGGGTGCAGACGCAACGTTCAGCGACATCATCATGGACGAGTTTCACTACTACTCCGACCCTTCGCGCGGCGTTGCATGGCAACTGCCGTTGCTGACGCTTCACAAAGCGCGCTTCCTGCTGATGTCCGCCACGCTCGGTGCCACCGATTTCTTCGAGAAAGCACTCACGCGGCTCACAGCTGCGGAAACAACGGTAGTTGCCTCGGCCACGCGGCCGGTGCCCTTGCACTTTCGCTACGAAGACAAGGAACCGCTGGAAACCGTGGTGAAGGAGTTGGTGGCCTCGCAGCAGGCGCCTGTTTACGTCGTGCACTTCACCCAGAACGACGCGGCGCAGACGACGCAGAACCTGATGAGCCAGAACTACTGCACGGCAGACGAGAAAGCCGCCATCGCGGAGGCTCTGATCGGCGTCAAGTTCAACAGCCCCTACGGCAAGGACATCAAACGCTTTCTTCGCCATGGCATCGGGCTGCATCACGCCGGGCTGCTGCCGAAGTACCGTATCGTGGTCGAGCGTCTCGCGCAGAAAGGCCTGCTGAAGATCATCTGCGGCACCGACACGTTGGGCGTGGGTGTAAACGTGCCCATCCGCACGGTGCTGCTCACGCAGTTGAGCAAATACAGCGGAACGAAGACCGCCACGCTGACCGCGCGCGACTTTCACCAGATTACCGGGCGCGCGGGACGCAAGGGCTTCGACGATATCGGCTTCGTCGTTGCGCTGGCGCCTGAGTACGTGCTCGAGAACGCCCGCATTGAGGCAAGGATTGCCGGGGATCCGAAGAAGGCTAAAAAGCTCGTCAAAAAGAAGCCGCCCGAGGGTTTCGTGACGTGGACGGGCGATACCTTCGCGAAGTTGCAGACGGCACCCCCTGAGCCGCTCGTATCGAGGTTCCAGGTCTCGCATGCCATGCTGCTGCAGGTGCTGAGCCGCAAAGGCGACGGCTGCCGCGCGATGCAGAGCATCATCCGCGACAGCCATGAAACACCCAGCCAGAAGAAGGTGCATCGCACGCGTGCGTGGCAGTTGTTCCGCTCGCTTGCCGAGCGGAAAATCATCGAGATCGTGCCGAGGCCCGAACGCGGCACGGCGGGCAAACTGCGCCTGAACATCGATCTGCAGGAAGACTTCTCGCTCAATCACGCGCTGTCGCTCTACCTGCTCGACACGCTCACCTTGCTCGATATGGCGAGCGCCAGTTACCCGCTTGACGTGCTGACGCTGATCGAATCCATCCTCGAGAATCCGGACATCATCCTGCGCCGCCAGTTGGACGCGTTGAAGACGGAAAAGATGGCAGAGATGAAACAGCAGGGCATCGAGTACGAGGTCCGCATCGCGAAGTTGGACGAACTCGAGTATCCGAAACCGCAGCGCGAATTCATCTACGGCACTTTCGCCGCATTCCTGCTGAAGCACCCGTGGCTGGGCCAGGAGAACATCCGGCCGAAGAGCATCGTGCGCGAGATGGTGGAGGACTACGCGGATTTCGCCAACTACATCAAGCTCTATGACATCGAACGCTCCGAAGGCGTGCTGCTGAGGCACGTTTCCAGTGTGCACAAGGTGCTGGCGCAGACGGTGCCGCCTGCGTTCAAGAACGAGGATCTGCAGGAGATCGAGGACTGGTTGGGAGGGCTCCTGCGCGGCATCGACAGCAGTCTGCTCGATGAATGGGAGCGGATGAAGCATCCCGGGATGCAAGCCGTCGCGGACGATGTGGCTCCAGCGCTCGAAGCCATCGACATCACGAAGAATAGGCGCGAGTTCACCGCGCTCATCCGCATCGAGATCTTCCACTTCCTGCGCGCGCTTGCCGCCCATCGCTACGACACGGCGGCAGCGCTGGTATCGCCGTGGGCCGCAGAGGATCTGCGCGTGGCAATGGAACCCTATTACGCGGAGCACGAGCGCATCCTGCTGGATCCGGACGCACGCAACCACACGCGCACTTACGTCACGCAGGATGACCATGCCGCTACGTGGACGGTTGCGCAGGTACTGGTCGATCCACAGGGGCTGAATGACTGGCAGGCCATGTTCACTGTCGACAAGGCGCTCGCAAAGGAAGAGGGCAAACCGACACTGGTATTGCTGGGCGTGTCGGCGATCGGGTGAGCCGGCGCCATTAATTTAAATGGGGTCAGACCCCATTTAATTCTTGTCCCCGATGACAGCGCCTGCATCATGGGTTCGACCATGTGATCGGCGGTGGGCGGTGGGCCGGGAGTTGGGAGCCGCAACGTAACCCTGCTGTAACTAGATAGAAACAATCGAACGCTAGATTGCCAAGAGGGGTGCAGAACGGATTTGCCATCCCCGCAAGCCTGAACTCCCGAGACCCTTAGAGCTGTGCAAGATTCCATTTCCCTGCTGCAGGAAATCCTCGGACCGTTGATCGGTGGTCTGGGCTTGTTCTTTGTTGGCGTGAAGATGATCGGTGCCAACCTGCGGCTGCTGTCTGGCCCGCGACTGCGTCAACTTGTGGCGTCGAGCGTCTCCTCAGCATGGCGCGGTAGCGCACTCGGCACTCTCTCGGGCGCCATAACCCAAAGCTCAAGCGCAATCACACTGATCCTGAGCAATATGATTGCGGCCAACCTCATGAGCGTGGCGCAGGCCATGCCGATCGTGGCGTGGGCCAACGTGGGCACCTCGGCGCTCGTGTTGGCCTCCACCGTTGACATCCGGATTCCCGTTTTTTATCTGCTTGGCCTGATCGGCGTCTCATATTTTTTCGATGTCGATAACTCGACGCGTTACCGGCACATCGCCGGCGCCATGCTGGGCGTCGGACTGGTGTTTCTGGGGCTGCAACTGCTTCACGCCGGCGCGATACCCCTGCGGGAATCGGAAGACTTCCGACAGGCGCTGCTCCTGACGGCTCGTTTCGACAGCCTGCTGGTGATCGCGGCGCTCGTCGTGGCGATGCTGCTACAGTCTTCGTCCACCGTGTCGGCAATTGCCGTGACCATGACCGTGGCCGGGCTGCTCACGCTGGAGCAGACCACCCTGATCATTTACGGCGCCTCGGCGGGATCCGGGCTCGGCGCCTTGCTTCTGTCGGCCTCGAGCAAGGGCGCAGCACGGCAGTTGGCCCTGATCCAGGCGATAACGAAGGTGCTCGGATCGCTACTCATGCTGGTGCTGCTGGTGGTGGAGAAAACAGCCGCCGTGCCACTTGTGCTCGCGCTGCTGTCGGTGCTCACGCCGGTGACCGCCCTGCAAGCGGCATGGGCCTTCCTGCTCACGCAGATCGCCGGTGTGCTGCTCGGCAGCATCCTTGCCCCGCTCCTGCTTCGCGCTGCGGCCAGGATGTCGCCGCCCACCCGTCGAGAGACACTCTCAAAGCCGCGCTACCTGAGCGAGGAGTCCCTGGGCGATGCGGAGTCTGCGATGGATCTGGTGGAACTGGAACAGACCGGTCTGCTGGAACACCTGGGCGCATACCTCTCCGAGGCGGATCCCGCCCCGCAAGAGGGTGCTGCTGCCACCATGGTCTACGGCTTACCCGCTCGGGAACTCGCGGCAGCGGATGCTGCAGTAGCCGAGGAGATCAGCCGTTCCCTCGGCACACTCGCCAGTCATAGGCATGAGAGTTCAACGGTCAATCGCCTGCTGGCGCTGCAGAACCGGCAACGGCTGGTGGCCGATCTCTCGGGAGCAGTGCTGGACCTCGAGGTCGCCCTGCAGAGAATTCCTGCGCTCGAGGATGCCAACCGCGAGTTCTGCCTCGGGATCAGAGCGGGCATTCGCGAGTCCGCCCACTTCCTGCTGTCGACGCTGCATGAGTGCGCTGCCACGGGCAGTCCGGATGAGCTCTTCATGCTGCAGCAACTCACCGGAGATCGCAGCAGCACCATGGACTCCCTGCGCAAGCGGTGGCTTGACGAGGCCTCGAATACGGGACAACAGATGCTCGATGCCCTTTTCAGTGCCACCGCCTTGTTCGAAAGGACAGTCTGGATCATCGGACGCTACGTGAGCACACTATCCCCCCCGACAGGACACGCGGAGCAACCTCTGTCATCCTGGGCGCCGCGCGCCGCGGGCCATGCGGAGGCTGTCGCCTAGCGGTTGATCTGGGTCTGGCGCGCCGCCGGTCTCAGATCACATTAGCTCCGAGATGAGCTCGCCCCAATGAGAGACCATTGGTCAGGGAAGCTCTCCGTGCACCTGCTTGCCATCCAGCCACACGGACACGGGGCGCACCTTGTGGATGTCGTAGCGATCGATCTCGAACAGGTTGCGATCGAGCACGACGAGATCTGCTCGCTTGCCCACTTCGATCGAACCCAGCTGATCCGCCCGGCGCAGCTGGAACGCGGCGTTTCGCGTGTAGCCGTCGACCAGTGAGTCCAGGCGAAGGCGTTCGCTACGTGGTGGTGTCAGGGTCGCCTGGGCTCCGCCTTCGATGTCCTGCTTGTTGTGTCCGATCTGCATTCCCAGATAAGGGTTGGCGCGGTCGGAGGTCCACTCGGTTGCAGTCGTGATGTCGCTCGAGAAGGTGACCACCGCGCCATCACTGATCAGAGGCTGAGCGCGCATCTGTGATTTTGACTCGTCGCCAATCGCGAATTTCATCACCTCGGCCTCATCGCCACCATGCCAGTGTGGCGTGAAGGAAGCGATCACACCGAGATCCTTGAAGCGGTTGAAGTCCGAATCGTCCACTGTCTGGAGATGGCACAGCGTCACGCGTGTCCGGAGCGGCTCCGATAGGGACGCGCGCGCCTCCTCTACCGCATTCAGCATCGTCTTGACCGCTTGATTTCCGATCGTGTGCGCGTGCATGTCGAGATCTTCGGCGTTTAGATCGAGAATCAACTGGCGCAGCTGCGGCTGGCTCAGCAACGAGTGGCCGCTATTGCCAGGGGTGTCCAGGTAGTCTTTGGACATGTCGGCCGTGCGCGTCTCGATGACACCGTCGAGAAACACTTTCAACGTGTCGACCCGCACCCGGTCGCTGCCGTAGGCCTTTTGCATCCGCTTCAGCGTTGCGACGGCATGGGGCAGGTCATCGGGCAAGAAGAGCGTGTAGGTGCCGTGATACCGCAGGGGCAGCACGCCTTCCCGGTCCCAACGGGAGATCACGGCAAGAACTTCCTCGTCCCAACCGAAATTCCCCGCATCCCAGACGGTGGTGACACCCTGGTCTCTCAGATACTCGAGGAAGCTCATCAGAGCCTGCTCGACCGCGGGTGTCATTCCCTGGAAGTTCTTCACGAAGACCGACGCTGCCGATTCGGTAATCCAGCCGGTCGCTTCGCCGTCTTTGTCTCGCTGGTAGAAGGCGAGACCGGGGATCACGTCCGGAGTGTTGCGCCCAACACCAGCCATCGCCAATGCCCGGGTATTGGCCCAGACACTGTGTCCCCATGAATCGTACAAGACGAGGGGTCGCGACGACTCGATGCGGTCGAGGTCGCGCTTGTGCGGGCCGCTCTCGCCGAAGAGTTCATTGCGCCAGGATCCACCCATCAAGAGGGGACGATCGGGGTGGCTCGCGACCACCTTCGCGATCGCCTGCAACAGCTCGGGTTTCGTTTCCGCATCGTCGATTGATAAGCCGCCGGTTGATAAGGCGACCAAACCCGGATGGGTGTGCGCATCGATCAGCCCGGGTAGAACGAGCCTCCCTCCCAATCGGTGTTGCGTGGTGCCGGGTCCGACGAACTTGGCAGCTTCGGTCTCGTCGCCTACGTAAAGGATGCGATCTCCCCGGATGGCGACTGCGGAGGCCCAGGGCTGCTTTGGATTTGCGGTGTAGAAATTTCCGTCAAAGAAGACAGCGTCTGCCTGGGTGGCTGTCGCATACGCGTTACCGGGCGGGGCTCCAACAACCAGGAAAATGCCCGTCAAGACAGAGACGATCAAGTGAAGATGCATGAGGCGATCACCTTTCATCCGTCAAGTCGAAAAGCAGATCTGCGAGTCATCGACCGTGATCCTGAGCTACACCCGCTAGCGCCGCAAGGGAAATTGCGGCGGCTTCATGCGAATCAGTCCCTATCCTCGGTCGCCATCTGTTCAGGCCACTATAAGACGCAGTCTGCCCCCTAACCCCAGAGGCCCTGATGAAAACAAATCGACTATGTCTGATCGCCCTGTTGTGGTGTCTCACCAACACGGCAGCGCATGCGGCCCGCGCCAACTCATTCGACCTGCAGGAAGCCACGATCGCTTCGCTGCAGGATGCATTGAGGACCCATAAAGTCACTTGCCACAGCGTGATCGCCGGCTACCTGGCGCGGATCGCCACCTATGACCAACCCACCCGTTTAAATGCCCTGGTAGACGTCAACCCGGCTGCACTAGCCGATGCAGATCAACTGGATCGGCAGTACCGACGAACGGGTCACTTGCAACCACTCCACTGTGTCGCGGTGATTGTGAAAGACAATTACGAGACCAAAGGCTTGCAGACGACAGCGGGGTCACTGGCCCTGAAAGGTTTCATCCCAACGACGGATGCGGCCATGGTCGAGCGCCTGCGCGCAGCGGGTGCTGTAGTGCTGGCAAAATCGAATATGGCGGAGTGGGCGTTCTCCCCCTACAAGACGGAAAGTTCGATCGCCGGTATTACGCGCAACCCCTACGCTCTCGACCGCGTCCCAGCCGGCTCCAGCGGCGGCACGGCGGCCGCGGTGGCGGCCAACCTCGGCGCCATTGGTCTGGGCTCGGATACCGGCAACTCCATCCGGGGCCCCTCCTCCCACGCAGCCTTGGTCGGCCTGCGTCCCAGCATTGGCCTGACCAGTCGCCGCGGCATCATTCCTCTGTTTGGGCACAACGACGTCGGTGGCCCGATGGGCCGCACGGTCGCCGATGTGGCGACTGTGTTGAGTGTGGTTGCCGGCGCTGACCCATTGGATCCCGCGACCGCGCATGCCAACGGGCAGGTGCCGCCGGACTACACCCGTTTTCTGGATCGGAATGGATTACGCGGTGCCCGCATCGGCGTCTTCCGCCGCTACCTCGATGCAGCGACCACGGACCCGGAGATCCAGCGGCTCATGCAGCGCGCCCTCACCGATCTGACCGCGCAGGGAGCGCAGATCGTCGACCCCTTCGATGTACCCGACTATGAGAACCTGACCGCCACGCTCTGGTGTGGTGATTTCCAGGCCGATGTAGACCACTACCTGGCAACACGGGGGCAAAACGCGCCGTACCATACGCTCGCGCAAATCGTGGCTTCCGGACTGTATCTCCCGTCCATAGAAGCCGATCTGAAGTCGGCGCTGCAGCCACCCATCAGTGCCGATGACCGGCGCAGCCCCTGCCCGGATGTCTATACCGATCCGCCCAAGCAGGCGTTTCGCGCGGCGCTGGTGCAAGCGATGGCGGCCGCTCACCTCGATGCTATCGTGTATCCGACGTGGTCCAACCCACCGCGCCTTGTCGGCGACCTGGATAGCCCGGCCGGGGACAACAGCCAGATCCTCTCGCCCCAGACCGGGTGGCCGGCCATTACCGTGCCGATGGGGTTTGCCCGAGACGCGCTGCCGGCAGGCCTGAGCTTCTTGGGACCCGCGTTTAGCGAAGGGACGCTGATCCGCTATGCCTACGCCTATGAACAGGCCACCCAGCACCGTCGGCCGCCGAGCGGATTCGGGCCAGTGGCTTTCTGACCGGTGCGGGGGTGTCGGCGAGGGGCACCAGCCCACATCCTTTTCTTCGACGGTTTCTACGTCGTTGTTCCTGCACGATGGCGCAATTTGTGGTCAGCGCCTGTGGCCCCAGGGTTGGGCGACATTTCTGAGTACGCCTTCGACCACCAACCCCGAATACGGCGGCCTGGTATGGCTGAACAGCACCGGGCGTTGGGTGGACGTCCCGCAGGACGCCTACGCCTTCAGCGACTATCTGGGGCGAACGGTGTTGCTGATCCCGTCACGGGAGATGGTAGTCGTCAGGTTTGGTTTCTCGCAGAAAGACGGTTTCGATGCGCACTTCAATCACGGGATGGCGCGCGTTCTCGCGGCCGTCGATAAATAGGGGAGAGCACATTGATCGTGAACATCGTGGTCTGTTCCCTGTTTTGTTTACTGCTTTTTGTTCTCAGCCAACAGTGCGGTGGCGCTCTGCAGCATGGCGGATGCACGGTCAAATGCGGTAACGACTTCTGTCTCATGGTGTGCAACGGCCTTCCAGTCGCCGCGGTCAATCGCTTCCCATACGCGTGGAAGATACTCGCTGCGATAGGTCGGTTGCGGCGCGACCAGCAGGTGACGGATAAACGGACGCCCCTGCAGGCCGGTGGGCTCGGTGAGGGCGCGTTCCACCTGCAGCAGCAGGTCGTTTATTGCCGGCGCGGCGACTGGCGGCGTCGCCCGCGTGTCAAGCAGTGCTTCGAATTCGCGTGATGCGGTTTCCCAGCGCGCGGCCGCTGCGCGTGCCGCTTCCAGGCGTAGACCCTGCGATGCTGGGGCGTGCCGCTCGGTTTTCTCGATGTAACCGACCGCCGCCTGTGCATAGGCCGAATAGCGCATTGGCAGCACTGCGGCGTCGGCGAGGCGCCATGCCATCACGCCCCACACACGCGCCAGCGTCGGGCCGTAGCGGAAGCCCGGGTCGCCAAACTGGCTCATCCAGAAATAATTATCGTACTGCGAGTGGTACACCCCGTACGGGCCGCGAAACAACATGTCGATGCAGGAAATTCCGAGGTACTCCTGGAAAGCCGTGTAGTCGGTCGCACCGACGATGGTGCCCACGTCCGGCAGTCCGCCAGGGGAACTCTCCGCCCACACATCGTGTAACGGGCGGCCGCTCACCGGATCGTTCACGCTGCGGGTGATGTCGCGCACGAAATCGGCCAGAGCAGGGGTGGCGCCGGCCTCGAACTCCGCGCCGCTGATCGCGGTATCGACGTTGATGTAGGTCACGGCATCACGACTCAGCGCCGCGGCATTGTCCGCGACCCACTGCGTCGAGCCGCCGAGCAGCGCCTCTTCGCCGTCCCAATTCGCGAACACCACGGTGCGCCGCGGTCGGTAACCGGCGCGCAGTGCCGCGCCAAACGCACGCGCTGTCTCCAGCAGTGCTGCGGTCCCGCCGGAAGGATCCACGGCGCCATAGCTCCAGGCATCGCGGTGATTGCCGAGGATGACCAGCTTCTCCGGTTCCTCGCGACCGCGGATCACGCCGATCACGTTGCGCAGGGTCTCGATCCGTTCCTCGTTCTCCACCACCAGATTGACCTTCGCCGGTCCCGGGCCGATGTGGTAGGTAAACGGCAATCCACCCTGCCAGTCGGGTGGCGCCACCGGCCCGGTCATTTGCTTCAGGATCACGGCGGCGTTTGCGGCGCTGAGCGGCATCGAGGGAATGCGTGGCAGCTGCTTGTCCCGCACTGGCCCTTCGGTCCAGCCGCCATTGGCGGCCTTGGTCCAATGGAAGGTCAACGGTTCGCCCTGTCCCAGCCAATCGTAGAGAATCGCTCCCCATTGAATGTGTGAGGGCGGTCCCCAGGGTCCGTTCGGGTAGGTCTTGCCTTTGACGAAGCCGTCATCCTTCGGGTCGGAGTAGATAATCGTGGCCGCTGCCCCGCGCTGCTCGGCCAAGTAGACCTTGTGGCCACGATACGAGTAGGGCAGGGAATAGCGCATCATCACCACGCGGCCGTGCAGATCGATGTTCAGGCGGTCAAGCTCGGCAAAATCCTCGGGACTGCCATTGTTGGCATACACCACGTCGCTGATGGCTTTGCCCGACAGGGCATAGCCGTGGAATGGCACCTGCGCGGGATCGCTGTAAAGGTTGGAGTCCTTGTCGGGGGCGTAGGGAGCTTCGGCGAGCGTGAACTTGAGCTGTTGCGGATGCACCAGGCCGAGACTTGCCGCCTTGCCGAAACTGAGCAGCGCCGGCGTGTCATGGAAGTGCACTTCCTCGAGGCCATACTCAATGAAGCGATCGCGCACGTAGTTGGCGAGTTCGCTGTTGCGCGGCGTGCCGGCCTGATGTGGTTCTTCGGTGAGCAGCAGCAGGTGCGCAGAGTAGGAGTCACTGTTCGGAGTCGCGTTGAATATCGCCTCGGGTACTTTCGCCGCCGCTGCTGCTGCGCCAGCGATCGAGGCAGCACGTTCCGCAGCGGCGACGCCACAGAAGCACGTCAGCCCGAGAACAACAACCGCGAAGTTGCGCGTCATGACCGAATCCTTTTTGTAAATTGGCACCAGCGACCCTGCGAGGCCCGTGTGCGGGAGGACATGCCATTTCCCGTGGCGCCCAGCCTACTTGCTCACCTGCACCAGCAGCCAGCCAAAATTGCTGCCCATTTGATCAGGAGCCGAACGGTTTTCTGGCTGATGAAATGTCGCGCTTGCGGGATTGCCTGATGGTCCCAGCCGCATATCAAGAGGCCTTCATGTTACTGATCGGGTGCTCGTCGGCGTGCACCTCGGTATCGAGCATCTATCGGTATCGCAGGCGATCGCTAGCGTCCGGGATTCGGCGCCGGATTGCGGTCGACCAGCGCCTCGATGGGCGTCACCATCCGGCGCACCACCCAACTGCAAGCAATGAACACGGCGAGCCACGCCAGGGTCGCGAGCCAGGCCGGCAGTAGCGCATAGAGCGGGTCATAGCGCGACATCAGCGGCCAGTGCAGCAGGTAGATCTCGTAGGAATAGACCCCGAACAGATGCAGCAGAACGCTGTCACGGCGCTTCATCATGAACAGTATCAGCAGTGCGCCCATCGTCAGCAGACTCGCGGCTTGCCCGACGAAGAATTGAGGGTCGAAACCGGCTGCAAACAGCACCTTCGCAAGCTGCGGCCAGTCGCGCGCCGAGCTGAACGGCACGATGCAAAGCGCAGCCAGCAGCGCCACGCTTGCAGCGAGGAGACGGGGCCAGCGCCGCTCGTCGTCGCGCAACGCGAGCAGCGTGGTAGCCATCGCAGGCCGGGACTGCAGCAGCCAGGCCGCGATCATCCCGAGCGAGAACGCGTTCGTGTGCAGTCTATGCAGCCAGTTCGACTGCATCTGCAGCGGATCCGCAATCGCCAGTACGTTTGCGATCAGCGCCAGCGCGAGCGCGCTGAGCCACGGCCGCTGTGAGGAGAAGAGCAGCGGGAACAGCGCGTAAAACAGGAGAATCCATGTGATGTACCAGAACGGTGAATTCACGTCCTCGAAGGCGTTCGCACGCGGGAACCAGCCGAAGAACGACTGCAGCATGTAGGACGGCGTGTAGTGCTTGCCCAGAAACACGGCGTCTACGGCGAAGAGCAGCAGGATAACCAGCCAGAACGGGATGAACACACGGCTCAGGCGGCGGCGATAGAACTGCGCCGGCGACAACCGTTTGCGCAGCATGCCGAGCGTCAATCCGAAACCGGAAATGAACAGGAACAGGTCGACACCGACGCCGGCAGCGGTCGACAGCGGGTACAGGAACCTGCTGTCCGTCACCAACATGTAGGAGATGTGGGCGAACACGATCGACAGTATCGCCAGCCCTTTGAGTTCCTGCGTCACCGAGACGGGGAACAGTTCCCGGTGCCGCGACGGACGCAGACTGAGCAGCAGTGCGGCCAGCACGGTGGCGATCACTATCGAGGTTGACCGCGCAACGTCCATGATCTCGATTGGCATGCTGGCTGCTCAATGAGTTGTCGACGCTGGAACAGTACCATGCCTGAGTTCGGGGTGAGGGGGAACGGGGGGAATGCGGGAATGGGGTCAGGTCTTTCATTTTTCATGATCTCGCCTGCCTTGTTCGAGTATTGCCGTTGCCCTCAGTCGGCCTGTTTATCTGCCAAAGCATCTGGGTTCAAATGATCAAGTGTAAGACCTGACCCCCCATCTGCTCTGCCGCACGCTCAGCCCTTGTCTGCGCGCAGTGCCTCGACGCGTTGGCGGTACGTCTGCGCGCGTGCCGCATCGCCTGTCTCGTCCGTGTAGCTGACCAAGGCGTCCAGAATCTCCGGATCGTTCGGGAAGCGTGCCAGTGCTGAGCCCAGCGTTTCGATCGCCTTCGCGCTCTGGCCGCTGTCGTGCAGCGCCACGCCCAGCACGAAGGCATAGCGTGGGTTCTGCGGAGCCGCGTCCGAGGCCTGCCTCAGGAGATCCAGCGCCTCGGTGCGCCGCCCCTGCCGGATGCGCAGCAGCCCCATGGCATGCGACAGATCCGCATCGCCCCGCGCTTTCGCGAGCCCCGTGGCGAGCGTTCTTTCCGCGTCTGCATCGCGGCCGTAAGCGCGGTAGAGATCGGCGAGATTCACGTAGGCGGGCACGAAGTCGGGCTCGAGCTGCATGGCCTCGCGATAGGCGGCTTCGGCAGACAACGCGTCGCGGCGATCGGCGTAGAAGAGGCCTAGGTTGATCAGCGGTTCAGGCCGGTCGGCATTGACGCGCTGTGATTCCACGTAGGCCTCGAAGAGCGGCTGCAGCCTGTTGCGTATGTCAGGTGTCATGCCCTCGTCGGGGGCGATGGCAAGTGCGCGTGCGGCCTTGATGCGCACGATGCGCGAGGGATCGTCGATCAAGGTGGCGGCGATCCGTACGCGCTCCTGCGCCGGCGCGGCGAGCAGCGTATCCATCGCGGCGCCGCGCAGCAGCGGGTCGGGATCGGCGGCGCCAGCCTCCACGGCCGCGATGCTCTGCGCGCTCAGATAAGGCTCGAGCCGCGCGAGCGCGCTGGCCCGGGCGATGGCAGATGCGGAGGCATCCCGCGTCACGGCGAGCAGTCCGGCCTCCGCGCCCGGCGCCCCCTGCTCGGCGGCGTGGAACGCGGGGCCGAAGCTCTGGAACCCCTTGCGCACGGGTCCGTAGTGCTTCTCGATCACGCCTGCCGCCCAGGCCGCATCGTTCTCGCGGTGGCACTGGTTGCAGGCGTTCGGCGTGCCCAAGGCGAGGTTCAGATCCGGTCGCGGGATCCGGAAGGAGTGGTCGTGCCGCGCGTCCACCACCATGTAATCGGTGGTGGGCATGTGGCAGGCCGTGCAGGCCGCGCCGCGCGAGTTCGCCGGGTGCAGGGTGTGGGCGCTGGTGTCGTACTTTGTGCTCAGGTGGCACTGGCTGCATACCGCGTTGCCCGGTGCCAGCAAGGCACCGCTGTGCGGTTCGTGGCAGTCGCTGCAGGTCACTCCCTTGGCATACATGCGGCTGCTCATGAAGGAGCCGGTGTTGTAGACCTCGCCACGCTGTTGTCCGTCGGCGTGATAGAGCGGTGCGGTGAGCAGCGCGAGGTCGTGGGTTTCGAAGGTATCGCCCGTGTGGCTCAAGCCCCCGGCAAAGGGCCCGCGGCGCGCGTGACACTGTGTGCAGACGGCCAACTCGGAGCGCGCGCCGGGCGGCTCGCTGCGTGCCGCGTTGCCGCTCTGCGGGTCTATGGTCCAGTGCACGCCGCGGCGCTCGTCCAATCTCACGGCCAGTCCGCGGGTGGAGTCGGCGGCGGGATTTGCACCGGCCCGGGCCCAGGCGAGGTGTTTTTCGCCCGGGCCGTGACAGGCCTCGCAAGCGACGTTCATTTCGGCGAATGTGGTGGCGTAGCGGTTGCTGGCGGCATCGAAGTGGCGTTCCAGCTTTGTGCTGTGGCACTCGGCGCACATCCAGTTCCAGTTCTGCTCGCGGCGCGTCCAGTGCAGCGGATCGCCCGCGCGTATGGGCGTGTCGGGGTAAAGGTGGAACCAGCGCTGGCCGCCGGCGGATTCGGGGCGCGTGTCCCAGGCAACCGACAGCGCCTGCAGACGGCCATCCGGAAACGCGATCAGGTATTGCTGCAGCGGAGACACGCCGAAGACATGGCTGATCTCGAAGTCCGCGAGCGTGCCGTCAGCGCCGTCCGTGCGCACGAAGAACTTGCCCTCACGGCGGTAGAACGTAGAGTGGGTATCGAAGTAGTCGAAACCCGCGTTGTCGAAGTTGCCGAGCACGGTGTCGGCGCTGGCGTGCTGCATGGCCTTGGCGTGCTGGGAGCCTTGCCACAGTGTCGATTCCGCGGCGTGACAGCTGGAGCAGGCGCCGCTGCCGACGAAACCGGCTGAGGCAGCCTGCACGGGCGCTGCACCGATCGCTGCCGCGGGCTTCAATGTGGCCGCCGCGCCGGGGGATGGATTGGCGGCCTCGGCCTTCGCATTGGCACCGGGGCTGTGTCCGCGCAGCAGCAGCCACGATGACGCGGCCAGCACCACGATGCCGATCAGCAGTATCGCGGCGGGCAGGCGAACTCGTACCGGACGCGCCGTTGGGCCGGGCTGCGTCGGGCGTGGGGGACGCTGTTTTTTCCTGCTCATGCGATGGGCCCGTGGCGAGGGATTGGATTTTGCGGACGCTGCCGCAGTGCGCACGTACGGGCAGGATAGATGATTTCAGGCGGGCCCCGAGCCGTCAGCGGTCCAGTAGATGAACTCGCGACGCGACCAGGCGCTCCTGCCACGCAACGCAGGGCCGAGATCGTAGCCGTCCAGCAGGCATTCTAAGGCTCCTCCATCGTTGCTCTTTTATTATTGAAACAACTGTCCGACCTGCAGGTAGAGGGCCCGCTGGTTGTTCTCGCCGATGCCCACCCCGAGGTATACCGGCCCGACCGGAGAATCGACGCCAAGGAACACGCTGCCTGCGTGCACCAGATCGTCGAAGGACGCATCGTCACGGTCCAGCCAGACGTTGCCTGCCTCAAGGCTCGCCCCGATGTACACCGGGAAATCCACCGGAAGGAAAGACTGCTCGTTCATCCGCCGGTAGTACGCCAGGCTCAGCATGCCAAGGGTCGTGCCGGCGAGCGAATTCTTGGTGTAACCGGAGAGATTGAGAAAGCCTCCCAGCGTGTAAGCGCGCCCGGGCGAGTCCAGCGCGGAGCTTGCTGCCAAATCCAGATCCGACCAACGCGCCATCAGCATGAGGGAACTGCGGCCAACGCTCCGGGCACCATAGGCTGTGGTGGTCCAGGCGTCGTAGCGATCATCGGCGCCGAGGCTGTCTGCGCTCTCTTCGTAGCGGCTGGTAATGCGGACGCCCGAACGCGGGAAAAACGCCCGATCCAGCGAATCGATCCGCAATTCGGTGAACCAGCCCCCGAGATCGGCGTTGCTGGACGACGCCTCCGGCGGGCCGATCTGGATATCGGCCTCTGTGGTGCCCCCAAAAGCGCCGGCCCGCCACGAGGCCAAATTGCCCAGCAAGACCCCGGGTGCGACCTCGAGCAGCTGCTCGTCAACGAGCGCACGGCCGCGGATCTCGCCATCGTCGGTCAGGTTGATCTGGCGTTGACTGTAGCTGTAGCGGGAGTCGAGAAAGAAGTGCCGTGACCTGTCCAGCGGCTGGTAGAACTGCGTGGCGATTTCCGAATTACCGCCCAGTTGCGCCGTGGTATACCACTCACCGCCGAGTGCATTGAGCCCCCTGGCCCGCCAGCTGCCACGCAGCCCGAATTCGCTGGTGCCGCGGTTGTCCTGGTCCCAGCTCAGGCCGAGCTTCAGGTAGTTCGCACCTCCGGGGTGTGCGGTGCCGCGAATGATCAGCGTGTTGGCGCCCGCCTCGTCGTGATCGATCCGGTAATCCACGCGCGAGAACTCGTCCAGACCATAGAGCTCGGCGATGTCGCGTTTAAGCGCGTCCTCATCAAGTTCCTTGCCGGGCTGCTGGCTGATGATGTTGCGCATCAGCTCTTGCGACACGGTGGCGTCAGTCTCGACATGGATTTGGTCTATGCGGGGCAAACGCAGCACCGGTGCCGCTGCAAGCCGCGCCTTGCCCGTCGGATCTGCCAGTGCCGCCAGTTGCGGACCCATGGCCTGCGCAGCGGCGTAGCCAAGTGCGATGGCCTCGTCGGCCATGTCGAAACTCATGGCCGCCACGCCGGCTTTGTCTAGTGCCGGCAGGATCAGCACATCGCCCGGACGCATCAGCGCGAGCTGCTGCTCGGAGTTCTTGCGGGTCATGATGGTGGTCAGCTGGTCAACCAGTGCCAGCACGTTCTGCAATTTGTCGCGGTCCGCCAAGGGCGTACCGATATCGATCACGATCAGGTGATCGACGCCCATCCCCTGCACCACGTCGACCGGGATGTTCTTTACGATGCCGCCGTCGACCAGCAGCTTGCCGTCGAGTTCGATCGGCGAGAACACCCCGGGGATGGACATGCTCGCGCGCATGGCGACGGCAAGATCGCCCTTGCCGAGAATCACGGCGTCTCCTGTGGTGATGTCGGTCGCAACCGCCCGGAAGGGGATCGGGAGTTTGTCGAAGTCGGTGACGCGTGCCACGTGCGCGACCATTTCGTGGAGCATGAGGTTGAGATGCTGGCCCTCGATCGCACCCATGGGCAGGCCAAGCGTGCCATTCCTGAAGCGCAGCTTGGCCGGGATCAGGTAGTCGTAGTCTTCTTCTTTGCGCCTGAAGCTCTCCTGCTCGCGCGGCGTGGCGTCGTTGAAGGCGTACTTCCAGTCGAGGCCCCGCGCGATGCGCTCTACCTCGGCGGCGTTCAGGCCGGAGGCATAGAGCCCGCCCACGATGGAGCCCATGCTGGTGCCGGCCACCGCAGCGATCTTGATGTGGTGTTCCTCGAGGTAGCGCAGCACCCCGATGTGGGCGAGCCCGCGCGCGCCGCCGCCGGCCAACACAAGCCCCACCCGCGGCGGCTCTTCACCGGTTGCAGCGTTGGCGCCAAGGGCGAGGCAGCAGAGCAGTGCGAATCGCAGGCCTGCGGGCGCAGAGACGCGCATTGGGATTTCCTCAGAAGGCGAAGCCGACCCCAATCATAGGCCCGCTGATGGAGATATCCATATCGCCCGCGCCCACCGCCTACCAACAGGTCCATCGTCGAGCGCTCGCCGCCCCGCACCTCGCCCGGCCCCCCGGCATGACCTGTCCGCTCGGCTGCTGATGTGTTGTCTTTCCTGCTGCGCATCCCCGTGGGGCACGCAGAAGAGTGGGATCGCGTGGCGGTCCTCGGTGTCTCTTTGTTCGCCTTGACTCCGGTCGATAATTCCATAGAATTCCCATTCAGAAATACTGAATTAAAAATTAAGCGCGATGGCGCGCCCGTCGGAGCTCTTCATGAACACCTTCACCGACTTACGCCACGCCGAGCGTATCCAGGGCGTCAAGCCGCTGCCGGCCTGGGCCTATCTGAGTGCCGAGCTGCTGGAGATCGAGTACGAGCGCGTGATCCTGCCCTCGTGGCAGTTTGTTTGTCACCAGAGCGAGCTACCCGCCGCGGGAGACTTCACCACCCTCGACCTCTGGCGCGACAGCGTGATCGTTATGCGCGGCACTGATGGCCGGCTGCGGGCCTTTCAGAACGCCTGCCGTCACCGTGGCGCACGGCTGCTGGACGGGCACGGGAGCTGCACCCGGCATATAACCTGCCCCTACCATGCCTGGTCCTACGAGCTCGAGGGGCAACTCGCCCGCGTGCCTGCCGAACGCAGCTTCCAGACGCTCGACAAAAAAAGCCTGGGCCTGCGCGAGTTCGAGCTGGAGACATTTCTCGGGCTGGTTTTCGTACGCATTGCCGGCGGCGGCCCCAGTCTTGCGTCGGTGATGGGCGATCTGGCCGAGGAACTGGCCCCGTACCACATCGAAGACATGGTTCCCGCCGCACCGGTGCAGGCTGCCGAGCGCTGGAACTGCAACTGGAAGGTCGCTCTCGACAATTACCTCGACAACTACCATGTGCCTTACGGACATCCGGGCCTGCATCGCCTGATGGACAACGAACTTGCGTGCACGATCAACGGGCACGGCGTGTCGTGGTCCCGGAGCAGTTTGCGCGAGCGGCCCTCGCCGAACTGGTCCGAGCGCCTCTACCAGAGCCTCTCGACGCGGGCTTTTGCCAGGCTGCCGGAGCAGATCCGCTCCACCTGGATGTTTTGCTTCATGCCGGTGAACATCGGGCTGGACGTCTACCCCGACGGCATGAGCATCTTTCAGGTCCTGCCCACCGGCGCCCTCGAAACCGAGGTCCGCATGCCGTTGTTCCAGCGTCCTGATAGCACCCGCGAAACCCGCGCTGTGCGTTACATCGCCGGGCGCATCAACGCGCAGATCAACCGCGAGGACCAGCTGCTCTGCGAGCGCGTGCAGTCGGGACTCTCGGGGCATCGCTATGCGGCGGGTCCGCTCTCGGACTTCGAGATGCCGGTGCGAGACATGCACGATCGGTTGCGCGTGGCCTGCCCGGTACTTGACCTGGACCGGCGCCCTGCCGAGGGCAACCTGCGACGCCTGAACGACGAGATACTCGGCGGGGTCATCGCCAGAGCCTGACTCCACGTTGTCGGGTGATGGCCCTGCTGCCATCTTGATCTCCGCTCTTCAAGCCACGCTGTCCAGCGTGGGCGGACCGTTTTTCCGGTGGCCGGCTGGCTGAGAGGCGTTTATCCTGCGTTACTTACTTCCCCTCGTCCGGCGGCCATCTTGGACCTTTCTCCCCGACAACCCTTTCTGGCGGCCTCGCCCAAAGGCCGGGTGCTGCGTTTCGGCGGCACGGTCATGGTCTTCGTGCTCGCGCTCTATGGCTTTGCCGGTGGTGCCGACACTGCGAACATCGAGGATCTTCACGATCAATCCGTGCTCGAGTGGGTGTATTACGCGGCCAGCCTGTTCGTGTTCGGCGGCACGGATCTGGGCACGCCGCTGCCCGGTGGCCCGGTGCTGCCGAGCATCGCCCTGTGGATCGCTTTCTACCTGGCGCCATTGATCACCACCACGGTGGTCGCTGACGCGATGTTGCAGCTGCTGCGCGCGCGCGCAGCCCACGACCGCTCGCTGGTTGACCATCTGGTGCTGGTGGGATCGGGGGATCTCGCGTTAGCGTATCTCGACGCGGTGCAGGCGGTCGATCCCGGGCGCCGGGTGCTGCTGGTGGAGCACCGTGCCGACCAACCCTTTCCCGTGTTCCTGGTCGAGGAGGCTTCGCGCAATCTCATGCGCGTGCAGGGCAACATACTGCTCGACACCGTGCTGAAGGGGCTCGCCCTCGGGCAGGCTCACCGTGCGGTGGTGATCAGCGATGACGATCTCCTGAACCTCGAGTGTGCGTGGGCCATTAAGGGGGAAAATCCGGCGCTGCCGGTGGCCGCGCACGTGGCCGACCTCTCGCTGCTGCGGCCGGTAAACCGCATGGTCCGCGCGCGACGCGGCGACAGCGGCGCGCGCGGCCCCAGCGTCTTCAGCACCCACCGCATCGCAGCCCTGCAACTCTATGACGAGCAGATGAGCGCGCACTTCGAGCGCACGGGCGTGCGCGATGACGTGGTGATAGCGGGCTTTGGGCGGCTGGGCCAGACCGTGCTCGAGTTGCTGCTGGCACGCGCCGAGGATCAGGTGGCCCGCGTGCTGGTGGTCGGGCGCGATGCCACCCGCGAGTTTCGGCGGTTTGCGGCCGATGTAGACACCGGCGGGCTTGAGATCATCACCATCGACGGCGCTCTGGATGACCCGGGCACATGGGAGAGCGTGGCGGGTTCATTGGGCAACGGTGAGGGCGCTTCGATTGCCCTGCTGGCCCATGCGAACGTCCTGGACAACCTTCGTGCCGCGATGATGTTGCGTGTCCGACTCCCGGAGATGCGCACCTTCGTGCGGTGTTTCCGCCGCACGACATTTACCGACGCGCTGGCCGGGCAGCTCAGCATGGAGGTCCTCGCGTTGGAGGACATGCTGCGTGACGCCCTCCGCGACCACTACGAGGCGTTGAGCATCGCCTGAAGCGTGGCGTTCAGAAGGCTGCCAGAGCGGCGCTTTCTTCGGTGTGCAGGTCGAGCAGGTTGTCCATGCCCGAGATCTCCAGCACCTTGGCTACCGAACTGGTGGGGGAGCACAGCTTGAGCGCGCCACCAGCCGCGTGAGTGGCTTTCGCCACGCGTACGAAGACACGCAGGCCGATGCTGCTCACGTAATCGAGAGTCTTCAGGCACAGCAGCAATTTCCCATTGCCGGCTGCCACCAGCGCCAGCAGCTCGGTGGCCACCCCATCGGAGGAGGTGGCGTCGAGGCGGCCACTCAGTTCGCAGATGAGAATCCCGGTTTCATGGCGTGTCGTGATCATATTGTACGTTCTTGTCGTGGCAAGTGATCGCGCATCATCGCCACGGCGAGGGGCTTAATCAAGCTGTCTGAGAGGCTGCGCGCAGCGCCGAAAAATCCGCGATCACGCGGTCGGGCGAGCAGGATTCGATCGGCTCCCCCATGTTGTAGCCGTAAGGCAGCGCCCAGACTTGCACGCCCGCATTGCGCGCTGTGGCCACATCGATGGCGGAATCACCCACGAAGAGCGCGCGTTCGCGGCGGGTACGGAAGTCGCGCAGGCAGGATTCAACGCCCACAGGATCAGGTTTGCGCGCCGGGAAGGTGCCACAGCGCCGCGCATAGTGTCCGGAGAACAGGTGTTCGATGGCCTCGAAGCGCTCCGAGACGCGCACCGCAGCGATATCTTCCTGCCAGATCTAGGCAAGCGCCTGCGCCAGCAGTTCGCGGGTGCCACGGCCGATCCAGGCGTTTACCTGCTCTTGCGACACCGGGGCGAGTCCACAGGAGTCCATGGTGTCGTTCACGGCATCCATGATCTCGGGCGAGGTCTCGAGCAGGGTGCCGTCGAGATCGAAGAGCACCAGGTCCCAGGCGCGCTCCGAACTCACGCGAGCAGGTCTTTCACGGCCCGCACCACGGCGGCGGCAGTGACGCCAAAATGCTGGTAGAGATCCTTGGCGGGTGCTGACTCACCGAAGGCAGCGACACCCACGATAGCGCCCGTGCGACCGGTGTACTTGTGCCAGAAGTCCGGTTGCGCGGCCTCCACGGCCACGGTGGGCAGGCGCAGCGGCAGCACGGCGTCGCGGTAGCTCTGGTCCTGCCGGTCGAAGGCGTTGGTGCAGGGCATCGAGACCACGCGTACCGAGATGCCCTCGGCCGCAAGCTGCTCGCGGGCTTCCATCGCAATGGATAGTTCCGATCCGGTGCCGATCAGCACCGCGCGCGCATCGACCGCATCGGCCAGCACGTAGCCGCCCCGGCGGATGCCCTCGACATGCGCAGTTTCGGTGAGCCGCGGCAGGTTCTGGCGCGACAGGCAGAGCGCGCTCGGGCCCTCGCGGCGCTCCAACGATGCGGCCCAGGAAACAGCCGTTTCCAAGCCATCGGCGGGGCGCCACACATCGAGGTTCGGGATGATGCGCAGGCTCGGCACCTGCTCGACGGCCTGGTGCGTGGGGCCGTCCTCGCCCAGACCTATCGAGTCGTGCGTGAAGACGTGGATCACGCGCTGTTTCATCAGTGCGGCCATGCGGATGGCGTTGCGGCTGTAGTCGCTGAAGGTGAGGAAGGTGCCGCCGTAGGGAATGTAGCCCCCGTGCAGCGCCATCCCGCTCATGATCGCGGCCATACCGAACTCGCGCACGCCATAGCTCAGGTGATTGCCCCAGGTGTCACGGCCCGCGCGCACGCAGCCCTTGAAGCTGGTGAGGTTGGAGGCGGTTAAGTCGGCGCTGCCGCCGAAGAACTCCGGCACCAGTGGCGCCAGTGCGTCCAGCGCGTTCTGGCTCGCCTTGCGGGTGGCCACGGCCTCGGGCTTGGCGGCGATGGCAGCCAGCGTGTCGGGTAGTTGTTGCGCGAAGGCGGGCGACAAATCGCCGCGCATGCGGCGCTCGAACTCGGCCGCCTCGGTGGGGAAAGCCTGGCGGTAGGCCTCGAATTGTTGGTCCCATGCGCTTTGGCGCGCGGCGCCCGCGGCGCGCGCGTCCCAGGCCGCGGCGATATGGGCCGGGATTTCGAAGGGTGGGGCCGTCCAGCCGAGCGCCTCCCGTGTGGCGGCTACCTCGGCGGCACCGAGTGCGGCGCCATGCACATCGTGGGTGCCCGCCTTGTTCGGCGAGCCCTTGCCGATCACGGTGCGGCAGCAGATCAGTGTGGGCTTGCCGTCGGGGTGCGCGGACTGCGCCTTGGCGGCCAGCAAGGCGGCTTCGACGGCCGCCGTATCGTGGCCGTCGACGGCGGGGATCACGTGCCAGCCGTAGGCCTCGAAGCGCTTGGGCGTGTCATCGGTGAACCAGCCCTCGACGTGGCCGTCGATGGAGATGCCGTTGTCGTCGTAGAAGGCGACCAGTTTGGCGAGCCGCAGCGTGCCGGCGAGCGAGCAAACCTCGTGGCTTATGCCCTCCATGAGGCAGCCGTCGCCCATGAAGGCGTAGGTGTGATGATCAACGATGGCGTGGCCGGGGCGGTTGAACTCGGCGGCGAGCAGCGATTCGGTGAGCGCCATGCCCACGGCATTGGCAAGGCCTTGGCCCAGGGGCCCGGTGGTGGTTTCCACGCCCGGGGTGACCCCCACTTCCGGGTGGCCGGCGGTTTTGCTGTGCAATTGGCGGAAGCGTTTGATCTCGTTGATCGGCAGGTCATAGCCCGTCAGGTGCAGCAGCGAGTAGACCAGCATTGAGCCGTGGCCGTTCGAGAGTACAAAGCGGTCGCGGTCGGCCCAGTGCGGGTTGGCCGGATTGTG
Organism: Klebsiella pneumoniae; assembly: GCA_945862145.1. Classification (GTDB taxonomy): domain Bacteria; phylum Pseudomonadota; class Gammaproteobacteria; order Pseudomonadales; family UBA5518; genus UBA5518. The sequence continues at coordinate 33,065 of CAMAXE010000008.1, forward strand.
CTTCAGGTGGCGGTTCCACAGCACCTCGGCGATCTCGGCCATCCCCATGGGCGCGCCGGGATGGCCGCTCTTGGCGGCTTCCACGGCGTCGACCGACAGCATACGGATGGCGTTGGCCATCTCGCGGGCGAGTGCAGGCTCTGGGGCTTGGCTGTGGCTCGTGGTCATGCGATGGTGGCTCCGGTGCGGGCGTTGGCGTCAGCTATGGCCGAGGGCGCGCTTCCTGCGCTCCACCATCCGCCAGATGAAGGGCATGAAGATGAGCTGCATCGCAAGTTCCATCTTGCCCCCGGGCACCACGATGGCATGCGTGCGCTCATTCAGGAGCCGTCGATCATGTTAGGGCGGTACCGGAAATCGGCACCCTTCGGCCACGCGAAGCGTATCACCACCATGCTCTCATCGGGACTGGGAATATCCCGCGAAATGAACGGGTTGGAGGTATCCACTACCGGCATGCGCTGGAACCTGACGTGCGTGTGGTGAGCTGCGGGCAGATGATGTTCAGGTAGCCGGGCAGGCGCCGCAGGATGGTGTCGGTCACGGCCTCGTTGTCGGCGCAGTTCGAGCGCTACTTGCCTGCGGCACCCGCAAAGCCCGATGCTAGTCGGCGCCCGTCGGTCGCACCATCGTCCGGGCGCGCCGCTGCCACGATCCGTGCAATTGACCAAGGAAAACGCCCATGACCCTGCTTCTCACCGGCGCCACCGGCAAGACCGGACGCTGCATCGTGCAATCGCTCGCCGCGCGTGGTTTGCGCGCCCGCGTGCTGCTGCGTAACCCCGAGGCGGCCGACTGGCTGCGCGGGCTGGGTATGGAGCCGGTTATCGCCGACATGTCCGAGCCCGACACGCTGGGCGCCGCGCTGGAGGGCATGGAGCAAGCGCTGCTGCTTGCCGCTAATTCCCCGGGGCAGGTGGTGATGGAGAAGCAGTTCATCGATGCCGCCGTCGCCGCGGGCCTGCGTCGCATCGTGAAATACTCGGCCATCTCCGCCGGCGGCGACGAGGACTATCGCTTCGCGCGCTGGCACGGCGAGGCCGAGCGCCATCTCTTCGCGAGCGGGCTCGATTGGAGCGTGGTGCGCCCGGGCTACTTCATGCAGAACTTCCTGATGTCCGCCGATTCGATACGCGCCGAGGGCCGGTTCTACCTGCCCGCCTGCGATGAGCCGGTGTCGCTGGTCGATGTGCGCGACGCCGCGGATGTCACCGTGGCCTGCCTGCTCGATCGCACGCAGGACGGGCGCATCCGCACCGTCACGGGGTCTGAATCGCTGACGCTCAGCGAGGTGGCCAGGCGCATGGAGTGGGTGCTCGGCCGCAGCATTGCGTATGTGCCGTTGCCTGATGAGGACTTCCGAGCGGCCATGGTCGGCGCCGGTGCGCCGGAGTGGCTCGCTGGCGGCATGATCGAGTTCTTCGCTGGGGCCTCGCGCGGGACGCGTGACCACCTGAGCGGCTGCGTGCAGCGCCTGCTCGGCCGTGAGCCGATCGGGCTGGACGGCTTCCTGGCGGATCATGCGCAATCCTTCAATCCCTGAGGCCATCCGGTTTCCCGCAAGACTCAGAACACCCGGGAGATGAACATGTCCAAGGCGCCTGCCGAAACCAGCCACCGCAACCCGCAGCTCATCGTGAGGCTGGCTGGCGTCGTGCTGTTCATGCAACTGATCACGGCCCTGTTCGAGTCGGTGAGCAGCGACGTGCGTGACCGCGAGATCGCCGTGGAGCAGGCGCATATCGGCGGCCTGCTTGCCGCGTCCTCGGGCGCGCTGGAGGTGCGGATCCGCTTCAAGCTGCAGGTGCAGGAATGGAAAAACATCCTGCTGCGCGGCAGCGACCCCGCGGATTTCGCGCGCTACCGCGAGGCCATGCTGGGGCACGCGAATGCCGTTGATGCGGCGCTGCTCTCGCTCGGCGATGCACTTACGGCGATGCACGAGGACGTGGGCGATGTGCCGGCGCTGCGCGAGCGCCATGTGGTGCTGGGTACGCGCTACACGGCGGCGCTCGGTGAGCGGCAGGTGCTGGATGCCGCTCTCGCGCAGCAGGCTGACCGCGCCGTGCGCGGCATGGACCGGGCGCTGGATGCCGAGTTCGACGCGCTGGCTTTTGAGCTCGGTAAACGGGCCCATGGCGAGCAGGTCGCGGCCATGGAGGCCGCCGCCCGCGGCATGCAGCGCGCACGCTGGATCCGCGGCACGCTGCTTGCGTGTTCGAGCCTGCTGGTGCTGCTGCTCCTGTTCACGGCGCTGCGGCGCGGCTAGCGCCCCAGCGGGGTCTGGCGCATGAACCCCGAGGCCGTGTCGGTCAGCGAAATTCTCGCCTCGCTTTTTGCCGGCCTGGGGCTGTTTTTTATCGGTGTAAAACTGATCGGCTCCAATCTGAAGCGCCTCTCGGGTCCGCGCATGCGCCGCCTCGTGGAGGTCGCCGTGCGCAGCCGCGCACGCAGCAGCGTGCTCGGTACGCTGGCCGGCGTGATGACGCAGAGCTCCAACGCTGTCACGTTCATCCTCTCGAGCATGGTCGCGGCGGGGCTGCTCGATGTCCGCCGAGCGATGCCAGTGGTGGCCTGGTCAAGCGTGGGCACCTCTGCGCTGGTGCTGCTCGCCACGGTCGATATCCACATTGCCGTCCTGTACCTGCTGGGCGTGATCGGTATGGCTTATTTCTTCGACATCGAGGCATCGCCGCGCTACCGCGACGCCGCGGGTGCTGCGCTCGGCACGGGGCTGCTGTTCCTGGGGCTGCAGTTGATCCACGAGGGCGCGCAGCCGGCGGGCGAACTTGAGGGATTGCGGATGTATCTCGATGCCCTCTCGGAGTTCGAGATACTTCTGCTGCTCGCCAGCGTTGCGGTCACGATAGTGCTGCAGTCCTCGTCCACCGTCTCGGTGATCGCCGTCACCATGGCGGGGGCGGGGCTGCTCGACCTGGAGCAGGCGCTGGTGTTGATCACCGGCGCCAATGCGGGCTCGGGCCTCAGCGTGCTGCTGATGTCGGCGGGGCAGGTGGGCAGCACGCGACGGCTCGCGTTGGTGCAGGTCGAGACCAAGCTCGTGGCGAGCCTGATGTGCCTCCTGCTGTTGTTCGCGGAGCGCTATCTGGGCGCGCCCGGCGTGATGGCTCTGGGTCACGCGGCCGGCTTGGGCACGCCCGCCGCTCACGGCGCCGCGTATTTCGTGGCGCTGCAACTCACAGGCGCGCTGCTCGCAATGGCCTTCGATGGCACGTTTCTCGCGCTCGCCGGACGCTTCTCGCCCGAGAGCCATCAGGAAACCCTGGCACGCCCGCGCTACCTCTACGCGCAGGCGCTGGAGGAGTCCACCACCGCGCTCGAACTGCTGGAACTCGAGCAGACGCGCCTGCTGGGGCACGTAGGGTGTTATCTGTCCGAGGCCGAGCCCTCGGCTCGCCTGCTCGCCGAAGAGCCCGCTGCCAACCACGCTGCGGCCCCGGAACTGGCCGAGGCCGATGCCCAGGTCGGCGCGCAGGTGGCGAGATTCATGGGCGCCCTGGCCGATCGTTATCACGATGCCCACACAGGCCAGCAGCTGCTGCGGCTGCAGGAGCGACTGCGCAGCATTCAGGAACTGGGCGCGGCCGTGCGCGAGCTGGATACCTGGCTCCTGCGCATCGACACCATCGAGGACCCGAACCGTGAACACTGCGTGAACCTCAAGGTGCAGGTCCGGGAGTCCTGTCATTTCCTGTTGGAGATGTTGTATGACACGACGGCCTCGCGCAGCGACGAGGATCTCGCCATCCTCGACCTGCTGGTCCACGACCGCAGTGAGGTGATGGACGGCCTGCGCAAGGGCTGGATGCAGCAGGCCGCCACCACCGGTCAGCCGATGCTCGAGGCCCTGTTCGCCGCCACCTCGCTGTTCGAGCGCTCGGTGTGGATCGTGCGGCGGGTCAGACAGACGCTGCGGGCGGCTGCGGCCTGATTGACGGCTAGTCACAGCCGCCCTGTGGCCTCGGCTAAGGTCGTTCGCGCGATGTCAGTGCAGGTCGACAGGGACTCCCCAACCAACCTTTTGACGGCCTTTTCACCGGTTGCCGTTGCCCGTGGCAGCGACTAACATCCCGTTGACCGACCATATGTGGCCGGACACCAAACACATGGAGATTTTCCGCATGCGCAGATCCAGACTCGGCCTTCTGATGGGATTTGCCTGTTCCGGCATTGCGTCGATCGCCAGCGCCGATGCGGGTGGTTGGCACTACGGGGTCGGAACCGGTTTCAGCTCGTTCAGCGTGAACGGTGATGTCGGGGTTCCGGTGACGGTGAAGGGCAATGTGCCGGCGGGCGCAGTTCCCCCGACGGGCATCGTCGCCGACGTCGACCTGAACAACAAGGAAACCTCTGACCTTTTGGACTCAGCGGTCGGGCTGACGGCCTTTGCCGCCAACGAGGATTGGAGCTTGACGGCCTCGTTCAACAAGCTGTCGCTGAAGGATCAGGACAGCAGATTCGATGCTGAGTGGGACAAGACCCAGGCGGAGTTCATCGTGGCCTACAACTTCGCCCGCGTGTCGCAGAACACATTCGCCTTGCAGTTGGGCGCGCGCTATGTCGAGCATGACTGGAGCGCCGATGTAGGCCGTATTCCCGTCACCGGGGGTACGGTGCGGATGAGTTCCGACGTTGATGACCACTGGACCGACGTTGTCGTGGGCATCATGCATACGCGCCCGCTCGCCAAGGGCTGGGTGTGGCGCAACGTGGCCAACTACGGCTTTGGCGGCTCCGAGGGCACCGTGCTTGCGCAGACCTCCATCATCTGGAAGCCGTTGGAGCATTGGGCCTTCAACGCCAGTGCGCGTTATCTGTCGACCGAATATGGCGACAAAGGCGACCTTGGCGACAGCGACTTCTATTACTACAAGGCCGACGAGCCGGCGTTTGGTCTGGGCGTCAACTTCGTGTGGTGAGCCCGTGCCCTCGGGGCATGTCGTGCGAGGAAAGGGCGGTTGTGATCCAACCGCCCTTTTTTTTCACGTCAGCTCGGGTGGCAGTAACGCGGCTCAGCTCATTGGGTGTCCGCGTAACCCGGCGAGGTTGAGGTAGGCGCCGCGCTGGTCGGCACTGCTGGCATTGCTGTGCGCATTTCCACCATGATCGCCCGGAACCCCGCCTTGCGGTAGACGAGCACTGCGGCCAGGCGTATCGAGACTCCGGGTTCGTCTGTGTCCATCGAGAATCGCCTCACAGCTCGCAGGCAGCATGATCCGTTCTAGTTGCCGAACGTCGCGATCAGCGCATCCACGAGGTCGAAGGTCGCCACCCAGCCGTAGGGGCCTTCTTCCACATCGGCGCGTGGCCAGCTCGAGAAGATGGCGATCACGATGCCTTCCTTGGGTGCCACGTGCAGGAACTGCCCGTTGATGCCTTCGCCTTCGACATCCCCTTTGCCATTGCCCACGCCCCACCAGAAGGAGCGGTAGTAGGGTTTGCGCGTGTCGGAGTTCACCTGGTATGGCCATGCCGGATCCGGGGGCTGGTGCTGGATATCGTGGAGGAATGCGGCGGGCACTACGGGCCTGCCCATGGCGCTACCGTTGTTCAATACCAGCATGCCGAAGCGCCCGAGGTCCCGCAGGGTGGCACTCATGCCGCCGTCGCCGAGCGCGAATCCGGCCGCATCGATGGTGATGTTGGCGTCGAACTCAGCGCCCATGGGCTGCCAGATGTACTCGGAGATCAGCGTGGCCAGCGGCTTGCCCGTGGCTTCCTCGAGCACCCATCCCATGACATCGGTGGAACCCGATTTATAAATGAACTTGCCGAGGTTCTCGGGCTTGCGGCCCACCGTCGGGAAAAAAGCGTAACCGCCGCGTGGCCCGTTGGCGGGGCAGTAATCTGCGTCGGACCAACCGAGCGCGCAGTCCTGCAGGCGGACCGTGCTCTGCATGTTTTCGTAGTCCTCGGTGTAGTCGGCACCGTCGCGCATGTCCATCAGCGTCTGCAGCGAATCCGGCCCCCAGCCGCTCGCCGCCAGCGCGGGTACGTAGTGCGCCACGCTCTTGCCGAGGTCGATTCGCCCTTCGGCGGCAAGCGTGCCTGCCAGCAGGCCGATCACGGATTTGTTCACCGACATCATCAAGTGGGGCAGTTCGGGGCGCAGGGCGCCGTAGTACCTCTCCACGAGGATCCGGCCGTCCTTGATGACCACGATGCCATCGATGAATTGCTCGGCGGCGATCGCGTCCAGTTGTTGCTGTTTACCGCGGTACAGGAAAGACACGTCCTGTCCTGCCCCGGGCGAGGTGTCCAGCGCCAGAACGCGCTGGTTGTCGTGGGCGATGTTGGCGGTGGGGATCACCTCGCGCACATGGCTGAAGCCCCAGCGGTTGTATGGCGCGTACTGGAAATTAGCCAGGTTGAGCCCGGGCGGCCTGCCGTCCTGTTGGGCCTGGACCGCGCCCGCCATCAACAAGCCGGCTGCCAGTGCAAGTGCGGCGAGACGCCTCGGCATGGTCGTTATCTCCATCATTCAAGACAGTTTGCGCGTTACGAACGCGTGGAGTTTTTTTGCGACCTGCTCTCGCAGGTCTTGTGCCCGGTCGCGAGTTTGGTGGCGATTGCAATGACCGTCATTGCCGCTGCAGCGCAGGATCATGTTGAAGGTGCCCGCCTTGCGGTCGTAGCCCAGCACGGGCTGCTCGTAATCGACGCTGTAGAGAGGCGAGCTGTTGTCGTACAGCCGCACTGGTCTGCGTTCAGCTTGGGAGTCGGCACGGTGACCTCCAGGGTGAGTTCGGCAAGCCACTGAGGTGATTAAGCCCAAATGCCGATGCAAAGCCAAGGTTTCGGCGTCGCGCGGCCCTCAGCCGATGGATGCACCACCGCGCGCCTCTCGCACATGCACCGTCACCGCCTGATCGAAGCCCTTCAGCGTCTGATCCCCGAGCCGGTGCGTGTTGTGCGCGCTTTGGCTTGGCACCGCACTACGGCACTGGCCCGAGAGGGTAATCCCGGAGGGCGGTGCCGCTGCTGCCTCAGAGCGCGATGCAGACGGTCTGCGTCTCGCAATATGCCTTCACTGCATCGACGCCGTTCTCGCGGCCCCAGCCGGACTCCTTGAAGCCGCCGAAGGGCAGGGCGGCGTCAATCACGTTGTGGCAATTGACCCACACGGTGCCCGAGCGGATGCGGTGCGCCAGCGTGTGCACGGTCGAGACGTCGCGCGTCCAGATACTGGCGCCGAGACCATAGGGCGTGTCGTTGGCCCAGGCGATCACTTCCTCGAGGTCCGTGTAGGGCATAGCCACGAGCACGGGTCCGAAGATTTCCTCACGCACGATCTTCATGTCATTGCTGGTGTTCACGAACACAGTCGGGTTGACGAAGAAGCCGTTGCTGTCAGGCCGCGTGCCGCCGACCAGCAGCTCCGCCCCCTCGGCCTTGCCGGCTTCGATGTAGGCGCAGACGCGATCCTGCTGCACCTTCGACACCATTGGCCCGATTTCGGTGCTCATGTCGAGGCCCGGCCCCACCTTCATATTGCGGGCGATATTGGCAACGCCGTCGACCACCTCGTCGAAGCGCGACTTGTGCACGAACAGCCGCGAGCCGGCGCAGCAGGTCTGGCCGTGGTTGAAGAAGATGCCGCTCGCCGCACCCGGTATGGCCACTGCCGCGTCGGCGTCCGGCATCACGATTGCCGGCGACTTGCCGCCGAGTTCGAGCGTGACGCGCTTCAGGTTGCCGCTCGCGGCCTGCAGGATCAGCCTGCCCACCTCGGTCGAGCCGGTGAAGGCGATCTTGTCGACGCCGCGGTGATTGGAGAGCGCGGCTCCGGCGGTGTGGCCGTAGCCGGTGACCACGTTCAGAACGCCGTCGGGGAAGCCGGCTTCCTGCGCCAGCCGCCCGATGAACAGGGCAGTGAGCGGGGTTTCCTCGGCGGGCTTCAGCACCACGGTGCAGCCGGCCGCGAAGGCGGGGCCGAGCTTCCAGGCAATCATCAGGGCAGGGAAGTTCCAGGGGATGATGGCTCCGACCACGCCCACCGGTACCGGATGCGAGTAGGCGAAGAAGCGCGCGTCTGGCGCGAAGGGGATCGAGGGCTTCAGGGTGGCGCCGTTCAGCTTCGAGGGAATGCCGGCCATGAAGCGGAACACGTCGATCGCGCAGGTCATGTCGACGGCCTTGGCGATCGCCACGTTCTTGCCGTTGTCGATGGACTCGAGCTCGGCCAGCGTGTCGATGTTCTGCTCCATGAGATCCGCGAGACGGTTCATCAGGCGCTCGCGGATGGCCGGCTTCATGTCGCGCCAGGCAGCGCTCTCGAAGGCATTGCGAGCGGCCTGTACCGCATGATCGATGTCAGCGGCGTCGCTCTCGGCAACACGCGTGATCTCTTGGCCAGTGGCGGGATCGACCACCGACAGCGTCTTGCCCGAAGCCGCCGGTACCCAGCTGCCACCGATCAGGTTGGCGTGTGCGGCAGCAAGGAACTCGCGGGTCGCGGGGCGAATGGTATTCAGGTCGTTCATGGCAACGGTCATGTCAGGCACCTCGGTAATGGCGTCGGTGTTGGGCTACGGCCATCGCGCAGATGGACGCGTGATTCGATGATAACTGAATTTCCCCAGAGGGGATTCCGCCTCGCCAGCCGGCACGAAGAATCGACGAGCACTTCCGCTGCGCTCAATCCTGACTTCCCGCCCAGACTAGAACGCGGCGCCTTAGGCTGCTGCAATCGCCGGAACCGTCCGTGGGTCGGTCGCGCGACATCGATGCGAGCAAGGCCGCGGCGAGTAACAGCCATGCCTGGCCGCTACAAAGGGGAGATGAGCATGCCTGCAATCCTGCGGGGAGCTGCGCGCCGCGCACTACTCATGGTGTTCCTGTGTCACGCGGCGACGGTCGCGCTGGCTCACGAGATCCACCCGCTTGGCTTCAGGGAGCTGGCCTGGAGAGTGCCGCATGTCGCGCGCGTGACGGCCAGCCTGCTCGACTTCCAGAGCGGTGCACTGGTGCTTTCGTGGAGCGGACTCGGCCAGCTGACTATCCTCGACGGGCGCGAGTGCTTGGTGGGTCCGTATTTCCTGATCGACATCGACGACGCCTGGGCGTTCGACATCGACGAGCCGGTTACCGTTAAGCTGGAGCTGGCGCGCGGCCACGGCGTGCTGGTTTCGTATGACCACGCCAGCAGCGCACCGGTCATGCGGGCCGTAAAGGCCGCGGCACCCGGTTCGACGGTCGAAGTCACGCTGGACCGCGCGCGCTTCGCCAACCGCTTGTTCGCGGGCAGCGACCTCGCGATTGCCGCAACCGGAGCGGTGTATCCCTACGATCCCGGTGCCGAACACGATGTCGCAATCTGCGGCATGACCCTCGAGCGCGGCGCGCCGCAGTCGCGCCCCCGGGCCGCGCCCGGACGGCTGGTGCTCGATCTCGTCGATGCCACGAGTGGCGAACCGACGGCCGCGCGCGTCGGTCTTTTCGATGCGACCGGCCGGATGCCCCTGCCATCAGCGGATGCCGTCTCCGTGCGACGCTATGCGGAGGAGCTGCGCCAGATTCCGGTCGTCACTTCGCGTGAAGCCTGGCCGGCTCCGGGCGGCTACGCGTTCTACGTTGACGGTCACTACACCGCAGACGTCCCGCCCGGCGAGTACCAGTTGGTAGCGATGAAGGGGCCGGAGTACCGCCTGCTGCGGCGGACGTTGCAGGTCGAATCCGGCAGCACGACTGCGGTGCAGGGACGGCTCGAGCGTTGGGCGGACGCACCCGCGGCGGGTTGGTACTCGGGTGATGTGCACGTGCACATCACGCGACGCGAGGAGGACAATCCGGTCGTGCTGGGTCAGATGCGCGCCGAGGATCTGCATGTGACCAACGTGCTGCAGATGGCGAACGTCATGCGCACCCACTTCCCCCAATATGCATTCGGTCCGGCCGGCCGCTTCCAGGAGCACGCTCACGCCCTGGTCTCCGGTCAGGAATCGCCACGCAGCGGGCATCGCGGCCACACCATTGGCCTGAACGGCACGCGCTACCACGCGCCCAAGCAGTTTTTTCTCTATCACCAGGTGGCCGAAGCGCTGCATGCGGACGGCGGCCTGTTCGGCTATGCGCATCTCCTGCAGGACGCTTTCCACGTTGCACGCGGCCTTGCGCTCGATGCGCCGCTCGGGCTCGTCGACTTCGTCGAGGTGCTGCAGTTCGGCGTGGTTGGCACTGACCTCTACTACGACATGCTGAACCTGGGGCTGCGTATCGCGCCTGCCGGCGGCTCGGACTATCCGTACATAGACCTGCCTGGCGCCGCGCGCAGTTACGTGCACATCGACGGACCGTTCACGACCGACGCGTGGTTCGATGGCCTGCGGCGGGGTCACACCTTCGTCAGCAACGGCCCGCTGCTGGACGTCGACGTCGACGGCAAGGGCATGGGCGGCGAGATCGACATCCAGCCGGGCGGGACCATTACGGTTAACGCGCGAGCTCGCCTCAACCCGGATCTCGATCGTCTCGACCGGCTCGAACTGGTCGTGCACGGCAAGGTCGTCGCTACCGCGAGGGCCGGCGCCGGCGCCGGCGCGGAGGAACTCAGACTCACACACCGGCTGAAGCCGGACCGCGGCCTGTGGCTTGCGGTGCGCGCCTACGGCAAGGGCGTTGCGGTGGCGCACTCGGCGCCGGTCTATGTGCGGGTTGGAGACGACCCCGCGACCTTTGCGGTGGCGGAAGTGACAGCGCTGGTCGACAAGTACGAGGCACTGCTCGATGCCGCGCTCGCCGCGACGCCAGAGCCGTACGAAGATCTCGAGCACTGGGACACTGGCGTGGAGCTTGCTCGGCAGTGGCAGCAGCAGTTGCCGGCGCTGCGCGAGCAGGCGGCGCGCGCGCGGGCGCGGCTCGAGGAAATCCGTGCGGCGAGTAGGGTCCCACGGTAGCCGCGTTGCAGGTTCCGGCGCTCGGCTTGGGGATATGGCCATTCGGTTCGGGACTATCAAGTCGCCACGTCGCTTGCCGCATCCGATCATGTCAGGCATATCCGTTCGCACGGAACCAGTCGACTGAATCGCCCACCGCGATGTCGATCGGTGTTTGCGGCAGTCCGAGTTCGCGCACTGCCTTGCCCGCATCCACGTAGAAGTGCTCCATCACGTAGCTGGAGTTCTTGACCGTCGTCACGGGCGGTTTGCCGGTGAATTTGCTGAGGACTTCGGCAATACGTGCCACCCGCAACATCATGGTGCGCGATACCTCCCGGGTGGCCACGTTCGCCACGCCGGCGATGCGGGCAACCAGTTCGAGGAATTCGCGGTTGCTCATGTTGGCCTCGCTGTTGCCGAGGATATAGGACTCGCCGATGCGGCCCTTGGCCATCGCCAGCACGTGTCCGGCCGCCACGTCACGCACGTCCACCGGGCAGACGCCGCCATCCCAGTAGTTTTTCATCGACCCCTTCAGGGTGCCGATGATCATGCTGCCCGTGGGCGTGGGTGCACGATCTCCTGGCCCGAAGGGCAGGGCGGGCAGGACCATGGTTGCCGGAAGCCCGTCCTTCACCATGCCTTTCACTTCCAGGTGGGCGATGTACTTGGACAGGATGTACGGGCTGGCGAAATGCCAGCTGTTGAAAGGGGTTTCCTCCGTTGAGGGCGTCCCCCTTCCGTCTGTGCCGATGGCGGCGATGCTGCTGGTGTAGACGATCTTTTCCACGCCCGCCGCCTTCGCGGCGAGCATCATCTGGCGCGTGCCGTTCACGTTGATCTTGTAGTGGAGGTCCGGGTCTTTCGTCCACACCGCGAACAGCGCGGCGAGGTGATACAACCTGTTCACGCCGCGGACCGCTTTCGCCAGCGAATCCGGATCCAGCAGGTTGCCCTCGACGAACTCCACCTCCATGCCGGCCAGCGGGGAGCGGTCCTCCCCGGGCATGACCATCACGCGCACGTCGTCGCCCTGTTCCAGGCACAGCCGGGTGACATGATTGCCGATAAAACCGGTAGCTCCGGTCACAAGAACTTTGCTCATGGTGTTTTCTCTGCTCAAGAAGGCGGGGTTCAGTCTCCGCGGGCAGCCCGCGTGCCGGTGTGTTCTTCCACCAGTATCATCCACGCGCTTACCGCGGGATAGCGCGTGTGCATGTCCGCGACCACGCCACCTCGATCGTCTCGATCGTCTCGACCGACTCGAGCTGGTCGTGCAGGGCAAGGTCGTTGCCACCGCGAGCGCGCCGGCGCGGCCCCCTGTGCAGGCAGGCCACGGATCAGCTCTGGCGGGAGATATCAGCGTTACTTCCCTGCCTGCTCCGCATACACCGCACGCGCCTTCTCGTACAGCGCCACCACTTCACGCCTCTGCGACTCGCTCTGGTAGTGCGCAGTGGTCTTCGCCCAGGCAATGGTGCGGTCACAGATCTCTGCAAGAAAGGCCGCGTCCTCCGCGGAGCGACGCGGCTTGCCGTCGATCTCCACGTACACCGGGCTCGCGTGCGCATAAACGATCGAGGGAGAGCCGGTGAGGTGGTACTGGTAGGGTAACTCGTGTTTGGAGAAGGTACGCGCCGCGATCCACGCGCTCGCTTCCGCTTTCACACTGCCTGCGAATTCGAGGTGTCTCAGCGCGCCCGGGTTTTCCAGCGTGGCGGCCACCTTGCCGTTCACCAGCACCTCGATGCGCTCCACGGGGAAGCGTGAATCCACCACTGCCCGGAAAGGTAGCTCGGAGGCTCTCTTGCGCGCGATGGTGCTGCCCGGAAACTGCCCGTCCACGCTGAAATCGATCATCGCGTTGGAAGACACGAATGTGCGGCCCGCCTTGATGCCATCCACCCACTTCTGGTAGCTAAGCTCGCCCTCTACCTTCACGTAGCTGCGTACCGATCCCACGATCTGGGAGTTCCACATTTTGTCGGTGGAGCCGAGGCCCGGCAGGTTGAAGCCTGTGTTGAGCAGCGCGTACCACAGCGTGAGCGGTGAGACTGCGGGCGGTGTCCAGTCGCCGCGTGCGTTCCACGCGGGGTGCTCGCGCATCGGGTTGCCGAAGACCATCGTCTCGACCGCGTCTATCTTGTCGAGCGCCACGTCGATGGGAAGTTCTGCATTGGGAAACGGCATGTGCGCCCACGCCACCAGTCCGCCTTGCGCGTGTGCAGCGTCTGCCTGATGGGCCATGGTGGGGAAGTCATACCCGCCATGGACGCCGGTGTCCGGATCGCCCCAACCGAAGGGGTAGATGAGCTCCCGCAGGTTCAGGAGTACCGCATGCCCGAGGAAATCATGGCGCGTTTCCTCGGTGATATAGACAATGGTGTCGGCGTCGGAGGCGGGATCCGGGCCGCCAGTGAAATCGGCGATGTTCGAGAAGTAATTCCCGCCGGAAGAAAGCAGCACGTTGATCACGTTGAGATCTTCTCCCGAGGCCTCGAGACTCGCGGAACGCGGCCCCAGGAAATGGGTGTGCGTGTCACCGGAATACCAGCCGCGCTTCGCCATGTTTACCCAGCGTTGCAGCGCGATATCGAGCGAGGGCACCTTGCCTGCTTTCACGCTGAATGCCAGATGCTGCGGCTCGTACTCGGGGCCGCGTGAGACATCCATCTCGTAATTGCCTTCGGGCAACTGCAGCACGAAGCCGGGATTCACATACGCGAAGGTCTTGCCCTCTACGAGCACATCACCGCCAACGTCTTCCCGCCAACCCTCCGCGATGCGCGTGGCGTGGCCCTGCGGCGGCCAGTAATTACCCGCGGCATCACGCACGCTCACGCGGGCATGGACAGGGTCATGCGTGTCGGCGTCTTTCAGTTTCACCGCCACATCGAAGGTGATGTGCTGCAGCGCGGAGTTCCTGATCTTCAGGTCATCGGCAATGTCCATGCTGGCCGCCACGGCGCTTATCTTCCAGCCGTCGTCCTCGTGTTTCAGGCTCAGCGCGAAAGCCTCGGGGTTTTCCATGTTGACCCGCGGGAAGGTCACCACTGGCGTGAAGCTCGCGGTGTCACCGGTGATGTTCAGGGTGGCGTGGTGGAGGTCCACGCGCATGATCGGGGTGAGCGGCAAGGCGGCGAGGTAACGCGTTTTCTCGGGAAAATCCTTGCTGAGCAGCGCCGCCATCGCAGTTTTGTCGCGCCCTTGCAGCGCGGAGGCCCATTCGGTCACGGTAAGACGCACCGGAAGGATCGCGTCGCCCCCGTGGGCCCACGCTTTTGCCGGCACCTCAGCGCAGGCGAGGACGAAGAGTGTGGCGGCAATCCTTGCGATAAGACGGCGCATGGCGGGCTCCGGTAATGACGGACCATCGCATCCAAACACGGGCCGGTTTCCGCTTCTTGCCCTTGCAGGAAGCAGGGCGTTGCACCGCAGCGAACCGTGTCCTCAGACCTCCAACCAGCGCCGGAGCAACTCGAGTTCGGCATCGCCCACCCCGCGCGCCTGCATTCGAGCGGATCCACCGCTGGCGAATCCTCGAGGCTCGCGCGTGGGCGAAGCGCGCGAGCTTTGGCAACCCGGTTCGTACACGGCTTAAATTGCAGCCCCGAGTTGGCTACAGTGTGAGTTGCGGCACCCGTGCCGCATCCGGCCGGTTTATCCATGTCACGAGGATTTCGCGCGTGCAATCCGTATTCGGTACCGCCTTGCTGTCAGTGGCCTTGTTCCTTGGCATCCTGCTCATGCTCGAGATAGGCCGCCGCATCGGCGATCTCGAGCGCTCGCGCAACCCTGGCGTCGAGATCAAGGGCGGCACGGCGGCCGAGGGGGCTGTGTTCGGCCTGCTCGGTTTGCTGATTGCGTTCACCTTCTCGGGTGCGGCAACGCGCTTCGAAGACCGCCGTCACCTCATCACCGAGGAGGCCAACTATATCGGCACCGCCTATCTGCGGGTGGATCTGTTGCCCGCCGGGTCGCAGGCGGGGATCCGGGACCTCTTCCGGCGCTATCTGGATGCCCGGCTGGACACCTACCGGTTTGTGAGTGAGCCCGAGCGGGCGGCTGCAGAGCTTGGGCACGCGGCGGTGCTGCAAAAGGAAATATGGTCCGCTGCGATCGCGGCCGCCGGGCAGCCCGGTGCCGGTCCTGACGCCGCGAAACTCCTGTTGCCGGCGCTGAACGAGATGATCGACATCACCACCACCCGACTGGTCGCCACGCAGAACCATCCACCCGTAGCCATTTTTGGGATGCTCGCGGTGCTCAGCATGCTGGGCGGGCTGTTGATCGGCTACGACCAGTCGGGCAAGACCCACCGTGAGCGGGTGCATATGCTGGTGTATGCGCTGATCATGTCGAGCGCGTTCTACGTGATCCTCGATCTCGAGTATCCGCGGATGGGGTTTATTCGCATCGACGCGGCTGACCAGGTACTGGTGGACCTTCGGGCAGACATGGGCTGAGAGCAAGCCAGATAAGTCTGTAGCGCTGCGAATATACGCCGCGGGTCGACCGCCGAAAAACCTTGCAACGAGTGCTGGAAGAACGAGGGCTAGCTCAATTTGTGCGCCCGAACAGCTTCAGCAACCGGTAGGACGGATCTGCTTCGCCGGCGCTGCTCGTCGGGGCCCCGACGCTCAAGTTCTGATAAGCGGCAATATCCGCTTCCGATCCCCGGCACCAGTCAAGTACCAGCGAGCGGTGCTGGAATTTCCACACGCCGTCACGACGCGTGTATTGATCCAGGTAACGCCCTCCGACCACTATCTCGCGTGACGGCGACGGTGGCGTGCGGTGGTAAGCGGTGGCATACAACTCGCCTTCCGCCCGATCGCCGTCGATACGGAACAGCATGTTGCTCAGCGAGTGCACGGTGCATTCGAAGCCGTTCAGGATGGAGGGCAGCCATGCGACGTAATCGTCTGCGGAGCCGTAGAACATGTGGCCATGGTCATCTACGGCGTCATCGTGGTAGAGGCTGCGCACCAGCGCGTAATCGCGTCGATCGATGCCCCGGCAGTAGCAGAGCACCAATTCTGCCAGTGCCTGCTTGTCGAGCAACGCCTGCACGGCAGCGCTGATGTGTATTCCCGCACATTCAACACGCATGATGGACTCCCTCTGAAGTCTGGGTTCGAGCATAGCATTCCCCAGTTGCTCAAACGTTTGATCTCTCAACGCGAGCATCTATTGAACCCCACGCCGAATACGATGAGGCGTGACCGCCCTGTGGCTCAACGAGTCGAGCAGAATTCCTCGGCATCCATGGGAGCCCATGGGTGCGCGGAAATTGTCGATCAGTGTGCAGGCTCCGACCCGAGATCAGGAGGATGAGCGATGGATTTTACGGCCCCGAAAACCGCCGCTACCAACGGGATCACCCTGGAGTACTTCGAGCAGGGTGAGGGCCCGGCAGTGCTGTTGCTGCATGGCTTTCCTGAGCATCCATTCTCCTGGCGTCATCAGGTTGACGTGATCGCCGCTGCCGGTTTCCGGGTGATCGTCCCCAGTCAACGCGGCTATGGTGGCAGCGATGCCCCCGCAGACGCGCAAACCTACAGCATCAGGAATCTGGTTGCCGATATCACCGGGCTGCTCGACGCGCTCGGGATCGAGCAGGCGGTGTGGATAGGTCACGACTGGGGCTCGGTGCCGGCGTGGTACTCGGGTGTTTTCGCTCCCGAACGTGTGCGTGGCATTGGCAGTCTGTGCACGCCCTATTTCGCGTGGGATGGACCCAAGGACATGCTCGAAATTTTCGACGAGGTGCGCGGACCCGAGCATTACATGCGCACCTTTCAGGAGCCCGGCGTGGGTGAGGCCATCCTTGGCAAGGACATCAAGCACACCTTCAAGGCGATGCTGCGCGGCCGCGGCTACACCATGGAGCAGTTCGAGGCAGCGCCGAAAGACATACAGGCCGTTCCAGCCGGGGTGTTCGTGGGCAGCCCTCAGTTGTTTGGCGCTCCGATAGTCAGCGAACAGGAGCTGCAGTTTTACGTCGATGTCTACCAGCGCAGCGGCTTCACGGGCGGGCTCAACTGGTATCGCGCCTTGCGTAAAACCTACGCAGAGGCCCAGGGAGTTGATTACACCATCGACAAGCCGGCACTCATGATCACCGCCGAGGCCGATTGGTTTATCGCCCGCGGCTCCACCGACGGGATGGAGGCCCGACTGCCCCAGGTCGAGATGCATGTGATCGCTGATGCCGCCCACTGGTTGCAGCAAGAAAAGCCCGACGAGGTGAACGCCATCCTCCTGCCTTGGCTGGAGCGGCATTTCGCGGCTTGACCGGCATCCGGGCATGGAATTCGTGGGAAATCCCGGGTGAATATGGGTATGGCTTTCTGCAAACAGGACTTGTCTGCTTTTTGCGCTCACTCGCAATCTGGTCTGATCAATGGCAGACGAAAAGCGGGCACTGAGCCTGAGGGCTTTATTGTCACTGCCGGCATCGATGTTCCGACGCGCAACATTTGCGGCGCTGATCCTGGCGCACGCCTGGCCGAGGACCGCTTCTTTGCCACCATCGGCGAGGCGATGAACAGTTACCTCGAGATGTACGCGGTGGACCGGACCGATTGGGAGGATCGAGCATGAGGCAGCGGTAATCTTTGCGAAAGCGGTAGTGCTCAAGGGCGAGCGTAAAGGGCAATACAGTATTCGTATCAACGATCAGTGGCGGATCTGTTTTCGCTGGACGGACGGCGAGGCATTCGACGTCGAAATCGTTGACTACCATTGAGGTGTGACATAACCCCAAAAGCGTGTTTCGGCCGACACCGCGCTGCGGCTCGGCAAGTACTTCGGGGTGTCGCCGCAAACCTGGATGGGGCTGCAAGGGGAGTACGACCTCCGGGTAGCGCAGCGGCTGATTGGCCCGGAATTGGAAAAGCGTGTTCACCGGCATGCTGCCTGATCGACGAATTACTGCAGCCATGAAGCGTAACTGGGTTCTCAGGTAATCCCCCCAGAACGATCCTTTCATAAACCGGACTTTCCCCTCGCCAACGCATCCGCCCTGATCACCCCGTGCCCCGGAATCACTGGCAAATCGAGCGCCGAGAGAATGCCTGGCGCTGCCGCGCACACGGCGGGAATGGCGTTCAACACGCGCATGCCGGTGGCAAGACAGCCGCCGCCGTTGCCATCACCCGTGTCGGCATCCGAGAGCACGGTTTCCTGCAGGATGCTGGGGCGACCGATGATCTCGACGCGGTTGGCGTGCGTGTCGTCGATGCGCGGGCGCGGCCACTCGGGCGCGGCATCGGGGTAGAGGCGGTGGATGTGGTCGATGATGATGCGCGGCTCGCCGCCCACGATGCCCTGCAGCTCGATGCGGTGCGCCGCGGCCTCGCCCGGCAGCACGCGGCCCTGCGCGAAGTCCACCGCGCGATCGCCCGCCCAGCGGGTGTAATTCTCCTGCGTGCGTTCGATCTGCACGCCCACGGCCTGCGCGATCATGTAGAGCGGCCCGCCCCAGATGCCCGTCATCATGCCGGGGTTGGCGAGCAGGGGCGGGGTTTCGTCCATGCGTGAGTAGAGCCCCATGAAGCGCAGGCTCGCCTGATCCGGGTAGCTGCCGCCGTCGATGAACTCCGTGGTGCGCACGCTGCTTACCTGCCCGCAGAGGCCGAGAAGCGTCATGGGGAAGAGATCATTGGCAAAGCCCGGATCGATGCCATTGCTCAGAAAGCTGGTGCCGCCCGCCGCGCAGGCGCGCGTGATGCGCTCTTTGTATTCCGCCGGGATCAGCGGCGGGTAGTGGAAGATGCCCATGCTGGTATCCACCACGTTCTTGCCCGCGCGCAGCGCTGCCTCGATGTTCGCCATGTTGGCTTCGGCGTGCATCATGTTCGGGCCGAAGTAGGCCACGGCATCGGCCTGCCGCGAGAGCACTTCTGCCACGTTGCACGAGGCGATCACGCCCGTGCGCGGCATGCCCACGATGTCGCCCACGTCGAGCCCGTCCTTTGCGGGGTCGTGCACCAGCACGCCGGCGATCTCGAAGGCGGGATGACCGACAAGGCTTTTGAGCACGGCTTTGCCGACGAAGCCGGTGCCCCAGAGGATTACGCGGTGCATGGAGGGTTCCTTGAGTGCGGTGGTCGTGGCCCGGTGTTGGGGCGTCAGCGGCAATATGCCAGACGGGCGAGAAGAATCGAAACGTCGATTGCCCGTCAAAGCGGCCGTGTGCGTGGGAAGGAGGCCGGGGCGTCGAGAATCTCAGGCGGCCTGCCTGCTCATGATCGGCAGGTCGCGGTTTCCAGTTCTGGGAGCCCCATCACCGTCCCGCATTGACGAAACGCCTGAACTCCTTGTCGACAAAAAAGCCCTCGCGATTGGGCATCTTCACCTGTGGCAGGGAGTGCTGGTCGAGCACCGCATCGGGAGGCAGGATGCCGTTCAGGTGGAGGATATAGGCCGACACTGCATAGGTGTCGTCAACGCTCAGGGAGCCCGAGGCCCAGTAAGGCATCGCCCGATGGATATAGTCGAAAAGCGTTGTTGCATAGGGCCAGAAACTGCCCACCGTCTTGACCGGTGCGGGAGTGGCAAGCGAGCCGGCGTCCGTTTTTCCCACGCGTCGATCCCCCTGCAAGAGCGTCTCAGAGCCGCAGCAAAGCCAGGGTGGCTATGGACGGGTGCAACCTCGACGGCCACGGTTAACAGTCCGCGCCGTCCGAAGCTTGCCGAAGCTTGCCGAAGCTTGCCGAAGCTTACAACTGTCGAGCGCTCCGGTCCGGTCGCAAGGTTCGGCAAGCTTCGAGCTGACAAGTGTGGTCAAGTTGTTCAGAGATCCTGTCGAGGCAGAAACCTGGAAGCTCGCCGCGCCCCGGTTTCTTTATCTAGACCGGAACTGGCGGGGATTATGCGGGGAGCACGCCGGACCTGACTGAGACGCGGGCCCGAGGCCATGCGAGCGATCCCTGCGGAATCGATTCAGTGGAGCGGTGCGTTTTTTCGTACAGCGGACTCATAAGGGGGCGTGATGAGAAAGTTATTGTTGCTCGCAGCAGGCGTCGGTATCGGCATGGTAATGGTCGCTCAGGGAGCCAGCGCCGGATCGGGTCAGCCCGCGCAGGGAGCTGGCGCTCCGCCCGGTCATGCGCTGCAGGGCGACCGCCTTTTCGACACGGAGACATTCGGCGGCAATGGACGAACCTGCAGCACCTGCCACAGCAAGGCCAGCGGCACGGTGTCTCCGGCTGATGCTCTGCAGCGGTTTCTGAACAACGAGGCAGACCCACTGTTTCTGCTTGACGGCAGTGATGACGGCCACGGTAACGGCGTCAGCAGGATGCTCCGTGACGCGACCATTCTCATGGAGATCCCGCTGCCGCCGACTGTCTGGCTCTTGGACAGCACAGGAGGTATTTCGCAAGACGAAAGAGTCGTCGTTGTCCGACGGGGTATTCCGACCACGCTCAACACGCCCGCACTCGACCCCGTGCTGATGTTGGACGGGCGGAACCCCACGCTGGAGTCGCAGGCCAGGGGCGCCATCCTCGATCACGCGCAAGGCAGGGAGCCCTTGCCTGAGGAACTCGCAGCCATTGTGGCGTACGAGAAGACCAATGCGTTCTTCAGCTCGCCGGTGCTCCGCCGCTTTGCCCTCCAGCGCGGCCCTGAGCCCGTCTTGCCTCAAGGCAGGACCGCGTCCGAGAAACGTGGACGGCGCTTCTTCGAGAGTGTTCCGCCCCCTGGCCCTGATAGCCAGAACCCCGCCGAGGACATCAAGCGTGGGCTCTGCGGGCACTGCCACAGTGGTCCGCTGCTCAATCAGACCAACGAGTTTGCGGAAGCGTTCACGGCACCGGCGGACAGGGTCATTGCGGCGGGGGAACGCTTTTCAAACATCGGGGTCTCGGAGGCCAACGCGGGGCTGAACCCGGTCCAAAGCTTCATCGTCACGATCGATGGCAGATATCCGGACCACACGCCCGATGGAACGACAAAGACGATACGAGTAGACAGCCCGGACCTGGGCCGTGCGCTCATCTCCGGCAACTTCGATATCGACCACGACGGCGATATCGACAAACAGGACCTGCTGTTCGGGGAAATCGGCGCGTTCAAGATCTCTGCGCTGTGGGGTATCCGCAAGACGGCGCCGTACTTCCATGACAACTCCGCGAAGACACTGGAGGACGTCGCTGCGCATTACATGGCGATGTTCCTGGAGCGCAGTGACGGGTTCATCGCGCTGACGCCCCGGGACGAGCAGGACATGGTCGCCTACATGAAGTTGCTGTAAGCGCCGGCTCCGTGGCGAGGCGAGTTTCTGGCTGCTTCGTGTCGCTGACGCACCACGGCAGGAAGTGCCGATCGCCTACCGGCTGCGCTCGCGCGCGATGAGCGTCTACCATTGCGCGATGAGACTGTCCTTGCATGTCGTGTTGCTACTGAGCGGGATCCTGGGCCTTGCGTCGGGACCGGCGGCGGCCACAGATCTGGTTGTCGAGCGCGCGTATTTCGAGGATGCGAGCGGTCTCATGGGCTTCGAAGAGGTGCAGCGCATGCCCTTTACGCCCGCTAGCAAGGTCATCAGCCGTGGCTTCACCCGCTCTACGTTGTGGGTGCGGCTGACCGTCAACCAACCCGTGACAGACCTGCCGCTGATCCTGAGCGTGAAGCCTGCCACGCTGGCTGAGGTGATGCTTTTCTCCGCCAGCGCGGTGGGGGCCGCCTCCCTGCCCGGCATCGAACTGCACCCGCCGCGCCTGTGGCGGCACGAATGGGTGGACACGACACCCGGCGCGCAGGTTCGCTACCTGCGGATCCGCGCGATCGGCGCCATGATCGTCTTGGCGGAGGTCGCCACCGAGCCCGATGCTGCCAAGTCCGAGGCCGATCGCAGCGTATTCCTTGGTTTGGTGCTGGGCTGCACGCTGTCGATCATGTTGGTCGGGCTGATGGTGCTCGCGATCGGGCGTGAGCCCATGGTGCTGGCAGGGCTCGCCTCCCTGCTGGGCTCCATTCTCGTTTATGCGCAGATGTTCGGTCACTTGCACGATTTCGCGCCTGTCGATGCGGTGCTGAACCGTGGAAGGGCCCTGTATCTGAGCTCGATGATGAACATGACGGGTGGCTACCTGATGATCTATTTCATCCTGGCCAAGAGTCATATGCCGCGCTGGGGGCGCTGCGTGACGACTGCGCTTGGCGCCGTGCTGCTGACGTTGATGATGGCCGCGTTCGTGGCCGATCTTCAGGCGATCCACCGGCTGGCTTTCATCTTGATGCTGGCCGGCTGGCTGTTGCACTGCCCGCTGTGCCTCTGGGCGCCGCGCGTGATCGGCCCACGGAACTGGTTCATCCGTACAGTAACGTTTGTGATCAGCCTGGCCGCGCTGCGAGTCTGTCTGCAACAGCTCGGCTGGATGCAGCCCAATGACTGGGCGCTGGAGCTGTTTGCGTGGCGCACACTCGTGAGCCCCTTGGTCTTTTGCCTGATCATCGGGATGCTGGAGCTGGAGCGGCGCGAGCGGACAGGCCTCGCGGTGGCAGGGGAGAAATCAGCCCGTGAAGAGGCCGCGTTGGCCAGCGAGCGGCGCAGCCTGCAGGAACGGCTGGTCACCACGCTGATGCACGAGATCAAGACGCCGCTGTCGACTATCCAGTCAGCGGCGGCATCCTTGAATCGCGGAGCCAGCGACAACGAGGCGCACAGCAAGCGCATCCAGAGCATCCAGCATTCAGTCGATGACCTGAACGCGCTGGTGGAGCGCTATGTGCAGGTCGACCAGCTCGAGCAGGACGGCCTTCAGCTCCACACCCAATACTTCTCGCTCGCAGACCTGTTGGCAGACCTCAGGGAAAGCCTGGACGACGACACCATTGTGGTCAGCGGCGACCCGAACCTGCTGGTCAAGATCGACTACCTCGGCGCGCGCGTGATCCTGCTGAACCTGCTGGGCAATGCGCGCAAGTATTCGCCGCCCGGTGGGGCAGTGCGCGTCGAGATCGAGCCCGCTGAGAGGCAAGGCTGCTCCGGGCTAAGGATCCGGGTGAGCAATGAGATCGGCGTGGCAGGGGTGCCCGATCCACTCAAGGTGTTTGCGCGATATTACCGCTCGGAGGGGGCGCGCCGGATATCGGGTGCCGGACTCGGACTGTGGCTGTCGCAGCAAACCGCAGGTGCCATGGGCACCGATATCCTCTGCAGCGCCGACGACGCCAGGGTGTGCTTTGACCTGTGGCTGGAGAGCGCATGAACACAGCAACGTCTGAAGTGCCCTCCGTTATCCTCGTGGAGGATAACGAGCGGCTGCGCGAGGAACTGGTGCATTACCTGAGCGAGGAGGGCTTCTCGGCCCGCGGCGTGGACAGCGGTGAGGACTTGAACCGCGCGCTCGAGCAGCAACTGGCCGACATCGTGGTGCTGGACCTGAACATGGCGCAGGAAGATGGCCTGAGCATCACCCGGCGCATCCGCCGCGCGCTGCCGGGCCTCGGTGTGATCATCCTCACCGGGCGGGTGCGCAGCAGGGAGCGGCTAGAGGGCTATCTGAGCGGCGCCGATGTGTACCTGACCAAACCCACCCGCCCCGACGAGCTGTCGGCGGTGATCCGGAACCTGTTTGCACGCCTCGCGCCGCCGAAGTACGTGGAACAGTGGCAGCTCGACATGGCGCTGATGGTTCTCATGACCCCGGCCGGTGGACAGATCGCGCTCACCGGCACCGAGGCGCGTCTGCTCAAGGTGCTGGCGCTGCACGGGCACTGCATCGAGCACTCGGCATTGGTCTGGCAGGTGGGTGACCCCGAGCAGTCCGAGGCCGTGAACAAGGCGCGGATCGAGGTGGCGGTGAGCCGCCTGCGCCGCAAGCTGCGCCAGCATGCCGGCGCACGGGACTGCATCAAATGCCAGCGCCACGTGGGTTACCAGCTGGGTATTGCCGTGACGCTCGTGAATCTGGATGTCGGGCTGCCCAGCCGCGGGCCTGGGGATTGATGGGCTCCTGCGGTGATGCGTATGAAAACCCCATGGTGGAGAGCCTCTTCTCGACGCTGGCGTGCGAGCCATTTGCGTTCCGCACCGAGCGCGGCGACCCGGTCACTGCAGTTTCTGTTCGAGCGGAAACTTGCTGAGAATCTCGTAACCGGTCTCGGTGATCAGCACCTGCTCCTCGAATTTGACGCCCTCCGATCCTCCGGGCTCGCCGATGTAGCTCTCGACGCAGATCGTCATCCCGGGCTCGAACACCCCGTCCATCAGGAATGGATCCGATAGATCGAGCCCGATCCCGGGCCACTCGTCGATCATGCCGACACCATGGGCTACACAGCCGTAGTTCAGCGTATCGAAGCGGGCCGGGATGGGCCACGCGGCCCGCGTGTAGTCCCGGAAAATGAGACCCGGACGCAGCAGGCTGCAGTTGTGTTGAACCTGCTCGACCGCCAGTGCATAGAGGCTTTTCTGCTGCCCGGTTGCGCGGCTCTCGCCGCAGAGAAATGTCCTGCTGACGTCGCTGCAGTAGCCGTAAGGCCCCACCAGGTCGGTGTCGAAGCTGACGAGGTCGCCCGCCTCGATCACCCGATCAGAGGCCTCCTGAAACCACGGGTTGGTGCGTGGACCCGAACTGAGCAAGCGCGTCTCGATCCACTCGCCTCCGTGGGTGATATTGGCGTGGTGCAACTCCGCCCACAGCGCCGTCTCGGTGATGCCGGGTCGCAGCGCATCGCGCATCCGCTGGATGCCGATGTCACAGACGGCCAGAGAATGGCGCATGCAGGCGATTTCCTCGGGGCTCTTCACCGAGCGCGCCAGTTCGAGCAGGCGCTGCCCCTCGACCAGAGTGAAACCCTGCGCGCGCAGCGCATCCACGCCTTCGTGATCGGCACGGTCTATCGCCAGTCGTTTTGCGCTCGAGCCCATGAGCGAACTCACCAGATCGCGGATCTCCCGGGCCCACTGGCGACACACGGGTTCTGCATGTTCAGCCACGAACTGGAAGCTGTAAGAGGTAGCCAAACGCACCTCGGATATCTCCGGAATCCGGGGCGGGATCGCGAGGCAGTTTCTGTTCGGATAGTCGAACAGGACGGCCGGACCTTCCGCAGGCACCAGGCAGTAGCGTCCGGGATTGTGCAAAAGCCAGACCGTCATGTTGCGCGTGTCGGTCGCATAGCGGATGTTGACCGGATCATTCAGCAGCACCGCCGCACAGTCGCTCGCGCGCAGTTGTTCCTGGACGCGCCCGTAGCGGTAGGCTCGCAGTCGATCCATGTCGACCTTCGCCGGGTTGAAGTTGCCCGCCGACTGGTGACTGACGCGCCGGGCAGTGATCGGACTGGACATGCGGGGCTCCCTGATTTCGGATTGACTGACGTGCCGCGACCCGCTGGCGGCGCCCTCCGCGGGCTCGGTGCCTGACGGACGCGCCGCTCGGACTATAGCGGCAAGGAATTGGCCCGCGCCACAGAGCCGACCCGGCTGCAGGGCGTCAACCCTGAGTTGCATGCACAGATCAAGAGCGAAGTGCTGCGCGTGGCGTGGCACACGGACTGCGCAGGAAGCGGGGCGCCGGTATTCGAATGAGCACCCGCGTGGGTGGTGCGGCATACCCCTCGCGTAGATCAACTCGCCGTAGTCCCGATCGAATGTAATGATCCACCGCGTATCAGCAACCGTCTAATCGAGCACGGCGCCGTCCGACAAGCCCGGGTTCGACTCGGCGATGGCCAATTCATGGTGGCCTCCATTGGAATCTCAATCTTCCAAGTCCCGCGAAACCGGCTTCCGGCACAGAACGATCGCGACATGAGGTCCATCCTATATGAGAAGCCGCCCCTCGACACGCTCCGGCATCAACAGGTGCGCGCCTGTAAGAGCCATTCTTTGCATGTATCCTGAGCGATACCGAGCCACCACGGTCACCGCGCCTACTGACCTGAGGCTTCACGCCGGGTGTGGCGCACTCGCTGTGGGCAGCCAAAAGCGCGCAAAAGAATGGGAGCAATGAACGTGGCAAAAGCCAAACTGCGCAAATGGGACTCCGCTGAGCACCTGACGACCGAGGAAGATGTTGCTGCGCACTTCGATGCAGTACTTGAGGAGGCGGGTGACGATCCTGCCTTCATCGCGCATGCGCTCGGTGTCATAGCGCGGGCACAAGGAATGAGTCAGCTTGCCCGGGATACCGGCCTCGGTCGCGAAAGCCTGTACCCCAAATCACACGGAGACCATCTACGCGCTGCGTCTGACGGCAGCTGAACCCTTTGCCTTCAACGAAGTGTGCCTCGTGATCAGCGAGCGCGGGAAGTAGAGCGGCGCACCACGGCGCACCACGGCGCAAATACGAGCCGGTGTTGTCGGATGTAGGCCAGTAAAGACGGAACCACTCTCATCATGCACAGCCAGTTCGAGTATCGCATCGCCGGCCCTGCCGACGTGGCGGAATGCATCGAAATCCGGGGCGTTACCCGGGAGAACGCGATCTCTGCAGAGCGCCTCGCATCAATGGGAATCACGGAAGCATCGTGGTCGGAATCGGTGCAAGACGGCTCATTGCCTGGCGTCGTATGCATCTTTGAAGGACGCATCATCGGATACTGCTTCGGCGAGCGGCACACCGGAGAGATTGTGGTTCTTGCCCTGCTGCCGAAGCATGAAGACAAAGGCGTCGGGAGGACGCTGTTGAGCAAGGTATCCAGCTTTTTGTTCAGGCAAGGGCATCGCAGGCTGTTTCTCGGTTGCTCTGCAGATCCCGCGAGCCGGTCGTTTGGTTTTTATCGTCACCTCGGTTGGCGCTCAACCGGGGAGTTCGACGCCAACGGGGATGAAATCCTTGAATTCCTTCCGGCATAACACTGCGGTAGCTGAGCATTCTCCCAACCGGGCTCCCAAGGGCACGGTGCGGGGCGGGGAGTTAGATGAGGCTCGACATCTCGACCCGCCTGCCTTGCACGTTGGATCAGGCGGTGTCGCAGGTCATGACCACGCGGTTACTGCAGTACGTGTCACATCCGCTGGTTTCCTTCACGTTTATTGATGCGCCTCAGTTCCCTCGCACCTGGACCGCTGGCACTCATTGGGTGTCCCTCACTCTCTTCGGATTCCTGCCTTTCGGTCGACAGGCTATCGTTATTTCAATACCACCCGTCGAGACAGGTTTCGCGCTCCGGGATGCAGGGCACAGCACGCGGATTCCCGTTTGGAATCACCTGATTCTGGGTTTCGTGCTGATCGTGCTTTCGGGGGTGGCGCTCTACGCCATCTACTACGTGATGCTTCGCCTCCTGCTCGTGCTCTGCGGGCTCGCGGCGGTGCTCGGGGCGGTGTGGTTCACGGGGCGCAAGGCGTGGTGTTGAGGCTCGGGGGCACCGCGCGGTGCCGGTACATTTTCGTTGGCCAGAAGGCGGGGCTTCATGCCGCGGCCATGCCTCACGCCACGTAATCCTCATCCCGTAGCACGTCAGACGCGAATGCAAACACTGCGTGCAGGGCCGCTGGCGACAAGTTTGGATAGGAGCGATAAAGGTCCTGTTCGGACCAGCCGTCGGCGAGTCGCTCCAGAACGAGTTGCACCGATACGCGCGTGCCCTTGATCACCGGCTTGCCTGCCAGCACCTCGGGGTCAGAAACGATATGGTCTCGCCAATTCATGATGGCCTCCGTTCGAGTCCCGATTACTACGTGCTGCGAAACTGGCCTTTGCCAAAGACCATTGCTCGTCGCGTGCCATGCTATACGAGAAACTTTCCTCTCGACACGCTCCAACATCGGTTACGTCCTCGTCGGCCCAAGAGGGCAACGCGCTCTACTTCGACACCACACTTCATGCGACGGGAGATGATCGTGCCTTCCTAGCCCATGCTTCGGGGTGGTATGCCCTGGTGCTGAGCGCCTGAACCAGGTACGTTTCGAGCGTTAAACATCTTCGGGCTGGAGGCGTCATGGAACGAGCACCGCCTTACGACGGGTGCGGATGGACATCCGATCTTCCTACTTTTTCGGGGTCCGAACCCCGGATTATTCGGGCCAGTCTGCAGGGCTTTGTGCGGGATGCCTCGCCCGAGCAGATCAAGGCGTGGGACGCGTCCATTCCCTGGCTTCAGAATGAATGTCGGGAACTGGAGGCACGTGACCATCAGGCCCGGGAATACACAGCCATCCTCGAATACGAGTTGCCGAGGGATTTCCGTCGCCCCGACGTGATCGTTCTGCAACGAGGGTGCGTCGTTGTGCTGGAGCTTAAGGGGGCTTTGCACCCGAGTCGCGGAGCGCTGGACCAGGCCTGGGGGTACGCGCGGGATCTGGCCGCTTACCACAGTGCGTGCGCTGGCAATGATGTGCAGCCCGTGCTCGTTACCCGGGGAGGACCTTCGACACCCACCCTTGTGGACCGCGTTCACCACGTTGGTCCGGCGGGGCTGGACGCCCTTCTTTTTCGGTTGGCACAGTCGGACTCACCTGCGGTGTCGGCCGACGCGTTTCTCAAGCCCGATGCCTATGCGCCCTTACCCACGATCGTCTCGGCGGCGCGGGAGCTGTTTCACAAGCGGCCATTGCCCCTGATCAAGCGCGCACGCGCTGCGACTGAGCCAGCTCTCGAAGCTATCACCGCCATTGCACATGAGGCGGCTCGCACCAGAACGCGACGGTTGGTACTGCTGAGCGGCGTTCCCGGCTCAGGCAAGACATTGGTGGGGCTGCAACTCGTGCATGCGGGGTGGCTAGACGATCTCGCCCTGCAGAGGGGAGGACTCAAGCCTGCTGCCGCTGCGGTGTACCTGTCAGGAAACGGTCCGTTGGTGGCGGTGCTGCAAGATGCATTGAGCGAAGGAGGCGGCGGAGGGCGCACCTTCGTGCAGGACATCAAAAAGTACGTGAAGCAGTACGGAGCCCGTCAGCGCGCCGTTCCCCCGGAGCATTTGATCGTTTTCGACGAGGCTCAGCGCGCCCACGACCGCGAGCGTGTAGCTGAGGTCCACAAAACTCCCTTGGGACAATCCGAGCCTGAGCATCTGATCGAGTTCTGCGAGCGAATCCCGGAGTGGTCGGTGCTCGTTGCATTGATCGGTGATGGACA
This sequence comes from Klebsiella pneumoniae, assembly GCA_945862145.1. Lineage (GTDB taxonomy): Bacteria > Pseudomonadota > Gammaproteobacteria > Pseudomonadales > UBA5518 > UBA5518. The sequence continues at coordinate 62,007 of CAMAXE010000008.1, forward strand.
GGCTATCCACGTCGGCGAGGAAGTTGGCGTACCCCTGTGGGCGCAAGCGGTGTCGAAGGCCAGAGAGCGTGACAGGTGGATGGTCCATGCCGCGCCGGCCCTGTTGGAGCACTTCGGCAATTGCGGTGCCGCTATCGATTCAGATCGTACGCTCAGCCTCGATACCGAAATCCGCTTCCACCTCACGCCCAAAGTCCATCAATGGGTCGCAGGGCTACTGGGAAGAGCCCCTGCGGCCTCGCTCTCGCCCTTGGGTGACGAGTTGTTCGCGGGTGGACATCGGTTTCTCGTTACGCGTGATCTCTCTGTCGCGAAAGCCTATTTGCACGAGCGCTATGAGGGGGCCCGAGAGGCGCGCTACGGAATGCTTGCGTCTTCCAAAGACAAGTGGCTGCCGGGGTTCGGTGTCGACAATACCTTCCAGACCACCAAGCGGTTGAAGGTAGGAGCCTGGTACAACTCGAAACCGGGTAGCGAGGATTCCTGCTGCGCGCTGCAGACCGTGGCCACCGAATTCGCCTCGCAGGGGCTTGAACTGGACTGCGCGTTGCTGGCTTGGGGATCTGACCTGCTGTGGACCGAGACAGGTTGGACGATTCGATACTCCGGCGGCACCAGAAGCCCGCTGCGCGACCCGCTTGCCGTCCGGAAGAATGTGTATCGGGTGCTGCTCACGCGCGGACGGGATGGGACGGTGATATTTGTGCCGCCTGATGAGAGGATGGACGAAACGTACGCCCGATTGATCTCGTCAGGAGTATCTCCCCTGGATCCTGATCGCTGACTCAATTCTGATGGTCTGAAGGCTGCTGCTTGTCAGCAGTAGACCTCGGAAGATGGTGACGGCTGGCCTCTGAGGCATACAGGTTGAACCGAGGCATCAGATGAATCGGAACGATAAGCGCGTTTTCTGCGGTAAGTGACGGGTATCTCTCTCTTTCTCCGCGCACACGTTACGGCACGGGGACGCTGTTCGAGCTTAGGCGTCGAAGCGGTAACATCGATGTGCCCTGTCGTTGGGGCGTCCAAAGGCTCGACAGGCTCGGGTCTGCGTGAACGTGCCGCTTTTTCGATCGCTTCCTCGCGCCCGGTTCGACCCGGAATCGAGGCTTTTGGTTCAGGGCGTGGCACCGAGAGATGAACTGAAGATTCCGCTATGAACGTTGCGAGTATCGATCCATCTTCTCGGTCGTATTTGAAGCGGTACTGGTCCCCACGTGCATCCGTCACCGCACCCTTGGCTTTGCTGAGAGAAGCCTCATTCGCGAACGCGCTTGCGTAGCGTAGGTGTTCAAGAAGGTCTTTCATTGCTTCCGGTTTGTGGTGCTGCAGCAGTCGTGTCCCGGCGTGATGTGTGACACGACCCTGTAGCGCTGCGAGCGTGATAGTCGCGCCTCCGCGCCCGTCACGCCTGACGTCGAGTTGATACGTAAAGAGCCGCCTGTCCATGCCTCCGAGAAACCGGCACTGCCAAAGGAGGTTTTTCTCAATGCCGTCGTTCACGCCTATGACGAGGTGTTTCAGGGCCTTTTCGGTGAAACGCTGTATGTCCCGCAGGGATGTGATGTTGGGCAGTGTCTCGTTCAGATACAGCGTTCGGTCTGCCACATAGTCGAAAACGTTCGTCACGACACGACCGGCGTGTCTCTGGGTGTAGTCCGGAGGAATGATGTCGAGGCGGGTTCGTCTACTCATGGTGTTTGTTGCCCCTTCGCGTTGCGGTGAGTGAAGCCAAAAAAGGTGATTCGGAGGTCAGTGTTTGCGTGCTTGCCTGGGGCAGGCTCGGTGGATCACCACCCTCCCACCTCCTCCATCTCCACCCGATGCACCGGGCACATCGGCGGCCCGTACTGCAGATAGCGCTTCGGGATCGACAGCTGATACCCGCAGGTGCCGCAGCGCGCACGCGGCGGGTCTGCGGGGCGCGGCCGAGGGGGTTTGCGGGCGAGCGTGCCGTGGGGAAAGGGCCCGATGTCTGCGGCTATGCGCGTGAGCCGCTCTTTGAGCGCATCGCCTGCGCTCGCATACCGCATCTTTCCCTGCAGCCCCACGCTGAGCGCAATCGCCTTGAACTCCTTGCCGTGACCGTGCTTGCAGTCGTCCACGGCGTGCACCAGTTCGTGCGTCAGCACGTCCAGCACCTCGACGGGGCTGCTGAGGCTCGGCACGATGAAAATCTGGTTCAGCCCGTCACCCGAACTTTTCGAAGGCCAGCACTCTCCGATAGTGCGGCTGCGCTGGCCGGTGGCAGGCCAGCCTACCGAGACCTTCACCTCGGGTACTTCGTGCCCCTGCGCGCGGAAGAGAGGCCGCAGGCGGTCCACGCCCGTCAGCAGCCAGTTCTCTCGGGTGGGTGAGGTGTGGCTCGGCATGTCTGCGCTCCGGCGTTGTGTCGGGCGGCAGTATTCGCGGGGTGAGCCTCACCAGATGAGACTCGGTACGGCGTGATCAGGCCGGCTAGCGGTCGCCAGCACCATTCACGCGCGCCCGTCTCTTCGAGGGCGCCAACGATATTCGAGTCGGTTTTGAAGTTGCCGCGGTGCCAGGTGCCCTTTTGCTGCACCGAAGCAGAGTGGTGCAACTGTCGGTGGTAGTTCTATGCGACACCCATTGCTACACCCATTTACACCCAATTCGTCAGGGTCGGATGCCGGCCCTTCCCGGCCTGGATGGCCATGGTGAATTCGCGATCGGTGTGGCCTGCTGCTGCGTCGTGAGTGAGGCTTGCCTTGGCTGTCAGCAAAGCCCCCGCGCCACCGCCTCCGCCACCTTGATCCCGTCAACCCCGGCCGAGAGTATCCCGCCCGCGTAACCCGCCCCTTCGCCGCAGGGGTAGAGGCCACGCACGTTTAGGCTCTGCAAGGATTCCGCATCGCGTGTGATGCGCACCGGCGAGGAGGTGCGGCTCTCGATGCCGGTGAGCACTGCATCTGCGCTGTCAAAGCCGCGGATCTGTTTGCCGAAGGCGGACAAGGCCTCGCGGATGGCCTCGATGGCGTAAGCCGGCAGTGCCTCCGACAGATCACCAAGCAGCACGCCCGGCGTGTACGAGGGCATCACATCACCGAGCTGCGTGGAGCGCACGCCGCGCAGGAAGTCACCCACCAGTTGGCCGGGGGCGCAGTAGTTGCTGCCGCCCAGCACATAGGCCGTAGATTCCAGCTGTTCCTGCAAGGCGATGCCGGCGAGTGGCCCGCCCGGGAAGTCTTCTTCGGGGTTGATGCCCACCACGATGCCGGCATTGGCATTGCGCTCGGTGCGCGAGTACTGGCTCATGCCATTGGTGACCACGCGCCCAGGCTCGGAGGTGGCCGCAACCACCGTGCCGCCCGGGCACATGCAAAAACTGTAAACCGCGCGGCCGTTGCGTGCGTGGTGCACGAGTTTGTAGTCAGCGGCGCCGAGTTCAGGGTGCCCGGCAAAACGGCCAAGGCGCGCGGTATCGATAAGCGATTGCGGATGCTCGATCCGGAAGCCGATCGCAAAGGGCTTTGCCTCCAGGAACACGCCTCTTCGTTCGAGCATGCGCAGCGTGTCGCGAGAGCTGTGCCCCAGCGCCAGCACCACGTGGCGGCTGTGCAGGATCTCGCCGCCCTCGAGCGCCACGCCCGCCACCTCGCCCTGCTCGATCAGCAGATCAGTTACCTTCCTTTCGAAGCGCACTTCGCCGCCCAGCGCGATGATTTCCTCGCGCATCGCGGCCACCACGCCGGTGAGCCGGAAGGTGCCGATGTGCGGCTTGCTCACGTGGAGGATTTCCGGCGGTGCGCCAGCGCGCACGAACTCGTGCATCACTTTGCGGCCGTAGAACTTCGGGTCCTTGATCTGGCTGTAGAGCTTGCCGTCGGAAAACAGGCCGGCGCCACCCTCGCCGAACTGCACATTTGATTCCGGAATGAGCGTGTTCTTGCGCCACAGCGCCCAGGTGTCGCGGGTGCGGCGGCGCACATCGCGACCGCGCTCCAGTACGATCGGCTTGAAGCCCATTTGCGCCAGCAGGAGCGCCGCGAACAGCCCGCAGGGGCCGAAGCCCACGATGATCGGCCGTTCTTTCAGCTGTGCCGGCGCCTGCGCCACGGTGTGATAGGCCGTATCCGGTGCGGGGCCGATGTGGCGGTCGTCTGCAAAGCGCCGCAGTACGGCAGCTTCATCGCGCACGCTGACATCGACGATGCAGACAAAGAAGATGCCGGTGTTTTTCTTGCGCGCGTCGTAGCTGCGTTTGAAGAGGGTGAAGTCGAGGAGTTTGTCCTCGGCAATGGCCAGGCGTTTCACGATGGCCTGGCGCAGCGCCTCGGGCGGGTAGTCGAGCGGCAGCGGCAATTCGGTAATTCGTATCACGGTCCGGGTCCTGGCCGGTGTATCCGGCAGAGGGTGGAGGAGCTGCCATTCTAGCCCGGGGCGCCGTGGTGACGGGGTCTGATCATGATCACCAAATGCCCAGTCCTTCCATCTCCATCCGGTGGACCGGACACATCGGCGGCGCCAGATGCAGGTAGCGGGCGTGGGCGCGGCGCGTAATAAAGGCTGGTCGCGGGCATGGCCCGCTCGTACCCGGGAACCCGCGCGTCGCCTGCTGTAGGAGCGCGCCATGCGCGCGATATGGGTGGTGCGCTGGCAGAATCGGCTGGTCGCGGGCATGGCCCGCTCGTACCCGGGAAGGCGCGCGTCGCCTGCTGTAGGAGCGCGCTATGCGCGCGATATGGGTGGTGCGCTGGCAGAATCGGCTGGTCGCGGGCATGGCCCGCTCCTACTCGGGAGCGCGCGCGTCGTCTGCTGTAGGAGCGCGCCATGCGCGCGATATGGGTGGTGCGCTGGCAGAATCGGTTGATCGCGGGCATGGCCCGCTCCTACTCGGGAACGCGCGTTGTGTGTTGTAGGAGCGCGCCATGCGCGCGATATGGGTGGTGCGCTGACAGAATCGGCTGATCGCGGGCATGGCCCGCTCCTACTCGGGAACGCGCGCGTCGTCTGCTGTAGGAGCGCGCCATGCGCGCGACCTGCATGCTGTGCTTGGCCTGATCCTTCGCAGCCGCTACAGTCCTCGCATATCCCGCTCCGGACATATCCCATGCCGTCTTTTCCCAGACGTTCGTTTGTTGGTTTTGCCCTGCGCCTCGGCGCCATGCTGGGGCTGTCGCGGGTGCTGCCGGCCTCGGCGGCCGGCGGCATCATTGCCACGGATGCCACCGCGCCTTTCGATGCAGCCTTGCTCGATGCGCTGGGCGCTGCGGTGCTGCCCTCGGAGCTGGGAGAGCCGGGCAGGGCGGCGGCGCTGCGGCGTTTCAGTGTGTGGATCGCGGGCTATGTGCCCGGCGCCGAGCTGAACCATCCGTATCCCGCCGCGCCGGTGAGCCAGCTGCCGGCCTCGCCGCTCGCCGCGTGGCAGGGGCAGCTGCAGGCGCTGGATGCCGCGGCGCGCGCGCAGGCGCCGGGCGGTTTCGCGACGCTGGAGGTGCCCGCGCGCCAGGCGCTGCTGGCGCAGGCCTTTGAGGCCGTTAAGGGCCCCGATCTCCCGCTACCCATCGATGCGCAGCACGTGGCGCTAGGGCTGATGACGCATTTCTTCCAGTCGCCGCAGGGCACGGATCTTTGCTACCGCGCGGCCATCGGCAAGGCCATGTGCCGTCCGCTGGAGGACCTTCCCCACGCGCCGCGCGCGCTGCGTCCGGAGGATCTGGTATGAGCGCGCGCGTGGTGGAGTGCGATGTCTGCATCATCGGCTCGGGCATTTCGGCTGCCATGGTGGCCGAGCGCCTGGTGCGCGATGGCAAGCGCAACATCGTGGTGCTCGAGGCCGGCGCCGAGCAGCCCGGGCCGCTGGAGTTCGCGCGGCTGCGCCAGCGCAACCTCGATTACGGCGAGAGCCCCTGGCCCAAGGACCACATCGACGGCATGTACGTTGATGGCATGCAGAGCCCCACGCAGTGCGTGGGCGGTATGGCCATGCACTGGGGTGGTGTGACGCCGCGGTTTTCACCGGAGGATTTCCGCCAGCGCTCCGCCTGTGGCGTGGGTACGGACTGGCCTATCAGCTACGAGGAACTCGATCCGTTTTATCAGGAAGCCGAAGAGCTGATCGGCATTGGCGGCGAGCAGGGCCCGCCGGAACTCGACCCGCGCGGCAAGCCCTTCCCCATGCCCGCGCTACCGCTCAACTACAACCTGCTGCAGTACCGCGAGTGGGCCGCCAAGGCGGGCATTCCGATGTGGAGCCAGCCCTCTGCAAAGCTCACGGTGGCACGCCCCGACGACGGCCGCGCGTCCTGCTGCCGCAGCGACACCTGCGACCCCATCTGCCCCACCGGCGCCAAGTACTCCCCCGACATGACGTGGCGGCGGCTGCGTGCCTCGGGCCACGTTACCTTGCACGCCAACACCGTGGTGCGGCGGCTGCACACCGCACCGGACAGCGAGCGCATCGAGCGCGTGGTGACGGTGAGCGCAGGGCAGGAAACGGAGTACCTCGCCAAGACCTTCGTGGTGGCCGCAGGCTATCTGTGGAGCAGCCATCTTCTGCTGCTTTCCGCCGATGCGCGGCATCCGCAGGGGCTCGCCAATTCCTCGGGGCTGGTGGGCAAGTACATCACCGGTCACCGTAACGTGAGCGCACGTATCGCGCTGCCAATCCGCCTGTTCCCGGGCATGCAGGAGCAGCATTCGCTGGTCAGCAAGTTCTTCATGCGCAAGCCGCGCACCGATAAATACCTGCGCCACGATCTGCGTGTCTGGGAAGACACCGTGGGCCGCCTGCCGCGCCTGCGCGATGACGCCGGCAAGCTCCTGATGGGCGATGCGCTGCTCGCCGACTGGCGCGCCCGCACCGACACCGAATCCACCGCCCGCGTGCGTGGCTATTACGACGTCATCCCCGCCAGGAACAGCGAGATCACACTGGATGCCTCGCGCCGTACGCCCTTCGGCGATCCGCTCGCGCGCCTGCAATTGCGCGACGATCCGGTGTCTGCGGAGCTGCGTGGCTACAGCGAGCAGCGGCTCGCGGAGTTGATGGCCGATATGGCGCGTGCTGGCAACGGCCGCGTGATCGCCTCCGCTACCGACGCCTTTCAGGACCATCCCGGTGGCGGCTGCCGCATGGGCAAGGACCCGGCGAGCAGCGTGGTCGATCGCCACGGCCGCAGCCACGATCACCAGAATCTTTTCGTGGTGGGTGCGCCCACGCTGGTGTCCTCGGGTTGCGCTAACGGCACGCTCACTTTCAGTGCGCTGTCCTTGATGGCTGCAGCCGAGATCGCGCGAGCGCTGTCCTGAGGCAGGGGGCAGTGCGGTGGTCGCATTACTGATCACGCCGGGGTCGGAACACGGCTGCTCGCAAGTATCATGACGCGCGGCGCGAGCCGGCCCCTTTCGTTCGTCCTGATGCATTCGCTTCGCATTTTTACATCTGTAACCCGGAGAGACTCATGAGCAACACGCACCCGCTGCGGGGACTGCAACTGCAATCCCTGATCCGCCCCGAGGGCGAACTGGAGCTCGCGCTGGTTCAAGTGGATACGCCCGAGCCCGGTCCCAACGAGATCGTGCTGCGCATCGAGGCCGCGCCGATCAATCCCTCCGACATCGGGCTGTTGTTCGGCGCCGCGGACCTGGCCACCGCCAAGGGCGTGCTGATCGACGGCCATCCGGCGCTGCGTGTGGCCGTGCCCGAGCGTGGCATGCGGGCGATGGCGCCGCGGGTGGGCATGGCCATTCCCTGCGGCAATGAGGGCGCCGGCACGGTGGTGCGCGCGGGCTCCTCGCCCGAGGCGCAGGCGCTGCTCGGCCGCACTGTGGCCGGCATCGGGGGCGGCGGCATGTACGCCCAGTACCGCTGCCTGCGGCTCGATCAATGCCTGCCGCTGCCCGCCGGCGCCACGGCGGAGCAGGGCGCCTCCTGCTTCGTGAACCCGCTTACCGCGCTCGGCATGGTCGAGACGATGAAACTCGAGGGCCATCGCGCATTGGTGCACACGGCTGCTGCCTCCAACCTCGGCCAGATGCTGAACCGCATCTGCCTCAAAGACGGCATCGAGCTGGTGAACATCGTGCGCAAGCCCGAGCAGGCAGAGCTCCTGCGCGCGCAGGGCGCGAAGCACGTCTGCTCCACCGACTCGCCCGCGTTCATGGAAGAACTGACCGAGGCGCTGGCCCTAACCGGCGCCACTATCGCCTTCGATGCCATCGGCGGCGGTAAGCTCGCCGGCCAGATCCTCGCCTGCATGGAGACTGCCATCGCCCGCACGGCCACCGAGTTCAGCCGTTACGGCTCTAACGTGTTGAAGCAGGTCTACATCTACGGCGGGCTGGATCTCTCGCCCACCGAGATCACGCGCAGCTTCGGGATGTGCTGGGGCGTGGGCGGCTGGCTGCTGTTTCCCTTTCTGAACCGTGTCGGGCCGGCGGTGACCGCCGCCCTCAAGCAGCGGGTGGCCGATGAGCTGCTCACCACCTTTGGCAGCCACTACGCCCGCCGTATCCCGCTTGCGGGCACCGTGGATCCGGCCGAGGTGGCGGTCTATGCGCAGCGCGCCACGGGCACCAAGTTCCTGATCGAACCCGCATCGCCCTGAGGATCGGCCGGCAGGGGGGGGGGGAGACAAACGGCGCGCTGCTGGCTAGACTCCAGAAAACCGCACTGAACGAGGAATAAGCAACATGAGCTCCTTGCCAAGTAATCGTATTGGTCGACGCGCGCTTGCAGGTGCGGTTTCCGCCGCCGTGGCTGGAACCATGGCCCCTGTAGCTTTTGCCCAGCAAGGCATCGAGGAAGTCATCGTCAGCGCCCGCAAGCGTGACGAGAACATCCAGGACATCCCGCAGGCCGTGCTGTCTTTCAGCGCCAAGGACATGTCTAGGAAGGGCATCCAGAGCCTCCAGGATGTGGCCCGATTCTCGCCGTCGATGACGGTGGTGGGCGCCGGTGCCGGCCAGATGAAAGTCGTGTTCCGCGGGCTCGCGGATTCGCCCCGGCCCTTCATCGCGGAGTCTTCGGCGGCCATTTATCTCGATGAGCAGCCGCTCACCTCCGGCGCGCAGTCTCCGGAAATCCGTCCCATCGACCTGGCCCGCATCGAGAGCCTCGCCGGCCCGCAGGGCACGCTCTACGGCGCCAGTTCGCAGTCGGGCACCGTGCGCTACATCGTGAACAAGCCCGATGCCGAGGCCTTCGATGCCAGCATCGGCGGCGGCCTCGAGCAGATCGACAGCGGCAGCACGGGCTGGAACGGCGACGTCATGGTCAACATGCCGCTCATCAAGGACAAGCTAGCCATTCGCCTGGTGGGCTTCGGCGCCAAGGATGCGGGCTATATCGACAACGTGCTCGGCACCACGCCGCTGCACGGCGGCAAGGACAATTCGGCCCTGGTGAGCAAGGACATCAACGAGGGCAACTGGCAGGGCGGGCGCATCTCCGCCAAGTGGTGGGTGAACGAGGACTGGTCCCTCACCGGCATCTACAACAATGCCCGCTCCAAGCAAACCGGCTTCAACGATTACGACGCCAATGTCGGCGACCTGAAGACCGTGAAATTTGTGAACGAGCGCTGGGACGATGCCTGGTCGAACTACCAGTTCACCGTCGACGGCGACCTTGGCTGGGCCACCGTCACCAGTTCCACCTCCTACTTCGAGCGCGATGTGGCCTACGTCTTCGACGCCACCAAGAACATTGCCTACTACCACGCCGTCCTCGGCGTCTATGGCCGTGGCAACTGCGCCTCGGACCAGCCCTACTACAACATCTACGACTTCGCCACGGCCTGCGAACTGAACGGTTCGGGCACCGACGTTGACGACGCAGACCCGATCTCGTGGTTCCGCCAAGACCAGAAAGACAATCGCTGGACCCACGAGACGCGCCTCGGCGGTTCCACCTCCAAGCTCGACTGGACGCTCGGTTTCTTCTACCAGAAGTCCGAGCAGCACTGGGAGTACGGCACCTACGTGAAGGACTTCACGCGCACCGAGCGCTGGGCGCATTTCCAGGCTATCCGTGAACTGAACGGCCAGGACCCTCTCGCGCCCACCGACGTCAACTGGCGCTCAGGCGAGCGCTGGGAACGCAAGGATGCCTCGGTCTTCGGCGAAGGCGAGTACGCGCTGAACGAGCAATGGAAAATCTTCTTCGGTGCCCGTTGGTACAAGGCAGATATCGAGCGCCTCTACTACGAGCGCGTGCCCTCCACCAACGACCCGCGCTTGGTGCCCAGTGATGGCAGCGAGAACGGCTGGCTGCCGAAGATCGGCGTGAAATACCAGATCGACGACAACCGCATGGTCTACGCGCTGTACTCGGAGGGTTTCCGCCTGGGTGGCGCCAACCGCGACCGCGCCGAGCAGCGCGGGCTCGTGCCCACCTTCCCGCGGGAGTACGAGTCCGACATCCTCCAGAACTGGGAGATTGGCCTCAAATCCCAGTGGTTCGACAGCCAGGTACAGCTGAACATCACCGGCTACCATCAGGTCTGGAAGGACATGCAGCTCGAGCTGAACGACCCCGGCTGCTGCACCCCGGTCGACATCGACAACGACGGCAGCACCGATGTGCGCTACCCCTACCAGACTGTCATTGCCAACCTCGGCGATGCACAGGTCGACGGCTTCGATCTCGATCTTTCCTGGAGCACGGGAGAGGGCTGGTCGGCAGGGATTGTGTCCACCTATCTCTTCAAGGCGGAACTGAAGGACGACATCATCGCGGGCAATCCCAACGACCCCACCGACGATCCGTTCGTGCTGGACGGCGGCACGCGCCTGCCGCTCACCGCGGACCTCAAGTTTTCCACCTACCTCGAGTACGCGTGGCCCATGGCCCTGCTCGACGGTGGCGAGGCTTACGCGCGGCTCCAGTACAGCTACACCGACGGTTCGTGGAACCGCCTCAAAGACAACGACGGCTGCCCGGGTTCGCGCTGCTTCGATTACAACGGCGACCGCTACAAGGACAAAAACGGCTACGGCGCCCGTGGCCGCCAGCCCGACTACGAGACGGTGGACCTGCGGATGGGCTACAGCACGGATCTCTGGGATCTCACGCTGTATGCCGACAACATGCTCGATCAGCGCGTGGTGCAGTTGCAGCCGTTCAACGCTGCTACCTATTTCGGGGGCCACACCATCCGGACCAGTCAGCCGCGCTCTTTCGGCATGAGCCTGCGCCGGTCCTTCCGCTGATGCGGCCTGCGCTCCCGGCGGCGTCGTGCCGCAGGGAGCGCGTGGCGGTGGTGGCTCCTGCATGAGTCGCCTTACGGCTTTCACAACCCTCTTGCTGCCGCTCCTTGTGGGCGGCTGTGCCTCACCACCTGCCGATACCGTGTTTCTGGGCGGACATGTCTGGACCGGCACCTCTGCCGTCTACCCGGTTGCGGGCGCCGAACCCACGGCGCTCGCAATCCGTGCGGGCACGGTGGTGGCGGTGGGTGGAGATGCAGAGATCGCGCGTCTCGCCGGGCCTGCTACGCGCCGGGTGGCGCTGAACGGCCGTCGCGTGGTGCCGGGCTTTGTCGATGATCATGTGCATTTCATTTCAGGCGGGCTTGATCTCGAAGAAGTCCAGTTGCGCCCTGCCACTACCCGCGAGGATTTCGTGCGCCGCATCGCCGCGCGTGCCGCGCAGCGCCCGGGGCAGTGGATCACGGGCGGCAATTGGGACCACGAACCCTGGGGCGGAACACTGCCTGAAAAGGGCTGGATAGACGGCGTCACCCGCGACACACCCGTGCTGGTCTCGCGCCTTGACGGCCACATGATGCTTGCCAATTCGCAGGCACTGGCGCTCGCCGGCATCACGGCGAAGACGCCCGATCCGCCCGGCGGGATCATCGAGCGTGACGCCCGTGGCGAGCCCACGGGAATCCTCAAAGACAAGGCCATCGATCTCGTATTCCGCCAGATCCCGCCGCTCTCGCAGAACGCCGAGGACGCGGCCATCGACGCCGGCCAGGCGCATGTGCTCGCCCGCGGTGTCACCACGGTCTATGACATGGACACATGGCAGGCCCTCGCTGCCTTCGAGCGGGCGCGCAAGGCGGGACGGCTGAAACTCCGCGTCCACAGTGCGGTACCGCTGGAGACCTGGCCGCGCCTTGCCGAGTACGTGGCGCGCGAAGGGCGCGGCGATGACTGGCACTCCTGGGGTTCGCTGAAGGGTTTCACCGATGGTTCGCTGGGCGCGCGCACGGCGCTGCTTAACGCGCCCTACACGGATCAAGCCGACACCGTCGGCATCGCGCAGAACGATCTCGACGAACTCGGCGGGCAGATCATCGCCGCTGATGCGGCGGGGTTGCAGGTGGCGGTACACGCCATCGGTGACCGCGCGGTGGACTGGACCATCGACACTTTCCTCGAGTCCGAGCGACGCAACGGCCCACGCGACCGACGCTTTCGCATCGAGCATGCCTACGTCACCAGCCCCGATGCCGTGGCGCGCATGGCAGAACACCGGATCGTGGCCTCGCTGCAGCCGTATTTCACCGATGACGAAACCCGCTGGCTGATGAATCGGCTCGGGCCTGTGCGCGAGGCCTGGACCAACTGCTTCCAGGCCCTGCTTGCCGCCGATGTGCCGGTGGCGTTCGGCAGCGACTGGCCGGTGACGCGCGTCGATCCGCTGTGGGCTATCCACTCCGCCACCACGCGCAAGGATCTGGATAGCGCCGCCACGCCGGCGCTCTGGAGCGGGCGCCAGCGTATGACGGTGCCCGAGGCCATCGCGGCCTATACGCGTGGCAATGCGTGGGCGGGCTTTCGCGAGACACGCACCGGCACGCTCGAGCCCGGCAAGGCCGCAGACCTCGTGGTGCTCTCGCAGGACCTGCTTGCGCCCGGCGTCGATGCGCGCGAGGTTGAGGTCGATATGACGGTGGTGGGTGGCGAGGTGGCCTTCGCCCGCTGACTCCCCGTGCCGTAGCGGGCCATGCCCGCGACCAACCCGGATATCGCGCGCATGGCGCGCTCCTACATCGGATGCTGCGCATGCCGCACACGCGCGTCACGCCGGCTGCCGCGCACGTCCCGCCGTAGGAGCGGGCCATGCCCGCGACCAACCCGGATATCGCGCGCATGGCGCGCTCCTACATCGGATGCGGCGTATGCCGCACGCGCGCATCGTGCCGGCTGCCGCGCACGTCCCGCCGTAGGAGCGGGCCATGCCCGCGACCAAACACGCCGTGCCCTCGAAAATCAGCTTTTTCGACGTGCGTTCTCGACATAGTGGAAGCTCTCCACGGGATGAGTCCGCCAGTTGGCCAGCAGTGCGAGCACCAGCAACGCGGCCATCGCGTTCATGGTGGAGTTGTAGATGCCCGCGCTCGGGTCTGGGGTGCCGGGCGGCACCAGCAGCATCAGTTTCTCGATGCTCACCGTATTGGCGCGCACCAGTTTCCCGGTCCCACTACGCCAATCACCCGCGTGAGCGGCGGGTCGAACACGCTCCACGCGTAGACCGAGCCGATGCACAGGTGGATCGATACCGAGGCTGCCGCTACCCGCCAGCGATTGAAGCCCGGCGGGGCGACGATGTGTTCCTTGGTGAGCGCGAGCCCCACGGTGGCTTCTTTATTTGCGCACCAGCGCCGAGATGCCGCCCGTGTAGTAGGGCTCGGAGAACAGTACGGATTTCTTGCGCTCGTCGGTGATGGTGATGCAGGCGCCGATCAGGTCCACCTTGCCCGCAACCAGCGCGGGGATCATGCCGCCGAAGTCCATGTTCACCACCTCGAGCTTGCGGTTCATTCGCTTGGCAACACGGGCGGCGATCTCGACGTCCATGCCCACCACCTTCTGTGAGCCATCCACGAAGGAGAAGGGCTCGGTCACCGAGGCGGTGCCAAAGCGCAGCACCTCGCCGGTGCCCTCCTCGATGGTGGGCATGGGCTCGGGCGCACCTTGGGCGGGCAGCCAGCGCGCGCGCATCTGCTCGTACTCGCCGCTTGCTTTCATCTCGGCCACGAGGCTGTCTACGGCGCTTTTCAGCGTGGCATCGCCGAGGCGCATGGCAAAACCGTACTGGTCCACCGAGATCGGCTCGGCGAGCACCGTGAGCCCGGGCACCTTGCCGGCGATGTTGCGCAGGATCGGCTCGTCGTAGGCGGCAGCATCGGCCTTGCCGGTTTTTACGGCCATGGCCGAATCGAGCGCGCTGTTGAAATACTTGATCTTCGCGTTCGGCAGCTTGGCGAGCACCAGTTGATCGGCCACCGTGCCGGTGGGCAGCGCAACCTCCATGCCGTCGAGTTGTTTGAGTTCGGTGATCGTGCTGCGTTCGGAGCAGCCCGACAGCACGGTGGTGGCCAAAAATAGTGCGGTCAGCAGGCGCGTTGCGGCAGGCATGGACATGAGTGGCTCCGGTTGGGCGCGGACGGATGTCCGGCGCGACGGCTGAACAGTACCCCCGCACAGCCCCGCTGGCAACGCAGGGCTGCGTTGCGGTGCGCGGGCGTGGTGTGACAAGGTTCGATCGCGGTGAGAACAGCTGGCGGAGAGATGTGATGCACAAGAGAACGCTGCAGGCCGCATGCCTGTGCCTGCTGGCGCTGCCCCCTGCGCTCGCCGTAGCAGCGAACCCCAAGGCTTTGGCACAGGCTCCGGATTTCACCGCGCCGCGGCTCGATGCCGACGGCAGTTTCACGCTATCCGGACACCGCGGAACGCCGATGGTGCTCGACTTCTGGGCCACTTGGTGCGCGCCCTGCTGGCGGGCGCTTGCGGCCTCGGTCCGGCTGCAGTCGGCCTACGAGGCGAAAGGCCTGCAAGTGCTCGGTGTGAACATCGACGAGGACGTTCCCAAGGCGCGCGAATTCGCGGCGCGGCGCGCGCCCACGTTGGCGATGGTCTCGGATGCCAGCGGCCACATTGCCGACAGCTATGACGTGCACGCCATGCCGGTCACGGTGGTGCTCGATTGTGAGGGGCGTATCGCCGCCCGTTTCGAGGGATTCCCCGACGGCGTGGAGCGTCAGATCGAGCGCGCGGTTGCCGCCGTTACAGCACAGCCTTGCGAGACGCGAGCGGATTGAAATTTCGCGCCAGCATGATCCGCCAGGCCGTGGCGCAGGTGCTGGGCAGCGGATTGGCGTGCCAGCCGAAGGGCACCATCGCGCGGCGGTTGGCGTAGAGGTAGGGCCGATTGCCGGCGGCGAGGATATCGTCGAAACCCGCGTCCGGTACGCGGTCGAGTCGTAATTGCTCTAGCCCCTCCAGCATCCCTTGTTCGTCTGCGCGCAGTTGCGCGAGCCACTCCTTTACTTCTGCCGCCGCCGGGTCCTGCGGGTCCAGTGATGCGTAGTGCGTGATCATGTCGCGCACGGCAGTGATGGCGCCAGCGGTCCACTCCGCTGACATGATCGCCGCGCGGTAATTGCCACCTGAATCCCGGCCGTTGCCGTCGATGTCGGAGAAGCCCACGCCGAGGAGCTGCGTGCCCTTGCCGTAACCGCCCCAGCGTTTCATGTCCTGCCAGGCGCGAAAGGCGCTGCCAGCGCCGAACCAGCCGTCCAGTGTGTCGGCGCCCAGCGTGGCGATGCCCCAGGTGATCACGTCCACGGCGCGGGGGCCGCCGGTGGGCACCCACGGCGCTTGAGCATCGGGCGCGTTCGCGCGTCCGCCCTGCACGAAGCTGCCGTTCTGCCAGGCGTGGTGATGCAGGAAGTCCTGCAGCCCCGCCGTGTGTCTGCCGTCCGCATGCTGGCCGCCGCGCAGCAACACGCCAAGTTGCTGCTGCGCGCGTGCGATCTGCGTGCGATCGCCATCGCCGAGCGCCGTGTCGGACTGCAGCGTGGTGGCGAGCGTGGCTTCGAGCAGTTGCAGTCCTGCATACAGCGAGAAGTTGTTTTCCACCGATACGAAGTACGGGTCCACCGGGTCTTTGCCCTGATTCTGCACGGTGCCCGCAGGCGCGTAGTACACGCCGCCCAGCGTGGATTGCATCGCTGCGAAGGTGCCGAGCAGGGGCATGGCGTTCTGCAGCGCGGGTTCTGTGAAGGGCACGCAGGGCTTCTCTAGCGTGCCTTGGTAATGGAGGTGCGCGGCGTGCAGAGGGCCTAACAGGAATGCCCAGACGTTCTCGCCGGTGATCGGCTTGTAATCCATCCAGCTCACCAGCCCGGGCTGGTAAAGCGGATTGCCGCTCGGCAGGCCCGAGGTTTTCACCAGGCTCGCGTAGGCGCCATCGGGACCTTTCTCGAGAAAAGGATCCACGGAGAGCCAGCTGCGCGGCACCATGCGGAAGGCGTAGGCCGCCTTGGGGTCGCGGATGCGCTGGCCGTTGTAAACGAAGGTCTCGCCCTGCGTGAGGCCGCGGATCATGCCGGGCGCCGCATCGGGTGCGTTGCCGAAATAGCCCCCGCGCAGCAGCAGGTTCTGGTTTGTGGCAAGCGTGTAGGCGTCGTTGGCGAGGCGCGTTGGCGCGCCCAGCACCACGGCGATCTGCCAGGTTGCGCTGTCGTAGAGGTTGGCGCCCGAATGCGTGTTCACGCGCTCGGCGAGCAGGGCGCCCGCGGCGTTGTCCTCGGCGGCTACGCTGTAATCGCCTGGGTTGTAGCGCAACTCCACCGCGCAGTCCGGCGCGGGGAAATGGCACACACGCTCGCCCCAGTAACGAGCGTTGTCGACGAAACTGAGTGGCAGGCGCTTGCCTGCCAGCGCCCCCGCGGTTGCGGTGTAGAGCATGCCGCCCTGATCGCGCGGCATGACCAGAAAGCGGTAGCTGCTGGCAAGAGCATCGCTGTCTGCGCCCGCGCTGCCCGTGTCCGCTTGCACAGCCTCTGCCGCAAGGCCACGCGCCACGGCAAGCGCAAGACTCGCGAGGCTGAGCAGGGCGGCGCGTGACGCTGGCATTGGTGGGGCCTCCGGCAAGGCGTAGTGAGCTGGCATTGTCGCCTGAGCAGGCGCGGGGGCTAAACACAATTCCGCCGCTGGGCGCGGCGATTCACGCCATGGTCCGGTGTCATCGCACTCCGCGCAGGGCGGCATATCGGGCCGGTCGGCGATACACTGCGCCCCGGCGCCTGCAACCGGTCAGCGTTTCCCCAGGTGCCAGAGGAGATCATGCCCACCATTCGCCAACGCATCCGTTTTTCCGGCCGCATCGCGGGCGCCGTCCTTGCCCTGCTGAGTCCGCTGCTCCTTGCGGCACCCTTGCCCGATGTGGAGTGGCCGGTCTACGGCGGCGATCCCGGCGGCCAGAAATACTCGCCGCTTAACGATGTGAACCGCGACAACGTGGCGGCGCTGCGGCTCGCGTGGTCCTGGGAAACCGGCGAGCAGCCCAACCGCGAGTTCGTCACCTCGCCGGGGATGTTCGAGGCCACACCGTTGGTGGTCGATGGCGTGATGTATCTCAGCACGCCCTACAACCGGGTGGTAGCGCTGGATCCCGCCACCGGGCGCGAGCTCTGGGCCTACGACCCCGGTGCCTACCGGGCGGGGCAGCCACCGAACGGCACCGGCTTTGTGCACCGCGGCGTGGCGCTGTGGCGCGATGCCGCCAGCGGCAAACTGCGCGTCTTCATGAACTCGCGCGACCGCCTGCTCCAGCTCGATGCCGCCACCGGCACCCTCGTGAGCAGCTTTGGCGAGCAGGGCGCCGTGAACCTGCTCGATGGCCTGCAGTGGCCGGTCAATCCGCGCCACTACACCAACACCTCGCCGCCGCTGGTGTGGCGCGATCTGGTGATTCTCGGCAACGGCGTGGCCGACCGGCTGGTGTATCCGCGCGATCCGCCCGGTGATGTGCGGGCCTTCGATGCCCGCACGGGCAAGCCGGTGTGGAGCTTCCACACGGTGCCGCGCGCAGGCGAGCCCGGTGCCGAGACCTGGGGCAAGAACGCCAATACGCGCACCGGGCACGCCAATGTCTGGGCGCCCATGTCGGTGGACGAGGCGCGCGGGCTCGTCTATCTGCCGGTGGGCACGCCGAGCAACGATTTTTATGGCGGCAACCGGCCGGGCTCGAACCTCTACGCCGACTCGCTGGTGTGCCTGGACGCGGCCACCGGCAAGCGCGTGTGGCACCAGCAGTTGATTCATCACGGGCTGTGGGACTACGACCCGCCCGCGCCGCCCTCGCTCGTCACCCTGACCCTCGACGGACAGCGCGTGGATGCGGTGGTGCAACTCACCAAGCAGGGCTTCGTGTTCGTGTTCGACCGGGTGACGGGCAAGCCACTCTATCCCGTGGAAGAGCGCCCCGTGCCTCCGAGCGACGCGCCCGGCGAGAGCGCCTGGCCCACGCAGCCCTTTTCTACCGGACTGCCTCCGTTGGTGCCGCAGGGCGTGACCCTTGAGGACGCCACGGATCTCACGCCCGAGCTGCACGCCGAGGCTGTGGCAGTCTTGCAGAAAGCCCGTCTCGGGCCGCTGTTCACCCCGCCCAGCCAGCAGGGTACGGTGCAGCGTCCGGGCCTGATCGGTGGTGCGACCTGGGGCGGTGGCGCTTTCGACCCCGACACGGGGGTGATCTACACCAAGGTGAACAACTCGCCCGAGATCATTTATCCGGATCTCACGGATGCCGAGGGCAATGTGCCTGAGGTGGGCCCCAACGATGCCCCCGCCATCTCGCTTTATCTGAAGCATCGCATCCCGGTGCTGAAGCCGCCTTATGCCTTCCTCGATGCACTGGACCTGAACGCCGGGCGCATGCTCTGGCAACTGCCCTTCGGCGATGACGCCAGGATCCGCGCCCATCGGGCGCTGGCCGGTGCCAAGCTGCCGGCCAAGCTGGGAGCGGTGGGCTCGGCCGGTGTGCTGGTGACCAAGGGCGGTTTTGTCTTTGGCGGCGGTGGTGACACGGCGGTGCACGCGGTGGATGCGCGCACCGGCGCGGATCTGTGGAGCTACCCGACTGGCGAACTCGTCACCAACGGCACGCCCATGAGTTATCGGGTCGGGGGGCGGCAGTTCCTGGTGATCGCGGTGGGCGGTCCGGGCCCGGGTGCTCGCTTGCTGGCTTTTTCGCTGTGAGGCGCAGCGCCGCCTGGCTGGCGGGTGTGTTGGCTCTGGCCGCGCAGGCTGCCGAGCAGTCTGTGTGGCCCGAGGGCGAGGGCCGTGCGATCGCCGAGCGCGCCTGCAGCCAGTGTCACGATCCGGTGGTCATTACCGCCTCGCGCCTAAGCGCGGGTCAGTGGTCGGCGCGGGTCGATGCGATGCTGGCTAAGGGCGCCAAGGTGGGCGACGATGAGATCGACCCACTGATCGAGTATCTGGCGACGCACTTCGGGCCTGCGTCGCCGCGCTGATGCAACGGCCCTGTTTTCACTCTGTCACAGCAACCAAAAGGAGTCCTGTATGCCGGTAATCCACGTCGAACTCTGGAAAGGCAAGCCGCCGGAAGCCCGCAACGCCCTCGCCGAGGCCATCACGGCCGCAGCGGTGAAGCACCTCGAGATTCCTCCGGAGGTGGTCACGATCATCTTCAACGAGATCGAGAAGCCCGACTGGTATATCGCCGGCAAACCCTCCTGAGGGGCTGCGTGGGGTCGCGGGTGAGGCGTGATCCTGGGCGGGGGAATGATCGCGGGCATGGCCCGCTCCTACCTGGGGGGGATCGCGGGTGAGGCGTGATCCTGCTCGGGGGAATGATCGCGGGCATGGCCCGCTCCTACCGGGGGAGGGTCGCGGGTGTGGCCCGCTCCTACCTGGGGAATGATCGCGGGCATGGCCCGCTCCTACCTGGGGGGGATCGCGGGCATGGCCCGCTCCTACCTGGGGGGGATCGCGGGTGTGGCCCGCTCCTACCTGGGGAGGATCGCGGGTGTGGCCCGCTCCTACCTGGGGAGGATCGCGGGCATGGCCCGCTCCTACCTGGGGGCGGTGCGCTGGGTGATTGCGTAGGAGCGCGCCATGCGCGCGACCCAGCGGTGCCGTGGACTTTAGGGGCTGCAGGCCTTCTGAACACAGGGCTTTGTGACAGTTGCAGTGGCGGGCCGCGCCCGCGACGGCCCCTACCCCCTCGGGAATAGCCAAGTTCTGCCGAGCCTTGGTCTTGATCCGGCTTGGACTATCCAGATAAATTGCGCGCTCATTTTTGCAGGCCCGTAGCCTGCCGGGACGGCCACGCCGCTCCGATGTGCCGGTTTCCCCGACCTCTTCTACAGGACACGATTGTGGCAAGGCAGAAAGAACTCAAGCTCTATCGCAACATCGGCATCATCGCGCACATCGATGCCGGCAAGACCACGACCACCGAGCGGGTCCTCTACTACACCGGCCGCAAGCACCAGATCATCGAGGTGCACGACACCAAGGATGGCAAGGGCAGCACCACCACCGACTACCTCGAGCAAGAGCGCAAGCGCGGGATCACGATCCAGAGCGCGGCGGTTTCCACCGAGTGGAAGGGTTACCAGATCAACGTCATCGACACCCCCGGTCACGTCGATTTCACCATCGAAGTGAACCGCAGCCTCCGCGTACTCGACGGCGCCGTGGTGGTCTTCGACGGCGTAGCCGGCGTGGAGCCGCAGACCGAGACCAACTGGCGCCTCGCCAACCAGTACAACGTTCCCCGTATCTGCTACATCAACAAGATGGACCGCATGGGGGCCAACTTCGGCCACTGCGTGAAGGGCATCCGCGAGCGTCTCGGCGCCAACGCGCTGCTCTGCCAGATCCCCATCGGCAGCCACGACGAGTTCGTGGGCATGGTCGATCTGGTCGCCGGCGTGGGTTATGTCTGGTCGGCTGACGACAAGGACAGCCCCTGGGAGACCGTCCCCATGGAAGGATTGCGCGAGCGCTTCACGTTCGCGTCCTCGGCCGACAACGAGTGGCTTTCTGACCTGCCGAAACTCCGTCAGAACATGCTCGAGACAGCGCTTGCCCTGGACGATGATGCGTTCATGCAGTATGTCGAGACCGGCGAATTCGACCCCGCCGTATTGAAGGAGTGCATCCGCAAGGGCTCCGTTTCCGGGGCGCTGGTACCCGTGTTCTGCGGCTCCTCGTTCAAGAACAAGGGTGTGCAGCAGCTCCTCGACGCGGTCATCGACTACCTGCCCTACCCGGGCCAGAACGGCGGCATCGCGCTGGTTGACGAGGACGGCAACGCCATCGGCGAGCAGGAAGTCCGCGACGACGCTCCGGCCCGCGCGCTGGCCTTCAAGGTCATCAACGACCAGTTCGGCTCACTCACCTTCATCCGCGTCTACTCGGGCGTGATCAAGAAGGGCGATGCGCTGATAAACGTCACGCGCGACAAGAAAGAGCGCGTAGGCCGTATCGTCGAGGTGCAGGCCAACCAGACCAAGGATATCGAGGAAGCACGGGCGGGTGATATCTGCGCCCTTGTGTCGATGCGCGACACCGAGACCGGCGACTCCCTCAGCGACCCTGCGCACCCGGCCTTGCTCGAGCGCATGCGCTTCCCCGACCCGGTGATCAGCGTGTCGGTCGAGCCCAAGACCCGTGGCGACCAGGACAAGATGTCTTCGGCGCTTTACAAGATGGCCAAGGCAGATCCCTCGCTGCGCCTCGAGGTCGATCACGAGACCGGTCAGACCGTACTTCGCGGCATGGGCGAGCTGCACCTCGAGGT
Source organism: Klebsiella pneumoniae (assembly GCA_945862145.1). Classification (GTDB taxonomy): domain Bacteria; phylum Pseudomonadota; class Gammaproteobacteria; order Pseudomonadales; family UBA5518; genus UBA5518. Next base: position 83,545 of record CAMAXE010000008.1, read on the forward strand.
CACCATCGACCGCATGCGTACCGAGCTTGGCGTGGAGGCCAACATGGGTAAGCCCAAGGTGAGCTTCCGCGAAGCCTTCGGCAGGTCCCTCGAACACATCTACACCCACAAGAAGCAGACCGGTGGTTCGGGTCAGTTCGCCGAGGTGAAGATCCGCTTCGAGCCGGGCGAAACAGGTTCGGGCGTGGAGTTCATCGATGAGGTCTCCGGCGGGCGTATCCCGCGCGAGTACATCCCGTCGGTCGAGCACGCGATCCGCACCGAGTGCAAGACCGGTCAGGTGGCGGGCTATGAGGTGGTCGACTTCAAGGCCTTCCTGCTCGATGGCAAATTCCACGAGGTTGACTCCTCGGCGCTCGCCTTCGAAATCGCAGGCCGTGCAGCCTTCCGCGAAGCCCACAGGCTCAGCAAGCCGAAGCTCCTCGAGCCGATGATGCGCATCGAGGTGGTGGTGGATTCCGATTATCTGGGTGACGTGATCGGCGATATCAACCGTCGGCGTGGTCAGGTGGTGGAGCAGGGCCAGAAAGGCACCGCATCCTTTGTGCAGGGCTTTGTGCCGCTTGCCGAGATGTTTGGCTACATCAGCTTCCTGCGCTCGGCCACCAGCGGCCGCGGCACCTTCACCATGGAGTTTGATCGCTACTCCGAAGTGCCGACCAGCATGGTCGAGAAGATGATGGAGAAAGAGGGCCGCTAAGCCCTCGAGTTCCGGCGGTGCCGGGCGTCCCTGCAGTCAGGGGCGCCCCGGCTCCACGGTGCCTTGATCCCCCCGCAGCCCTGCTGGCCAGCGCGTGTTTCCCCCGTTTGATCCCTACAGCCGCCCCAGAATAGCGATTGCCGCCAGGCAGTTGTAGGGCACGCCACCCAGGTTGTGGCTGAGTCCCAGTACCGGATCCTTCAGTTGCCGCTTGCCGGCGCGTCCGAGCAGCTGCAGGTAGTTCTCGTAGGCCATCCTGAGGCCCGTCGCGCCGATGGGGTGACCGAAGCATTTGAGGCCACCGTCGATCTGGCAGGGCAGGCCGCCATCGGCATCGAAGAAGCCGTCCATGATGTCCTTCACCGCGCCGCCATCGGGCGAGATGCCCAGGTCCTCCATGGTCACCAGTTCGGTGATCGAGAAGCAGTCGTGCACCTCCATCATGCTGATCTCCTTGCGGGGATTGCGTACGCCGGCCTCCGCATAGGCTTTGGCGGCGGCGATGCGCGTGTTGGCGACGTAGCTCCCGTCCCAATCCGCAGTGCCGATTTCCAGCCCCGCGCTCAAGGAGAGCTGCAGCGCCTTGATCGTGACGATGTCGTGCTTGCCGAGAGAGCGGGCGATCTCCGGGGTCGTGACGATGGCGCAGGCGGCGCCGTCGCTCACGCCACAGCAGTCGTAGACCCCCAGCGGATCGGCGATCAGCGGGGCGTTCAGGATGGTGTCCAGATCGACTTCTTTCTGCAGGTGCGCCTTGGGGTTACGCGCCCCGTTCTGGTGGCTTTTCCAGGACACCCGGGCCATCGCCATCTTCAGGTCCTCGCGCGAGACGCCGTAGCGTGCGCGGTAGCCCGCGGCCAGTTGCGCGAAGCCGCCGGGCGCGGTGGATGCGGGGAGGATCAGGTCGTTCAACGTGCCGCGGGTGCCGGTCGGCAGGCCGCCGTAACCCGTGTCCTTCAGCTTTTCCGCGCCGATCGCGAGCGCGATGTCGACCACACCGGCGGCCACCGCATAGGTCGCGCCGCGCAGTGCTTCGGTGCCGGTAGCGCACATGTTCTCTACCCGCGTGAAGGGGATGCCCCCCATGCGCAGCGCCGTGGTGGCCGGAATGGCCGAGGTGCCCACGTTGACCCGGTCAACGGCAGAGCCGTACCAGCCGGCCTCGATCCGGCTCTTCTCGATGCCGGCGTCGGCCAGCGCCTCCTGGAAGGCCTCGTTCAGCAGATGCTCGGTGCCGCAATCCCAGCGCTCCCCGAATTTCGAGCAGCCCATGCCGATGATCGCGACCTTGTCCTTGATGCCAGTTGCCATGACGTGTCCTCGCGGCGGGTTCAGCCGGCCGGCGTTGCTTTCCAGAAGTAACGGTGATGATGACGCAGGCTGTCGCGATCCTTGATCCGGAACACCATGCGCAGCTGCAGGCCCACCTCGAATGTCTCGGGCACCACCTCGACCATTTCCATCAGCGTGCGCGCACCGTTGTCGAATTGCACCAGCCCCATGTGCAGTGGCGGGGCCGGGTAGTACGCCAGCCAGTCGGCCGTGAAAGTGGCCACACGGGCGGGCTCGTCGGCCAGCGGCACCGGCGCCAGTGGCGCCACTGATCCGCAGCGCACGCAGGCGGCCATGCGCGGAAACTGCACCGTGTCGCAGGCGCTGCATTTGCCGCCGATGAAAGAGATGATCTGATCGCTCGCGCGGTAGAGCTGCGTCATCGAGGTCTTGGTGTCGAGTTCGGCGCGCATGCCCCAATCGAGTTCGATCTCACCGCTGAAGGAGAGCATCCGCGTGTAGCTGGTGTCGCTGAGGCCGTGCGCCAGAGCGCGGCTTACGCTCATGCCCGACTGATGGCTCGTGATGGCCGCCGTGGCCTCGAAGAGCAGTGCGTCGCAGCCGGCGCCGAAACCCACCACCAGTATGCGCTCACCCGGCTTGGCCGCTTCCAGCGCGAGCCCGAGCATCATCAGCGGGTGCGCAGCGCCCGTGTCGCCGCAACGCGCGGCCAGGTTGTCGACCACTGCATCGGCGCGAATCCCGAGCTTTCTGGCAACCGCTGGTGCCACGCCGGAAATCGTCGATGGCAGGCAGAAATAGCTGATATCGGCCGCGTTGATGCCGCTGGTTTGCAGCAGGCGCGAGACCACTCCGGGCACGATCTTGAGATAGGCCTCGTCACGGACCCAGCGCTCCTCCCAGGCGTAGTCGTATTTCTGTCCCTCGCTGCGGAAATGATCGACAAACTGACTGATCGCCGAGGCGCTGCCGAGGTAGCGCGCGATCACCTCGCCCGCGCCCGTACGCACGGCCACAGCGCCCGCGCCGTACTGCATTTCCTGCGCGCTTGCCGGTTTGGCGCGGCGCTTGTCGACCGCCACCACGATGGTGTCGCCGCTGGCCGAGGACTCCAGCGCGCGAATCAGCGCCGAGGTGCCGCAGCGCAGCGAGCCGCCGGCATCCAGCGAGCCGATGTCGTGGGAGAGTCCTGATGCCGCGGCGATCAGGCTGGCGTTCTGCAGATCGGCGAAGGGCGCGGTGGTGGAGGCAAAGCTCAGCGCGGTGACGGGGTTCGCGCGCGCTCTGCGCAGGCAGGCGCGCACGGCGTCCACGCTCATGGTGATGGCGTCTTCATCCCAGCTGCAGAAGGCGCGCTCGCCCTTGCCTGCGGCTTTGAGTCCGGGCATCGCCCAGGCATGCGCTGCGGCAATGGAGGAGCGCGCCATGCGCAGGCGGGGGATGTAAGCCGCGTAAGAGGTGATGCCTCGGTCGGACATTCAGTGGCTCCGTCAGCTGGGTTGCGGTGGATCGGATTGTTTCGGGATGCCTGCTTGGCCGGCGTATCGCGACTCGCGCGGCGGCACGGGTTGCCATGGCAAACGCTGCCGGCGCATCATCCGGCGGCTGCGCCCCAGCGAGGCGTTGCTGCCGCCACCGTCTGTGCCGACTATCGCAGGGGCTCGCATCCGTCGTGTTGCGTCTGCTCGGCGAACGGCCGCAGCTTTCGGGGTCCCGGCAAGGGCAACCGGACTGTAGCATTCTTCGTTGCTCGATTCTTATTCGTGTCTGGCGCGCCCGAAATATGCAAGGAAACCGATGATGAGCCCTGTCCTTTTCACGCCGCTCAGAGCGGGCGAGCTGGCCTTGCCCAACCGCATCCTGATGGCGCCACTGACCCGTGCGCGCGCCGGAGGCGAGCACCTACCCAACGCGCTGATGGTCCGTTACTACGCCCAGCGCGCCGGCGCCGGGCTGCTGATTACCGAAGCCACCATGGTCGCGGCCGATGCCAGCGCCTTCGTCCAGGAGGCCGGGATTTTCGATGATCGCTGCGCCGCGGCCTGGCGCGTGGTGACCGATGCGGTGCACCGCCGGGGCGGGCGTATCGTCATGCAGCTCTGGCACCCGGGCCGTGCGGCGCACTCCGGTATCAACGCAGGCAGCCAGCCGATCTCGAGTACTGGCCGTGCCATTCGCAATGACACCATTCACCTCCCCGGTCTCGGCGCGCAGCCCTACGAGATCCCCCGCCGTCTGGCGACAGACGAGCTGCCGGGCGTCATCAAGGCCTTTGGTGATGCCGCGCGGCGCGCCAGGGAGGCGGGTTTTGACGGGGTACAGATCCACGGTGCCCACGGGTATCTGATCGATCAGTTCCTGCGCGACAGCGTGAACGACCGCAGCGATGCCTACGGCGGGTCCATCGCCAACCGGGCGCGTTTGCTGCTCGAGGTCCTGGACGCGAGCATCGAGGCTTTCGGCGCGGGGCGCGTCGGGGTGCGGCTTTCGCCGCTGGTCGATTACAACGATGTTGCGGACTCAGACCCCGCTGCGCTCCTCAGCTGGCTCGCGCCCGAGTTCGAGCGCCGCGGGCTTGCCTTCGTGGAACTGCGTCACGGCATGCACACGACCCCGGGGGAACAAGCCCTCGCGCGGGTGTTTCGCGATCACTACCGCGGCGCACTGGTGCTTAACGGTGGCTTCGACCAGGCGAGCGGGGCGGCGGCTATCGACAGCGGACTTGCCGATGCCATCGCCTACGGTAAGGCCTTTATCGCAAACCCCGATCTGGTCACGCGTTTTGCCGCCGGCGCGCCGTTGAATCCCCTCGATCCGACCACTCTCTATGGCGGGGGAGCCCACGGCTACACGGACTATCCGAGCCTTGCCGGCGACGATGCCTGAGACGCCGGGCTAACGTGAGTTGCAATCGAGCCGCGAGACCAACATCCTGAGTGTTGCGGGTACAGCCCGGGCATCACGCGTACTATCGACAGCCAGCATTTTCCAGGGAGCCGCCGCACGCATGAATTTCAACGACTACACCGCCCTGCAGTTCAGCCGTGAGGGCAAGATTCTCACCGTCACCATCAACCGGCCCGAGGTGAAGAACGCGATCAACGCCACGCTGCACGAGGAATTCTCGCGCGTGTTCACCGATATCGATCGCGACGACCAGACTGATGTCGTGATCCTGACCGGCGCCGGCAAGGCCTTCTGCGCGGGCGGGGATCTGGACTGGCTGCTGGAGATGCACGGCGACGTCGTGCGCACGGCCGCGGGTATCCGCAACGACCGCAGAGTGCAGAATTCGATGCTCGATCTCGAGAAGCCGATCATCGCCAAGCTGCGCGGACCCGCGATCGGCTTGGGCTGCTCGCTCGCGCTGTTCTGCGACTTCGTCTACGCGTCCCCGGACGTGGTGCTCGCCGATCCGCACGTGAGCGTGGGCCTGGTCGCAGGCGACGGTGGCGCCGTGCTCTGGCCCCAGTTGATCGGGTACATGCGCGCCAAGAGTTACCTGCTCACCGGCGACAAGATCACCAGCACCGATGCCGCGCAGATGGGCCTGATCACCAAGGTGGTTCCGGAGGAGGAACTCGACGCGGTGGTGCAGGCGATGGCCACGCGGCTGGTGAACGGTGCGACCCACTCGATCAAGTGGACCAAGGCCTCGATCAATGCCGGGCTCAAGGTGATCGCCAACGCGATCATTGATCGCGCGGCGGCCTACGAGAACGTGACGCAGCTGCTGCAGGATCACCGGATCGCGCTCGAGGCCTTCCACAATCGCGAAAAGCCCAAGTTCACCGGTACCTGAGTGACGCCGGGCGAGCTCGCGCAGCGCGCAGGCCCCGGGCGTCGATTCCATCAAACACGATAGCGGGAGTGCAGACGTGAAGATCAAATCGGTTGGTTACGTGGGCCTCGGTGCCCCTGATCCCGCGGTGTGGCTGCAGTACGCAACCGGGATCATCGGCATGATGCCAGCGCGCGCTGTGCCCGGCGAGGGCTGGAGCATACCGGGCACCGTGCAGGGCGACGACGGCGCGGGGCGACCGAGCGGCGGGCGCGGAATCGCCGAGGACGGCACCGTGTATCTCAAGATGGACGAGCGCCAGTGGCGGGTTGCCGTGCATCCCAGCGAGGAAAACCGCGGGCTGCATTACCTCGGACTCGAGGTGGATGGTGTGCAGGAACTCGAGGCCGCGGTCGTGGAGCTCGGCCAACACGGTGTGGCCGTTGACATGGGCTCGGCGGACGATGCCTTTGCTCGCGGGGTCACTGGGCTCGCGCGATTCAAGGATCCGGCGGGTGTGAGCCTCGAGCTTTTTTATGGCCCTGCGGTCGACTACAAGTTTTCTTCGCCCATCCCGAACACGCGCTTCATTGCCGGGCATCTTGGCTTCGGACACGCGATCCTGTTCGTCGATCGCATGGCCGAGGTCTTTGATTTTTACACGCGGGTGCTGGGTTTCAAGCTGACGGATTTCATCCGCTTCGGGCCCGGTCACTCGATCCGCTTTCTGCGCTGCAACGAACGCCACCACAGCATCGGGTTGGCTGATGTCGGCGTGCCGGGTGGCCTGCACCACGTGATGTTCGAGATGCAAAACGCCGATCAGGTTGGCCGCACGCTCGATCGCGTGCAGCGCGCAGCGATCCCCATCACCGCCTCGCTAGGGCGTCACGTGAACGACCACATGCTCTCGTTCTACATGCGCAGCCCCTTCGGCTTTGGCGTGGAGATCGGCTGTGAGGGCATGACGATCGACCACACCTGGACTGCCAACGAGTTCTGCGAAGGGGATATCTGGGGGCATCACGGCATTGCCGAGGATGTCCAGAAATCGAGCGAGTGACCGTGGATGTGCGTGCCATGCGCCGCGTGGTCGCAGGGCGGATCCGGAGGCGATCGCCGTGGTGACGGGTTTCAATGCGCTGCTCGGCGTGGAACTGCTGGGTGAGCGCGATGAGGCCTACCATCTCGAGCTGTTGGTCGGTCCGCAGCACCTGCACGATGCGGGCGGTGTCCACGGGGGTGTATTCCTCAGCCTGCTCGATATCGTGATGGCGCGCGCCGCGCGGATGGCCCTGCCGCCGGGCTCCTACATGCCGACGCTTGAGCTCAAGACCAATTTTCTCGCCTCCGTATCACAGGGTCGCATCCATGCCACGGGCCGCGTTATTTCGCGCACCACGCGCACCTGTTATCTCGAGGCTGAACTGGTGTCCGACACCGGCCGACTGCTCGCGCGCGCCAGCGCCACCATGATCGCCCCCGTACCCCGATCCCCCGAGGCCCCGACGTCGGGCGCATCTGCAGGAGTTTCCTGAATCATGCCTTCATCCGCCGCTGACACATCGCAAGCAAGCCCGCGACGCGAATTCCCGGACGGCGTTGCCGTGGTCATCGGCGGCAGCGGTGGCATCGGCAGCGTCATCTGCACGAGCCTTGCGGCAGCCGGCACCGATGTGGTCCTCACTTACCGCAACAACGAGGCCGCCGCGCTGGCGGTGGTTGATGCCGTGATCGCGATGGGCAGGAAGGCGCAATGCCATCGGCTCTCGAGCGAGCATCCGGCCGAGGTGGAAGAATTTTTCGAGCAGGTCGCCGCCGGGCATCCGCGTATCCACACCGTGGTGAACGCCGCGGGCACGACCATCCCCATGACTTATATCGGCGATCTCGATGCCGCCACCTGGCGCGACGTGATGAACGCCGACGCCAACGGCTTCTTCAACATCGTGCATGCCTCACTGCCGCAGTTGCGCAAGCACGGTGGCTCCTATGTGCAGATCGGTACCGTGGGCATGCATCGCTGGCCGGCACGCGACATCCTCTCGGTGGCGCCCAAGGCCGCCATTGATGCGCTCATCACCGGCATCGCCCGCGAGGAAGGACGCCATGGTGTCAGGGCCAACACCGTTGCGCTGGGGCTGATCAACGCCGGCATGGCCTTGCGTTTCAAGGGCAAGGAATATGACGAGAACTACTTCAAGGCAGCGGTCAGGAATACCGCCCTGAAGCGTCTGGGCACCGCCTCGGAAGTGGCGGACGCCGTAGTTTTTTTCGCCTCCGAGCGCGCCTCCTACCTGACGGGCCAAACCCTGGTGCTCGATGGTGGATTCAGTCTGTAGATAGGGGGCATCATGCGTAATCCTGAACAGAAGCTCGCCAAGAGCCTCAACATCTGGGAAGTCATCAGTATTTCGATTGCACTGATGGGTCCCTCGATGGCCGCCAACATCAACCCGCAGGGGCCGGCCAGCGTAGTCGGTAGCGCCGTGCCGCTGGCGTTTCTGATCGCTACGATCGGTGTGGCGTTGGTGAGCTACGGTTTCATCCGGCTTACCCAGGCCTTCAATCATGCCGGGTCGGTCTACGGTCTTGTCGGCAAAACCCTCGGGCCGCGCAGCGGCGTCATCGCCGGCTGGGGGCTCTTGGGGACCTACACGTTCTATTCCGTGGTTAGCACCATGGCCACCGGCGTGTTCGGTACCGCGCTGCTTGAGCAACTGGGCATCGTCTCCGGTGCCGCGAGCGGGCCCATCCCGTTTCTGATTGGTGGGCTAGGACTTTTTGGCGTCGTCGCGCTGGCGGTCACCTCGGTCAAGCGTGGCACCGGGCTGCTGCTGGTGATCGAAGGGGCTACGGTTGCCCTCATCCTGCTCACGACGATCACCGTTCTGGTGAAGCTGCTGAACGGAACCGCGCCGGGCGGCCAGACCTTCACACTGAGCGTGTTCCGTATTCCCGAGGGGCTCGATACCAGCTCCATTTTCCTCGGCGTTGTTTTCGGCTTCCTGTCTTTCGCCGGTTTCGAGGCAGCGGCAACCATGGGTGAAGAGGCTCATGCACCGCGTCGTGATATCCCCAAGGCGATCTTGGGCGTGGTGATTTTCGGCGGCATTTATTTCACGTTCATCACCGCCGTTCAGGTCATGGGCTTTGGCGCGAACGAGGAGGGTATGAAGGCCTTCGTCGGATCCAGTTCGCTGTTGGGCGACCTCGGCTCGCTCTACATCGGCCCCTGGGTGGGCATCCTGATCACGCTCGGTGTTTCGATCTCCGCCGTGGGTTGTTTGCTCGCCTGCGTCGTCGGCGCTGCCCGCATGTTGTTCGCGCTGGGGCGTGATGCGGAGATTGCGACCTTCGCGCGGGTCTCGCCCACGTCCAGGGTGCCGACCACCGCGGTGTACTGGGTTGCAGCTACGGTGGTCCTCTTCACGGTGGTGTGGAAACTCGCGTTCGACGCGGCCGCCCTCGATGTGTTCGTCGGCGCTGGTGTGATCGGCACCCTGATCCTGCTGGTGGCCTACGGCTTGGCCACCATCGGCGCCATCCGGTTCCTGTTCTTCTCGGGCAAGAAGCGCGTTCCGCAGTGGGAGATTGTTATCCCGCTTCTGGGCCTTGCGATGCTGGTCTACACGCTGTTCCGCAACGTGTGGCCGCTGCCGACCAGTGGTGCTGCGCAGGCATACAACCTGATCACCATCGCGTGGCTCCTGCTGGCGGTCATCGGGGTGTTGGCAGCGCCCAGAATCGCGACCCGGATGGGCGAGCGGATCAACGCTGACGAGAACCTCGTCGAGACCCGGTGAGGGTTGGTGGGGGGATGTGAGGTGCTCAGGTCATCCCGCGAATGCAGTGAGGTTTTTCCCGCGCCATGCCTGGTGGCAGTCTGCATGCGGTGCAATTGACGGAGTACTATCGCGACAAGAGCCTGTTCATCGAGCAGTTCCTTGAGGGCGTGGTGATCAGCATGGGAGCAAGCCAGTCCATGAGCCGCAGGGCGGGTCTGAACAACGCACCCCAAGGCGGCAAAATCTGAAGTCTGATGCAGACAACAGCGGTCTCACCATCCGATTTTCCTCGGAGCACCTCTGGAGGTGCTGTTTGCGCCCCAATTCGCCCGGCTTGCCGGGCATTCCGTCCACTCCGGACGGATTTATCCCGTATTCACCAATGCCCGTCGCGCCGTCCACAGGTTCGCCAGCGCGAACAGCGTGCACAACTGCGCGGTGTTCTTCGCCAGCCCGCGGTAGCGCACCTTGATGTAACTGAACTGCCGCCTCACCACGCGGAAGGCGTGCTCTCCCTTCGCCCGCACCTGCGCCTTGATCCGCTCGATCTGGTCCAGAATCCGAGCATGTCTCGACGCGCCCAGAGCTCTGCGCTTGACGGGACGTATGGCCACGTGCCACACCAAGTTCTTCTCCGTGTTCTCGTTACGCTTTGCCACACCCGGATAGCCGGAATCCGCAAAGACCATTTCTTCCTCGCCGTGCAGCAGGTCGCTCGCGACGGTGACAACGGCCACGTTCGCCGCGTGCCCTCAACGGCGTGCACAAGGCCCGTTTCGGCATCCGAACCCACGTGGGCCTTCATCCCGAAGAACCACTGCTTTCCCTTTCGCCTCTGGTGTATTTCCGGATCGCGCGTGCCGCTGTCGTTCTTGGTCGAACTCGGTACAGCGATGATGGCGGCCTCCACGATCGTGCCTTGTTTGAGCATCAGGCCTTTGCGGACGAGCAGTTTGTTGACCGTCTCGAGGATGCGTTGAGCGAGCGAGTGCTTCTCGACCAAGTGGTGGAACTTGCGCGCGGCACACTTAGCTTCAATCGCGGATGACTCCTCTGTCTGTCGACCCCCTTGGCGCAACGTGGATCGGTCGATGCGTGCGCCGACTACTGCTCCCCAAGCCCCCAGTCCTTTATGACCGTGAGTTCCAGACGAACGCCGCTCGGATCGGTGCAGAACACAACGTCCTGATACCATCCATCGTCCTTTTCGATTCGCTTGCGTGTTCCCGGAACTATCACGCCTCCAAAGAACTCCACGCGCGCGATCGCGCGATCCACGTCGTCGACCGATACACACAGATGCGTGAGACCAAGCTGGTTCATCGGGCGCGCAGTTGCATCACCAATGTGGCCAGGCGTATCGAATGCCAGCAGTTCGATGCTGAAGCCATCCTTGCAGATAAATCTGGACTGTACTTTCAATCCGCCGTAAACACCCATCACGCTTTCATAATCAATCCCGACCTCAAAAGCCGCCATATCCGCGAAACCCAGACCCTCGCAGTAGAATGCGACGGACTGGTTTAACTCCGCGACGCATATGCCGAAATGCATCAACCTGGATTGGACAGCGGCTGCCATGATCACCTTGACCTCACTTCCGGCGAAACCAGCTCCAGGGTTTGTGGCGTATGCCGCCTTGCGCGTGTCAAGACTGACCTTGAATCACGCAGATATCTTCGACTAATCGCGCGGCAAATCACGCGGATAGCGAAAGCGATACGCTGCCTTCGGAATCTGCGGACTGGGTCGCAATGAAACTTCGGCGCATGCGCATCGAGCGGATCAGCCAACTGCCATCAACCCTAGCGTATTCGTCGCTATACTCACCGAGCAATTGTGTAAGAGTCTGCTTCTCGTGATTCACGGCGATGTACTGGATACCCCAGATACCCAGCGCCTGATCAGCATCGACCAGCGTGATCTGGGGATTGAAACCGATGTGACGGCCGCGAGCCTGCCCCTGAGCCGCTGACCTAGCATCAAGGAACTCCCGATAGGCGAGCCGCCCATGGATGGGTGGTATTCCCTCAAAATCAACCAATACATCCCGGCAGAGACAATTCAACAGGTCGTCGACATTGCTCCGATCTGTTGCGCGCCAGAACATGAACTTCAGACAAAGGATCTGCGTAACCGCATCGCTCACCGCCCACTCCTCCATTACCAAATCACCCGCCGAAGCACTTAATGATTCCCAGCGACCATGGCTCACACGGCGATTCTAGGAAATGCTGACCGGCGGGGAATGGCAATCCGGTCCAATGATGGGCATTTTAAGGGCCACCTCCAGAATCATTGCATACGGCTCAGCGATTGACAGGCCGACCCGAGCGAAGGTAGGCTCGCCGCTCTGGTCTGGAGCATTATTGTGCGTGCGCGCACGCGATCTCCCTGCCATTGAACGGCGATTGCGCATATTCCGCGACAAAGGGCCGCGAGTGAGCGAGGTCGATCAAGCATTTTATGTTGAAGCCTAGTTCCGCCTTTTATTCCACTTCGGTGAACGCCGCGCCGGCGCTTCTGAGTGCCGTTGAAAAGGCCGGTGGCGATGGTGACGAGATAGTTCGAAGGGCTGGCTTACCTTATTCCGCTGGAGCGGTACGCTCACGGTCCGTGGAGGGGATTTCGCGGGAGAATCTGACGTCGCTCTACCGCGAGTGCGTGCTCTTTCTTGAGAGCGACACCTGCACACGCGATCACCGACCGCAGTGGCCGACAGAGAATTACGAGATCGTCTGCTTCTGCCTGATCGGCTGTCCGAATTTGTCCGAGGTGCTGGCACGCACTCGCGATTTCTTCGACGCGCTGGCCGCTTCGCAGTGCGAGATTTCCATCAGTATGAGCAGGGACATCACCACGTTCTCGCTCAATTCACACCGTCAGGACGCTGGCCCCAGCGCCTTTATTACCGACCTCGTCGGTACCGCGTCATTCCAGCGTCTTTTCAGCTGGCTCATCGGCGAAAACCTCCCGGTCATCGAGTCCGGTACCATTTATCCGGAATCTCTGTGGGAGCCTGTAATGGCGAGCATTGCACCGCCCGGTCTGCGTTTCGGCCAGGCATCCAGTTACTTTTCGTTTCCCTCGGCTTATCTCAACAAGCGCTTAGTGCGCAGCTATACCGACGTGAGCAATATGCGCGGCGCGATACCCTGGACTTTCATGCTGCCGATGGATTACGCGGACGATTTGCCTTCTACGGTTCGCGTTCTCCTTAACTCCTCCTTGCACAACGGCGACCAGATCCCGGATTTGAACCAACTCGCGCGAAAGCTGGGGTGCAGCACAAGAACACTGCGACGCAGGTTGAGCAGTGAAGCCATTTCTCTCACCACCCTGAAGAATGAGTGCCGGCTGGAGATAGCAACCGATTTGCTGCGCAACTCATCACTGACGATAGAGCAGATCGCATCGCGGGTCTCGTTAAGCGATGCTATTGTTTTCCGGCGCGCGTTCAAGCGCTGGACCGGGGTTTCGCCGTCCGATTATCGATACGGCATGCATCTCTTGACTACCTAGCCTGCAGTTCTTGGCCGCGCCAGTATCCTTCGTTGGCCTGCAACGCCATCGTCCTGTGGCTCCTGACTCCTATAATAAGCCCAGCCCAGCCAAGCAACGTTGGGTTGATGCGGCGCGCCGCATCGGGTTCCGGTGTGAATAAAACATTAGCGCGCAGCGGGATTTCAAATATGTTTTCCAAGCGAGGATCACACGGCATCCTTCGTTCCGCAACTGCGACTGGTGTGTGACAGAGACTACAAAACCACGATGAATACCCTCTGCGGCGGGAGCGCCATCGTCACGGGCGCCGGATCCGGTATCGGCAGGGCCTTTGCGTTGCTGGTCGCCGAACGCGGTGCGCCAATTACCGTTGCCGACCTCGTCCCGGAGCGACCAGAGTTAGTTGCCGAGGAGATACGTACACGCGGCGGACGCGCCATCGCCTTCACGGCCGACGTGGCAGACGAATCGCAGATCCGTGAAATGGTGGAAGCGACGCTGGAGGCCCATGGAGGCGTCGATATCCTGCACAACAACGCCGGTGATGGCCGGCAGGAGACCATGCAGCGTGATCTGAGAGTCGACATGATGGACATCGAACTCTGGGAACACGTCATGCACGTGAACCTGCGTGGCGCGATGCTGGTCTGGAAGTGGGTGATATCGGAGGTGCTCAAGGGCGGTCGTGGGTTAATCGTCAAGACCTCCTCGCACGCGAGCCTGGGTGGCCGGGTAGCAACTGTGGTGGATGGAACCGCCAAGAGCGGCGTCATTGGTCTCACCCAATACATCGCCACAACATACGGACGGCAGCGCATTCGCTGCAATGCGGTGCTGGCGGGGCTGATCATGTCGCCGGCCGCGCACTGAGCGCCGCCCGGCGCGTTGGCGTCACATCTCGAAAAATGCCGCCGTACCCCGGCGAGCCCGAGGACGTCGCATTTTTGGTCGCGTTTCTGGCATCTGATGAGTCGCGCTACACAACCGGCCAGCTCATCGCGATCGATGGTGGCACCTCGGCGCATTCGCCATGGTATAGCGATGTTCGTCGGCAGCAGACCGGAAGTGCGCGCTGAGCACCGGGCATGAATCACGATCAATTTAATGACGGAGGGTATGCAAATGGGAGACGCACTGATCAGGGAGCGACACGGGGCAGTAGAGCGAATCATTCTGAATCGGGCTGCACAGGACAATATGCTGAATGACGCGTTCCGCACGGAAATGCTGCGCGCCTGCGACGAAATCACGCGTGACACGGATATACACGTTGTAATTCTCACGGGTTGCGATGGCATTTTTTCGCGCTCCTCGGACTGGGTGGAACAGAATGCCAAGGGCTACATGGAGAGCGAGGAGGCCTTTCGCGGCTTCCTGTGGAATGTGCGCGATGTATCGATCCGGATGCGCTCGGTGCCGAAGCCGATCATCGCGGCGGTAAACGGTGTCGCCACGATGGGTGGCTTCGAACTCGCGCTGTCCTGCGATTTCATTGTCGCTTCCAGCGCTGCCACCATGGGCGACGGTCACGTCTCAGGTGTCGGAGGGGGGGGGGGATCGCAACGGTTGATGGAGCTTATCGGCGCACGCGCGACGCGATGGATGCTGTATACAGGGGAGGTATTGAGCGCCGAGCGCGCCTACGAACTCGGGATCGTCCAGCAGGTCTACCCTTCGGAAAAATTCGACGAGTCGGTACTGGAACTTGCCAAGGAGATCGCAACGCGCCGCCTGGGTCGTTCGCTGGAGCGCATCAAGGCGCTGACTGCAGGCTCGGAGCCATCGCTCAGCAGCTTGAATTATGAGATCGACCACTCAATTGCCCATTGGTTGTCGCGGGAGGCGAGCGCGTGGCGTGCCGATTTCTCTGCAAGCGGCGGCAATTCGGGCAAATGAACGGTGGCGTCGTGATCGTGGCTTGCCACCTCCGAGATCTCCGGGAGAGTGGCCTCTTCAATCCGGCTGGGAACAGCTAAATGGAAGCGCGGCTCATCCCTACGCCGGCTGAAAGCGGGCAAGCTCGAGAATCTTTCTACGATCCCTTCATGGCAGAGGTGTTCGACGGCGATCCCTACCCGCTCTATCGCAGGCTGCGGGATGAGTCGCCGCGCCTGTTCCTGCCACGATACAACGCGTGGTTCTTTTCGCGATTCGAGGATGTATGGCAGTTGTCGAAAGAGCCGTCACTCTCGGTGGCACAGGGATTAACCACCAGCCAACTGCTGCTCTGCACGCCTGCGCACCCGTTGATGGTGAGCCAGATGGACCCGCCGCAGCACACAATGTTCCGCTCGCTGCTGAATGAGATATTCAAGCCGGCCGCAGCTTCCGCCCTCGAGGCCGCCATCCGCCGTCGAGCGGTCGAACTTCTCGAACCCATCCGCGCCCGCGGTGGCGGCGACATGATGGCCGACTTCGGTTCTCCGCTTGCTGCGGAGGTGGGGTGCATACTCAGCGGTCTGCCCGCCGCCGACGTCGCGTTGCAGATCGCATGGAACAGGAATTTCTTCGATCGCGCGCCTGGTCATCGCGGTGACACGGAAACCGGGGCGCGTGCTTTCGTAGAGCTGATGCAATACATCGTCGATCGCGTGGATGCTGCGCGGCGTGGCACGGAGCATGCCGCGGGTACGCTGAAGCTGCTGCTCGATGCGCAAAAAAATGATTCCACCGTTACCGATGCCCACATCGTGAATATGGTTTTCAACATGCAGATTGCCGCCGGCGACACAGTACCAAAGGGCATTGCTGCAACACTGTACCGCCTGTGGGAGGCGCCAGAGCAACGGGACCTGCTCGAAGCGGAACCAGGATTGGCGCATGCCGCGTACATGGAGGGTACACGGCTAGACATGCCGACGCAGATGCAGGGGCGTGCTGCCACGACGCGCTTGGAGCTTGGCGATACCCAAATCGAACCGGGGCACAAGACAATGCTGCTGTTTGCGTCGGCAAGTCGTGACGATCGCGAGTTCCCTGAGCCAGAGGCATTCCGTATCGATCGCGACCCGCGCCGCACTCTGGTCTTCGGCAACGGAATTCACCGCTGCCTGGGGGTACATGTAGCGCAGGTCGAAGGCACGGTCGCAATCCAGGAAGTGATGGCGCGGCTGCCACTGTTCCGCATCGATCCGGCTGCCTCCCTGCAATGCAAGACTGAGTTCCTTAAGGGCTGGGCAAGTCTTTGCCTGAGCCTGTAAATCCGCCTATCCATGACCACCAACCAAGCACAGGAGCTTGCCATGTCCGTCGAAGCAATCATTCGCGTGTTTTCCACTTACTGCCGCAGCATCGACGATGGTCGTCTAGATGATGTGGCTGCCTTGTTCGCCGAGAACGGAACCTTGACGCTCGAGGCATTCGACGTGAGGGCTACCGGCCCAAAGGCCATCCGCGCCAAATTCGACGAGATCACCGATCCGAGCATCAAAGGGACTCATGCTTCTTTCAACCACCTCATCGACATTGATGGCGATTCGGCCGAAGCCACGGCCGACTTCATGCTGATCGAGTTTGGAGGGCTGCCGCGCATCCTTACCGTCGGACGTTACCAGAGCCGGTTCGTGCGCGTGGGTGCCGAGTGGAAAATCCTCCAATGGGATATGGAGCTGCGCGCAAACGCCTTTGGCTCGGACTGAATCACGCGCTAGTCAAATACCGCGCGGCTGCATGCCGGCAGCGCGATAAATTGCGTCGATCACACGCATGGTGCGGATGCCATCGTCGATGGTAGCCGGGTTTGGCGCACCATCACGGATGACCCGCGCCACATCCTGGAACAGATACACGAAACCGCTGGCGCGGTCGAATTGCTCCGTTTGCAGCGAACCGTTGCGGCGCAGATGAATAAAGTGCTCGCCCCAGTGCGGCATGCATGGCTGTATGACTTCGAGGTCGGCGTCGTCGCCACTCAGCTTCAGCCATTCATCGAGCTTGTCGCCAGCGTAGTCCAGCGATGCCACGAGACGGCCTTCCACGCCGCTCGGAAATCGAAGCTGCGCTTCCATTGCGCTGTCGATCTGCGCCGAGTGCAATCGCGCCGAGGCGCTGAGCACTTCAGGCTCCTCTCCCGTGACCCACCGCAACAGGTGCACGCAATAGCAGCCCGGGTCCATCATCGCGCCACCCGCCAGGGGGTAGCTGAATCTGATGTTGTCGGGCCCCGCTGTTACCCAAGCGCCCGGAACCTGAAAATGCGATTCGACGCGACGTAATTTGCCGAGCACACCCGATCGCACGATCGCTTCGATGCGCCGGGCGACGGGATGATGACGATAGTGCCAAGCTTCGATGAATATCCTGCCGGTTTCAGCCACAGCCGCGGCCATGCGCGCCGCCTGCTCGGCATTCGCCGCCGCGGGTTTCTGACACAGCACGTGCTTCCCCGCGTGCAGCGCGCGGATTGTCCACTCGCAGTGCATTCCATTCGGCAGCGTGTTGTAGACTAGCTCGACCTTAGGGTCCTCCAGCATCTCGTCGTAGCCGCCGTAGTAACGCGGGATTGCATGTTCGCCGGCGAAGGCCCGGGCGCGTTCGATATTGCGCGAGGCGATCGCGAACAGCGTCACCGGCAGATCGAAGCCACGCAGCTCGAGCAGTGATTCGCGGAGTATGTCCGCGCAACCCAGCGCCCCGATCCGGATTCCGGCTGTATCACTCATTTTGATTCCGTTCTGGATCGCCCGCTCGGGCATACCCGTTTTCTTCCGGTGCGATGAATTACCGAGTACCGGATATTCGCATATTTTTAACAACCGAGGCGCGGCATACGTGGCGTTTGCCCTGACAATCAATGGTGCATCACGAGCCGGGAGCTGCGACCGCCATGCCCCTGGCCGACAAAGTGTCTATCAGCGGACGAATCTGTACTTATCGCGCAAGCTCGGAGGCTCTACCATCTGGTCGGCGACGCTGGACTATGTTTCCGACGCGGCCTATGCCGTGCATGAAGCGAACAGACCTTCGCGGACGCCAGGAGTGATTATTTTTCTTCACTGCATTTTTGAACTTCGTGGAGTTTCCAAGTGGAATTCAATGATTATCTGCAGATAAAAAATCTCATGTTCCGATACGCGCATCTGATGGACCAGGCCGACTTTGACGGCGTGGGCGAGATATTTGCTCACGCGGACGTTTACCTTCCGAACATGGAACCGTTCCGCTCGGATCCAGCGGGGCTAGCCGCCATGTTTCGCGAGTGGAATCATGTGCACCAGGATACGGGTACGTTGCGTACACGGCATGTGACCACCAACGTGCTGCTCGAATCCGATGAGCCGGATCGCGCAAAATCCCAGTCCTATGTCGTTGTCTTCCAGGCTACGCGTTCCATGCCTCTGCAAGCCGTCATTGCGGGAACCTATCTGGATCGCTTCGAAAAGGTCGGCGGACTCTGGCGATTCAGCGAGCGGCGGGAGGAGGCACATCTTTTTGAATTGCTGGGGGATCTCAGCAATCATTTGAAGATCCCATATGAACCCTGAGGCGCCACACCCGTCGTCGTCCGCGCTGAGGTCTCGGTGACCGATATCATGCACTTTCACGTCCACTTTTGGCCGCCAAAGTGTCTATCAATGGGCCAGCACGCACTTTTACGGTGTTCTGTACGAGTCTAAAATCGGGCCGCGACCATCGCATCCAGTTGCGTTACCGCGTGCTTGCAACCGGCTAGAGTACCTAATAAAGAGGATACATTGATGCAAGTCAGGCAACTGAAGAATACACGCCCTTCGAACAACACGGCCTTGACTGCGCTGGTCATCGCTATCGCATCGGCTTCCAATCCAGTCAGTGCTGCCGACGGCAAGGCCTTCCTCGACGAAATCATCGTTACCGCACAGAAGCGCGAGCAGCGTCTGCAGGATGTCCCCACAACGGTGACCGCGCTGTCGGCGGAAAGTCTCCGCGCCGCCAGCATTACTGAAGTCAACCAGCTCTCCAGCATCGCACCGGGCGTGTTCATCAACGCGGACCAGACCGGCCGCAACACGAAGATCAAGATCCGCGGTGTCGGTCCGGACGAGCAATCGAATATTCGTCCGTCGATCGGCTTTTTTTACAATGACATTCCGCTGATGACGCAGCTCCAGGGCGGCCAGTCGGTTGCATCGGATCTCGATCTTGGCGATCTGGTGCGCATCGAAGTGCTCAAGGGACCACAATCGACGCTGTTCGGGGAATCTGTCTCGGGCGGCGCGATCGGTTTCTACAACCGGCGCCCCCATCTCGACGATGAGGTGAACGGACGCGTGTCGGTGGGCATCGGCGATAACAACCTGCGACAGATGCGCGGGTCGGCCGGCGCGCCACTCGGCGAGAAATTCGCCGTCCGGGTTGCCGCCTACAAGAACGAGCTCGATGACCAGGTCGTCAACACGGTCGACGGTTCGCGGCGCGAGCTGTTGTCCGAGGGATATTCCGCACAGCTGCTGTTCGAACCGAACGATGGCCTGAGCTTTCTTTTGGAGTACAACCGTCGCGAGAGCGAGCAGCATGGCGGCGCCATCGATGGCATGGACGTGCTGGAGTATGGTCCGCAAACCATCGCCGACGCGGTGGCAAAGGGCATCACGCTGACCGCGCCGGATCCCTTCGATCGCAAGGTGCAGATGGTGTTTCCCTTCGATGAGAAGATGGTCAACGAAATGACCTCGATGCACATAAACTGGCAGATCGACGATCGCTGGAGTCTCACCTCCATCACGGGCTATCAGAAGAACAAGGATCATTATTACGGCGACGGCCCGCTGGGGGGCTACAACGCCAGCAACAGTGTGACCGCTGGTTTTTTCGCCCAGGGCGTGCAGGACATCGAATACAGCACTGAGGAGATACGGCTCAATTTCGCGGGCGATAGGCTGCACTCGATGTTCGGCATATTCTATGCCGAGTACGACGCCCCCGAGTCGCGCGGTGATTTTGGTTTCGTGATCTCTCCTGATTTCACCTTTCCGATTGCGCAGTACATCACGGTGGACCAGGAGACCCGTTCGCTGTTCAGTCACAACTCATACGAGTTCAACGATGCCTGGGAGCTGGTGTTCGGCGCGCGCTATACCACCGAGGAGGCCGACGGTCGCAACGGGCTGGTGTATTTCCAGGGGCTCTACTCCGGTGCGCCGCTCGATGTCAGTCTGTTCTCCGAAGTGGAATCGGACGAGGATGCGTGGGGAGCGACGCTCAAGCTGCTGCATCATCTCAATGAGAACATCACGCTCTATGGCGGTGTCGATCGTGGCTTCCGTCTCGGCGGCATCAACAATCTGGGCCAGCCAAATTACGACACCGAGGTTGCGATCAACTACGAGGTCGGGATGAAGGGTCTGTTTCTCGACAACATGCTGCGTTTCAATGTGAGCATCTTTCACACAAAATACGATGGCTACCAGGTGGTTTCCTACAATTCGGATTCCTTCACATTCATCACGCAGAATGCGGACGTGACGGGCAAGGGTGTAGAACTCGAAGCGCTTTGGGCGCCAATCGAACAGCTCGAACTGGGTGCCAGCTATCTCTACAACGAGGCGGAATACGATGAGTATATCGGCGCGACCTGCGACAATTATCAGCTCGCCAACGGTCTTTGTCCGGACGATCCGGTGGTCGGCGCACAGGATCTCGGCGGCAAGCGGCTGTCGGCGGCGCCGCGATCATCAGCCAATCTGAGCGCCCAGTATCGTGACACGCTGGCCGGCACCTCGCTCGAGTGGTATGTGCGCGCCGAATATACCTTCCGTGATGATACCTACTCCCATCCAGTTGGTGACAATGGCGACCCGTTGCAGAAAATCGACTCCTATGGCTTGTTCAATGCCAGTATCGGACTCACGTCAGCCCAAGGATGGAGCGTGATGGTATGGGGCAAGAATCTCGCTGACGAGGATTACTTCACGAACATTTCGCGGCAACCGGTCGGCTCGGAGTCAGCCTATGTGCACGGCAGAATTGGCTGGGAGCGCAGCTTTGGCGCCACCGTGGCCTACGAGTTCTAGCCGCGAGGATCATTGTGCGCGGCCCTGTACCGCCGTCGGCGGGGCAGGGTGGCTCGACACCTGCCGCGAAGCTTCACGCTAACTTTTTGATCCAGCGTTTTCCAGGCACAGCAGCTCGCGCATGGCGGCGCCGCATTCACGGCCTGTCTCCACGGCGGTGGTATCTTTCCAGCGCAGTGCCGGCGCTTCGATTCCCCAGGGGCCCGCGAAGCCGATTCCCCTGAGTTCATCCACCAGTTTGTGGATCGGCAAGCCACCCTGCCCGGGCAGCAAGCGGTCCGATGCCTCGTCAACGATGTTGGGCCACGGTTTTGCTGGGCCATCGTTGAGCTGGATATTTGCCAGACGCGCGGCTGGAGTGGCGCGCAGTTCCTCGAAGGTGCTGCCACCGCGAAAGAAATGCCATGCATCGATCGCAACGCGTGCATTGCTCATCGCGCCGCCGGCAACGATCCGGTTCGCAATGGAGAGCGTGCGAATGCCAGCCCAAGGAATGAATTCAAGCGTCGCGGCGAGTTGCCGCGTGGCCGCGCGTTCGCAGATGGCCGCAAAGACATCGCTCGCCTCCGCGATATCGATTTCGGCGCTGAAGGCTTGCGCCACGTTGATGAATTCTCCGCCCAGCGCGTCGGCTACGCGGTAGAGCTCGTCCTCGGTCGATCGAAATGCGGCGACGTCCGGGGCCTGCTCGCCAGGCAACCAATCGAGCAGACAGTCGATACCCGCCACACGTACGCCTGCATCATCAAGCATGCGCCGCATCGCCGCATCGCTGATGCCACGCTCGCGGGCGCCGAGGTAATCGTGTACCCAGCAGGTGATGCCGCGAAATCCGCCCGCGGCGGCCGCTGCGATCTTGTGCTCCAGTGAGGAGTCGAAAAGGGTCGCGCCGCAGAACACCAGATCCATGCTGTTGAATGGTTCCCTCATATTTTCTCCATTGTTGTTGAACCAGCGTCTCAGGAAAGACCCATGGACGCGACCACGGGCCCGGCCATGTATCCGCCATCGACGGGATAGGCGCCACCCGTGCAGTAGCTGCTCTCGTCGGAGGCCAGGAACGCCACCATCCGGGCGACCTCCACAGTCTGGCCGATCCGGGGTATGGCCTGGTTGGCAAAAAACTGTTGCTCGCCGGCTTCGGCGAGATTGTCGGCGATCATCGGGGTCGCCATCGCGCGCGGATGCACCGTATTCACGCGAATGCCGCGGTGCCCGAGTTCCAGAGCGGCCGCTTGCGTCAAACCGGTGACGGCCCATTTGGAGGCGACATAACTGCATGCGCCATTGATGCCCTCGAGCCCTGCACATGAAGAGATGTTGACGATGCTGGCACCGTGCGTCATCAGCGGGGCAAGTTCCCTGATCCCGAAGAACACACCCATCAGATTGACATCCATCACTTCCCGGAAGGAACGGGTGCTGCAGTTTGCAATCGGCTCGTGGCGCACTATCGCCGCGTTGTTGACCAGTATGTGCAGCGCATCTCCGCGCTCGCGCAATTTTTCGGCTGCGCGGAGCCAGTGTGACTCCTCGGCCACATCCAGTTGCCAGTACTCGCAACCGGGAAATGTATCGAGAAGTGCTGATTCACAGATGGCTTCGCGCCCGGAGAGGATGACGGTGGCGCCCTCGGACTGGAATAGGCGGGAAATCTCCGCGCCGAGTCCGCGCATTGCGCCGGTGACCAGTGCGCGCTTGCCGTCGAGTTTTCCCATTGCCTGCTACCAATCTACTGATCCATGCCCGTGATGCAGTATAGCGAAGTGTTTCGCTCAGGTCGGTGTTCGTCTGACAGGCGCGTGCCGTGAAAACGCGAACAAAGGCGCGCCAAGCACTGACGGGTTCTACCCCGATTCTGCAGACACTTACGCTAAGCCCAATGCTGGGCCGAAGGAGTGTTCATGTCGAAGCGCAAGCGTTACAGACCTGAGTACAAGCGGGAGATCGTTGAACTGGTTCGGCGATCCAAGCCGAGCTGCCGGCAGGTTGCCTTGGAGGTCGGCGTCAATCCGAATCTGCTGACCCGCTGGGTCTGGGAATCGGACGCCGGTGGGAGCAAAGCCTTTCCGAGCAGCGGAACGCCGTGGGAGGAGGAACTCGCTCGCCTCAAGCGCGAACTGGCGCGCGTCACGAAGGAGCGGGATTTTTTAAGAGATGCGGCAGCGTACTTCGCGAAGCAATCACCGAACGGTGCACGGTAATTGAGCGCTGGCGCAGCGACTATCCCATCGGGATGATGTGCCGCTGCCTTGAGGTGTCCACGAGCGGCTTCTATGCGTGGGCGAGCCGCAAGCCCGGGCCCCGGCGCGAGGGCGAATGCGCGCCTCCTGAAACGCATGCGGGAGATTCACGAGGACAGCAAAGGCGTCATTGGCGCGCCCCGGATGCAGGAAGACCTGGTCAACGAGGGCGAGCGGGTCAGCCTGAATCGGGTGGCGCGGTTGATGGCGCGTGCGGGACCGCCAGGTTGGCCAAGGCGCAGGAGGCGCCGCTGCGGCGCCAAGCCTGGGACACGTTCCGTTGGGGTGGAGAAGTCGCTCAGCGCATAACCTCAGCGGCCGTACTGTAGTAGCGCATCGTAGGTGGCGCTCCATGCTCCGCGATCAGCGACTCCACCAGTTGCTTGCGGTAGTCCTTCAGGCTCACCGTGTTCAGTGGCGCGCGGCGCAGCATGGACACCTCAGGGGCCGTATAGCGCGACGCGCCGGCAGGCGCGCCTGCCCCGCCAATATCCCACACCATGAAGTTCAGTACCCCGGCGAGTGCTGCGTCATCCAGCGCGGAGGTGACGACGTTGGGTAACTGCACCAGGTAACGGCGACCCTGCGGCGTGTTGAGGAAATAGCCCACCTGATCGCGCAGATCCGGTACCAGGCGCGCGTTGGAGACGCCGCTCTCGCCGTGGCAGCCGCCGCAGGCAAGCAGGTAATCGCTCTGCACTTTGCTGAACTGCGGGATGTTGGCGGGCTCGGCGGCGATTGCCTGCATGCAGAGCAGGCCCGCCAGGCAGAGCAGGTACCGCAGCCTCATGGGGCGATCTTGGCGATGCCCAGTGATTTGCGCAGGGCATGTACTTCGGTGGCTGAGCGCGCGCCACCGCTGCGCACGGCCTGCACTTCCTCTGCACTGAAGGGGGCAGGTGGCTTGCGCGGTTGTTTGCCGAGCGTTGTGAGGTAATTCAGCAGGGATGCTACATCGGCATCGGGTATCTGCGCGAAGCCCGGCATCATGCCCATGATCGCCTGGCCATCGACTGTGATATTGCCGCTCATGCCATGGATCACCACCTGCACCAGGTAGCCGCGCGCTGCGGGCTTGGCGCCGATCGCGGCAATCCGACCGGCGAGACGTGGAAACTGGCCGGCCAGGCCGGCGCCACCGGACTGGTGGCACATGAGGCAGTTCTGCAAGTACACCGCGGCGCCGTCTGTGGCTGCCGCCCGTTGGGTGACGCCTGCCAGCGCCGCCAGTAGAGCGCACAGGAAAAGTGCGGCCCTCATGGGGAACTCGCCAGTCCCACCAACGCCGCGGTGGAGCAATGGTAGATGGCCGAGGCGTTGCCGAAGCACCAGATGATGTCGCTGTTCAGTTGCGGCCGATAGGTGGGCATCTCGCGGTCCACGCTCTGGCAGATGCAGGAGGCGGGTGCCTTGCAGGCGGGCTTGCCGCAGCAATCGCGGTAAGCGATGACATAGGAGCGACCGTCGTCGGGATTGCGGCAGGTGCCAATCCAGGCAATGGGTGATGGCTCCGAGCCGGGCGGGCAGGTGTGCACGCCGCCGCCGCAGCAGCCGCAGATCGTGCCGTCGATGGCGCAGTAGCGCCAGTAGTCGCATTGTTCGGAGTTCTTGGCCTGCGCATGGCGCTCGAAATCCGTCATGCCCTGCGAGGGTGCGGGCGCCGCGGTGGCGCGCGCCACCGGCAGCAACGGAAACGCCGGTACGGTCACCATCACGGCACCCAGTCTGGAGAGAAAACTGCGCCGCGATGAAAAGCCTGCGAGGCGGCGGGTGAAACCTTCGCTCAGCGAATCGAGAATCGGCTTAGGCACGCGTGTTCCCCTGTGCGGCATCGGCCGCGTCGGCTTGTGCGGAAAGATAGGACTGGATGCTGGCGTAGCCGCTCTCGCGGGCGATCACCAGGCTCTCGAAATGTTCGCGGCTGTTCACCAGCCCCTTGGAGGCGATGCGCCCGGTGTCGTCCAGCAGCACCGCGTAGGGCAGCTTGTCGACGCGGAAGGCCATGCCCACCTCGGGGCCGTTCACGAAGCTGCGTTCGTCGATGCCGAAGCGTGCGATCAATTCGCGTTGCTCCGCGGCATCGGCGTCGCCCATGAAGAGCACTTCGAGGCGCTCGCTTTTGGCGAAGCTCTGTGCGATGGGGATCAGCTTTTTGCAGATGGGGCAGGCGGCGGAGACAAACAGCATGAGTCGCAGGCGGCCCGCGGCGAGTTGTCCGCCCACGGTGATCGCATTGCCGCCCATGGCGTGCACCTCGATGCGCGGCGAGGACTCGCCCACACCGGGCCCGGCGCCACTCATCAGCGCTCCGGCCGGCGCGATGCGCTCGTGCAGCACACCGATCTGGCGTGCCAGCGCCAGGATGGCCACGCCCTGCAATATCACCACCACCCACAGCACGGTTTGCGACACCAGGCCTCCTGTCATGACGCGCTCCGTGAAGCCCATGCGGGCCTGCCGCGCGCGAGCAGCGCACCGGTGTCGATGGCCCAGAGTGTGTTCATGCCCTGCAGCAGCACGAAGAGCCCGATGCCCCCCAATAAGCCGTTCAGCAATTGCGCGCCGCCAAGCACGGGTATGGGCAGCGCCGCGCAGGCGAGGGCCCCGCTCATCAGCGTGAGGTTGCGCAACACCAGTTCCCAGCGCAGCCTCTGGCGCAGCGTGCCGCGGAAACAGCCGCAATCGATATGTGAGCGCCCGCGATGCAGGTTGATGCCCATGGCCAGGGCGAATACGCCCAGCAAGAGCGCCGCGGCCACCTCCGCGACAGGCGTGGCCACGGCCGGCGCAAGCAACGCGATGCCCGTCAGCAATTCGAGGGGGGCGAGGGTGTGGCTCAGCAGCGGCACCAGCGCACGCGGCAGCACGCGGTAATTGGCGATCACGCCCTCGAGCACCTCGCGATGCCGGAGCTTGCCAGCCCCTGCCACCAGGAACACCAGTGCCAGCAGCACACGCAGCGAAATCAGGGCGTCTTCGGGAAGCATGATCCGCCGTCCTCAGTGACCGGCCAGCGTGGCGGCTTCAGCCAGACCCGCCTCGATGGTGCGCAGCACCTCGCCGGTGTTGGCATCCATCACGGCAGCCGGCGCCTCCATGCTGACCAGGTAGAGCTGGGGTTGCGCGTCCTGGCTCACGGTGACGCTGCGGGTGGGCATCGGCGAGCGCCAGCGGTGCAGCAGCAAGCGGCTTTTGCGATCCAGTACCCAGATTTCGGTGGCGTGGGCCTTATGCGACCAATACGGCCCTACGTGCATGAGCACGAAAAGACGGTCGCTCGCCTTGTGCCAGGCAATGGGCTGGCGGCCGCCCGGTCGCCAGGCGAGTTCATCCGCGCCGGTGCCTGCAGCCTCGTAGCCCGCGGTACGCTGCAGCGACCACGGCTTGTCGATCACGGGCTTCGAACCCAGCCTGGCCTCGTATACCAGCCCGGTGTAGGACAGGAACACGGCCGTTCCGGTGGCGGCGTCGTAGAGGCTGTTGTCGAAGACCGGGTCTACTGCGGCATCGAAGAAAGGCTTGGTGTGCGTGACGGTGGGTGCGCCCGTGTCGGGCACGGTCACCATGGCGAGCGACCCGTCGCCACAGACCGAGGACACGCCGGTTTCTCCCCAGGCGAAGGCCATCGCGCAGCCCGGCACTTCAACCGTACCGCCGACCGTTTCTTTCCGCAGATCGACCCAGGTGATGGACGTGGCGGGGTGCAGGTTGTAGAGGTAAGCCCTGTGGCCGGAGGCGCTGATGCTCGTGTTGTTGTACTTCAGGTTCACCGGCGCGCGCGGCGGCACGGTGATTTCTTTCAACAGGTTGAGTGTGCTCGCATCGTAGATCGAGAGCAGATCAATGCGATCACCGCGGTTGCCGCGGGTCCACATCGTCTCGCCGACGTAGATCCGCGTATTGTCGGGAGAGAAGTCGAGTGTGGCGTTGGCCCCGATCGGCACCTGTGCTTCGATGCGCCCGGTGTCGGTGTCGAACACCACGGCGCTGCCATCGTAGGCCATGGTGTAGAGCCGGTGTGGTTTGCCGATGGTGAGCACGGTGGTATCGCTCAGTTCGGCGGGTAGCACGGGCGGCTGGGCCCGGGCGACATCCGTTGCCGCCGCGCAGAACACAGCCAGAACGCCGAGCCTCAGGTGCTGCCGTAGAGTCCGCATGTGCTGTTGCTTCCCCGTCCAGTGGCGCCGGGCGCCGGTGTGCCTGTGAGTCGAGTCGAGATCGTACGCGATGCCGCTGCGCGCCGGTTCAACGCGCTGCAGTTTTTGCGCCGGCCCATTTGTACACAACGCCACCGCGCATCACGAAGACCACGCGCCGCACGGCCGTGAGGTCGGCGAGCGGGTCGCCATCCAGCGCAATGATATCCGCCTCGTAGCCCGCCTTGAGGCGGCCAAGGCGATCACCCATGCCGAGTGATTCTGCGGCCACCGCGTTGGCCGATACCAGCGCCTGCATCGGCGTTTGACCGCAGTATTCCACCCGGCCGAGGAACTCATCGGCGTTGTGGCCGTGGGCCCCTGCGGTGGCGTCGGTGGAGAACACCAGCTTCGCGCCGGGGATGGCGGCGGCCAGTTTGCAGACCCGGAAATCTTCCGGCATGTCCTTTTTCATGGTCTGCATGCCCGCCTCGGTGTAGTTGCCCACGCCGAGGTAGCGCTCCTTGTTCGCGAGGTAGTTCTGCACCACCAACCCTACCTGCGGGCTCAAGTACACACCCGCCGCAGCGGCTTCCTTGATCTCGGCGTCGCTGGCGTAGGTCATGTGTTCGATCTGGTCGCAGCCCGCGCGTGCTGCCACCGCTACTTGCGAACGGTAGGCGTGCACCATGGCGCGCAGCCCCTGGGCGTGGCTTTCCTCGCAGAGCACTTTCAACTGGTGCTCCGTGAAGGTGGGGCCGGCACCGACACGCTGGCTCATCGAGGACATGATCTTGATCAGATCCGCGCCGTCGGCCTTGCGCTTGCGGACGACGGCACGCAGCTCCTCGTCCGTCATCTGGGCATTGCCCTCGATCCAGGTAAGCGAGGTGAGCACGCGCGGCCCCGGAAAGCCGCGGTCACGGATGGCATCGCGCAGCGGGCGCTCGCTGTAGTCGCCAACCGCCTGCACGGTGGTGAAGCCGCCCATCAGGGAATCCCATGCCGCACCGGCAACACCCATGGCCCACTCGGCGGCAGGCTCGGTTTCGGTGGCGATGCGGCCCGTGCGGTCGAAGTGCGAGTCGAGGTGCACGTGCGCGTCGATCCAGCCGGGCAGCACGGTGTAGCCGCGCAGGTCTATCACGCTGCCGGACGTGGCCTCGCCGGCCAGCGAGCGGATGCGGCCATCGGCTACCTCGATGCGCGCGCTATCCAGCACAGCGCCCGCGCCATCGAGCGCGTGATCCGTGAGTAGCACGACCGGCCCCGCCGGTGGCGCCGGTGGCGGCACCGGCGTGACCTCGGCGACTGCGGGCAGCGCAAAGAGGAGCGTAGCGAGAAGGCAGGCGGTGCGGTGCATCTGGGTGTGCCTTGCTGTCAGGCCGGGGCGGCCAGTGGACGGAATTTGGGAACGCTGATCTCCTCGGACCAGGCCTCGAAGGAGACCTCGACGGGCATCCCGACGGTGACGGCCTCGGGGGCGCAGCCGATGATGTTGCCCATCATGGTCGGGCCCTCGGCGAGCGCGATCAGCGCGATCACGTACGGGGTATCGGCGGCGTATCCCGGCGAGACGGGGCGGCGTACCACCGTGTAGCTGCTCACCGTGCCGTGGCCGCTGGCGGGCACCCAGGCCAGGGTGTCGCCGTTGCAGTGGCTGCACATGATGCGTGGATAGAACTGGTGCTTCCCGCAGCTGCCGCACTGCTGCAGCAGGAGCCGGCCTTCGCGGCAACCCTCCCAGTACGGGCGCGATACGGGCGTGGGTCGGGGGAAATGCTTGCCGGCATGGGCGTCCATCAGTTGCGCTCCGTGCCGAGGATGATCGTAGTGTGGCTCGACATGATGCCGCCCTGTGCGTGCGCAAGTCCCACCCGCGCACCGGGCACCTGGCGCGCGCCGGCGCTGCCGCGCAACTGCAGCACCGACTCGGTGAGCGCGAACATCGAGCCCGGGTTGCCGGGGTGGCAGTGCGAGAGCAACCCACCGTGGGTGTTCACGGGAATGCGCCCACCGAGGCGTATGTGGCCTTCCTGCACGAAGGGACCGGCCTCGCCCTTGGCGCAGAAACCGAGATCCTCGATCTCGATCAGCACGGTCGGCGTGAAGCAGTCGTAGAGCTGCGCGAACTGCATGTCGGACGGACCAAGCCCGGCCATGGCGTAGGCGTGTTCACCGGATTCGCGCGCGGCCGAGGTGGTGAGGCTGTGCGCCTGGCTGATGTGCTCGTGGCTGTGGCCCTCGCCGATGCCGAGCAGATAAACCGGCGTGTGGGGGAAATCCCGCGCGCGTTCCGCGGAAGTGACGATCACCGCGGCACCGCCGTCGGAGACCAGCGAGCAATCGAGCAGATGCAGCGGATCGGCGATCAGGCGCGAGGCCAGCACGTCCTGCACGCTGATCGGTTCGCGCATTTGCGCCCCCGGGTGTAGCGCGGCGTGCGCTCGGCAGGCTACCGCCACCTCTGCCATCTGCTCCGGCGTGGTGCCGTAAGCGGCCATATGCGCCCGCGCGATCAGTGCGTAGAGCGCCGGTACCGTGGGCCCGTAGGGCGATTCGAACTGCGGGTGCCCGCAGGAAGACTGGGTTTTCATGGCCTGGTCGCGCGACATCCCGCTGCGCAGGCTGTCGGCCATAGTGATAAGCACCGTGTGGCACAGGCCCGCCATGATCGCGCTCGCCGCCTGGTGCAGCGCGGCAAAGGTGGTGCCGCCGCCGGTGGCAGCGCTCACGCAGTAGCGGGGGAAGATCTGCAGGTACTCAGCGATGGTTTCGGCGTGGTACATGCACGGCTCGGCCATCGAGTTGCAGGTGATCAGGCCATCGACCTGGTCTTTGCGGATGCCGGCATCGGCGAGCGCCCGGCGTGCTGCGTCAACGCACAGTTCCGTGGCGCCCAGATGGGGCACGATGCCGACGGCGGTATCGGCTGCGCCGACGATGGCGATGGCGCCGCGAAGTGGGTGCACGGTATCCCCCGGGGTGTTGCAACTCGGCTCCGGCGAGCCACCAGGGCTGCGCGCGGCCATTCCCGCAGACTAGCTGCGCGGTGGTCCGGCGCGCAAGGCTGTGGGGGGCCGCCAGACGGGCTTTATAGCTAGCGCGGACGGAACCGGATCGGCACTTCGCAGTAGCCCTGCAGGAACTCGGTGAACGTGCGGCGGCAGCGCTGTTGCTGCACCTCGTACTCCGGGATCGCGGCAAAGAGTTCTTCGAGGATGATTTTTCCCTCGAGGCGGGCAAGATGCTGCCCAATGCAGGCGTGTATGCCCGCGCCGAACGCCAGGGTGCGTGGCGGGCGCCGCGAGATCTGGTACTGATCGGCGTCGGGAAATTCCCGCTCGTCACGGTTGGCCGAGGCGAACAGGAACATCACGTTCTGTCCGGCGCTGATGGTCTTGCCGTGCAGCTCGAGGTCTGTCACCACCCGGCGTCCGAGCACATTGGTGGGCTGGTCGTAGCGGGCGGTTTCGGCGAAGGCGTGCGGGATCAGCGTGTGGTCTGCGCGCACCTCGGCAACCTGCTGCGGATGTTGCGCCAGGTAGTAGACCGTGCCGGCCGTTACCAGTGCGATGGTGTCGGAGCCGGTGACGGTGAAGGAAAAAATACTGAAGTAGATTTCCTCGTCGGTCATCTGTCTGCCGTCGATGGCGAACTCGAGCCAGGTGTTGATTTGCGTGCCGGGCCGAGGTGGAGTGCGGCGGTACTGCCGCACCAGTGCCATGGTGTATTCGTAGATTTCCCCGAAGGCCTTCATGCCCTGCGGCGTCGTGCCGCGATGGCCCGGTTCGCGGTGATAAAAAACATCGAGCAGGCTGCGGATATGCGCGATCTCGGCGTATTGCAGCCCGATGAAGTCGGCGATGGTGCGCAGCGCCACGTCGGTTGCAAGTGCGTAAACGTCGATCTCGCCGCTCTCCAGCCCGGCTGCCATGAGGCTGCGCGTCCGCGTGCGCAGCGTGTCTTCGAGCAGGGCGACTGCATTTTTGGCGTAGAGGCGGTTGACCGCGTTCTTGTGGAGCGTGTGCTCGGGCGGATCCATGAACACCATCGCCGAGGGTTTGGGTCCCTCCACCAGCAGCATGTCGATGCTGGTGCCCATGGTCGCTGTGAAGTGGGTACGGTCGTTACTGGCCTGCAGCACATCCTCGAAGCGTGACAGCGCCCAGGTGTTCAGGTCCTCTACGAAGTACGCGGGCTCTTCATCGCGCATGCGGCGGAACACCGGCCAGGGGTTCGCGAGGAACGCTTCGGAGAACGGATGGTAGTCATTGGACATGGCAGGGTCCTGTTGGAAAGTGGCGCTCCGATGGGGCCGCCGCTGGTTGGGGCCCTCTGACATCGCACGGTAGCGTGCAGCATCGTTGGCTGCACCGCCACTCAGGTTTTACTCGTTTTTGTAGCCATCAGCCACGCGGTGGACAAGCCATGGCGGTTTCCGGCATCGTAGAAACGGTCGCGCCGACGGGCTCCGGTGCAGAGCCTCGAGGCGAGGGTCTCGCGTACCGCGTCACCTGTTGCGAGTTCCAACCGAGCAGGGGTGGTCGTTATCATCGATCGCACCGGCATTACCCAGATGGAAGGCTTCGATGGATTTTGAATTCACTCCGGATGAACTGCTGTTTGTAGAGGAAGTGCGCGCGTTCATCCGCGAGCAGGCCTTGTTGCCCGACGCCGCAGACGTCATGGCGCCCGATCGCGATTCTGACGCCATGCTCGCAGACACGCCGGCGCGCCGGCGCTTCAACCGGGAAATGGCCAAGCGCGGCTATCTCGGCCTGTCCTGGCCCAAACAGTACGGTGGCAGCGAAAAAAGCGGCATCTACGAATTCCTGCTGAACGAGGAACTGGCGCGGGTGGGCGCGCCGTTGATCGGCAAGGGCGTGGGCATCGTGGGCAAGACACTGATCCGCCATGGCTCGGAGAAGCTGAAATCCGAGTTCCTGCCGAAGATCCGCACCGCCGAGATCGAGTTCGCGCTCGGCTACTCCGAGCCCGGGGCCGGCTCCGATCTGGCCGCTCTCAAGGTGAAGGCCGAGCGCAGCGGCGAGGGCTGGTGTTTCAACGGGCAGAAGACCTGGAACACCTCGGCGCACTTCGCTGACTGGTACTGGCTTGCCGCCCGCACCGATCCGCTGGCCCCCAAGCACAAGGGCATAAGCCTTTTCCTGGTGCCGATGAACCACCCCGGCATCACCGTCCAGCCGATCCGGACGTTGGGCGAGCACCGCACCAATCACGTGTTTCTCGATGATGTCTGGGTGCACGACGACTACCGCGTGGGGGAACTGAACAAGGGCTGGACCTACATCAGCGAGGCGCTGGATCTGGAGCGCTTCACGATCTACCCGTTCAGCCCGCTCGAGGTGAAGTTGGAGCAGATGTGGCAATACGTGCGTGGCGTCCAGCGCAACGGCCGCGCCCTGATCGCGCTCCCGGAAGTGCGCCGCGAGATGGCGCGCATCGTGGCGCAGGTCGAGACCGCCAAGATGCTGCAGCGCAGTGTTATTTTCTCCGCTGCACAGGGTGGCGTGCCTACCGTGGAGGCCGCCATGTGCAAGCTCTACACGACCACGCTCTCGCAACGCATGGCCAACACCATGATGAACATGCTTGGGCCCGATGCGCTGCTGCACAAGTCCTGTCCCGACGCGCCTGCTGGCGGCAAGTGGGAGTGGGTCTACCGCTCGAGCCCCTTAGACACCATCGGTGCCGGCACCTCGGAGATCCAGAAAAACATCATCGCCCGCCGTGGTCTGGGGCTTCCCTGAGGAACTGAGGAGCAGGCAGTGCACCTTGCTTCGAGCCGCCCGCGGGCACACGCAAGCGCTGCTGTACGAGCGGTACCGCTACCCATTCATTTCATCGTCCAGTCGAGTCATGCCTGATGGATCTTTCTTTCAGTGAAGAGCAAGAAATGCTGCGCGACCTGACGCGGCGCCTGTGCGAGGACTTCGTGCCGTTGCCGGTGTTGCGTACGCTCGAAGGGACCGAGCCCGGGTACTCGGCCGATTTCTGGCGGGCGCTGGTCGATGCGGGCCTGCCGGGGCTAGTCATCGATCCGGCGTTTGACGGGCTGGGGCTCGGCGCGACCGAGGCGATGATCGTGCACGAGGAGTTCGGACGTACGCTCGCGTTGTCGCCGCATTTCATAAGCTCGCTGCTGGCGGCGAGCCTGATCGGCGCGGCCGGCGATGAAGCGCAGCGCAGTCGCTGGCTCCCGGCCATCGCCAACGGTACTGCGATCGTGAGCGTTGCGAGCCTGGAGCCCGGCTGCGGCTTCGCGCTCGAGGACATCCGGTGCCGCGCGTTGCGTGGCGCGCAGGGCTACCGCCTCTCGGGCACCAAGCACCTTGTGCCTTATGCCTCGAGCGCGCAGGCGGCAGTGGTGCTGGCCAGAACCGGCCCTGCGCCCGCCGATGTGATCGCGTTGATCGTCGATCTCGCGAGCCCGGGCGTGTCGCTTCGCTACCAACCCAATCACGCCAGCGAAGCGCGCTTTCACATGGATTTCGTGGATGTGTTGCTTGCTCCGGAAAACGTACTGAACGGCGGCGAATCCATCGCGCAGGCCTGGCACGAGGCCATGTATGCCGCGCTGATTCCGATCGCTGCGCAGGCCGTGGGAGCAGCGGCAAGGGCGCACGTGATAGCGGTGGAGTACGCCAAGGTGCGGGAGGCTTTCGGCAAGCCCATTGGCGCGTTTCAGGCGATCGCGCACAGCCTTGCCGATGTAGCCGTTGAAGTGGCGGGATGCCGCATGCTGGTGCGGCAGGCGGCGTGGGCGAAAGACAGCGGCCACGCCTTCCACCGGCTCGCTGCCATCGCCAAGCTGCAGGCCTGCGAGATGTTCCGCCGCGCGGCGGCGGTGACCATACAGGTGCACGGCGGCATGGGTTTCACCACCGATGCCGATCCGCAGTTGTTTTTCCGTCGCGCCAAGCAGTTGCAACTGCTCGATTGGGATACCGATTTTCTTGAGGAACGCATCGTGGAGATGTGTATGCAGGAGACGCCGGATCCCGGGGCTGTCGCGCATGTCTGAGTCGCGGCTGCGCCGCCAGCAGGAGGGCTAGGCCGGTGTTCAAAGACCAGACGGCGATCGTGGGGATCGGCCAGACCGCCTTTGCCAAGTCCCTGCCCGAGAGCGAGCTAGAGCTCGCCTGCGAGGCCGTGAAGCGGGCGCTCGATGACGCGGGCCTGAAGCCCGGGGATGTCGATGCCCTGGGGTGCTATACCACCGAACAGACGCCGGATTTCGAACTCGCGCGCAACCTCGGGCTGGGTGAGTTGCGATTTTTCTCGCAGTCGCCCCACGGGGGCGGCGCCGCGTGCGGGGCGATCGGACAGGTCGCACTCGCCATCGCGGCCGGTGTTGCGCGCGTTGGCGTGGTGTGGCGCTCTCGCAAACGCAGCGCGCCGGGAACGCGCATCTGGGCCGGGGTGCAGGAGCGTGTGACGGACCACTGGAAATGGTCACGGCCTTCGGGCCTGTTGCGGCCTGCCGACGAGGTGGCGATCCTGATGCGCCGCTACATGCACGAGTTCGGCGTCTCGCGCGAGCAACTCGCACACGTCGCCCTCGCGCAGCGCGAGTACGCCCTCCGCAACCCGGTGGCCTTCATGCGCGAACGCCCCATGACGCACGAGCAGTACATGGACGCGCGGATGATCTCGGATCCGCTGTGCCTGTTCGACAACTGCCTCGAAACCGACGGCGCCATTGCCGTGGTCATCGTGCGTTCGGAGCACGCGCGTGATCTGCCCCATCCGCCGGCATTCATCCATGCGTTTTCGCAGGGCATGTCGCGCCAGCACCAGGTGATGGCCGATTTTCACGGGGCAGACCCCTTGCTCAGTTCCTCCTGTGTCACGGCCGCCAATCTCTGGCGCCAGGCCGACTGTGGCCCGCAGGACGTCGATGTCGCCCAGTTCTACGATGCCTTCTCGCCGCTGGTGTTGTTCTCGCTGGAAGCCTACGGATTCTGCCCGCGGGGCACCGCTGCCGATTTCGTTGCCGGGGGCGGCACCCGGCCTGGCGGTCGCCTGCCGGTCAATACCTCGGGCGGCAGCCTCTCGGAGGTTTATCTGCATGGCATGAATCTGGTCATCGAGGCGATCCGGCAGATCCGCGGCACCTCGAGTTCACAGGTGGCGGGCGCCGAGTATTCGCTGGTCACCTCCTGTGACGCCACGCCGAACGGCGCGATCCTGCTGCGGAGAAAATGAATGATCGACACCATTCCGCTGCCGGCCACCGACGATCCTCACGACGCGCCGTTCTGGAGCGCTGCGCTGCGCTCAGAGCTCGTCGTGCAGTCCTGCGAGGGCTGCGCGAGGCTGCGGTTTCCACCGCGCCCGGTGTGTCCGTATTGCCAGTCGACAGCGCACCAGTGGCGCGTGCTCTCGGGGGCTGCGACGGTGTGGTCCTATGCGAAGCCGAGCTCCCCGCTGCTGCCAGCCTTCGAGGCCCTGACGCCCTACGTGGTGGTGCTGGCGCAGATCGACGAGGACCCCTCGATCCGGATCATCGGCAACCTGGTCTCGCCTGCGGGCGGTGGCGTCACGGTTGTGGACGATTCTGGTCTCGCGATCGGTGCGCCGCTACGCGTGGCCTTCAGGCAGTACGCGCCGGATGTTGCGCTGCCATGCTGGACCTTGCTTGGGGACGCTGTGGGTGAGTGAGCTGCCGGAGCTTGTGAGAGGGTGGATCGGCAAGGCCGTGGTGGTGGTCTGCGATACGGTCACCGTGGAAAAGCAGTCGTGGGTCACGTTCTGTGCCGCCGTCCGCGATGGCAACCCGCTCTACTGGGACGAGGCCTTTGCGCAGCAGCACACCGGCAGCACCATCGCGCCGCCCGCGATGCTGCCCGGCTGGGCGAGCGCGCCGGAGTGGTACCCCGGCAAGCAGGGTGATGGCATCCGGCCCATGGAATTGCATTTCATGATCAAGGAAGCGCTCGATTACCCGAACGGTATCGTCACCAGCGTCGACATCGAATACCACGAACCGGTGCGCGCGGGAGACTCGGTGCGGGTCGAGCAGATCCTGCGCGAGGTGAGCGAGGAGCGCAGCACCCGTCTCGGGCCCGGACGCAACTGGATCATCGACGTGGTGTTCCGCCGGCAGGATGGCGTGTTGCTCGGCGTGCAGGCGATGGCGTTCCTCGGCTATCGCAGCGGCGCGGCCGTCAAGGAGCAGCCATGAATCCCGAACTCGTCCTGGAGGCGAGACTGCCTGAGCGTCGCATCGAGGTCACCACCAAGTCCGTCATCATGGGTGCCGTTGCAAGCCGCGACTGGCAGCCCTTGCACCACGACGTGGTCTGGGCGCGATCGCAGGGCAATCTGCCCGACATCATCCTGAACAACTACACGCAGGCAGGCTTGATCAGCTGCTACGTGACGGATTGGTCGGGGCCCGCGGCCCGTATCGGGCGCCTGCGGTTTTCCATGCGAAGCCCCATTTGCCCGGGCGATGTGCTGGCGATTTCCGGCGTGATTCAGGAGATCGAACAGCAGGCCGAACTGATCTGGGTGGTGATTGCCGTGGCGCTTGCGGTGGGCGAGCGCGTCGCGACCACATCCTCCGTGCGCGTGGCCTTGCCAGCCGCAGAGGAAGCGCCGTCGGTGTGGCAGTGTCCGGCTACCGCATGGCGGCCCTAGGCGGGCTGGCGACTTCGTCGGGATCGCGAAAGCATCGCCGCCACGCCCTGGCCGGACGCAAATGGAAACCGCGCCGGCATAACGACAACAATTATTCGCAAGGACGCCGCTGATGAGAAAACATTGGGTTGGCATGTGGGCGGCTGTGTCCGTGGACGACAAGAACCGGGGCATCCCGAAAAGACATGACTTTCGGAAAAAGGCCTTTTATAATTCTTATCCTCAAAAAGAACTCCTGAAAACGAGTAAAAAAACTCTAGCACCAAGATTGGCGCTAATTAAAAATTTTACTTCAAAAGGTAATACCTGATGCGTTTAACTGCTCTAGCTACAATCTTTACAACAACAATTTTTCTTATAGGTATTGCTCCTGTTTCGAAGGCTACCGTTATCTCTCAACCACCTTCCGAGGCGGCCAAACAATTGCCCAACATCATCAACATAATTACAGATGATACCGGCATTGACCAGTTTTCTATTTTTGGTTACGGTGGAAATCCTGATGAGCAGGCTAAAACCCCCAATCTTGATGCAATCGCCCGCGCTGGAGTTCGTTTTCGAAACACTTGGTCTCACCCCAGTTGCGGACCGTCCAGATCATCAATTTTAAACGGTCGCTATAATATTCGTACCAATGTGCTATCTGCACCAACCCCCCCTGACCTACCTAACTCGCAGACCTCGCCTTACGAATACATGATTCCGAAGCTATTGAAGAAGAAAAACTACGTCAGTGCGGTGATCGGCAAGATGCATTTGTCGACTGATTTTAGGGATAAAAACAACTTGCCCTATCTCAATGAAACTATGCGTAAAATGGGCTTTGACTATTTTGAAGGCTATCTTGAGGGTGGTCCTGCGCCGATTGACACTACAGCAGGAGGCATTGCTCCCAGTGGTACCTATAGCTGTGGATTTGTACCTTCACTGACGGACAATGTAAACACGGGGGCCAATACTGGTGCCTGTTACAGCGCTAGTGGAGCCTGTAGCAGTATGTCGACAGCAAACTATCGCACTCCAGGGCGAAGTTGCCTTGAGATTGGTGGTATCTTCGTTCCCAATGCCAGTTGTGGCACGATGCCAAATACGCTAAATTTTAACACTCAGAATGGTCATTACACTGGTAATTGGGTCATCAACAAGGAAGATGGTACAACGATAACCCAACCGCCCAGTAATGAAAAGGCAAGAGGTTTCAAAACCCAGCAAGAAGTCAGCAGGGCTGTTGCCTGGATAAATAACCAAAGTGATGAAAAGCCTTGGATGCTAAGTCTCGGCATATCAGCTATCCATGAGCCAGTTCAGCAGTCACCGACTGATCTTGTGGCTTCGGATGCAAAACCCACAGATGCCTATGACTGTAACGATAAAACTCAAAAGCGAGAGCTTGCTACGCAGATGGTTGAAGCCATTGATCATGAAGTAGGTCGCTTGCTCGTGGAAGCCAAGTTGGCAACCTACAATAGTGATGGAACGCTAAACTACCAGCCAGAAAAAACCAATACTTATGTGGTATTTACTTCTGACAATGGTACTTGGACGACAAGCGTACGTTCACCTTTTGATCCCCAAAGAGCAAAGGGTACGCCCTATCAAACAGGAGTATCGGTTCCATTGATAATCGCTGGCCCTGGAGTGAAGTCACCAGGTCGGCAAGTGAATCATATGGTCAACTTAACTGATCTCTACACTTTTTTTGGAGAAGTCGCTGAAATTGACGTTCGTAAAGCGGTCCCAAAATATCGTCAACTGGATTCAAGAAAGTTGATGCCCTACCTCCTCAATCCGAAGCGGAAAGGTCTCCGCACAACCAATTTCACACATCAAGGTAACAATATTCGAGCAAGCAGTACGGTTTCATATCCTTGTCTGATCGAGGGTCTCCAGCAATGCACTTATGGCATTCCTAGTTTTAAAGGCTGCTTAGATCAAGGTGGTAAATGGTACGGGCCAGGAGGCGAAGTCACTGCAGAACCTGGTTATTACACCTCCTGTTGTCAAGTGAATCAGTTGACTGGTAAGGATTACCTATCCTCGATTACATCTACTGGGATTCGCAATAATAATTACAAGCTCGTCGAGCAAGTCAGCGAGAATTGTCAAAATGGTGTGGCGCTCGATCCGCCGAACGTGAAAAACGAGTTTTATCAGATTAATCAAAGTATTAATAATCTGAAGCTTGACACGGCGGACAAGGACTTGCTGCTTGGAGTTCTAACTAGGAATCAGAATCTCCAGTACCAGTCCTTGAGGGAAAAGCTGGCGCGAATAAAGAATAGTGTCGTGGCCTGTCCCGGGGACGGTAATATGGATAAAGTTGTTAACCAGAAGGATCTCGATGAGTGGGCTAAATTTGCCGAGACCACCCCCGGCTTTACAACTGGGAATGCTGGAGGAAAGGGAAGTTGGTACGACTTTGGTGGACCTGCCGACTCCAGTCATCCAGACGGTGTTACGGATGAGACGGATAAAGCGATCATAGAAGCTAATTTGGGTAAGCGCTGTAAGTGAGAATAATATTTCAAAA
The DNA here is from genome assembly GCA_945862145.1 of Klebsiella pneumoniae. GTDB lineage: Bacteria > Pseudomonadota > Gammaproteobacteria > Pseudomonadales > UBA5518 > UBA5518. The sequence goes on from CAMAXE010000008.1 coordinate 123,180, forward strand.
AGTTGCGCTCTCAGAAGTGGGGAAAAAAAGTATCATCCCCGACATTATGCTGATATTGCTTGTGCATAATAATTATGTCTTTCCCTGTAGTTGAGGGCTATGAGGCAAGAGCCAAAGAAGTCGGGTGTAAGAGCGGATTTGTCGTCTGGTTTGCCAATCACCTGCGCGTAAAAGCGGCACGCTTGGTCTACTACGGATTCATTGCCCGGTACACGGATCATCTGTTTGTACAAAGTGATGCCATGCTGGAGTGGATGGGTGGTGATTGCCGTGGCGCTTGCGGTGGGCGAGCGCGTCGCGACCACGTCCACCGTGCGCGTAGCCTTGCCAGTCACAGAGGAAGCGCCGTCGGTGTGGCAGTGTCCGGCTACCGCATGGCGGCCCTAGACGCGCTGGCCGATTGGTGGGGGTGGGCGACTCGCGGTGGTTTGCTGTCGCTCAGGCTGCACGCGCAAGCTCGTCATCCGCGCTGGGGGTACGCTTGCCAAGCAGCACAGCGGAAAAAATAGCGGCCACTAGAACGGCCATGCTGATGGTCAAGGAAGAGTCGTAAGAGCCCGAGGTATCCCGCAATCGGCCGATGAGAAACGGACTGACGCCGAATCCCAGCGCATAGATACTGTAGAACCATCCGTAGATCGCACCGAAGGCGCGCTGCCCGAAAAGGCGTGCCGTCAGGAAGGCCAGCATGTCGAGCTCCGCGCCGAGGAGCAGGCCGATCAGCATGACGCCGCCCACGGCGTAATCCAGGCCGCCGATCCTGACCAACAGCACGCCTAGCATGCCCAGCGCGAGGACAGTCACCGCCACACGGTGGGGAGTGAAGCGGTCCAGGCACAGACCCACGACCAGACGGCCCACGACCGACGCGATGCCCATTAGCGAGGCGGTAGCTGCCGCAGCGGCCGGTGTGGCGCCCAGATCCCGGAACAGGGGGACCAAGTGCACCATCACTCCGCCAATGCCCATGGCCATGCTCACGGCGAGCGCGGACATCGCCCAGAAAGCCGCCGTGCCGCGAGCCTTTCGCAGGGTGAAACCCCGGGCAGTGGGCGTGCTGCCCGCGGTCATGGCCGCGGCGGCGCGGCGTTCGGTCGGTTTGAAACCGAGGTATACCACCGGTGCAGCGAACAGGGCGACCAGTGCGAGACAGCTATAGGCGCCTCGCCACCCGGCCCGGGAGACCACTTCCGTCACGAAATTCGGGAGCCAGAACCCACCCAGGCCGGCGCCCGTCAGCACGATGCCGAGTGCGAGCCCGCGTTGCCGGTCGAAGGCCGCGCTGATCGGACGTGCGAGCACGATGGGCGTTGAACCCGCCCCCGCCAGCGCGATCAGGAAAAAGAAAGTCCAGAGTCCCGTCAGCGATTCCAGCGTGGCTGCCATCGTGAGCAGCAATAGGCCGAAGGCGGCAAGGCTTAAGGACCCGACCACGGAAGCGCCGAAGCGATCGCAGGCGGTGCCGACCACCGGGCCCGCAAGGAACAAGCCCATCGTGAGTATGGTCACTGCGAGCGAAATATCGCCGCGAGCCCAGCCGAATTCGCTCTCTAGCGGCCCGATGAACGAGCCCAGGCTGTAGACCATCATGGCGTTCATGCTGGCGGCGAGGCCGATCGCAGCGCTCACCACCAGGAGGGTTCGGCCCTTGAATTCGTTCGTTCGCGGGTGTGCGTCAGCCGGTGCAAGGCCGGTGTGGTCATCTGGCATGGCGAGGCCGTATATTTAGTTGTCTCTATCAACATACCTGTTGTCTGGCGGTGGCACAACATTGGCGGCCCGGGGCATCGGTGGTTCGGGGCGATCCTCGACCGGCATGCGCATGGAGGAGATCTCCCTCTCGCGCAGTCTCAGCCTTGTGGGTTTTGATCTCAAAAAGACGGCTGATGTGGCACGAGTGGAGCCGCTTATCGATGCGGCGGCTGAGCGCAACTGCAAGCAGCTCGACCCGTTGTATCTGCTGATTCCATAGGACGCCCGCCCCCGTCAGGTCCGGGCTTGCGTCCCCATCAAGCCCAACATCCGGTGCGTGTCGAAGTAGAAGGGCCGGATCTCCCGGATCGTGCCGCCTTCGACGCGCCAGATTTCCGCGATCGGCATCTCGAGCGCTGCGTTGTCATGACGTGAACGCCCGTGCAGCGTGGCCACCACCACCACGTGATCGCCCTCGGCAATGAAGCGTTCCACCGCCACACGTGTATCTAGCCAGGCTCCGAAGACACGGGCCACCAGGGCGAGGAAGGCATCGAGCCCGACGTGGCGACCTGCGTAGGGCAGGGACTCGGCCTCGATAACGACCAAATCGGGCGCCGCCAGACGCGCCATCGCAAGCTTGTCCCCGGCCGCTGCGGCGGCGAGAAAAGCGCGGACGATAGACGTGTTGGAATCGGTCATGGAGGAGCTCCGGGGGCAGGCGGCGAATGATCGGTCCGCCGGTCATGGCGGCACAAGTCTCCGGTGCCCGCCGAGGGGTGGCGCCCGCACGCGGAGCGTGTCTATTATTCGCGGCCACAACATCCGTCGGAGAGCTCAGGCATGCGACTTCAGGGCAAGGTAGCGGTAATCACGGGCGGCGCGAGCGGTATCGGGGCGGCCTCTGTCAGCCGCTTCATCCAGGAGGGGGCCCGCGTGGTGATCGGCGACATCCAGCGCGGGCCGGGCGAGGCCTTCGTGGCGCAATTTGGCGATAAGGCCACCTTCGCTGTCTGTGACGTCACCAAGGAGGATCAGGTAGCGGCCCTGGTCGATCTGGCTGTGAGCCATTTCGGGCAGTTGGACATCATGTTCAACAACGCCGGCATCGTGGGCGCCGTAGGCCCCATCGACTCAACGCCCGGCGCCGAGTGGAGCCTCACTCTGGATATCCTGCTGAACGGCGTTTTCTACGGCATGAAGCACGCCGCGCGCGTCATGAAGCCGCGTGGTACGGGCAGCATCATCAGCATGGCCAGCACCGCAGGGCTCATGGGCGGGCTGGGGCCGCACGCCTATGCCGCGGCGAAGCACGCGGTGGTCGGCCTTACCAAGAACGTGGGCGCCGAGCTGTGCCGCTTCGGCATCCGGGTGAACGCCATCGCGGCCGCCTCGATGGCTACGCCCATGGTGGCGGCTGTTCTCACGGGCGATCCGGGCAATATCGAGGAGGCCAAGCGCATTCTCGCGGGCGTGTCGCCGCTGCGTGACCGTCCGGGCCTCGCCGAGGATGTGGCCAATGCCGCGCTCTGGCTGGCGAGTGACGAGTCGGGCTACACCAACGGGCACACGCTCACCACCGACGCGGGTGTCACGGTGGGTGCCACGGCCACCGGGCCGAATTTCGCGGAGTACGCCCCGATGATCCGCGAAGCGGGTCGTACCGGGCTTTGATGATCGGTCCCCGTCTGGAGTAGCTGAAGATGCCAAGATTTCTTGCCCTGATTCTGCCGGTGGTTCTGCTGGCAGGCTGTTCGCGGGAGGCAGCAACGCCCCCGCCTGCCACGGTTGCCGAGCCTGTAGTGGTTGCCGCTGCAGCCGCACCCGCAGTGTCGGGCGAGGCGGTCTATGCCGCGCATTGCGCCCAGTGCCACGAGGGCCAGGCCTTGCGTGCGCCGCACCGCACCATCGCCGGTCTGATGGCGCCGCACCGGATCGTGGCGGCGCTCGAGTCGGGCGTGATGATGGAGCAGGGCAAGGGTCTTTCAGAGGCCGAGCGCCGTGCCGTGGCAGAGTTCTTGACGGGCACGCCCTACAGTCCCCCGCAGCCGCTGGATGCCGCCTTGTTCTGCCCGGCGGGGCAGGGCGGTTTTGATGCCGATGCGCTGCCCGATGTGAGCGGCTGGGGCGTGGATCCGGGCAACAGCCACTTCTACCCGGCTGCCGTGGCGGGGCTCGACAAGGCCAAAGTGCCGGCGCTGAAACTCAAATGGACATTCGCCTTTCCGGATGCCATCCGCGCGCGCTCGCAGCCCGTGCTGGGCGGCGGGGCGCTCTACGTGGGCAGCCACGACGGCACCGTCTACGCGTTGGATCGCCTGAGCGGCTGCATCCGCTGGACCTTCAAGGCCTCAGCCGAGGTGCGCAACGGACTGGTGCTCGATACGTGGACCCGCGGCGACGCCGCGGCATCTCCCGGACTGTACTTCGGCGACCTGAACGGCAACGTCTACGCGATCGACGCCCGCACCGGTGCACTGCGCTGGCGCGACCGCCCCGACGACCACCCCAGCCTCACTATCACGGCTTCCCCCGTGCGCTTCGAGGACCGTGTGTACTTCGCGCTGTCCTCGCTCGAGGTCACGGCTGCCGCCAATCCGGACTACGCCTGCTGCACCTTCCGCGGTGGCGTACTCGCCTACGAGGCGGCATCGGGCAAGCGCGCATGGCTCTCGCGTGTCATCGAGAAGGAGCCTGAAGTCTCAGGCACGCTGCCCAACGGCACCAAAACCCTTGCTCCGTCCGGTGCGCCCGTCTGGGGCACGCCTTCGCTCGACGTGAAGCGCCGCCGCCTGTATCTGGCCACGGGCGAGAATTACTCCTCGCCCTCGGATGACCGCAGCGATGCGATCTTCGCGATGGACATCGACAGCGGGAAGATCCTCTGGCACTGGCAGGCCACGGCTGGAGATGCCTGGAACATGGGCTGCGAAACGGCAGACCGCGCGGCCTGTCCGCCAGAGAACGGGCCTGATCTGGACTTCGGGGCCGCCACCGTGCTGGTGAATGCCCCGGCCGGCGATGTGCTGCTCGCGGGCCAGAAATCCAGTGATGTGCACGCACTGGATCCGCAGACCGGCAAGCTGCTCTGGCAGCGCAAGCTCGGGCGTGGTGGCATACAGGGCGGTGTGCACTTCGGCATGAGCGTGGAGGGCGACACCCTGTTTGCGCCCGTCTCGGATTTCTTCGGCGGCCCGCGCTGGCCGGGCGAGGCCAAGCCCGGCCTCTACGCCCTCGATATCCGCACAGGCGAGATCCGCTGGAGCCAGGCCTCACCGGAGGTCTGCGCTGGCAGGGAGTCCTGTAATCCGGGCATTTCCGCGGCCATCGCGGGCATTCCCGGCGTGGTTTTCGCGGGCTCCATGGATGGCTGGATGCGTGCCCATGACAGCACCACTGGCGCGGTGATCTGGCAGTTCGACGCGGCGCGCGAATTCAGCGCACTGGGCGGCATTCCCGCGCGCGGAGGCTCCTTCGGTGGCGGAGCAGCCCCCGTGTTCAAGGACGGCATGACGTATCTCATGTCCGGCTACGGTATCTACAACCATATGCCCGGCAACGTGCTGCTCGCCTTTGCCGCCGACTGACGCTTACACACTCCACTCCAGGCAGGTATCACCGATGGACGCAGCACTGAAACTCGAGGCTCAGGAACTACTCGCCCGCGCGGCCTACGCGCTGGACGAGCATGATCTGGACATGCTGGGCGCCTGCTTTGCGCCCGAGGCCGACTTCCACATGCGCATCGCGGGCACCGACCCGATTCCGCCGTTCATCGGGCGCACCGCCCTCATGGGGCTGTTCCGCGGCGCGATGGAGGCCCAGACCGACAAGCGCCGCCATGTGATTTCCAACTTTTTTGTCGAGAGCGGCGACGACACCGCCTGCCGCGTCAATTCCAACCTCACGCTTTTCGGCACCGAGAACGGTGTGATCCGCCTGATCTGCGCGGGCATGTACCGTGACAGCATGGTGCGCCGCGATGGCCGCTGGTGGATCACCGAGCGCTGCATCGAACTCGACCTGTCCTACTGACGCGCGCATGAACATCGGTTTCGTTCCGGCCAAACAGGCCTCGCTCGGGCCAGGGCGTACGGCGGTCATCGACGTACCCAATGGCCGGCGGGTGAGTTTCGGCGAACTGGACACCCGCGTCCGGCGCCTCGCCAACGGCTTCTGCGGTCTAGCGCGCGTCGAGCGCGGCACCCGGGTGGCGATACTCGCGAAGAACTGCGTCGAGTACCTGGAGGTGATGTTCGCCTGCGCGCGCGTCGGTCTGATCGCCCAGCCCTTGAATTGGCGCCTTGCCGCGCCTGAAATGCTGAAGATCGTGCAGGGCGGCGAGCCTGCCGTGCTCGTGTCATCGGCGGAATTCCGCGCCGAGCGCGAGGCGCTGCAAGCGGCCGTGGACCTGCCGCACTGGCTGGAGTTCGGAGCAGACTCCGACGGTTCCTACGAGGCGCTGCTCGCGGCCTCGGGCGATCACGAACCGCTGATCAGCGCTGCGGTCGGTGGCCACGACCCGATGCTCATCCTCTACACGGGCGGCACCACGGGCGAGTCCAAGGGCGCGCTCCACTCGCACCACAGCCTCTTCATGGGCATGCTGAACCAGACCGTCGCCGAGCGTGTGGTGCCCACCGATGTCTACATGCTCACCGGCCAGATGTTCCACATACCGGTGGGCCTCGCGATCAATTACATGGCGCATGGATGCCCGCTGGTACTGGTGAATTTCGAGGCGCGCCAGGCGCTGGAACTGATCCAGGAAGAAAAAGTCTCGGCGTTCCTCGGCATCACCACGATGCTGAACTGGATGATGGCGGTGGAGAATTTCGGCTCCTACCGTCTCGATAGCCTGCGCAATATCCAGTACGGCGGGGGGCCCATGCCGGCCTCGGTGGTGCGCGCGGCGCTCGAGGCCTTTCCCTGCACGCTGATCCAGGGCTATGGTCAGACCGAAGGCATGACCATGACCTTCCTCTCGCAGGAAGATCACGCCGGTGCGGTGCGCGGCGATCGCCCGGAGCGACTGCGTTCCTGCGGCCGCGAGGGCTTCGTGACCCGCGTGCAATTGCTGGGCGCAGACGGCCGCCCGGTGCCCCGCGACAGCCATACTACCGGCGAGATCGTGGTGCAGTCCGAGGCCAATATGCTCGGCTACTGGCGCCGCCCGGATCTCACGGCGCAGACCATCCGCGACGGCTGGATGTGGACCGGC
>CAMAXE010000009.1 GCA_945862145.1 Klebsiella pneumoniae
CATCGGTGCCGTGAAAGAAGGCGACGAGGTTGTCGGCAGCGAGACCCGCGTAAAGGTCGTCAAGAACAAGGTCGCACCGCCTTTCCGCGAGGCCGAATTCGAGATCCTCTACGGCAAGGGCATCAACCGGATGGGTGAGATCGTCGAGATCGGCAGCAAGATGGGCATCGTGGAGAAATCGGGTGCCTGGTATTCCTACAAAGGTGACCGTATCGGGCAGGGCAAAGCCAACGCCGGCCGATACCTCCTCGAGAACCCCGCCGTCGCTGCCGTTCTCGATTCCGAGGTCCGCGCCAGAGCCTTCGCTCAGATAGTAGGCACCCCGGCCGCGGCCGCCGAGGAAGCCTGAGGTCTGCGGGGCCGCCGGCCGGAACCGCCAACGTGTCCCTGCGCAGACAGCGCCGGGATGCGTCGGCGCCGGCCGATGGCCCCGTCATTCGCCGTGCCGCATACGACCTGCTGGCCCGGCGCGAGCATAGCGCTCAGGAGCTGGGCCAGAAGCTCCGTCAGAAGTTCGGCTCCAACGCTCCCATCGATATCGAAATCGAGCGCCTGCTTGCAGAGGGACTGCTCGATGATGCTCGCTTCGCCGAAGCCTTCACCCGCATGCACCGCAACCGTGGCCACGGGCCGCAACGCATTCTCCAAGAACTGAAACAGCGCGGTGTGGATGCAGCCATCGCGGAGGCCTGCGTCGATGCGCGTTCGGCACAGTGGATCGAGTTGGCACGAAGCATCCGCGCCCGCCGTTTTGGCGAGGAACAACCCCCCTCGTCGGCCGAGTGGCAGCGCCAGGCAAGACACCTGCAGACGCGCGGCTTCTCGACCGATCAGGTACGCCGTGCGCTGCGTGATCCCGCCGACGACTGATCGTGCTTCCCCTTTGCGATGACAACCCGCGCCTCGCGTGCCGGTCGTCACGGCTCTGCCGATCGTGCTCAATATTGTCAGCGGGCTCGTCCTGTGAACGCGCCCGCGCAGGGGAAGTAATCGAGGGTGGGGTGGCTCAGCCCACCCGCTCCACCACCACGCTGCCCACCGAGTAGCCCGCACCAAAGGAGCAGATCACACCGCGCTCGCCCGGTTGCAGGTCCTCGCGGTGCTGGTGGAAGGCGATTATCGAGCCTGCCGAACTGGTGTTGGCGTAGCGGTCGAGGATCACCGGGGTCTCGCCTGCCACAGGTTCGCGGCCCAGCAGGCGACGGCTGATCAGCTGGTTCATGCTGAGATTCGCCTGGTGAAGCCAGAAGCGCCGCACTGTCTCCACGGGTATCGAGAGGTCGCTGAGCTGCGCGAGGATGATCTCCGCGACCATCGGACAGACTTCCTTGAATACTTTGCGGCCGTCTTGCCGGAACAGCTTGTCACGCGCGTCGATGCCCGCGGGATCGGCGCGGTTGAGGAAACCAAAGTTGTTGCGGATGTTGTTCGAGAACGTCGTTTTCAGCCGCGAATCCACGATGCGAAAGGGAGCCACCGCGGCGCTTGATGCCTCGCGCTCCACCAGCACGGCGGTGCAGGCATCACCGAAAATGAAATGGCAGTCGCGATCACGCCACTCGAGGTGCCCGGAACAAATCTCGGGGCTGATCACCAGAACCGCGCGTGCTGCGCCCGTCTGCACCTGGGAGCGGGCGAGATCGATGCCGAAGGTGGCCGAGGAACAGGCCACGTTCATGTCGAAGGCAAAACCCTGGATGCCTAGCGCCGCTTGCACTTCGATGGCCACTGCAGGATAGGCGCGCTGCAGGTTGGAGCAGGCCACGATTACCGCGTCCACATCCGCCGCGGTGCGGCCCGCTTGCGCCAGGGCGTCTCGCGCGGCCGCAACGGCCATCTCGCATTGCAGCGACTGCGCGTCATCGGGCCGTCCCGGGATGCTCGGGCACATCCGGGCTGGGTCGAGCACGCCGCTCTTGTCGATCACGAAGCGGGCCCCGATACCGGAGGCCTTTTCGATGAAGCCCTCGCTGGAGGCCTGCATGGCCTGCAGCGTGCCCGCTGCGATGGCCTCGGCGTTGTTCGCGTTCCACCCCGACGCGTAGGCGTTGAAGGCCTCCACCAGTTCGGCGTTGGAAATGCTCTGCGCGGGCGTGAACAGCCCGGTGCCACTGATGATCACGGAATGCATCGGGGGGTGTCCGCGTGACTTGGCTTAAGCCGCGGATTGTACGTGCATCGACCGGGGTGTCGAGCCCCGTCTGAGGCGGGGATGCGGCGGGAGCCGGGCTGACCGGCTCCCGCGGCGGACACTCAGATGGCTTTAAGCTCGCGCACCACTTCGAGCATGCCCGCCTGGGCATCGGCGAAGTACATCAGCGAGTTCTCGTTGGCGAAAAGCGGGTTCGGAATGCCCGCGAAGCCAGGGCTCATGCTCCGCTTGACCACCACGACCATCCGCGCCTTGTCGACATCGAGGATCGGCATGCCCGCGATGGGGCTGTCGGGCGATCGCGCGGCGGGGTTCACCACGTCGTTGGCGCCGATCACGATGGCCACGTCCACCGTTTCGAAGGTGGGGTTGATAGCGTCCATCTCGATCATGCGCTCGTAGGGGATGTCAGCCTCCGCCAGTAACACGTTCATGTGACCGGGCATCCGCCCCGCGACCGGGTGAATGGCGAACTCGACGGTAGCACCGCGCTTTTCGAGCAGCAAGAACAGATCCCGCACGGCGTGCTGCGCCTGCGACACGGCCATGCCGTACCCCGGCACCACCACCACGCGCTGGGCGTCGGCGAGTAGCAGTGCCAGCTCTTCGCCCGTCGTCGAGCGCACCTTGCCGCCGTAGACCTCTTCGTCGCTGGCCGCCGTGCCAACTTCAATACGCCCGAAGATCACGTTCATCAACGGCCTGTTCATCGCCTTGCTCATCAGGAACGCGAGGATGAGACCGGAGGCGCCATCGAGCGCGCCGGCGATGATGAGGATGTTGTTTTCCAGCGCAAAGCCGGTGGCCGAGGCCGCGAGCCCCGCATAGCTGTTCAGCAGTGCGATGACCACCGGCATATCGGCGGCACCGATCGGGGCAACCAGCGTGATGCCGAAGGCAAGCGCCAGCAGGGCCATCAGATAGAACGCCCACTTGGCATTGGGCTCCACAATGCAGTAGAGCATCAGCACGGTCATCACGCCGAGCAGCGCGAAGGTGATGACGTTCTGACCCTGATATACCAGCGGGCTGCCCTTGATCCATCCCTGCAGCTTGGCGAAGGCGAGCAAGCTGCCCGTGACCGTGAGGCAGCCGAGCAGGACCTCGAAGGTGAGCGCGCTGCGGGTGATTACGCCCATCGTGGTGCCGTGGTCGATATGGTGCGCTATGCCCACCAGGGCCGCCGCCAGCGCGCCGAAGGCGTGCGAGAGGGCAGTCCGCTGCGGCATGTGCGTCATCGGCGTGACGATCGCGATGTAGGCGCCGAGTGCTGTTCCCGCCAGCACACCCACGGCAATCCAGCCGAAGTTCGTGATGTGCGGGTCGAGCACGGTGCCGGCCATGGCCGCTGCCATGCCGCCAGCCGCGAGAAGCATGCCGAGCCGCGCCGAACGCGGCGAGCTCATGCACTTCAAGCCGAAAATGAAGAGCGCGGCGGAGCCGAGGTAAACCAGCTGGATGAACGCTGCCGTACTCATTTGCCGCCCTTCTTCCGGTTGTTGAACATTTTCAGCATCCGGTCGGTGATCAGGAACCCGCCCACCACGTTGGTTACTGCGGAGGCGATCGCGATGGTACCGATCACCGTGGTCACCGGGCTCTCGCTGGCGCCTGTCACCATCAGAGCGCCGACGACGCAAATCGCCGAGATCGCGTTGGTGGCTGCCATCAGCGGCGTGTGCAGCAGGGGCGGGACTTTGTGGATGACGTAGTAGCCGATGATCGCGGCCAGCAGGAACACGTACATCCCGTAGACGGTCTGTGTCTCGATAGGTGTCATGGGCTTATCCTCAGTGAATGCCAAGCACGTGCTTGACGCGGTCGTGGCAGATGACGCCGTCGCGGGTGACGCGGGTCTCGCGTACCAGCTCGTCGTCCTTTTCGGCGAGCGTGCCTTCTTTGGTGCAGAGATTCAGCACGAAGTTGACCATGTTCCGGCTGTAGAGCTGGCTGGCGTGAACCGCCAGCTCGGAGACCAGATTCACCGGCCCGAGCATCGTGACTCCGTCGACGATCACCGTCTTGCCGGCCTCGGTGAGTTCGCAGTTGCCGCCCGATTCGGCGGCGAGATCCACCACCACGGAGCCCGGCTTCATGCCTTTCTGCATCGCCGCCGTGACCAGCAGCGGTGCCTGGCGCCCGGGCACCTGGGCGGTGGTGATCAGCACATCGGCTGCACGCACGTAATGCGCCAGGGCTTCCTGCTGGCGGGCGAGGAAGTCCTCGCTGACCGCCCGGGCATAGCCGCTGCCGTCGGATTCTCCGGTGAGGCCGAGATCGACGAACTTGCCGCCGACACTTTTCACCTGTTCGGCCACCTCGGGCCGGATGTCATAGCCCTCTACCACAGCCCCGAGGCGCTTGGCGGTGGCAATGGCCTGCAAGCCCGCCACGCCGGCACCGAGCACCAGCACCTTGCTCGCCGTGAGCGTGCCGGCTGCGGTGGTCATCATCGGCATGACGCGGGGCAGCGTGCCCACGGCCATCAGCACCGCCTTGTAACCGGCCAGGTTTGCCATGGAACTCAGCACGTCCATCGACTGCGCGCGCGTGGTTCGCGGCAGCAGCTCCAGCGAATGCAGCACGGCACCGGTGGGGGCGAGGCGTTGCGCGTGCTGGGGCTGGGCGAGCGGGTCGAAGGTGCCGATGACAATGGCCCCGGAGCGCAGGTGCCTAAGGTCCGAGGCATTGGTTTCATCGCCGAGGGAGACGCCGCGTACGACCCCCACGATATCGGCGGCGAGGGCCTCTTGCCGGCTCACCATCCGCGCGCCTGCGGAGGTGTAGTCGGCGTCGTGGTGGCCCGCGGCTTCGCCGGCGCCGTGCTCGACGACGACCGTGTGCTTTTGCTTGGTGAGCATGGCTATCTGCGCCGGGATGAGGGCTACGCGCCGTTCTCCCGGTAGCGTTTCCCTGAGAATTCCGATCAGCATGATCCCTCCCGGGCGCGACGCTGCTCGTCAGCTAAGGACGTGCAGGCGAGTTGTTTATATTCCGCCGAAGATTGTTACTGCGGCCGCGCATTTTCGGCTCAGCCCGGCGCGCTGTGCAGGCCTTTTTTGTTGCAGGAATTATCCCCATCGCTGCTTGTTGCTAAGCGAGCGATTTGCCGGCTCGCTCATCGGCGCCTTCTACGCGGCCCCTGCGCGCTCAGGGGCCTGCCTCGCCAGGTCGCAGCCGCAGCAGTGAACTTTCCCGGTCGGAGCTGATATAGATGACCCCCGAGGCGTCGACGGCGATCCCTGTCGGCATGATGCCCGGGGGGTAGCCTGCGGGGTCGGGGATGCCGAATGGCAACCCGCTGGCAATGACCTCCCGCTCGCCCGACTCGGGGTCGATCAGCAGGACACGCCCGGTCCCGGTCTCGGCCACGGCAAGTTTTCCGTCCGGCATCCATGCCAGGCCTTCGGGGCGCTGCAATCCCGCGGCTACAAGCCTGCTCTTGCCATTCGGACCAAAGGCACTGATCCGCCCGCCTGCCGACTCGCTCACGAACCACTCGCTGCTGCGGCGCACCAGGCCCATCGGCTGTGCGAGCCCCTCCGCTAGTACCCGGCGTGATTGCGGATTCGCCGCGTCCAGCATGAGCAGCCGCCCGGTGCCGATCTCGGCGACCGCCACATGGCTCGCGTCGATCAGCGCAACGGCCCCCGGGCTGGCAAGGCCGGTCCAGAGCGCGAGCACGCTTTCGCTGCGCCGGTCACGCAACTGCACGATGCCGGTCTCGAGGCTGGCCGAGGCGAGGCGTTCTCCGCCCGCAGCAAGCGTGGTCGGGTAGCCGTTGGTGAGCAGGGAGCGGTCGATGTCGCGAACGGCGGCGGTGCTGAGGTCGACCGCGCTCAACGTGAAGGAGTCGGCTACATAAAGGGTGTTAGCTGCGATCCCGATGCCGCCCGGCAGGCTCAAGGGGCTCGAGATCACCGTGCGCAGCGGCCCCCCGTCCAGCGGGACTTGGTAAATCGCATTATCTGACATGTTGCTGACGAACAGTCGGTCCTGGCCGTCGAAGGCAAGATTGTCGAGATTGGTGGGCGCCACGGCCACGCGCTCGCGTGTGTGCGCCTTCACGTCGATGCGGAAAACCTCGCCGGTCTCGTTGTCGATCGCGTAGAGATTTCCCTTCGAGTCGAAATTGGCCGCGGCCGGCACCCGCAGACCCTCGGCCACCACCTCGATCGTGGCGGTATCGACGTCGATGCACGCCACCTGGCCCTTGAACCACAGCGGGCCGCACAGTCGTCCGTCGGGGCCGATGTCGAAGCCGTTCAGCCCGCCCATACCCTCCATGATCTTGCGTGGCGGTTTCAGCCCGGCGGGGTCCAGTTCCCAGAGCGCGTCGGCCGCGAAGACCTGCGTGGCAAAGAGGCGACCCCTGGCGTTCATGGCGAGCGAGTTGAGCCCGGGCAGGCCATGCGCGATGACCCGCACGCCGCTGCCGGGGCTTTTAGCGTGGAGCATGCCGTTCGTGAACCCGGTCCAGTAGACCGTGCCGTCGGGCCCGAACTCAACGTCATCGGCAAGGCCCGCCGGCGGCGGCACGAATACGCCGACAGCGCCGGTCGCGGGGTCGACGGTGTGCAGTGTCTGCCCCATCACGCTGCCCACGTAGATCAGACCGTCCGGCCCGATGCCGAGGCCATGAATGCCCTTGAACGGACCGCCGGGCACGAAGCGGTCCAGTGTCCAGTCGGCCCGCGCGGCAGGCATGCCCGCAACCAGCGCCACTGCGGCTGCCAGTGTGATCAGGGTCCTGCGGATTTTTGTTGACATGGTCAGCCTGCCCGGGCGCTTGGGGTTGTTAGAATGCCACGGCCCGCCTGCCCCGGGGAGCGCGCCGGGCACCCATCACCGAGACGAGGAGCAGTGCCATGGTCGCGAGTCGGGAGATCCACCTCAAGTCACGCCCCCACGGCGTGCCGCGCAAGGACAATTTCTCACGGGTGACGGTTGAGGTGCCCGAGCCCGGCCCGGGTGAGTTCCTGCTGCGCAATGTCTGGATGTCGGTGGATCCCTACATGCGCGGGCGCATGTACGACCGCGAGAGCTATGTGCCGCCGTTCCAGCTCGATTCCCCGCTCGAGGGCGGCGCGGTGGGCGAGGTGCTGCGTTCCCATCATCCGGATTACCAGCCCGGCGATATGGTGCTGCACATGCGTGGCTGGCGCGAGTACGCGCTCGGTGATGGCAGCATGACCAAGTTGCCTGCTGTCGGAGCCCCCTCCGATCTCTACCTCGGTCTGCTCGGCATGCCGGGTCTCACCGCCTATTTCGGGCTGCTGGATGTTGCGGGGCTGCAGCGCGGCGAAACCGTGTTCATCTCCGGCGGCGCCGGTGCCGTGGGCTCGGTGGCCTGCCAGCTGGCGAAAATCCACGGGTGCCGTGTGATTGCCTCCTGCGGCACCGACGAAAAAGCCCACTGGCTGAAGGCCGAGGCGGGCGCCGACGTGGCGATCAACTACCGCAGCACCGATGACCTCACGGCAACGCTGCGCGCTGCCGCGCCTGAGGGCATCGATGTCTATTTCGACAACGTGGGGGGCGAGCACCTTGAGGCTGCATTGAATTGCATGAAACCCGAGGGCCGCATCGCCGCCTGCGGGATGATCTCGCAGTACAACGACGTTGGCGAAGGCGTGGGCATCCGCAATCTGCTGCTGATGGTGAGCAAGCGCCTGACCATGCGTGGCTTCATCGTCAGCGATTTCATGCACCGGCAGGCCGAGGCCTTCGCGCCTATGCTCAAGTGGTACCACGACGGCCTGCTCAACTCGCGCTCCACCGTCTTCGAGGGTATCGAGAGCGCCCCGGACGCGATGATCGGGCTCTTTGAAGGCATGAACACCGGCAAGATGCTGGTCAATCTCTGCAGCCACCAGCAGCACGGTATCGAAGTCGAATTTATCTGAGGGAAACTCATGGTCACGCGAATTTTTCTGGGACTGATGGGCCTGATGTGGGCGGGCTACGGCCTGTGGTGTTTCCTGTACCCGGACTTCCTGCGCGAGGCGGTGGGCATAACAGCTATCGCCGGCTCGCCCGGGCTGGTCGACCTCCGTGCCACTTACGGCGGCTTGCAGACGGCCGTGGGCGCGCTGCTGATTGGCGGCGCTTTGCGTGTCTCTGCTACGCGCAGCGTGCTGGCCACTTACGGCGTGCTCTGCGCGGGTCTTGGCGGCGCGAGGCTCGCGGCGGCGCTGCTGGGTGCCGAGTGGTCGTCCTACACCACGATCGGGG
Source organism: Klebsiella pneumoniae (assembly GCA_945862145.1). GTDB lineage: Bacteria > Pseudomonadota > Gammaproteobacteria > Pseudomonadales > UBA5518 > UBA5518. Next base: position 8,387 of record CAMAXE010000009.1, read on the forward strand.
TGGGCTTCGAACTCGGCTCCGTAGCGGTGGTGCTGGCGCTGCTGGCGCGAGAGCGAGCACCAGGCTGAAGCCCTGGCGTGGACTGAGCCCGCGTCGCGCATCGCGAAAGCCCCCAGGAGGAGTCAACCCGTGTTCGAATCCGCCGAGATCGGCCACCGCATCACCAAGGCGCGCTACAAGCGCGAGGAGCCAAAGCTCCGGGAAGCCTTGCTGGAGGCGCAGTTCGACCTGCTGCAAAAACAGGATTTCCCCGTCCTGATCCTGGTGGCCGGCCTCGACGGTGCGGGCAAGGGAGAGACCGTCAACCTTTTCAACGAATGGATGGACCCGCGGCATATCCGCACCGAGGCCTTTGAGTCGGGCGATGGCGCCGACAGTGGTCGTCCGCGCCTGTGGCCCTTCTGGAGGTCGCTCCCGCGCAAGGGCAACATCGGGATGTTCTTCGGCTCCTGGTACTCGCAGCCTATCTCCGAGCGGGCCAATGGTCGCAGCAAGAAAAGCGTTTTTGGCCAGGAGCTCGAGCGTATCCGGCACTTCGAACGCATGCTGGCGGCCGAGGGTGTGCTGCTGCTGAAGCTCTGGTTCCATCTCTCCGAGGACGCGCAGCGCAAGCGCTTCAAGAAACTCGGCGCCAACCCGCTCACGTCCTGGCGCGTCTCCTCGCGTGACCGGGAGCATCTGCGCAACTACGAGCGCTATGCCCGGATCTCGGCCGAAGCGCTGCGCGAGACCAGCACCGGCGAGGCGCCCTGGCAGATCATCGATGGCTCCGACCCGCATTACCGGGCGCTCACGGCCGGGCAGTTGTTGCTCGAGGCGATGCGCCGCCGCCTCGATGGCCCTGCGCCCGCCATGTCGCCGCCCGCGCCGCCGCCCGCGTCCTCGCTTGATGGCCGGGACCTGCTGAACTCCCTCGACTACCGCGTGCGGATCGCGCCCACCCGCTACGAAAAACAGCTGGAGAAGGCTCAGGCCCGCGTGGCTGTGCTCACCCGTGACAAGCGGATCCGGGATCGTTCGCTGGTCTGCGTCTTCGAGGGCATGGATGCCGCGGGCAAGGGCAGCACGATCCGCCGCATCACGCGCGCCATGGATGCCCGCTTCTACCGCGTGGTACCCATCGCCGCGCCATCCGACGAGGAGCGCGCCCAGCCTTATCTGTGGCGCTTCTGGCGCCATCTCCCGCGTCACGGGCATGCCACCATCTTCGACCGGTCCTGGTATGGCCGCGTGCTGGTAGAGCGCGTCGAGGGCCTCTGCAGCGAGTACGACTGGACGCGCGGCTACCACGAGATCAACGAGTTCGAGGAGCAGATGGCCGAGTCCGGCACCATCGTGCTCAAGTTCTGGCTCTCGATCACCGCCGAAGAACAGCTCAAGCGCTTCCGCGAGCGCGAGACTGTTGCCTACAAACGCCACAAGATCACGCAGGAAGACTGGCGCAACCGCAAGAAATGGCCGAAATACGAGCGTGCCGTCTGCGACATGATCGAGCGCACCTCCACCGAGCATGCGCCGTGGCATGTGGTACCTGCCAACGACAAGCGCTTTGCGCGGGTAACGGTGCTGCAGACGCTGGCCGATGCGCTCGAGGCGCAGCTCTAGGTGAGCCCTGCGAGCGAGGCCGTGCCGATCTCGCCCTGCGGAACGCATCGAGGCGCATCGCCGTCGCATCGCAGGTCGCGGCCACAGCGCTTGATCGCCGACATCGAATTCACTACGCTTATTTTTTTGGCAGGGCTTTGAAGCGCTCTGCGTGCTGGCTCGCAGATGCGGCATCCCGGATAGCGCTCCATCGGTACCGGGCACACATGACAACAAGAACACGTCTTCCGGTAGGGGGCGAAACTGTGAAACTGCGATCGCTGAGTTCCACGCTGATGCGGCTGCCGGCGTCGCGCCCGCGGAGACAGCCATTCGAAATCCTGTATGGCCCCGATCAATGCCCTCCTCCGGGAACGATGATCGTCCAGATCATCCAGCACCTCGTGACGGTGGTGCCGAGTCTGGGTTTTGCCTTGCTGGTCGCCCAGACCTGCGCGATGTCGGCGGCGGATACCAAAAACCTGATCGCGGGCACGCTGATCGCGATGGGCATCAGCACCGCGCTGAATGCATGGGGCGGCCGCTTGGGGGCCGGTGGATTTTTTGTCAATATCCCGAATTTCGATTTCATGTTCATCGGGCCGGCGGCCATAGCTGCCGCGGGTCTGGCCGGGCTCGCCGGTGAAGCCCTGATTGCCGCCCTGACCTGTTTTCTCCTGCGGCCCCTGTTGCCACGCATGCGGGAGTTGTTGCCCTCGACCGTGGTTGGCACCGTGGTGTGCATGACCGGTATCACGCTGACAGTGCCCGCCGTCAAAACCTCGCTCGGTGTTGACGCCGCCATGCGAGCAGATCCCGTGGTGGCCTGCATCTCGCTGGTTTCCCTGGCGACTATCGTGGGTATATCGGTCTGGGGAGCGCGGCGTTTCAAAATCCTCGCGGTGATTGCTGGACTGGTGGTCGGCAACCTGCTCACGGTGTTCACCGGGCGGATGTCTCTCCCCGAGGATTTCTCATCCCAGCCCTTGTTTGGTGCGCCGCAACTCATCATGCCAACCCTCGACTTGCCGTTGGCAACCCTGATCGGTGCGGTACTGATTTCGATTCTCGGGCAGATCTACAATCTCGGCTGTACCGTCGTCATGGACAAACAGACGGATGCGGACTGGCGCAGACCGGATATGCGCAGTGCGGGAGGCGTTTTCACGGCCAACGGAATCGGGGATATGATCGCGAGCTTTATGGGCGGCATCGGCACCTGTATCGGCAGCTCCAATCTCGCGCTGGCGAGCGCCAGCAAGACAGTATCCCGCCACATCGGGCTCACGATGGGACTCATTTTGGTGGCGCTGGCCTTCCTGCCCAAAGCGGTCGCGTTTGTGACCTTGATGCTGCCACTACCTGTGCAGGGGGCGCTGCAGCTTTACACGGCCGTGTTCATGTTCGTCGGCGGCATCGAGCTTGCGACCTCGCGCGCTCCCAGCAACCGGACGACTTTCATACTGGGCATCTCTATCTGCGCGGGCATCGCCGTCCTGATAATGCCGGGCATCGCCGAGCACGCGCCGCCTGATGTGAAACTCGTGCTGAGCAACGGCTATCTGGTCACGGGAATTGTCGCTTTCGTGCTCAACCTCATTTTCAGGGTTGGCACAGGTCGCACAGCCGAGTGTCGGTTTGACGATATGCAGCGGCCAGTTGCAGACGTGATCAGCGGATTTCTGGAGTCCCAGGGCGGTCAATGGCAGGTGCGACGAGACGTCCTGCAACGGGCATTTTCGCGGCTCACGAGGGGGCAGAGCTTGTTTCAGCCTCGAGCGGCCGCCGCCTGTACGCGATCAGTGGACGCTTTGACGAACTCAATCTGGATGTCGAGCTGCGCCACAGCGGAGAGCCCATAAACCTCCACAGCAACCTCGCGGATTCGATGCGCGCCGCGCAGGACTTTGTGAGTGGTGCCGGAGATGAGGCGTCTCTTGACGCCGTGATGCTGAATGCCGGCGGCTCGATACTGCGCCATCTGGCCGATGATGTGAGTAGCGCCGCCCTCGACAAGCAGGCCGACCAGGCTTACCTGCGACTGCATTTCGAGCATTGAGTGCCCGCCCACCAACCTCTGAATTTTCTCATCTTTCGCTTCGCTCGGCTGATCGACGCACAAGACCGCTTTGGACGGTTTTGCTGATGGTGAGTGGTGCCTCCAAGAAGGCTTGAGTCATAACGGATCCACACCTGATGTGGCTCTCGAGGCGCCAGAGCAGCCAAGCAAGCCGGCAAGTTTGGCTACGCAAAGCAGGAGTTAGAAAATGGAAATAGATCCTCAGGAATACGCGCAATTTCTTGTGTGGAAGGAGCAGCAAAAAATGCTGCAAAAAAACATCGAGACGATCAGATCCGTTTTTGAAGCAGAATCGCGCGCCCACACGGAAGATTTTTTTGCGCCCTTCAGTGACGACAGCCTGTTCTGGATGAATGGCAGCTCGCCGAGTTCAGGTGCACTGCAGGGGGTGCCGGCGATGAAGGTGGTGTTTGAAGCCTTCATGAGCGCACTGGTGTCCGGGATCTCGATGACGATCACCAATGCGGTGGCAGACGGGGATTGGGTCGTCACTGAGACCGTGGGTCGGGCGGAAACAAAAGACGGTCTGCCCTACAACTCGCACTATGTGCAGCTGTGGAAATTCAAGGACTCCAAAATCGTTGATTTCAGAGAGTATCTCGACACCAAGCTGCTTTCAGATACCTTCAAGTTTTAAAGGTCTCACGGCAGTCGGTAGTTTATCCAAAGGCGTGCAACCGTATGCCGTCGACCGGTCTGCAATCGCCGGCTCCCGGCTATGCGAGCACGATGTGAGTGGTTTTTGCTGGCAATGCTGTGAGAGCCTTCAAGCGCGATCGAATCGGTAGATCCGGACGGCAGGGCAAGGGATGCGCTCTGCCACGAGATAGCCGCTTGCCGTCGGATGACAGGTGTTTGTCTGATCTGGCTGTAGCCTCCTGACGAGTAAAAGAGCCGACATGACAGACCGTGTGGATTCACAGACCAGCGTGATCGATGGCACCGCGTGGCGAGAGTTTTGCCGCTCGCTGGAGCACGCCGGAGCGATCGTGCTGGAGCGATCGCAGAACGACCCCTTGGAGCGCGCAGAGGGTTTTCGCTACCTCACCCGCATGCTGCGCTGTGGTCTCGAGCGCTATGTGGAGTATGCCGATCCCTTGGCGCCGGTCCTCTATCGTCCTGTTCATGAGACGCAGAAATTCGGGGTGGATAACCCGGACAGCTATTACCAGATGGCGGCACTGCGGGGCGACTGCGAGTACCTGATCCGTGGCCAGCGGGGGAGCATCCACTACCTCAGTCTGGGCACGTACTACGGCGACTATGGTCGCCCGGGGCGCTCCGGCTGCGGCGGCCTGGTGGAGGCCAGCCAATTGCAGATAGAGCCCGATGGCTCATTCATCATTCATGTGAGCCAGCACGAGAAGCCTGGCAATTGGCTGCACATGGATCCAGACACCACGGCGCTGATTATCCGGCAGAACTTTCTGGACAAGGCGAACGAGGAAATTGCCAGACTCTCGATTGAGATAATCGGTCAGCCGAGCTCACCCCTGCCGTTCGATGCGCTGCGTTTTACGGATTCCTTGCAATCCGCCGCGCAATTTGTGGCAGGCACCGCGGATTACTTTCTCAAGTGGTCCGAGCTCTGGATGGAGACCCCCAACGAGCTTCGTGAACATGACGTCGGTGTCAAACAGGCGGCGCACGGAGATCCCAATATCTTTTTCTATATGGGTTACTGGGCGCTGCAAGAAGACGAGGCGCTGATCATCGAGGCCGATCCACCCGCGTGTGACTACTGGAATTTTCAGTTGTGCAACCATTGGCTGGAGTCGGGTGATTACCGCTATCACCCCGTAGACATCAACAAGCACACGGCCGCTTACAACGCCGACGGGTCGTTCACGCTGGTTGTTTCGCACCGTAACCCCGGATTACCCAACTGGATTGATACCACGGGTCATCGACGTGGGGGCATGGGTCTTCGTTGGGTGAAGGCAGCGGATCATCCGAAGCCCCGTACGCGTGTCGTCAGCGTGGAGAGTCTTCTGGCCCGGGGGTTTTCGGTCTGATCGCAAGAGCAACGTTCAGAGGAAGAGTTGATGTCGTCCGCGTTGTTGACAGGGTCTGATCAAGAGTTGATGGCAGAAGCCGCCGCGAGCACGGGGCTCAGCGATTTTGGCGACACGCGTTTTGTCGAGGGGCTGCAGACACTGCTCCGTGCCTACGATCTGGAGGCACGCCTGAATGCCTTTGGATCCATGGCGGTGCGCCAGGAAATATTGGGGATCCTCTCCGCTCGCTTGAGCCTGATCGAGGAATGGAAGCAGCATGCACAGGCACTGACGGCCCCCGTGCAAAGGCCTCTGTTCGTGCTCGGGCTGCCGCGCACCGGCACCAGTGCATTACATGATCTGTTGGCCGAAGATGCGCGGCACCAGGTGCTCGAATACTTCATGGCCGCCTCTCCACGTCCACGCACTCTACCACCGGTGACTGCAGATGACCCGCGCCTGGTGGCTGCGCGCCGCGAGCTGGACGGCATGTACGCACTCGATCCGGGTCTGCGTGCATTGCATGACATGCGCGCGGATGGACCCGAGGAATGTCGCCACCTGTTCCGGCATCACTTCACCGATGACACCTTTGATTCGATGGCGGCGGTGCCAGGCTACACGGCGTGGTTTCGCGCGCAATCCATGGCGCCTGCGTATGACTGGCACCGCTTGGCCCTGGCATTGGTACAGTCAACTGCGCCCGATCGTCGCTGGGTCCTCAAGTACCCGGCACACCTGAGAAATCTGGCCGAGCTTTTCCGTGTGTATCCGGACGCCTGTGTCGTTCAGACGCACCGGGATCCGTTAGAGGTGCTGCCCTCTCTGTGTACCCTGGTTTATCGATTGCGGTCGCTCTACAGCGATCATGTCGACCCGCGTGCGGTCGGCCGGTGGCAACTCGAGATGTGGGCTGACATTCTGGAGCAGAGCATGGCCTTTCGCAGCCGGCATGACGCGGCGCAGTTTCACGATGTCTATTTCGCCGACTTCCAGCGCGATCCAGTCGCCACCATTCGCTCCATCCACAGCCACTTTGGCGACATGCTCGATGAGGCGTCGGCAGACCGCATTCGTGTCTATCGGGCCGCGCACCCGCCGGGACGCTATGGCCGGCAGGTTTATTATCTGGAAGACTTTGGGCTGACACAGGATATGGTGCGGGAGCGTTACTCTGGCTACAGGGAGGCTTTTGGTTTCAGGTGATTGGCCATCGCGAGCGCGCAGCCCGCCGCAGCTGACGCGCACACGCGCACACGGGGTCAGGTCTTCCATTTTTCAGGGTCTCGCCTGCCGCGTTCGAGTATTGCCATCAGCCGGTTTCCGATTTGCCTGAGTCCCTGGACTCATGTTGCAAAACCTAAGACCTGGCCCCAACGGTCCCGTCGCCAACGGTCGCATGACCCCAACGGTCGCACCACGACGCCAGCGTGGCCTTCCCGGCGGTCTTGGTGGCACCATAGAGAGCGCTTGCACCGTCCGGACAAGCCAACATTGTTCAGGCAGTAGGGAGAGCATCGATGGCTAACGAACACCGTCTTGAAGGAAAAGCATGCATCGTCACCGGAGGTGCCAGCGGCATCGGTGCCGCTACCGTCCGCCGTTTCGTGCGTGAAGGCGCGGAGGTGCTGATCGCGGACCGCGACCTTGCGATGGCGGATGCACTTGCGAGCGAATTGGGGTGCGCGGTGAGCACCATTGCCTGCGACGTGCGGCTGGAGGCGGACGTGCGCGCCGTGGCCGCGGCGGCGATAGCGCGCTGGGGGCGGGTAGATGTGCTGGTGAACAATGCGGGCTCTGAACTCAACCGGGCCTATGACGAGACCACGGTTGAGGAGTGGGACCGCGTGCTCGACACCGACCTCAAGGGTCCGTGGCTCTTCTGCAAACACGTGGTGCCGCACATGGTTGCGGCCGGGCGCGGCAGCGTCATCAACATCTCCTCGCTGAACGGCCTTGTGGGCTTCCCCTTGTCCACCGCTTACGGCAGCGCGAAGGGCGGCCTCGTGGTGTTCACCAAGGACCTTGCCATCGAACTCGCGACCAGCGGCGTGCGCGTGAACTGCGTGTGCCCTGGCGTGATCGCAACGCCAATGATGGAACGATGGACCGACCGGATGCCCGACAAGGCCGAAGCCCAGCAGATGCTGCGCGGGACGATGCCGATCGGTCGCATGGGCACGGCAGAGGAGGTCGCTGGCGCGATCTTTTTCTTCGCATCGGATGACTCGGCCCTGTGCCAGGGCTCGGTGCTCGCGGTGGACGGCGGATTCGTCGCGCAGTGAAGCCGGTGTGGGGGGCGGCAGGGTCGCGGCCATTGCGCTAAGACGCCTGCAGGACCCGGCCTTCCGGCTGCCATCCGCGCAGGTTGTGATGCTACGCCCGACCCGCTAGGGTAAGGATTCGTGCCACCGCCAATGCAAGGAGCCTCCATGTCACTACTGCCCCCCGGATTTCCTGATGATGTGTTCGGTGCCTTCGGTGTGCTGAAGAGCCGCGAGGTCTTGTCCATCGATGACCTCAAGGTGCTCGCGCTGATCGAGGTCTCGGGTGAATACCTCTACCAGGCGATGGCGCGCGTGGTGCCCGATGAGGCCTGCAAGGCGCTGTTGAAGCGCAATGGCCAGGAGGAGCGTGGCCACGCCCATCGGATGCTGAAGGCGATCGCGCTTAAGGGCGGTGATTTCACGCTGCCACCCGATGACGAGATTCCCTTTGTGCGCAATACGCCGCAGGAAATGCCCACCAATGCCGAGTTTCTCGCGATGCTCGCGGGTGCCGAGGATGACGGTGATCTTGTTTACCAGAGCTGGGCCGATGCCGAGCCCGATCCCGAGGTCGCGAAGCTCCTGCGCCAGAACGGCCGCGAGGAAGCCCGTCACGGCGAGCGCGTGAACGAGGTGCGCAGGTTGCTGGGTATGGCCGTTTAGGGGTTCAACAGACAAGTTCAGGCTGCCCCACGCACGGCGGAATGTCCATGAGCGTACCTTCGCAAAAACAACTCTCGCTCCGCGCGGTTGTGCTGTCCGTGCTGCTCGCCATGGTGCTCGCCGCAGCCAACACCTACCTCGGTCTCTTCGCGGGCCTCACCATCGCCACGGCCATTCCCGCCGCGGTGGTGTCGATGGCGGTGCTGCGCGTGCTGGGTGGCGGCACCATCCTCGAAAACAACATCGTCCAGACCGGCGCCTCGGCGGGTTCCTCGATCGCCGCCGGGGTGATCTTCACGCTGCCGGCGCTGGTGCTGCTCGGCTATTGGCAGGACTTTCGCTATGGCTGGGTGCTGGCGATCGCGGGGTTGGGCGGCTTGCTGGGAGTGCTCTTCTCGGTGCCGTTGCGGCGCTCGATGATCGTCGATGACCCGCTGCCATTCCCGGAGGGTAAGGCCGCAGCCGAGGTGCTGAAAGCCGGCGAGAACCCGGGCCCCGGGCTGCGTTTGCTGGCCGTCTCGGCAGTTCTTGGCGCGTTGGTGAAACTCGCGGCTGAAAGCGGCCTCCGCATCATTCCCGACAATGCCACGGTGGCCGGTTTTCTCGGCAAATACCTGGGCTACATGGGCACCAACCTGTCGCCTGCGCTGCTCGGGGTGGGTTACATCATCGGGCTGAACATCGGCATCGTGGTGCTGCTGGGCAGCGTGCTGTCCTACAACATCGCCATCCCGCTTTACCACGCGCTCGCACCCTCGCTCGATCCCGCACTCGCCGCGCAGCTACCGGGGCTTGCGGCCGCCGATGCCGCCAGTCTGATCCGCGCGGAGAAGATCCGCTTCCTCGGCGTGGGCGCCATGCTCGTGGGCGGCATGTGGACGCTGTTCTCGCTGCGCGGCTCCTTGCTCTCGGGCATCCGTAGCGGCATCGCGGCGGCGCGCAAGGGAACCGACGAAGCGGTTGCCGAGACCGAGCGCGACCTGCCCATGAAGTGGATGCTGATCGCACTGGTGCTGTTCGTGATTCCGCTGCTCGTGCTCTATCAGGCCATCGTGCACGACTGGCTGGTGAGCGTGCCGATGGCGCTCATCATGGTGGTGGCGGGTTTTCTGTTTGCGTCGGTGTCTGCCTATCTGGCAGGCCTCGTGGGCTCCTCCAACAACCCGGTCTCGGGCATCACCATCGCCACTATCTTGTTTGCATCGGCGGTGCTGGTGCTGCTGCTCGGCGCGGATTCCCCGATCGGCGCCGTGGCGGCCATCATGATCGGTGCGGTGGTGTGCTGTGCCGCCGCGGTGGCGGGCGACAATCTGCAGGATCTGAAGGCCGGTTACCTGGTGGGTGCCACGCCGTGGAAGCAGCAGTTGATGCTTGGTATCGGGGCCTTTTCCTGCGCGCTGGTGATGGCGCCGGTGCTGAACCTGCTGGCGGCTGCCTACGGCATAGGGCCGGCCACGGCAGAGCATCCCAATTCTCTGAACGCGCCGCAGGCGATGCTGATGGCCTCCGTGGCGCAGGGCATGTTCGGCGGCGAATTGCCGTGGGACATGATCGTAGCGGGTGGCGTGCTGGGCGCGCTGATCATCGCGGTGGATGCCTGGCTGAAAGCGCACGGCTCGCAGTTCCGCGTGCCGGTGCTGGCTGCGGCGATCGGCATTTACCTGCCGCTTGAACTCATGGTGCCGATTTTCCTCGGTGGCGCACTCGCGCACCTTGTCGAGCGCCGCCACGGTGTCGGAGCGCATGACGAGGCTGCACGCGACATCGCACACCGCCCGGGCACGCTGTTCTCGGCGGGGCTCATCACCGGCGAGGCGCTGATGGGCATCGCCATTGCCGTACCCATCGTGATGAGCGGCCGGCCCGATGTGCTCGCGCTGCCGGCGGGCTGGCACATGGGGCAGGGCGGTGGCCTGCTGGTGCTGGCTGTGGTGGCTTTCCTGCTCTACCGTGCCTCCGGCCGGCGTGCCGACTGAATGGCGGGCATCTCGCCCGCATCGCAGCCGAGGATGAACATCGTGCGCAAGCGGTTGCTCGTGTGGATTCCCGTGGCGCTACTCGCGCTCTTCGCCGTGTTGCTGGGCCGCACGCTGCTCGTGGCGCCACCTGCGCCCGTAGCGCCTGCCGCCGTATCCGAGGCCGATACCTTCGATGGGGAAGTGATCGCGCGCCGTCTGGCTCAAGCCCTGCGCTTCAGAACGATCTCCTGGCAGGAGGGCGCAGCGCCGGCTGATGTGGACGCATCGCAGAAGGCATTGGTGGCGTTCCGCGACTGGATCACCACGACCTATCCCGCCTTCAGCGCGCAAGCCTCGCGCGAGATCGTGAATGACTACAGCCTGCTCTTCACGTGGAAGGGCAGCGATCCCGTATTGGCGCCTTATCTGCTGATGTCGCACATGGACGTCGTGCCCATCGCACCCGGCAGTGAACCCGACTGGACGCACCCGCCTTTTGCGGGAGACATCGCAGACGGCTTTGTCTGGGGCCGCGGCACCATCGATACCAAGGCCGGCATCATCGGCCAGCTCGAAGCGGCAGAGGCGCTGATTCGCGCCGGATTCAGGCCCAGGCGCACCGTGATGTTCGCCTTCGGCCACGACGAGGAAACTGGTGGGCAGGGCAATGCGCGCATCGCGGCCTTGCTCGCGGAGCGCGGGGTGCGGCTGGAGTTCGTCGATGACGAGGGCGGCGTGATCGTCACGGGCGCGGTGCCCGGCATCGAGGGCCCGGTTGCCGTGGTGGGTGTGGCAGAGAAGGGCTATCTCACCGTGCAGCTCAGGGCACACAGCCCGGGCGGGCATTCCTCGCTGCCGCTGCCGATCGCAGAGACCGCCATCGGGCGGCTGGCGCAGGCGCTGGAGAACCTCGCCCGCGCGCCTTTCGAGGGACGGATCGATGGCGTGTCGCGCGAGTTCCTGCAGCAACTGATGCCCTACATGAGCTTCGGGCAGCGTCTGGCGATCGCGAACCTCTGGCTGCTGGAACCTGCAGTGGTGAAATCGATGAGTGCGTCGCCTGCCTCGGCCGCGATCCTGCGCACGAGCATCGCGCCCACCATGGTGCAGGGTGGTGTGAAGGAAAACGTGCTGCCGCCGTCTGCCACGCTCACGATCAACCTGCGCGTGCATCCGCGCGACACCACCGAGAGCGTGCTCGCACACATCCGCAAGGCTGTGGACGATCCGCAGGTAGACATCAGCGCCGTGGGCGTGCGGCGCGAGGCCTCGGCAGTCTCTGACATGCAGGGCCCGCAGTTCGCGCTGATCCGCCGCACGCTGGAGCGCGTGAAGCCCGGCGTGATCGTGGCGCCCAACCTGCTCTCTGCCGCCACGGACGCGCGCCACTACGAGGCGCTGACGCGCAATGTTTTCCGGATGGTGCCGGCGGAACTCACCGCCGATGAACTGAAGGGTTTTCACGGCACCAACGAACGGGTGCCGGTGTCCTCGCTATTGCTGATCGCGCGGTATTACCGCGAATTGATCAGGGGAGCGGATGGGGTGTTGTAGCGCCTGTCAGGCTGCTTGCCCCGGGGTGAAGGGGCGGATTTTTTCAAGGGCCTTGCCGAGGCTGTCCTTGGCGCATTCGGTGTCGTAACGCGCTTGGCCCCTCAGCCAGTAGCCCTCCGAGAGACCGAAAAACCGGCATAGCCGGAGATCGGTGTCGGCGCTGATGCCACGGCGCCCTGCGACGATGTCGCCGATGCGCTGAGCCGGTACGCCGATCTCCTTTGCCAAGCGGTAGTTGCTGATGCCCAGCGGCGCCAGGAAATCCTCCTTGAGCACCTCGCCGGGATGGATCGGGGGCAGCTTTCTGGTCATTGCGTTTACCTGTTCAATGTAACTCACCTGCCCGCACGGCGGCAGCACGTGCACGGATCCGTGCGCGTTCCGTCTCGTCCACCCGTGCGAGGTTGCGTACCTGCATCACGGTGCGTGGGTTTGCGGCGAGAGTGCTCTCGTGGCGCATCAGGAAATCCCAGTAGAGCGTGGTGAAGGGGCAGGCGTTATCGCCGCTGCGCTCGGCAGGGCGGTAGGGGCAGCGCGCACAGAGACTGCCCGCGCTCATGCGCTCGATGTATTTGCCGCTCGCGATGTAGGGCTTGCTCGCCATTAGGCCGCCGTCGGCAGCCTGGCTCATGCCGAGGGTGTTCGGCAGCTCCACCCACTCCACCGCGTCGACGTAGACCGCGAGGTACCACTGATGCACCTCACTTGGTTCCACGCCGAGTAACAACGCATAGAGCCCCGTCACCATCAGGCGCTGGATATGGTGCGCGTAGCCGTGCTCCAGCGTCTGGCCGATCGCATCGGCCATGCAGGCCATGCGTGTCTCGCCGTTCCAGTAGAACGCGGGCAGTGGCTCCTGCGCATCGAGGCTGTTGCGTTCGAGGTACCCGGGCATCTGCATCCAGTAGATGCCGCGCACGTATTCCCGCCAGCCGAGCACCTGCCGTATGAAGCCCTCAGCGCTCGCAATAGGCACCGTGCCCGCGCGCCACGCGGCTTCTGCGGCGGCCACCACCTCGCGCGGCGAGAGCAGCTTGCAGTTCAGTGCCGCGGAGATATGCGCATGCCACAGCCACGGTTCGCCCGGCCAGAGCGCATCCTGAAAACGCCCGAAATGCGGCAGACGTTCGCGTACGAAGACATCAAGCGCACGCAGCGCATCCGCACGAGTCACGGGCCAGCCGAACTCCCGGACACTGCCCGGGTGCGTGGCGAAGCGGGATTCCACCAGGGCGATCACCTCCTGCGTGATCGCATCGGGCGCCACGCGCAGCGGCACCGGCACATCCACCGGCCCGGCGCGGCCGAAGCTCTCGCGGTTGTCGGCGTCGAAGTTCCATTGCCCGCCGGCGGGTTCGCTGCCATCCATAAGCACGCCGTGGCGACGACGCATCTCGCGGTAGAAGTATTCCATCCGCAGTTGCTTGCGCCCGGCCGCGTGCGCGGCGAAATCGCGTACGGTGGAGTAGAAATGCCGGTCGTCGCGCAGTTCCAGCGGAAGGCCGGCGGACTCCGCCACCGCGCGCAGTGATTGCAGCACGCGCCAGTCACCCGGCGCGGTGAGCAGCAGCGCTGCGGGGCGCAATCGCGTGATGTCTGCCGCGAGCACGCCGGCCAGCGTACCCGGGTTGCCGGCGCAGTCCTGGCGCGTGTAGTGCAGCGGTCGACCGGTCTCGCGCAGTGCCTGTGCGAAGTGACGCATGGCCGAGAGGAAGAACGTCGTGCGCTGCTTGCTGGAGGGCACGTGGGTGGATTCCTCCGCCACCTCGGCCATCCACACCGCATCCTGCGCGGGATCGAAGCCGTCGAAGCAAGCGGCCTCGAGATCAAGCTGATCTCCCAGCACGATCACGAGGTAGCGTAGCGTTTCAGGGGGCATTGTTGTCACCGCGGGGGCGTTGCCGCCGGCAGGCCTCGGAGCAGTACCGCACCTCTTCCCAGTTGCGTGCCCAGGCGCGACGCCATGTCATGGTCCGACCGCAGACGGTGCAGGGCTTGGCGGGCAACGAGGCTTTGTTGCCTTTCCAGCGGACGGGAGATTGGCGTGGCGTGTTGTTGTGCATGACCGGAGCATACGTTGCGTGGCCTGCGGTGGTTCTTGGCCCTGCGATGTGCGGGCGGTCTTGGGCGCGGCCCGTTGCTACAGAAGGCGGGTGTGCCCTGCCACAAACCTGCCAATCCGCTCCAGCGCCCGCCTCAAAGTGACCTGATCCTGCGCCAGGCTGAGCCGCACGTAATCGCGCGCGCTGGGCCCGAAGCCCACGCCGGGCACGGTGGACACACCCACTGCGTCGAAGAGTTTTTCCGCAAAGCCTGCGCCGTCCATGCCCGTGCCGGAGACATCCATCATCACGAACATCCCCGCATCGGGCACCGCACAGCGCAGGCCTGGCAGTGCGTTCAGGCCGGCTACCAGCAGGTCGCGCCGTGCGAGGTACTCGAGGCGCATTCTCTCGACATAGACGTCATCGTTGCGCAGCGCGAAAGCCGCAGCGTCCTGGATGAACTGCGAGCAGCCGAAGAGCATCGCCGCACCAAAGCGCGCCAGCCGCTCCGCGAGCGGCACCGGGCAGACTGTCCAGCCGATCCGCCAGCCGCTCATGGCGTGGGATTTCGAGAGCGCATCCACCATCACCACGTTATCGGTCTGCGCGGCAGCAGCGCGCAGGCTGGTATGGCGGCGGCTGAAGGTGATCATCGAATAGACCTCGTCGCAGACCAGCCACAACCCCCGCTCGCGGCAGAAAGAGGCGAGTTCCGCCATCTGCGCGGGATCGATCATGTTGCCGGCCGGGTTGCCGGGCGTGTTGATCAGCATGGCGCGCGTGTTTGCGGTCACGGCCCGCTTCATGGTCGCGATGTCGAGGCTGAAATTGCGCTCTGCGAGCAGCGGCACCGGCAGCACCGCGATGCCCAGTGCCTGAAAGATGGGCGCGTAGCCCACGTACATCGGTTCCGGCACCACGATGCAGTCGCCGGGATCCAGTAGCGTGGCCATCACCGCGAAGAGCGCATTGGTGGCGCCCGCGAACACCACTACCTCATCGGCGTTGCAGGGGTGCGGCGAGGTGCGGCTCTCGAGCTCGGCGATGGCTTCGCGCAGTGCCGGCTCGCCGGCGGCCGGAGAGTAATGGGTGCGGCCGGCGCGCATTGCGCCCAAGGCCTCGCCGAAAATGAGCGGCGGGGTGTTGAAGTCGGGATCTCCGATGCAGAGCAGGATCACGTCATCGCCGGCACGGCGGCGTTCGACAGCGCGTTCGTGCACATGCCACGCACTGTCGTCGGCGCCGGCATCGAGACGCGTGGCGGCCTGGCTGTAGCGGGCGTTGAAGTTGTTCATGTGCCTAGGAAGTCGCTTTCGGCGATCTCGATCACGGTGGGTACGTTGGCGGTCGCAGCGTCCCGCAGGGCCTGCTTAAGCGTAGCGTGATCGCGGGGTTTTGCGCTGCGGCAGCCGTATGCCGCCGCAATGGCGGTGAAATCCGGCGTGTGGATATCGCAGGCGATAGGGCGCAGGCCGGCAGTTTCGAAATTCTGCGCGATCATCTCGTAGCGACGGTTGTTCCACACCACCACCGCAACGCCCAGACCCGCCTCCACGCCGCTCGAGAGCTCGTTCAGCGTGAACTGCATCCCACCATCGCCCACCAGCGCGATCACCGGCAGATCCGGTTTGCCGAGCTTCGCGCCGAAGGCCGCCGGCAGCGCGTAGCCGAGCGTGCCGTAGCCGGTTGCAGCACTCGCGAAACGACGCGGCGCGCGCGCGTGGAACTGCTGTGCGGCGAAATAAGTAGGCTGGGTGGAATCCCCGATCAGCACGGCATCGGGCAGGGCAGATTGCAGGGTGTCGAGGAATCTCTGGTAACCCGTGTGATCCATGGCACGCAGGGCCGTATTGGCCGCAGCGGTGCGCGCCGCGCCGTTGCGTGTGCGCCCTTCGATCAATGGCAGCAGCGCGCGCAGCGCGAGCGTGCTGTCGGCCTGGATTGCCACCGTCGGGCGCAGGTTCCGCGCCAGCTGGGTGGGGTCTATGTCGATACGCACCAGTTGTGCGGTGGGCGCGAAGCCGCCATCGAAGAAAAAGTCGTAGTCGGTCTCTCCGAACTCGGTGCCGATCCCGAGCAGCACGTCGGCGCCGTGATAGAGCTCACGCGTGGGTCGGTAGGCGGGGCTGCCCATCACGTGCAGCGGGTGTCCGGGCGCGAGCAGTCCCTTTGCGTTGTGGGTGAGGGTGACGGGTGCGTCCAGCGCCTCGGCCAGTGCCATTGCAAGTGGGCCTGCGTCTATGGCGCCACCGCCCAGTGCGATCACGGGTCTTTCGGCGGCATTCAGTACGGCGGCGGCGCGTGCCAGTGCGGCGGGATCCGGAGCAGGGCGGCTCGGCAATGGCCAGGTTTCCACCGGCACGTGGTCGGCGTTCGCGGTGATCACATCGAGCGGCAGCGTAAGGTGAACCGGGCCCGGGCGCGCACTGGCGAAGATGCCGAAGGCGCGTGCCAGCACGCGGGGTAGCTCATCGGGGCGTGTAAGCGTGTGGCTCCAGCGGCTCACTTCGGCCATCGCGGCTTGGAGATTCCGTGTCTCGTGCAGCCGGCCCTCACCCAGACCGCGCTCGGCGAGGCGGTTGTCGGCCGAGATCACCAGCATGGGCTGCGAGTCAGCGAGCGCCTGTCCCATCGCAGTGGCAATATTGAGCGCGCCGGGGCCGCTCACGGTGATGCAGGCGGCGGGGCGGCCGGTGACCCGTGCGTAGCCATCAGCCATGAAGCCTGCACCCTGTTCGTGGCGCGGCGTGACATGGCGAATGCGCGTGGACGGAAGCCCGCGATAAAGCTCGATGGTGTGGGTGCCCGGAATGCCAAAGGCAGTGTCGACGCGCCAGGCATCGAGCAGCTGTGCGAGACGTTCTCCGCAGGTCGTCATGAGGCCTCCCGGGTGGCTTTGTGGCGTGTGCTTCAGGCTACGCCTGCGGCGAGCACGGAGCCATGACCCTAAAGGGATAGCCTGTGCACCAGTGCACCAGTGCACCAGTGCACCAGTGCACCAGTGCCTCAGGCCACGGCGGCGATAGCCTCGATCCCGGTCCACGGCAACACGGTAAGCCCCGAGCGGCGCTGCTCCTTGTCGCCGCCATATACCAGAAACGGCGTATGTGCGATGTCTCCGGCCAGCGCGACCCAGCGCCGGAGGCCGGCGAACCACTCTTCGTTCACGGTACGCCCTGACTTTATCTCCACGGGCGTGATGCGATCGCCCTGTTCCAGCAGCACATCCACCTCGTTGCCGGTGCTGTCGCGCCAGAAGAACAGGTTCGATGGCAGGCCGCGGTTGAAACGCCCCTTGAGCAGTTCTGACACGACCCAGTTTTCGAACAGCGCTCCGCGCAGCGGATGCAATGCGATCTGTGCCGGTGTTTGTACGCCGAGCAACCAGCACGCGAGGCCGGTATCGCAGAAATAGAGCTTGGGCGTTTTGACGAGACGCTTCGAAAAATTTCGGTGGTGCGGCCGCAGAAGATGAAGAATGAAACTTGCCTCCAGCACTGAAATCCACGCCTTCGCGGTGTTGTGCGTGATGCCACATTCGATCGCGAGTGCTGAGAGATTCAGCATCTGGCCCGCGCGGCCGGTGCAGAGGCGGAGGAATCGCTGGAATGTCGAGAGGTCCCGCACGTGGATCAGCTGGTGCAGGTCTCTCTCCAGATAAGTCGCGACGTACGCGGGGTACCAGTCCGCCGGCGCAATGTCGCGATCGAAAAGAGGAGGCCGGGAGCCGGTGATAGCCACGACAGGGAAGCCGCGGCTCAGGCGCAGAAGGGTGTCAGCGGCGCGACGGGGAATCATGCGCAGATGCCAGGCGCTGACTTGTAAATTGGCAATTCATTTCTCAATTTGCTTGTTCATGCCCTTGTCGGATGGGTCGGAATCGCGATCCACACCATGAGCAAAGCAAAAATCCGACGCCTGAAACGGCACAAACGCAGGCGGCGCTGGCCGGGTTCAGACGCAGAGAGCGAAAGGTGGGTTGGCGCAGGGCGATCGGCCCGGGTAACTGAAATGATCACGAGCGGCACGGCCTGCGGCCTTGGCTCCCGTCCGGTCTGCTTTGGTTTCGACTTTTCCGGGCTGCAGCACGCGCTACGACGAAGAACAAATGCCTTCAAGGGCCGCCACCTTCCTCCAGCGCCTGCTTACGCTTGGTGTGGCGCGTGGGCGCGGCCGCCAGCGGATCCTCCGGCCATGGGTGCCGTGGATAACGTCCGCGCATTTCCTTGCGCACCTCGGCGTATGCGTTGCGCCAGAAGGCCGCCAGATCCTGTGTCACCTGCAGGGGGCGGCGGGCAGGAGAGAGCAGGTGAATCAGCAGCGGCACGCGCCCTCCGGCAATGCGCGGCGTCTCGGCGCAGCCGAACATCTCCTGCAGTTTCACCGCCAGCACCGGCGGGTTCTGCGTGTAGTCGATCTCCACCGCGGAGCCCGACGGCACGTCGATGCGCTCAGGGGCGAGGCGTTCGAGTTCGCGCGGCAGCGGCCAGGGCAGCAGTGCTGCCAGCGCGTCGGCTAGCTCGATGCGTTGCAGATCGGCCTGCGTACTCACTCGCTCGAGAAGTGGGCCTAGCCATTCGGGCAGAGTCGATAGCAGGCGCGCATCGGACAGATCGGGCCAGGTGCCCGGGTCCAGCGCGTGGAGCAGCATCACGCGCGCCCGCCACTGCGCGAGCGCCGGGGTCCATGGCAGGGCCTGCAAGCCCGTGCGCGTGAGCCAGGTGCAGATCGCCTTGACGCGACGTTCAGGTGTGATGTCACGCAGCGGTTCCCGTCCCAGCACCAGCGCACCGACGCGGCGCTTGCGCTCGGCCACGAAGCGCCCCTCGGTCTGCGACCAGTCGGCGCTGTCCTCGGCGCGCACGAGGAAGGCGAGTTCCTGCGTGAATACCGAGGCGTCGAGTTCTGCCGCCAAAAAGATCCGCTCGCTGCTGTCGCCGCTGCGCGAGCCGAGCTCGGCGGCCACCAGCCACTCGCGCGTGGCGAGCGGATCGCTCTCGTCGAGTCGGGCACTGCGGCCATTGGCCAGCTGGTAGATCCCGTGGGCGCCAGCGCGTCGCCGTGCGATGCGGTCGGGGTAGGCGAGCGCCAGCAACCTGCCCGCGAGCCGGGAGAGATCCTCTGTTGCCGGCCCCCCGGATCTGGACGTCGGCGCCGCGAGGTCGCGGCGGTACAGCGATGCCTGTCGGCGCGCCCGCTGTACCCATCCACGGTGCGACGCCGGGCCCTCGCCACGCCCGAGCAGCATCTCCAGCAAGGGCGCGAGATCGGCGCCACCGCGCCCGCCGGGCGCACGCTCGGCGAGCAGGGCTGCGAGCGCGCAGGCCGCGTCTATCTCTGCGTTGCCTGCGGCGCCGAGCAGCATCCGCGCGAGACGTGGATGCATCGGCATCGCCGCCATGCGCTCGCCCAGTGCACTGAGCGCGCGACGCCCGCCCGGCCCCGTCGCGAGGGCTCCGGACTCCTCGAGCAGCGCAAGGGCTTCGCTCCAGGCGCCTGCGGGTGGCGCATCCAGCCAGTCGAGCTCTGCGGGATCCGCCACACCCCAGGCGAGCAGCGCGAGCGCGAGCGGGGCGAGGTCTGCCTGGCGGATCTCGGGGCTGCGTGCAGCGGCCAGCGAGCGGTGCTCGGTCTCGGTCCACAAGCGATGGCAGCTGCCCTCCCGAAGCCTGCCGGCGCGACCGGCACGCTGCTCGGCCGAGGCGCGCGAGATGCGCCGCGTTCGCAGCCGCGTGAGGCCCGTGGCGGGATCGTAGTGCGGCTCCCGCGCGAGGCCCGCATCCACCACGGTGGCCACGCCTTCTATGGTAAGGCTCGTCTCGGCGATGTTCGTGGCAAGCACGATCCGGCGCGTGCCCTGAGCTGCCGGGGCCATCACCCGCTGCTGCTCCGCGAGCGCGAGTTGGCCGTGCAACGGCAGCACCACCGTGCCTGCCGGTGGCGTGAGCAGCGCGGTCATGCGTTCTATCTCGCCCTGACCCGGCAGGAACACCAGGATGTCGCCGGTGTGCTCGGGCGGCTCGGCGAGCAGGCGTCGCAAGGTGGCGGTCAGCGCGGGGAGTAACTCGTCGCGCCCCGGCGTGGTGGCGGCGTAATGCAGGCTGACCGGGAAAGAGCGCCCTTGTGCGCGCAGCACGGGTGCGTCGCCCAGCACCTTCGCCACTGCCTCGCCGTCCAGCGTGGCCGACATTACCAGCAGGCGCAGCGGATCCGCGGCGGTGCGAAACAGCGCACGGCCTGCCAACGCCAGCGCGAGTCCGAGATCGGCATCGAGGCCGCGCTCGTGGAATTCATCGAAGATCAGCAGGCCAATGCCGGCGAGCGAGGGGTCATCCTGCAGCATGCGGTTCAGGATGCCCTCGGTGATCACCTCGATCCGCGTGTTGGCGGAGACGCGTGCCTCGAGCCGGACGCGGTAGCCCACCGTCGCGCCGGCTTGCTCCCCGAGCAGTGAGGCCATGCGTTCGGCGGCAGCACGGGCGGCCATGCGCCGGGGCTCCAGCATCAGGATGCGCTGGCCGGCAAGCCATGGCTCCTGCAGGAGCGACAGCGGCACCAGTGTGGTCTTGCCCGCACCCGGTGGCGCTTCCAGCACCAGCTCGGGTCGCGTTCCGAGACTGTGGCCGATGGCCTCGAGCAGCGGGCTGATCGGCAGGGTGGGCAGGGTAGTGCGGGGGCCGGGTGTCACGGGGTCTTTCGGGCGCTGGGTGCAGAGCCGCGAGGGTAGCCCCGCGGTACACGCGCGGGCCAGTGCCGGATTAACGAATCGCCACTTCCGTGCGCGGCGCCGAACCTATACTGGCGGCTCAACTTGCAGGGAGACGGGCATATGGGCGCACTTCGTTTCAATCACATGGAACTCACGATGCCGCGCGGCAGCCTCACGGCCGAGCGCGCGAACCTCACGGGTTTTTACAAGGACGTGTTCGATTTCGATGCCATCGATGTGCCGCTCTTCGACCAGACCGGGATGCTGTTCATGACCGATCCCGCGGTGAGCCAGTTCATCCTGCTGATGGAGCAGGACGAACCGCTGCGTTCTCCCGGCTACGATCACTTGGGTTTCCTGCTGGAGACGCGGGCGGACGTCGATCAGAAACTCGCGCTTTGCAAGGCCTGGCAGGCGCGCGACGCCCGCGTGCAGATCAAGGAGTACGACGATCTGGTCATCGAGCAGACCACCACGCACGCGTTTTATTTCCGCTACCTGCTGCCGATCTGGTTCGATGTGCAGGTGATCGAGCACGGCAACCCTGCGATGGCGCCCACGCACGGCTGGCAGTTCCGGCCCCTGTAGGGCCGCGCTGTAGCGCGCGGCCCGGGTTGCGCTCAGCCCTGCTTGGGGCCGCCCGAGGTGCCGGGCCAGCGCGTGCCGCTGATGGTGTCGACAAAGGGCCAGAAACCCACGGGATCCAGCGCCCCTGCCAGCGTGATGCGGCGGTCCCGGAAGATGGGCGTCCAGAGTTGCGCGCTCAATTGCTCGCGCATCGGCAGCAGGGTTGCGATGGGATCCCAAGCGCTTTCGCGCAGGGTGAGCGTTCCTTTGAGTTCCTGCAGGAACGCCGTGCCGTATTTGCTGTAGACCCTTACCACGTGCGGCGGGAAGTCATAGGCGCAGGCGCTCGGGTCGACGGTGCGCAGCGATTTGATCCACCACTCGTTGGTCTCGTGGTCAGCCGGGTTTGGCAATGTCTGCGTCACGTCACCGCGAAACTCGATGAAGGTCACGCCCTGGTGCACGCACTTGGCTTCGATATGGTTGCCAAGCCGGAAATACGTGGTGTCGCAGGGAAACTTGGGTTGCCCCCAGAGGTCGTGGCAGATGAAGAGCGGGGCTTCCTGGTCGATGCCGATGGCCAGCGTGTACTCGCCCGCGATGCCGTCGTGGTTGGCATCCACGTTGACCACAAGGCCAAGTTCGGGCTCGTTGTGCACCGGGAAGTTGTAGATCGTGACGGTGACGTTGGGCTCTGCCCCGGGGGTGATGCCCGGCGGCAGCAACGCGGCGATAGCTGCCGCGTTGGTGCGGTAGCGGATCTTCAGCATCGGCCAGTTGAGGATGTCGCCGGGGTTGCCCTGCGGGCCTGGGGTGGTGGTGCTCATGGTGCCTCCGGATGGCTGTGCAACGGGTGATGGCCCATGTTAGCCCGCCCGGAACGCTGGCCGGGCGATCCTGACAAAGGTGTCATCCGCGGCGCACAGGGGCATCCTCGGCGGCGTCGGCCACGATGCGCGCGAGTTCCACCACGCTGCGGATGCCGGTCTTGCGCAGGATCCTTGCCTTGTGGATCTCCACCGTGCGGTGACTGATGTTCAGGCGCCGTGCGATCTCCTTGTTGGTGAGCCCCCCCGATGGCCAGATCCATGACGTCGCGCTCCGGCCCGGACCACGCGACGGCGTTCGGGATTTGCCAGTGTGTCGTTGGGCTCGCTCATGTGCTGCTCCTGCGCTGCGGGAGCGATCAGAGCCCGAGGGCAGCGCGCATTACGTAGAAGATGTAGCTCTGTTCCTGCACGCCGTGGACCAGCTGTGCCCCCGGTCCTGCTGCGAACACGGGCACATCCTCACCGCCATGGGTTTCGGAGTCGAGCGGGATCAGGGCCTCTTGATGGAAGTTCGGGAGGGTGCTGTCGGTCTGCGCCAGCTCGGGTGCGCGGCCGGTGCGGGCGGGCAACGCATAGACCGCCTCACCCGGAACATTGGCGTGGAAGCCGCGACCATTCATGTAGCCCGCAGTGGTGTAGGGCTGGCCGTCCTCGGCCTTGGCGGGCGCGGTCTGGCCCACTTCCACCACCTTGCCGAGTATCGGGTTGCCGCGCTTGGCATAGCCGGAAATGGTAAAGCTGTGGCTGTGATCGGCGGTCACCACGAGAAGCGTTTCGCCGGTATTGGTTTCCTGCAGGGCGGCGCGCACGGCGTCCGAGAGAGCGATGGTATCGGTGAGTGCGCGATACGCATTGCCGGCGTGATGGCCGTGGTCGATGCGGCCGGCTTCCACCATCAGGAAATAGCCCTTGGGGTTGCGTTTGAGGATGCCGATGGCCTTGCTGGTCATCTCGGCGAGTGAGGGTTCACCGCCGGTGTCCTGCTTACGGTCGGCCTCGAACTCCATATGCGAGCGCTCGAAAAGGCCGAGCAGATGGTCTGTTCTCGCGGGATCGATCGCATCGAATCCCTTCTGATCGAACACATAACTGCCATGGAATTTCCGGGTCCACTCCTTCACGAGGCTGCGGCCATCAGCCCTTAGGCCGTTGCTGCCCTTGTCTTCCGGGTCCTTCGCGGAGCGGGGCAGAAAGTTGGACCGCCCGCCGCCCAGCACAACCTCTATGCCATCGCCGATGCCGCCCTTGCCGAAGCGGTCCACGAGTTGTGAGGCGATGTCCGGGACCGTGGAGCCGGCGGGTCTGTCGCTGTCGGCCTCCCAATCGCGCGCGGAGGTATGGGCGTAGGTGGCAGCGGGCGTTGCATGAGTGATGCGAGCGGTGCTGACGATGCCG
The DNA here is from genome assembly GCA_945862145.1 of Klebsiella pneumoniae. Taxonomy (GTDB): domain Bacteria; phylum Pseudomonadota; class Gammaproteobacteria; order Pseudomonadales; family UBA5518; genus UBA5518. Next base: position 32,036 of record CAMAXE010000009.1, read on the forward strand.
GTGGAAAGTCCTGCTTCCTCGGCCAATTCGAGCAGCGTTTGCTGCGACGCGGCCGCCACGATCTTGCCCGAGCGTTCTTCCGCGCTGATCGCTCCGGCCACGCTAAGCACGCCGTCGATGGTTTTCACGCCGGTCATCATCGCGCTCATGGTGGGCGCCGAGTCGGAGACCTGCTGGTTGACCGAATAGGTCTTGGAGAGCGCGAGGTGCGGGAACTGCTCGAAAGAGAGCGAGTTCTCCTCGCCGCGCTCACCGCGCAACTGTCCCTCGAGGATCCGCGCGGCCGTTACGGTGGCCACACCCATGCCGTCGCCCACGAAGAGAATGACGTTGCGCGCGCGCTCGGGCTGGCCGGGAGACCAGCTACGGGCCTTGCCGAGCGCGATCGCACCCTGTTGTTTCCACCAGGCGGGGTCGGCATCTCCCGCAGCGGCTGGCAGCGCGGATTCGGCCAGTACGAGACGTGCTGCCAACACGCTGGCGGCAATACACAGGACGGTTTTCACGATGGCTACCTCGGCGGCTCGATGACGGCTGGGATCCAGCCTTTGCAACATGACACATCGGCCCTGCACAGCGGCGCGATGCCTCGGGCGGGCGGCGGACTGCGCGGGGCTTGCGAGTCAGCTAGAGTATCGCGTCTGGCGAGGATCTCTGTCATGCATCGCGTTTTCAAGGCATTGCGCCACGCTCCCCCGGGAGCTCGTTTGAGAGACCGGCTACTGCGCGCCGGCCTGCTCGGTTGCCTGCTGCTCGTGGGTGCCTGCTCGGTGGTGGGCGCTCTCTATGAGCGGCTCGATCTGTTGCTCGGCCTGGAAGCTGACAGCTGGCTCGATCTGGATGCCGATCAGAAGAGCAGTTTTCGCCTTGCCGCCCGGGAGCGCATCGAGCAGAACCGCCGTGATGAGCTGCCCCGCTATATCGGACTGCTTGAAACAGCAGCCGTGCGCCTGGAGGGATCGCCCGATGCCGATACGCTTCTGGCGGATGCCGAGAGTCTGCGGTTGGCGCTGCGTGACACCCTCCGGCGCAGCCTGCCCATGGTCGCTGACACCTTGGCGCGATTGCGCCCGGAGCAGATCGCGTATTTCGCGGAGCAACTCGAGAAGAGCAACGCCGAGTACACCGAAGAGTACCTTGATGTTCCGCCGGATCGTTTTCGTGGCGCGCGGCTGAAGCGTTCGCGTGAGGCCGTGGAGCGTTGGACCGGACGCCTGGACGCTGCGCAGCGCGAGCGATTGGCGGCTTTGGTCGATGCGATACCCGATGGCTCCGCCGCGTGGAATCGCTACTCGCTCGCCTGGCAGCAGGCGCTTCTGGCGGAGCTTCGGGCCGGCACCGACAGCCCGCGTCTGCTGCGCCTCATGGAGCACTGGTGGGTCACGGATGCCGGCATGGATCCGGTATATGTGGAGCAGCTCGACACCAATCGCCGCCTGATCGCCGGCGCCCTCGCGGAGCTGCTGCCCACGCTGAGCCAGCGTCAGCGTGCCCGTGCGACGCGCGAGTTCCGCGATCTGGCTGGGGATCTTCGCGAGTTGCAGCGCCCCAACGCACGGGGGGTTGCCCCATGAGCACAGCGCCTGGCGTCAGCTCAACCCGGCGGGCCCGAGGCTGGCGCGCAGCCTGTATTCGAGGGCTCATCCGTGTTGACACGGGACACTTCCACGCAAGGTTTTCTCTCGGTGCGCTTTTCGTGATGCTGCTGGTGCAGGCTGGCAAGGCGGCGCGGGCTGGCGATGGCTTGATGGCGTCGGCCAGCGATGCCGGTACGGTAGCCTTGGTGATCTACCTGCCGTATTACCTTTACCGGGCGAAGCGACGGGTCTATGTGCAGGGCAGGGGCTTTTCCTGCTCACAGCCCCGGAGCGCTCCGCCTTCAACCCCGCCCTACGGTCTGTGCCCGGGCCGTCAACACAGAGAGATCCATTCATGAAACGCCGCAGTCTGTTCAGTCTTATTGCCATTACGGCGCTTGCAACACGGGCCGGGCGCGGTGGCGCCGGAGCGGCACCTGCGATCGAGCCTCTGGCGCTGAGCGACGAGGAATGGCGCAAACGTCTCACGCCCGGGCAATACCGCGTTCTGCGTCGCGAGGCCACCGAGGCGGCCGGCAGCAGTGCGCTGAACCACGAAAAACGCCAGGGAAAGTTTCTGTGCGCGGGTTGCGCGCTGCCGTTGTTCACCTCGGCGATGAAGTACGAAAGCGGCACGGGCTGGCCGAGTTTCTTTGACGTATTGCCGGGCGCGGTCGGCACCAAGCGCGACTGGAGCCGTGTGATACCGCGCACCGAATATCACTGCGCCCGCTGTGAAGGTCATCAGGGGCATGTGTTCGCGGATGGCCCGGCCCCCACGCGGCAGCGCTACTGCAACAACGGCGTGGCACTGCGCTTCGAGGAGACCGTATGAGAACGCTGATCTCCCGGGTGCTGCTGGCGGCGGTGCTTCTGGGCTGCGGTGCGGTGGCACATGCTGCCACCGACACCGCCGTCTTCGCTGGCGGCTGTTTCTGGTGCGTGGAAGCCGACTTCGACACTCTGCCGGGTGTGATCTCTACCACCTCGGGCTACACCGGCGGTCAGGTGCCGAATCCCAGTTACGAGCAGGTTGCAGCCAAACACACCGGACACGCCGAGGTGGTGCGTGTGGTGTTTGATCCGCAGCGTGTGAGCTACGCCCAACTGGTGGAGTTCTTCTGGCGGAGCATCGACCCCACCACCGTAGACCAGCAGTTCTGCGATGTGGGAAGCCCGTACCGCACCGCCATTTTCGTGCGTGGCGAGGAGCAGCGCGCCACGGCTGAAGCGTCGTTGGCGGCCTTACAGAAGAGCAAGCCTTTCAAGGAAGACATCGTCACCGGGATCGTGGATGCGGGGCCGTTTTATCCGGCAGAGGATTACCATCAGGACTACTACCGCAAGAACCCGGTGCGTTACGGCTACTACCGGTTTGGCTGCGGGCGTGATCAGCGAGTAAAGGCTCTGTGGGGACAGAGCGTGGAGCACTGAGGCGCTCTCAGCTCTCCTCTTCGCGCGCGGCGAGCCGCTCGCGTCGCCGTTCGTCTTCCAGCCGGACGTCCTCGATATTCTTGAGCACGGCGTCCAGATCGACCGGCACGTCGACTTCCTCCACGCGACCGGTCAAGGCCATGCCCGGACTAAGCGTGCCGGCCTCGTAGTGCTGCCAGATTTCCCGCCCGAAGGCCGTGCCGCGCAGCGCCGGGGCGAATTGTCCGAGGTAGAGAGCGAGGTTGTCGGCGTCACGCTCGAGCATGCGGGCGGCGTGGTTGTTGCCCGCGGCATCGACGGCCTGCGGGAGGTCGATGATTACCGGGCCCTCGACGCCCACCAGAATATTGAATTCCGAGAGATCGCCGTGAACCAGCCCGGCGCAGAGCATGCGGACTACCTGATCGATCAGGAGGTCGTGATAACCGCTGGCCAGCTCTTCCGAGAGGTCGAGGTCCGCGAGCCGCGGGGCGGCATCGCCGTGCTCGTCGGCCACCATGTCCATCAGCAGGACGCCCTCGAAGAAGCCGTGTGCCCGCGGCACGCGCACCCCGGCGGCGGCCAGCCGGTAAAGCGCCTGCACTTCGGCGCTCTGCCACGCCGATTCCGTCTCGCGACGGCCAAAGCGGGAGCCTTTCTCCATGGCCCGCGCGCGACGGCTGCCCTTGACCTTGCGGCCCTCGCGGTACTCCACCGCCTGACGGAAGCTCCGCTGTTCGGCTTCCTTGTAGACCTTGGCGCAGCGCACCTGGTCGCCGCAGCGCACCACGTAGACCGCCGCCTCCTTGCCGCTTTTCAGTTGCCGCAGCACCTCGTCGACGATACCGTCCTCGAGTAGGGGTTCCAGTCTTGGCGGGATGCGTTGGCGTGCGATGGGGGCGATCTGCGGCTATGAAGGACGACGCGAGTATACGTGAGCGGTTGCGGCAACTGCTGCTGCTCACAGCGCTGCTATGTCAGGTCGGGCTTTTGACGGCCTCTGCGAAGTCCGGGGATGTGCCGGTAGCCAGTTTCGGCGCCGGTGACCTCTCTGGCTGGGAGAGCCGCTCCTTCCTCGGCGAGACTGTGTACGGTTTGCGCGAGGGCGGGCTCTGCGCCGAGAGCCGGGCCAGCGCCTCGGGCCTCTTCCGGCCGATCCGCATAGACCTGCAGCAGACGCCGATCCTGCACTGGTCCTGGAAAGTGGACCGCAGCCTGCCGCCGGCAGACGAGCGCAGCAAACCCGGCGACGACTACGCGGCCCGGATCTACGTGGTTTTTTCCGGGGGTATGCTCTTCTGGCGCACCCGGGCGATTAACTATGTCTGGTCGGCCGCCGAGCGCCCGGGCGCCACGTGGCCCAATGCCTTCACGGCAAGTGCGCAGATGATGGCGGTGCAGGGCGCTCAGGCCCAGGTCGGCGTCTGGCGCCATGAATCGCGCGATGTGCGGGCGGATTTCATCAGGCTTTTTGGCGTCGACATCCGCTATGCCGATGCGGTTGCGATCATGAGCGATACCGACAATGGCGGCGGCCGGACTGCCGCCTGCTACGGCGATATCTGGTTCCAGGCTGCGCCTCGCGAAGGGCCTCGCGAAGGCGGGACAGCAAAGCCCGCCCCGGGTTAGCATGAAGTCACGAATATGGGTTCGAGAGGCTTTTTCCATGCAGGGCAACAAGACCCTTCCCGCACTGGTGCTGGGGCTCTGCCTGATGTGTGGTCTGGGCGCGCTCGGTTACCTGCTCGGTCACTCGGCGATCCGCGTGAAGGAATATGAGCGCACTGTGGCGGTGAAAGGGCTCTCCGAGCGTGAGTATCCCGCCGACACCGTGATCTGGCCGATCCAGTTCTCGACCGCCAACAACGAGCTCTCGGGGCTCTACGGCACCATCGAGACCAACACCACCGCGATCCGCGGCTACCTTGCGCAACATGGCGTGCAGGAAGTCGAGATCACGGTGGCGCCGCCGGTCATTGTCGATAAGGCGGCCCAGCGCTATGGCGAGGGTCCGCGGGCCGAGTTCCGTTACACCGCCCTGCAAACGGTCACGGTGTATTCCGCCAACGTCGAGAAGGTGCGTGGCGTGATGACGGGGCTGGCCGAGTTGGGCCGTCAGGGCATCGCGCTCACCGGTGGCGAATACGACAATGCGCCGGAGTATCTCTTTACCCGGCTGAACGACGTCAAGCCGGAAATGATCCAGGAAGCCACCAACAAGGCCCGCGAGGTGGCGCAGAAATTCGCCACCGATTCCGCCAGCACGTTGGGCAAGATCCGCTCGGCCTCGCAGGGTCAGTTCACCATCGAACCACGCGACAAGAACAACCCTCACATCAAGAAAGTGCGCGTGGTTTCCACCGTTGAGTACTACCTCTCCGACTGAGCAGCCCCGCCGCGGCCTGTTCGCGCTGATTGGGCCGGGGTTGCTGATCGCCGCCACGGGCGTGGGCGCGGGCGATCTTGCCACGGCGGCATTCGCGGGCAGCCAGCTCGGCACCACGATCCTGTGGGCTGCTGCGCTCGGTGCTTTTCTCAAATTCGTGATCAATGAAGGCCTGGCCCGCTGGCAGCTCGCCACCGGCGAGACACTGATCGAGGGCGCGGTCCGCCACGGTGGACGCTGGCTCGCCTGGGTCTTCCTCCCCTATCTCTGGTTGTGGTCCTTTTTCGTCGGCTCTGCGCTCATGGCCGGCTGCGGTGTTGCGCTGCATGCGCTGCTGCCGCTGGTTGATGACCCCGAGCGAGGGAAGATCCTCTACGGTGTCATGAGCAGCCTGTTGGGGCTCGCGCTGGTGTGGGGCGGGGGATTCCGCAATTTCGAGAAGGCCATGAGCGCCTGCGTGGTGCTGATGGTCGCCAGCATCCTGGTGATGGCGATGGTGTTGTGGCCCGGCTGGGAGCCGGTTCTGCGCGGGCTTATGGTCCCTGCCATCCCGTCAGTCGAGAGCGGAGGGCTGCGCTGGACGGTGGCGATGATGGGCGGTGTTGGCGGCACGCTCACCATGCTCTGCTACGGCTACTGGATCCGCGAGGCGGGGCGTCGCTCGCTGGCTGACCTGCGCACCTGCCGCATCGATCTCGCGTTTGCTTACGGGATGACCGCGCTCTTCGCGATGGCGATGGTGATCGTGGGCAGTGCCACCCCACTCGAAGGCAGCGGCGCCCGGCTGCTGCTGCAACTTGCCGAACAATTGGGGGCGGCGCTGGGGCCTGCCGGGCGAGTGCTTTTCCTGCTGGGCGTGCTCGGCGCCGTGGTGAGCAGTCTGCTCGGTGTGTGGCAGTCGGTTCCGTATCTGTTTGCGGATCTGTGGTCGCTGGCGCGTGACGGGGTGCAAGGGCAGGGTGCGCGCGGCCCCGTCGATACCCGTGCCACGCCCTATCGCATCTATCTGCTGTTGCTCGCCACGGTGCCCATGATCGGCCTGCTTGTGAGCTTCAAGGAAATGCAGCGCCTCTATGCCACCGTGGGTGCAACCATCGTGCCGCTGCTGGCACTTGCACTGCTGCTGATGAACGGCCGCAGGGACTGGGTCGGTAAAGCGGGAAATCGCCCGCTCACGGCCTTGGTGCTGGTGGGTGCCTTGGCGTTTTTTGCGGTGCTTGGGTGGTCCGGGCTGGCGGATTGAGTCGTAGCTGCTTACCGATCATTCACTTGCCCGCGGGCGACACGCCCCAATAATGGAGCATTCATGCAGGAGCCTTTGGTCATGGACCGCTATATCGTTATTTCATCAGATTGCCACGCGGGTCTGCCCGGGCATATGTACCGCGAGTACGTCGATCCCGCGCTCCGTGAGACATTCGATCTCGCCTATCCTATCCAGGCGCAGCGCATCAAGGCCGCGGAAAAAGCCTTCCTGATCCAGGAGATCAACGACCAGTGGCGCTCGGGCATCGAGCAGCAACTCACGGGCGCCTGGGATCATGACGAGCGCATTCGCATGCTCGATGCCGATGGCATCGCCGGCGAGGTGATCTTTGTCGACGGCGTCACCGAGATGAACACACCACCCTTCGGCGCGGGCTTGAGCCTGCCCACCAAGGATGTGATCCCCGATCTGCAATGGGCCGGTGCGCGCGCCCACAACCGCTGGCTCGCCGAGCTTTGCGCACAAGCGCCTGCGCGGCATTTCGGTGTATCGGTGATGCCCGTTTTGTGGGATGTTGAACTCGCGGTGAAGGAGCTTCGCATCGCACATGCCGCGGGTCTGCGCGGTGCGATGATCCCCAACCTCACCGCGCCTTTTCCGCTCTACCATCACCGCCGCTACGAGCCCTTCTGGGAGGCCTGCGAGCAGTTGGGCATGGTGGTGTGCTTTCATTCGGGCGCTGCACCCAACGAGGAATTCTTCGGTCCCGGCTGGCCCGAGAAAGCCGACGCCGATTACCCGGGTGCCATGGGCATCTACGTCTCCGAGATTCTCTGGTGGACCTACCGTCCGCTCACGTTCCTGATCTGGGGCGGTGTGTTCGAGCGTTTCCCGCGGCTGAAAGTGAGCTTCACCGAGACCGGCTGCGGCTGGATGTTGCCGCCGTACCTGCGGCTGCTGGATCACAACTACCATGACGTGCAGTTCTCCGCGAAGCTGGGCGACTTCCACTCGCATCTGTCGATGTCGCCGAGCGATTACTTCCGGCGCAATGTGGCGATCGGCCAGTCTTGCATGCCGCGTTCCGACGCCGAGATGCGCCATGAGATCGGCCTGCCGCAGCTCATGTGGGGCAGCGATTACCCGCATCCCGAGGGCTGCTGGCCGCACACGGCGCCGCATCTGCAGAAGACCTTCTCGGGTCTTCCCGATGCCGACATCGCCGCGATCCTCGGCGAGAACGCGATCCGTTTCTACGGCTTCGACCGCGATGCACTCGCGGGCGTGGCTTCCCGCATCGGCCCGCGCCGTGCGGACTTCAATCCCATCTGACAGAGGTATCCCTATGGGCAAGCGTTACGATTTCCCGATTCCCTTCGGCTGGTATGCCGTCAGCCTCGCGCGCGATCTTGCGGTGGGCGAGGTGAAGCCGATTCACTACTTCGGCCGTGAACTGGTGCTGTTCCGCTCCGAGACCGGCGAGGCGAAACTCCTCGATGCCTACTGCCCGCACCTGGGCGCCCACCTTGGGCACGGCGGCAAGGTGAAGGGCGAGCATCTGGCCTGCCCCTTCCACGGCTGGGAGTTCAGCGGCGAGGGCGTGTGCAAGCACATCCCCTACGCGAAGAACATGCCCCCGCGCGCCGACGGCAAGCAGACTGTCCACGCTTATCCGGTGCAGGAGAGCAGCGGCGTGGTGTGGGCCTGGTATCACCCCGATCTGGTCGCACCGAGCTTTGAGCTCGATACAGTGCCCGAGGTGGGCGATGCGGGCTGGACGGATTTCCGCGTCTACGAATGGACCGTCAATACCGTCATCCAGGAGGCCGCCGAGAACGCAGCCGACGCTGCGCATTTCGTCTACGTCCACACCGCCCAGGACATCCCCCGCGGAGAGATCACGCACGAGGGTCATAAGCGTTTCGCGCGCTACGTGGGCAAAACGGCTGATATGGACGAGAACGGCAACATCGACACCACCGGTACGCGCTGGCGCGAAACCGTACTCGAGACCTCGAACTGCGGGCCGGGCATGACGCGTCAGCGTTTCATGGGGCTCTGCGACACCATCCAGATGGGGCTTGTGACGCCCATCGATGACCAGAGCATGCATCTGCGCTTCTGCTTCATCCAGCCGCAGGGCCTGAACCCGCTGCAGGAGTTCATCGCCCAGGCGCTCACCGATGAGATTTCGCGGCAGGTGGAGCAGGACATCCCGATCTGGAACAACAAGATCTTCCAGCCGAACCCCATCCTCTGCGACGGTGACGGGCCTATCGCTCAGTTTCGGCGCTGGTTTTCGCAGTTCTATGCGAAGCCCTCGGGCGAGGATGCGCTGAAGATCCGCGCGGTGTCCTGATCGCGCGCCTCGCTGCCCCGGCGCTCAGTCGGGGCGGCTTTTCTGGCGTGATCGCCGGCCGGTTGCGGGGGCAGCGGATTTACTCCCGGTCTTCTTTTTCTTCTTTTTCTTTTCGGGTTTCGCCTTGTCCTTGAGTGCATTTTTGCCCTCAGGCCGCGCCGGCGGAGGTTTGTTCGGTCCGGTCGCGGGCACCCGGTGCTTGGGTTCGAATCCTTCCACTTCGCGCCGCGGCAGTTGCTTGCCGATCAGCGTCTCTATGGCGGAGAGCTGCAGGGCTTCATCCGCGCAGATCAGCGTGATTGCCTCGCCCACCTCGCCCGCGCGGGCCGTACGCCCGATGCGGTGCACATAGCCCTCGGGGTTCACGGGAAGATCGAGGTTCACCACCAGCGGAAGCGAGGTGATGTCGAGCCCGCGCGCGGCCACGTCGGTTGCCACTAATACCTGGGTTTCCCCGGCATTGAAGCGCCGTAGCGCCGCGAGCCGCGCGTGCTGCGGAATCTCGCCGTGAATCGCATCGCTGCTGACGTTGGAGTAGCGAAGGCTGGTCAGCACTTCGTCCACGCGCTTGCGGGTCTTCGCAAACACCAGCAGTCGTGGCCAGCGCCGTGTGCGCAGCAGGTAGCAGAAGAGTTCGAGTTTGCGCTGCTTGTCGCAGGGGATCAGTGACTGGCGGATCGCGCTTACGGTGGTGTTGCGCGGGCTGGCGTCGATTTCCATCGGGTAGTGCAGCAACGTGGCGGCCAGCGCCCGGATCGGGTCCGAGAATGTTGCCGAGAAGAGCATCGTCTGACGGCGCTTCGGCAGCATCGCGAGGATTTCGCCGATTTCACGGCTGAAGCCCATGTCGAGCATGCGGTCGGCCTCGTCCAGCACAAGAAGCCTGATCCCGCTCAGTCGCAGCGCGTTCTTGGTCTGCAGATCCAGCAGACGCCCCGGCGTGGCGACCAGGATGTCGGCGCCGCCCCGCAGCGCCATCATTTGCGGATTCAGGCTCACGCCCCCGTAGGCTGCGTAGACCTTCATCCGGATGTGGCGGGTGTAATCCCGGAGCGTATCGGACACCTGCTGCGCCAGTTCGCGCGTTGGCACCAGCACCAGTGCATGCACGCTGTTGGGGCCCGCCGGGGGAGCCTGGGACAACAGCTGGATCAATGGCAGCGCAAAGCCTGCGGTCTTTCCGGTGCCGGTCTGGGCGGCCGCGATCAGGTCGCGCCCCGCGAGGGCCGCGGGAATGGCCTTGGTCTGGATCGGGGTGGGCGTGTGGTGGCCCAGTTCGTCGAGAGCCTTCAGCAGAGGCTCGATCAGGCCAAGATCCTTGAAGCTCATCTCAGTACCATCGTTATCGTGCAACCAAAAAAAAGCCCGGACGTATCCGGGCTTTCGTTGCCCCCCGTACGGGGGGCTTGCCTGGCAAGGGCCTTACCAGCGACCACCGCCGCCGCCATAACCACCGCCGCCACCGCTGCCGGGGCGACCACCGCCGCCACCGCCACCGCCACCGGCACCGCCATAGCCACCACGGCCAGCGCCGCCGCCGCCGCCGCCGGGACGACCGCCACCGCCGCCACCGGTACGCTCGCGTTCCATGGCCACGTTGACCTTGAGTGCGCGACCGCCGACGTCACGGCCGTTAAGCTCCAGAGCTTTTTCGGCTGCTGCCTGCGTGGCGAAAGTGATGAAGGCAAAGCCCTTCGGGCGACCGGTCTCGCGATCCATGATCAGTGCGAGGTCCGTGATGTCGCCGTACTGCGAGAACAGGTCGCGCAATTGCGCCTCGTCCACGGAGTAGGGAAAATTGCCGACGTAAAGTTTGTTCTGCTGCATCTTCTGGGGCTCCGGTTTCAGGTGTCACCGGCTTCTTCGTCGGTACCGGCAGGTGCCGGTACTGGGGACAACGAGTCTGCCGTCGCATCATCCAGCGCATCGGCGGGTTGTGCCTTGCGCTGGTTCTTCTCCTGCTGCCTTTCTTCTTTTTTCTTCTTCTTAGCGAGTTCGCGCTGCCGCTTCTGGAACGAGTAGTTAGGCTTGGCCACGAATCACACCTGCAAGGGAAAAAAGGGTCCTGCGACGGGAGTGCCGGAATCGGGGGCTGGGGCCTGAACGGACAGCCCGGGCGATAGCCGGTCAAGCCTATAGTACTACCTCTCAAGCACGATAGCGCGTTACTTGTTGGCGTCTCGATGAAGCCGGACCCCGATCCGATACACTCGCTACCCCGTAAATCCGGCTCAACACGAGGAACCTCCCATGCCCGGCCTGCTGCCTGATATCGACCCGGATGGTCTGCTCGAGTTCTCGGTGGTCTTTACGGACCGCTCCCTCAACCACATGTCCGGCCGTTTCCAGGGGGCCATGCGCGACATCTCTGCCCTGCTGAAGCAGGTCTACCGTGCCGAGGCAGTGGCTGTGGTTCCCGGCGGCGGCACCTATGCCATGGAGGCAGTAGCCCGCCAGTTCGCCACGGGCCGCAAGTGTTTGATTGTGCGCAATGGCTGGTTTAGCTTCCGCTGGACGCAGATCCTCGATGCGGGCTCCATCGCGTCCTCCTCCGTGTTCCTCAAGGCGCGTCCGGTCGAGGCCGGCCCCCAGCCAGGCTGGGCCCCCGCCCCCATCGAGGAAATCGAGGCTGCCATTGCCCGCGAGCGCCCCGAGGTGATTTTTGCACCGCACGTCGAGACTTCCGCCGGCATGCTGCTTTCGGACGAGTACCTGCGCCGCATCTCCGCTGCTGCCCGTGCTGTTGACGCCCTCTTCGTGCTCGATTGCATTGCCTCCGGTACCTTATGGGTCGATATGGCGGCCACGGGCGTCGATCTGCTGATCAGCGCTCCCCAGAAAGGCTGGAGTGCTTCGCCCTGCAGCGGGCTTGTGATGTTCGGCCCCCGCGCCCGCAAGCGCATCGAGTCCACGGTCAGTTCCAGCTTTGCCGTGGATCTGAAGAAATGGCTGCAGATCATGACCACCTACGAGAACGGCGGTCACGCCTACCACGCCACCATGCCCACAGACGCCCTTCTGCGGTTCCGCGACACCATGTTGGAGACTGCGGCCTACGGCTTCGACAAGGTCTGCGCCGAGCAGGTGGAGCTCGGCCGTCAGGTACGTGAAATGCTGAAGGCCAAGGGTTATCGCAGCGTCGCCGCACCCGGCTTCGAGGCCCCCGGCGTGGTCGTCTGCCACACGGATGACCCCGACATGCAGAACGGCTCGAAGATGCGGGCCAAGGGTCTGCAGATCGCCGCCGGCGTGCCGCTGCAATGCGATGAGGGCCCGGAGTTCCGCACCTTCCGTATCGGCCTGTTCGGTCTGGACAAGCTGCACAACCCCGAGCGCTGTGTGACCCAACTGGAGACCGCGCTGGGCTGAGTTCGATTGCTGCATCCGCGGGGTCGAGGCAAGGGTGAGATGGCTGCACTCGCGGGGTCGAGCCCCGGATGAGATTGCAGCATCCGCGATTCGGGGCCGGGGAGCGGATGGTGGCTACCGGCGCTGGGTACATCCCTGTACCGCGCCTACCGACCTGGCCGGGATCGCTCCCGGCGATCCTGGTCATGTCGGCGCGCCATAATCCGCTCCCCGCCCCTGACTCGCTAGAACGGGCTTTTCGCTAATCTGATCCCTGTCTCGGCTTGGTTGCATGATCGGTCGATGGGTGCGATCGGGGGCCGCGCATGTTGCGGTTCGCGGGCATGGCCCGCTCCTACTCGGGAATGCGGCGGTCTTGCCGGAGACCGGCTCCTACCCGGGTATGTTGCGGGTCGCGGGCATGGCCCGCTCCTACTCGGGAATGCGGCGGTCTTGTCGGGGGCTGGCTCCTACTCGGTGTCGGCGGTCTTGTCGGGGGCTGGCTCCTACCCGGGCATGTTGCGGGTCGCGGGCATGGCCCGCTCCTACTCGGGAATGCGGCGGTCTTGTCGGAGACCGGCTCCTACCCGGGCATGTTGCGGGTCGCGGGCATGGCCCGCTCCTACTCGGGAATGCGGCGGTCTTGTCGGAGGCTGGCTTTGGCGTCGATGCCTGATGGCGTAGGAGCGCGCCATGCGCGCGACTCTGCGCTGGGCATCTGTCTATCGCGTTATCGCGGGCATGGCCCGCTCGTACGCGGGAATATGACTTTCTGGGCGGGGCATGCGCTGCAATCAATCGAGCGATTCGGGCGGTGTGCCCTCACGGTGAGCGGCCTTCAGCCGTGAAATCGTCGGGAACGATTTCACGGGTGCAGGCAGCTGCCGCACAGGGATGTGCGGCGGCGTGAGCGAGCGGGAGGGCACACAGCCCGAAGCGCGGAAGCTGCAATGCGGCAATCCGGCAACGCGGCAACGCGGCAACGCGGCAATCCGGCAATCCCGCAATTCCAGCAGCTCCCACAAGCCCATGCACTGCAATCGGCATCAGGCCGATGATGTCTTCCCGCAGCCCCTAAGACGAACTCAGAAAACCTCACAGCCCCCCGGCAGCGGGCATAACCCGCCACCGGGACCAAGACGTGAATTACCAGATCTTCACGCGCTGCTCCGGCGGCAGGTAGAGCTTGTCGCCCTCCTTCACGCCGTAGGCGGTGTAAAAGATCGGGAGGTTCCGCATCACGCCGTTGGTGCGGTACTTGGGCGGTGAATGCGGGTCGACGGCGAGTATGGTCTTGATGAAATCATCGCGCTGCTTGCTGGCCCAGGCCTGCGCCCAGCCGGCGAGGAATCGCTGGTCACCGGTGAGACCGTCGATAACGGGAGATTCCTTTCCGCCCAGCGAAATCTTCCACGCCGCATGCGCCAAGGTGAGACCTGCGAGATCGCCGATGTTCTCGCCCAGCGTGAGCTCGCCGTTCACCTTGAAACCGGGGATCGGCTCGAAGGCAGAGTACTGGTCGGTCAGCGCCTTAGTCCGCTTCTCGAACTCCGCGCGGTCCTCCTGCGTCCACCAGTCGTTCAGGTTCCCGGCGCCGTCCCACTTCGAACCCTGATCGTCGAAACCATGCCCTATCTCGTGGCCGATCACGCCGCCGATGGCGCCGTAGTTCACGGCTTCATCCGCGCTCAGATTGAAAAAAGGCGGCTGCAGGATCGCGGCCGGGAACACGATCTCGTTCATGCCCGGGTTGTAATAGGCGTTGACCGTTTGCGGCGTCATGAACCACTCGCTGCGATCCACCGGCTTGCCCAGTTTGTCCAGTTCGCGCTGGGTGAGGAACTCTGCTGAGCGCTGCAGGTTACCCACCAGATCGTCTCGACGGATCTCGAGTTTGCGGTAATCACGCCATTGGTCCGGGTAGCCGATCTTGGGCCTGAAGGTGGCGAGTTTAGCGAGTGCTTTTTCCTTGGTGGCGGGGCTCATCCAGTCGAGTTTCTCGATGCCCTGACGGTAGGCTTCGACCAGATTTTTCACCAGCGAGTCCATGCGCTGCTTAGCCTCTGGCGGGAAATGGCGCTCGACGTAGATCTTGCCAACCACCTCGCCAAGGCTGCTCTCCACGGCCTTCACGCCACGTTTCCAGCGCGGGCGGATCTCGGGAACGCCCATCAGCGTGGTCCCGCTGAAGCTGAAATCCTCGTCGACCAGTGCCTTGTTCAGGGCGCCCGCGTATTGGCTGATCAGGTGCCAGCGCATCCAGTCCTTGAGGGTCTCCAACGGCGTGCCCGAGAGACTGTTGGCCATCGCCGTGAAATAGGAGGGCTGCGCCACGATGACACTGCCCGAGGGGTCTTTGCCGAGTGCCGTGAAGTAACGGTTGAAGTCCACCCCGGGTGCCAGGGCGGCGAGCTCGGCTGCGGTTTTCAGGTTGTAGGTCTTGGTGTCGTCCCGGCTGTCGACCTTGGTCCATTGCGCGGTGGCCAGTTCGGTCTCGAAGGCGACGATGGCGGCGGCGCGCCGGCCGGCGTCCGCAATCCCGGCCAGCTCCAGCATCTTCGCGATATGTGGCCCATAGGCTGCCAGTTTGTCGGCGTACTTGGGGTCGAGGTAGTAGTCGCGATCCGGGAGCCCGAGGCCATCCTGCATGAGGAAAAACGAATAGCTGTCAGAGCGTTTGGGGTCGGTGTTCACATAGCCACCGAAGAGCCCGGTCAGATTCTGCCGGCCCAGTTTGCCCATCAATTCGATGAGTGCGTCTTTGTCAGCGAGCGCGTCGATCGCTGCGAGCTCGTCTGCGATCGGGCTCGTGCCCAGCGTCTCGATGTTCGCTTCATCCATGAAAGAGGCATAAAGATCGCCTACTTTCTGTCCTTCGGAGCCGGGAGCGTTGCCGGTGGCCGTGGCCGACTCCTCGATGATCTCGCGCAGGTTTTTCTCGGCCTCATCGGAGACCTGCGTGAATTTGCCGTAGTTGGACCGGTCTGCAGGGATCTCGGTTTTCGCCAGCCAGCCGCCGTTCACGTGCTGGAAGAAATCGTCCTGGGCTCGTGCCGTGGTGTCCGCACTCTGCGTATCAACGCCTGAATTCATGGCAACCGGTGCCGGCGCCACGGCGGACGTGGCCGGTGAGGTGGATTCGCCTCCGGAACAGGCGGTGAGCAAAAACAGGACCGGGACAAGGATGCGTTTCATGGAATGCTCCGACGGGGCTGAAAGCGACGTACGTATGGTGCGTTGGGCGAGGATGCTTTTCAATGTCTGACGGGGCCGCTTGCTGCACGCCGTGCAGGGCGCCCCGAGGGGAAGAACATGGAGCTCGATCTGGATTCGGGGCGGTTGCTGGTTTTCCTGGGGGGCTTTGCGGTCTTTTTTCTGGTTGAAACCGTGTTTCCCGCGCGGCCCTGGGAAGGGTTCAGATGGCAGCGCCTCGGTTTTCATGCCGGAGTCGCAGTGCTGAACACCGTGCTGATCCGCGTCTTTGCCTATGTGCCCTTACTGCTCTGGATCGTCTATGCGGAGGAAGAGGGCTGGGGCATCTCGCGCTGGCTCGGGCTGTTTGGCTGGCCCGAGATCCTGATCTCGGTCCTGGTGCTCGATTTTTTCGATTACCTCTGGCACCGGCTGAATCACCGTGTGCGCTTTCTCTGGCGCCTGCACAAGGCCCATCATGCCGACACGGGCATGGACGTAAGCACGGCATTACGCTTTCACCCGGGTGAGATGTTTTTGTCGGCCCTGATGAAGGGCCTCTGGGTGTTTGTCTGGGGGCCCACGCCGGTAGCGTGGTTTTTGTTCGAGGCGCTGGTGAGTCTCTGCGCGCAGTTCCATCACAGCAACATCGATCTCCCCGATGGCGTAGAACGACGGTTGTCCTGGCTGCTGGTCACGCCGCGATTCCATGCCGCGCACCATGCCGTCGACCGTCGCTGGGGAGATCGTAATTTTTGCACGATTTTCAGTTTCTGGGACCGCATGTTCGGCAGCTACGCGTGGCCGGGTGAGCGACGCAGGCTCGGCTTTGCTGCGTCGGGCCTGGGTCTGCCGCAGGCGCGCGAGCAGGCTTTCTCGGTGCGGGCGTGGGTGGAGGAACCCTTCCGGTGCCGCAACCTCGATCTTGCCGGCGGGTCGCCCGATATTGAGCGCCCCCCCTACTAGCCTCTTGGCGCGGCGCGGGTTATGGTTTGATCCACATTAACGGAGGGTTTTTCATGAAGCGTCTTGCATATCTGTTTCTCGCTCTGCCTCTGGTCGCTTTTGCCGCCGAACACGGTGGCAAGCCTGCCGCGGCCAAGGACGAGACCGCAGCGCCTGCGGCTGCCGAGCACGGCGGCACGCCCGCCGAGTCCAAGGGTCATGGGGCTGTCGATCTCGGCGGCACGCATGCCGAGTCTAAGGAACACGCTGCCGAGCACGCCGGTAAGCCCGCCGAGTCCAAGACAGAGGCCGCTGCCGAGCATGGTGGCAAGCCTGCCGAAGAAAAGCACTGAGCGGATCTGCCGCTGCGAACCGGGGCATGCCTGGGCAAATCCTGCGGGTAATCCTGTTCGCCATTAGCCTGTGCGGGTTCCTGCCCGCACAGGCTGCTGATTCTGCGTCTCCTGCGCAGACTCAGGCTGTGCAGAAGGTTTATGCCGAAGACATCAAGGACGCCTTGATAGCACACCTCGCGCGCGAGGTGGACGCCGAAGGCATCTTTCATCTCCGGGACGACAGGACCGGAGAGATGCTGCGGCTGCGCTTCGTGAAGATCCACGACCCGGTGCGCCAGATTGGTAGCAGCACCTATTTTGCGTGCACTGATTTTGCCGTCGTCGGTGAACCCGACAAACTCTACGACATCGATTTCTGGATGAGCCCTCAGACCGAGGCGCTGACCATCTACGACACCAAGGTGCACAAGGAGCCGCGCCACTCCTTGATCTACGGCTGGTACAAGCAACCCCGCTACACCTTCGTGAATGATCGCGTGGTCACACTCTACTGATCTGTCGCCACCCTCGGGTGCGCAAGTAGGGTCACGGCGAATAGCGCGAATATACGCATTGGCCGACCTTTATTCCTTTTCGCCAAACGGCAACAAGGCAGTACCTATGATCGAATTGCACGTGAACGGCCAGATCCAGCGCATCGACGCCGAGGATGATATGCCGCTGTTGTGGGCCCTGCGCGAGCAGTGCGGCCTGACCGGCACCAAATATGGCTGTGGCATCGCCGCCTGCGGAGCCTGCACCGTACACATCGACGGGCAGCCCGTGCGCTCCTGCCAGATGCCGGTGGGGCAGGTGGGCAAGGCCCGGATTACCACCATCGAAGGGCTCGGCAAAGCGGGCCTCCACGCGGTGCAGCAGGCATGGATTGCCGAGGACGTGCCGCAGTGCGGTTACTGCCAGTCCGGCCAGATCATGGCAGCGGTCGCGCTCCTTGCAAGCAAGCCCGCGCCCACCGACGGCGATATCGACCAGGCCATGGACAACATCTGCCGCTGCGGTACCTACGAGCGCATCCGCCGGGGCATTCACCGCGCTGCGGCGGAGATCGCACGGGAGGCGCAGGCATGAGCATCGACCGTCGCCGTTTCATCAAAGCATCACTGGGCAGCGCGGGCGGATTGCTGCTCGGATTCCACCTTCCGGCTCGTGCGGCCGCAAGCGCCGCGGGCGTCGAGATCAACGCCTGGCTGCAGATCGACCCGGACGGCAGCGTGCTTATCCGCGTGGCGCAGTCCGATATGGGGCAGGGCGTTTTCACCGCGCTCCCCATGATCGTGGCCGAGGAACTGGAGGTGGAGTGGAGTTCGGTGCGCGCGGAATACGTGTCGGCCAACCGGCATCTGCGCGACGACCTCGTCTACAAGGATCTGGGCACGGGGGGCAGTTATGCGGTGCGCGGTTCCCGCGAGACGCTGCAGGCCGTGGGCGCCAGCGCGCGGGAACGTCTGCGTCTGGCGGCGGCGGCCCGCTGGAAGGTGCCTGTGGCGCAGTGCGACGCCGGCTCGGGCCGCGTCCATCACGGACCCACGCGGCGCAGCCTCGGTTACGGTGAACTCGCGGCAGAGGCCGCGCTGGTGCGCTTCGATGACGCCAAGGTCGTTATTCGCGAATCAGCGCGCTTCCGCCTGATCGGTACGCCCACGCATCGCCTCGACGTGCCCGCCAAGGTCGACGGCAGCACGATCTACGGTGTGGATGTCCGCCTGCCCGGGATGCTCTATGCGGCCGTGTCGCACTGCCCCGTGTTCGGCGGCGAAGTAGAAGGCCATGATGCCGCGGCCATCGCCAGCATGCGCGGCGTAGTGCGCACCGTGGTCTTGCCGGGCGCGGTGGCGGTGGTGGCCGATAGCTGGTGGCGAGCCTCAAAGGCCCTGCAGGCGCTGCCCATCCGCTGGAAACCCGGCGTGGGCGCTGGCAGTTCCTCGGCAGTGTGGGACGCGGAGTTCAAGGCCGAGCTGGACCGGCCGGGGCGCGTTGCCGAAGAACAGGGCGACGCCCTGGGTGCGATCGGATCGGCTGCCACCCGGGTGCGTGGCGACTACGCGGTGCCTTATCTCGCGCACGCCAGCATGGAGCCGCTGAACTGCACCGTACGCATCGCCGACGGCAAGCTCGAACTCTGGGCGGGAACGCAGAACCCCGACACCTCGCTCACGGTGGCCGCGGAAGCCGCCGGCATGGATCCGCTCGACTGCGAGGTGCATACCTGCATGCTGGGCGGCAGCTTCGGGCGCCGGCTCTACCCGGATATCCTCCGTGAGGGCGTGCTGATCGCCAAGGCCGCCGGCGCGCCGGTGCAGACCATCTGGTCGCGTGAGGAAGACATGCGCCGGGGTTGTTTCCGGCCTATGGCGGCCTTCCGCTTTGAGGCCGGACTAGATGCCAAAGGCGGCGTTGCCGGGTTCCTGAGCCGCTCGGTCACGCACTCCATACGCCTTAGCAACGGCGGTGATGAGAGCAAAATCGACAGCAGCTCGATCGATTCGCTGGCGGAGTCGCCCTACGCCTTTGGCACGCGGCGCGTCGAGCACATCATGCGCAAAAATCACCTCCATACCTGGTACTGGCGCTCGGTGGGTAATTCGCAGAACGGCTGGGCCATGGAGAGTTTCATCGACGAGATCGCCCACGGCGCGGGTCGGGACCCGCTGGAGTTGCGGCGCGAGCTCCTCGTCGATCGTCCGGACTTCCTCGGTGTACTGAAGATGTTGCAGGAGCGCTCGGGTTGGGGTCGACGCGAGATGCCCGCGGGCAGCGCGCAGGGCATCGCCATCCACGAGAGCTTTGGCACCATCGTGGGCCAGGTGGCAGAGGTCACGGTCAGTCGTGATGGCGAGCTGCGGCTGGACCGCATGGTGTCGGTGGTCGATTGCGGCCACCTCGTGAACCCGCTGGGCGCGGAGGAGCAGGTCGAGAGTGCGATCGTCTACGGGCTGAGCGCCGCGTTGCACGGTCGCATAACGGTTCGTGACGGTGCGGTGGTCGAGGGCAATTTCCACGATTACCCGGTGCTGCGTCTGCGCGACACGCCACGCATGGAGACCTACTTCGCGCTCTCGGGTGGCAAGAAATGGGGCGGCATGGGCGAGCCCGGATTGCCTCCTGCGGCGCCTGCGGTCTGCAACGCGATTTTCCGCGCTACCGGCAAGCGTATCCGCGCACTGCCGATTGCGGGGCAGGATTTATCGTGGAGTGAAAAGCTCGGGTGAATCTCATTGGCAAGCGGCTCTCTAACAACTGATCGGCGTGGAGCATCGCAACGGCATGAAGGCAAGGTTGGAACTGGTGGATCGGTGCAGCACGCTGCTGTGGACCGCCGAGCGCGAACGCGCGCCCATTGCGGTACTCACGAACGAGATTCCGGCGCTCGATCAAGCGACGGCCTATGCGATCCAGTGGGCCACTTTCGGCCGTCGGGGCGCGCCGCTGGCAGGATTCAAACTGGGTGGCACCGTGCGCCCGGCCCCTGGCATCGATCGCCGCAGCTACGGCTGCCTCGCGGCATCCGGGCGATCGGGCGAGGGCGGCGCGCTGGCGGATCCGGCACCCTTCATGAAACCCGTCATCGAAGCCGAGATCGCGCTGCGTCTGGGCCGCGACCTTGCCGGTGCAGGGCACACCCGCGAGAGCGTTGCCGCGCATCTCGATGCAGTGATCCCCGCACTCGAGATCGCTGATACCCGCTACACGGCATTCCCGTCGAACCTGATCGACAACATTGCCGACAACAGCTCGGGCGGCGGATTTGTGCTGGGCGAGCCGGTGGTGTGGACATCCGGCACCGATCTGCGCCAAGTGGAAGTGCTCTTCCACGAGGGTGATTCGCTGCTCGGTCGCGGTCGCGGTGACGATGTGATGGGCGATCCGCTTCTGGCACTGGCGTGGCTCGCCGGACGCTTGGCCGAGGATGGGCGCGTGCTGCCTGCTGGTGCGGTGGTTCTCACGGGCGGTCTGGTGTCATCCATGGCAGGGATTGCGGGGCGGAGCTTCCGTGCCGTGTACACCGGTTTTGGCGAGCTGAGTGTGGCCGTCGCGCCGATGCCCTGAGCGGCATTTCCCGATGTCAGCGAGCGCGGGTGGTGTGCCTGTGCGCCCGCCGAAGTCCTGCGCAACGCTAGGTGCTGAAGATCTCATCGGGTATGGCGTAAGCACGCTGGTAATCGGCGAACCGCAGCCGCTCCGCTGCAAGATCGATTCCCGATTCGGCGATGTCGTAACGGTGCTGGCCGTGCCGCTCGGTGGCCGTGCCCGCATCAAGGAAACGCTGCATCGCCGCAGCAACAGGCGGGTTCAGCTCAAAGCCCAAACGCGCATAGACCTTGTGCATGGCGGCTACGGGATCCTGCCGGAATTCGGCGAACTGCATATCGGCGGCCCGTGCGGCCTCCAGCCTGCCGTTGGCCCGCGTGGCCATAGTCTTGCGGGTACCGTAATCCAGCAGATCGGCGTACTGCCGGGTCACTTCCCGAAGATCGACCTCGTTCGATCCCAGGCTGCGCAGCGTCGCGGTGAGGCTGCCTATCGACATCGCCACCTTTACCGGGTCGCGGTGGGTCTGGACGATCCGGGCGTCCGGGTACTCGCGCAGCATGTCGTCGATGTTCCAGAGATACTGCGGTGATTTCAGCACCCAGGTGTCGCCCGGTTTTTTCCATTGCAAGAACTGCAGCCAGCGGCGGTGATTGCGGAACACCTCGCGCATGTCCTGCCGGATCAGCCACGCCTGATACTGCGTGAGGCGGAACTGCACATCGAAGATCATCGACACGAAATCGTGGGCGAAGAGTGCCACGCATTCCTGCGGTAGCCGGGCGCCCATCGGGTGCATGTTCCTGAACGCCGGCAACAGCTTGTCTACCTGTGCCAGTTCCCGGTCCACTTTGGCGATACGCGGATCCGTGTCGTAGCTCGCGGTCTCCGGGGGCGGGAAGGGGTAGGCGGTTTCCCAGCTGAGCGGCACGCGGAACTGCGGATCGAGCGCCATCAGTTCGTGCATGCTGGTCGTGCCGCTGCGTGGCATGCCGAGAATGAACACCGGTGCCACGATCTGTTCCGCAGCGATCTGCGGGTGCTGGCGGAAGCTCTCCTCGAGCATCAACCGGTGGCGCAACAGACGCAGCAGATCCTGTCGCGCGATGATCCGCCCGAAGGCGGTGAGTCGGGCGTCCTGCTCCAGCGAGTCGCACAGGCGCTGCAGGGGGTCACGGAAATAATCGGAACCGTAATCGCTGAGACCCGTCTGGCGGCGGGCCGTTTGCAGCAGTTCGGCGGGCGTCAGGCGAGGTAGGCGCGGGCCCACTCGAGCCAGCGCTGCGAGGCCCGCGTTCAGGCCGCGGATGGCCAGAGGCAGCCGGGTAGAGCTCATGGTGCTAATCCTCCGTGGTGCGAGGTTCAGATGGCGCGCTTGCGTTCGGCATTGGAGCCGCCAGCGAGCCCCAGTATGGCAGCCCGGACATGGCCCGATAAGCGGCGCAGCCCGTGGGGCGCGCCGTTCCTGCTCTTCGGCGACGACCGGCTTAGGGCCGTCGTGGAGCGCGGCGACCACGCGGTGTTCTGAACGCTACGGCGCCACGCGCTCGCCACCCTTCATCACCATCTCCACCCGCCGCAGCGCCGTGATGTCGCGCGTGGGATCGCCCGTTACAGCAACCAGATCCGCCAGCATCCCCGGCGCCACCTGCCCGATTTCGTGCTCGCGGTGCAGCATCCGGGCGTTCACGCTGGTGGCCGCGCGCATGGCCGCCAGTGGGCTCATCCCGTACTCCACCATCACTTCCAGTTCACGGGTGTTCTCGCCGTGCGGGAACACGCCAACGTCACCGCCAAAACAGATCGTCACGCCGGCATCCAGGGCCGCGCGAAAGGAGGCGCGCTTGGCCACAAGCTCGGGGTTGGGCGGCATCTGCCCTTTCACCCAGCCATCGAAATACCCCGCATAGGCCTCGGCCGTTGCCACGGTGGGGCAGAGCGCCACGCCGTGTTTTTTCATCAGGCGGAAAACCTCCGGCGTGCCATTGTCGCCGTGCTCGATGGTCTCAACGCCCGCGAGCACTGCGCGGCGCATGCCCTCGGGGGTGGTCGCGTGCGCTGCTACGGGGCGGCCGGCTTCACGCGCGGCCGCCACCAGCGCGTCGAGCTCGGCCTGGCTGAAGGTCGGGAGGGCTTCGCCGTTCGGACCCCAGCGGTAATCGGCGTAGACCTTGATCCAGTCGGCGCCTTGGGCCACCTGGTGGCGCACCACGCGTGTTATCTCCTCGGTGCCAGTGGCTTCCTCCGCGCCCTGTCCGGGTTCGAAGGAATAGCCCTTGCGTTGGGGGCCGTAGCTGCCGGTAGCCACGATGGCGCGGGTGACGATGATAAGGCGCGGGCCCGGGATCACGCCGTCATCGATGGCACGTTTGAGTTGCACGTCGGCATTGTCCGCACCCTCGGTGCCGAGATCGCGCTCCGTAGTAATGCCAGCGCGCAGTGTGGCTGCGGCGTGCGCCACCGCGGCTGCCACACGGTAGGCATAGGGTTCTTTCAGGACCTGATCGTCCCAGAGCGTCTCGTTGTAGGGATGCAGCAGCAGGTGCGAATGGCCCTCGATCAGGCCGGGAATGAGCGTGGCACCAGGGAGATCAATGCGTGTGGCGCCTTGTGCGTCCAGCGTCTCTGCCGGGCCTACAGCTTCTATGCGCTCGCCTCGCACCAGCACCGCCACACCCGTGCGTGGCGCCTCGGCGCGACCATCCCACACGGCAGCCGGGACGAGCAGCGTAGCGGTGGTGTCTGTGGCAGGGCTGGCCGATGCCACGGTGCACAGCGCAAGTGCTGCGACGCAGAGAAGCCGGGAGGTGTCGGATATGGAAAACACGGTGCGCCTCTCTGGTTGCCTGGCGCTGATTTTGCGCCCCGAGCCGAGTGTGGAATGTGGCGCCGCCCATCGCAAGCAGCGCCGCCGCGCCACCGTGACAGACATATCGCCGTGATGGCATGCTGCGGGATCCGGCGGATGTTCCGACGGAACGGCATGGAGAGTTCCGCGCGTGACCGGCAACACGGCATCTGCTCCGGCCTTCCGGGTCCGCTGGCGAATCTTTTCGCTGCTGGTCAGCTTCGCGATGGTTGCAGCCCTGCTGTGGCTCGGCGTGGATGCGGCCCGCCCCCTGCCCGGGACCGACGCGCTCGTGCACGCATGAGCGAACGTTATTCCGCTTTTTCCCTCGCGCGGCATGCGCTCACCGGCGCGCCGTGGCCCGAGCTATGGCGCAAGGCCGAGCCGCGCAAGGGCTATGACGTGGTGATCGTGGGCGGTGGGGGGCACGGGCTCGCCACGGCCTACTATCTGGCGGCCAACCACGGCATTCGCAACGTGGCGGTGATCGAGCGTGGCGTCATAGGCTCTGGCAATGTGGGGCGCAACACCACGCTGGTGCGCTCCAATTACCAGCTCGATGGCAACACGCAGTTTTTCGAGTTTTCGCTCAAGCTCTGGGAGGGTCTCTCCCACGCGCTGAACTACAACGTGATGCTCTCGCAGCGCGGCCAGGTGGTGCTGGCGCACGGTCCGGGTCAGCTCGATGCGCTGGCGCGCAAGGGCAACACGATGCTGCTGAACGGCATCGAGGCCGAACTCCTCGACCGGGCGCAGGTCATGCGCCTGCTGCCCTATCTCGATTATTCACCGCGCACGCGCTTCCCGATCTACGGCGGACTGCTGCAGCGCCGTGCCGGCACCGTGCGTCACGACGCCGTCGCCTGGGGCTACGCGCGGGCCGCCGATCGCCTCGGCGTGGACATCATCGAGAACTGCGAGGTCACGGGATTCACGCAAGACGGCGGCCGCGTCACCGGCGTGCGCACCACGCGCGGGGAGATCCGCGCCGAGCGCACCGCGATCTCCGTGGCCGGACATTCCTCGCAGGTGGCGGCGTTGGCGGGGCTTCGGCTGCCCGTCGAGAGTCACCTGTTGCAGGCCTTCGTGACCGAGCCGCTGAAGCCGCTGGTCGATCACGTCATCTCCTTCGGCGCGGAGCTCTTTTACATCTCGCAGTCCGACCGTGGCGGGCTGGTGTTCGGCGGCCATATTGACGGCTTCAACAACTACACCCAGCGCGGCCAGTTTCCCAAGGTACAGACCGTCGCCGAGTGCGCCGTGGCGCTGATGCCCGCGATCTCGCGGTTGCGCGTGCTGCGACACTGGGGCGGCATCCAGGACATGACGCCCGATGGCAGCCCCTTCATCGGGCGCACGCCTCTCGACAACCTGTATCTGAACGCCGGCTGGTGCTACCAGGGCTTCAAGGCCACGCCTGCCACCGGCTGGTGTTTCGCCCACACGCTCGCCCACGGCGAGGAGCATCCGCTGATCCGCCCTTTCTCGCTCGACCGCTTCGCCCATGGTGACGGCCTCGACGAATACGGCCTCGGCAACTGGACCTGGAAACAGTGAACCCATGCTGATCATCCATTGCCCCAACTGCGGCGAGCGCCATTACACCGAGTTCCGCTACGGCGGCGATGCCAACCGCACGCGTCCCGCGCACGGCCGCGGCGGGCTGGCTGAATGGCACGACCACGTGTTCGTCTTCGACAACCCGAAGGGCGCGCACCGGGAGTACTGGCAGCATGTGCTCGGTTGTCGCGACTGGCTGGTGCTGGAGCGCGATACCGCCACCAATACCCCGGGCGTGGTGCGCCTGGCACGCGACGAGGTTGCGCAGCGATGACACGCCGTGCACACCGCAGACCAACAGGCGGCCGCATCGACCGCAGCCGCCCGCTCGCCTTCACGCTGGAGGGCAGGGCGCTGTCTGGGTTTGCCGGCGACACGCTGGCCTCCGCGCTCCTCGCCAACGGTATCGGACTGGTGGGGCGGAGTTTCAAGTACCACCGTCCGCGCGGTTTTCTCGGCGCCGGCGTGGAAGAACCCAACGGACTTTTCACGGTCGGCAGCGGCGGGCGCCGCACACCCAACCTCCCGGGCACCTTGGTCGAACTCCACGAAGGATTGGTTGCCAGCCGCCAGAACGGCACACCCTCCGTTGACTTTGACCTGATGGCCATCAACGGTCTGCTGTCCGGGCTGATCGGCGCGGGTTTCTACTACAAGACATTCATGGGTCCGCTGCGCGGTTCGTGGATGTTCTACGAGCGTTTCATCCGCCGTGCCGCGGGGCTCGGCAGCGCAACGCAGGAGCCAGACCCCGATCGATACGAGACACGCTACCGTTTCACCGATGTGCTGGTGATCGGCGCCGGACCCGCGGGGCTCGCCGCCGCGCGCGCGGCTGCCGAGTCGGGCGCCCGCGTGCTGTTGGTCGAGCAGGACAGCCTGCCCGGCGGCAGTCTACTCGCGCTCTCCACCGATACCCCGCAGGAGCGTTGGCGCAGCGCCGAGGTGGAGGCACTGGAGCGTCTGCCCGGTGTCGAGATCCTCCATCGCACCACGGCGCTCGGCCTCTACGACGGCACCATGGCGGCGCTGCTCACGCGGCACGACCAGGACATGCCCGATCCCGCGCGTGGCGCGCCGCGCGAGGTGCTGAGCAGCGTCTGCGCCCGCGCCATCGTGCTTGCCACCGGCGCGCTGGAACGACCTCTGGTCTTCGCGGACAACGACCGGCCCGGTGTCATGCTTGCATCGGCTGCACAGGCCTACCTCAACCGCTGGGCGGTGGCTTTGGGCGAGCAAGTGGTGGTGGCCACCAACAATGACAGCGGCTGGCTGAGTGCCGCGCAACTCGCGCGCAGCGGTGCCGAGGTGACAGTGGTCGAGCAGCGCGTGAACATCGATCCTGCCCTGCGCAATCTCGCCGAGTCCGCAGGCCTGATCGTCCGTACCGGCAGCGTGGTCACGCGTGCGCTGGGCGCGCGGGCAGTGCGTGGTGCACGCATCGCCGCTGCCGGAAATACACGCGAACAGACATTGCCTTGCGATCTGCTGTGCATGGCCGGTGGCTGGTCCTGCACTCTCCATCTGGCCGCCCACACCGGCAGCAAGCCGGTGTTCCGCGCCGACATCGACGGCTTTGTGCCCGGCATCCTCACAGCGGGGCATTTTGCCGCGGGCGCGGTGACCGGAGCGTTCTCGCTCGCGCAGGCGGTGACGCAGGGCGCAGTGGCGGGTGCCGCAGCCGCCCGGCATGCAGGCCACGCGGCCCCGGCACGCCCCGTGGAGGCCACCCTGCCCGATGAGCCCTGGCGCATGGAGCCTGCGCGCGCGCCACTGGTGCGGCGCGGCAAGGCCTTCGTCGATTTCCAGTCCGATGTGACCACGCGCGATCTGGAGATCTCGCGCGATGAGGGTTTTGTGGCGATCGAGCATCTGAAGCGCTACACCGCCCTCGGTATGGCCACCGATCAGGGCAAGACCAGCAACCTGAACGCCATCGGCCTGATGGCCGGGATGCGCGGTCAGGGTGCAGGCGTGGGCGTGACAACCACCTTCCGGCCGCCCTACACACCGGTGTCGCTCGGTGCACTTGCGGGGCGCAGCGTGGGGCATCACTTCCGCCCGGTCCGGCGCTCGGCGCTGCATGACTGGCACGCTGCCAATGGCGCCGTGTTCATCGAGGCCGGCCCCTGGTTGCGGCCCTGGTATTACCGCTGGGCCGGCGAGAGTCCGGAAACGGCGTATATCGAGGAAATGCGTCTGGTACGCACGGGCGTGGGCATTTCCGATGTCTCTTCGCTCGGAAAAATCGAGCTGCAGGGTCCGGATGTGGCGGAGCTCCTCGATCGGGTCTACGTGAATGCTTTTGCCAGCCTGCCGGTGGGCAAGGCGCGCTATGGCGTGATGCTGAACGATGACGCCACCGTGCTCGATGACGGCACCACCGCACGCTTTGCGCCCACGCGCTTTTTTCTGACCACCACCACGGCGCAGGCGGTGGAGGTGATGTCGCATCTGGAGTTCCTGCTGCAGACCGCATGGACAGATCTCGATGTGCAGGCAACCTCCGTCACCGATCAGTTTGCCGGCATGTCGGTAGCCGGCCCGCGCTCGCGCCACGCGCTGGAGCTCGCGCTGCCAGGGCACGATTTCTCCGCCGCTGCGCTGCCGCACATGGGGTGTATGGAGATCGAGCACGAGGGCGTGCCGCTCAAGGTGCTGCGGCTCAGTTTTTCCGGGGAGCTTGCCTATGAGCTGTATGCGCCCGCAGATTGCGGCACGGCGCTGTGGGAACGGATCCTCAGGGCTGCCGCTCCGCTGGGCATCCGCCCCTACGGTCTCGAGGCGCTCGCCTCGCTGCGTATAGAGAAAGGCCACGTAGCGGGCGGTATGGAACTCGATCACCGCAATACCCTGGACGATCTCGGCCTTGGCCGCATGGCATCCACGCGCAAGCCCTATGTGGGGCGTGAATTGCGCGCGCGCCCCGGCCTGCAACATCCGCAGCGCTGGAGCCTGGTGGGGCTCGAATGCCTGGAACCGGGCAAGCCGCTGCGCGGTGGCGCCATCCTGTTTGCGGCCACCGACGCCATCGCCGGTCATGGGCGCGGGCACATCACCTCGGTGACCTGGTCGGTGGAGCTTGGAAAGACGATTGCCCTCGGGCTCTACCAGGGCGGGCTCGCGCACGTGGGGGAGGAGGTCATCTGCGCCTATCCACTGCGAAACGAGCAGGTGCGCGCGCGGATCGTCTCGCCCGTGTTCCTCGACCCGACGGGAGAGCGCATGCATGCCTGAGCGTCACTCGGTGCTGGAGAGCCATCTGCAAGCCGGTGGTCGTGACGGCGTGGACGGTGCACGTTCGCTCAGGCTCGCCGAGTTGCGTGGCTGGCACTTGTGCCAGCTTGCAGCCTTTGCCGGAACCGACGCTGCACTGCGCGCGCAACTGCAGGCTTTGGCCATTCCCGCGCTGCCGCAAGACAGCCTGATGTTCATCGCCGACGGTGAGTCGCGATTCTGCCGTCTGGCGCCCGGCAGATATCTGTGGGCCGCAACAACGGATACCGCGATGCAGCGGGTCATGCGTGAGCTGGATCCCGCAACGGGTTGCGTGACGCTGCTGTCGGCCGCGCGGCTGCGGCTCGTTGTGGAGGGATCCACCGCGCGCGAGTTGCTCAGCCGCGGGATCGCCCTCGATCTGCACCCGGCGGTTTTTGCCGTGGGCCAGTTTGCACAAACCGGCCTGCATCACATCCCCGTGCTGCTCGAGCGGGTGGGCGAGCAACGCTACGAGCTTTACGTGCCAACCACGTGGGCGGTCTCGGTGTGGGAGTGGCTCATCGACGCAGCGCTGCCCTTCGGTTATGACATCGGCATAGAGACAGCGCCGGGCTCCTGATCCGCGCGCTTCAAACCGCGACCCACAACGCCGGAAGTCCATCGAGCGAGCGGAACACGCGCGACAGGCTGCCGTCGTGAACCTGTGCTGTTGCCTGCTGGATATCGGGCGCGAGGTAGCGGTCTTCGCTCATGGGCGGGCAGTGCTCGCGCAGTATCGCGTGGGCCTGCTCGAGCGCCGCGCTGCTGCGCAGTGGGCGCAGGAACTCGATGCCCTGTGCGGCGGCCAGCCACTCGATGCCCAGGATATGCGCCGTGTTGGCGATCATCGGTTGCAGGCGCCGCGCCGCAAAAGTGGCCATCGACACGTGGTCTTCCTGATTGGCCGAGGTAGGCAGCGAGTCGACGCTGGCGGGGTGCGCGAGTGATTTGTTCTCGCTCGCAAGCGATGCGGCCGTGACGTGCGCGATCATGAACCCGGAGTTCAAGCCGGGATTTGCGCTGAGAAAGGCTGGCAACCGCGAGACGCCGGCGTCGATCAGCATCGCGATCCGCCGTTCGGCAATCGCTCCCACCTCGGCGATTGCGAGTGCCATCCCGTCACAGACGAGCGCCACCGGTTCGGCGTGGAAATTCCCCCCCGACACGAGTTCGGCAGTGTCTGCGAAGACCAGCGGATTATCGGTGACTGCGTTGGCCTCGCAGAGGAGCACCCGTGCGGCATGGCGCAACTGGTCGAGGCACGCACCCACTACCTGGGGCTGGCAACGCAGCGAATACGGGTCCTGCACGCGATCGTCTCCCTCAGCGTGTGACGCGCGTATCGCGCTGCCCGCGAGAAGCGCGCGGTAGTAGTGCGCCACGTCGATTTGTCCGGGCTGGCCCCGCAGGTCGTGGATGCGCGGGTCGAAGGGCCCGTCGCTGCCGCGCGCCGCGTCCACCGTGAGTGCGCCGATCACCAGCGCGGCCTCGAGCACCGGCTCGAAGCAAAACAACGCGTGCAGCGCGAGCGCGGTGGATACCTGCGTGCCGTTGATAAGCGCGAGCCCTTCCTTCGCCTGCAGGTTGAGCGGCGTGATGCCGGCTGCCGCCAGTACCGTCGCGGCCGCCTGACGATGACCATCCTGCAGGAACTCACCCTCGCCCATCAGCGCGAGCGTGAGATGCGCGAGCGGGGCGAGGTCGCCCGAGGCGCCCACCGATCCCTGCGAGGGGATGTAGGGCACCAGCCCGGCGTTGTGCACCGCGAGCAGGGTGTCTATCACGTCGACGCGCACGCCAGAGTGTCCGCGCGCGAGCGAGGCGGCCTTCAGCACAAGGATGAGGCGCGTGACGGCCGCGGACAGCGGCTCGCCCACACCCACGCTGTGGGAGCGGATGAGATTGCGCTGCAAGCGGGCCAGATCGGCCTCGCCGATGCGTGTGGACGCGA
Organism: Klebsiella pneumoniae; assembly: GCA_945862145.1. GTDB lineage: Bacteria > Pseudomonadota > Gammaproteobacteria > Pseudomonadales > UBA5518 > UBA5518. Next base: position 62,465 of record CAMAXE010000009.1, read on the forward strand.
GCTTGCCGAAGCCCGTGTTCACGCCGTAAACCGGCAACTGCCCGGCCGCGGCACGCTGCACCAACGCCGCGCTAGCGGCCACTGCCGGCAGCGCGGCGGGATCCACTCGCAGCGGGTTCACACCGGCATGTATGGCCTGCAGGTCCAGGAGACCCAGCGCGCCGGGCTGCAGCAGGATCATCCGGCACCTCCGCCTGTGATCATCGGCAGGTTGAGTCCGTGTTCGCGTGCGCAGGCAATGGCATCCGGGTAGCCGGCGTCGGCGTGCCGCATCACGCCGGTGGCCGGATCGTTCCACAGCACCCGCTCGATCCGCCGGTCGGCCGCCTCGGTGCCGTCGCAGACGATGACGACGCCCGCGTGCTGCGAGTAGCCCATGCCCACGCCGCCGCCGTGGTGCAGGCTCACCCACGTGGCGCCGCTCGCGGTGTTCAGCAGCGCGTTCAGCAGCGGCCAGTCGGAGACGGCATCGGAGCCGTCGCGCATCGCCTCGGTCTCGCGGTTTGGCGAGGCGACCGAACCGGCATCCAGATGGTCGCGGCCGATCACGATAGGGGCTTTCAGCTCGCCGGAGCGCACCATCTCGTTGAACGCGAGTCCGGCGCGGTGACGCTCGCCAAGGCCGATCCAGCAGATCCTCGCCGGCAGGCCCTGAAAGGCAATGCGCTCCGATGCCATGTCGAGCCAGCGATGCAGCCCGGCGTCCTCCGGAAAGAGCTCTTTCATGCGCGCATCGGTACGGCGGATGTCTTCCGGGTCGCCCGAAAGAGCGACCCAGCGGAAGGGGCCCTTGCCACGGCAGAACAGCGGCCTGATGTAGGCAGGCACGAAGCCGGGAACATCGAAGGCGCGCGTGAGGCCCGCATCGAGTGCGACCTGGCGGATGTTGTTGCCGTAATCGACCACGTGAACGCCGAGATCGCGGAAGCCGACCATCGCCTCGACGTGCTGTCTGCAACTGCGGGCGGCGGCCTCGCGCAGGGCGCCATGGCGTTGTGCATCGGCCTGCGCCGCGCGCCACTCGGCCACGCTCCATCCGAGCGGCAGGTAGCCGTTCACGAGATCGTGGGCGCTGGTCTGGTCGGTGACGAGGTCGGGACGGAGCCCGCCGGCGCGGGCGCGCTCGAGCAGTGCCGGCAGCAGTTCCGCGGCGTTGCCCAGCAAGCCGATCGAGCGTGCCTCGCCTGCGGCGGTGCAGCGGGCGATGCGGGAGAGCGCATCGTCCAGATCCTGCGCCTGTTCATCGAGGTAGCGTGAGCGCAGGCGGAAGTCGATGCGGTCCTGCTGGCACTCGATAATCAGGGAGGATGCGCCCGCCAGGCTCGCTGCCAGCGGCTGCGCACCGCCCATGCCGCCGAGTCCCGCCGTCAGTATCCAGCGCCCGGTGAGATTGCCGCCGTAGTGCTGGCGCCCGGCCTCGATGAAGGTCTCGCAGGTGCCCTGCACGATGCCCTGGCTGCCGATGTAGATCCAGCTGCCGGCTGTCATCTGGCCGTACATCATCAGGCCCTTGCGGTCGAGCTCGTCGAAGTGTTCCCAAGTACTCCAGCGCGGCACCAGATTGGAGTTGGCGATGAGCACGCGCGGGGCGTCGATGTGGGTGCGGAACACGCCCGCTGGTTTGCCGCTCTGCACCAGCAGTGTCTCGTCCTCGCGCAGCTCGCGAAGGCTACGCAGGATCTGCTCCAGGCACGCGTGGTTGCGCGCTGCCTTGCCGATGCCGCCGTACACCACCAGTGCCGCGGGGTTCTCGGCAACCTCGGGGTCGAGGTTGTTCTGCAGCATCCGGAATGCGGCCTCGATCTGCCAGTTGGCGCAACTGAGTGTCGAGCCACGCGGGGATCGCAGTACGGGCCTTGGACTGGCAGATGGTTCGGGCTGATTGCTGTTCATGGTGCTGGTTCTCCGGGACGACGACCGAATCGTACTTGACTAGACAAGTGGCCGCAAATACCCTCGGTGCCATGCCAACACACCGCAAACCCGCTGCCGGACCGGACGACTCGGGATCCGCTCCCTACGTGCGGGTGCGGCAGGCGCTGCTCGCGGAGCTCAAGCGTGGTCGCTACCCGCCAGGCAGTCGCATGCCCAGCGAAGCCGATCTCGTTGCGCGCTTCGGCGTGAGCCGTATGACGGTGGGGCGTGCCTTGAGGGATTTGCAGGAGAGCGGGCTGCTCGAGCGCCGGCAGGGCGCGGGCACTTTCGCCACGCAGCCGCACAAGGTCGCCTCTACGCTCAGGATCCGCGACATCCACGAGGAGATCAGCAGTCGCGGTCACCGCCATCGCGCGGTGGTTCATCTCTGCCGCGAGGAGCCGGCATCGCGCGAGGTGGCGACGCGTCTTGGCCTGCTGAAGGGCGCGCCCGTATTCCATACCGTGATCGTGCATTTCGAGAACGAGACCGCGCTGCAGTGCGAGGACCGCTTCGTCAATCCGGTTTGTGCACCGGCTTATCTCGGGGTGGACTTCAGCGCCGTAACGCCCACCCATTACCTGCTCGAGGTGGCGCCTTTCTGGAAGGCCGGCTACACCATCGAGGCAGCATTGCCGGGCGCGCGCGAGGCGCGGTTACTGGGCATCGACCGTGCGCAGCCCTGCCTGATCCTCACCCGGCTCACGGAGAACCGCAGCATGCCGATCACCGTGGCGCGACTCACCCATCCGGGCCTTGTCTACCAACTCGAGGGAGCCTTTGAGCCATGACGGGTGAGGGCAAGCTTAGCCTGTGGCGCAACGCGCGAGTTGTGAGCATGGCGCCGGGTGCGCGGTGGGAGGGTGTCGCGGACGGTGCGCTCCTCACGGGCGAGGGGCGCATCGCCTGGGCAGGCGAGGGTGGCGCCGTGCCGGCGTCTATGCGCGCACGCATCACGGCCGAGCACGACCTTGGCGGCGCGCTCCTTACCCCCGGCCTGATCGATTGCCACACCCATCTCGTCTATGCGGGTTCGCGTGCGGCGGAGTTCGAGCAGCGGCTCCAGGGCGCAAGCTATGAGGACATCGCGCGTGCCGGCGGCGGCATCCGCCACACGGTGACGGCAACACGGGCGGCGAGTGAGTCCGTGCTGCTGGCGCAGGCGCTGCGGCGTGCCGCGTGCCTGATGGCCGAGGGCGTGACCACCCTCGAGATAAAATCCGGCTACGGGCTGTCTGCGGAGTCTGAGGCGCGCTGCCTGCGCGTGGCGCGGCAGATCGGCGCGCAACTGCCATTGACCGTGCGCACCACCAGCCTTGGCGCGCACGCGGTAGCGCCCGAGTTTGCCGGTCGGCCCGAGGCCTACATCGATGAAGTCTGCCGCTGGCTCCCGCTGCAGCAGGACGAGGGTCTCGTCGATGCCGTCGACGTGTTCTGCGACGACATCGGTTTTTCGCCGGCGCAGACACGTCGCGTCCTCGATACGGCGCGATCGCTGGGGCTGCCCGTGAAACTGCACGCCGAGCAACTGAGCAATCAGGGCGGCGCAGCGCTGGCTGCGGAATACGGGGCACTGTCCTGCGACCACCTTGAATGGCTCGATTCGCAGGGCGTGGCGAGCATGGCTGCAGCCGGTACCGCGGCGGTGCTGCTGCCTGGCGCGTTTTACTTTTTGCGCGAGACGCGCCTGCCTCCGGTGGCGGCCCTGCGCGAGGCGGGAGTGCCGATCGCCATCGCCACTGATCACAACCCGGGCTCCGCGCCGGGGCTGTCGCTCCTCCTCATGCTGAACATGGCGTGCACGCTGTTCCGCCTCACGCCCGAGGAGGCCCTGCGCGGCGTTACCGAACACGCGGCCCGCGCGCTCGGTCTGCAGCACAGCCACGGGATTTTGGCGCCCGGTTACGTGGCGGACTTTGCGCTCTGGGATCTCGAGCACCCGCGCGAGCTCGCGAGCAACTTCGGCCACAACCCGTGCCGTCAGGTGGTGCGGGGCGGACGGCCCATTTCCTTCGCCGGAGGCATGCCTGCATGGGCGGACTAGAGGTGTACACGCTCCATCGCGGACGGGTGCCGCTGCTGGTCAGCCTGCCGCACGCGGGAACGCAGATTCCCGAGTCCGTGGGCGCGCGCCTGCAGCCCCGGGCGCTGCAGTCAGAAGACACCGACTGGCATCTCGAGCGTCTCTACGGCTTTGTATTGCAGCTCGGCGCCTCGCTGATCGTGCCGCGGTACAGCCGCTATCTGATCGACCTCAACCGTCCGCCGGATGATGCACCCCTGTACGCGAATGCCAACACCACCGGTCTGTGCCCCACCCGGTTCTTTAGCGGGGAGCCTCTGTATCGGGAGGGGCAGGAGCCTGATCAGGCTGCGGTACAGGAACGACTGCTCCACGTCTGGCGTCCTTACCACGATGCGCTGGAGGCAGAGCTCGCCCGCCTGCGCGCCGCCCATGGACACGTCGTCCTCTTCGATGCGCACAGCATCCGCAGTGAACTGCCGTGGCTCTTTTCGGGCCGCCTGCCCGACCTCAACCTCGGCACCGTCGATGGCAGCAGTTGCGCGAGCGCGTTGCGCGTTGCGCTCGGCGGTGTTCTGAGCGGGCAGTCGCGTTTCACGCAGGTGACCGACGGGCGTTTCAAGGGCGGCTACATCACTCGCCGTTACGGCCAGCCTGCAACGGGTGTGCACGCCGTTCAACTGGAGATGTGCCAGTACCTCTACATAGACGAGGCGCCGCCTTTCGATTGGTGTGAGCAGCGGGCAAGCGAGGTGCAGCCGTTGCTCGGGGATCTGGTTCGCAGCATGCTGGAGTTTCAGCCGTGATGACGACACTGTGGGCACCGCTCGCCTGGATCGATGGTCGCTGGCAGAGCGACGTGCTGTTGCGCATTGGGGCCGACGGCTGCTTTGCAGAGCTGCGCACCCAGGTACCTTGCCCGCCGGCAGCCACTGTGCTGCCGGGCCCGGTGCTGCCGGGCATGGTCGATGCGCACAGCCATGCTTTCCAGCGTGCCTATGCGGGCCTCGCAGAGCGTCGCAGTACCGCGCAGGATGATTTCTGGAGCTGGCGCGAGCGCATGTATGCCGTGGCGCTGCGCATCACGCCGCGACAGATGCGCGTGGTGGCGGCGCAGCTCTATGCCGAACTCCTGCAGGGGGGCTACACGCAGGTCTGCGAGTTCCATTACCTGCACCGCAACGAGGCGGGCGGACACTACGCGGATCCCGCCGAGATGGCGCTCGCGCTGGTGCAGGCGGCGCAGGATGCGGGTATCGGTCTCACGCTGCTGCCGGTGCTCTACGAGCGCGGTGGCTTCTCCAAGCCGCAGTTGCAGCCAGGGCAGCGGCGCTTTGCCAGCACCGTGACCGAGGTGCTGGCGCTGCGTGACCGGGTGCGTGCTCTCGGTTTGCCTTGCGTCGATGCCGGTACCGCGGTGCATTCGCTGCGCGCGGTGCGACCCGAGTCGATGCGCGAACTGGTTGCCGCCGTGCAGGGAGATCCCGCCCCGCTGCACCTGCACGCCGCCGAGCAGACGGGCGAGGTCGAAGACTGCCTGCGTGCCACCGGCATGCGTCCGCTCGAGTGGCTGTGCAAGCACATGCCGCTCGATGCGCGCTGGCATATGGTGCACTCCACGCACGCGGAGCCCGCCGAGATCGAGGCCGTGGCGCGCACGGGCGCTGGGGTGGTGGTCTGTCCGTCGACGGAGGCCAACCTCGGTGACGGATTCTTCGACCTGCCGCGCTGGCTCGGGGCGGGCGTTCCACTGGCCATTGGGTCCGATAGCCAGATCGGCCGCGATTGGCCCGCTGAATTGCGGCAGCTGGAATACAGCCAACGCCTGCTGAGGCGCGAGCGTAATGTGGCTGCGGCTCCCGCGCAGGGCGAGGACTCCACGGCGGCCAGATTGCTGCAGTGCAGCCTGCAGGGCGGTGCCGCAGCAGCAGGAAAGCGGCACTGGGGGCTGCTGCAGGGCGCGCGTGCCGACCTGCTGGTTGTCGATGTCGCGGCAGGAGCGCTCACCGGCATGCCCGCAACGCACCTTCTGGATGCACTGGTGTTCAGCGCCAGCGTGCCCGTCTTCAGTGAGGTGTGGGTGGCCGGACAACGTCTTGTTGTCGCGGGACGCCATCGCTTGCACGCTGCGCTGGCAGAGGAGTTTGCCGCGGTTATGAAGGATGTCTGGGTCCAGCCGGAGCCCTGACTGCAGCCGCATCCTGCGCGGGCGGGTCTGTTTGCGCCCGCGGGCAACGCAATCGCGCCTGACGCCCGAGCCAGCGGCAGCTCCCGTACTAGCTGAATGCCCTTGTAGGAAGGCACCGGTCGGTTGCCGGGCCGCGCTTGGTCCCCTCCTGTTGTGCAGCCATTACCGCGGCGTTGCAACGGGCTGGATCGTGGCCGCGCCTCAGCCTAAGGTGTGTGCGGGTTCCGCTTGGAGTTACAGCAGCATGATGGCGACAGTTCGCAAGGGCAGTGTGCAATGGGCGGCGGCAGTGCTCTTGCAGCTCGGTGTGTGCGCGATGGGCGTGTTGGCAAGCCCGGATGGGCCAGTACCGGTTGCCGACACCATCTACGCAGGCGGGCCGGTGATCAGCATGGACCCCCGGGGAACGGTGCTCGAGGCCGTTGCGGTCCGCGATGGACGCATCCTCGCGAGCGGATCACGCGCCCTGATCGATCAGCTGCGCGGTCCAGAGACCCGCTTGGTGGATCTGGGCGGCCATGCGCTGCTGCCCGGTTTCATCGACCCTCACAGTCACCTCATGCAGTCGGTGAGCTTCGCTGACTGGGCCAATGTCACACAGCCACCGGTGGGCAACGTCGACAGCATTCCCTCGGTGCTGCGCGTGCTGCGGGATCACGTAGCAGCAAAGCACATCCCGCCGGGTGCCTGGATTCTCGGCTTCGGCTATGCGCGTGACGGACTCGCCGAGGGGCGCGAACTCGAACGCAGCGACCTCGATGCGACTTTCCCTGACAACCCCGTGATGTTGCTCCACGTCTCAGGACACGGGGCCGTGTTCAATTCCCGCGCCTTCGCGCTCGCCGGCGTGGATGCCGCCACGCCCACGCCTGCCGGCGGCGTGATCGTGCGTCGCCCCGGGGGTAACGAGCCCGCCGGGCTGGTGATGGAAACCGGCTTGGCTCCCTTCTTCCGTGTGCTGCCGGTACCCGGGGAGGAGCAGTCGCGTGCCGGTCTGCGTGCGGCGCTGGAGCGCTACGCGGCCAACGGCTACACCACGGTGCAGGACGGCGCCACGGATGCGCGCAGTCTCGCGTTGTTGCGCGGCGCGGCGGCGCGGTCCGATCTTTTCCTCGATGTGATCGCGTTGCCGGTAACCATGCGGCAGGAGGATGCGCGCAAGCTCGCGGAAAACCGCTTCGGTGCCTACGAGGGGCGCTTGAAACTGGGCGGTATCAAATTGCTGCTGGACGGTTCGCCACAAGGCCGAACAGCCTATTTCACGCGCGCGATGCTGACTGGCGGACCCGGCGGCGAAACAGACTGGCACGGCAAGCCCCTCGTTGATCCCGCGGAATACACGCGCACCGTGGCGGAGCTCTACCAGCGTGGCATTCAGGTCTGGACCCACGCCAACGGCGACGGCGCCATTGATATCCTGATCAAGGCGCACGAGGCGCTGGGTGCGAAGGCGGCGGACGATCACCGCGACGTTGCCATCCACTCGCAGTTCGTGCGAGCCGACCAGCTCGATGCCTACGCGCGACTCGGCATCGCGCCCTCGTTCTTCAGCAACCATGTGTTTTTCTGGGGCGAAGTGCATCGCCGCAATCTCGGTGACGCGCGTGCCGCGTTTCTCAGCCCGCTCGCGGCGGCCCGTGCACGGGGCCTTCGATTCAGCAACCACACCGACGCGATGGTGACGCCGCTCGACCCCTTCTTCACGCTGTGGACCGCCACCAACCGCGTCACGCGTGATGGTGCCGTGCTGGGTCCGGAGCAGCGCATCGACACGCTGGCCGCGCTGCGGGCGATCACAGTGGACGCTGCGTGGATCTACCACGAAGAGCAGGACAAGGGTTCCATAGAGAGCGGCAAACTCGCGGACTTCGTGATCGTGGACCGCAACCCGCTCGCACTCCCGCCGGCGGAGCTGCGCAGCCTCCGTGTGCTGACGACGATCAAGGAAGATCGCGTGGTGTACGGTGCCGAAGCCCGGTGACACTGCGTCGTTGCCGCCCCTAAGCACAGCCGGCCTGCGCAGATCATGTGCCGGGCGCCGTGAAATCCAGAAATCTGGATCGGCCTGCGAGTCACGAATGCAGATTCAATAAACGAATGATCTGGGTCCAAAAATCTCCCGTATGCTCCAGTGATGGTCCCCTGCGCATAACGATTAACGGAGTATCCCGTCATGCAGTTCATCGCTTCGACGCTCCGGAGATCGGGCTGTTTTCGTGTCTTGGCAGCCGCGCTCATCTTTTTTTCCGCATCGTTGGTTGCTCACGCCGAGGTGGGTGGTTTCAGGCTCTTGGCCCCCGGCACCGATGGCCCCCCCGGTGCCGTGGTGAGCGATCCCGCCACAGTGGAGTCCTTTAGCTGGACGCCGTCCTCCGGTGCAGAGAAATACCTTTTTTACATGAGCTCCCCCGACGGCAGTTTCGTAGAGTTGCCCGATCTGCTCCCCGCAGACCTCGGCTGTGACACGGGTACCTGCACCCTGTCGGTCGCGGCGCTTCCGGCGCCCGTGGAACCCAAGGGCCGCTATGTGTGGTGGGTCCGCGCCTTCGACGCCGAAGGCGTCAATCAGGTCGACGATGGCTATGGCTTCGTGTTCCGGGTGGGCTCGCCGGATATGCCCGGTGAGTTCAGTCTGGTCTCGCCCGTCTCCCCGCGCGATCAGCTGTTTCTGAGTGGCAACTACGAGCCTGGCCAGATCAAGGAGTTCGTCTGGACCGTGTCCCCGCGCGCCACGCGTTACCGCTTGCTGCTCGTCTACCCCAGCGGGGTGCCCGGCGACCAGCTCAAGTTTTTCGGCCTGAACGACGGCGAAGAGATCAACTGTGACCAAAGCACCTGCCGCATGCCGGTGGACGAGACTCTGGTCGGCGGCGCCGGGCTCTACTGGTGGACGGCAGAAGCGCTGAACAGCGAGGGCAACGCCGAGGGCCCGGGCCAGTACTTCACGATCGCGAGTTCGCTTGGCACCTATGATCTCAAAGGCCCAGAGTACGGTCTGCGTTTCACGGACACCTTGCCGGAGACACTCCCCTTCACGTGGGAAGAGTCCACCGGCGCGGCCAACTACCGCCTCTTGCTGCAGCGCATTGATGACAGCAGCAGCACGCGCAGCACCGTGCTCGATGCCCCCGGACTCGTGAATGGCGACGCCATCGAATGCATCGACGGCACCTGCCGTTTCGATTTCGACACCACGCTCATCACGGAAGAAGGCCGCTACGCCTGGACCGTGTACGCCATCTCGACGGGTGGGCAGTTCACCCTGCCGGGCAACCGTCAGTGGGAGTTCAACGTCGACTTCAACGCGCTGCGCAACGAGGGCTTCGAGACGGCCCGCGTGGGCGGCGCGCCGGCGCAGTGGACGGTATCGGGCCTATCCAGCGACCGCGTTATCTGTGTGGAAGGGACGGCTTTCGACGGCAAGTGCTCCTTCAGCTTCACCGGTTCCGCCGGCGAGAACAGCAGTATCACGCAGGTGATCAGGGACACCGAGGCTCGCGGCTTCCTGCCCGGAAAGACGCTCACGCTCTCGGCCAACGTCGCTTCCCGTAACCTCTCGACGGGCGCCACCATCCGCGTACGTCTCATGTACACCGATGGCACGGTCGGCGTCTACCAACTGCCGATCCCGCGCAACACCGGGAGTGCGTATCGCGAGATCGGGTATCAGGGCATCGAGATCACCAAGCCCCTCGACCGCGTGATCATCCGGATCGGTTACGCCAATCCGGGTGCGACGGGCTCGTTCCGGGTGGATGACGTCTGGCTCGGCGCGAAGGAGTTCGCGCCGGTGGCGCCTGCATTCGGCATGTGATGGACTGCCCAGACAGCAGCCCCTCTCCGGGGCTGCTGTCGTGGGCATGGCCCGCCTACCGAACCGGCCGTCGCTGCGTGAACGGTCGAAGCGCACGGGCGTAGCGCGAACTTCCGAGCTGCGGGCATGCAAGCTTCGTGGTGTCAGAGAACACTGCTGGCCCTGCGCCGACCGTGCTAATAGCATGGGGGCGCTGGCCGTTGGCTGAACGGCGTCTGCAGCGCCTGCCCAGTACGGCATCAACCGAATGGAGTCCACCATGCACCCTATCGTCGGAGGCTGCCTCTGCGGCGCCGTTCGCTACACCTCGAAGTCTCCGCCGCTGATGACGGCAATCTGCAGTTGCAAGCATTGCCAGCGCCAGAGCGGCACAGCCTTCTCGGTGCTGGTGGCGGTGACCAAGGGCTCGCTCGAATTTGTGGGCGACGAACCGAGCACCTATCACGACAGCGGCAGCAGCGGCTCGCCCGTGCTGCGGCGCTTCTGCGCCAAGTGCGGGTCTCCGATCTTCTCGGAAGTGGCTGTCACGCCGGCAATGGATTGGCTGAAGGCCGGCACGCTAGACGATGCCTCGTGGCTCGAACCGACGGTTGGCATTTGGGACGAGTCGGCGCAACCCTGGGTGCCTAAAAGCGATCGGATCGCTTACTTCCCGCAGAGCCCTCCCGCGGCGGGCTGAATGGCGAGGTCACGACGGCTCGACTGTTTCTGTCGCCCGCCGAACAGCGCGGTCGCATATGTTCGTGCGCAGCGTGTAGCCCCAGCGAACCCCGAAGGCAAATCTTGGTGACTGCATCGCAGTAATCAAATGAACGGAGGTGACGCCGGCCGGAAGGGGCAGGGGGAAGAGGGGAAGCGCTCAGCCCGAGAAGTCCGCGATCGAGCGATCCGCGACCGTGCAGCGATGACGTAGGCACAGCGGCTGAAGCGCGTGTTCGACATCGACGTGGAGAGCTGCGCGCGCTGCGGTTCTGCGGTCAGGGTGATCGCCAGCATCGAGGAGCCCGTGCTGATCGAGCGGATCCTGGCGCATATGAGAGGGAGGGGAGAAAACAGTGCAGTCTCACTCGGCCCGCCGCCGACGAGGCCGCCGGTGCGTGCGTGAGCGGCGCACACGGAAGGCGCGCGGTGAGCGGGCAGGGAGGCTGGCGATCGGGGATCGGCAGGGAGTCGTGTTGCGCGCAGGTCAGGTGCGGAGGGATCCCGGGGACTGTTAAGGCTGCGAAGGGAACTGCGCACCCCCGGAATGACGGGGCAAGCAGGGATACTCGCACGTTGGCCACCCGAGAGAACCCCGAGGGGCAGAGTCCGGTAGGGCTGAACTGGGTCTGGGAGGGGCTTTATCCTTCCTGTGCTTTCCTGTTGTGGTGTTAGCATCGCCGTTCTCAATCCGTTTCATCTGGAGAGGTATCAAAATGGCTGCTCCCGACATCAGTACGTGCGTTTCTGCAGGCATCAACGGTCTGAAGAGAGACCCTGTCACCCATATCGTGGCTTCCCTGCTGATTGGTATTGTGGGCGGCGTGTCGTTCGGTTTGCTGACTGGGCCGATGATGGTTGGTTATATGCGCATGATCCAACGCGAAGAAGCGGGTACCAAGGCCGAGATCGCTGACGTGTTCAAGGGCTTTGACGATTTCGTGCCCGCCTTGTTGGCGGTGCTGGTGTCCAGCATCATCGTGGGTATCGGATTCATGTTGTGTGTCCTTCCCGGATTGCTGATCATGGCCCTGCTCCCCACCGCGGCCTATCTCGTCGCGGTGGGAGAAAAGGACGGTATCAACGCTATCCAGCGCGCGTGGGCGGTGGTCAAGGCCAATTTGCTGAGCGCGTTTTTGTGCAGTCTGGTGCTGGTCATCGTCGGCTCTGTCGGCGGCCTGTTGTGCGGTATCGGCATGATCCTGACGCTGCCCATCGCCTTTATCGGCATGTACCACATGGCCAAACAATTGACCGATGGCGGTGGCGTGCCCGCGATTACCCTTGGCTGACACCGCACTGCTCAGCGAGCCAGAGCGTCAGTGGCGTGCCGCCCTGGTGCTGGGCTGGCCCCTGGCGCTGGTCGGTGCGCCCATGGTGATGTCCCTGGGCGACTTGCCCCTGTGCGGCTTTCGCCACGTGACGAGTTGGCCCTGCCCCTTGTGCGGCGGCACGCGCGTTTGCGCGGCGCTGGCGGAAGGCAGCGTTCTGGCCGCTTGGCAGGCCAACCCTGGCCTGCTGCTGCTCCTGGGCCTTGCGGCGGCACATTCGGTGCAGTTCGGAGTTGAAGCTTGGAGCGGGCGGCACTGGCCGCGCTGGCGCATAGGCATTGGCGCGTGGCGTGTCGGGCTTGTCGTTCTTCTGGCGGGCTGGGTGGTGCGCTTGTTGGGGCTTATGTAGAGCGCCGGGTCGCACTGGGCGACGATGTTGCCCACGGGTTCTCCCTGCACGCTGGCGTGAGCTGTGAGGTGCACCAGCACGACGTGCGCGAGCGGTTGTGCCCGACGTACAAGGTCACAGGGATGCACCGGCGGGGTCAGGTCTTCCATTTTTCATGGCCCCACTAGGTCACTTCTGGTGATCAAGACTCGACGCCTCAATCCCGAGCCGCATCATCGCCTCTGTGTACAGCGCTCTGCCACGTTCAGGCTTAATTTGAGCCGATGGCTACAGCCTGTTGCAGGGAAACCCGGATCAGCTTCACATGCTGTTGATGTGCCGGGAACTCCGGAGGCCTCATGCCCTGAAACCAGCCGGCCCCCGAAGCGCGACCCTTCACGCCATGACCGAGCTCCGGGCGTGATGTCTTCCGGGAGGACGGGTACCGATTCTACTTTTTCTCTCGTGAAGAGCCGCGGATGCACGTACACGTGCATAGCGCAGATGGTGAAGCAAAGTTTTGGCTTGAGCCGCAGATAGAACTGGCACAGAATCTGGCTCTGAATGATCGGCAGCTTCGCGCAGTGCGCTCCCTTATCGAGGCTCATTACGATGAAATCCTTGCGGCGTGGACAAGACACTTCGGCGGCTGAAGTCACGAACGTCTCTGCCCATGGTTTCTGGATACTGCTGGCCGAAGAGGAGCTCTTTGTGCCGTTTGCGGAGTTCCCTTGGTTCCGGGACGCATCGATCCGCGCCATTACCCACATTGACTGGCCATCCGTGGACCACTTGTATTGGCCAGATCTCGACATTGACTTGGCCGTTGATTCGATTCGTCATCCTGAAAGCTTCCCGCTCGTGTCCCGCGTTCACGCCTAAGCAGTCGATGGAGTCGATGGGGTCAGGTCTTCCATTTTCACGGCGATCTCCTTCATGACCTCGATCTCGAGATCACGCTCGACCACCAGCTTCTTGAGCCGGTTATTCTCCTGCTCAAGTTGGCGCAGACGCTTCACATCGGATGGATCCAACCCCCCGAAATGCCTGCGCCAGTTGTACAGCGTCTGGTCGCTCACCCCGTGCTTCTTGGCCACATCGGAAACCGACGTCCGGTCGGCCTCCCGCAGCATCTTCACCATCTGTTCGTCGGTAAAACGGGTCTTCTTCATCTCGGGCGCCCCGGATGCCGCTGATCGCGGCGCTTGTTTGCGGCACGCTGCCGTGGTTCCCTGCCGACGAATGGATGTGCCATGGAACAATCGCGGGTAAGGCCCGCTCCCACAGAGTATCTGTAACCCTTGGGGTTGCAGCCGGTGCCGGCTAGGGCTACAGTCGGCAAATGATCAGATCATTCGCACACAAGGGATTGGAGCGATTCTTTGTCACCGGGCGCACGGCAGGGATTCAAGCAATCCATGCAGCGAGGCTTCGGCTCATCCTGGCGCTGCTGGATCAGGCCCGGCTGGTTGATGACCTGGACGCGCCGGGTTTGCGGCTGCACCCCCTCAAGGGGAAGCTCAAGGGTCATTGGGCGGTGACGGTCCAAGCCAACTGGCGGGTGATTTTTCGTTTTGAGAATGGCGACGCCTTCGTTGTTGATTATCTGGATTATCACTGAGGCCTGATGTCGATGCGCATGCACAATCCCCCGCACCCGGGAGAACTCCTCCACGAGTTGTGGCTCCAGCCTCTCGGCTTGTCGATTACCGCGGCAGCAGCGCAACTCAAGGTGTCGCGCAAGACGCTCTCCGAGATCGTCAACGGGCGTGCTTCGGTTAGCGCGGAAATGGCGCTGCGCCTGGAAATGGCCTTCGGCAAGAGTGCCGAGAGCTGGCTTGCTCACCAGGCAGTGTTTGACCTGTGGCAACTGCATGCGCGCGCGCGCAAGTTGGGCGTGCGACGGATGAAGGTTGCGGCCTGAACACGGTGCTGCTGGCGTAGTGATGCCTGAGCTGTAGGTCGGCCTTTAGACCGAAAGGGAAGATCGCGGGCAAGACCCGCTCCCACAGGAAGAGAAGAGCAATCGCGGGCAAGGTCCGCTCCCACAGGATGATGATCCACAGGTCAGCCATAGGGCTGGCCCGCAGATTCAGCGTGTGGCCGGCTCGGGAATCAGTCTGTCCGTTGACGGGCGTCCGGACCACCGGCTATTTTGCCGCTGCATTAACATAGACGTTACTGCACGCATGCAGCGCGGCTTGGAACCGCGTAGGCGCGCATCATCATCAACGCCCCCGGCCGCCCGCGCCTTCAGTCCCGTTTACGGAACACGACCACATGCTGCCAGGGCAGCGTGCTCACAGTGCGTTCCCACTCCAGCGGGAAGACAGCGGCCTCGCGTTTGATCTGCGCCACGCTCATCTTATGCAGCGGCTTGATGGGCACGCCGGGATCTTCAGCCTTGTACTCGACGAAGACGACGCGGCCGCCGGGCTTGATGGCCTTCAGCACGCTGGCCATCACCTCGTAGGGGTTAGCCAGCTCGTGATAGACGTCGACCATGACCGCGAGGTCCACCGAAGCGGCGGGCAGCTTGACGTCGTCGACCGAGCTCAGGCGCGCCTCGATCTGCGTCAGGCCGCTGCTCTTGGCGCTGGCCTGAAGCAGGCTGATCATTTCCGGCTGCACATCGACAGCCCAGACCTTGCCGCCCGGCATCACCGTCGGTGCCATGCGCCGCGACAGGTAACCGGTGCCGGCGCCGATGTCGGCCACCACCATTCCGGGGCGCAGCGCCAGGGCGGCCAGCAACAGGTCGGTGCGCTCTTCGCGCTCACGTTCCTCCCGCTCGAGCCATGCTGCGCCTTGCCAGCCCATCACCGCAGCGATCTCACGCGCCATGTAGCGCTTGCCGATGCCGTCGGTGCTCGCCGGCGCGGGAGGGTAACGCTGAGCAAACGCGGCGGGCTGCGCCAGCGCGGCGCTCGTCGCCAGCAGACAGGCAAGAAAGATCCACCGCGAGCAAGTTACAGCGTTCATCGCGGCACCAGCCAAATTTCGTCGGGGTGCATGCACCATGGTGCCACGGGGACGTTGTCGTCTCATGAAGCTAACTCCTCCAATGACCGCGGCGCTGTCATGAACCGCACCCCACCGACAGCTAGGTCGGCCAAAAAATGCGCGGCCGATAGCGACCCGTGGGCTGCGGCCGGACCCGTGGACACACGCCCAAGGCTAACGCAAACGCGGACGTCTTTGGATGCAATGTCCGTTTCGGGCCCCCATGCCGACGAATACAGAATATGGCAGTCGGGCCTGCAATCACCGATGTTGACCGACGAGGGGCGAGTCTTGTCGATGGAGTGGTTCCGCACTCGCAACGAGGCGAAGGTGGTTATCGAGGAGTGGCGGCGTCACTACAATGAGGTGCGACCGCATTCGAGTCTGGGTCAGCAGACCCCGGCAGCGTTCAACAGATCCTGCGGCGTAGCCGCGAAACCCGAGGCCAATTTCCAATGATGGAATGGCCCGAGGAAAGCCGGCAGGTCAGTAATGCATGCGGCACCCCCTTGGATCAACAATTGACTTGTACCGTCTCGCGGCACCTTGACAACGCTTTCCCCCTCTGGAAACAACGCTCGCACCAATTCATCCAGTACCAGAAGGTCACCACCGCCGGCCACTCCGATGGTTTTACCCACAATCTCGCGATCAGAGGTCACTCCCAGACTTGGGCGACACATCAGCAATATCGGAGACGACTGGTGAATTTGCGCAATGTTGGTGACTTGTTGGCCAGTCTGGTCGAAAGCGTGCGCGCCTCTGAGTGTGGCTATCGCCACATCGACGCGACTGTCGCGCAGAAGTTCAAGAGGGTTTTCGCGCGCATTACCCGGTAACAGAGCAACATCGAGTCCCTCCTTTTCAAAATATCTTCCGCGCTGTGCCATGTAAAACCCAGCGAATTGCGTTTGGTGTGTCCAACTCAGTTGGACAGTGAGTTTTTGAAGCGGGGGATGCGCTGGAGTGGCGGGCTGTGCTATCGCAGCCGACGTAAACATAAAAAAGATCAGGCACCCAACAGCTCGGTTCAATAAGCTGGACACAAAAATCAATGCGCTGTGCAGCATGTCATAGCAACCGTTGTGGGCCTCGCACAGTAATGTGCGGCGATCGGGGATTTTCAAGGTAGTTGTCGCGTGAGCCATTCACGTAGCCTTTCGTTTCTGTCCGCGATCGACCTCGCGTTCCGGGTTGAGCCATACCGCGGCAGGGAAAAACCAGTTCCGGGTTTTGCCTGGCCAGCGTAGCGGTTGCCTCTCGCGCGCGGCCTCGTACACGGCTATCCGATGCCGCAGTAATCCCTGCGCTTCCCCATGATGTCGCTGTGCCGGCGTCACGTACCTGATCCCGCTGTGGCGGTGCTCCTCGTTGTACCACTGCACGAAGCGCTGCACCCATGCTCTAACCGCCCCGGGACGTCCATCCTCGGCGCGGTGAGTCCACCGTTGTACCGTACGCACGCTCACACCCAGTTCCTCACAGGCCTGCTCCCGCCGCGCCCCGGTGGCCACGGCTTGACCAGTCAAGTTAACAGTCTTGCGGCGATCTGGAGCGCTGCTGCTCACAGGCTACGCGCCACTCCCGCACCTGCTCGACGCACAGCCCCTTGCGACGGCAGTACTCCGCCAACTCCGACTCGCTCAAGGCTGCGCTCTCCAGCACGACCCGAAACTTCTCCTGACTCGATCACCCTTCCGGGCTCTTCCCATCTCCTGGCACCACGGCAGCTGCTGCTCTGGCTTGCTTGCTTGCGCCAAGCATAGAGCGTTATCGCCGAGACGCCTGTTTCCTCGGCCAGCTCCGACACCGTCCGGTTCCCCGGAGGCATCAGCTGCCGCAACCCGCACTCCCTGCGTTCAACTGAATACTGTCCCACTTCGGGCTCTCATCCGCCCGCCGACCTGCTCTTCGACTAAATCAGCTGACACGACAACTATCCTGACGTGGCGGGTTACGGCGCTCACATATATTCCTGAAGTGTTGATTCAAGCAATTTATTCCCCCAAATATCGTGATGAATTTGTTTCCGCTCGATTAACGCTTTCTGAGCTGGAGAGACTCGGGGGCTGCATTGCTGCTGAGGCAAATCACATAAAAAATCAGGAAGCTGCGAAAAGCCTGGATGCCGTATTTCAGAAAATCAAACAGTTAAATCTGAAGTGTTGCGATGAATATTCATCTATTCAGGAGATATCAATTTCTCAATTGACCAAGAACCTGGATTCGTAAGCGCGTGCCCAGACAATTGGGAGCGGTACAAGGGGATCAGTCAACCGATCCAGAGGGTTGTTTCTTGGGTAAGAAGGCTGTACCGTACTCAGAGTAAAAATGCCAATCTCCATATCTGATAACGGCTCTGTTGCCAGTAACGCTTTCTAACCAAGGGGAACCTAAGATGTCCGAGACGTTTGAGAAACTGATGAATGGATCTGATGGTGGGTTAGCGCTGCTCCAGGTTTTGGCAGAGAACTGCTTCGACTCTGTGTTGATCACCGATGCATCGGTGGAAGGCAAGATTATTTACGCCAACAAGTCGTTCAAAAAACTAACTGGCCACGACCCATCCGAAGTAATCGGCAAGACGCCTCGGATTCTTCAAGGCACGGGAACAGATTCCAAGGTCATAGAAAGGCTTTCCGTAGCGTTGAAGTCAGGCGGAAAATTTGAAGGCAAGGCGATTAACTATAAGAAAGATGGCACACCCTTCATTATGTATTGGCGTGTGCTGCCTATTAAAGTTGGCAAGAAAATCTCTGCTTGGCTTGCTATTCAGCGTGAGGGATCGGTCATCTAAGATGTGTGGTTTGCACCAGATTTGTATTCTCGCGATTCTGTAATTCTCAAACGAGTGCAGAAGCAGAGTTAGAGATGCGTCATCTGGTGCCCAACCATGCGTCTACAGCAGACCCCGGGTACGGGTGAGCCTGTCGATCGCCGCAATCGGCAGCTACATCGCTACCCAGGTGGCGGCATTGACTCTGAGATAAAAGGCCCATCACGCGTGTATTGATTGTCGGCGCCAGCAAGGGGATCGGATTGGAAACGACCCGCCCGTGCAGGAAGCGCCGTGCCGGCAAACACTGCTGGCCATGCGCCCACCCCAAGGTCGGCCTGTGGGACGAATCGGCGCAACCGTGGGTGCCTAAGGGCGATCGGAGCGCCTACTTCCCGCAGACTCGGTAATCCCCCCTTTTTTAACCGTCGTCAAAAGTAGAGGCTACGCGGAGAGCGCCAGTTTCTGTTTCGGGGTGATTCCTCCAAGGGCCATGTTCGGCCGTTCATGGTTGTAGGTCCATAGCCACTGCGTGGCAAAGTCCTGCACCTCGTCGATGGATTCGAAGAGGTAGTGGCTGAGCCAGTCGTATCGCACGGTGCGGTTGTACCGCTCGACATAGGCATTTTGTTGCGGCTTGCCGGGCTGGATGTGCTCGATTCGAATGCCATGGCGCTCCGCCCAGCTCGCAAGAGCCGCACTCACATACTCCGGCCCATTGTCGCAACGAATCGCAAGCGGCTTACCACGCCATTCGATGATCTGGTCCAGCGTTCGGATCACCGGCTCGGCAGGCAGCGACAGATCAACCTCCATGCCGAGCCCCTCGCGGTTGAAGTCGTCGATGACGTTCAGCAACCGGTAACTTCTGCCGTCGGCCAAGGAATCGTGCATGAAGTCTGTCGACCAGGTTTGGTTGATCGCCGCTGGTACGGCCAGTACCTCGGGCCGCTCGCGGACGAGGCGCTTCTTCGGCTTGATCCGCAGATTCAGCTCGAGCTCGCGATAGATCCGATACACCCGTTTGTGGTTCCACACGTAGCCCCTGACGTTGCGCAAGTACAGGAAACACAGGCCAAAGCCCCAGTTGCGCTGATTATGGGTGAGGCGCAGCAGGTGATCGGCTATTTCCTCGTTCTCGCTCGAGAGCCGCGGGCTGTACCGGTAGCAGGCCTCACTGATGCCGAACGCCGCACAGCCCACCCGGATCGGAATCCCTCTGTCCTTCACCGCTTCCTTCGCTATCTCGCGCCGACGAGATGGCTTCACCACTTTTTGCGAGGGCTTCCGAAACGATCTCGGCCTTCAGACGCTCCTCGGCGTACATCTTCTTCAGGCGACGGTTCTCCTCCTCGAGCTCCTTCATCCGAGCCATCAGCGAGGCCCCTCACCACCGACGCCGACGCCAACAACCCCGGCTGCGAGTTCATGATCATGAGGCTCGGGCTCCGCACGCTTACCATCGCGTCCAAAAGCGTGGACATGCGCTCTCTGCTTTGGCGCGTTGAGCCTGTCTGCAATCGCAGTTCTTCGGTCATATAGCAAAATCTCGATCAGGGACTACTTATGAGCAGTTCCAATCTGGAGGTGTCACAGTCCTGATTGCCGTTTCCGTTGACCACAAAGTACAAGGGAGTCCCGATCGATACCGGAATGTTCTGTTGCACGAAGCTAGCTCCGTTGTTTCCGTTCAGGACGACTCCCGACATGAGAATGAAATTGCCTTTATCCAGCGACCATTTGATTCCGTTTCCGCACCGGGCATCAAAGTCGGATATCACGCCTGACACCGTGACTTTTCCGGCGATGGGGCTCGTCCACTTCACAATCGCGGCGCTGGCCGTGCTGGGGTGTACAACCGCATCTCCCTGCTTGTATTGAAACTCGGATCCCCCCCCTGTGAAGTTGCCATCCCGAGTGGTGACCCCAATCAAGATGTTCGTAGAGTTCTCAACGGTCCAGTTGAATAGAGGATCTGGATACGTGTACCAAGTAGATGAAAACAGCGGCAGGACCCGATAGTTAGCCTGGTTGTGTGTCGTCCCGACACTGTCATACAGAAGACTCCAAATGCCTCCTGGGAGAGGGTTTGTGGAGTTGCCTTTTGCTGACAAGTCCTTCGCCAAGTTCCAAGAGTATGCGGGCGCTGCAATAACGGATCCGGCGTGGCCGACCAAAGCCAAAACGAACCCTGCGCACATCAAAAGGTTTTTCATAGGTTTCTCTCCGATAACTAGCCAAGAAGCGTGGCTAGACGCGGTAGCTCCCGAATCGTCTGCGCTCGATGAAATCGTCTGCTCTCGGACGCTACCCCCCCCCCCCCCCCTGTCAAACCATTTTTGCTTCAAGCTCAAAGGAGTGCGAAGCTTCAGGTGGGGTAGTGTTGCAACGCGGGGGGGGGGGGCGTTCGACGTCACAGTCGGCGTAAGCGCCACTTCAGATCGGGTCTCTCACCAAACCCTCACCACCTCCGTCAACGCCGCCGCCAGCAACGCCGGCTGCGAGTTCATGATCATGTGGCCCGTGTCCAGTGTGCGCCGGTCTAGATCCGTGCCCAGCACGCCGACCATTGCATCCACCAGCGCGGGCGGCACGGGAATATCAATGTACACGCGGTGGCAGTGGAGCGGGTGGCTGCTCACAGTTGCGTTGATGATGGCGTGGGTATTGTCCACCTCTCGTGCCGCGACGGATGCCCACTGAGCATCCGTGCCGGCAAACACTGCTGGCCATGCGCCCAACGCGCTAATAGCATGAGGACGCTGGCCGTTGCCTGAACGCCGTCTGCAGTCCCGGCCCAGCGCGGCATCAACCGAATGGAGTCCACCATGAACCCTATCGTTGGAGGCTGCCTCTGCGGCGCCGTTCGCTATAGCTCGACGTCTCTGCCGTTGATGACGGCAATCTGCAGTTGCAAGCATTGCCAGCGCCAGAGCGGCACATCCTTCTCGGTGCTGGTGGCGGTGACCAAGGGCTCGCTCGAATTCTCGGGCGAGGAACCAAGCACCTATCACGACCGTGGCAGCAGCGGCTTGCCCGTACTGCGGCGCTTCTGCGCCAAGTGCGGCTCTCCCATCTTCTCGGAAGTGGCTGTCACGCCAGCAATGGATTGGCTCAAGGCCGGCACGCTTGATGATGCCTCGTGGCTCGACCCCAAGGTCGGCCTGTGGGACGAGTCAGCGCAACCGTGGGTGCCTAAGAGCGATCGGATCGCCTACTTCCCACAGACTCCTCCCGCGGCGGGCTGACCGGCGGTGCGACGACGGCTCGACCGTTTCTGGAGCCCCCGAGCAGTCGCCCCCAATCCCTGAACGGTGCCATCAGGTTCTGCCGGAAGTCGCGGCAGTTGTCCTGCTCACCCGGGCCCAGCCCCCACGGCGTGAACTCGTCCCGGACCGGCACGTAGAGCGTGCCGAAGGCCCGGTCCCACAGGCTGGTGACGGCCGCCATGTTCTTGTCCCGGTGCTGCGGCAGGTAGCTGTGGTGCACGTGGTGCATCACGGGGCTGTGCAGCCAGCGGGACAGCCACGCCGGGTAGTGGAATGCCACATGGTAGTGGCGGAACGCGCCGTTGAAGCCCAGCACCACACCGAAAAATCCCGCGCCAAACAAGGTTGCCTGCGTGATGCCCGCGGGGAACAACCAGCCGAAGATGCCGCCCGCGAAGCCCGCACTGAGCGCGGCGCCCGCCGCGTACAACGGCCCTTCGAGCACGTGTTCCCGGTATCGGGTGAGGGGCGTCAGCACCTCGGCTGAATGGTGGATCTTGTGGATCGCCCAGAGCGCGGGGATGCGGTGCTCGGCGAGATGGATGCAATAGAACACGAGGTCGTAGGCCAGCAGCCCGACGAGGCTGACCAGCAGCATCCACGCCAGATTCGGCTCCAGCGCAGGACTTGCTCCAACGCTGCTCTGCAACGCAGCCATCACCGCCTGCTCGGTTGCGGGGCTCAGCATCAGCAGCGCGCCCCCGGCCCACAGCGGGCGCAGGCATCGCTCGAATAGGTACAGCCATACATCCACCCGGGCGGAAGGGTGCGTGTAGATGTCGCGCGGCAAGAGAAAGGCCAGCAAACCGGACGCACGCTCCCGGCCGTCGGCTCCCTTGGCACCGTGCCCGCCGCGCAGCAGCCATATGCAGGCGGCAAGTGCGAGCATGGTGAGCAGCATGGACCAGCGCAGGTCTTTGGGCAGGTTTTCGACGAACAGCGCGCTCGCTCTGGCGGCGAGTTCGGTCATTGGGCCTGCGGTTGCGTCTGTCATGACGTGTGTCTTGTGATTTGGCGTGTACTTCAGCTTGCGACAGGCAAGCCAAGCCTGCAGGGCAGCCGCGTTGATGCCACTTCCAGTTCGTAGCTCCCGGCGCGCAGCCACTCCTCGCTCAGGCCGCCTGCGTGGCGCACATAGCCCATGCCGATGTTCGTGCGCAGCGTGTAGCCCCAGCCTGCACTGGCCAGCCAGCCCACACGCTCGCCGTTGCGGTAGAGCGTCTCGCGTCCGAGCAGCACCACGTCTTCGTTGTCCACGCTGAAGGTGGCGAGGCGTTTCCCGAGCGGGCTGGCGGCTTGTCGCAGCAAGGCCTCGCGGCCGAGGAAGGGGATGTCCCGTTTGAGCTTCACGGCCCAGCCTAGCCCCGCTTCCAGCGGCGTGTGATCGGGCCCGATATCGCTGCCCCAGGCGCGCATGCCTTTTTCAAGGCGCAGCGATTCGATGGCGCGGTAACCCGCGTTGGCGATGCCTGCCGCCTTGCCGGCATCCATCAGCGCCGTGTACACGGTGCGCGTGTCTGCCACCGGCACGTGCAATTCCCAGCCGAGTTCGCCCACGTAGCTGATGCGTATCGCGCGCAGGCTGCAGCCTGCTACGTGTATCTCGCGATAACGTGCGAAGGGGAATGCGGCATCGGACACATCCTCGGCTGTCACGCTGGCCAGTACCTCGCGCGAGCGCGGCCCCATCAAGGCGAGTACGGCGAAGTTCGCCGTCACATCCCTGAGTGCGGCAGTGCAGCCATCGGGCAGATGGCGCGCTATCCAGTCGAGATCATGCGTGGCGAAGCCGGTGCCGGTGACGATGTAGAAATGCTCCGGCGAGAGACACGTGATGCTGAGATCGCATTCGATGCCGCCTTTCGCGTTCAGCATCTGCGTGTAGCTCACGGCGCCCGGGGGCTTGCTGACGTCATTCGCGCACAGCCACTGCAGCGCGGCTTCGGCGCCGGGGCCTTGCAGTTCGTACTTGGCGAAGGATGTCTGGTCGAAGAGCGCCACGCGCTCGCGGCAGGCGCGGTGTTCCTCGCCCACCTGTGCGAACCAGTTCTGGCGTCCGTAACTGTAGATGTCACGCGGCTCGGTGCCGGCGGGTGCAAACCAGTTGGGTCGCTCCCAGCCGAGTTTCTCGCCGAAACAGGCGCCTTGCTCTGCCAGCAGCGGGTAGAGCGGCGAGACGCGCCGCGGGCGGCCGCTCTGGTGTTCCTCGAAGGGCCAGGCCATGGTGTAGTGCTTGGCGTAGGCCTCGCGCGTGCGGGTGCGTACCCAGTCGGTGTCGCGGTGCGGGTGGCCGAAGCGGCGGATATCCACGGGCCAGAGATCCATGGGTGCGGCATCGCCCGCGATCCACTCCGCGAGCGCGCGTCCTGCCCCACCCGCTGCAGCAATCCCGAAGGCGTTGAAGCCCGCGCCCACGTAGAAGCGCCGCAGTTCGGGCGCCTCGCCGAGGATGAAATTCCCGTCGGGTGTGAAGGATTCAGGCCCGTTCACCATCTGCTTGACACCCGCCTCGGCCAGCGCGGGCACGCGGGCGAGCGCTTGCTGCATCAGGGGTTCGAAATGATCCCAGTCTTCGTCTAGCAGGCGGAAGGCGAAGTCCTCTGGCACGCCGCCCTCGGCCCAGGATTTGGGGTTGGGCTCGTAGCCGCCCATCACGAGCCCGCCCAGCTCTTCCTTGAAGTAGGTGAGGCGGTCCGGGTCACGCAGCGTCGGGAGATTGCGCGGCACGCCGGGAATGACATCGGTCACGATGTACTGGTGTTGCATGGAAACCAGCGGTACGCACACACCCGCCAGCGCGCCGACCTGCCGCGCCCACTGCCCGGCGCAGTTCACCACCACATCGGCGCGTATATCGCCCAGCGAGGTCCTGAGCCCCGTCACGCGCCCGCGTTCCTGCAGCACCGCCGTGACGGCGCATTGCTCCACGATGCGTACCCCGCCCGTGCGTGCGCCGCGGGCCAGGGCCATGGCGATATCGGCGGGATTTGCTTGGCCATCGGTCGGCAGGAAAGCCGCGCCCACGAGGTCTGCGATATCCATCACGGGCCAGAGATCGCGCGCCTCGGCGGGCGTGAGGAGATGCATCTCGAGGCCGAAGCTGTGCGCGGTGGTGGCCTGGCGGCGTATCTCGGTGAGGCGTGCGGCGTTGCAGGCGAGACGCAGCCCGCCGTTGCGTTTCCAGCCGGTGGCGAGCCCTGTCTCGGCCTCGAGGCGTTCGTAGAGTTCCACGCTGTACTTCAGCAGTTGCGTGATGTTTGCGGAGGTGCGCAGTTGTCCGACCAATCCTGCGGCGTGCCAGGTAGAGCCGCTGGTGAGACGGTCCCGCTCGATCAGCAGCACATCCTTTTTGCCCAGCTTCGCGAGGTGATAAGCCACGCTGCAGCCGATGATGCCGCCGCCGATGATCACGATCTCGGCGCTGTCGGGTAGTGCGCTCATGGTGTCAGCCGTAATCCCTGCGATGGTCCTGCCAAGCGGACTCGGCGCGCTGCAGGTTGGTGGCGGTGTAGGCGGCGTAATCGAAATCCAGCGTGGAGTGAATCTCCGAGACCATGCTCCACAGCGTCTCGCGGATCAGCGAGGCGCAGCGCATGGCGGAGAAGCGACGCAGCAGCGTGGTGTCCACGGTGCCGTAGTAGGCCTCGAGCAGGCTCTGCGTCTGTGTCGCGTCGAGATCGTTGTTGGAGGCCACGCCGCCGAGGTCGAACAGCGGGCTGTTGAAGCCCGCGTAGTCCCAGTCGATCAGCCACAGCCGCGTGCCGTCGTCGATCAGGTTGGCGGCCAGCAGGTCGTTGTGGGAGAAGACGATGTCCACCGGTCCCACGTCGCGTTCGAGTTGCTCGCCCCGCGCGAGCAGGGTGGTCAGCACGGGTGCGTGCGGGCTGCGCTGCTGCTGCAGTTCGATGGCGTAATCGCGCAGCACCTGGAATACCCAGAACGCAAGCACTGGCCCGCGCAAGTGCGACACCACCTCGGTGTGCACGCGTCGCAGCAGTGCGGCGATCCGCGGCAGGCGTGCGGCATCGCGGACATCCTCCGGGCGCAGCGTCTGGCCGTGGATGAAATCGAGCACCAGCACGCCGGGCTCCGCATGCAGCACCGCCGGTGATATGCCGGCCGCGGCCGCGGCACGACTCGCCGCAAGCTCGTTGAACCGCAGGATGCCGTGCACCGGGATGTCATCGCCCAAGCGCACCACGCGTGTCCCGTGCGTGTCGCGCAGGCGGTAGTTGCGGTTGGTAATGCCGCCGGTCAGGGGTTCCGGGTCTACCGGTCCCGACCAGCAGGGCAGGGCACGGATGCGGACAATATCCTCGGCAACACTCATGTGCTTGTCGGACCTCAGAGCGCTGCGCCGAACATGGTCAGAAAGTCCTCGCGGGTGCAGGGGCGCGGGTTGGTCTGGTGGCAGCCATCGGCCGTGGCTACGTCGACCAAGCGCTCCAGGTGGCTCGCGTTCACGCCCTGGCTGCCAAGGCCGGCGGGAATGCCAAGCGCCGCCTTGAGTTCAGTGAGCCAGGCGATGAAGGCGTCGGCGCTTGCAGCGGCGCTTGCCTGTGCCACGCCCACCGCCTGCGCCAGCACATGGAATTTATCGAGGGCGGCGTCGCGATTGAAGCGCATCACATGGTCGATCATGATCCCGTTGGCAAGGCCGTGGTGCATGTCCGCTACGGTGCCCAGGGCGTGCGCGCAGCTGTGGGTTGCGCCGAGGTCTTTCTGGAAGGCGATGGCGCCCATCATCGAGGCCATCATCATGTCGGCGCGCGCCTGCAGGTTGCGCGGCTCGCGCACCGCGGTGAGAAGTGCCCGCGCGGCGATGCGCGTGCCCTCCACCGCCACGCCCTCGCAGATGGGGTGGTAGGCCGGCGAGAGATAGGACTCCACGTTGTGCGTCAGCGCGTCCATGCCGGTGGCGGCGGTGACGCCGGCGGGCAGGTCGAGCGTGAGTTCCGGATCGGCAAAAACAGTTTTTGCGAGCAGCTTGGGCGAGAACACGGATTTCTTGATGTGCGTGGTGTCATCCGAAATCACACTGGAGCGGCCCACCTCGCTGCCGGTGCCCGAGGTGGTGGGCAGCGTGATCAGGTACGGCAGTTCCTTGTCGATGGGGCGCATCCCCGGGCCCCAGGCGTAGTCGAGGATGGTGCCGGGATGCACTGCCATTACCGCCACTACCTTGGCTACGTCGAGTGCCGCGCCGCCGCCGAAACCGATCACACAATCAGCGCCGTGCGCCTTGAAGGCTGCGGCACCCGCCATCACTTGCGCCCCGGTGGGATTGCCAATTACACCGCTGAATACCGCAGCCTCCAGCCCGGCGAGCCCCGCGACAAAGGACGCGAGGATGGGCAATGGTGCGATGCCGCGGTCGGTGACGATCAACGGACGGCAAAGCCCGCGTTCGCGCAGGTGCTCAGCCACCCCATGACGCGCCCCGGCGCCGAAGACGATGGCGGTGGGAAAGCCGAAGGTGCTGATGCTCACGTGATGTTTCTCCTGCCTCAGCCGGTTTCGCCGACCGCTTTCTCGGCGGCGGCAATTGCGACCTGCCTTGCCCGGATGGATTCGGCGGAGGTTGGTGGTCCCATGAAGCGCTGGCGTTCCACCGTCCACCAGATCACTGTCATCGCGGCGAGGCCCGCAGCCAGCAGATAACCTACTTTCTCGTTCGGGGGCTGCAAGCCCACCACCACCAGTGCCACAGAGCCGAGCAGCGCCAGCGCCGAGACGGGGCGTGACCAGCCGCCGAGGCTGAACGGGCCCTTACGTGTCCAGCTGCGACCTTCCGAAAACAATCCGGCCGCGATCGGCATGGCGTAGCTTGCGTAGATGAACACCGCTGAGCCCGTGGACAGCACCACGAAGACATTGCCGTAGAGCGTGGCGACGATGGCCAACACCGCGCTCGCCCAGATCGCGTGCGCGGGCGAACGGTGCGAGGGGCTTATCTTGCGCAGGTACGTGGACAGCCACGGCACGCCGTCATCACGCGAGAACGCAAAGAGCATCCGCGAGGTAGAGGTGAGCGCCGACAGCGCGCAGAGATAGTTTGCCAGTACGATGATGCCGATCAGGGCCACCCGCAGCCACTCGGGTCTCACCTGCGCCATCACCAGGTTGAACGAGGTCCAGCCCATGGCCGCGCCCTCTTCCACCGTGGGCAGTGCGAGCACAAAAGCGCAGACCATGACCCAGCCGAACACCCCCGACCACACCACGGAGTGGATCATGCCCTTGGGCACTTGTTGCGCGGCGTTGCGGGTTTCTTCGGCGGTGTGACCGGAGGCATCGAAGCCCGTCACGGTGTACACGCCCTGCAAGAGGCCGAGGTACAGCGCCACGGCCACCGGGGGCATCAGGGCCGCCAGCCAGCGCTCGCTTGCCGGCGCCCACACATCGCCACCGGCGGCGCCCGTGAAATCGGTGAAAGTCCAGAGCCGGCTGAACTCCAGGCTCGGTGCGCCTGCCAGCAGTGCTGCCGTGAGCACGATGGCGCCAAGGAAAATCAGGTAACCCGAGATATCGGTGAGCTTTGATGTGAGGCCGATGCCGTAGTGGTTGATCGCCGCCTGCGACAGCGTGACGACGGTGAGGAACACCGTCTGCACCCACCAGCCGTGGTCGAATATCGCCTCGGACTTCCAGCCCGAGACATCCACGCCGAGCGCGAACTCGAGCAGCAGGTCCCGGAACAGCAGGAACAAACCGAAGTTGACCGACGAGACCACGAACAGCAGTCCGAGCAGGTTCAGCCAGGCGGCAGTCCAGCCGAAGCCGCGGTTCCCCAGCGTCGAGGCCCAGTGGTAAATGCCACCTGCCGTGGGATAGGCCGAGGCGATCTGCCCCAGCGCCATCGCCACCATCAGTGCAAAAATGCAGGCGATTGGCCAACCTATGCCGAGCGAGGCACCGCCTGCGCCAGAGAGCGAGAGCGGGAATGCCGTGATGCCGCCGGCGAGGATGCAGATGATGCTGAAGGAGATGGCGAAGTTCTGGAACAGCCCCATGTGACGGTGCAGTTCCTGAGCGTAGCCCATGCCGTGCAGGATACGGGTGTCTTCCGAATGCTCGTGGTCGGTGGGCGTATTCATGGGTGCGCCGTCTTATTTTGGACGTTCGTCCATGATGAATGAGCGCGTGGGATTGCGCAAAGGAACCGGCGCCCTGGACGCAGAAATCGTGGCGTGAATCGGCGTGGCAGACTGAGGGTTTGGCTTAGCCCGTCGCGCTTCGCGCTTTGCGCAGATGGCAGTGCACGCGCTTCGCGCAGATTGCAGTGCACGCGCTTTGCGCAGGTGGCAGTGCACGCGCTTCGCCCCGTGGACTCCCGCGTCTCGCTCACGCCGCTGCACATCCCTGTGCAGCGACTGCCGCATCCGCGAGATCGTTCCCGACGATCTCACGGATGAAGGCCGCTCCCCGCGGGAATCCACGGGGCGAAGCGCTCGATCGGATGCTCTGCCTGCGGTGAAGAGGCCACGCTCGATGGGGGGCGGGGCCATGCCTGATGTAAGGCGAGGCCACGTCCGATGCGGGACGCGGCTAGGCCTGATGTAGGGCGAGGCTATGCCCGATGAGGGACGTTGCTGCGCCCGAGGCAGGGCGGTGTTATGCCTGATGGGGGAGGGGGCCATGTCGCCGACGGCACACGGGCTGATAAAGCCCGGGCGCCGTCGTCGTGGGTGAGGTGCGAGGGGTTGGCGTCGCGCTGCGCGATGGTTACTGGGCAACGACCCGCACGTTATCGACAAAGCAGCCCTCGGATACTGCGCCTGCATCGCACCTAAAGCGGATGCGCGTGGCGGTGGTGGGTAGGGAAAAGGACTTGGCGACGAAGCCGCCGTTCTCGCTGCCGGTGCCGAGCAGCTCGAGGCTTCTCCAGCTCCCGTCGAAATACGCCACGCTGAACTCATCGCCCGGGTCCATACCCATCAGGCGGCGTGCGTAACTCACGGTGGCGCTGGCGTAACCGGCCAGGCTGATGGTCCGCTCCATGTAGGTGGGTATTCCGGCTCCGGTCCTGATCACGCCTGCGCTGTAAGAGCCGTCGTAGACCTCGCCCGCGCCGGTGCGCAGCGTCCAGGGCGCGCCGGCACCCGAGACCGTCCACACAAAGCCGCTCTCGAAGGTGTCGAACAGGACGTCCTGTGGCCCGGTGGTGTTGTCGCGTTCGTCGTTGTCGGTGGCGCCCGTACAGCCGGGATCGAGCATGTCGATCAGCGCGTCGCTGTCGTTGTCCGTGCCGTCGGAGCAGGCGGGCAGCGTGGGTTGCGGCTCTGCGGGTACCGTGAAGCTGCTGCCTGCGGTCTGGTTCACCAGGCGGGCGAGATAGCGGTAATTCGATTCGCGCTCGCTGGTGCTGAGTCCGGAGAAGCCGTCGTTTTCGAAGGCCTCGAGATGCACGCTGGTGAGCAGCATGTTGTTGTAGGTGACCACCGCGGGCAGGTTCCTGTAGCTGAATCGCGCCTGCACCGTGCCTGCAACGGTGCTCGGTTGTTTGTAACCCAGGGTGGGGCCGCCCCAGTAGAGCGCCCGGCGCCCTGTATCCAGGGTGGTGACGGCATTGCCGGTGCCCACATCGTAGTCCGCGACTTCGCGGATGCTGCCCTCGACCCGGGCGGGGTAGGCGCCCAGCAGGTCCGGGTGGGCGTAGAGCACGTCCTGCCACACGTAGGTGCCGGCGGCGAAATACCAGCCCGCGCAGGCGCCGAAATAGCTGCCCCCGTTGGCAAGGAATGAATTGATCTGGGTTTTGCCGCTGCTGCCGATCCAGCGCTGCGCGAGATACGCATCGCCACCGGGCTGGATGTACATGCGCAGATCGCGATAGCTCGCGCGGTCGGCGAGGTTGCAGGCGCCAACCTGGGCTGCACTCAATTTCACGTATTCAGGTTTGAGCGCCGCGTTGGGTTCCTGCGCGCGCCACCAGTTCAGAAAGTGAAACATCCACGATTGGCTGAGGCTGGAGGCGCCGCTGCCCGTGTAGACCACGAAGTCGGTGGTGGAGGTGATGGGGCAGGAGACGGTGGTCTTGGCGGCGTGGGCGTCGAGACTGAAAACGGCCCCTGACAGGAGCAAAGCCGATGCAATCGTGGAGGTGGCGGGCCGTGTCATTGCGTTGTCCTGTGCGGTGGTCGTTCATCCGGAAATCGGCAGCCGAATCGGGGTCTACCGCGGGGGCGGGCGTGGAACGGGGGCGTCGGGCGGCAGCGCCATTACCAGTTCCTCGCTTATCCCGAAATCGTCGATCAACTGGCTCAGCTGCTCGTCCCGGGTGAGTGGTGTCTCCTCGATACTGCCGTCGGCGCGGATCTCCACCCGCTTGCCGAGCGCGGTACCAACTACCCGGTCGTCGCGGTTGCGCCGCAGTGTGACGGCGTAGTTGAAGGGGCTCCATGGACGGGTCATTTCATGGCGACGGCGGAAGTCATCGCGCGAGGCTCCCAGGTATTCGATGCGGCAGTCGAAGCCTGCGGGCCGGTGCAGCGGATGCCAGAAAATATGCCACCGCCCGTCGCGCTGGCTGCAGGTCACACCCCACGCGGGATGAGCTACGGCCGTGGGTTCATGACTGAGTAGCAATGGTTCGCCGTGAAGGATCGAGGCATCCACCATGTGGCGGCGTCCGTCCAGGTGGACAATTACGGTGGCGTGTCCGGGTGGTGGATTGGCCGAGGCCATCATGGTCCCCACGCCCCGCTCGGTATCGAAGCCCAGTTCGCAGAGCAGGCTGTGCAGCGCGCCGTGCGCCGGCCAACAGGTGCCGCCGGTGCCGTGGGCGAGCCAGGCCTCGAAGAACGCGCTCGCCTCATCGCCCGCCAGCGGGCCGGTGTCGCCGCTGCGCAGGTGAAGCAGTTTGCGGATGTTGTCGAAGGGCACGCGCAGGCACCACTGCGCGTAGAGCGTGCGCAGCCCCGCCAGATCGGGCTCCGGCTTGTCGCGCAGGCCGAGTCCCTCGAGCACACGCTCGATCAGTGCAGGCGCCAACGGGTCATGCGTTACGGGCTTGGACTCCATGCGGTACCTCAGCGCAGACAGCAGTTGCACCGAGTATGGGTGAGCTGGGCGTGACGGTACAGTCGTACCAGACCGATATGACAAACGGCAGGCCTGCCCCTTGTCGCTTTGGCCAAAAATTGACGACCTGCCGTCCTTTCCCCTTCCCGCACCACCCCCTAAACTAGAGAGAGCATGCGTCTGATTGCTTCCGCCCGCCCGCACTGCTACTTCCGCCGCAAGAATCGCTCAAACCTCATGTCACAGGGAACGACCATGACGATCAAATCCGGAGTCGACACGGCTCAATCCTCCTCTGAAACGTCAGCTGCCCCCGGGGTTTCGGCCTCGACTGAACCGACTGCGGATGCGTGGCCCGCAGCCGAAGTGCTCGAGGTCATACCCACCCCACGCCGCCTCAGTGCGGGCGCGCGCCTGCGCCAGCGCCTGCAACCGGCTGGCGCGCTGCTCGCCGACGCGGCCGGAGACCTGAAATCGAGGCTCTCGGCCATCGACTTCAAGCAGGTCAAGAGCGTGATTCCGGGGTTCGGCGGCAATCCGGAACTGCCCGTGGACGAGGACGGCGCGGCAGCGAACGAATCGACCCCGGGCGAGGCCGCAGCGGAACAACCCGCGCCGGACGCGGAGCGCTCGAACGGGCGTTTGCGCGAGCTGGCGGTGGTGTCGCGAAGCAAGTTGAACTCCTCGTTGGCGCAGATCGCCGTTGGTTCAGCTCCGATAATCAACAAGGGGCAGCAGGTTGCTGAAAGAATCGCCGCGCGGCTCGCAATCCGTGCGGACTTAGCATTTTTACCCAAGGCGAGCAAGATCAAGGGCGCTTTCCGTGACGTGCAAGGGTTCGTACAAAGGATAGTCATCGACGAACC
Organism: Klebsiella pneumoniae; assembly: GCA_945862145.1. GTDB lineage: Bacteria > Pseudomonadota > Gammaproteobacteria > Pseudomonadales > UBA5518 > UBA5518. The sequence continues at coordinate 94,699 of CAMAXE010000009.1, forward strand.
CTTGGCGGCTGGAGCCCAAGCGGCTGCGTGGGTCGATAGTCACGACCCCAAGGGGAGATTTGCAGCAGTCACCACCCGGATGACCGCCTGGAACGAGGAAAGGGCCGGGGACGTTCCCGCAGATGAGCCTGTGACGGACGCCGCGACCGCCCCAACCGTGGAGGTCGCGCCGCGCAGGCGCTCGCGTGCGACAAAGCCAACGGATGCACTGAAACCCTCAGCAAGGAAGCCCGCAGCAAGGAAGCCCGCGGTAAAGGAACCCGCGGCAAAGGAACCCGCGGCAAAGGAGCCCGCGGTAAAGAAACCCGCGGCAAAGAAACCCGCAGCAAGGAAACCCGCAGCAAAAAAGCTGCGCTCGGCGCCGGAAGTCGAGCCAGACGCGCAGGTCAGTGCAGCCGAAAACAAGGCACCAGCTGCGGGCAATAAAGCCAAACCCGCGGCAACACCCAAGAAGAAGCCGCAGATTGCATCGGCGGAGTCGGTTGCGGAGTCGCCCACCCCCGTCAAGCGTGTACGGGCGCGGACGCCTGGCAAGGCGACCGAAGCCAGACCCGGGGCCGCAAAAAGAACCAAAAAGCCGCAGTCCTTATCGGCAGAGGCTGCAGGTGAGTCAACAACCATGGCCAGCCCTGCAGACGCGCAAAGCATTCGCGCAACGATCGAAGACTGAGCCGCGCCACCATCCACTACCCTGCCAGCGGCGGGGTCCAACCCAGAACAATGTCCACGGAGCCGCATTCGGGGCGGAGTAACCAGCGATGAACGGCATTTTGAAGGGCTTCAAGCGTAAGGATAGCGCGGTGACAGGGCTGAATGGGCTCGGCCGGGTTTCTTCTCAGCCAAGCGGCGGGCCATCCGCTGCGGCCTCAGCCAATGCGCCCGTCAATCCGGCATTGCATTTCGGCGCATCGGGCCTAAAGGCTCTGTACGTCCGAGGGTTTGCCGGTGCAGTGGAAATAGAGGCCCATGACACTCCAGAGGTCCTCGTCGAGGTACTCGGTTATGAGCCTCGCAGCACGAAGCTCACGGTCAACCTTCAGGGGGAAAGCCTCCAGATCGGGCTCAAGTCGCTTTTCAATCCTGCCAGGCCCTGGCGCTTCATCCTGCCATTGCGATGCATGCTGCGGCTCACGGTGCCGCGATCATTGAGCCTGCGATGCGCGACGACATCCGGAAATATCCGGGTGCAGGGAGTCAGGGGAGACCTGGTACTGGAAACCGAGAGTGGGAAGGTAGAGGTCGATGCGCCGTGTCGTTCCCTGGCGATCGTCGCTGAAACCGGTGACGCCGATCTTCGCGGCCTGGTGGGCCCGCTGTCTTATAAGGCGGCGTCGGGCTGGCTTAAAGCTGCGTGGGTCGAGGTCCCGGACAGCGGCATCATTGAAATCAGGAAGAGCAAGGGCGTGACCGAACTGGCGCTCCCTGAGAACGCCTGCATGCGACAGCGTTTCACGCTGGGCCCCGTCGGATTTATGAATGAGTTTGAGAGCGATGCCAAGGCGCTGCTCGCACTGACGATCGCGAGTCGGACCGGTAATGTGGCAATTCGAAAGGTTCGCTCGCGAAGCATCGAGTGAAGCGAAGCTCTATCTCCGGTTTGCTCCGAGGCATCTGAATTCAATGGCAAAAAAAAGAGGGTTCTTCTCGCGACTTCTGCTGTTGTACAGGATCTTCATCCGGGCAGCCGTGCTCGGAACCCTCGCCTACGTGGCCTACCTGTGGGTGGGGACCATGGCAAAACCCATCACTGTCGGCCTGATCTTCCCCTTGACGGGAGCGATGGGGGCAGATGGCACTGAGGCCAGCCAGGGCGTTCGATTCGCAATCGATGAAATCAACGCGCGTGGAGGTCTTCTGCACCACACGATAGATGTCGTCGAGGTGGACCTGGCTGCGTCCGATGACAAGCCGTCTCTTGTCGAGAAGCTCATGGTCGAGGGCGGCGCGGACGTCATTTTCGGCTGCGTGATCCCGGGATGTAGACGCGAGCTGCGCGAAATCCTCACCCATTACCAAGGGCTTCTCGTTTACCCGTTTCACCTCGAGGGCCTTGAGGGAATCGCGGAACATCTTGGCGGGGTCACGGTGGATGATAGAAACGGACAGACCTCAGGAACTGCGCGGGGGGTGAATTTTGTCCGTTCGCTTTACTCGCAGTTCATTTCCACAAAGACAAAGGTTGGGGCTCCAGGCGAACTGGTGCCGGTAGTCGAGCCAGAGGAGCCGGAGCCCGAGCCCGTCACGCAGAAGCCGGGCGGTGACCGGCGCGTGCTGGCGACAGGCCCAATGCCCAATCAGGATCTCCTCCCCGGGATCCGTTGGGCCATGGAGCGCTTCGGTCCCCGGGTGTTTCTGGTATTTAACGAATCCCTTTACGGTAGGGTTGCCGAGCAGATTGCGGAAAACGCTGTTATTGCGGGCAAAGGCAGCGTGGTTGGCAAAGCCGTCCTGGACGCGACTCGCGATGGCCTCGGAGAGGCGGCTGCCGAGCAGATCGCACGGCTCCGGCCAGACGTCATCATCAATATGGCGTTTGGCAGCGAGAATGTTTCCTTGTACAAGACGCTGGACGTTCTGGTCCCGCGTGACAGGCGTATCCCCAATCTCATAGTGCACGCGGGAAACGTGGACCTGAAGGAAATCGGCTGGGAAACCATTGCGAGCGGCTATGTGATGGGTTTCTACGACGCAGAGTCCGAGACGAAGGAAAACTCGGCATTCAAGGCCCGGTTCGCTCGCGTGTATGGCGACGCAAAAGAGCCTGACACTGAATTCTATCTTGCCTATTCGAGTTTCATGGTGTGGGCGACCGCGGTCAATAAAGCCAAGTCCGCCGAGCCCGATGCAGTGATCGAAGCGCTACCGGGGGTCATGCTTGATCTTCCATCCGGCCCCGAGCGGATCTCACACAAAAGCCTCCATCCGATACTCAGGCCGTTAATCCTGCAGATCGACGATCTTGGCAAGCTCAGGCTTGTCTGGTCAGCGTCCAAGCCCATCGAACCGGTGGCGTTGTACCCAGTCAAGGACAGGGAAAGCTGGGAAAAGTTCCTGGTTGGATTGCATCGCCAATGGGGTGGTTCGTGGCGATGAACTCCTCGACAGGCCCGTCCGATGCCGAAGCGCAGCGCATCAGACGCCAGCTTCGCCGACGCGGGTTCGCGGAATCCGCGCGCAGGTTTGCAAGGTGGCTTGCCAGCCCCTTTGTCGCCCTCGGTAACGTCATTGGCAGGATTGCGGCGTATCTTGCTCAAGCCTCCGAGCGTTCGTTGCGTCGATTGCTCGCCGCAGTGGCGGCGAACCCATTGCTGCAATTCCTCTTTGGGAGGGGACTTCGCCGGGCCGTGATGGTCGTTGCCGGGTTCGCGGGTCTGGTTGCCCTGGTTATCGACAACGTTTTCATTGTTCCGGTCGCAGACAATGCAGTGATTCTCCGGCTTGGCGGACTGGCCCGAACCGTAGGCCCCGGGCTGGCCTTCAAGGCTCCCTTCGTTGAGCAAAAATACTTCGTCAACACGCAGACGCGGCTGCAGGAGAACTTCGGTTTTCTCCAGTACACGCCGCCCCTGAAGCCACGGCCGGAACGTCAGGTCGATGCGATTGAGTATGGCGCGGAGGCTGCGGAACAAGCGCTAGGGGGCTATCGGAAAGGGCTTGACAGTGGCCTGATCACCGACCAACTTCAGCGCACCCCACTGCTGCCGCGCGATTACCTGGTATCGATTAACCCCCTGCCGCCTGAAGCGCCCGACCCGCAGGCGGAAACCAAGGAGGTTGCGGAGCACATCGAGATGCAGCACGAGGCGCTGGAAAACATCATTCCCCCGGACGGGAAGGTGCCCGTTCCCGATGAAATGCAGATGCTGACCGGGGACCTGAATATCGTTTATGTCACCTGGTCGGTTCAGTACGAGATTGTCGACGCGAGGCAGTACCTGTTCGGGGGCGCTGACGTCACGGAAATCCTGCGCAGCACAGCGATCGTGGCGATGAGAACGGCCATAGGCGACAGGCTCGATTCCGAGCTCCTTTCCCGGGGCCGACAGAAAATCGAGGAAGAAGTAAAACGCTTCCTGGAGGAAGCGCTGGAAGGCTACCAGCTGGGGCTGAGCATCAAGGAAGTCATCATCCTGGATGCAAACCCGCCTGACGAAGTGCAGGCGGCATTCCATATGGTCAACCAGGCCAAACAGGAGATGGAGCGGGAAATCAACCGCGCGCAAACCGAATACAACAGCATCGTGCCGCAGTCATACGGCCAGGCAAAGCGCCTGCTTTCCGAGGCGCGGGCCTACTCGATGGAACTGCGTAACCGGTCGGTCGGCGAGGCAGCGCGGTTCTCAGCGATACTCAAGGAATATCGGTCTGCGCCCGATGTCACGCGGGACCGCTATTACATCGAGGCAATGGAGGACGTGTATTCGCGCACGTCGGTCACCTTGATCGATACCGACCTCAAGGGAATCCTGCCTGTGTTTGAGGGGCGCGGATCATCCGCCCTCGCCAACCCGGCGGAGGCTGAAATGGCAGCCCTGCAGGCGCAGGCCGCCAAATTCGCTCCCGCGGTGCCGCCGGTGGAACCGATCGAACCTGTCGAGCAACCCGCGCGGCTGCCACACTCGACAGCCGTCAGAAAGCTTCCGTGGGAGCCACAACCGACGCCGGCTCTGGCCCCCGTACCCACTGTCCCCTTGACCGAGCAAAACCGGCCGCAGGACGCAGCGCCGGTGGCCAAGAAAGTGACGCCTGTCGGGCAGACATTCGAAGCGCCACCCGGCGCGACGAATTCAAACCGTGCGGCGCGCGGCCCGAGTGCGCCCTGATGTGGAACCTCGCTTTCTATGCCATCGTTGCGATATTGGTGATCCTGTTGAGGTTCGGGACGTTCATCGTCTTCGAGGGATCTAACGTCATCATCACCCAGTTCGGCGAGATCGTCGGACCTCGCTATGACAAACCCGGTGTGTATGTCCGCATCCCGCTGATCCATCACGCCAACTATTTCGACGTTCGACTGCAGGTCTGGGAGGGTTACCAGAATTACGTCCCCACGAGCGACAAACTGTATGTGGGCGTGGAATCTGTCGTTGTCTGGAAAATTGCTGACCCCGCGTTGTTTCTCGAGTCACTGGGCACCGAAGAGAAAGCCCGGGACAGGATCGAGAGCATTCTCCAGGGCGCGATCAAGGATGTGGTGTCATCACACGCTCTTGTGGACACGGTGCGGAGCACCAACAACGTGCTTGCCGCGAGGGGCACGGCCGATAAAATCGATCATGCGGATATCACCGACGGCATGTCGGCCAAGGTTGAAGATGACATTCTGTCGGACCTGGAATCCGTGTCGGTCGGTCGGGTACACCTGACGAACCAGATGCTGGAGATGGCCGCCACCGACGCCGCACCGCTGGGGATCAAGATTTATTCAGTTCTCATAAAAAAATTGAGTTATCTCCGGCCCGTAGAATTGATGGTGTACGAGCGCATGATTTCCGAGCGGCTGCGCGTTGCCGAGCGCCTGCGCTCCCTCGGTCGCAGTGAAAGCGAACGGATCCGTGGAGAGGCTGCGCAGCGAGTCCAGGAAATCATCTCTCCCGCGGTCAGGGAGGCAGAAGCCATCAAGGGTCAGGCGGATGCGGAAGCTACCGCAACCTACGGAAAAGCCTTTGGTCAGGATCCGGATTTCTACCGTTTCTGGCGCACCCTCGCCGCCTACCGCAAAGCACTTCCGGAGCAGGCGGCAATCATCGATTCGCTGGATTCCAATTTCTTTCGCATGATGCGCGGGCGGTCTGATTCGGAATCTACCGCGTCAGCTGCCGTGAAACAGGCCCAACCGCCGGTCCCGGACGTGGAAGCGGCGGTTGCCAGCGAGGCTGCGAATCACGCCTCGGGTGACTCTGTCCCGCTGCCGATTCCCGATGTCGAGAGGTGAGTTGTCCTCATGTTTGACGCTATCACCCTTGCCTATGTCGTCCTCGGGGCTGCATCGGGCTTCTTGTCTGGCTTGATCGGTGGTGGCGCCGGCATCCTGATCGTTCCGGTATTGAGCCTTTTCGGGCAACACCCGATAGCGGGTCCGGCGTCCGCCGTTGCGGTTGCGATGTGTTCCGTCACCGCGGCGCTGCAGATCCGCAGGCGGTTCGTGGGCGCCGACGCCATTGCTCCGCGCCCGGGCCTGATCCTGTGCGGTTCCGCATTCCTGACCGCTCATCTAGGCGTCGGCATGAACCAATTTGCGCCGATTTTTGCGATACCTCTGACGCTCGCGCTGTTCGTGTTCCTGAGTCTCGATCTCACCGCTCGTGTTCATCACGGTCTGGTCGGCCGCACCGTCATCGGAGACCGGAGTCCGAACGATTTCTTCGGGCGCTATGTGCTGTTCGGGTCGGTGACGGCGATGTTCGGAGGCATCGTGGGTAGCGGGGGAGGGCTGTTGCTGTTCCCGTTACTGCACGCCTACTGCGGAATGACGACCCGGGAGGCGGTGTATTCGTGTCTGCTCATGATGCTTGGCTCCTCGCTGTCCTCCGTGAGCACGCAGATCTACCTTGGCACGCCTGATTACACCGTGGCGTTGCCGCTGGGCATCGGAGCGATCCTCGGTGGCTACTTCGGGGTGCTGGCCATAGAAATGGTGTCCGAGGATGCAATCCGGACGATAGCGCGGGCAATGTTGCTCGAACTCGGCCTCTTCCTGCTGATCGCATCTTTCTTGCTCTGACCCCCTCGCAGTGCCACGCGTGGATTACGAAACCAACGCGTTGCATGAGCTCCTGGCCTGGCAGAAAAAGATGCAGCGCCCGCCGGGGCTCTCGACTGGACTGATACGCGGCGTCCAGCAGCGTTTGAGTCGGCTAGTCCCAGACGTAGTTCACGCGGCCCTTGCTGTCTCGGTCAGGGAGGTTGCACGCGGGGTGCTGGCGGGCTCTCGATTGGTTGTCAGTCCACCGCTGCTGCAGGGCTCGCTGGAAGACCGTGAAGCCGGGGTTCGATCCGACATCGACCGCTACAGTCGCAGCGCTGCGATCGAAGGCGGTCTCACCGGGGCGGGTGGCCTGCTCCTGGGGCTTGCTGACTTTCCGCTCTTGCTGGGCATAAAACTCAACTTTCTGGTCCAGGTGGCTGCTCACTATGGTTTCTCCAGCGAGGAATTCAGTGAGCGCCTGTACATGCTCTATGTTCTCCAGCTCGCGTTTTCCAGCGATCAGCATCGCGGACTCGCTTACGGGCGACTTACCGACTGGGCATCGCGCACGGAGAGCCTCCCGTGCTCCATCGACGCGTTCGACTGGCAGACCTTCCAGCAGGAGTACCGTGATTACATGGACGTGGCCAAACTCGCTCAGCTCGTACCGGTCATCGGGGCGCCGGTTGGCATCGTGGTGAACGGCCGGTTGATGCGCAGGCTCGGCTCCACAGCCATCCACGCGTACAGGATGCGTTGGTTCTCCGACGCTGCGCCGGCACCGGCCTCCCGGGAGCGGAAAATTCCCTGATGCGGCGAGCGTGCCACTCAGCAGTGACCATTCATCTTCGGTAAGCCCGATCTGATCTCCCGTGCGGAGCCGGGTCTGGTGGGTGCTGACGACAAAATGTTACTTGGCTCCGGCGTCTTGCAAGAGCGCGTTGAAGCGTTGCGATGCGGCCAAATCGTGGATGCGCGGCAGGCGTGCTGAACTCAGCGTGAGACCGGGCAGGCGCGCCAACAGCGCGGCCATTTGCTGCTGCGCTGCTTTTATGTCGCCGCTCGCGGCCTGTAGCGCGATCAGCACTAACACGTTGCGCGGCACCTCCGGGGCCTCTTCACAGAGGCTCGTCGCTAGCTGTTTTCCTGCCGCAATATCGCCAATCAACCAATAAGCTACCGCCAGTTCTCGGCGCCAGCGCGGGTGGCTTGCGTCCTCCGCGCCGGCAGCCATGGCGTTGCGTAACAGCCTTAGGCCGATATCTGCTGGTCCCAGCTGAATATCGCAAATGGCCAGCAGCGCCAAGGCCGGTGCAAAGTGACCGTTTTGCACCAGTGCCTCGCTTGCCAGTTGCCGGGCGAGGTGAAAATCGCCCTGTACATCCTGCGCCACGAGCGCTTTCACCGTGCGTGCAACATAACTACGCGGATCCAGTGCCACCCCACGATTCGCCTGTACCAGCATTTCTGTGATGGCGTGCGGGGCCAAGGCCAGGGGCTCGTATTCCGCCACCCGAAACAACGCAAAGCCCAACAGGCTGTGGGCCATTGCGTTATCAGAGTCGCGCGCGACCGCGGCGCGCAAGCTTGCCACCGCCACTCCGCTGCGCTCCAAGGTGGCCATATGGAAAATGCCGGCGGCCTTGTTCAAGAGTTCCGGCACGCTGAGGTTGGCATCCTCGGTGTCGCGCAGTTGGCTGAACAACGCCGCTTTGATGCGGCTGCGAACGGCTCCAGTGACGGACAACACGATGGCGTCTTCGAGACCAAACAAGTCTTCCAGTTGGCGGTCGAACCGTTCGGCCCAGAGCTTGGTCGAGGAGCTGCATTCCACGAGAGTGAAAGATAGCCACAGCCGGTTGCCGGCAGACTGAATAGTGCCTTGTATGACAAAGTCGGCATTTCCGGCATCTGCAGACAGGACCGTGATGGCCGAATTTCGCACTAGCGCGCCGTCGATCTCCGCTCTTATTCCTTCGGCAATGGCGTTAACGTTGTCATTGTCGCTGAGTACTCGAAAAGGCTCGACGTGAATACAGGGTGGGTTCCGATGGCCGGTCCGCGGTGCGCCTGCGACATAGCCAAGTGGAGTCTGGCTGGGCATGGATGCAGGTTTTGGCGGGGTGCGGCGTAGGCCTTCCGGGGTTATTTTGAGCGTCCAAGCCACCAGCAACATGATCGGAAAACCTGCCGCAAGACTCAGAAACAGACCAACGTTCAGCCATTTTGGTAAGTCGAATGCATCGACCAGCGGTGGAAAAACCTGAACTGAGGCGAACGCCACAGCGCAGTAAATGCTCCCTGTTTTAATGACCTTGCGTCGTTTTAACTCTTCAATGAAGCTCACCAATCCCTCCGTTGGGAAAATCGTAGTCTGAGCGACTGCAGTATAGGCTTCGGAGACGCTGCGTCTCGTCGTCTGCATGCTAGTGCGCAGGGGTAGCGTTGATCGCTTTCACCCATTTGCTGGCAGGGTTTGCTCGTCGAAGGCCGGTTCGAAATCCGCGCCAGTAGCGTTGAACAGTCGCGGTCCAGTAGATACAGGGCAGCGGTGTCATCCCACAAGCGCGTGCCGAGCCACTGCGACGGATCGGCGTTAAGCGCTGTCTGCAACACCCCCGGCATACCTGCGCCGGCGAGCCGATCGACCATCTCCTGGGTGAGCGGATAAGACGTCACGGCTGCCGGCAAATCGACCCACACCGCACTTCGAATCGTGCGCAGAAATTCATCTGCCTTGCCGCATTCAGGTTGATCGTAGACGCAGTTGAAGTTGTCCGGATTGTTCTCAGCCAGCGGTCGGCCCGACGCCACGACGCGACGCATCAATGGTCGAAGCATCGGCGCGTACTGAACAAAATTGTTATCCGCCAGTGCTCAACGATTCCAGATACCGCGCAATGCTTCAATCGCCCGATGCGCCTCGTCAATCGCGGTGTCGAGAGTCGCCTCGGCACCGGCATCGGAGTTGGCAATCGCTATCCGGCCCAGTCGCGCCCGGCCCACCACATGCGGGTAGTCGCTTTCCAGATAATCCGGATCGAATTTTGAATTGTACCCACTCGCATAGCCATGACCCCATCGATTCACGGTAATCGCGGCAATGTCGTTTGCCGGATCGAAGCCACCGCCGGCCAATGCACCGGCAAGCTGGCTTCGCGTTTCGCGCTCGATGGTTTCAAACGATGTGGCGTAAAGCTCGCGCCGGCCAGCCCTGTATTGATCACGGGGTGCCGCGTTCATGTCATCGCCTTTCGGGAAGCGCTCCATGTGCACGATAATCGGTTCGTCCGGATTGTGCGAAAACTCGTAGCCGCCAATACTTACCGGGAAATCGAGCATGCTGACGGCATAATACGAGTTGGGTGCACAGAAAAATCCGATGCCGAGTTGTTTCCAGGCACGCCAGTTATTCAGCAACACGCTGGTATAGACGATCGGGGATTTCACCGCAAAGGCCAGTGCCGCGCTCTGCTTTTCCGGAAGCTCAGGACAGATGCGGGGAATCATCGCGTTGTACCCTGCCATCACGCAGCTGCGCGCGCTAAGCTTGAACGCCTGCTCGCCGCGGACATAGGTGATTGCAAGATCTTTTGCCGAACGAGGATTCCCGTTGTGCACCGCACGCACGACAGTGCTGTTCAGTCGAATGCGGATGTTCGAGGATTTTTCATCGAGTCTGGAATAGTCGAATGGCGCCAGGACGATATCATCCATCGTCGATCCCGGCGCGACGCGTGGGATCATCTTGCGCACGAGCAGACGAGCGATTGACGCGTTGCCGTCTGGAAAATGATGAATGTAGGGCTCTCGCGTCGCGTTGATATCGGCCAGTGCCGTGGCGTTGAGCCCTGGCAACCCGAGGTACGTCATGATGTCCAGCGCAGGAACCGCCTCAATGCTCACCGCCTCGTCGCAGGTCAGCCCCTGCAGTACGGATAACAACTCCGTGTCATGCACGCCAAGGTGCTGCGTAAGAAAGTCTTTGTAACTTATGCCTGATAGATATTCCTCCTGCTTGGCCGCAGGCACCTCACTCAGGTGATCGCCTTTCAATCGCAGCAGTATCAGCAATTCACGCCGCGCGTTCTCGCTCAGCGGCATTTGTTGCACGGCGTCTTCAACGGACAACGAAGGCCGTGCCAATGGCAGAAACTTGGTGTAATCCATCAGGGGGTAGCATACGAGGCGGTTTTCCGCGAAACGAGGTGTAGCGAAGAAAGTTGCTCCGCCAAGCGCATTTCGGCGAAAGAACTCCTGGTCAAATGCGGTATTGAATCGGGATAGATTTATGCCGAGGTCGGACAGGAGCTGCTTGGCGAAGTCACTGTAGTGGCCTGGATTTTCCAGCGACTGGCCGCCGCCGTAACCGAGCAGTGTTTTGCCGTTGATCTGGAACTCGTTGCGCTTCGCGTGGCCCCCGAAATCATCATGGTTGTCGAGAATCAGTATGCGTGCCCCGGGATTTTGCTTGCTGAACGTGTAGGCGCTGGTCAAACCGCTGATGCCGGCGCCGACCACAACGAGGTCATAGACAACAGTGTCGGAGGTATCGAGGCTGCCCCAGTCCTCTCTGCCGGCCCACGCGAGTTGGTGCGCGATCTCGTAGGACCCGGGATGACTGCCACGCAGACCGCTTCGAAGTGGCGGGTAATCGCCCGTGACAGCGGTGCTTGCCGTTCCGGGCGTGTTGGCAAACGCCAGCGCCGGGACGAGTCCGCTTGCGGTAGCGGCGGCCACACCGTTCATGAACGCACGCCTGGATATGGCTCGATCCATGCCGAGCCTGGCATCGTCTTTGTCCATTTGTCCCCCGAGTCAGTGCAATCGTTGATGTTACAGGTTCTTATCGAGTACCCGTGGCGCTGACGGGCCTCATGACGGGTCTATAGGCATTCTGCTTCAGTACGGCGACGATCTGTGTAACCCCAAACCGCATGGCGGCTCACTCACAGATCGCACTCACGCAGCTGTTTGACATAATTTTGGGTGGTAGTTATCGTCCGGGGCTACCTCTGGTGGTGCTTGGCTATCTGCTTGGGGTTGTCCGCTCCAGGCAGCCGCCGCGTTGGTGCGGCATGTTCGGGGTCGGGGTGGACACACCAACTGTTGAAGCGAGGGTTTGTGTTGAGTCGGCTACTGATTCTGATGGGAAGCCTCTGGTTGGTGCTGCTCGCCGTGGTGGCTGCAGCGGTCGCTGCCGTGGTGTTGCGCCCCTTCATTCAGATGCCCGAAGGCTTCGCAAGGCTGCTCGTTGCTTGGGGCGTGGCGGTTGCCCTGGTTCTCGCTCCCGTCGGCGTCTGGATGATCCGCTTGGCGCTTCGCTGGCGCCGCAGGCATAAAAAGCGAGTCGTCAGCTCGCGGGCCTCGCCCTGAAATAGCTGTCCACCAATCTGCGCCCCGTTGGGCTGAGGGGATCGCGGAACCGCAGTGGTCTGCCCACCTGCTGCTCCACCAGTGCGAGCAATCGCATGGCCAGTCCCTTGCGGCGTCGGGCTGATTGCACGAAGAGGTACTCGACCTCGCCGTCATCGCCGTACCGGCAGTAGCCCAGCGTGGTGTTGGCGTCGGTGACGGTGATGATGCCGCTGGCGTGGGACACTGCGAATTCGGACGAGTCCCAGTCGACAGAAGTAGCGTTCGTTTCCACGTTCACGAGAGAAGTCCGGCGGCGAGCAGGCTGGTGGCACTGCCAGCGGTGAGCAGGCGACGCAGTGGCATGAACCACGCGGGCGGTCGGTCGTTGCGCGCGAAAGCCTCGTCGACCAGCAGGCAGAGCACCAGCGCGCCGGCGAGCCCCAGTACGCCCGCCGCGGGCTCGAGGAGCAGACAGATCCAGCCGATCAGCGCGGGCACCACGCTCCAGCCAAAGCGCCACCATGCCGCCGCACCCGTGGGTGCATCACGAACGGCAAAGCCCCAATGCACCGCCCCCACAAACGACAGGATGACCGCCCCATAGCCTGCCAGTGCCGGGAGCCAGCGCGGATCGTGGGTGAGGACGTGAAGCAGGGCGCCGCCAATGAAGGGAATCAACCCCGCCAGGCCGAGCAGCAGTGCTGGCGCGGGGGTGCGTGAGGTTGACGGTGGCATCAGGGGCTGGCTCCACGGTTATAGGCGGGTTGTACGTGGCGAAGGGGGGGCGGGGATTGCCCGCCGCGAGTGCATTCAGTGCGCGACGATCCGGTAGGTCCATCGCCCGTACACCCACAGCCCGAATGCCGTGATGAGCCCCACGCTGCCCATCAGGTACCAGAGCGAGCCCACGTCATTGGCGGCGTAGAGCTGTGCCTGCAGGGCGGCGGCGGGCTGACCACTCAGCTCCACCAGTCGCCTGAAAGCCTCGCCGTTCGGGATGGCGGCGATGTCGGCAGGGCCGAGCCCGTGTTCGCCGAGTGCGACGCGCGAAATGGTCTCGCGTGAGGCGTACTTGCCGTAGAGCGTGGGGCCGAGGTAGCTCTCGAGCGTCCAGCCAACGCCGATCGGCAACTGCGAGAAACCGAGGTACATCGCCTTGCAGTCCTCGGGGGCTATGTTGGCGGCGTATTCGCTGCTCTTGGGGCTGGAGAGCATCTCCCCCACGCTGAAGACCGCGAGCGCTGCCACGATCACCCAGGCGGCGTTGAAGCCGCCGAAAACCAGCAGCGATGCGGACGCGAGGAAGGTGCCGAGCGCCATGGCGTTGGCTGCACGCAGTCGGGCCCCGAGGCCTGCCACCAGAAAACAGGTGGTCATGATCAGCATGGCGTTCAGGTTCACCAGCCCCTCGGGCAGCATGCGGGTGCCGCCGTTGTCGAGGCCGAAGAAAAAGATCAGGGCCCGGCTGCGGGTGCCCTCGGGCCCGAAAACATCGCTCACCAGAGAACTGGTATCGACCCAGTCGCGGAAGTAGAGCGGTGCCACGTCCCAGAGGATCATCAACATAAACCAGAAGCCGCAGAACAGCGCGATATACCAGAGCAGCACGGGATTGCGCAGTTCGCGCAGGCTCGCGCGCCAGAGCGGCTCTTCAGCCATCCCGCTGGCCGCCAGTGCCTGCTGGCGTGCCAGACGCTCGGCCTTGCCCGGCTCGGTGTAACAGAGAAGCAGCAGGAAATTCAGCGCGATGATGGCGGCGCAGGCGTAGAACACGTTCGCCCAGGCGAGTTGGCGCAGGTGCGCGGCAAGAATGGGACCGATGAACCCACCGATGTTCACCGTCTGGTAGAAGACTCCCCAGGCCACGGAGCTGTTCTCGCGGCTGCAGCTTCGCGCAATAGTGCCCTGAAGGCCCGGCTTGAATATCCCGGTGCCGCAGGCCACTACCACCGCTCCTGCAAGAAACCCCCAGAAGCTGGGCAGCGTGGCCATCAACAGGTAGCCCACGATCTTCAGCACGGTGGACAGTGCGATAGTTTCCTTGTAGCCGATGCGGTCGGAGATGCCCCCCGTGAACACCGGGACGAATGTCTGCGTTACGGCCCATGCAGCGAAGATCAGACCCAGATCCGATTCCACCAGCCCGAGTCCGCCGTTCGAGACGGCGTCGGTGGCGTACAGCCCCGAAACCTGCCGCGCGCCGTACCACGCGAGGCGCTCGACCATCTCCATTGCCCCGCAAACCCAGAACACGTAGCCGAGGCTCGCCACCGCGGCAAAGGTGCCGAGCTGCTTCACGTCGAGCGCGGCCGCGGCCGAGGGGTGCGTGCTCATGGCGGCGGGCCTCGTCATGACAGGCCGCGGCGGTGGCCGGTGTGGGTGACTCAGAGCGATTGCTGCAGCATGGCAGCGAACTGCTCTGCCGTGGGGCGCACTGGATTGGTCAGGGCGTTGATGTCGCGCAGCGCCGCCGCGGCTACAGCCGGAATGAGCGTCTCGCCAACGCCCATCGCCGCGAGTCCCGCGGGAACGCCGAGATCGCGGTTCAGCGCGCGTATCGCGTCGACCACATCCACGCCCGTCGCTAGACCCAGGGCTGCGTGAAGGCGCGCGAAATGCGCCTTGCAGTGTGGCCGGTTGAACTCCATCACGGCGGGCAGGAGCACTGCGTTCACGGTGCCGTGGTGGAGTTGCGGCGCGGGCAGTCCGCCCAGCGCGTGCGAGAGCGCGTGCACCGCGCCCAAGCCATTGGCCATTGTCATGCCGGCTTCCACGGCCCCCATCAGCAGTTCGCTGCGCGCCTCGCGGTTGCCGGGTTCTGCCACGGCTGTGCGGATGTGGGCATAGACACGCGTCGCGGCGTCGATCGCCACCGCCTTGACCGGTGGGTTCTCGTTCACACAGCACAGGCTTTCGATGGCGTGCGAGAGCGCGTCCATGCCGGTGCCCGCGGTGAGCGCGCGTGGCAGGCTGAGCGTCAACTCCGGGTCCGCGATGGCGAGCCTCGGCAGCAGGTGGTTGTGGCTCAGCAGGATCTTCTCGCCGGGGCCCACGATGATCAGCGCGGAATTTGCGACTTCGGAGCCCGTGCCGGCGGTGGTGGGAATGGCGATCATCGGGGCGACCTGCGGGCCGATCGGGAGGCCTTGCTTGCGGATCACCTTCATGGTGTCGTAGTCGCGCAGTTCGCCGGGATGGGTGGCCATCAGCGCCACGCCCTTGGCGAGATCCAGCGCCGAGCCCCCGCCCAGCGCCACGATGCTGTCGCAGCCGTTGTCGCGAAAGCAGGCCGCGGCGGCCGCGACGTGCGCGGTGGCGGGGTTGGCCGGCAAATCGCTGAAGACCGGGCTGTTTGCGGGCAGCAGTGCGAGCACGCGCGCTGCAAGGCCGGCGGCAACCAGCCCGGGGTCTGTAATCAGCAGCGGGCGCGCGAGGCCGAGGATTTTCAGCTCCTTCGGCAGTTGCTCGATCACGCCGAAACCAAAACGCACCTGGGTGTTGAAATACATGCGGATCATGGTGGGTGCCTGCGGCGTCAGAGATAGGTGTCGGCGAAGCGCTGCATGGCCTCGAGCTTGGCGTCCAGCGTAGCGCACTCCGGGTTCTCGACGCCCCAGGGCATCACGACCGTGCCATCGACGCCCCAGCCGGCGAGTTCCTCGTACACGGCCTTCGAGGGCATGGCCAGCGGGATCACGAAGCGGCGGAAGTTGCCGTGGTCGGTGCCGCCGGCGTCCAGATGACGCTGACGTTCTTCCGCCAGCGTGGCGAGCAGGCCGCGGATTTCGTCCATGGGGTAGTTCATGCCGAGCCAGCCGTCGTGGCGCGCCGCCCGGGCGAGTGCCGCACGTGATTTGCCGCCAATCCACACGGGTACCCGTTGCGAGGGTCGTGGCTCCATGCCCACGGTCGGGAAGTCGAAAAAGCGGCCTTGGTGGGCGAGCTCGCCGTGTTCCCAGAATCCGCGCATGACCTCGAGCATCTCGTCCAGGCGCGCGCCGCGGCTGCGAAAGTCCTGGCCCATGATGCGGAACTCGTCCTCGCACCAGCCCGCGCCCACGCCAAAATCAAAGCGGTGCGCGGATTGCTCGCAGAGCGTCCCCACCTGGCGGGCCGCGCTGAAGGGCTCGCGCATGGGCAGCACGTAGATGTAGCTCATCACGCGCAGCCGCTCGGTCACCGCGAGCAGGGTGGCCGCTGTTATGAGCGTGTCGGGGAAGCAGGTGTCGTGCTCGATATGGCGCTCGCCCGAGGGGTGCATCGTGGTGTAGCCCTTCGGCATGGCCACGTGATCGGGCAGACCGATGCCGGTGAAGCCCATCTGCTCAGCAGCCCGCGCGATGGCTTTGAGTTGCGCGTTGTCCTCGTGGAAGATCCCCAGCCAGTATTCCATCGCGCGACTCCCCGAAAGCCCCTGTCACCGCCGCATGGTAGAACGCCCCGACTCAGCCGAGATAGGCCTGCCCGCCGTCGAGTGCGATGCTCTGGCCGTTCACGTAGTGGCATGCCGGCGAGCAGAGCATCGCCACGAAACGCCCGATATCAGTTTCGCAGTCGCCCACCTGGCGCATCGGGATGGTGGCAAAGAAGGCCTGGGCCTCTGCCGGGTTGGCGTCGATCCAGCCTTTCAGGCCCGGTGAGGTCGCATGGGGCAGGATCACGTTGGTGCGGATATTGTCGACGCCCCACTCGCAGGCCGCGGCGCGGGTGAACTGACGGATCGCGTCTTTCACCGCCGCGTAGGCGCCGTAGCCGCTCATGTCCCAGCGCATCGCCGCCGAACTCGCGAGGTTCACGATGGAGCCATCGCCCTTCAGGTGGGGATGGCAGAGTTTCATCAGGCGGAAGGTGGCCATCGGTCCCGACTCCCAGCCCGCCTCGACCTGCGCGTCCGTGAGGTCCTGCAATTTGCCGAGCGGCACCTCCTGCGCGTTGTTCACGAGGATGTTCAGGCCGCCGAAACGTGCCACCGTGGCATCTACTACATGCGCCAGCGCGGCCGGATCTTTCACGTTGCAGGCAAGCGCCAGCGCCTCGCCACCGCGTGCAGCGATCAGGGCCGCACTGTGCTCTACCTTGGCGAGCGTGCGTCCGGTCACTGCCACCCGCGCGCCCTCGGCGGCGAGTGCGAGCGCGATGCCTTGTCCGACGCCCTGTCCCGCGCCCGTTACCAGAGCCACCTTGCCGTCGAGCATGCCCATCGTGCCGTTCTCCAATTGCCTGTGAGGTTGATCCGCGCACTGTAGGGCCACACCCGCATGCCTGCATCCGCCGTGCGGACGAGGTCAGGTTCCGGCCTCCGGGCGATTCCACTGCGGGGGCCGCTGCGCATAAGCTTGGCGCCGGACACTCAGCACTACTTTGCCGGAGCATGAAGTAATGGGCATCTACGCGCTGACAGGTGGTGCGACGGGCATCGGTGCCGCGATCCGCGCGATGCTGCTGGCCGACGGGCACCGCGTGATCGTGGTGGATATCAAGGACTCAGACGTCATCGCCGATCTGGGCACGCCGGCGGGACGTCAGACCGCTCTGGCCGCACTGCGCGCGCTCGCGCTGGAGGGCCTTGACGGTTTCGTGCCCTGCGCGGGCGTGGCGAGCCACATTCCCGATCGCGCGCTGATTCCCAGCGTCAATTATTTCGGCAGCGTTGAGTTGCTCGAAGGGCTTCGCGACCTGCTGGTGGCGCGCCGGGGTGCGGTGGTGCTGATTTCCTCGAACTCCGCGCCCGGGCCGAGCGACGATAACTACCTCGAGGCGATGCTTGCCAATGACGAGCCACGCGCCCGCGAACTCGCCGCAGGGATCGCCGGGCAGTGGGCCTACGCCGGCTCCAAGCGGGCCCTGACGCGCTGGATGCGTCGCCACACCGCGGATTGGGCCCGCGAGGGTGTGCGTTTGAACGCGATCGCCCCGGGCTACACCCAGACACCCATGACCGCGGCGGTGGAGAACGACCCCACCTACGGTGCGGCCATCCGCAAGTTCATGGCGAGCATTCCCATCGGCCGGCCCGGGCAGCCCGGCGACATGGCCGATGCAGTGGCGTTCCTGCTCTCGCCCGAGGCCGGTTTTGTGTGCGGCTCGGTGCTGTTCGTCGATGGCGGCCACGACGCCATGCAGCGGCCGGATCTGTTCTAGGGTCCGCTTTAGCATCGAGCGAAAACAGGAGTGTCCATGGGCGTAGATCGGGGGCTGCACTTAGAGATCTGAGCGCCGCTCGCGTATGCTCCGATCCGTCCCTCAATCGGCCTGTCTTCATGGCGAGCGCGCGCTCCACACTCGTGACCGTGATGCTGGTGAGTTTTCTCGCCACGGCGGGCGTGGCGCTGCCATTTCCCATGCTGGCGCCGTACTACCTGGCCGGTGACGGCGATCCGCAACTGGTGGCTTTTCTCGGCATCCACCCCAAGCTCCTGCTCGGAGCGTTGCTTGCGGTCTATCCGCTGGGCATTCTGCTGGGGAGTTCCTTTCTCGGCGCGCTCTCGGATCACTTCGGCCGCAAGCGGGTGCTGGTTGTCACGCTGTGTCTGGGCGGTGTGGGCTATGCGGCCACGGCTGCGGCGGTGGCGGCCGGCAGCTTTCCGTTCTTTCTGCTGGCCCGATTCCTCACCGGCGTTTGTGAGGGCAACGATGCGGTCGCCCGTACCATCGCCCTCGACCTGCATCCGCAGATCAGCCGTTCGCAGGCGATAGCGATGGTATTCGCCGCCACCTATGCGGGCTGGCTTACTGGCCCGCTGATCGGCGGGTACCTGATGTTCCTCGGGATGGGCACGGTGTTTCTGCTGGCGGGCGCAGCCCTGCTTTTTTGCGCGGTGGTGGCCTACTTCACCTTGCTCGACACCGCACAGCCGCGGTCCAAGGCTACGGCCCTATCGCTCTGGCGCACCGCCAACACGCACAACTCGCTGCACCTGTGGCGCGACGCACCCATTCGCCAGATGCTGATCTTCCACCTGCTCTACACCCTCGGCCTGAACGCCTGCTACGAGTTCTACCCGGTGTGGATCGTGGAGTATTTCGGCAGCGGTCCGCAGGAGATCGCCTGGCTCACGGTGTTCATGACCGCCGCCATGATCCTGAACAGCGCCTTCGTGGTGACGCGGTTGCGCTCGCGCTTCGGCAGCGTGGCACTGTTGAACGTCGGCACGGCCTCTTTCGCGGTGTTGTTGGGGCTCTTGGTGCTCACGCCGCTGCCGCTGGTGCCGCTCGTGTTCGCGGCCCTTGGCGTCATGATCAGCCTGAACAACACCAGCTTCCCGGAGTACATGATCGAGCGTTTCACCGCGGAGGGTTCGGGCCGCGTCATGGGCCTGATCAGTACCAATTTCTACGTGGCCAACGTGGGGATCGCGGTGTTTGGCAGCGTGCTCGCGCTGGCGGGCAGCCGCTGGTCATTGTTGGCCGGCTCGGTGCTGTGCACGGTGGCATGGTTATGGCTGCGACGGGTGGTGGGCGCACCGGTGGCAGTGAGGCCCGCAGCGCAGGCATCATAGCGGCCTTGCAGTACCGGGGCCCCGCCATGAAAGTTCATTTCCACCTGCTCGATGTCTTCGCCGATGCGCCCTTCCGGGGCAACCAGCTCTGCGTGGTTTCGGAGACACCCGCTGGCCTCGATGCGGCGATGATGCAGACCCTCGCCCGCGAGATAAATTTCTCCGAAACCACCTTCGTCACCGCGCGCGATGCCACCGGCTACACGCTGCGTATTTTCACGGCGGCCAGCGAACTTCCTTTCGCCGGGCATCCCACGCTCGGCACCGCCTTTGCGCTCGCCTCGCAGGGGCTCGTGCCCGCGGAACTCACACAGCATTGCACCGCGGGCGAGATCCCGGTGCGCGTGGACCTCGCTGCTGGCATGGCCTCGATGCGCCAACTTGCTCCGGTGTTCGGCGCGCCGGTGAATTATCGCGCTGCGGTGGCACGCGCAGCGGGGTTGGAGCCAGAGGATCTGATCGAGGAACTACCCGTGATGTCCGGCAGTTCCGGTATCGCGCACCTGATGGTGCCGGTGCGCGATGAGGAAACGTTGCGCCGCGCGCAGCGCCGGGGTGCTGCCTGCAGCTCGGTGTGTGGCGCGGCCGAGGTGGAGTCGCTGTATCTCTTCGCGGTGCAGGGCGAGGGCCGCGTGATGGCGCGTATGTTCGACCGCTGGGACTCGGTGGGCGAAGATCCTGCCACGGGCTCGGCCGCGGGCCCGCTTGGCGCTTATCTTGCGCAACACGCCTTGGCCGGTATGCCCGGACGCGTGGTGGTGTCCCAGGGCGAGTTCGTAGGGCGACCCAGCTCGCTGGTGGTCGATGTTGCCGTCGATGGCGACCGCTGGCGCGTCGACGTGGGCGGCGGCGTTCACATCGTGGGTGAGGGGTTCTTCACGGTGCCGGGCTGAATTCAACACACTATTTTGGGGGGCGCGCATGCGCAAGTACCGGATCGTGCAGTGGGCCATGGGCAACGTCGGCCACCGTGCCGTGATCGCCATCCACGCGAATCCGCATCTGGAGCCTTCGAGCGCGGCATCAATACCGTCACCACCGCGGCATCTGTGACCGTATCGACAACATTTGCCTGCTGGAGAGCGTGGATGCCACCCGCTACGCCTCGAAGGAAACCTGGGACAGCTGCGGCTTCGGGCATCCGCACGTACGCAGATCTGCCGTTGATCTCCGGGGCGGGGTTTGTGAGGGCCTGAGGGCCGCGCCGGCAGCAGTTGTATTGGATTTCCTTCATCTCCCCGGGCTAGCATGCCCCGAACCCCTCCCAAGGCATGCCTGATGAAACTCCGAGCACTGGCCATCGCCCTGCTTCTTAGCACCTGCGCGCAGGCTGCAGAGCCCCTCAGTCCTATCCGCCGCCTCGAGTTCGCGCCGCTGCCCGATGGCCGTCAGGTGCTGGCAGTGGATCTGCACACCCACTCGGTGTTCTCCGACGGCGAGGTCTGGCCCAGCATCCGCGTGCAGGAAGCGCAGCGCGACGGCCTCTATGGCTACGCGCCCACCGAACACATCGAGTACCAGCCGCACCTCGCCGACATCCCGCACAAGGATCGCAACCGCTCCTTCGAGATCGCCACGCAGGAGGTGACCGACCCCTACCACAGCCCGCGGGTACCGGGCGAGCCGCTGGTGGTGATCAATGGCGCCGAGATCACGCGCGAGATGCCGCCCGGGCACTGCAACGCCGTGTTCCTCGCGGACGCCAACAAGCTACTCAAAAAAGATCCGATGGACGCCTTCCGCGAGGCGAAGCGCCAGGGCGCATTCACGTTCTGGAATCACCCGTACTGGAGTGACCAGACGCCCGACGGTGTGGCGCGCCTCACGCCCATGCACGAGAAACTGATCGCCGACGGCCTGCTGCAGGGCATCGAAGTGGCAAACATGGCGGATGTCTCGCCCGAGGCATTCCGCATCGCCGAGCAGAAGGACCTCACCATCCTCGGCACCTCCGATGTGCACGGGCTGCTCGACTGGGAAGCCGGACTGAGTGCGGGCGGGCACCGCACCGCAACGCTGGTGCTGGCGCGCGAACGCAGCACGCCGGCGGTGCGGGAAGCGCTGTTCAAGGGCGACACCGTGGCCGTGTACAAAGACACCTACGTGGGCCTGACGCGCAACGTGGAGCCGCTGCTGCGCAGCGTGCTGCACGTCGAGGCCGCCCCCTACGACCCCGAGACCACGCTGCTGCCGGTGACGCTGCGCAACACCGGCGCCCTGCACATCACCCTGCAGGAGATCGGCCCGGAAGGTTTTTACGATGGCCCCGCGGTGATCCGCGTTCCTGCCCACGGCAGCGTCGTGCTGCGGGTGCGTGATGTGGCCGATCCCGCAAAGCTCAGTCTGCGCTTTCGCGTGCTGAGCAGCATGGTGGGCCCCGATGCAATGCTCGAGATGGCGTTCGGGCCGGGGCTGGCGGCCTCGAAGTAGGGGCCTCAATCCCCCCCATCCACCCGCCCGCGTAGGGACTTCACCCGCCCCCGCCGGCTCTTGTCATCCACGCGCCTTGCGCGCGCCGAGCGGCCGGGGCGTGTGGCGATGCGCGGGGGCTGCTTGTGCGCGGCGCGCGCCACCAGTTCCTGCAGCCGTTTCAGCGCGTCGTCGCGGTTTTTCTCCAGGCTCCTGAAGCGCTGCGCCTTGATCACCACCACGCCTGCGGCGCTCACGCGGTGATCGCGCAGCCCGAGCAGGGCATCTTTCAGTTCCGGCGGCAGGGAGGAGGCACCCACGTCGAAGCGCAGGTGCACGGCGTTCGACACCTTGTTCACGTTCTGCCCGCCCGCGCCCTGCGCGCGGATCGCGCTCCAGTCGAGTTCGTTGTCTTGCACCTGGATGCCGGGGGCGAGTTCGATCATGAGCGGCGTCCGTGGGGCGTGCGTTGCGGCACAGCATAACGCCTTGCGCCACGTGCATTGGCCAAGCCCCCACCCCCCGGCCTACCATAGCCCACAACACCAGCAGGGGGAGTCCACCATGGGCGAAGCGATCGACGATCCGCGCGAGCGCGCGGCAGGTGCAGCACTCGATACCGACGCCGCCCGCCGGGAGGAACTCCGCGAGGCCCGCGCACGCTGGGAGTCCGGCACCCGCGGGCCTTCTGTAGCTGCCGAGGGTGAGCGCAAGCCCGCCTTCCGCACGCAGGCGCTCGATTGGGAGGTCGCGCCGCTCTACACGCCGCTCGATCTGGCCGAGGCCGGCTTCGATTACCAGAAAGATCTCAACTTCCCCGGCCAGTACCCCTTCACGCGCGGCACCGAGCCCAATGGCAAGCGCACGCGGCTCTGGACCATGGCGCAGGTGACGGGCTTCGGGCGCGGCCTGGCCTGGGCCGAGCGCGCGCGCTACATGCTGGACCAGGGCCTGCAGGGCCTGATTTTGGAGTACGACCTGCCCACCACCAACGGCTACGACAGCGACAACCCGCTGGTTGCGGGCGAGGTGGGGCGCGCGGGCATGGCGCTCGACAGCCTTGAGGACATGGTCGAGGCCTTCGATTTGCCCTTCGACAAACTGAAATACCTGATGAGCGTGTGCAACGCGCCGCAGCCCGTGAACCTCGCGATGATCATCGCCGCACTCGAGGCCCGCGGCGTGGATCCGAAGGACTTCGTGCTGCATATCGTGAACGGCATCCTGATCGAGTACACCTGCGTGGGGCGCTACATCTATCCGCCCGAGCACGGACTGCGCGTCGCCACCGATTGCTTCGAGTGGATCGTGCGCCACCAACCCCACTGGGCGCCGATCTCTATCATCGCCGCGCAACTGCAGCCGGCGCGCGCGAACCCCGTGCAGGAGATCGCCTTCGCGATCACCATCGCCATGGCCTACATCGATGCCATGCTCGAACGCGGCTTCGATATCGATACCGTCGCCCCGTATTTCCATTTCGTGATCAACGTCGATATGGATTTCTTCGAGGGTATCTGCAAGCTGCGCGCGTTCCGCAAGCTCTGGGCTCGGACCATGAAGGAGCGTTACGGCGCCACCGCACCGGCGGCCATGAAGCTCCGCGTGATGACCTCGCCCAGCACCACCTCGCTCACGCTGCAGCAGCCGCTGAACAACATCGGGCGTCTCGCCATCATGGCCACCGCCTGCGCGCTGGCCGGAGCCGGTGAGGCCATGACCACGCCACTGCACGACGAGGCACACGCGCTGCCTTCGGGCGACGCGATCCGCGTGGGCGCGGCCATCCAGCATCTGGTGGCCCATGAAACGGGCGTGGCCGACACCACCGATCCGCTCGCCGGCTCCTATTACGTCGAATCGCTGACCAAGAAGATCGAGGACGGTGCCCACGCTGAGATCGAGCGCGTGCTCGCCATGGGTGGCGCGCGCAAGGCGATCGAGCAGGGTTATTTCCAGCGCGAACTCGGGCGTGAGCAATACCGTCGGCAACGCGAGATGGAATCGGGCCGCCGCAAGCTCGTGGGTGTGAACCATCTGGTGGCCGAAGAGCCCAAGCGCGAGTTGGAGATCTGGCGCCTTGCCGATGACATGGAAACCCAGCAGATCGCCAAGCTCGCGGCGCTGCGTGCTCGCCGTGATCAGGCTGCCGTAGACGCAGCGCTTGCTGCCGTGCGCGATGCCGCACGCTCGGGCGCCAATCTTGTCGATCCCTGTCTGGTGGCCGTGAAGGCGCTCGCCACGCACGGCGAGATCTGCAACGCCATGCGCGATGTCTTCGGCGAACACCACCCCGACAGCCAGACGGCCGGGGTCTGATGCGCCGCGCCTGCCTGCTCTTTCTTGCGCTGCTGCTGGGTGCCTGCGGGGGTGACCCGCCCACGAGCAGTTGCCGCCTCGGCGCTGATGCCAAGGTGCTCGCGATCGGGGATTCCATCACGCGAGGCTACGGGGCCGATGGCCGGGGTTATCCCGAGCAGTTGCAGGATTTGTTGCGGGTATCGCCGGGGCGCGCTGCCGTGCAAGTGCTGAACATGGGCGTGGACGGCGAGCGCAGCGACGGGCTGCTCGCGCGCATCGATGCGGCCATCGCGGCGAATGCGCCGGCCGTGGTGCTCATCACCACCGGTGGCAACGACCTGCTGCGGCGTGTCGATGAGGCGGCGGTGCGCTCCAACCTCGGCGCAATCCTAAGGCAAGTGCGGATGGCGGGCGCCTGGCCCGTGGTGTTCGCCGTGCCCAAGCCGACACTCTCCGCTGCGGTGGGCTTTGCGTCTGATCACGAGATCTATCAGGAACTGGCCGATGGTGGCACGCGCGTCATCCCGGAGGTGGTGGGGGATGTCCTCGCCGAGGACACCTTGCGCTCCGACACCATCCACCCCAACGCGAGCGGTTATGCGCGAATGGCGCAAGCGGCGTTCGACGTGCTCTCGGAGTGCCGCTGATGCGTGCAGCAGTTTTCACGCAGCCGCCAAGCCGCTTCCCGTAGGAGCGGGCCATGCCCGCGATTGGTCCTGACGCAGCACCCGCGATTCCGCCCGAGGCCTCTCCCCGCTCGCTCACGCCTCGGCACATCCCTGTGCCGAGGCTGCCGCTTCCGTGAAATCGTTACCGACGATTTCACGGAAGAAAGCCGCTCTCGGGAAGAGGCCCCGGGCGGAATCGCTCGATTGATTCCAGTGCCGTCCTCCCGTACGAGCCGGCCATGCCCGCGACTCTGACGTCTTCCCGTACGAGCGGGCCATGCCCGCGACAACCCGGCACACCTGATCGCCTACGCGCCGAAGCCGATCACTGAGGGATCCCCGCTCATGCTTGCCCAGATCGCGCGCCGGTGCACCATGCGCCAGCCTTCTGCCCGGCGCTCCCAGCGGTCCACGTACTCGCCATTGCTGTCGAAGAGTCGCGGATCCGCAGGATCCGTGCAGCGATGGCGCGCCTGCACGTAGCAGCGCGATACGGCGTGGTCGCCATCCACCTCCACGATCAGGCTGCCGAGCAGGTGCTGGCTTGGCCCGCAGATGTCGAGATAGCGGCGGAAATTCGCGAGCAAGGCCTCGCGCCCCTGCACATCGCTTCCGCTGTCGGTGTAGTCGAAGCTCACATCGCTCGCCACCACCTCGGGCACACGCTCCCACGCACGGGTGTCGAGGATGCGGGCGAGGGTGGCGAGCTGCACGGAGATCGCGCGCTCGTCGAGTAATCGTTGCAGGGTCGTCGACGGATCCATCGCATGTGTCCTCCTGCGGGATGGGTGAACGATACACCCGAGCGCCGCGATGCCCGTAACGATTTCCGCGCGAGCGATCAGGTCTCCTGCATCTGCGGCATGGAACGTGTGGGCCCGGGCTGATCCTGCGGCCGCGGGCAAGGCCGGATACCGGTGTGTGTGCGATACCTGCAGCCCTTGCTGTTGCTACTATCCCGGCTGCCCTGATCCAGCATGAGTACCTGACGATGGCACGCCCCGTGAAATCCGCAGCCGGTGCCAATCGCCCCGCCAGGACGGCGCCGGCGGTGCCGGAGACCGCGTCACAACGTCAGCCGAGGCGTGGTGCCGGGCGTCCGCGTCGGCTCTCGCCCGAGATGATCATCGACGCGTCTATCGTGTTGTTGCGGGAGGTGTCCGCAGAGGGATTCACGCTGGCCCGGGTCGCAGAGCGGCTCGACACCGTTTCGATGGCGCTCTACACCTATTTTCCCAGCCGGGAAGCCTTGCTCGCGGAACTGGCCAACCACATCGCCAAGCAGTTCCGCATGCCGCAGCCCAAGCCCGGGCAGGACTGGAAGAAAACTCTCCGTGACTGGCTCTGGACGCTGCGGGAACTGGGTGGCAAGTACCCGGTGATGTTCAAGATCACCGGTGTTGACGGCAAGACCTCCGCCGGCTGGCTGCGCATCACGCGCGTGCCGGGTGTGGTGTTCCAGGAGCTTGGCTTCCGGGGTAAGGATCTCGCGCTGAATACCTGGCTCTTCTGTTGCCAGGCACACGCCCTGGTGCAGGCTGAGGTCACCGACGCGGGTTTCCACTCCGAGTCCTCGCTATCTCGCCTTGACGAGCTGGATGCAGAAGAACAGACTCATTTCCTGAGCATGCGCAAGCATCAGGGCCAAATCAGCGGCACTGATGTGATGGACGCAGGCTTCGAAGATCTGGTGGCCAATATCGAGCGAAAGCTGCCGAAATCCCGCGCGGTGCCGCGCCGCCCGATGCGTCGCAGCAGGTAGCGGTCCGGGAGCCAAGGCCGGTCGGACTTTCCTTCGCGCGAGTGCACCCTCCCACCTATCGCGCAAGGCCCTCTCTCGTTCGTCGTGAAACACCGGCGCCGGCAGGTCCGGCTCGCCGCGCGGATGTATGTCCGGCATGAATACTTTTGTGATAAGTTAATGCCGCAGTCCGGCTTCTGGCGGGGTATCACCCGGCCGTGCCACCACCATCCATCGTGTACGTCCAGGAGCAGTTCCGCATGAACATTGATCGTGCCCGGGCATTCAGACCGGTGGCCGCGCCCCGGATCGTCGATGACGCATACACTCCCGAACAGCACAGTCGGATGCTCGACGTGGTGCGGCGTGAAGGGCCCTGGACGCTGATCATCTCCCAGCATTTCAAGTCGGCCGAAGAACTCGTGGCCACGACCGCTGGCATGGTGCCGGAGGGCGTGACGCCCACGCTCGACATGTTTCTCTCTCCCACATTCCGGGGCTACTTCTCGTACGGAGGCGCCTGCATCCGGCCTGAAATCGAGGATTGTTTTCACAACCCCCGGTTCCTCCGCCTGGTGCGTGATTACTGGGGCGCGAGCTATGCCGAACCGGAGGGCATGCTGTTCAATATCCAGGGCCCCTGCTCGGGAGCTGGTGCGCCGCACGTCGATGCCACCCGTTTCCGCGGCCTCGGTCTGGACAACACGCCGATCTGGCTCATGAATGTCATGGTGAAGACAGGGCTGTTCAGGCGCTGGCAGGCTCGACGGGCTCAGGTGATAGCGTGGTACTACCGGGGAGCGGTAGGTGGGGGCTTCGTGTATTGGCCGGATGGTCCCCACGAGAAGCCCAGCGTGCTCGCGGCACCGATGTGGGGGCGTGCAGCAGTCGTTGAAAACGAGATGATGTACCACACCGCGCAGACTAACGGCCCGGCGAATATGCGCCGGCCCGCGGGGCTGACGTTCGACTCCGTCATGGAGGCTGATCCGGGCGAGCCCGGAGGTTGGCGCATCCGCACGGGTGATGTCGTCATACAGCGGGTGCCCGAAGCGGAATTCCGGTTCCTCGTACACTGGGGCGCGAACGTGTACATGGACATGGAGGAATTGCGCCGCACGCGGGACCACACCGACGACATCACGCACGAGCAGGCCATCGGGATGATCATCGACGATCTTCGTGCGCGGGGAGAGGTGTTCGAGATGCCCGTCGATCCGATCACGGATCCGGCGTTCATCGCTCTGCTTACACGCGTCTATGACGTCGGGATTCCGCTTCATTTCCCGCCCGAACCCGAGGCATCTGCTGCGTGAGTCAGGCGCGCTCAGGCGGGCAGCGGTCTGGAAAAACCCAGCTCGATCTTGATGCCGTTCGGGTCGTGCACCACCAGTTGGAATATCCCGAACTGCGGGTAGCTCACCCGCTGGAACGCAACGGCGTTCCGCGCGAAGAGTTCCGCGTAGCTCTCCGGATCCTCGCAGGCGATGGCGAAGTGATCGAGCCTTGCGGGAATGCTCGCATCGGGCGTGTGGGCGCTGCTGCGTATCAGGTGCAGCATCGGGTGCCCGCCCGCGTCGTAGAGCCACGCCCCGCGTGGAGCTTCCCCCGCAGGCGCGGCCAGCGCGCCGGGGATGGGTCCGTTCGCCAGCCCGATCATCTCCGTGTAGAAGCGAAGGCTCTCGTCGAAGCGCTCGGTGTGGATGTTCACGTGATCGAGGCGGATGACGCGCACGGGTTAAAATCCTCATCCGGATGGAGCAGGCGCCGAGCCTGCCGCTGTGCAAGTCTGGCTGAAGAGTAATCGTTTTGCAGAGGAAGAGTCGCATGGATCAGGAACGCGCTGCATTCGAAGGCGGTGTCGCGGTCATCACGGGTGCCGGCTCCGGCATCGGCGAGGGGCTGGCGCTGCACGCGGCCTCCCTCGGTATGAAGGTGGTGCTGGCGGATATCTCTGTCCCGCGCATGGAAGCCGTGGCGGCGGCCATCCGCGCCATGGGTGGTGAGGCGATGACGGTGCACACGGACGTCTCCAGCCCCGAGTCCATCGATCGCCTCGCCGCCACTGTCCACGAGACGTGGGGCGATGTGCGCCTGCTCGTCAACAATGCGGGCGTGGAAACGCTTGGCTTCATCTGGGAGATTCCCGCTGCGCTCTGGGAGAAGACCCTCAACATCAACATCCACGGCGTGATCCACGGCGTGCGTGCCTTCGTGCCGCGGATGCTCGCGGCCGGCAAGCCCGCGTGGATCGCCAACACCTCCTCGGTGGGCGGGCTGGGGATGATGCCTGTGCAGGCCGCCTACATCCTCTCGAAGCATGCCGTGTTGTCCTTCACCGAGTGCCTGCGCCTCGAGATGCTCGTGAAAAAAGCTCCCATCATCGTCTCGGCCATCCTGCCGGGGCCGGTGGCGACGAAGATCTTCGAAGACACGCAGCCCGTGAAGGAGCCCATGGCCCTGCACCATCGCGAAGTGATGCGCGCGATGCTGGAGAGCGATGGCATCACGGGCGTGGAGGCCGCGCGGCGCATCTTCGGTCAGTTGGCGGCGGGGGAGTTCTGGGTGACTACGCACCGGGAGATGACGCAGGGCATGGCGCAGCAGCGCGCGGCCTATCTTGCCGCACTTGCCACGCCGGAGCTGCCGCCGGGCGCGGAGCAGATGCTGGGTTCGTTCTAGCCCGTTGGCGTTCCGTCACTCGACCTCCAGCACCATTCCCGAGGCACCCGCGTGATCACCGTACTCGACCGTATCGATGTTGCTCCCACCCAACTCCCGCGTCTGCGCGCCCTGCTGCGCGAGAGCTATGTGCCCGGCGCGTTGGCGCGTGGCCTGCGCTTGGAGGAAGAGCTCGTCTCGCCGCCGCTTGCGCTCGCCGATCAGTGCAACACGCTGTGGCTGCGTTGGTCGCTGCCGGATGCCGGCGCCTTCTGGGCGATGCGTTTCCGTTCCGGCGATCCCGCCGTGGCGGCCTTCTGGCGGGAGGTGGATGCCTTCGTCATTGCGCGCGAGCGCCGCTTTCTGGTGTCTGCAGATGCGCATCTGCAGGGCCCGCAGGATGTATCGAGCTTTCTCGCATCCCCCGCGCAGTGGCGTGAGACCGCGCAGCTGTATCTGCGCGAGGCCTGCACTGCGGAAGACATCAA
Source organism: Klebsiella pneumoniae (assembly GCA_945862145.1). Lineage (GTDB taxonomy): Bacteria > Pseudomonadota > Gammaproteobacteria > Pseudomonadales > UBA5518 > UBA5518. Next base: position 124,512 of record CAMAXE010000009.1, read on the forward strand.
CGCCTTCGCAACCGCACTCGCCGATGCCTGCGCCGCCTTGCCGGGCCTTGCCACCATGCGTATCGGACAGAACATGGTGCCGGAGTATGGCGCGGGGCATTTCACGCTGGATCTGGTCTATCCCGATCCTGCGACTGCGGAGGCGGCGCGTGCGGCCGGTGTGTGGGTCGAGCGGGTGTTGCCTTTGATCGGCTCGCAGTGCCGCGCGGTGAGCGCACTGGGCTTGGGAACTATCGGCGCGGGAGCACGCGCACCTGATCTCGCCAATGGCATCAAGCGCACGGCGCTGTTCCGCTTGCTGCCGGATGTGTCACCCGAAGCGCAGGACCGTTTCGAGCGCGACACGCTGGAGATGGCTGCGCAAATTCCCGCTATCCGTAACTGGCGGCTGAGCCGCGCAATTACGCTCGACTGGGACGCTTCGGGTGTTGCCCCGTGGAGCTATGTGTGGGAGCAGGAATACGCGACGCTCGACGGGCTCACCGTCGATTACATGGTCCACCCGCACCACTGGGCGCACGTGGACCGCTCCTTTGATCCGGAATCCGGCGTGCAGATCATCGACACCGCGCTGTGTCATGCCTTTTGTCCGCTCGAGGCCTCGGTCATCACGCATTGACCGGCCGCATTCGCCAATCATCAACCGCTGCAACGGGAAACACTCACATGGGCAAGATACTCGACGGCAAAATCGCACTGGTCACCGGTGCGAGCCGCGGCATTGGCCGCGCGTTGGCGCAACGCTTGGCCGCCGAGGGCGCCACGGTGGTGGTGAGTGCACGCAGCCTGGATACCGCAGGTCAGTACGCGGGCACGCTGCGCGAGACGGTCGCGTTGATCGAAGCGGCAGGCGGGCGGGCGATGCCGCTGGTGGCGGACATCGAGAACGACGCAGATGTGGAATCGCTGGTGCCCCGCGCGGTGGCGCTTGCCGGTGGCCTGGATATCCTGGTGCACAGCGGCGGCAAGGCCGAGTACGCGCCGGTGGCAAGCATGCCACTCGACATGTTCGACCACACCATCGGGCACTACCTGCGCACGCCCTTCCGGCTGATACAGGCCGCCGTGCCGGAAATGAAAAAACGCGGTGCGGGCTGGATCGTGGTGCTGGGTTCGGTCACGGCGCAGCCCCCCGGCAGGCCCTATGACGACTGGGCCATCCACGGCGGCGCCACTGTGTATGCGGCTACCAAGGCCGCGGTGCATCGCATGACGCAAGGTCTTGCCGCCGAACTCCTGCCGCACAACATCGCCGTCAACATGCTGGCGCCCAGCACCGCCATCCGCACGCCGGGTGCGAGTGACCTGATCCCCGAGCAATACCCGACGGAGCGCATCGAATACATCGTCGAGACGGGGCTCGCGCTCTGCCACCTGCCGGCGAGCGAGCGCACGGGTCTGTGTGCCTACAGCCTGCATTTCCCGCTTGCGCACGGACTCCCTGTGCACACCCTCGATGGCCGCGAGCGCATCGAGGACCCCGTCATCCCGCCGTATGCCCACCCGGCCATCGTGGCCTCGGGCGAAGGCAACTGAACACACCAGGAGACACGCCCATGTTTGCAGTCATCATCGAAGAAACCGGCGGCCCCGAAGTCCTGCGTTACGCGGAGATCGCCACGCCCGAACCGGGGCCACAGGACATCCGCGTCCGCATCGCCTATGCCGGCGTGAACCCCGCCGACTGGAAAAACCGGCAGGGCATGCTGGCGGCCTTCAGGCCCTACACATTTCCCTGTGTCATCGGCTTCGATGCCGCAGGCGTGGTCGACAAGGTGGGCGCGGCCGTCACGGCGTTCAAACCCGGTGACCGCGTGTTCACGCCGACCAACCACGGCCAGGGCGGGCAGGGCAGTTATGCGGAGTTCGCCATCGCCTCCGCGGATCGTGTGGCGCACATCCCCGAGGGCATGAGCTTCGCGCAGGCCGCGGCATTGCCGGTGGCCGCGCTCACCGCCTGGCAGGGGCTCTTCGATCGCGGCGGCTTGCAAGCGGGCCAGTTGGCGATGATCCACGGTGGCTCGGGCGGACTCGGAGGTTTTGCCGTGCAGTTCGCGCGCTGGGCCGGCGCACGCGTTGCCGCTACCTGCAGCACGCCGAACGTGGAATACCTCAAAGCTCTCGGCGTGGAGCGCGTGATCGATTACCGCAAAGAGAACATCGCCGAGGCCGTCGCGGCATGGGCGCCGGGCGGACTCGACTACCTGATGGACGCGGTGGGCGCGAGCACCATCCCGAACGGGCTCGACATGGTGCGCACGGGTGGCACCTTCGTCAGCATCCCCACGCTCACCGACGATGGCGATATCCCCGCGGCGGCCGTAGCAGGCGCTGCAAAAGGCGTGAACCGCGTGTTCTCGACGATGGTTGACGTTGGCTGTAGCGCGCAGCTCGCGAAGATCGCGAGCCTGCTGGTGGAGGGGCACATCACGCTGCCGCCGCTGCAGGAGTACGCGCTGCGTGACGTGGCGCTTGCGCATGCGGCGATACAGGGCGGGCATACGCGCGGGAAGATCGTGCTGAAGGTGGGGGAGCTCTGAATCCCCTAAGGACATGTCCATGACAACTGCGGTCCCGCCCGATAGCACGTATGGGCGCGTGATCCGGGCACACCCATGGAGACGCTGATCCGCATCGTGTCGATCCTGTTCCCGATCTTCGTGATCGTGGGCGCGGGCTACGCCTATGCCCGCCGCCACGCGCCCGAGATGACGGTGGCGAACCGCCTGAACATGGATGTTTTCGTGCCGGCGCTGGTCTTCGCGGCACTGTCTGATCGCACCTTCGAGCCGCGGACATACCTGCCGCTCGCGCTCTGCGCCGTTCTGCTGATCGTGCTGTGCGGGCTGATTAGCCGGGGTGTGGCGCAGATGCTGCGGCTCGACTGGAAAACCCTGGTGCCGCCGATGATGTTCAACAACAGCGCCAACATCGGCCTGCCGCTCGCGGTGCTGGCCTGGGGGCAGGAAGCGCTGCCTGCTGCCGTGATGCTGTTCATCGTGAGCAATCTGCTGCATTTCTCGGTGGGCGTACGTCTGCTCGATCCCCGCGCTGGGATGCTCGGTGTGTTGCGCGTGCCCTCCGTTGCTGCAATGGCTGCAGGGTTTTCCGTCAACCTGTTGGGCATCGCGCTCTGGCCGCCGCTGTTAGGGAGACGCTGAACTATTCATGATTTCCGCGAACGCGAGGCAAGATCAGCGACCAAGTCGCCGGAATAGCGCGATTACCGCACCGGTTTGCCAATTCCATGACTTCGCGCCTCGTTTTCAGCCCGTTTTCCGGGCTGTTTCGCCCGATTCCTCACGCTGCAGACGCAGTAACCCCACAATGCGGCGACAGCTTTCTGCGCGAGAGCACCAGATTCGCCAGACCAAACAGCGTGTAGAGCTGGGCGGTGTTCTTCTCGATCCCGCGATACCGCACCTTGCGATGGCGGAACAG
>CAMAXE010000010.1 GCA_945862145.1 Klebsiella pneumoniae
TCCTACATCGGCTGTTTTGTCGTGGGCGTTGGGCGTTCCTGCATCTGCTTGTTTGTCGCGGGCGTGGCCCGCTCCTACAGCGGCTGTTTTGTCGTGGGCGTGAACTGCCCCCGCGTCCTCTGGTCCGTAGGAGCGGGCCATGCCCGCGACATGGGCATCAGCGAGCAACTCGGCTACGTGCCGGAACTGCAGATCCACACCGGTGGCGCGGGCGCGGGCGGCGAGGTGCAGCAGACAGCCGAGATCGCCACCGATCAGCGTGCCGGCGCCGCTCGCCGCGGCATGGGCGAGTTTTTCGTCTGCCATAGCCATGGAAATATCCGGGAGCTTGGCGCAGAAGGCGCCGCCGAAGCCGCAGCACACGAAGCCCTGTTCCATTTCCTGCACGGCCACGCCCGCTGCCGCGAGCAGGGCCCGGGGCTCGGCCTTGATGCCGAGTTCACGCAGGCCTGCGCAGCTGTCGTGGTAGGTCACGGCCGGCTTCGGGGCGCGTGACGCGGGCACGAATCCCCGCACCGCGTGGAGGAACTGCGTGAGTTCGTAGGTCTTGGCGGCGAGTGCAGCAGCACGCGCGTGCCAGCCGGGGATCTCCGCCAGCAGGCGCGGATAGTGTTCTGTGATCATGCCTGCGCACGAACCGGTGGGCGCCACCACGTAGTCGTAGCCCTCGAAGCAGCGGATGAGGTTCTGCGCCAGGGGCCGCGCTGCGGCGATGGCGCCAGCGTTGTAGCCGGGCTGGCCGCAGCAGGATTGCGCGAGCGGCACCTCTACCTCGCAGCCTGCTTCTTCCAGCAGGGCGATGGACGCCTCCGCCACGGCGGGACGGAACACGTTCACGAGGCAGCTCACGAAGAGCGCCACGCGGGGTCTTGTCGGTGCGGTCGTACTCACGCGGGTGCCTCGTAGGCGATTCGTGCGATGAGGAGTTCGCGCTCGCCGGCGGGCGTGTGGACGCGCACTTCGTCGTCCAGTCGTTTGCCGAGCAGGGCGCGGGCCATGGGCGAGTTCATGCTGATCCAGCCCTTGCCGACGTCAAATTCATCCTGACCCACGATGCGGTAGCAAAACTCCTTGCCCGCTCCGTCTTCCAGCGTGACCCATGCGCCGAAGAACACGCGTTCGCGGTCCTGCGGGAGTTCGTCGACCACGCGGAGTTGCTCAAGGCGTTTGGAGAGGAAGCGCACGCGGCGGTCGATCTCGCGCAGGCGCCGCTTGCCGTAGATGTAATCGCCATTCTCCGAGCGGTCGCCGTTCTTGGCCGCTTCGTGCACGGCGTTCGTGACCTGCGGGCGCTCGATCTTCCACAACTGCTGAAGCTCCGCGCGCAGCCGTGCGGCACCCTCGGCGGTGATGTGGATCGGGCCGGACGGAGCCTTTTCGAGTTTGGGTCGCATGCGGGCAGTATCCGTAAAAAACCTGTGACGGGGTAGGGTGAGGTGGGCGCTCAAGGTGCGGCGTGTGTTGCAAAGGTGGCAGTACCCGCGCTATCTGGTGTTGCCGGCGTGCGCGCCTGCCTTTAGCCTCTACCCCGCATGCCGGTCACGCGGTCGCGCGAGACCGCGCGGTAGTCTGGTGGCGACATCCTCGCGCAGGGCGACATCATGGCCAGCATCGTTATCTTCACCGGTCACATGATGGACAAGGCGGGACGCGTTCCTCCCGCCTACGTGCCGCGGTTCCCGCCGGAGAAAGAGCAGGAGTCGATCGCCGCCATTGCCGCGGCGCTGGAGGAGATGGACGCCCGCGTCGGCTACAGCTCCGCCGCCTGCGGCGCGGACATCCTTTTCATCGAGCAGATGCTTGCGCGGGGCGCAGAGGTGCACATCGTGCTGCCCTATGCCGAGGAGCAGTTCATCCTCGATTGCATAGAAGTGCCTGCCAATTCCGATCCCGCGCAGCATTTCCAGCAACCGCCGGGCAGTACGTGGATGCAGCGCTATGCGGGGATCCGCGATCGCGTGAGCAGCGTGCTCATGCTCGGGGATAAGCGACCGCGGGACAATTCCTCCGCCAGCGACTGCTGCAACCGCGTGTTCCTCGGCATGGGCATGATGCAGGCGCGCGACGAGGGGCTGCCCATCAGCCTGCTCACCCTGTGGGACGGCTGGTCGGGTGATGCGCCGGGCGGCACGCGAAGCCTGGTGCGGCTCGCGGACTCGCTGGGCATCCCGATCCGGTACCTGCCCCAACTCCGGCCCCGTAACGTCGAGGACATACTGCTGGCGGCGAGCCCTCCGCCCGGCATCGGTGCCGCACCCCATCGCGCCGCGCTCGACCGTGAGCCGCCGCAACAGGTCTGTGCGGTGCTATTCGCGGACGTCGCGCAGTTCAGCCGGCTCGATGAGACGACACTGCCGGATTTCGTGACCGGGTACCTGCAACCACTTGCGGGGATCATCCAGGCGGCCCGCCACGGTGGCTACGGTCCGCTCGATTTCAACACCTGGGGCGATGGCCTGTTCTGCGTGTTCGATTCCATGCTCAAGGCCTGCCGCTTCGCTGTGGGCCTGCGGCGGCTGACGGCCTCCTCCGACTGGATCCACGAAACCCCCGGTGAGTCTCTGTCGCTGCGGATCGCACTGCACGCGGGTCCGGTCTACCGGATTCCCGATCCGGTTTTCCCCAAGGACACCTTCGTCGGGACCAACATCAGCCTCGCCGCCCGGATAGAGCCTGTAGCGGAACCAGGCCAGATCTACTGCAGCCAGGCTTTCGCCGCGCTCGCTGCCGCAGAGGGCGTGCAGGATTTCGATTTCGAGCGTCTCGGCGAGCGCACGCTGCCGAAGGATGCGGGCACTCTCGTCCTTTACCGGCTGGTGGGCTGAGCGTTGCGATACAGCGCGTTCATCAGCTACAACCACAAGGACGAGGCGCATGCCCGCTGGCTGCGCCGCGCTCTCGAGGGCTACCGCATCCCGCGCCACCTGCGTCAGCACCCCGCGCAGCCGGGAGCCGTCGCGGTCTCCGGCCAGCGCCTCAAACCGGTATTCAGGGACCGCGACGAGGTGACGCCTGCGGCAGACCTCGGGCAGGTCGTGCGGGATGCTATCGAGGTGGCCTCTGCCCTGATCGTCATCTGCTCGCCCGATGGCGCGCGCTCCAAGTGGGTCAATGCCGAGATCCGCCAGTTCACCGCACTCGGCAGGCGCGACAGGATTTTCTGCATCATCGTGGGCGGCGACCCGATGTCGGCGGACCCGGAACGTGAGTGTTTCCCGACCGCGCTCTTCGATGACGGCGCCCCGGAACCCCTCTGCGCGGACATCCGCCCGCACCGGGACTCGCGGGATGACGCGCGCCTGAAGATGATCGCCTCCGTGCTGGGCTTGGGTTTCGACGAACTCCGGCAACGTGAGTTGCGTCGTCAGAAACAGCGCTGGACCGCGTTCGGTATTGCATCCCTCGCGCTGTCCACGGTTTTCGCCCTGCTCGCCTGGCAGGCGATCGTTGCCCGCGACGCCGCCCGCACCGCGCAGGCGCGCGCAGAGATGGAGGCCAGCACCTCGCGCCAGACCGCTGATTTCATGGTGTCCATGTTCAAGGTCTCCGAACCCGGGGAGGCCCGCGGCAACACCATCACCGCGCGTGAGGTGCTGGATCGCGGGGTCGAACGGATCGAGAGCGTGAGGATCGACAAGCCGCTGGTGAAATCACGGCTCCTCGGCACCATGGGAGAGGTCTACACGGGGCTGGGCATCTACCGCCGCGCCGAGGAGCTGCTGCTGCTCGCAGAGAGGCAGGTGAGCGTCCGGGACGCGGGCCCGGAGGAGTCCGCGCAGCGCTTCGACGTGCAGTGGGAACTGGCCGACCTGCTCTACGCGATGGGAGAGTACGACCGTTCGCGGGAGGTACTCGCCCGAACCACCATTTCCGCTGAGGCAAGCGGGGCCGCTGAACGGCGCGCACGACTCGCGAATCTGGAGGGCGATCTCGCCTGGCAGGACGGTGACGACGACCGGGCACTATCCCGTTACGAGCAGGCGCTCGCGGAACTCGGGAACGACGCGACGAAGGAGCCGGTGCAGCGGGCGCGGGCGCTGGGCGGCCTCGGCAGGATGCAACAGCTCGGACCCGATCCTGCCTCCTCGATTCCGCTGCTGGAGGGCGCCTATCGCGCGCTGGAAGCGCACTTCGGTCGGGATCACCCGGACACGTTGGTGGCACTCAATCTGCGTGCCAGCGCCGCTTACCGCAGTGGCGACTCCGGGTCGGCGCGGACGCTCTGGACCGAGGCGCTCGCCTCCGGCCGCAAGGTCTACGGTGAGCGACACCCCGAGGTTGCCACCTTTCTCAGCAACCTCGCCCTGCTGGAGCTCGAGGACGGGAGGTTCAAGGAGGCCGAACAGATGTTCCGCGAGACGGTTGATATCGACCGTAACGTGCGGGTCGAGGGTTTCGACGAACTGGCCTATACGCTTAACAACCTGGCCCTCGCGCGCGCCGGGCAAGGCGACACAGCCGAGGCGGGCAAGCTCCTCGAGGAAGCGCGGGACATCGCGCTGGCCCACAAGCACCCGATGCTGGGACCGATCCTCGCGAATCTCGCGGACATCCGCTGCTCCACGGGCCGGCGTGAGGACGGTCTGCGGCTGGCCGCTCAGGCGATCGAGGCAAACCGGACGGAATACGGACCCGAGCACTGGCGGAGCCGGCAGGCTGAACTCGTGGCGGCAGCCTGCGGCGCTCCGCCCACGGACGCAGTTCGCAGCGGGGAGGCACTACGAACCATCGTGGCCCGGTGGGGAGAGAAAAACCTGTACGCGCGGCGCGCGCGGGAGTTGGCGGGGATCATCCCGCGCGGCAGCTGAGTCGCGGGCGCCGAGGGCACGAATGACGCAATGCCCCGAGTGCGCGCTCCGCCACAGGTATCAGGGGGAGAACCCGATTGCCCTGCCTGCCGCGATGCCGGCGGCGTTGCGCAGCACCACCCGCAGACTGCCATCCGACGCACGGCGCTGCAGCACGGCCGTCTCGGGCACGTCGTTGTTGTCGAGGTCGTCGGTCAGTTCCAGGCCGAGCCCGGTGTAGCTGGCGGGGTAGAGGCCGTACCGGGTCCCGGGTGCACCCGGGACATTGCGCGTCTCGACCCGAAGGGAGCCGTCTGAGTGACAGACGCCGAGCAGGGAAATGCCCGGATTGCCAAGCCCGTCGATATCGGCGCGCGATCGCAACGATGTAGCCGCACAACCGCTCATCGGGTAACTCCGGAACACCCCGGACAGGCCGAGCGCGCTGCGCAACTCCACCACGTTGGGGAAGGTGGAACCCCTGGCCATCAGCACCGCGAGCTGCGGTGAGGCAAATGCGCTGGAGGCCGGCAGCACCGCGAGATCCAGTGGCACGCGTCCCGCCGAGAAGAACAACGCGGGCTTCGCGAGAGCGGCATTGCCCTCTGCAAGTTGCACCATGGCCCGCCCGTCCGAGCGCCGACGCAACAGCACGGCGTACTCATCAAGACCGTTGGCGTCGGTATCGGGTATGCGGCGGATTTTCAGCGGCTCTGCGGTGGCCGAAAGCAGGGTTCGCCCACCGAACGCGGTGCCGCTCAGGTTGCGAGTGAGCACCTCGCCGCGTTCATCGATCAGGCGTCGCGCGAGAACCCCGACATCGACCGTGCCATTGCCGTCTGCATCGCCGACGCTCACGAGATCCAGAAAACGGTAACCGGCTCCGAGAGCGATCGTGCGGACCGTGTCGGGAACGGGAAGATCCAAAGTCCTGACGAAACCGCGTCCGTCGCTCTGGCGTTCCCCCAGGACGACGAGTTCGGGTTTGCCGTCATTGTCGCTGTCGGGTGCTGCGGTGGCAGCTATGATCCGGAAGTCCGCGCTCAGCAACGATACTTCCCGGAGCAGCCCACCGGTCGATCCGTCGCGGACCTCGGCAACGAAAGGCCCCGTGTTGCCGATCACCGCGAGGTCAGCGGCACCGTTCTCGTTCAGGTCGGGAAAGGCGAGCAGGGAGGGCGTACGCGGCGCCGTCGCCAGGCCGCCCCTGCAGGTGGCGAGGTCCGCGCTCGCCACCGCGCCGAGAAATGTGCCGTCGGTACGGAAGCAGAGCCACTCGCCGCTGAAACCGTCGCCCGACCAGAGCGTCTCGCCGGCGGGAGAGCGCAAAAATGTCGTCGTCGCGTCGACAGGAAGGTTGCCGACATCGCTCACCGGGCCGAAGAGCCCGACGATGATGGCGTCATCAAGGGAGAAGAAAATCCACTGGAAACCTGAATCACCCGTGTTGAAGCAGCAGAAATCGTCCGTGCTCGAGTAAAAGGCCGTGCGCGTTGCGGTGATCGTCTCCCCCGGCCGCATGACCGCCACGATCGGCGCATAGTCCGCGTCGAAGAGTTGCGCCGCGGACAGTGCAGTGGCGCTCTGGCAGTTCGTGTTTCCGACGACGAGTGGCGCGTAGCCGGAGAATGCATATCCGCGCCACTTGAACTGCGCACCGCTCACCTGGGATGGATCGCATTCCGAGGCCGGGAAACCGCCCCACTCGTTGCCGAAGTCGACTCTGAGACTGCGCCGGGCGGCCTCTGCGGGCAGGGCGAGGGCCATGGCAAACAGGGCCGTGATGAGTGAGGAAAGCATCACAGAACGGCGCATGGCGGACCCTCCGGGTCGCATAACCCGGTTCAGCTTACCCAAGGATGCGACGACCGTGCAAGTGAGGCTCCGCCCCTACACTTGCCCGGTGTGTGGCTACTGCAATCTGTATCAGGCCCGGGTGCGAGAACCCGCGGAGAAGGCCTGCTCCGTGCGGGCGTTGCGGCCCGCGCCAGCATCGCGGCCTAGCGCGGTGGTCTTTGATAGACTCGCCCCGATGAAAACCACGTGCTCCACATTCCTCTGCGCGCTGCTGGCCCTGCTGCCGGCGGCGGGCCTGCGTGCCTTGGAGTTGCAGGGCCCGCTGGTGCAGGGTGGGGTGTTGCTGGGTCGGGTAGCGCCGGGCACGCCGATAACGTTGGACGGGCGCCGGGTGCGGGTATCGGGAGAGGGCGTGTTCGTGATCGGCTTCGACCGCGATGCGCCTCCCAGTCATACCCTGGTGGCCGGCTCCGAGCGGCGCGAGCTCGAGATCAAGACGCGTGACTACGACGTCCAGAAGGTCACGGGTATCGCGCAGCGCATCATGGAGCCGAGCAAGGCAGATCTCGAACGCATCGGCCGCGAGCAGGCGCTGGTCGATCGTGCCCGTGCCACCGACGATGCGCGGGAGGATTTTGCTGCGGGCTTCAGCTGGCCTATCCTCGGCCGCATCAGCGGGGTCTATGGCAGCCAGCGCTATTACAACGGTGTGTCCTCGCGCCCGCACTACGGGGTGGACGTTGCAGCGCCAGTAGGGGCGCTCGTGCGTGCGCCGGCGCCGGGCTTGGTCACGCTGGCAGAGCCCGATCTCTTTTACTCCGGTGGCACGGTGATCATCGATCACGGCCACCGCCTGTCCTCGAGCTTCCTGCATCTCAGCAAGGTGCTGGTGAAAGTGGGGCAGCGCCTGGAAGCAGGCGATGTGATCGCACTCGTGGGGGCCACGGGCCGTGCCACCGGGCCGCACCTCGACTGGCGCATGAGCTGGAAGGATGCCCGCGTCGATCCCCAACTACTGGCCGGCGCCATGCCGGATCTTCCACCACCCATGTCTGCCCCCGGAGGCACGCGCTAATGCTCGACCAAAAACTGCTGGAGATCCTGGTCTGCCCCGTCACCAAGGGGCCGCTCGAATACGACCGAGCGAACCAGGAGTTGGTGTGCCGCACGAGCGGGCTTGCCTACCCCGTGCGCGATGGTATCCCGATCATGCTGGAGTCCGAGGCGCGCCAGCTGACGCTGGAGGAGCGTGAGCGTAAATGAGCGCAGGTCGCTGAATCTTCACGCTTTGTCCGGCAGCGCCCGCGCCCGCCGCCCTCGTATACTTGACGGATATCCTCATCCACGCAGGTCTTGACCTGCCCCCTTTGACGGGATGTTCCGCATGAACGGCGCCGAGATCCGCGAGGCCTTCTTGGCCTACTTCGAAAGCAAGGGCCACGCCCGGGTGCCCAGCAGTTCGCTGGTGCCCGGCGACGATCCCACGCTGTTATTCACCAACGCCGGCATGGTCCAGTTCAAGGACCTGTTTCTCGGCCGCGAGAAGCGAGCCTACTCGCGCGCCGCGAGTTCGCAGCGCTGCGTGCGCGCCGGCGGCAAGCACAACGACCTCGATAACGTGGGCTATACGGCGCGGCACCACACCTTCTTCGAGATGCTGGGCAACTTCAGTTTCGGCGATTACTTCAAGCGCGAGGCGATCAACTTTGCCTGGGAATTCCTGACCGGCGTGCTCGCAATCCCGCGCGAGAAGCTCTGGGTCACGGTATTCAAGGACGACGATGAAGCCGAGAAGATCTGGATCGAGGAGATCGGCGTGCCGGCCGATCGCGTCACGCGGCTCAGCGAGAAGAGCAACTTCTGGGCGATGGGCGACACCGGCCCCTGTGGGCCCTGCACCGAAATTTTCTTCGACCATGGTCCGGATGTGCCGGGTGGTCCGCCCGGCAGCCCGGATGAAGACGCCGACCGCTACATCGAGATCTGGAACATCGTGTTCATGCAGTACGAGCGCTCGGCAGATGGCGTCCTGACGCCCCTGCCTAAGCCCTCGGTGGACACCGGCATGGGGCTCGAGCGCATCGCTGCGGTGATGCAGCATGTCCATTCCAACTACGAGATCGACATTTTCCGGGTCCTGCTCGAGGCCGCGCAGCGCGCCACGGGCGCGGCTGATCTCTCCAGCCCCTCGCTGCGCGTGATCGCCGATCACATCCGCTCTTGCGCCTTCCTGGTGAGCGACGGTGTGATGCCCTCGAACGAGGGTCGCGGTTATGTGTTGCGCCGCATCCTGCGCCGCGCCTGCCGTCATGGCCACAAGCTCGGCGCGCGCGAGGCCTTCTTCCACACCTTGGTCGAGCCCCTTGGCCAGGCGATGGGGCAGGCCTACCCCGAATTAATCGAGAAGCGCGCCCAGATCGAGCGCATCCTGCTGCTCGAGGAAGAGCAATTCGCCCGCGCCCTCGATCTCGGCATGCGCATTTTCGAAGAAGAGACGGCGGCCCTTGCGGGAACCGTTATTCCCGGCGAGACGGTATTCAAGCTCTACGACACCTTCGGCTTTCCGGCCGATCTAACGGCCGATATCGCCCGCGAGCGCGGCCTGTCCATCGACGAGCCCGGCTTCGAACAGGCCATGGAGGCCCAACGCGAGCGCGCCCGTGGCGCCAGCCAATTCAAGAGCGGCGGGCAGGCTGTGCTCGGTGTCGATGCGGCCACGGTGTTCACGGGTTACCAGACGCTGCACGACGAAGGGCGTGTGATCGCACTCGCCGCAGACGGTTCGCTGGCCGACACGCTGGAGGCCGGCCAGAGCGGCATTGTGGTGCTCGATCGTACGCCGTTCTACGCCGAATCCGGCGGGCAAGCCGGTGATTGCGGCATCCTGCAAACCGCTGATGGCGCCCGCTTCGAGGTGCGCGACACCACCAAGCAGGGCGCTGCCTTCCTGCACCACGGGGTGCTCACCGCGGGTCGGCTCGCCGTGGGCGCCAGCGTGAGTGCGCAGGTCGAGCCCGGTATCCGCCAGGCCACCGCACTCAACCATTCCGCCACGCACCTTCTGCATGCGGCGATGCGTGGGGTGCTGGGAGAGCACGTGGAGCAGAAGGGCTCGCTGGTCGAGTCCTCGCGGCTGCGCTTTGATTTCTCGCACTTCGAGCCGGTGAGCCGGGAGCAGTTGCGCGAGATCGAGCAGATCGTGAACGCGCAGATCCGCGCCAACAGCGTAGTGGGCGTCGAGGTCACGGACATGGAAACCGCGCGTGCTCGCGGCGCGATGGCGTTGTTCGGCGAGAAATACGGCGATGAGGTGCGCGTGCTCACCATGGGTGGCGATTTCTCGGTGGAGCTGTGCGGTGGCACCCACGTGGGCCGCACCGGCGACATCGGGCTGTTCCGTGTCACCGCCGAGTCGGGCATTTCGGCGGGCGTGCGGCGCATCGAGGCCGTGACCGGTGCCGGTGCGATCGCGCTCTTTGACGAGGTTGACGGACGCAACGCGCAGCTGGCACGGCTGCTGCGCAGCGGCCGCGATGAAGTGGTTGGCAAGGTCGAGGCACTCGTAGCCGCCAACCGCACGCTCGAAAAAGAAGTCGAGCGCCTGCGCGCCAAGCTGGCGAGCGGCGGTGGTGGCATCGATCTGGGGGCGGCGGCCATTGACGTGGGCGGGCTCAAGGTGCTGGCAGCGCAGCTCGAGGGCGCGGATGCCAAGAGCCTGCGTGCCGCAGTGGATCAGTGGAAGCAGAAGCTCGGGGACGCGGTGGTGTTGTTCGCCTCGGTAGAGGAGGGCAAGGTCTCGCTGGTGGCAGGTGTCTCCGGCGCGGCGGCCGCGCAATTGAAGGCCGGCGATCTGGTTGCCGATATCGCCGCGCGGATCGGTGGCAAGGGTGGTGGTCGGGCCGATATGGCGCAGGGCGGCGGCCCCGATGTCGCGGCACTGCCCGCGGCGCTTGAGGCGCTAGCGGGTCTCGTTCGCGGCAAACTCGGCCTGTAGTCGTGTCGCGGCAGAAATCTGGGTTGAGGACCTGAGATGGCGTTGATCGTCCAGAAATTCGGCGGTACCTCGGTGGGCACCGTGGAACGTATCGAGGCCGTTGCCGAAAAAGTGCTGGGCTTTCGTCGCGCGGGTCACGACATGGTGGTGGTGGTCTCGGCCATGTCGGGCGAAACCAACCGCCTGATCGGGCTCGCCACGCAGATCCAGGAAGATCCCGAGCCCCGCGAGCTCGATGCGCTGGTGTCCACCGGCGAGCAGGTGAGCACGGCGCTGCTGGCGATGGCGTTGCACGCGCGCGGTTGCGAGGCACGCTCCTATAACGGCTCGCAGGTACGCATACTTACCGACAGCGCCTTCACCAAGGCCCGCATCCGCGAGATCGACGATGCCCGCATCCGCGAGGACCTCGCGCAAGGTCGCGTGGTGGTGGTGGCCGGTTTCCAGGGGGTGGACGAGGCGGGCAACGTGACTACGCTGGGCCGCGGCGGCTCCGACACCACGGCCGTGGCGGTGGCTGCGGCGCTCAAGGCCGATGAATGCCAGATCTATACCGATGTCGACGGCGTCTACACCACCGACCCGCGCGTGGTGCCCGAGGCGCGCCGTCTCGATCGCATCACCTTCGAGGAGATGCTGGAGCTCGCCAGCCAGGGCAGCAAGGTGCTGCAGATTCGCTCGGTGGAATTTGCCGGCAAGTACAAGGTGCCACTCCGGGTGCTGTCGAGTTTTGTCGACGGCCCTGGCACGCTGATCACGATGGAGGAGGGAGACCGGATGGAAGCGCCAACCGTGGCGGGCATTGCCTTCAACCGCGACGAGGCCAAGGTGACGGTGCGGGGTGTGCGCGACACGCCTGGCAGCGCCTACCGGATCCTCGGTCCCGTGGGTGAGGCCAACATCGAGGTCGATGTCATCGTGCAGAATGTGGCCGAGGGCCAGAGCACGGATTTCACCTTCACGGTGCACCGCAACGACGCCAAGCGCGCTGCGGCCATCCTGCAGGAGCTGCTCCCGAGCATCGGCGCGCGTGAGGTGGTTACCGATGCGAAGGTGGCAAAGGTGTCGATCGTGGGGGTGGGCATGCGCTCCCACGCGGGGGTGGCAAGCCGCATGTTCAAGGCTCTTTCAGACGTGCAGATCAACATCCAGATGATCACCACCTCGGAGATAAAGGTCTCGGTGGTTATCGAGGAGAAGTACCTGGAACTGGCCGTGCGCGCCCTGCACTCGGCATTCGGGCTCGATACCCCTGTCAATGAGGAGGTTTGAACTGTATCTGACGGGTTATTGGTTTGCTTCGATGCTTGTCCTATACTCCGCCGCCCGCTCAGCGGGATCCCCATCAAGACTGGCTCCAAGCTGGCGAGGGGCAGACCCGGCAGCTCGAGGCATAAGGCATGTTGATTCTGACCCGACGAATCGGAGAGAGCCTGATCATTGGCGACAACGTCACGATCACGGTTCTTGGTGTGAAAGGTAGTCAGGTTCGGTTGGGAGTCAACGCCCCCAAGACCGTATCGGTGCATCGCGAGGAGATTTATGAGCGCATTCAGCGCGAGGGAGGGGGTGCTGCCCCATCTCATGATGAGCAGGACAATCAGGGCAATCAGGGCAATCAGGAGCATCGGGACGACTGAGCGCTTCGGTCCAGAGTGAGTCGAGAGGAAGACGGAAGACAGAAAGTATCAACGCTCCCCCGTATGGGTGGGCTGGCAGTTTTGGAGAAGTGGCCGAGCGGCTGAAGGCGCGCCCCTGCTAAGGGCGTATAGGGTTAATAGCTCTATCGAGGGTTCGAATCCCTCCTTCTCCACCAATTCATGCATCTAACCCGCTCTAAAGGCGGGTTTTTTGTTTCTGGCGCCCCCCCCGGCCAACACACCATCCAACCCCTCACCGGGAATGGGCGGGCGCTATCGGCGTGTCAGTTGCCGCGTCATGTGGAAAAGCTATTCAACAGTATCAATAGTGATACTAATATAGGCACATGAAAGACTTTGCCAAATTGCTTGCGCAGATGCGGAGCGCACCGCAAAACGTTCGCTATGCCGATTTGGCAAAGATGTGCGACCACCATTTCGGCGCGCCCCGCCAACAAGGCACCAGCCACCGCGTGTACGCGATGCCTTGGTCCGGTGACCCGCGGGTGAACATCCAGCGCGGTGAGGCGGGTAAGGCCAAGGTCTACCAGGTCAAACAGGTTTTGGCGGCGATCGCCAAATTCGAGGAGGAGTGAGCTATGGACCACAAGCACTATACATATCGCGTCGTCTGGTCTGATGAGGATCAGGAGTTTGTAGGGCTGTGTGCGGAATTTCCGAGCCTCTCTTGGCTGCGCGACACGATGGAAGGGGCGCTCAAGGGCATTGTGGGGGTGGTGGCCGCGGTGGTGGGGGATATGGAATCCGCAGGCGAGGAAATCCCCCAGCCACTTAGCGCGCGCAGTTATTCGGGTAAGTTTCTGGTACGCATTCCACCAGAGCGCCATCGTATGTTGGCGCAGGAAGCGGCGGAGGCGGGCGTATCGATCAACCGGTTGGTGAGTGCGCGGTTGTCGGGCGACCGGATGGATTCAAGAAAGGATACGCCAGGAGCGCGTGCCGCTGCTGCCACGAGCCCTCGCCGCACGCGTCGCAGCCCTAAGGTCGCGTGAGCACGGGTGTTGCCGGACGTCTCGCTCCGGGATCACATCCCCGTGTATTGCTAACAGTGGCTCTCGATTTCTGATTCGAAAGCGGCGTCAGCACAGTAAGTTACGTAGAGCAACACGAGAGATGGCGGGCTGCGTCAGCCCGGCGCCGAGTGGGCGGTTGATACCGCTCAGGTGGGGCGGGAGGCCATGCAGCGGCAGCAGGACAGGATGCTGCAGCGCAACCGGCAACGTGAGCAGGCCATGACCGATCTGCTGGCGCAGCCGGGCGCGGGCGCGGCGCTGGTGCCTCTGAATGCCATGAATCTCACCATCGTCTCGTCGTTGCCGCGCGGAGGTGGCGCGACGCTAATGGCGATGCTCGAAGCAGGTGGTGCCAAATTACTCAAGGACGAAGGTCAGGGGTTTCAGTGGTCATCTGCACCGCGTCAAGCTCGACAGCCCGGCGGTTCCGTCGGAGTTGAAAACGGGTATTTTCAGTCCGGGTTTGTGAGCAGAAGCCTTGTCTACAGGCGCGTCGTGCCCCCGTTGGGGGAGAGGATCTGCCCGGTTAGCGCGATTGCCGGTTCGCTCAGCAGGAACGCGACGGCCGCGGCCTGGTCTTCCGGGCGGTTGATGCGCTGCATCGGCGAGTCCTTGGCGTAGACCGCTACCATCTCCTCGTGTGTGAGGCCCGCGTCCATCGCATCGACGTCGAGCTGCGGCGTGTCGGTGGTGCCGGGTGCGACGAGGTTCGCCGAGATGCCCTCGCGCGCGTAGGCACGGGCCACTCCCTTGATCAGCGCGATGATGCCGCCCTTCGAGGCCGCGTAGGCGGTAGCGTTCGGCCAGCCGATCACGCCCCACTCGCTGGTCATCGCGACGATGCGGCCATAGCCCTGCGCGCGCATGGCGGGCAGGCAGCGCTGGATCAGCAGCGCCGTACCGACGAGGTTGATGCGCAGGTGCCGGTCGAACTCCTCGGCGTTTGTGTCGAGAAACGACGCCATTGTCATGTACGCGTGGTTGCACACGAGCAGCGAGACCGTGCCATGCGCGGACTCTATTGCCGCGATCCCCGCATCCGCAGCCGTAGGGTCGCTCACGTCGAAGACGGCGGGTATGCCGCCGATCGCGTCGGCCACGGCCTGCGCGGTCGTGGGGTTGATGTCGTTAACGGCGACAAGCGCCCCCTCGGCGGCCAGCCGCGTGGCAATCGCGCGGCCGATGCCCTGGCCGGCACCCGAAACGAGCGCGACGCGGTTGCGGATGCCTTTCAGCTCTCTCACGGTACCGCTCCGCCGTTGGGGGAAATGACTTGCGCGGTCAGCGTTGTGTCTTCAAGCAGCGCGAAGACGACCGCCGCGGCGATCTCGTCGGGCCGGATCACGCGGCCGAGCGGCAGTGTCTCGGCGTACGCGTCGATGTTCGGATCATCGCGCAGGAGTGGCGTGTCGGTCGGGCCAGGGGCCACGACGTTGATGCGTACACCTGTTGCGGCGATTTCCGCGCCAAGGCTTTTGACGAGCGCGTGAATCGCACCCTTTGCCGCGGCGTAGTGCGGCGCGCTAGGGTCGCCGATCAGCCCGAGTTCGCTGCCGATCGCCACGATCGAGCCGCGCTTGCGCGCGAGCATGCCCGGCAGCGCCGCGCGGAGGGCGTTGGTTGTGCCGCCGACGTGGATCTGCAGCATGTCCATCCACTCCTCGAGTCTGAGCGTCTCGAGCGAGGCCTCGCGGTATACGCCCGCGCAGGTGACCAGGTGTTCGCACGGCCCGAGCACCGACTCGAGTTCGGCGAATGCGGTGGCAATGGCAGCCGCATCGCGAACATCCGCCGTGACCGACGCATCAGCGGCTGCTGCGAGGGAGAGATCGATCACGCCGACCCTGAGCCCCTCGGCCTGCAGCGCTTCGATGCACGCAGCACCTATGCCGGATGCGCCTCCGGTGACGATCGCGGCGGTCATGTGGGGGGCACGGGGGTCACGGGGGTCACGGGGTCAGGTCTTCCATTTTTCAGACCTGGGCACTGCAATTACCTTGCAGCCCGAGGTTGCTGGAGCGCCCCATCCACGCTTCCCGATAGTGTCGGGTGAATTCATACACTGCCTTCGTGCGTTCATTATCCCTGGACCCATCCTCGAACCCCGTTGATCAGGAGCCCCACAATGTCCTTTGACGCCCACGTAGCGACATCGTTGGTAAGCGCCCGGATTACCGCGGCGTCGGATAGCCGTGTACAAGGTTGCGCGCGAGCAACAAGCGTTGGGCTGGCCAAGCAAAATCCGGAACTGGTCTTTGCCTGATGCGGTATCGCTCAACCCGGAATGCGAGGTCGGTCGCGGACACAAACGAAAAGCTGCGTGCATGACTCACGCGACAACCACCTTGAAAATCGCCGGAATTGGGCTGCTTAAGGCGCCGTCAGCTCATGCCAGATCTGTGAATCAAATCCCTGAGCGTCGACCGTAACAATCTGCTTACCCACCACTGCTTTGCCATACTTACACGACCACTCGTAAATGGTTTCTCGTCCGGTTGCGAAAGCAGGGATAAAGTCGCTACTGGGGTTGCTCTTGCAAAACTCTTCTATGCCTGTGTTGGGGGTTGTACTGGCATCGGTCTTGGAATCGCAGGGCAGATTGGCACCATAATGGCAAATCCAAACGTGGCTATCCATGCAGCGCCAGATGGCGTGTTGTACAAATTTTGCCGGGGCGTCGGCACTGACAATCCCTTTTCCGACAATCCGTTTCGTGATCGACTTCGGCAGTTTTTCGCCAATATAACGATCATCCGCTGAATCAATCGTGCCGGCTGCCGCGCAATAGGCGAATGGATCGGTAAAAGTCTTGGCGGCCGCAGGGGTCGTGTTCAACGCGCTGATCGGTTGGCAAGCGCTCACCAAGGCGAGTACACCCATGAGAACTGTAAAGAAAAGCGCTTTGTCGAAGCTATGCATTGATTTCCTTTTTCATAAACGCAGATATTTGGGGCGTATAGATCGCGCCATGATGGGCGGGCTCTAAACTGAAGCGCAACACATGAGGTGGCACATGAGGTGGGGTCAGGTCTTCCATTTTGCAGTCCCGGCCATCGCAAGTACGCTGAGGTCCGAGGTTGCTGGAGCGCCCCATCCACGCTTCCCGATAGTGTCGGGTGAATCCATACACTGCGTTCGTGCGTCCATTATCCTCGGACCCATCCTAGAACCCCGTTGATCAGGAGCCCCACAATGTCCTTTGACGCCCAAGCCGCCACCGCGGCCTACATCGATGCCCTCGGCACGGCGGCGCTGGCACAGGCGCAGGCCTACACGCAGGGCAGCCACTGGCTGATCCTCTGGGGGCTGGTGGTGTCGGTGTTGGCGAGCATCATCATCGTGCGTGGCAACTTGCTTGCGCGTCTTGATGCGCGGATGCAGGGGAGGGGGCCCAAGCGGCGTGCGTTTGTGCTGTCCGCTGGGACTTTCGTGCTGATGTCGCTGCTCACCTTGCCCTGGGATCTCTACGCAGGCTGGTGGCGCGAGCGCAGCTACGGGCGCAGCAGCCAGCCGGTCGGGGACTTTCTCGGACAGGGCACGTTGTCGATGCTGATTTCCTCGCTCATTGCCGCGCTGTTCTTCGTGGGCGTTTACGCGCTCATGCGCCGCGCCGGGCGGCTCTGGTGGGCGTGGTCCGCGGCGCTTGCGGCGGTGTCGGTGGCTTTCCTGTTGCTGGTCTCGCCCGTGGTGATCGAGCCGCTCTTCAACGACTACAAGCCCGTGCCGCAGGGCGAGGTGCGTGATGCGCTCCTCGTGATGGCCGAGCGCGCGGGCGTGCCGGCCGATCGCATCTTCGTTTTCGACGGCTCGCGCCAGTCCAACAACTTCACGGCTAATGTTTCGGGCGTTGGCGGTTCGGCGCGCGTGGCCATCTCGGACATCGCCTTCAAGGGTGCGTCACTCGACGAAGTAAAGGCCGTCACGGGCCACGAGATAGGCCATTACGTGTGGGGCCATGTCTGGCGCAGCGTGGGCATCCTCTCGCTGGTGGCGGCGGTGCTGTTCTTCCTCACCGACCGTCTGTTTCCCATTGCAGCACGTACTATCGGCAGTTCCGCAGATATTGCCGATCCGCTCGGCTTGCCGGTGTTGCTGATGCTGGTGTCGGTGCTGGGCGTGCTCGCACAACCGGTGCTCAATTCCCTCTCCCGTATCAGCGAGGCTGACGCAGACCGCTATTCATTGCAGACAGTGAACCTCCCGGATGCGCTCGCCACCGCGCTGGTGAAGACCGCCGAGTACAGGTATCCGCGGCCTGGTGTGGTCGAGGAGGTGCTGTTTTATTCGCACCCCTCGGTGGAGAAGCGGGTGCGTACGGCGATGGAGTGGAAGGCGGCGAACCCCGCGGCAATACCCGCACCATAAGCGGGGTAGACGTGGCACGATGGTTGAATTGCGACACAAAGGCTGTTTTTATGTCGCAAACATCCTGATTGCGACAAAAAGACATGCCTCGACAGATCCCGGATCACGAGCTTTTGCAGATCCATGAAACAGTAAGACGCTTCCCCGCCGGCGTGTCGATCGATCAGTTCGCGGCGAGCCTTGGTGTGCGCGTCCAGCGTCGGACGCTGCAGCGGCGTCTCGCGCTGCTTGTCGCCCGGGGAGACCTGCGGCGCGAGGGGGGCGGGCGTGGAAGCCGTTACCTGCCATCGTCGTCTGCAGGTGTCGCTGAGCCTGAGGCGAGCTATCCCGTAGGCGGCGGTGCGGCGGAGGTCCGGATCCCGATTTCCGCAGCGGCCGCAAGCCTGCGTGAACGGGTCCGTCGACCCCTGAACCAGCGCAGCCCCGTGGGCTATCACAAGGCTTTTCTCACCAGTTACGAGCCGAGCCGGAGTTTCTACCTGCCCGCTCACGTGCGTGCCCACCTGCGCCGCATCGGACAAGCAAGCGCCGAGGCCCAACCCGCCGGCACCTTTGCGCTGCGCATTTTCCAGCGCCTGCTGATCGATCTCTCCTGGAATTCGAGCCGACTTGAGGGCAATACCTATTCGTTGCTCGAGACAGAGCGGCTGCTTGCGCTGGGTGCGAGCGCGGAGGGCAAGGGCGCGCGCGACACGCAGATGATCCTGAACCACAAGGGGGCGATCGAACTGCTGGTGGAGTCCGCGGCAGAGATCGGTTTCAACAGCTACACCATCTGCAACCTCCACGCGCTGCTTGCCGAAAATCTCCTGCCGGAGCCTGCTGCCGAGGGGCGTTTGCGCGCCTCCCCGGTGGGTATCGGCGGCAGCGTATATCGCCCGTTGGAAGGTGGGGCCGAACTGCCGACGATCTTTGCCGAGTTGCTCGCGAAGGCCTCCTTGATTGCCGATCCCTTCGAGCAGGCGTTCTTTGCGATGGTGCATCTGCCTTACCTGCAGGCCTTCGACGATGTGAACAAGCGCGTGTCACGGTTGGCGGCCAATATCCCGCTGATCCGGCAGAACCTCTGTCCGCTGTCCTTCGTCGACGTGCCGGAGCGGGCTTATGTCGACGGGCTTCTCGGCGTCTACGAACTGAACGATATCTCGCTTCTCAGGGACGTCTTCGTGTGGGCCTACGAGCGTTCGTGTGGGCGCTATTCCGCGGTGCGGCAGTCACTCGGCGAGCCCGACCCCTTCCGGCTGCGCTATCGCGACGATCTCAAGCGCCTGGTTACCGCGATCGTCATCGGCGGCATGGACAAATCCGCCGCCGTCGCGGCGATACGGGCCGAGGCCGCGGTGGCTGTCGTCGCGGCCGATCGTGCACGCTTCATCGAGATCGCCGAGACCGAGTTGATGGGTTTGCATGCGGGCAACATCGCGCGCTATCGCATCCGGCCGACGCAGTTCGAGGCGTGGCTGTCGACGTGGGCCTGAGGCCGGGAGGGGCGCTCAAGGAAGTGGCGCCGTCCTCAGTGCGCTACGGCGCCTCGTTCCTGAACACGAGTCCGCCCTTCACCACCACCGGCACCTTCTCGAGCAGCGTGATGTCCTCGAGCGGATTTCCGGGCACAGCGATCAGATCACCGAAGCGCCCCGGCACCAGCGCGCCCACGCGATCCTCCCAGCCCATGTAGTGCGCTGCCACGGAGGTGGCGGAGCGGATCGCATCCATCGGCGGCATGCCGTGGGCCACCATGATGGGGAACTGCCGCGCGTTCAGGCCGTGGGGATACACCGCTGCATCGGTGCCGTAGACGATGGGTGCGCCCGCCTTCCAGGCCTTCGTGAACACCTGTCGCTGCGCCTCGGTGGTCTCGTCGTTCTTGCGCAGGAATTCCTCGGGCCAGCCCTGCTGGCGCCCCTCGGTGGCGATGTAGTCGCCGTTGTAGATGTCCATGGAAAGGGCCACCTTGTGTTTTGCCGCCATTGCTATGGCCTCGTCATCCGCGAGCGAGGCGTGTTCAATGGTATCGGCGCCTGCTTCTATCGCGTCCTTGATGGATTGCGCGCCGTGCGCGTGCGCTGCCACCTTGATGCCCGCGGCGTGCGCTACATCCACCACGGCGCGCAATTCCTCTGGGGTCATCTCGGGCGCGCCGGGCACGCCGCCGTAGGCGAGTACCGCGCCCGAGGCGATCACCTTGATGAAGTCCACGCCATGTGCCACCGCCAGCCGTGCCTTCTCGGCGAATTGTTCGGGTCCGCGGGCCACGCCCATGCGTACGCGAGCGGGAATGTCCTTTTCGGCCACCCCGGGCACCAGCATGTCGCCGCCGCCGCCGGGGATCGTGAGGTAGATGCCGGCGGCCTGTATGCGCGGGCCTGCCACCTCGCCGCGGTTCACCCGGTCGCGGAGGTCGTTCTCGGCCCAGGCGATGTAGGCGCCCGGGCTGCGTACCGTCGTGAAGCCGGCCGCAAGCGTGATATTGGCGTTCTCGCGGGCGACGCGCTCCTGCTCGGCCGCGCTGCGCGTGAAATACACCTTCAGGTCGTGCGTGTCGTTGGGTCGGTCGGCGATGTGATCGTGCATGTCGATCAGGCCGGGCAGGCAGGTGTATCCCGGAAGATCCAGCACGGGTCCGGCCACCGGAGCTGCGTTGGCGGCTCCGGCGTAGCTCACGCGGCCGCGCGTGATCACCACCACGGCGTTCTCCAGAGCGCTGTCCCGCAGACCGTCGATCAGCTTGCCGCAGCGTACGGTTACCGTGCCCGAGTCCGGCGCATAGGGCACGACGGCAAGCGGGGGCCCGTCAGCGGCCCGCGTACCGGTTGCGACCAAGGCGCTGGCGGCAAGGACGGTGAGTGCACGTCGGAGTGTGTACTGGGGCATGGAAGTCTCCGGTTGCGGCGTCTGACTGCGGCGTCTGACTGCGGGATGAGCGGGCTTTGGCATGCCGCCCGTTGCAGGGTCTGCAGAGGTGACCTGTCGCGCCAGTGTATTCGGCGGCGTGGGACAAGCGCACCGCTCATTGTCTGGTGTCGTGGCCGGTTCCTGACAAAAGCGTCGGCTCGGCCATGGCCATTAGGCTGCTATTCTCCGGGCAGGGTTTTCAAGCCGGAGTAGCGAACAATGAATCTGATTTTTCTCGATGGTGGCACCGGCCGTGAGCTCAAGCGCATGGGCGCACCGTTCCGCCAGCCCGAGTGGTCGGCGCTCGCGCTGATCGAGGCCCCCGAGTGCGTGACTAAAGTGCATCAGGCCTATGTCGATGCCGGTGCCGATGTCATCACCACCAACAGCTATGCGCTGGTGCCTTTTCATCTTGGTGAGGAGCGGCATGCGCGTGATGCCGCGCGGCTGGCGGCACTTTCCGGCCGGCTCGCGCGCGAGCTTGCCGATCAGGCTCTGCATCCGGTACGGGTCGCGGGCTCCCTGCCGCCGGTGTGCGGTTCCTATCGCGCCGATCTCTTCGATACCGCTGCCGCGCGACCGCTGCTCGAAGTGCTGGTCGGCGCGCTGCGGCCCTTTGTTGATCACTGGCAGGCAGAGACACTGAGCACCATTGCCGAGGCGGAACTGGTGCGAGCGGTGATCGGGCAGGACGGCAAGCCGCTATGGATCTCCTTCACGCTCTGCGACGACGGCTCCCATGGTCCCATGCCTTGCCTGCGCTCCGGCGAAACCGTGGAGCGTGCGGTGCAGGCCGCCGTCCGGTTGGGCGCCGAGGCGGTGCTCTTCAACTGCAGTCAGCCCGAGGTGATGGGCGCGGCGGTTTCCGTAGCGGTTGCGGCGCTCGCGAGCGGAGCGCCCGGTATGCGCGTGGGTGTTTATGCCAACGCTTTCCCGCCGGTGACGGCCAAGGCTGCGGCCAATGACCAGTTGCACGATATCCGCGCCGATCTGGATCCGGATGGTTACCTTCAGTGGGCCGATGACTGGGTGCGTCGCGGAGCCTCGATCGTGGGTGGCTGCTGTGGCATCGGTCCGGAGCACATCGCGCGGCTGCGCGAAGCCTTGCAGGCGCCGTGACCGTGGCGCCGTTGCGCGGTATCGGACCCGGCAACATACTTCCCGTGTCGATCGTCTGAAGCACTCGACCATGCGAGGCCACGCGACTGTTCCTGTAGATACCGTCGCTGCGTTTCTGGCGCAGATCAACCATGCCCTGTGTTCCGCGGGACCCGACGCGGCCCTTGCCCATATCGCGGCAGCGCTGGGCACGCTGGTCGCGGATGCGCCGGTCTACTTCGGTGTCTACAGGCGCGATGCACCGCCGCTGGTGATGGGGCCGGATGCCGGCGACGACTGGAACCGCTCCTATTCCGACGGGCATTATTTGCTCGATCCCAGCTACGAGGCCTTCCTGCGGATGACGCAGAGCCTCTGTCTCCTGCCGCGTGATGCCTTCCCGAGGGATTTCCGCAGCAGCGAGTTCTACCTCACGTTCTACCGGCCCCACGGCATGGTCGATGAGGTCTGCTACCTGCTGCGGCTCGACGCCGACCGCGCGGCCTATGTGTCGGTGATGCGGCTTGGTGGTTCGCGCGCCTTCAGCTCTGCCGAATGCCAGCGACTCGGGATGGCCCTGCCTGCCGTGGAGGCAGCGATGCGGCATGCCTGCCAGTTACACGCGCCCGCAACCCCGGTCGACGATGCCGGTCGCGCTTTGCACCGCCACCTGAGCGCGGCCATGGAGAGTTTTGGCCGGGACACCCTGAGCGAGCGCGAGACTGAGGTCATGCGACTGCTCCTGAAAGGGCTTGCTCCCAAGGTGGTGGGCCGCATGCTGGATATTGCCCCCGGCACCGTGCGCAACCACATCAAAAGCATCTACACCAAGCTCGACGTGCGCTCGCAGGCCGAATTGCTGGCAGCGTTTTTCGAGGTGCTGGGCGCTCGTGGCTGAGGCTCGAGCGCCGCGCATAGCCTCATCAGGGCAGTGACGGGCCTGCCTGCCGCGGGCTACAAGGTGGCCTCTAGATACCGCGACCCGCCGGAGACGCCCCATGAACGCCCCCGCTAACAGCCCGCGCATGCCCGGCCTTACGGAAGCACGTGACCGCCGCCATCTCATGCACCCCTTTGCGGACCTGCATCACATGGGGCAGAGCGAGCGCACCGTGATCGCCCGCGCCAAGGGCAACTACGTCTTCGACGAGAGCGGCCGGCGCTTTCTGGACGGGCTGGGCGGCATGTGGTGCAGCAACATCGGCCACGGTCGTGAGGAGATGGCCGATGCGATCGCCGAGCAGGTGCGCGAGCTCGATTACTACTCGCCCTTCGACGACCTCTGCAACCCGGTGATGGCCGATCTGGGCGCGAAACTCGCGTCCTTTGCCCCGGGTGATCTGAACCGCGTGATCTACAGCACCTGCGGTTCCACCGCTGCGGACTCTGCGATTCGCCTGGTACACCACTACTGGCATCGTCTCGGACAGCCGCAGCGCACGCACATCCTCACGCGTCATCACGCCTACCATGGCAGCACTTACCTTTCGGCGAGCCTGAGCGATCCCGGCTACAGCGATGGCTGGCTGCGCGAGCAAGGTTTCGTGCACCACCTGCAGGCGCCCTATGCCTACCGCAACGGGCGTGGCATGAGCGAGGAAGAGTTCTGCGATGTTCTGATCGCCGAAATGCGCAGCGCCATCGAGAGCATCGGCCCCGAGCGCGTGGCCTGCTTCATCGGCGAGCCGATCCAGGGCTCGGGCGGCGTGATCGTGCCGCCCGCGGGCTACCACCGCAGGAGCCTCGAGCTTTGCCACTCCCACGGCATCCTCTACATCAGCGACGAGGTGGTGACGGCTTTCGGGCGACTTGGCCATATGATCGCCTCGGAGGCCCATTTCGGTATCACGCCCGACATCATCACCTGCGCCAAAGGTCTTACTTCGGGCTATGTGCCGCTGGCTGCCACGATTCTCTCGGACCGCATCCACGAGGTGCTCTCCCAGCCCGGCGCCTACTTCAACAACGGCTTCACCTACAGCGGCCATCCGGTAGCCTGCCGCGCGGCGTTGAAGAACATCGAGATCATTGAGCGTGAGCAACTGTGCGATCGCGTGACCCGACTTGGCCCGCTGCTCGGTGAGGTGCTGGCGCCCTTGCGGGAATTGCCGCTGGTGGGTGACGTGCGGGGCAGTCACTTCATGATGTGCGTCGAGTACGTGGCCGACAAAGAGGAGCGCAGGCTTTTCGACGATTCAGTGCGCATCGGCAAGCGCATCTGGCGCAACTGTCAGAAGCGCGATCTCCTGGTGCGGCCGCTCGCGCATCTGAACGTGTTCTCGCCGCCGCTCACGCTGGAGGAGGACGAGATCCGCTTCATGGGTCAGGTGATGCACGAGGCGATCCTGGAAACGGCGGATGAACTCACGCGCGAGGGGCTGCGTTTCGGTTGATCATCGCGGGCATGGCCCGCTCCTACGGGATTGGCGCGGGCATGGCGTGCGCTCGCGGGGTCATCGCGGGCATGGCCCGCTCCTACTGAATTTTCGCGGGCATGGCCCGCTCCTACTGAATTGGCGCGGGCATGGCCCGCTCCTACGGGATTGGCGCGGGCATGGCCCGTGGTTGCGGGATCAGAGTTTGATCCGTGCGCCGGCATGTAGTCCTGCGCGCCGACCGAAGAACGTAGCCTCGCCCAGGCAGGTGCCGCTCGAGTATCCGCGCGCATCCTGTGCGATGTTCCAGGCGCAGGCGCCCGCCGCGTAAAGCCCCGCGAGCACACTGCCATCGGCACGCTGCACCTCGGCGTCTGCGCTGGTGCTGAGTCCCCCGAGCGAGAATCCGGCGAATTTGGCGCGTCCCACGGAAAGGTCGAAGGCCGCGTAGGGCGGCTGATCCAGCGGTTGCAGCCATTCTGCGTACTTGTTGAAGGCGGGATCCTCGCCCTGCGCTGCCGCGCTGTTGTAGTCGGCGAGCGTCTTCGCGAGTGATCCCTGCGGCAGGCCGAGTCCGGCCTCCATCGATGCCACCGTCTCGTAGCCGTCGACCAGTTTCTGCTCGAAGAAGTCGTAAGGCGGATACCCGAAGGTGGCCGAATCGAGGATCAGGTAAGTGATGCCCTGCGGCTGCTCAACGATGAAGCCGGCGGCGCGGCCGTGGTAGGAGTCCTCGGCCACGAAACGCTGGCCGAGTGCGTTCACCATGACGCCCTTGATCATGCTTTCGGGCGGGTACACGGGCGAGGTCAGAAAAGCCTGATGCAGGCCGATGGCTGCGCCGCCCGCGGAGACCCCCATCAGTACACCTGCACCGTCGTCGTTGGGCACGCCGTGTTTGATGAGATCGCGCGGCATCCATGCCAGTTCGTGGTCGAACATCTGGGTGTTCATGATGTAGCCGCCGGCACTGAGCACCACGCCGCCTCGGGCGCGCGCGTGACGCAGTTGTCCGTGCTGCCGGAAGCACACACCGCAAATGGCACCGGTCGCGTCTGCAATCAGGTTGCAGACCTGCACATCGAAAAGCTGTTGTGCGCCGGATTGACTGACAGCCCCTGAGAGATGCTGCATGGCCAGTCCGCCGCCGCCATCGGGCCCGTCAAAGGCCACTTTGTGGCCGCGCGGGGCGGGTATGGCGATGTCCCGATACGGCCAGACTTTCTCGTTGCCGCTCCAGATCAGGCAGTCGCGCCCTGGCTGTATCGCGGCCTTGCCGGGGTAATAGCTGCGGTCGAAGGGCACGCCCTGCGCCTCCAGCCAGTGGAAGTGCGCCACACTCCCGTCGCAGTAGAGGCGCAGTTTCTCCGGCTCCGGAGCGGGCGTCAGTGCCTCGAGATATTTGTACATCTCATCGGCGGAATCCTCGAAGCCGCAGGCCGTTTGCACCGGAGTACCGCCGCCGAGATAGAAATGGCCGCCGGCGATTGCGGAGCTTCCCCCGGCGCCGCTCGCGCGCTCCAGCACCAGCACGCGCGCGCCGGCCTCGCGTGCACCGAGCGCGGCGCTGGCACCTGCTGATCCAAAACCGATCACCAGCACGTCGGTGTCGTGGTCCCAGGCTGGTACGTCGAGCTCCCGGAGCAGCGCCGGCGGTGTCACGCTGGGCGCAGGTGCTGCGCGTGTGTTCAAGCGGCGATTCCAGAGGTGTGCTTCAGGCTCATTGGGCCTGCCGCCGCAGTGCGTGCGCGGCGAGCACCTGCGCCACGCAAACGGTCAGCTTGCGCGCGAAAGCCACGTGCAGGAACTCGTTCGGCCCGTGGGCGTTCGACGCCGGCCCGAGCACCCCGGTGATCATGAACTGCGCTTCGGGAAACGCCGCGCCAAGCATGCCCATAAAGGGGATGCTGCCGCCTTCGCCCATGCACATGAAGGAGCGCCCGAAGCTCTGCTGCGAGGCTTGCTCCAGTGCCGTACCCAGCCACGGGGCCACGCTCGGTGCATTCCAGCCACCCTGCGCGTTCGCATCCAGCGTGATGCGCGCGCCCGAGGGCGGATCGCGGGTGAGTTCGCGGGTAACGGCGGCCAGTGCGCGGTCGGCGTCTGCAGTGGGTGGCAGGCGGATGCTGAGCGCGAGCGCGGTTTCCGGACGCAGTACATTGCCCGCGGACCCGAGCGGCGGCAGCCCGGCCGCGCCGGTCACCGACAGCGTGGAGCGCCAGGTGCGCCCGAGGATGCGCTCCACATTATCTTGGCCCATCGGCTGCACGCCCGGCGCAAACGGAAACTGCGTCCACACCTCGTCACCCAGCGCCTCAGCCACTTGCCGCACCTCGGCGAGACGGTCTGGCGGGACCTCTGCCTGGAGTTCGGGCAGGCGCATGGCGCCGGTGTTCTCGTCCTCGAGGCGTGTGAGCAGTTGGCGCAGCACGCGGAAGCTCGAAGGCACCACGCCGGAGGAGAAGCCCGAGTGCACACCCTCGCGGAGCACCGTGGCCGAAAGCTTGGCATTGACCATCCCGCGTAGCGATACGGTGAGCCAGAGCTGTTCGTAGTTGGCGGCGCCCGAATCAAGGCACACCACCAGTGACGGCGTACCGATGCGCTGCTGCAGGTGGGCGATGTAGAAGGGCAGGTCGTAGCTGCCCGATTCCTCGCAGGCCTCGATGATCACCACGCAGCGCGCGTGAGGGAGTCCTTGTTCCTGCAGGGCGAGTATCGCCGCCAGCGAGGCGAAAGCGGAGTAGCCGTCGTCGGCGCCGCCGCGGCCATAGAGCTTGTCGCCGCGTATCACGGGCGTCCACGGGCCGAGCCCGTCTTCCCAGCCGCTCATTTCCGGCTGCTTGTCCAAGTGCCCGTACAACAGCACCGTGTCGTCGATGCTGCCGGGGATTTCCATGAAGATGAGCGGTGTGCGGCCCGGCAGTCGCACCACCTCGAGCGTCATGTCGCGCGGCGCGTGCCGAAGGCACCAGCCTTCGACGAGTTTCACGGCAGCCTCCATGTAGCCGTGGCTCTGCCAATCGGGGTCGAAGTCTGGCGACTTGTTCGGGATACGGATGTACTCGACCAGCGCGGGGAGTATCGAATCCATCCACAGCGGGTCGATCAGTTGGCGGGCAGCGCGAAAATCCATCAGTGCGGGCTCCATATGCCACTAGCGGGTGGCCGGGAGTGTAACCAATAGTTCGCCGTGCGCGGCTCAGTTGATGGAATCAGGTGTGGGTTTGCTCAATCCGCCTGCGAGGGCAGTGGCATCCACCGTGCGATGCGGAGGTACCTGGTTCGCCGCTGCAGCCACCACACTTTAAGCGGGCCCGCGCGCCTGTGAGCAGCGCGCGCCGGGTGACTCGGGGTGCGCCGGGCATGCACAATGAGGTGTGTTCAATCAGTGTGACATCACGATGGATACCCGCATTCCACCTCCTCTCGTCGCGCTGGCGCTTGCCGTATGCGGCTGGGCCCTCGGTCGGTCCGGCGTTGCGCCGCAGCGTGTGTTCACGGGGCAGACGGAACTGGCGATCATACTGCTCGCGGCGGGGCTGTCGTGCATGATCTCGGGCGTTCTGGCATTCCGCATCGCCCGCACTACCGTGAATCCACTGCGCCCCGAGCTGGCCTCGCAGTTGGTGGTCTCGGGGATCTACCGCCGCACCAGGAATCCGATGTACCTCGGCCTGCTGAGCGTGTTGGCAGCGTGGGTGGTGTACCTGGGGCAACCTCTCGCTCTGATCACGTTGCCCGCTTGGGTCTGGTACATCGGCCGTTTCCAGATACGCCCCGAAGAGGCGGCGCTGCACCGCCTCTTCGGCTCGTCCTACACTGCCTACTGCGGCAAGGTGCGTCGCTGGGTCTGAACGCGGTTCAGCGGTAGCCGCCCCGCGTCGGCAAGCCGCGATGCTGTCCTACGCCGCGAGCCGGGCTGGGGGCCTGGGGCGCACGGTTACCGTCCCGATCGTCTTGCGGTGCGGCACGATTGCCGTCCCGAAGCGACTCGACCGGCGCACGATTACCATCGCGGCCATATTCCGGAGGGGCTCGGTTGCCGTCTCGGGGCGCGTTCTGGGAGGGCCGGCCACCATCGCGGCGAGGTTCCTGCACAGATCTCGGGCCATCACGGCGCGGTTCCTGAGCAGGTCTTGCGCTATCACGGCGCGGTTCCTGGGCAGGTCTTGCGCCATCACGACGTGGTTCCTGGGCAGGCCTTGCGCTATCGCGGCGCGCCTCCTGTGGGGGCCTGCCACCATCGCGGCGCCCATCGCTGCGCGGGCGGTTGCCATCCTGCCTGCCGCCATCGCTGCGCCCGCCGGAGCGTTGTCCGCGCCGGGGCGGCATAGCAGGGCGGTTGTCGATGTCAGGACCTGCAGTCTTTACGATGGCTTCGAGCTCGGCGCGATCCTCGGCCGACAACGGTTCGCGGTGGAGTTTTTTTCGCAGCAGCCGCTCTATGCCCGGCAGCATGGATTCGTCATCGGGACACACCAGCGAGATGGCCTCACCCGGGGTGCCGGCGCGCCCGGTGCGACCGATGCGATGCACATAGTCTTCGGCGACGTTCGGCAGGTCGAAGTTGACGACGTGGGGGAGCTCCTTGATGTCGATGCCACGCGCGGCGATATCGGTCGCCACCAGCACCTGGATGTGGTTGCCCTTGAAGTCGGCCAAAGCTCGGGTCCGCGCGCTTTGACTCTTGTTGCCGTGGATCGCCAGAGACGGTATGCCACCCTTGCTCAACTGCTCCGCTAGACGGTTAGCGCCGTGCTTGGTGCGGGAGAAAACCAGCACCTGGTACCAGTTTCCCTGCTTGATGAGGCGCGCGAGCAGGTGGCGCTTGGCCTCCTTGCGCACCAGGTATACGCGCTGGTCGACGATCTCCGCGGGGGCGCTGCGACGCGCCACCTCGATCTCGGCCGGATCGTGCAGTAGCGAATCGGCGAGGGACTTTATCTCATCGGCAAAGGTTGCCGAGAAGAGCAGGTTCTGCCGCTTTGCCGGCAGCAGTTTCAGGATGCGTTTGACGTCGTGGATGAAGCCCATGTCGAGCATGCGGTCGGCTTCGTCCAGGATCAGCGTTTCCACCGTCGAGAGATCAAGGGTCCGTTGGCCGACGTGATCGAGGAGTCGCCCGGGCGTCGCCACCAGGATGTCCAACGTCTGCGCAAGGCGCTCCACCTGCGGCTGCATGCCCACGCCGCCGAAAACCACGGTGGATTTCACGGGGGTGTACTTGCCATAGGTGCGGACGCTCTCCTCTACCTGTGCAGCGAGCTCGCGCGTGGGTGTGAGAACCAGCACCCGCACGCGGCGCTTGGCGCGCGGATCGAGGCCGCTGATGGTTGCGGTGAGCCGCTGCAGTACCGGGAGCACGAAGCCGGCTGTCTTGCCGGTGCCGGTCTGGGCGCCGGCGAGTACATCGCGTCCTGCGAGCACGGCGGGTATGGCGGCGGATTGGATCGGGGTGGGTTCGGTGTAGCCGTGTTCCGTGACGGCGCGCACGAGTTCGGCGTCGAGGCCGAGCGAAGCAAAGGACATGGAGATTTCCTGTAGTTGCCTCCGGCGGCCTGCCCGGTTGCGGGCAGCGGTCTTGGGGCCGGGGCGGATATGAAGAGTCCGAAGGGGACGTCCGGCGCAGACAGCGGAACCGAACTCGCAAAATTCTAGCAGCAAGCGGAGCGATGACTGCGGGAGCATCGTGGCATTAGTGCCTGCCGGTCCGGGCGCTTCTCGTGGTCTCGCCCGCGGGCTACACTCGGTGTGCCCCCCTCAAACCGGAGTACCAATGATGTTGCGTCGTGCCCTTGTTTTCGCTGCTGCCTGCGCCCTCCTGCCTGCCGTTGCGCTCGCGGAAAAAAACCCCGCGATCGGCTACAGGCATGCGCTGATGGAGCTCGTGTACTCGAATTTCGGACCTATCACCGCGATGGTGAAAGGCGAGATCCCTTGGGATGACGCGCGCATGGCCGGTTACGGCAAGGATCTCAAGGCCGTTGTCAGCCTGAACGCGATGCGTGGTTGGCCGGCGGGATCCGAAGGCGGGCACTCCAAGGACGAGATCTGGGCCAAGCTCGATGATTTCCAGAAAAAAATGGAGGCCTTCCAGTCCGAGGCCAGCAAGCTGGGTGATCTTGCCGTCGCCGGCGATCGTGAGGCTATCAAGACCCAGTTCAGCGCCACGGGAAAGGCCTGCAAATCCTGTCACGATGCGTTTAAAGAAAAAGACGAGCACTGATACTGCGGTGATTCTCCCCGGGATCTGGGTGAAAGGCCCCCTATAGGAACGGGGGCGGCCTCGGCGACAGGGAAAGCAGCCACCACAGCAGCGCAGCACAGGCGCCAAGCAACACCAGCGCAAGCCATGCGGACGCGCTGCTGCCGCTGCGAGTGGAGACACCCCCGGTGACCATGGGGCGGATGAGATTGTTGCCGCGGCGCAGATAGACCAATACGGCAATGATGTGCATCGCCACCGTGGCCAGCAGCAGGTTGAAGTTGAACTCGTGCCATTCGTGCACGCCGTCTGCGAAATCCCCTGCCAGGTGGGCAAGCGGCCCGCTGAACGAGATGTCATCCGCGTTGAAAAGTCCGCTCACGCCTTGCGAGAGCAACAAGCCGAGCATCAGCAGCACCGCCCAGCCGCCCACCGGGTTATGCCCCTCACCTGACCGTTCACCGCCGCGCAGGTAGGCGATAATTGCCCGAGGACCTCGCACGAACGTCCTGAAGCGCGCGTTCTGACTGCCCACCAGACCCCACAGGATGCGGCAGCTCACTAGCGTCAGCGCCGTGTAACCGCACCACGCGTGTACATCCATGTAACCCTCCTCGGCGCTGACCCATGCGGTCACGACGAGCGGCAGTAGGCTCCAGTGAAACAGTCGAACCGGAAGGTCCCAGACGGGGGGTTGAGTCGCTCTTTGCATGTGGTCGCGGTCTCTGATCGGTTGGCGCTCGCGAGTCCGCGGTAATTTGGCCAGCACCTGAACCGCTACTCCCGTTGACGGCCCGGGACCCGCTCAATATAGTACGCGGCCTTCGCACCCGTAGCTCAGTTGGATAGAGTACCTGGCTACGAACTAGGGGGTCGGGAGTTCGAATCTCTCCGGGTGCGCCATCTCACATCAGGCCTTGTGCCGAAGCAGGCACCAACCTGAGTTGGCTAAAGTGGTGTAGTGGGGCAAATGGCCCCCACAAAAGCCCCCACAACTCTATCCTCCGCATCAGAGATCCGAGCATCAGCACTGCCAATGCCGATGGGGTGAGAGTATTGCTGCGTCTGCGAAAGCGGTGGTATCGAGAAGGCGGCGAGCCTGTCCGTCATGTGACATTCCCGCTGACATATCACGATTCCGCGCTCCAAATGTCATCAGCATCGGTTGCCTGTCACTAGCTCAGGCGCGGTTGTCACTGTTCCTCGCTGGTGCAGTTAACTGCAGCTTCTGACCGTTCACGGTGACGGTCTCCCGGATGGTCCTCGCCAGCATCTCCATCACCCGTTCAGCCCGCCCCGATTCATCCAGCAGCCTGTCTATCTCGTCGAGCTTTGCCGAGACCTCGCTGAGGCGTTGAAGCACAACGTCCATCGTCTCTACTTCGGTTGGTCTCATGTCGGGTCCCTCCAGTCGGGATGAACCTACCAGACCCTGCTCGGCAGGTCTGTCAGACATGTCGTACATTGAAGCCCATGGGTATCCGAGTCCTCCCCGCCATCCTCGTCCTCTGGTCGAGCCTTGTCCTCGCCGACATCGAGGGGCGGGTGGTTGGTGTTGCTGACGGGGATACGATTACTGTGTTGGCAGGGAAGACCCAGCACAAGGTTCGACTGTCGGGGATAGACGCTCCCGAGAAGTCCCAGCCTTATGGCAACGCATCCAAGCAAAGTCTTTCTGATCTGGTCTATGGCAAAGAGGCTAGGGTCGAGACTACGAAGAAGGACCGGTACGGCAGGGATATTGGAAAGGTCTGGGTACAGCCAGTTTCATGCCCCACCTGCGGCAAGACACTAGACGCGAACTTGACCCAGCTAACTGTCGGCATGGCATGGTGGTACCGCTACTATGCTCGGGAGCAGCCTGAAGAAGACCGCGGTCGCTACGAGTTCGCCGAATTGGAGGCCAAGGCGAAAAAGGCTGGGCTATGGAGGGACCCAAATCCTGTCCCGCCATGGGATTGGAGGAAGGCCAGCAGATCGGCGCCCACGAGCCAATGACGATCCAGTTGTGTTGGCGTGGAGCGTCTACGGAAAGAACGACCTGACACTCCTCGGAATGGACGGCAAGCTGGAACTACGCGCAGACCATGAGTTGTCGATGGAATACATCCGCTATCACCGAGAGCGCATATACCAGTCGTGAGCGGAAAGCGTCGTCGCGGCTGGCCTGCGGGCACGATCCTTCGCCACGCCACCTAATGGGGATTTGGGATTCCCACCGACTTGATGCGAGCGAGGTCCTGAGCATTCAGGTCGAACCATTCCCCCTCCTTCCGCTTCGCACTGAACATCTCATGGAAGTTCCGCTCAGCGGCTGTGTAGTCGTCAAACCATGCGTAGTGCTCGATCTGGATAGGGAACGGGAGCTTCACTTC
Organism: Klebsiella pneumoniae; assembly: GCA_945862145.1. Classification (GTDB taxonomy): domain Bacteria; phylum Pseudomonadota; class Gammaproteobacteria; order Pseudomonadales; family UBA5518; genus UBA5518. The sequence goes on from CAMAXE010000010.1 coordinate 32,569, forward strand.
AAACAGGCGGGTCCGTGACTTCAGGTTTACGGTCTTCCCGATCTTGAACCCGTAGTCGGAGCGGATCACGTACACGTAACCCGGGGTTACAGCGGTTGGAAGTCGTCGCCCCACACTGCTGGGTCTCCCCGACGAGAACTCCATGTCCTCCAGATCAGGGAACCGCTCTGCGAAGAGGTCATCCAGCATGTACCGTGCGACCACGGCCTTAGCGAAGGAGAAGAACGGCTTGTTTGCCCAATGGGTTCTCCCGCTGGGGTTGGGGCGAAGGGTGATATCTACTTCCCGCCAGTCCACTTCGGTCGGCCCGACCTTGGTCACGACGCCTAAGGCAGACACTTGGCCAAGCAGGGACGCTGGGTTCCACCGAGCCAACACAATCCCTTGGCGGGGAGATAGTCGGGCAATCAACTCCGCTGGTCCTTCCAATGCAGGCGTATTGAAGACCATCGCCTTCTGGGGCAAGGCGTCAGTCGATAGCCGCCAGTACTTCCGAATTTTCATCGCTCCTCACACTACTGGATGACAACCAGAGCATTCGCTTCGTCCGCAAGCCTGCAACTAGCTGCAACTAGGGTAAAGACCTCTCAGCATGACCACGGGGGCGGTGCTGACGAAGACGATGAACTACCAGGAGGTAGTTCATGTGTTCGTACGCGGTCAGAATTCAAGCGTTTAAACTCTACATCAAGCTCGGCAAACGCGTCGGGCCAACAATCTGTCAGCTTGGGTACCCGACCAACATTGCCTTGAAGTGACTGGCATCGGGAAAGTGAGCAAGGAGAGTAGTGGCGGCAAGGCATCACCACTGCTTCAGCATCGCGCCCTGCCATTGACCTTGTCGCGAGTTTGCTTCCAAGTTCAGCCCATATCCTGATAGCGCACATAGCGTTATGGAGAGTCAGCGATGCCCGAGTTGCCGGAAGTTGAAACCACCTTGCGCGGCATCTTGGCGAGACTACGCGACCGCACTGTAGCTACTGTTGTTGTGCGTGAAACCCGGCTCCGCTGGCCCATACCGGCGGAGTTTTCGGCGCACATACAAGGCCAGGCAATCACTGATATTCAGCGACGCGGAAAGTACCTGCTATTCCGGTTCCCTCGCGGCACGCTACTGGTACATTTTGGAATGTCGGGCAGTCTGCGATTTGCGGCGGAGGCAGATGACCCGCCAAAAAAACATGACCATATCGATCTGGTCATGGGCAATGGACAAATCCTGCGCTACCACGATCCTCGCCGGTTTGGCGGATTTCTTTGGATTGGTAGCGACCCCCTGAAGCATGAATCGCTTCGCCGGTTGGGTCAGGAGCCGCTAGACGCGCAGTTTCATGGCGACGACTTGTATCACCGCTCCCGAGGAAAGCGGTTAAGTGTAAAAAAGTTCATCATGGATGGCGATGCGGTTGTCGGCGTAGGAAACATTTACGCGAATGAAGCGCTGTATCGCGCCGGCATTAGCCCTGCGCGTCAGGCTGGGCGGGTTGGGCTTGCGCGCTACAGGGCATTGGCTGAATCGGTGCGCGAGGTGCTGCAGGAGGCCATCGATAAAGGCGGAACGACCTTGCGCGACTACATGAACAGTAGTGGGGACGCAGGGCAATTTCAAATCGAACTGTTCGTATACGGTCGCGCAGGAGAGCCATGTCGTAAATGTGGCAGGCTCATAACATTGTCCAGAGTTGGACGGCGAAGCACCTTCTTCTGTCGCGATTGCCAGCGATGATCAATGTCGCGCAACGATTCGCCAGGGTAATCACGAGCAATCAAGCAAGCTCCAATGCCTGTTGCCCAGCTGAGGCTTTCAGAGGTTTGCGATCTGCAGCATCGATGATTGCTCGCGCTACCGCGTATGCAAGCTTGCAGGGCACAGCGTTGCCAATCTGCGTGTATTGCGATGATATTGGTCCGCAGAACTTGTAGTCACTTGGAAATGTCTGCAGCGCGATCGACTCCTTAATGGTAAGCCGACGCAGGCTGTCTGGGGCGTCATTCATGCCCAATGGCGGCTCACCATTGGATAAGCGACTGTGGTACCACTCAATCCAGCTTGCCTCCCCATTGAACAAGTGAGCCTCATCGATAACCGGAGTCTTGTTACCGCCCATGCTGGCAGGCAGGGTGCACGACACCCCATCTGTGTTCAACGGTCGGCCAAGCCCATTGAACATCATGCCCGCATACGGAGACCTCCGCATGACTGGCCGCTCCGCGAGCGTGATGCGAGCCTTACAAGTTAGCGGGTTGTTATCCGTTCCCGCGGGGCCAATCGCCCGAAGTATGTCCCCAACTGATGGCGGGCTTTGCTTGTACGCGTCGAAGGAAGCACTTGTGAAACGCACGTTTCGATCGGTTTTAAATCCGATGAAGAACACGCGTTCGCGGGATTGGGGCACACCAAAGTCCTTGGCGTTCAAGACATGCATGCCGGCGTCGTAGCCCAAGGACCTAGCCCGCCTGAATAGCTCCTCTCTCACGTTTGCGAATTTGGAAAGCGTGGCCAGCGCTTTCACGTTCTCCATCACAAACACTTGAGGCTGAACGAGTTTTACTGCGTCAAAGAACGCAAAAACCAGTTGGCTTCGCTCGTCGGACGGGTCCATTTTCCCTGCAACCGAGAAGCCTTGGCAGGGAGGGCCGCCGAAGACACAGAACACTGACCCTGGCGCGGGCAATTGGTTGATGAACTCGCCGATCGGCCCGCAGTGCATCACGCCATCGCGATGGTTTGCCGTGTACGTCGCAGCAGCGTGAGGCATCAGCTCATTGGCCCATACGACCTCTATACCTGCGCTTTCAAACCCGACATCCATGCCCCCAGCCCCGGAGAACAGTGATACGGCGGTTCGCTTGTGGGTCATACAAATATTCGATTTTGGAATATCAGGTTCGATTATAGCACGCTGTACGAATGAACATACCCCGTGCCAGAACTATACATGACCATCGGCACCAGCAGATGGTTTCGCTGCTGACCCAGGCCCGACAGGACGCTGGGGTATCACAGAGTGAGCTTGCCGCTGCGATCGGGCTGAAACAGCCGGATATATCCAAGATTGAGAACCACGAGCGCAGGCTGGACCTGATCGAGTTCCTGGACATTCTCGCGTTTCTATCTGCGAAGACAGGCGATCCGCATTTAGTGGCTGCCACGATCAACAAGATAATCGGCAGCGGCACATGAGCGTAGTCGATGAGCGCAATGAGAGGGCTAAGGAATTTGTGCTGGCTTGGCTGTCGCGTGCGAGCAAGTTTTCCCTTACACCCGCACTATCAATTGAGCATGCGACTGAATTGCGGATTCTCAATGCGCTTATCCCAATTAAGCAAAATGGATTTCGCGGCATTGTATTGACAGCCATCGTTGGCAAGTACCTTAACAAGACATTTAACGCCCTTGAAAACTTCTACGCCTGTAACCCGCGGTCCATCTTTGAGCATGGCATATACTACGCACTAAAGGAGGCACGAATTCCTTGCGGAAAATCTGACCCGCTAAATGTAGCGAAGAATATTCAACGGCTCGATTACGGGTGGGCGCAGGGTCGTAGGCCAGAAGCCGCTGCTCGTGCCGCCGTAGACTACCTAACACTGCTTGAGCAGAATTTCGGCAGTAAAGACCGATATGAATTGCTGCTGATGCTGTACTTCCACACATTGCATCAGTACGGCCTTGAAGTGAATAGTCAAAACATTGAATTCACTATCGAAGATCGAGCCATACCTTTGCATTACGGCGAGCTTCTTGCAGACTTTGTGCTTGAATGCCCGGAAGGCGGAACTGTGACTCAATTTGTCGTAGGCTTGCTAATCGCTAGCCTACGGCAAGGCGATTCCAAAGTAAGCAGTGTTGAAGGTGTACATGAGAGTGTTTTCGGTACGAACACCACGTCGAAGAAGCCTGCGGATGTTTGGGAGATTAATTCAGATGGACAGCTTGGCGGGTTGTACGAGATCACCGTAAAGGTAATCGACAGGAAGCGACTTGACGACTGTGTCGAGTCGCTTCGCACGCTCGGCATCGGGGACAAGGCGGTGACGTTTATTTGCAATTTGCCCAATGACGTAGAGGGATTGGGTCTGCCGAATCGGCACCTTGTTCATCAAGGCATTGCAATCCAGTTTCTGGACATTCGGCACTTTGTTGAAATTACCTATTGCATGCTTACCGATGCGCAGCAGGTTGAACTATTTGAGACGATCCAGGAGTTCGTTTCCGACCCCAATCGACCGATTAAGACAAAGCAATACTGGAAGAATCTGGTTACATCGTGATTACTCGTGCGATTACGACCTTAGCTCAAGTCCAGCTGTCTCGTGACTCTGTTATGGCGACACTAATTGCAAAGCATGGCTGCTGTCCCCTTGCCGATTCACGCTATCAACCATTCCAAACGCTCGCAGAGGCAATTGTAGGGCAGCAGTTGTCGGCAAGGGCCGCGGATACAATCTGTTCGCGAGTCAGAAAGGTTGTCGGTGGGCCGCTTTCGCCCAAGCGCATTCAATCCGCCCCGATTGAGCAACTTAGGGAAGCCGGGCTTTCCAATGCGAAGGCAAGTTACCTGAAGGAGCTTGCACGGAGAGTGGAGGCTCGCGAGATCGTATTTACAAAAATGCGCGGGCTTTCGGACGAAGAGGTCGTTGAAGCTCTCGTGACCGCCCCTGGAATCGGGCGATGGACTGCTGAAATGTTTCTGATCTTCGGCCTGAAAAGGCCGAATGTGCTGGCGCTGGGCGACGTTGGCCTGCAGCGGGCGGCAATGCTGCTATATGGCGATGAGCTTCAGAACTGCCAGCATCTGTGGGAGCCGTACAAATCAATTGCCTCTTGGTACCTCTGGAGGCATTTAGATGGGTAATGAATCTCGGAATGTTCATGCACGTTGAATTCTGATCCCCGTTTGCTAGTCAATTTTCGACGCGCACGGGAAATTAGATCGGTCACGCGCTTGCTTCCTCGTAGGTGATGCCATGAAGGGCGATCACTTCGCTTAGTGAGTCTTGGTACCCGCCCGCGAGATTCCATGCGACAGGCACTCCTTCGGCTCGGGAGGCACAGAACACTAACTGATCGCGCTTGCGGTAACCCTCCGTCGTGAATACTCCTCCCAGCGGGTCATCGACGTGGGAGTCGGCCCCTGCTTGGTACAGGATCACATCGACCGCTCCGACCATCAGTTCCATGCCGTCCGCAACATCCCGTAGCACGGCTGACTCGGTTTTCCTCCGGCGAAGCACTTCCCCCAGCGTGTAGTGCAGCACACAGTCTTGGAGCTGTAGGTGTTCGATTATGTCCTGCGTGCCATCCCCGTAGTGCATGTCGAGGTCCATGATCCCTACCTTGTTCGCCCCCGCATCGAGGAGAGCAAGCACGGCCACCATCAGGCCGTTGAACGTGCAGAACCCTCCGCCTCGACTGTATCGGGCATGATGGAAGCCCGAGGTGGGAGAGCAGGTGATCGAGCCTTCCCTGTAGGCACAGAGAGCAGCAGCCACCATCGAGCCGCTGGTGTACGGAAGCGAAGCCGCGATCTCAGGTTCCCGCCCCCCGAATCCATTGTCGCGTTTCAGGTCCAGCACTCCATCCACGTAGGCGGGGTCATGCACTTCGTACAGTTGCTCGCGGGTTACGGGTTCAAAGGCGCAGATTTCTGGATTGAACTTCTCCTGCCAGTCAGCAACCACAAGCGCAGGCTTGTACATGCTGGGGGAGAGGTAGTTGCGCACGTTTGCTGTCTGTTCGGTTCGGTAGAAGACCTTCAAATGGCTCCCTCCTTCAATACTCGGCCTCTTCCTTCGTGATGCGCTGGGAATTCATCCCCGCTCGGATGCTGTCACCCCGGAAGATGACCCACTGCTTCAGCTTCGGGTCCCACACATGGGATACCGCTCCGAACGGAGTACCGGGCGCTGCCATGAAGGTACAGTTGTCCCCCTCGTAGTAATGCGTTTGCTCGCACAAGGCCATAAATTCTTCATGTGTCATGTTCACTACGTCGATGTGCTTCACTTTCTTCTCCTCGCTGTTTGACGAAGGCGGAGCCGCCTCACGCAGTCGTGTACGGTCGCCTTAGCCCAGTGATTTTCCATTCCGGCTAACTAAGGGAATTTCCCGATGACCTGAAGTTGCAGCTAGCTGCAAGTCTTACTCGGGCATCACGATGCCGAGGTGATTTCCCCCCAGCATCTCCCGCCATGCGTGGTCGTTGAATGACGGACCACTTCCGTCCTTCTTGCAGCGATGCCTCCACGACTTCAGAGCCTTGGCCCTGAACTCTGGATGCACGGAGAGGGGATGCAGGCGATGCCATGGATATCTGTCCATCAGGCTCATCGCCTTGCGCCAGCTGCCCACCGTGTCTGAGTCATGTTGGATGGCGTTTCCCTCGTCGATCAGCATCAGCGAGCAGTCGTGGAGGTTGCGATGGAACTCCCAGCCGTTGAGCCACCAGCGGCCCATCAGCGTCAGGGACCCACCTTCGGCCCCGCATTTCAGGATCGGCTGCCATTGGGCATTCAGTGCGGACTCCTTCTCATCATGCGTAGATTTCAATGCGTCGCTCCCTTCCATTCCGATGTGGTCGAGAAATCGAGGCGTACTTGTGGCTTCTTCTCGCTGTCGGAGCGCGATTGCTCACACGATATGTAGCTTGATGTTGAAGTCATCCCAGATTCTTTTTGCTATCGCCTGTTCCTTTGGATTCTTCATCGAATCTCGGATTTCCTTTCCCTTTGTCTGATCGTCAAAGAGAAGGTACACGAAGTCGTAGTCCTCACTAAGGATGTGCATCATGGCCTGTCCTATCCCCTGCTTCACCAATGCGCCGCTGTCGCTTTGCTTGTACTCGACCGCGATTCGGTAGGGTTCACGGATGATGAAGTCCGGGTAATTCCGGGAAGCGAACACCTCGGTACGCTTGTCGCGGTTGGGGCGATCCTGCCCCTCCCAATAGAAGACCTCTTTCACCTTCGCCTTGACTTCCTTGTACCCGGCAGTCCGGAAGTAGTCTTCAAGGTAGTCGCGGAAGATCGCTTGGTACTCTGCCTGAATCGCGGCCTCGGACGTGCCCTGTGTCTTTTTGGGCCGCAGTTCGTACCTATCAACGTAGTCTTCCAGCCCATCGATAAAGGTCAAAAGGGGCTTGGACTTGCGCTTCATTTTGGTGTTCCTTTAAGGGCCCCGCTGGGCGGGCGCTGTTCACACATGGCTTTCGGTTAACGCTGCGGACTATAGTCCGTCGCCACCCAGTCGCCGTCAACGATACGTTGCCTCCTCATGAAGGGGCGACAAGTCACTGCGGAGCAGGCGTTCGGTGCAACGCTACGAGAGCTGAGAACCGTCACGGGTCTCTCGCAGGATGCGCTCGCCTTCGATGCGGGTCTCGACCGTACCTATATCTCGTTGCTGGAGCGTGGGCTGCGGCAGCCGACCCTGAAGACGATCATCGTGCTGGCCGGGCAACTGGGTGTTTCGCCTGGGAGCTTGGTTGACGCGACGATGAAGCGAGTTCGCAGCTAAGCGCGCTTCTGATTTCACGCTGAACTCAACTGCCCATGGGTAGGATCAAGTTGGGGTCCGAGTCGATCCCCAACCGCTCGCTCCACGAGCCTGCCTTCAGCGGCTGCGAACCATCCTTGCAGCGATGCTCCCACGACTTGCGGACGGCTTTCCTGAACTCCGGGTGAACGTAGGCGCAGTGCAGACGGTGCCACTGGTACATGTCCATCAGGTTCATGGCTTTGCGCCACGTCCCAACTTGCTCGGAGTCGTGCTGGATTACCTCCCCCTCGTCGAACATCGCCAGCGAGCCGTCGTAGACCTTCCGCTGGAACTCCCATTCGGCTGTGAGCCACCACCACAGGCCCATTAGCGTGACGGAGCCACCCTCGGTCCTGCACTCCAAGATGGACTGCCACTGCGGCTCGATCGAGGTATCGTGCTCCTCCACGATGGCCTCCAGCCAATCGTCACCCACCTCCCGATCTTTCGGACCGATCATGTGCAGGGCGGTCAGGAAGTCATCCCGCACTGCCTGTGCATCGTCGTGCTCCCCCTGCGGGAGGCATACATCGTGCGCCCAGCGAATCCATGCCCACGCGAGCTGAAGATCGCTGTCGCGCCCGTAACCGTCGCGGTGGACCCTGTGCAAAGCTCGTGCAGCAGAGGCATTGCCATCCAGCGCAGGTCGGATGAGTTCTTCAAAGTATTCGCACAGGTTTCCGACGGCGACCACATCGCCTTCTTCTGCTGCCGCCAAATGGAGCCACGCGGCTTTGACGATATCTTTGTCGATGCCTTCCCCCAGCCGGAGCATGGTGCCCAGATCACAAGCCGCTTCTGGATGGCCTGCCTCCGCAGCTCGACGCAGGTACTCCGCAGCCCTCGCCTTGTCGAATGCCACCCCGACGGCATGGAGGTAGATCGTGGCGAGGTTGTAGAGGGCTTCAGCCACTCCCTGCGCTGCGCCGGCTTCATACCAGTGGATGGCCCCGGGTATGTCCGTCTCGCAGCCGTAGCCCCGCCTGAGCATCGTGGCGAGGTCATTCTGGGCGTCGGCGTGTCCTTGCTCGGCAGCGACTCGGAAGTACGCCAGGATGGCGGGGTAATCTTCTTCCCCGCCATGGTCCAGTAAGCTGCGTCCCTCCGCATAGGCTGTGTAAGCATCAAGGTCTGCAATCAGCTGCAACTTGTCGGTCCGAGATTTCGATTTCTTGGCCATGGTCAGCTCCTTCGATGTTGCCAAGTGATGTGTCGGGGTCGCGGTGTCCTAATGGACCACTTCGCAGACACCGTCGATGACGTTGTGCAGCTCCCGCGTAGCGCTGGGGTTCTCCGCGATCCTGCCGTTCAGGGTGAAGGTGGCTGCGTTGAAGAGCCTCCATGCGGTCCGATCACCCCACTCTGCGAAGGTGGGGGTCTCCCACTGCTCAAGAACTTCCGGGATACGCTGGAGGTTTATTACACCCCTGCGGAACATCTGCATCACCGCCTGATCCGCCAGAGCATCGGAGAGCGCGGTGTCCCGGTAGAGCAGGAACGTGTTGTGTTGGGCTTCACGCTGTTCTGCAAGGGGTTCCACGATCTCTCCCACCAGCGCGGGGAGGTCGCGCTTGGCGTTGACCGTGTGCTTGCGCTTGATGACGTGCTCGGCTGAAAAGGACAGGTTGTCGCAGCAGAAGACTCGCCCACCGAAGCCGAAGCCGATGGGGAACTTCTTGTCGTGGCTGTTCCGAACAATCACGGTGTCTTCATAGCCACCGTAGGTGCTCTTCAGTGAAAGGAGACCGAAGTATCTGGCTCCGTCGGCAGTGATGCCGTGGTTTTCCTCGACGATCTCGTGACCATAGAAGGCAAGTGTGTGCCGGAGCATGTCCACCAACCGGAAGTGCGGGATGGGTACGTGCGTAGAGGTGGGTTCGGGAGTGACGAGCTGGCGAAGCCCGTCATAGTCGATCTGGTCCGCGCCGCAGTGAAGCATAAGCATGGGATACCTCCTTACAGTAGGCCACGTTCAGCGAAGGAAAGAGCGTCTGCGCTCCCGACCACGAAATGGTCGAGCACCCGAATGTCCACGGTGCCGAGTGCAGCTTTCAGGCGTTGGGTGAGGCGCTGATCCGCCTGTGATGGTTCAGACACTCCCGAGGGATGGTTGTGGGCGAAGATCACTGCCGCTGCATTCAGCTCCAACGCACGCTTCACCACTTCGCGGGGATACACGCTGGCCCCGTCGATGGTCCCCCGGAACATCTCTTCGACTGCGATGATCGCGTGCTGGTTGTCTAGGAACAGGCAGCTGAAGACCTCGTGCTCCAGGTGCCCGATCTGCATCCGCAAGTAGGTCTTCACTTCATCGGGGCTGCTCAGGCATTTGCCCCGCTTCAGCCGCTTGAGCAAAATCGCGCTCGCTCGTTGCAGGAGACGCTTCTCCCGCTCCAGCAACTTCTGTCCGTAGTCTTCCTGCCCGATTGCTTGTGCGATCATCTCCACGCTTTGCTCCTCCATAGCCAGATGCGCCCGGTGGACCCGGAATGGCACGCAGGAGGACTTGCGGCAGAGTGTTCTACCGGCAGCTAACGCAGTGGGGGAGACCTGTTTGGTTGCCGGTCCCGGCCACATCTCCCTTTCGGGAAAACCACCTTGCCCAGTCGGCAGGTTGGCGGGGCGTTAGCCCTCTCTGGATGCTTGGTCTGAGATGCCAAGACGCTTGATGCGTACTGTCATTTCATATGCGGATTATAGCAGTTTTGCGCGGCATACTCTACCAAAACGCACCAGCGTCACGCTCCGGTGAATTCGTAAAACTGATTTCACTTGCCGAATTTGAAGTAGGCTGCCGGGCCGTTGCCGCTCTCGGGTTCGCCCCCCCCCCCTCATCCTTGCAGCTACTGTCTCACCGATTTCTCTGCTCCACACGAACGGGAGCTGTTGAGCGGAGAACACGTTCTGAATATACGCTTCATCTACGAGTAACGAAGTTACTAAGAGCGAACTCGCTGACCTGCCTTTCAATTCGTTAGCGCAATACGAAATTATGGCTCTTACTACTCGAATGGGTTTAGCCATTCAGTATCGGGCTTGGTTAGCAACCGCGCATATGTGTACGCCCATTCAATTTTGAGTACGGTGGCTGCGTAGTACGAATCTCCATCACGTCTTACAGCAAGGGCCAAGGATGGTCGAGGCTGACCTGGGAACCGCAGCGGCAAAAGCAACTGGATGCTCCCCGCTGCTCGCCCGGAGTCAGCTCGATAGAATTGCGGGATTGCAGTCTTATAATTCTGCAGAACGCGCTTTACGGCCTCCCGAGCGGCTTCCTGAACAGCTCGAACGATATCCTGTCTAGGCCAGGTTCGCATATGTTCCGGGAACCGGTCATCCCTATCTCCGATATGTTCCGACTGAACCGTCGGGTAACCTTTATCCGTGTCGTATATGAGGTCGGCTGGGTTGTCCCAGTATTTAGCACGTGGGGCGTCTCTCCACTCGGTTGCTGCCCGATCTGCGACGGTTAAAAATTTTATCCATTTCCAGACGGGGCCGACCTTGACTTCGGCGTGCAGCGTGCGCCTAAACTCCGCCAACACGTCGTCGCCGTTCCGATCCATTAGCCCAGTGTTCCAACACATCTTGGCACCAGAAATAACCAGGTGCCCAGCAGTCTCTCGTTGTCTTAGGTAGGTGTATTTAAAGTAGCTCCTTAAAATGGAGCTTTCTGGCCTACCCCTGACGTCCCACCGCTCATCGCTCCCTGCGATATCAAGTAGAGCACGGATCCACATCTTAGGATCTCCCATCTCAAGATCCTGCTCATAGTGCGATAGTCCCTCGGGACTCCACTCACCAGTTCTTTCAAGTCGCGCAATACAATTGTCACTGTCCAGATTCACGCTTACGACATCGCCTGACGACAAATAGGAGCAGTCGACGAGAGCGGACTCATGAGCGAAGGAATCATTGTCCCCGCCTATATCGACATACCCGTATGTCCAGGGCCATTCCGTTACTACGCCTCTTATCGACTCAGAAAGAATCGGGTCAGATTTGATCCTGATTTGACGTGCTTCAAATTTTCCGTCCGCCCCCCATAAATCGAAAACTATGATGGAGCCTTTGGCAAGGCGATCAACTTCTGCCGAATCCAGAAAATGTTTCGCATGAAGAAACACGGCTGGCTGATCTTTTGGTATATCCAAAAAGCCATACCCCCGGTCGTTTAATTTACCAGACGCCTTACCTTCAACGGCATTCTTGATCAATTGCATTGCGCTTCGTTCTGGTGCGTCTGCCATATTGGTTACCTCGATCAGATTTCATTAAGATGGAGCTGAAGTATCTATTGTCAGAATCCCCGAGGCTGCGGAATTGAAACAGGAGAGTGACCGGAGAATCGCGTGACATGATCAATCGCCTATGCAAGGCACCGGTATCCTGAAGCTTCCTTTACTAGCCGCTATGAATTTCCGTAGTCCAATTGCCTTTGCCGGATCAAAGATACGTAGACATTCCCTCTGTGGATTCTCTGCCGGTACTTTGTTCCTCTCAATTGCTGATATTGCGCGAATCAGATTTGCGGGCAACTGTACCGTAAGTTGTTGACCAACCAGCGCAGCCCAATGGGTTTCTATTGGCTTCAAAGTCAGAACTATTTCCTTGTCCTCGGTCTCTAGCTGCCACCGGTATTCAAAGCACTCGGGGTTGAAGTAGACAAGATTCGAGGCGATGGACATGCGGCAATGTCTCATGGCATCCACTTCTACCAAGGGGAAGCCCATTGCTGCGATCTTCTTTGCAAGGTGCTGAGCCATCGACAGTAGGCTATCGTCGTTCAACCTGATCCACCCTGCTCCTAACAGTGAGACCGCGTCCCCATAAGGGAGGATTTGTAAACCCTTCGCATGCCATCCCAGCAACATTAGAAGCTCCCACTCGTATGGACTCAAATCAACCTGAACTGGCCGTTCCCGTCCCGTGTCACCTTTCAGTAGTGGCCTGCCAACTGCCGACGGCAAATCAATGGCATCGCCTTTCTGCGTGTACGCACAGCATATGCTGCCGCTTTCCGGAACTTCGTTCACGAGGAACGAGTTCATACCCAAGCCAAGATCGGCCGCAAGCGCATCGATGAATGCGCTATTGCCATCCTTCCGTTTGCCTTCAAAAAGCTCCGATGCCGAGAACCACAGCCAGTCGTTTGGCGAGTCAACCTGTATATCGAGCACGGCAAGCTCAGCTGCCTTGCTGAGCTTTACCGAATACACTGCGATGTCGTATTGGGTTAGTACATGATTGTTGCGCGTTCCCTCGACCTTCTGAAAGGGTGCAAGTGTTCGTAGGTGGGTAGCAACGTAATCGCTCGGAAGCAGGGAAAGCTCCTCCCGCAACTCCCTCGCGAGGGTCTGAGGTCTGCCCTCTTTAGCCAGGTCTGAGTCAATGCGGAACAGGTCACGCAGTGCTTCCGCGGACTGTTTATGGCTCGGCAAATCGATCAGGTCTAAACGACCCCCGGGGAAGACGAAACCCTGCACTTCAGGCCGTCGCTTATCCTCCCGGCGTCGGAGAAGAAACTTAGACCCAAGTCGAATAATTCCCCACGCCACATGGACGGTCCGAATGGCTCTCGCCTGTGGGTCTGAGACTGCCGTCCGCTGAACTTCAAGCCTGCGAAGCAGCGTTCGCTGCTGCTCTATGACCTCGTCAAGCTGATGCACTCCTTGAATCCAATATCCAGGTTCAAAGAAGGTCTTCCCGGCTGTCGCCAATGTCTCCAGGACGGATCGCGCCATTAACGATGCCGGGAATGAGACAAACGCCCAGTTACCCGTGGCCAGCGCAGCTTTGTCGAGCAAGGCCAATCCCTCCAATAGCCTCCTCACCACGGCGACAACTGCGCTCGGACCTGAAGAATCGTCCCCCACTGGTCGGATGCGAGACACCAGCTCGGGTTCCGCGACTACCTCCCGCACACTCGATTCCTCCGCGTGCAGGGGCAGAACCGCGATGAGAGCCTGCAGAAGTCCTTGAATTTCCAAGATTAATCCGCGGTTGAGTTGGGGGCTTGCCGAGTTCTCCGGTCAGTCTCCTTCTGATTGTATCCAGTGCTGAACAGAATGCACTCACTGAGCGAGTCAGACTCACCGCAACCTGGAGGCAACACGCTATGGGCCTTTTCGGACTTCTCTTCGGCACGAGCTACAGCAATCGCGCACGGCGGGACCAATACCGTCCCAGCACGTCGATCAAGAACTTCATCAGCCCCATCAACAGCTATGGGACCTGCTTTGGCTGCGGTGGGTCTGGCAGGAAGACCTTCGACTGCAAGGCTTGCGACGGAACAGGTGAGTTTTCTGGGGACTGTCGGCTCTGTGACGGAACCGGAACCTATGATCTCCCGGCAAAGCCGTGCTTCACCTGCCAAAGCACGGGGTTGGTCCGTGGATCGAAGTGCTTTAGGTGCGGTGGAACAGGACAGCACAAACCGGCCCTTTCATTGCCGTGTAGGAAATGCAGCGGGACTGGCTCGTTCACATCTACCTGTAACAGATGCAGTGGTAGCGGTGACTTCAGTGTGACCTGCAAGAAGTGCGGGGGGTCAGGTTGGCATCGATTCTGAAGTGCCGTAACCGATCAGTTGTACTCACACGGGTGAAGTCGCCAGAGGTGGCGACGGGAAACGCCTCCGCGTCACTGCTCAATGATGTTGACCGTCGGACACTCACGTCTACCCAAGGAGGCTAGATATGTTCTGGACAGTTGTTTTCCTCGCAGGTTTCGGGTTCGTCATGATGAAACTCGGCGCGTACTCCGTTTGGTTCAAGGTGCTCTCGGGCGGTCTACTTTTCGCCGGGATCGCTCTCGTGTTCATTGCTGCAGCCCATATATGGAGGTGGATCACTACTAAACCGAACTCCCGCTAACCAATCCCTGTGCATTCAGCGCATTTCAACGACTGGGGAGATCACGAAAATGACCAGACAAGGTGGGACGCACAACGCGAGATGTAAGCGAAATCGGCGAACCTCCGGGCGTGATGCGGCTTCGGCTACGTGGCGAACCACTGAAAAGGCCGCGGTGGGGATTGGACGTTGGATGGCGACGGACCACACCGGCGCGAATGAGGTACTCGCGCGCACGCCAGACTTGGGGTTGTTGCTATCCCTGAAGATCATCCTCTTCTGCCTGGTCCGATACATCGTACTGGTTGCAGTTAACGTGATCTGGTTCTATGTACTGGTCGCGTACGGGCTGCCTTTGCTGCTGGAATGGCTGTTCTGATGATGGCCACTGGCGGTCTCTTTGGATACCCGCCGAGGATATGTCGATGCCGAGAAGAGCGAGACCACCACATACAGAACGCAGCGAACACTGGCTGCGGGTGGCTGTTAACCAGACAACAGCTGCACTTAATTGCAGAGTCGCCCAGAGCTTCGGATGGACAGACGAAACCATCGAATAGCTGTCGCTCCTCAAGTCGGATTGACCGTGGCGGGTACTTCGATGAATCGCCTGGCGTTACTTCACTTACTGGTTCACTGCCTCAGCAGGCGTAGTTGCTTTGATTCGCCGATCCAAGTCTCCGGCGATCTTGTCGAATAGCGAATCGTACTCCGTGGCGAGGGCACCTTTGACGGCCCTTTTCTGGTCGTCCACCATGCCGCGTATCTCTGCTTCGAACTCCTCACGGTTGATAGCTTCGTCTATTGTTACGATGACGGCGTCAGTTGCAACCCAGGCTCCCAATGCGGCGACTCCACCGCACGCGGCAGCTGCAACCGGCCCTAACCACCCGCAGAGCAAAGCACCGCCCGTGCCGGCAGCGACAGGCGTGAGCACCTTTGCAGCTCCCTTTGCGGCGGCTTTGGCTGCCACTTTCTTGGCAACGGCAGCAGCCGCTTTCTTCCCCGCAGCCTTGCTGGCTACCAACACGCCTCCCAAGCCTGCACCACCAGCTCGCAATGCGATCAGTTCGTTGGTGAATCGTGCCCGGATTGCGCCATCGGTCAATTTCAGTGCGTCTGTCAGGATGACTCGTTCTTCAATCCTGATGCCGGGGGCAGAGTCGAGCTTACCCCTTACGCTAGCTACTGCCTTATTCAAGGTACCGACGAACTCCTGATTGACATGGTTTGCTGCATCATTGAGCCGCGCGTCGAACCCTGTGTCATCGAATAGAATCCTTTGTAGGCTTGACGTCTGCTCGCTCGTAAGAACAGCAATCAGCTCTGTGTACTCACCGACAACGGAGTAGTGGAAATCCGCCAGTTTGGGTATCTGCCCGTAGACTGGCGCGAAAGCCGCATCAATCTGTGCGTCAATCTGCTTGCGGAATTGGGCTCGCGCCTCCTCGGAGAAAGCTACCTGATTGGTCACGACAAGCTCGTTAGCGATCTTCTCCCACTCCTCGGCCCACTCGGGAGACACTATCAAAATGCCATCTTCAATGACGACTCGCGGTTGGCTGAGTTTCCAATGGGAATAGCCGCTGATGGCGGCGAGACCGAGAATAACTAACCAGAATGCCGTCCAGAACTGCGTACTGCCGCGAGTTCGCAGTCGGAGCAGATAGCCACCGTGCTCAACTGGTTGACTCATTGTCCGCTCGCGATACGCCATTATGACGATCTCCTTGGGCGGCGAAATCAGCGACCTGAACGACGAGCTTGCTGTAAGCCCAAACGCTGAGCGATCCGCTCAGCAGGAACAAGGTCCATGCAGCCCAACGGTACGTTGGATCTGACAGCTCCATGCTCGCTCGTAACGTCAGCCACCACGCTAGACCTTCCTTTGCAGCATGAAACTTTACTACCAGGTTAGTCGCCATGCACTGGGAGCCAAGCGCCTCATAGGCTTGGACGATCGTGTTGGGGAGCGACGCCTGATCCAGGAATGGGGGGAACGGCGAGAAGTACTGCAGGGCCAGTAACGGCGGTAACAAAAGCAACGCGTTAACCGATGCCAGCAAGCTTCTTGAGGCCGTGCCTGCGATGGCGGGTCGGAGGTGGTTGTTGAGCATGCGGACACCGCCTGGTGTCGCCGCTGCAAGCAGGAAGCCGTCGAACGCCAAGAGCAGAAGCACTGGAACCGACCAGGAGAGAACGTTCAGCATCAGCGACAGGCCAGCAACGACCGATAGCAGCACAGCCAAGAGCACAGACAACGCGGCACGGTGGTATAGGCGGTGCAGAGGGCTTCCCACATTGAAGACGCAGTCTGCAAAACTTCGTCGACGGTAAAGCGCAAGCTGGGCAGTCTGGTATCCGATGATGGCGATGACCAGCAGGGGAATAGCTAGCGAGACGCATTGCGATTCGTATGTCGTGCGCCAGACCAACATTGCCGCCATCACAATCAGCGGAGCGAGAATGACCTTGGGGTCGTTCATGGCAGTTGCGTCATCTGGAAAGCCTCCCTCGACGGGAACGCGGTTATCGTATCAGCCGCTTAGTCTCTACTGTCGTTTGGTACGTCAATCTCCTGTTCGGGTGCGGGTGGCATCCCCCCAATGGCTCTCGACAATGGTGGGTAGCCTATCCCCTTGCGGGGGTAACGCACGGTTGTGCAATTAGGTGCAGATAGCTGCTAATCCTCCGTCCGAGAAGCTGGCTATAATCGAGCGCGTTCCCGCTTTTTGTGGAACGATATTCAGTCACTCTGCGGGTTGCGCTCTGCGTTGCTCATGAGTTTTCCAGTCGCCAGAAAGGCGGAGTGATTCAATTAACGTCTTGACAAGGTTAGGGTCATTTTGAAGATTTGCGCGTAACGCGTTCGTATACATATCCGATCCAGTGGTCGCTCCTAGCAGGCATAGGTCATCATAGTAGGTGTCGATATAGCACATCGAATTGAGAGAATCTTTTGTGAAGCGCGGCCCAGCGTATGTGTGCTCGCCGCCATCAAGGCAGTCGGCATTCAGATCGAGCGAGCGGCAATCACAGCCCATAATTTGATGATACGCCGTCTTAAATCCGTCCAAGTCATGATCAAACCACGCAACGAATTCTCTGTGTTGTGGCTCGATTAAAAGAATTCTACGAACCTGCCCTCCACCCGTGCCAGCTTCATGTTTGGCGACTATGGCAAGCAAGCCGTCGTCCCATACCGTTTCCCCTCTGTTAAAGACATCTTTGGTTTCACCCGCCGTGAGAATGCACAACCGTGCTTGATCATGAATCATGTTCCACCTCCGATCTTAATGAATTCGCTGAAACCTATCCCACCTTCACGGGCAACAGGGGTTGTGCAATTAGCTGCAAGGCCAAGGTGTCCAGATTTGGCACCACTCTCGGTGATGCTGGTCACCAGCGAAATCATGGGACTCTGACCTGATCTTCGCTCCACCCGAACTAGCTCGGCTTGCTCAAGCCGACCCAACGCTGTACTTGCGGCATCTCGCCCGACGTTCAGGCACTTAAGTGCCTTCCGCGTAAGCTTGAACGGCTTCCCCTTCGCCATCCCATGCAGCAACCACAATGCAATGGCTACGTTTAACGTCTTTCCGGGCAGTATCGCCGCCCTACTAACCCACTCAAGCGGAATGGGGCCACGCAGGAAAAGCTCCTGCTTGGGGGCTGCCACCAGCGTGCCGGTCGTTAGGTCAAGCCGCAGCCGCTTTACCGGGATTCGATGGTCAGGGGTAGGGGGTTTGTACATAGACATATTAAAGAGACTGTACGGGTGCTGCAGACAGACGCAGGTGGGTGCGTCTCGCTACAGCAGGTCACGTCAGTGCAGGCCCTCGATTAGGTTCATCACCTTGTTCCACATCACCACGCCGCGCTTGTCCATGTAGCGGTCCGGATAGCGAACCTCCGTCACATCGCTGCCGAGCTCAAATTCATCCAGCACGATCCGGCTGGCTTCCCGCATAAGCGATTTCGTGGTGGAGATGGCATGGTCCAACTCGTCCAGCGGTGCTTCGATGAGGAGCGCGTCGTGAATCGGTGCACAGACGCGAATGCCTGCCTCAGTCAGCAAGATGCAGGCGATGCGCAACATCTCGGCACCGTTGGCTTGCATGGGGAAATTACGCAGGCTCCGGTCATTAATCTCCTCACGGGTATGAATCTGCCAGCCAAATCCCGCCCAGAGCCTACCGCCAAGCACCGCCTCATCCACGGCGCAGTCTGACCACCTCCAGAACTGCGGGAAGGTCCTGCGGTGCAGATCGAGAAGCTGTCGGGCACGCGCCACCGGCTGGTTGATGCGAGCAGCCAAGCTGGCTTCGCCCATCCCGTACTGAACCGCCAGCACGCACGCCTTGAACTGCTCCCGCTCGGATTCGTGGGTGGCTTTTGTTGCGGTCGGCGGCACAGCACCCGCCTGTATTGCAAACGCAAGATACGGGTCGCCGCTGCGGTAGGCCGCCATCATTTCCGGATCGCCCGAAAGCGCTGCGGCGATGCCAAATTCCTGCTGGCTCCAGTCCACATACGCCAGTCCCCAGCCTGGCTTCGGTCGAATCAGGCCGCGCAACCAGACCGATGGGCCAAAGATGAACTTTGAGCTCGACGGCTGATTGCGCCCGGTACGCGAACGGAATGGTGACAACAGGCAGCGGTTACGCTCGTCATCGCCCACGTGCAGATTCGCGAGACGCATCTCCGAGAGCGCGGAACGGAGTTCACGAATGGGTGCGACCTCAATATGCGTTCGCGCCATTTCGCGGAACGTGTCATCCGACATATCGAGCCGTCCGCTTGCAAGACGTGGCCAGGGGATACCGTGGGTCGCCAAGTATTCTTCCCAGCGGCTGGTCTTGAACGTCCGCCCCTCATAGACACCATAGTCCATGTCGATGTCTGCAATCAGCTGATCCTGTATGTCGCCCCAATGCATCTGAAGCGCTTCCAGGATCTTGACGTCCAGCGGCACCCCGTTCATCTGCATGTATGAGACCGCCTTCATGTAGCGTCCACGCAGCAGCGCCCGAGGCCAGTCAATCTGCTCCCGCATCGCCGGCAGCAAATTACCCAGCGCCACCACGTCGGTTTCGCAATAGTCGAGGATTGCCACCCGCTCGACCTCGCTCCATGGCCCACCTGTCAGAACGAGATCGCGCATGACATCCTTCTGCTCGCCATCGATAGTTGGTAGCCCGTAGTGCATCAACGCGCCCAGTAATCCACTACCGTAGACCGGTCGCAGACCGTTGGTCAGACATCGAAACTCCACGAAGAGATCGAGCACATGGGTTGGGTGGGGCCAGCTCAGCACGTGAAAGCAGTCCATCTCCGCGGGCGCAAAGTAGGCGACGCACAGCGCCCCGTCACCCGTCGGAAAAGGGGCGGAAGGCAACTGCCGCAGATCGTCCTGCCAATAGCGTTGGGTGCGGCCAGAGGGCCACTCCCTTACCAGCAGGCAGACCGGAACAGGCTGGTTGCCCTCTCGACCACGCTCTGGATGGAACTCGAAGTCCACCAAGTAGATACCGTCCGGGAACATCGGGGCGGACATCAGATCCGCCCCAGCAGGGATTGCACCACGGGGTGACTGAGGTCGTCGATGATCTTGCCTCGGAAAGCCACATGGACCAGCCCATCAATATCGTTCGGCGGCCATTCGGGTTCGGGCAGCTCTCCTTGGGCTTCATACACGTCGTAGCCGCCTATATACATATTCGCGGTGATGCGGAGCCATTTCAGCTTGGCGTGCTCAACCGCCTGCGCCAGCGACTCATGCCACGGATTGCGTGTGCCATCCTCGCCTGGTAGCGGGACGGGAATCAGGAAGACGTTGTTCTGCCGATCAATGGCAGCGTGCAGTTGCACCGCACGGACCAGCGTGCTGAGCTCCTGAGCAACCTCTGGCAACAGCAGGTAGCTTTCCCGGGATTCCTTCTGCTCCAGCAACATCGCCGGGAAGGTCATTGCGTCTGATGGGTTAGCACGGAAGAACTGATGTTTCTTTGGCTTGCCAACCGGCACGTTGGTCAGCAGTTTCTTGACACCCAGCGTCGCTCCGTAGTTTGCAGGGAGTCGAAGTAGCGCCAGGTCGGGATGTGTCGGCGCCTTGGCTTGTCCGGATGTGTCCGGAGCATGCGTGGCGCCACTCTGGGATGAATTGAGTTCGGCAACAGGCGGGCCGCTAGTCAACGCTGAGCCGGCCCCAACGTTGTTTTGTACAATCGATGTATTCGGACCATTCGGGCTTTTTTCACTCGGGTTGTCCGCTTTTTCTTGAATCGGAGGCTCAGCAACAATTGCTGTGATAGTATTCATATCGTTCTCCTACAAACCGCGCTGGGCAGCCACCCGTAATGCGCGGTTTTTTTGGCTAATGTTTCCTATGACCTCATGCTGTGCAGCTAACTGAACATCGTTTGTTATTGGCAGGAGGTCGTGTATCCATCCACGAGGCGATCTCGTCGCTATTCCACGCTACTGAGCGACGGGATATACGCACAGCGACTGGGAACTCACCGCACTTGATAGCTTCGTAAAGACTAGACCGGGGCAAGCCAGTGGTTTTGCAGACTTCCTTCAGTCGCAGTAATCGCATCGTTGTCTCCGTTCGCGCTAGTGCTCGACGGACGTATTCGAGCACCTTCAGACATGCGTTGCGAGCGAGGCGGCGGGAAAGTGCTTGGAGTGAGGGACCGGAGCGGGAAAGTGCTTGGGTCGGAGAACGTCGGCAGGGATTGTGCCCGCGAGTGGCGTCTGGCGATCTACTACGCTTCGACAATATGCTTGTCGAGTATCGGAGAGTATGTCTCTTTGCGGACCGTGGACTGCACGGTTTCTATGTTGCTGTCTTCGCCGTAGTCAAATAGTTTCAGGATTCGCGCATTTGCCTGAATTTGCGTCAGGTGGTCGTCGAGCCGATAGCGGAGATAAAGAATCCGAATGATGGCGCTCCGCGATTTGTATTTTACCCAGCGGCCATGCCCTCCCATTGCCTGTTTGCTGATTGGCGTGCTGATTACCTTCGCCTTGAGTTTATCTGCGATCATCTCTGCCTGCGTCTTACCGCTGAAATAGCCCACCAGCAGCTGCTTTCTATGCTCCCAGTTGTAAGTGGGGTAATTGGCAACTAGGCGGGCCAACGTCTCAGCATCTGGACTCTTACCGAGTAGCTTCAAGGCAGCGGGCAGATCAAAATTTGGCTTTGTCTTTTTTTCTGTAGCGTCTGAATCAGATGCGGGCATCATAGGCGTCCGTTCTGCTCGTCTGGAGCAGGTGCGTGTTTATGCCGCCAGAGTAGGCAGCAACACCACGTTGTCGTTGACCGCCGTGCTCAATGCTCGCAGGAGGCTTCCCAGTTTCAACCAAGCATCCTCCATTTCCGGTTTGTAGTCGTGCCGCTGATAAATGCGCTTCATGCGGTTTTGTTCTTTGTGATTTAGGCATCGTTCGACTACCTCGGGGATAATTTTCAAGTGCCCTGCCATCAGAGTGGCGGCTGTGCGGCGGAGGTCATGAGCGGTCCACCGTCCGCCGGGCAGCACGAGCGCGTGGGTCTTGTTGGACCGATTCTTCATCGGTTTATCCGTACGCTGGCGATCCGTAATCTGCTTGGTTAGTGACTTCTCGGAAACATGGCTGGTACGCCTTCTATTTGGCAGGCACCACCGGGAGTTGTCGTTAACTGATTTGATGGTTTCGAAGTGGGACTGTGCGAAGCCAGAGAGCACCACGGTGATTGCGGTGCCATTCTTTGCATCCTCCGGTGGTATTCGCCAGATACCCCGATCAAGGTCGATGTTCTCCCATCTAGCTTTGGATAACTCACCGACTCGACAACCGGTTGCGAGCATGATCCATATTGCGGCTTCGGTGGTCTCGGCTAAATTTGCTGCCTGCATGCCAGTGTGGAGTAGTCGAACTTCCTGCATGGACAGATTGCGATCACGCTCAATTTTCTGGCCGAAGTCATCGCGTTTCAGCAAGTCGGTTGGGTTGCGTTCAACAAGCTCACGAACTATTCCGAAGCTGAACATCTGCCGAATGTCGCCCAACAGGTTTCGGGCGAGAACGGGCGCCTCACGGCTGGTTACTGTGTCGAGTACGGCGGCGACCATTCCCCGCGTTACATCGTCTAGCGCGACGTCCCCGAGTGCTGGCAGTACATCCTTCTTGAACCTCCTTCGCACTTCCTTGCCGCCGTCTTTATGCTTGACCAAGGCGGTTTCGTCCCATCGTTGGAACAGGTCAGAAACGGTAAGTCTTGCCGCACGCAGGGCCAACTCGCTGAGACGCTGCTGTTGCGCTTCAATCTGCTCTTGTTGATCTGCGACTGCGGTGAGCCGGTGAAGGCGTCCTTCCTCTGCTGGGTCCTTTCCCCCCTGAAGCAGGACGAAAGCCTTCAGTCGCTTTTGTCGGATGGTGGCGAGGGAATCCTTTGGCCACGTTCCACAGTGCAGGGTCCTGACCTTTCCGTTGTACCGGTATCGCCACTCGGCTTTGATCGAAACCCTGCCGTTGGATAGGGCGCGAACCAAGCCCGTCAGGCCACCACCCAGTCGGATTACGCTCCCGACCTTGTCGGGACCGAACGCTTTCAGTTCGAGTTCGGTGTATGGCTTGCCAGATGGCTTGTGAATCGTTCGTTTCATCAAAAATAGCCCCCACAATGGCCCCCACATTGTAACCGGCTGTAGCTGGACCCTACAAGACAAACTGGGACGTCGATGTTTGACAAACTGTTGAGTTATAAGAATAAAAAGCTAATATGGTTTCGCATAGCTGGCGGGGTGCAGAGCAGGATTCACCTAGCTACGAACTAGGGGGTCGGGAGTTCGAATCTCTCCGGGTGCGCCATTTTTTATTTGATTAATCAATCGATTGGAGCGTAGCAGTCAGAGCTACTGCCACCTCTCTCCCAATTTTTCGATATTCCCCAGCTCGTTTTTGCTGCGCTCGCCACCGGTTCAGCGAGCGTAATGCCTGAGCACCGTCTCAATCCGATCATCCAACTGCGACGCGAGCCAAGGCGGCTCAACACCCGCCGCGACTGGTGCGCTTTGGTGGCTTTCCGCTTTCCATCCCACAACGAGGATTGGATGCGAATGGAGTCTTCCTCTACATCGCTCCACTGCAAGGCACACGCCTCGCCGGTGCGCATCCCAGTCTCCAGCATCAAACGGTAGAGAATGGCCGGTTGGCCTTGTAGGTCTGCAAAGATCTGGCTGATTTCAGCGCGATATGGTGGCGAGAAATCACTGTGTCACCCCGCGCGAAATGGCTGAGCTAAAACAGTCTTTGCCGTGCAGCGCCGTCCATGCCTGCCTAAAGTTGATGCTTTGCAGACCACCCTTGCCCCTCCCCAACTGGAGGGCGGCTGTTGCGAGAATGAGCTTGCCGACCGGCTCAACAAGGCCGAGTAATTGGGGATCTCGTCTCGCACTGGGAGCGCTTGGCAGAGCAGCGCCGCACGATCGTGTTCTGCATCAGCATCGCGGGCGACATTCTTTACCGATTGCAGCGGATGGATGACGATTTTGTAAATGACCGTCTACAAAATGTTGCGGCTGAATAGTTGGGATTTTGCTCCCAAACGGGTCAAAAAAACCCCAATGCAGTCAAAGGGAAATGCAAAAAAAAAGCTTTGCTGCGAGTTTTGTAATATGACTGCAACCATAACCACTACAGAGTTTTATGTGATGCGTGCATGTTGCAGAGTCAAGGCCATGAGTATTGCGACTGGCCTGAAGTTAGCAGCAAGTGTCTTGGTCGCACTGACCAGTTTTGCTGCCCCGGTGGTCGCCGACGGATTTCCTATTGATCCAGAGATCGTCGAGCGCATCCCGCCACGATTACCTGGAGCGCTGCGCAGGATACGTGAGCCTACTCAAATCGAAATAGGTCGCAAATTATTTGAACAAGAAACGTTTGGAGGCAACGGCAGGACGTGCGCTACCTGTCATCCAAGGACCAATAACTTTACCATTGACGTTCCTTTCATCAGTCGACTGCGACCCGATGATCCGTTATTTGTGTTTGAGCGTGTGCCGGAACTTGCTGGGTTGGAGAACGGGCCAGCCTTGCGCACCAAGGGACTGATCTGTGAGAACCTTGACGGCTTCGATCAACCGTGTGTGCTGCGGTCAGTACCGCACACACTTGGCCTAAGCCAGCAATTCGCCACGCAGGCACCGTTCCCCCTGGTTGACGCCCTGGGCTGGGGCGGTGACGGATCACCGGGTGATGGGTCATTGCGTAACTTTGCCGTTGGTGCGGTAGTCCAACATTTCCCGAAGACCCTCAATCGGGTCGAGGGCGTAGACTTCAGATTGCCGACCGCAACTGAACTTGATGCACTGGAAGCGTTTCAGCTCAGCCTCGGTCGCTCGACTACGCCGGTGACCGACCCAGCTCTTCCCGGTGCCCTGGTATTCGTCGACCCGGATGTAACAGCTGGTCAGGTGCTCTTCACCAAAATGCCGTCCAGGCAGGGGACCCGCGGCTGCGGCGGCTGCCACACGGGGGGCTCCGTCTCGGCCAATTCGCAGCGTGCGACGGGCGCCAATAGGGTTGCCAACGCCACAGTCTGTAGCTTCCCGGGGGTGCCCGGCGATGGTGCGTTTGGTCAGACCTCGGTTGTGGTTGAGGATCGCTCAGCGTTTTGCACTAACGGTGCCACAGGCCCGGTGACTTTTCGGGGGAATGAATTCTTCACCGTTCCGCCGACGATTGAGGCATCGTTCACCCCACCCTTCTTCCACAATAACAGTGCGGACACACTTGAGGAGGTGGTCGATTTCTATCGCGACGACGCGTTCGCGAGATCGATTACGGGTGCAAACAACCCCTTCGTGATCGACGATGCGCAGCGCAACCAGATCGCAGTGTTCGTGCGCGTACTTGGTGTACTCGAAAAGATCAGGTCGGCTACTGCCGCTCTGAAGAGTTTGTCTGATCAGCGGCTGCCGGCCAGACTCGTCGTCATTGGAGATGCGCGGCGCGATGTAGGTGACGCGATCAAGCTACTCAAGGAAGGCAATCTGCGGGTCTACCAGAACACGGCCCTGCCAGCATTGAACCAGGCTTGGAGCAACGTGGTGGTGCTGCGGCCTGACCGTGCGTTGGCAAACCTCGAAGTCGCTCGCGGTTTGATCGTCAACTGACTCCATAAAGTCTTAGCGACCCGGCCAGGGGGCGGTACACAGGGCCATGCCCGCCTGCCCGGCCGGGATAAGGGGAGCCCAGCCAAGCAGCCGAGGCATCGCCTATACTCCGGATGGCTAATGCTTTCGGGGGTTTCAGTTTGGACGCGAAAAATTCCCTTTCCCGGTCCAAGACACCCGAGGCCGACGGTTTGCAGGACCTCCGCCACGACCGGAACCGCCATCTGGTGAGACGAGAGCATGTCAAGGAAGCGACCCCCGTTGTGGCGGAGGAAAAAGCCTTAACGACCCCGGCAATGTTGGACCGAATTGCCCGCCAGTTTCCCGATCACGTCGCGATTGCTGACAAGGATCGACAGTTCACCTTCGAGGGTTTGCGCGAAGAGGTTCGCCAACTGGCCGCCGCGATGATAGGGCTGGGTGTCGACCGCGGAGACCGGGTAGCGATCTGGTCGCCTAACACCTGGCACTGGGTGGTTGTTTGTCTTGCAACCCACTACGCCGGAGGTGTGGTGGTGCCGATCAACACCGGCTTTAGTGTCGCAGAAGCCGGGGATATCCTGGTCCGCACCAGCGCGCCGCTTCTGTTCGCGATGGGTGAGGTCCTCGGCGTTGATCGGGTTGCGGACTTGGACCGGGCCGCGCTTCCCGCGCTCCGCCGAATCGTGCGGATCCCGATCGATCAGGACGACGGCACTTGGGACGATTTTCTGTCCGGCCCTCTGGCGTCGGGCTGTCGGGTCGACGCACGGGCCGCCTCGGTCACCCCCGAGGACGTCGCTGACATTGTGTTCACCTCCGGGACGACGGGCCGCAGTAAAGGCGTGGTGGGGGCTCATCGGCAAGCCCTGTCAGCCTCGGTGGCGTGGGCTGAACGGGGTGGGCTCACCAGCGCGGACCGTTATCTGTGTGTCAGCCCGTTTTTTCACAACTTCGGCTACAAGGCAGGAATCCTGGCCTGCCTGCAAACCGGTGCGACATTGGTCCCGCACCGAGGCTTCGACCCTGAGCAGGCGATGGCGCTCATCGCCGAGCAGCGGATCACGGTGATGCCCGGGCCGCCGACGGTCTACCAGATGATGCTCGACCACCCGGCCCGTCGGGATTACAACCTGAGTTCTTTACGCTTGGCCGTGACCGGTGCGGCCACCGTGCCGGTAGCCCTGATCGAGCGGATGCAAACCGAACTCGACTTCGACACAGTACTGACCGCCTACGGGCTGGCGGAGGCCAGCGGGTTCGGCACAATGTGCCGACCCACCGACGGTCCGGTTACTGTGGCGACCACATGCGGGCAGCCGATTGCCGACTTCGAGGTGCGTATCGATAGCCCTGATCCCTCAGCGGCCGGTGAAGTGCTGTTGCGAGGTCCCAACGTCATGCTGGGGTATCTCGATGACCCCGCGGCCACTGCGGAGGCGATCGATTCCGAAGGTTGGCTGCATACCGGCGACGTCGGGACCGTCGACGCTGCCGGGAACCTGCGGATCACCGACAGGCTCAAAGACATGTACATCTGCGGCGGCTTCAACGTCTATCCCGCTGAGGTCGAGCAGGTGCTGGCCCAACTGGGCGGGGTCGCTGAGGTCGCGGTGATTGGGGTTCCCGACCCCTGGCTCGGTGAGGTCGGTCAGGCCTTCATCGTTGCCCGCGCCGACACACAACTCGATGAGCAGGCCGTTATCGCCCACGCCCGTCGGCATCTGGCCGATGTCAAGATTCCGCGCTCGGTAGTCTTCATCGCGAAGCTTCCCCGCAACGCCGGCGGCAAGGTCATCAAAATCGAGCTGCGCGGAATAGCACGCTCCGCGCAGCGGGATGCGGCTTCACCCAGTCGCGCCAAGCCGACTCCTCCTGTTGGAATCACCGAGTCGGACCGCCGCGTATTTATCGCGGCGGCGACGCACGTCGCGCCCCACACTCCACTTCAGCAAGAACTCCATCGGTTGTGGGCTTTAGTACTCAACCGCAACGACTTCGGCATCACCGATAACTTCTTCGCACTCGGCGGCCGCTCCCTCTCGGCCGCTCATCTGTGGGCCTGCCTGACGCAGGAACTCGGATGCACGGTGCCGATGTCGTTCATCTTTCGGCTGCCGACGGTCCAGGAACAAGCAGATTGGATCGTCACCCTGCGGTCCGAGGCGGACGCGAGCCTGGTCAACCTCGCCTTGGTCGGCGCCAGCGATACCTCGAACTCGTTCCCCCCGAACCAGTCCTTCGGTGAGAGGGCACCGTTGTTCGTAATACCCGGTTACGGCGGCACGATCTTCGACTTCATCGCTCTGGCCCGCGCAATGGCCCCAGCGCGTCCAGTTCTGGGCCTGCGGGCGACCGACCGGGACGACCCGCTGAACGATTCACTGGCACCGAGGGATGTGGCGGCTCTCGCGGCCCACTATGCCGAGGCGATCATCGCGCAGCGGCCGAACGGCCCGATCCATCTGCTGGGTTACTCAGCCGGAGGCTGGTACGCACACGCGGTTGCTGCGGCGCTGCTCGAACGCGGCGCGCAGATCGGACTCTTTGCGGTGTTGGACAGCCATGCGCTGAACTCGCTCAACCTCACCGCTGATTGCAGGATCCACCTGCGTCTTTACCTGACCCTGCTTGCGCTTCAGTTGTCAAGGATAGTGCGGCGTGTGATGGCGAAGGTGAAAACCGAGCCTCGTCCGGTGCAGTTTGTTTTAGATCGACTCCGGAGGGAGATGGTCAGCCTCTGCCGGAGAGTGCGCCAGCTCTTAAGCCGATCTTCAGGCATAACTCGATCTTCAGTTGAAACCGCGTGTGCAACCCCTGATCCCCGGGACCGGGATCGTTTCATCACTTTGCTCCGCCAGGGCTACGACCTGCCCCCCGATGCCCCGAAACAGCTCCAGCTTCAGCACCACCTTGAATTTCTGGGCCCGCTACGCCGTTACCGGCCACCTCGCCTACCGCTGACCGCCGACCTGTTCGGCCCCCCTGAGACCATGGCCCTGCTGCGGCGCACCTGGCGCTTTTATGCCAGAGGTGGGGTGCGTTCGCGGTCCATGTTCTCCATTCACCTCGATTTCGTCCGCCCGGGACTGATGCCGGAACTGGCCACCGCACTGGAGCAAGCCCTGGACCGGTTCAATATCAACCAGGGAAATCCATCGCGTCTAAGTGCGGGGGATGACCAGTTCGGGCGAGAAGATTCTCAGGGAGCCACCGACTGCGACACGCATCAGACGCCCGCCAAGATAGACATCGACATCGTGCGACTTCGCGCGAGGTATGCGTCCGAACGCACCAACCGTCTGCGCCCGGAGGGGTCGACCCAGTACATCGAAGCTAACGGTGAATTCGCACAATTTGCGGATATCGACCCGTTCACGCCCGCGGTGGCGCGTGCTCCCATCGACAAGGAGATCGACGTCGCGGTGATAGGCGGCGGTTTCGCCGGTCTGCTGTGCGGGGCCATGCTGAAGAAGGCGGGTGTGGACGATGTCACCATCATCGAGGCGGGCGGTGACTTCGGTGGTGTCTGGTACTGGAACCGCTACCCGGGAGTTCAGTGCGATACCGACGCCTACTGCTACCTGCCGTTGCTGGAGGAACTCGGTGTCCTGCCGAGCCAGAAGTACGCCGACGGCGCCGAGATCTATCAGCACTGCCAGCGCATCGGCCGACATTTCGGGCTCTACGACCAGGCGGTCTTCTCGACCCGGGTGCAGGCCCTGCGGTGGGACCACGAAATTTCCCGGTGGCGAATCACCACCGACCGCGGGGACGACATCCGCGCCCGGTTCGTCGTGATGGGCTCCGGCCCCTTCCATCGGCCCAAGCTGCCCGGCATCCCGAATCTCGAAGATTTCGGTGGACACAGTTTCCACTCATCTCGATGGGACTACACCTACACCGGTGGCGACCCTACCGGCGGATTGCACAAACTGGCCGATAAACGGGTCGCACTGGTAGGTACCGGAGCAACTGGGGTGCAACTCGTTCCATTTCTGGGCCGATACGCCAAGCACCTCTACGTTTTCCAGCGCACCCCATCAACTGTCGCTGAGCGCCACAACACCCCCACAGACCCCCACTGGGTGAAGACACTCGCTCCGGGCTGGCAGAAAGAACGTCGGCGAAACTTTCACTCCTGGACGGTTGAAGCTCTCGCGCTTGGACAGCAGGATCAAGTCTGCGACTTCTGGACCGAACTGGGCCGCACCACTGCGGCGCGGGTGCTCGCGGTGGATGACCCGTTGTCGATAAGTCCTGAGCAGTTCGCGGAGATCCACGAATTTGAGGACTACGCGCTCATGGAACGCTTGCGTCGGCGCGTGGATGCTGCCGTCGACGACCCGGCCACCGCAGAGTCGCTCAAGCCCTACTACCGGTTCCTCTGCAAGCGTCCGTGTTCCAACGACGACTACCTCGCCACCTTCAATCGACCCAACGTGACACTGGTCGACGTGGCGGCATCTAAAGGAGTGCAGGCCGCGACCAGCAACGGACTGGTCGCCGGCGGAGTCGAATATCCTCTCGATTGCATCATCTACGCCAGCGGCTTCGAGATCACCACCGAGATCAGTCGGCGCTACACCATCGACACCATCGAGGGCCGCGGCGGTCGTTCACTTTATGAACACTGGCGCGACGGTTTCAAAACGATGCACGGAATGACCGCCCACGGGTTCCCCAACCAGTTCTTCACCGGATTCACCCAGGTCGGCATCTCCACCAATGTCACCGCGAGTTACGAGCAGCAGGGTGAGCACATCGCCTACATCATCGGCGAGATGTTGAAGAGGGGGGCGAGAACGGTTGAGGCCAGCCGAGAGGCTCAGGAGCAATGGTGCCGAACCATCCGCGAGACCGCGGTCGACAACTCCGCCTTCGAGGCCGAATGCACGCCGAGTTACTACAACAACGAAGGCGGCGGTGGCGGTGAGCGCGTCCGCTCGCACCAGGGCGAGCCCTACGGCCCCGGCTTCTACGCCTTCGGTGAGCTGCTTGCTGATTGGCGTGCGCGGGGTGATCTGGAAGGCTTGGTGGTGACACAGACCGTCTGAAACTTCCACGCTTGGCCGATCGGTGGGCCAGCTCCGCGGCTTGGTGAGAGGATCGAGTCCTGTCTACAGCCGACGCAACTGACGAAGCGTCGCCGCGGACGCCGCCGCTGACGCCGGGAATGGTGGTAGTTTGACCCGGGTGAGGGATCTGCTCATTTCGGTGCCGCTCGGCGCAGCGCAGTCTCGTCGGGATTTCTCGGGCTGCGAAGTACGCGAGGCGACCCCAGCAGGAGGCCGCAGGCAGGGGACATTCGCGGGCGGAGACCATTCAGGCGTGCTAAGGGCAGGGGCTGAACAGGCTGGTCTCGGTTCGGAAGGAGCTTGCCTTTCCTATACTCGGACGAGGGGTCCTGTTATGAGAAGTCTTGGCGTGGGCGTTAGCGCCCTGGTGCTTGGCGTCGCCATGGCGGGCGCCGTCCAGGCGGGCGAGGCGGAGGCTGATTCCGCCGAACTGCTGGATGTCGTGATTGTCACCGGCACCCGCACCGCCGGCCTGCGCGCCGTCGATAGCCCGGCGCCGGTGACGGTGCTGGATTCCAGCGTCCTGGAGCGGGTCGGCCAGCCCGACCTCGTCCAGGCGATCGCCCAGAACGTGCCGTCTTTCAACGCGCAGGCGTTCGGCGGCGACACGGCGAACCTGACCCTGTCGGCGAAGCTGAGGGGCCTGTCGCCCAACCACGCCCTGATCCTGGTCAACGGCAAGCGCAGGCACGGCACGGCAAACCTGGCGGTGCTGGGCAGTCCTTTCCAAGGCGGCGCCTCGGCCGACCTGAGCTTCATCACCCTGGGCGCGGTCGACCACATCGAGGTGCTGCAAGAAGGCGCGGCGGCCCAGTACGGCACCGACGCCATCGCCGGCGTGATCAACATCATCCTGAAGAAGGCGGACTCGGGCGGCTCGATCTCGACCACTGCGGGCAAGTACATGTCGGGCGGCGGCGACACCGACGACATCACGATGAATGTGGGTTTCGCACCGGTCGAAAATTCCTACATGAACCTCTCGTTCGAGAGCCGCTACCACGACTATAGTTTCCGGGGCGACGTCGACCCGCGCGTGCTGAACACGCCGTTCAACATCACCTCGACCTCGCGCCTCAGCCGCTATCCACAGCTGTCCGGCCATCCGGACTTCCCCTACATGAACCGGATCTCCGGCGACGCGGAGTACCGGCTGAACGTTGGAGCGTTCAACGCCGGCTACCAGGTCGGCGATGTCGAGATCTACACGTTCGGCACCTACGGCGACAAACACGCCTCGGCCTATCAAAACTACCGCGTGCCGAATCTGGTGATCGGTAAGGACGGCACTATCCCCCGGCCCTTTGGCTTCAGCCCGAGGGAAGTGATCTACGAGACGGACTACGCCGTCACCGGCGGCGTCGCGGGCGACGTTGGCGGGGGCTGGACGTTCGACCTCGCCTCGACCTACGGCAGGGACAGCGTCTCCATCAACACCAAGGACTCGCTGAACCGCTCGCTCTACATCGACACCTCGACGCTCACGACGCCGGGCTCCTCGCCGACCGACTTCCACGCCGGCGACTTCATCTCCACCCAGTGGACCACCCAGCTGGACCTGACCCACGCGTACGACGTGGGCATGGCCACGCCCCTGACCCTGGCCCTCGGCGCGGAGTTCCGAAAGGAAACCTACGAGATCAAGCCGGGCGACGAGGCATCCCGCTACAAGGAAGGCTCCCAGTCCTACCCGGGTTTCGCGCTCACCGACGCCGGCCAGCACAGCCGCAAGAACTACGCGGTCTACGCCGACGTCGCCGTCTCGCCACAGGAGGCGTGGAAGGTGGATGTGGCGGCCCGCTTCGAGCACTTCACCGACTTTGGCGACACCTTCGTGGCCAAGTTCACCAGCCGCTACGATTTCAGCCCTGAGCTGGCGATCCGCGGCACGGTGTCGACGGGCTTCCGGGCGCCGACCCTGGCGGAAGCGTTCTATTCCTCCACCAACGTCTCACCCACCTCGGCCTTCGTGCAGTTGCCGCCCAACTCGGCTGCCGCCCGCCTGGTCGGCGTGGACGGCCTGGATGCGGAAGAATCCACCAACTACAGCGTGGGTTTCGTCGCCCACCCCGGCTACGGCATCACCGCCACCTTCGACCTCTACCAGATCGAGATCGACGATCGGGTGGTGGGCTCCGGCTCGCTGTTCGGCTCGGGCGGCGACAACAACATCCCCGCGGTGCTGGCGGCTATCAAGGCCAACGGCAACGTGCTGGATCCGACTGTCACTCAGACGGGCATCAATATCTTCACCAACGGCCTCGACACCCGCACCCGGGGCGCCGAGCTGGTGCTTACGGCGTCCAGCGATTTCGGCGACTATGGCTCGGCACAGTGGTCCCTGACGGGCAACTACACCCATACCAAGGTCACCAAGATTGCGGCTCCGCCGCCCCAGCTGGACGGCAGCGCCGGCCTCGCCTCGCTGTTCGACCTGACGGCGATCGACGACCTGGAGACCACGTCGCCCGACTACCGGATCGTTGGGGGCGCCTATTGGACCTGGGGCGACTTCAGCGTGAACTTCAAGGAGACCCTCTATGGGCCATCCTCGCGCCACGACAGCCGCACCGGTTGCTCGTTGACCACGGGCGCCACCTCGCCGACCTGCTTCGATAACAAGATCAAGGCCCAGCTGATCACCGACCTGGAGCTTGCCTATAAGGTGTTCGACAGCGTGAAGCTGTCGATCGGGGCCAACAACCTGTTCAACGCCTATCCGGACAAGCTGAACCCCGACTACCGCCAGACGTTCTTCAGCGGCAATGCCAACGGCTATTCCATCCAGTACCCGGCGTTCTCGTCCTTCGGGATCAACGGCGGCTACTACTACGGCAAGATCAGCTACACCTTCTAGGACGAATCCATTCCGACCGGAGAGGCCGCGGGGTTTACGTGCAATGTGCTTGGCCCAGAATCGGGCGTGGCCCGTGCGAGTCACTGTAGTGCTCCGGGGGCAACGGCGGCGTGCGATTCTCGGAGAAGCAGTCCTAGTCTCAGCCAGAGAGTGGCTTTACTATCATGTTGCGACATCTTCCCGTTAGCGGCCCGGGTGCGTGCCGATCAGGAGCACCGATCACGTCAACAACGCCCGCTGCGCTACGCAATCACGCACAGTAAAAACAAATGACCGACACCCTGTATCTTGTTGCCGCCGTGCTGTTACTCCAGTGGGGCCTCGTACCACGCCTGCTGGCGCAGCGGTCGAAATCGCCGAGCGCAACGCTTGCCTGGCTGTGGGCGCTGCTTCTCTTTCCGGGCGTCGGGGCCCTCCTGTTCCTGCTGATCGGTAACGACCGGCTACAACGAAAAAGGCTTGCACTGGTATCGGCATTGACGCGGGATCTCGCCGGCACCGCTGTTGCCGCCCGATCGGGTGCCGAGGCCACGCTCGGCATGCCGGAACTGGAGCACTTGACCGGATTTCCGGCAACTGGCGGCAACGCTGTGGATGTGCTCGATGAGGGCACCAGCTTCTTTCCCGTTCTGATAAGCACTATCGCCCAGGCTCAGCAGCACCTGCACGTCTTGTTCTACCACTGGAAAGATGACCGCGCCGGGAGCGATGTGCTCGATGTACTCGTGGCAGCCGCACAACGTGGCGTGAAGGTACGGGTGCTGATCGACGAGATCGGGAGTCTTTCCTTGCGGCGTTCATGCTTCAACCGGCTGATCGATGTCGGCGGGGAATTCTCTTTTTTCCGCACATTCGCGCCATTGCAGGGGCGCTTTCACCTCAACTTGCGTAATCACCGGAAGCTCCTCGTTGCCGATGGAAACATCGCGCTGATTGGCGGGATGAACGTCGCCGACACTTACTGGCGCTGCGTTAAGTCACCGCCCTACAACGACCTTGCGCTGCGCCTGCGTGGTCCCGTGGCCGCACAGCTGAACGAAGTCTTCGCGCAAGACTGGCATTTCGCGACCGGCAAGGAATTGAAGGATCCCGCGCTGTATCCTGTGGCCGAGTCAGTTGGCGACGTGCGCGCGCAGGTAGTCCCCGGTGCGCCGGACAACGGGCTCGATGAAGTGCACCTCACCATCCTTGCCCTGCTGCATCGCGCCCGGCACACCGTACGGTTGATGACGCCGTATTTCGTGCCGGAGTACCCGCTGGTTGCTGCGCTCCAGCTTGCCGCCATGCGCGGCGTCGATGTCGCTATCCTGGTGCCCGCCCAGTGCGATCACTTCTATCTCACCCACGTGATGCGCAGCTTTTACCTTGACCTGCTGCCGTACGGCGTGCGGATCCTTGAATACCACCCGCGCATGCTCCACGCCAAGAGCATCACCGTCGACGGGCAATACCTGATGAGCGGCAGTGCCAACCTGGACCCACGGTCGCTGCGCCTGAACTTCGAGCTCAACGTCCTTCTCGACAGTGCCGAGGCGACCCGCATCGTTGACGCACTGTTCGAGCAGGGCGCTGCTGACGCTCACCTGGTGACGGTCGAGGCACACCAGCGGCGCCCCTTACGCGACAAGATTGTCGAAGCCATCTTCCGCCCCGCCGCCGCTCTGCTGTGAGTGAGAACGGCACACTGGAACCGCACCCTGGGGTCAGACCTTTCATTTCTTATGGCATCGCGCACTCATTTCAGCCTATCGTAAGAAGGCCACAGGGGCTCCTCGTGGAGCGTCACTCGAGATCATCAATGGGCGGCAATTTCATGGGCACCGTGCGGACAATCATCGCTATTGCCTTGGCCATGGGCGCTAGCACAAGTTTCGGAGCCCCCGCATTGCAATCAGCAAAGACTGATGCCGTCCGGACGCCCGGTATCGGCAAGACGCAGGATCCGGACCGTTGGGACAAGCTGTTGACCGGAACGTACTGGTACGTTCCGACCGACGCACTGCCGGCCCAGTTCCATGTGGGATCTACTGTTCTGCCGGTCGAGCAGCAGACCATCTATTACATCGAAGAATCCCATCGGGGCGTCTTTTCCGGATGGATGGTCACACAGTTCACGACTCAGCCCGCCGGCCTGGATTTGCCCATCAGTTGCCAGGATATGTTCGGGACCATCGCGCCACGCGGTGAAATATCGCTAACCGTAGTAACGCCTGCCTCGGGTTTAGTGGCGCATCCTTGGCCGGTTTCCTACATGGCACGCGTAAAGGGCGAGTGGTTAACCATGGTGCTGGCCAGCACCATTGTTCAGGACGATACCGCGTTCATCACGCACGGCCCCACCTTCATGACACCGATTACGCCCCACTCACCCTATTGGAATGATCTGCCTGGCTCACCAGGGGCTGTACCTGACTTTGTGAGCCTGTGTGGGCATTCGACAGACAGATGAAGCCAGAAACGTCTGTACGCATGGCTTCAGGTTTGCCGAGAAGGAGCTCCTCGTGTCCTTCGTGGAGTTCCGCTGGTTGAAGGAAACATCGATACGCGCCGTCACGCACATCGAGTGTCTGAAGGCCTTGGGTTTGCAGTTTCACGCTTCAGGCTCATGTGCCCATGGCCTAGCTAGCCTACCCTTGGTCATCCGCTGAATTCCCCGATAAGTGTGGCGGCCCATAACAAGGTCCTATACCCTCTGCCTTAGCTAAAATCAAAAAAAACGCTCGCCTACTAGCTAGCCTATCGTGCGAGCAGCCACCCGGAGTTCACTCTGACCATGACACCGGACGCAGACATTCCCGTTTCAGACGGCGGAATGGTTGAGCCGCTGACAGTGCAACAGCGCAAGGCGCGTGGGTTCTGTCTCTGTGCGCTGAACCGGCCTCATGAGTCAGGGGTAACGCCTGATGTGTTGCTCTGCGGTGTTCACCCGCAACAGTCGGCGTATTCTGATGAGCACAACCAAGCACATGGGCTGCTGTTTTTCGACGACCGCCGCAATCGCTATGTCTCCTGGGCGGATGCAGTGGAGGGTATGCGACAGCCCCGTTATGCCGGTGCTTCCAGTCCACGCCTGGTGCTGTTTACCTGGATGAACCTGATGCGGCTTTTAGAGGCCCTGTGTTACCCCGCCCGTGAACCTGTGGAGGTGATCACCGAAGCAGCGGCTGACCAGTTGATCGCGTGGGCCGAGCAGCACTTTCCACCGGATGATCTAGGCAGCCTCATCGGTTTTGCGCGCGGTGGGGGTAGCGGCGCACTGTGTAACGTATTCCGCCGGGTGGCGCTGAATGGCCCAGCACAGGGCGTGCTTTGAGCTAACCCATGCTTTTTTTTCGACTGGCTTTCCTATAAAACCAAAGATTCATGGAGCGGCCTCGCATATGTCAATTCCTACGTCAATCGACGCCGCGCGCTCCACACAACGCGTTCATATTTTAGGTGCTGGCCCGGTGGGGCTGGTCATGGCCGCGATGCTCCAATCGATGCCTGGGTACTCTATTCGGTTGTACGAAAAACGGCCCGCCTATCTGCGTACCCGGATGGTCAGGCTTGCCCCTTATCTGGTTGCAGATTCCCTTTCTGCGTACGCCGCCGATGAGGTCGATGGAGACAACGTCGCCGCTATCTTTGATGCTGCGGATCTGGAAGCCGGCTTGAGCGCCCGGCGTTCTGTCAATCCAAAACTCGTCGCCTTGATTAAGGATTGGAGTCAGGGTTTTTGTCCTCTCAATATCATCGAGAAGGGCGCAAGCGCGATGATTGATGAGGGCGGGCCGAGTCCTGTGGAGCGTGTTCTGGGCGGCGTGAGCGTGGACCAAGCGTTGGCCATGGTTGCGCCGGATGACATCATGATCGACTGCACGGGTTGCAACTCGTTGCTTCGCAACCACTTGGTGCCTGCGAAAGCGGGCGAAGCCAATGCAGCCGAGCGCAACACCTACACACTCAGGTTGGAATACGCGGTCAATATCACTTTTCTGTATGGAGCGCCCTATCAGTGCAACGAGTACTGCAAATACTACAAGAACCGTGCAAATAGTCAGTACAAGTTTATCCCAGCCGTTGATCGCATCGCGGGCGACGCGGGCGTTACCCATGTGTTCGGGATCATCAGTATTTCGGCGGAGGACTTTGCTGCTATGCCGCCGCAATGCAAGGGCGATTATTTGCGCGAGAATTTTCCTGCAGTTGCGACCTCCATGGATCGATTCATAGCGCAGATCAATGAGGAGACCGGCGGTCAAATAATCAGTGATATTGAAGTTGTCCGCATACCATTGAACTTGTACCGCGCGCGAAACGCCACCAATCATGCGTGGTATGCGGAACGCACGGATGACCTCCCCGACGGCGGGGAGCATGCTTTTTCCAAGGGATCTGTATTTTTAGTGGGTGACTCAGCCATCGGATCTCCGTATTTTCAGTCGATCTCGCTCGGCATTGAGTGCGCGATGTTTTTGGCTGGCCTGCTTCAGCAAGGGATCCCGATGTCCGATGTGCGTGGTCAGTACGAGGCGAGGATATACAAGCAATGGCTTCGTGTTTACATGCGCAGTAAAACCATCAAGCACAACAAGGACATATTTGAACGTCTCGATGATACATTTGGCGTTTTAGAGAAGCTGAAAATCTATTAAGGCTGTTCGTTTATTTGTGTGACTCTGCAGGTCGGGCTCGGCACGCAGCCACCACTGCAGGCTGACTTGGAAGTCGGTCTTTGTGGCAGTGCATGCCCGTTGATACGTGGTTAGGCTTCGTGATACATATTCAAGCCTTCAGCCTATTCGCCCGCTGCTCTCAGGACAGTTCCGTTACGCGATGGGTAGTCGCCCGTTGCCCGTCAATGATGATGGACGGACGACGATATCCGCTACTCATATCCCAACTTACGCGAGGAAGATGGCAATGCGATTTGGCCTGATTGCGATTCCGCTGGTGTTCTCGATTGCGCCGGCCTTCGCCGAAGACCGCGATTATTGCCCCGCCCGTCCGGGGCTCGGCACCCCGGCCTGCACGATCTCCCCGGGCAGGGTCTCTCTAGAAACCGGGCTGATCGACTGGACTCGCGAGGAGGATTCAGACCAGCGCAGCGACACGACTCTGTTCGGCGACACCCTGGTGCGGATCGGACTGACCGACAATGTCGAGGCGCAGATCGGCTGGACGCCCTATGGCCATGCGCGCACCCGCGATCGGATCGCTGGAACCGACGACAGCGCAGACCGCATCGGAGACGCGCTGTTAGGCTTCAAGTTCAACCTCCATAACCCGGACGGCAGCGGCTTCTCCATCGCGGTCCAGCCCTTCGTCACGCTGCCTGTCGGTAAGTCCCCGATCGGTGCCGGCGATTGGGGCGCGGGCGTGGTGGTGCCAATGAGCGTTGATCTCAGCGATACGCTAAGCCTGCAATTCTCGCCCGAGGCGGATGCGGCGGTCGATCAGGACGGGCAGGGCAGGCATTTCGCGGCCAGCGGCACGATCGGACTTGGCATCGCGATCAGCGACGCAGTGGGTGGCACGATCGAATTCCAGGCGCTGCGCGATGAGGATCCGTCAGGCAGTACGACTCAGTCGCTCGCCTCGATCTCGCTCGGATGGATGCCGAACCAGGATCTGCAGCTCGACATCGGAGTGGCAGCCGGTTTGAATCGCGACGCCCCCGATGTCGAGCTTTATGTAGGCGTTTCGCACCAATTCTGACCCGGCGCGTCATTTCGCACCATTTGGCGGGAATTGCCCGACATCGTTTACAAAACCATCCGGTCCGCCGTATGGCGACGGCCTGATATAACGACCGGTCCTGGTATGTAACAGCCGCTGAGAGGGCCTAAAATCTGTAATTCAAGTGGAACGTTATCAATCGCAGATCGATTTCGGGGCGTAAATTATAGTTCACCGGTCCTGTAACTCCCGAGCATGGCAGTGTTCCGGCGCCCGTGTTGTAACAGCCGGTACCACCCGGGTTAATTTTGGAAGCGTTCAGTTTCACGTAATTATATTCCATGCCGGCAGACCAGCTTTCATTCAGAAGGTACTCGCTACCAATTCCGATTGAATAGCCCGTCAGCCACATCTTGTCCGAGCCTCCGCCCGTATTGTTTCCCGTATTGCTGCCGTTCTTCGCTACATTGTTATCAAGGGCTGCCAAGTGATAATCACCAATAGCCAAGCCAGCGCGACCGTAGATCAGCAATTTGTCGATTTGTTTGCCGAAACGCACTGATAAAAGCGCAAGTGATTTCAGATCGGAGCTGAAAATATCATCCTGGCCAGAGACGATCCCGCCGGGTGGAATGGGTTGGCGCTTGTCATCAGCCTTGGTCCAGTCTTTATGGCTGGCGTTCAGCATTGAGTAAGACACTTCTGCGCCATACACTCAATTTCCCGTAGTCCAGTTATATCCGGCGTCAATGCCACCTACGGCGCCTTTCAACTGGTCGTCAAAAGCTATCGTATTCAGGCCGCCAAAGTCCGGATAAGACCAACCCGTTGGCGGCCGTGGAACACCTTTGGCAGTGAGCGTTAAGTCGCTATTGCCGTAGCCCGCATTAACCCCAAAAATTGACCCGAGTAAGTCCCGGCTTCGTTCGCAAGCACAGCTTGCGCAGCGAGAAAAACCAAGGTTATTAAAAACAGGTTTTTAGGTGGGTTCATGGAGAATGCTCGGCAGCGTTCTCGGGTCGAATCTGCGATTGAAGCGGTACACGAAAACGTCCAGGTGCCGGGCGGCGTATTTTCGGAAGTCGAATGCATGGTAGTGACCTTGCCCTCGCGCCGTGTCTCCTCTCACAGACTGACTATGCTGCCAGGCAGAGTTGGCTAGCAAGCCATTTTTGCTCGAATGCGATCGGGCGGGTAAAACCCGGTGTCGAATGCGCTGGTCGGTGATTGTAGAGCGCAACCCTGTCTATTACCGCGTCCTTGGCGTGGCGTCGCGAGGTCAGGCAGGGGCAAGGTCACCCGACAGATGGGGTCGACCGGCCCCTTACAATTCGATAACGGTCCGGATTCCCCTTCCTGCAGCCAGATCCGCAAATCCCTCGTTGATTTCGGAGAGCGGACGCCGGTGCGTGATCATCCCCGCAAGATCGAGTTGGCCGTTGCGCCACAGCGATATCAGTCGTGGGATATCGCGGGGTGAATTGCAGCTCCCCAGCAGGCAGCCGCAGAGCTTCTTCTCGGTGGAGGCGAAGATCGTCACCATCGGTATGGTCACGCCTTCCTCCAAGGGCGGCGCACCCAGACAGAGCGTGGTGCCGCCCGCACGCGTCAGTGCGATGCCGATTTCGATGAGGGCGGCCTTGCCGGCGGCCTCGAAGGCGTAGTCAACGCCGATGCCGCCGGTGAGTTGCATCACCGTGCCGGGCAGATCCCCGGTCAGCGGATCGATGGCGTGAGTGGCACCGAAGCGCAGGGCCGCCTCGCGGCGCTCAGGCAGCGGATCCGAGGCGATGAGTACCGAGGCGCCTGCAAGCCGCGCGCCCTGCACCGCGGCGAGCCCGATGCCACCGAGCCCCATGATCAGCACGGTTGCTCCAGCCTCAACGCGCGCGGTGTTCAGCACCGCACCCACGCCGGTCTGCATGGCGCAGCCGATCACGCAGGCCACGTCGAGGGGCACATCGGCCGCAACCTTTATCGCGCCGCTCGCGGGCGTCACCACGTACTCGGCCAGTGCCCCGACGCCAACGCCGCGCAGGATTTTCTCGCCGCGCCGTGACAGGCCTGTCTCGCCATCGGGGAGCGCCATGGTCGCCAGGCTCATACCATTCACGCAGAGGTTGTGCTGGCTGCGCAGGCAGAAATAACAGCTGCCGCAGGGTGGCAGCGGCGTGAGTATCACGGGGTCTCCGGGGGAGAGATGCGTGACGCCTGCGCCTACGCAATCGATTACGCCGGATGCCTCGTGGCCGAGGATGATCGGACCCGGCATGGGGAAACTGCCCGAGACGATGCTGTAGTCCGAGTGGCAGAGCCCGCAGTAGCGGACCCGCACGCGCACCTCGCCCGCACGCGGCTCGATGATGTCGACGTCATCGCTGATGACCAGTGGCTGTCCGGCTTTTTCGAGAATGGCTGCGCGCATGTGCTGGTCCTGTCGAAACGGCGTTCAAAGTTATCCGGGCGAGGCATTGGATCGCCGCGTATCAAGGCCGAGATAGTAGGGATAATCCACGCGTCACCGCTACCCGTGTCCACTGGAGGTTTGAAGCGCAGGCGTGTGCGGTAATCAACGGCAATCCACTGGGGCGTCGGCAACTTGCTTCAGTACCGTCTGGCGCCATGGCGCATGCGGATCAGACGTTTTCCACGAACTCGGTGATCTCGAGGTTGTAGCCGGATATCCCGCTGAAACGCGCCGGCGAACTGAGCAGCCGCATACGCTGCACGCCGAGGTCTTTCAATATCTGCGA
This sequence comes from Klebsiella pneumoniae, assembly GCA_945862145.1. Classification (GTDB taxonomy): domain Bacteria; phylum Pseudomonadota; class Gammaproteobacteria; order Pseudomonadales; family UBA5518; genus UBA5518. The sequence continues at coordinate 74,456 of CAMAXE010000010.1, forward strand.
ACCGGTGCCGTTGACGCGCCAGAATTGGTGGCCCTTCTCGCTCAGGGAGGCGCTCGAGAGGGGCGTCTGCGGGAAGTCGGTGATCTGGGTGGCGAGTTCCTCGGGGCTCTCGTGGCGCGAGACCAGCACCAGCACGCCGGCGCCTTCGGCGGCGATGCGCGCCAGTGCATTCGACACCGACCAGCTTGGCGCCATGCCGGGTCGTTCGGTTTGCAGCAGGTCGCGCAGCACGTTGGTCACGTGCACGCGGACCAGCACTGGGGAATCTGGCCGGATCTCGCCCATGACCATGGCGATGTGCAGGCTGCCGTCGATCAGATCCTCGTAGGACACCATGCGAAAGCGCCCGAAAGCGGTGTCCGCGTGCTTGTCGTGGCGGCGTGCAACGGTGTTGTCGTGCAGCGCGCGGTAGGCGATCAGGTCTGCGATGGTGCCGATGCGCAGGCCGTGCTGGGCGGCAAAGATTTCGAGTTCCGGACGGCGCGCCATGGTGCCGTCTTCGTTGACGATCTCGACGATCACGGCTGCGGGCTCGAAGCCCGCCAGCCGAGCCAGGTCGCAACCGGCCTCCGTGTGCCCCGCGCGGCGCAGCACGCCACCGGGCTTGGCCACCAGCGGGAAAACGTGCCCGGGCTGCACGATGTCGGTGGGGGTTGCCTGCCGCGCAACGGCAGCCAGCACCGTGGCAGCACGTCCCGCGGAGGTGATGCCCGGTTCTTGCAGGTTGGCAGCGTCTATCGAGACGGTGAAGTTGGTCTCGTGCTGCGATCGGTTGTCGCGCACCATCAGCGGTAGCGCGAGCTGCCGGGCGCGATCCATGGTGATCGGCATGCAGATGAGACCGCAGGCGTGCGAGGCAAAAAACGTGATGATTTCGGGGGTTACGGCTTCTGCGGCGATGATCAGATCGCCCTCGTTCTCGCGGTCCTCATCGTCCATGAGGATGACCATACGGCCGCGACGGATGTCCTCGATGATGTCCAGTACTGCGCTGATGGGCATGTGTTTCTGTCTCAGCGCGACGGCGGGTCCAGGAGTAACGTGAAGCGCTTGACCGAGCGGCCAGCGGGCCAGCGCACATCGAGCACGAAATCGAGGTAGGGCTCGCTCACGGGCTGGTCGCTGCTGACTCGCACGCTAGCCACACCCTTGCTGTCGACCTGTAACGAAAACTTGAGTGCGCTGCTCGGGCCATTGAGATCGATGCCGTAGGAGCGGTAGACGTCTTCGCTAGCACGTGCGACCTGGACATCGCTTTGAGTGAGAGCGCCCAGACGCCCCAGCGGCACGGTGGCCTCGAGTGCCTCGCCAAGTCGCGAGTGCAGCTCGATCTCGCCGACGCTGAGGGCGAGCGCTGAGCCCGCGCCCAGCGTGAATACGAGGGCTGCCAGAGCGCGCAGCAGGGATCTTGCTGTGTGCGAGATCATGGAGTTTCTCCCGAACGGGGTGAGCACCGAAGTATAGGCAGCGGCGCGGTATGCCGCCACAGCATGCGCCGGTTACACTCGCGCGTTCCGCGTCTTTGGAGCCTTGCCGATGACCACCGTTTTTGCCACACCTGCAGCGCTGTTGGGCGCCGAGGGCCGCGAGCTCGGACCCACCGATTGGCTCGAGATCAGCCAGGACCGCGTGAATCTCTTCGCTGATGCCACCGGTGATCACCAGTGGATCCACGTTGACCCGGTGCGTGCGAAGGACGGGCCGTTCGGCGCCTGCATCGCGCACGGATATCTCACGCTCGCGCTGGTGAACCTTTTTCTGCCCGATCTGATGCGTGTCGATGGCGTCCGGATGGGCGTGAACTACGGCGTCGACAAAGTGCGTTTCCCATCTCCCGTTGCCGTAGGCAAGCGCATTCGCGGTCGCGGCGAGGTGGTGGCCGCCGAGGAGATCAAGGGTGCGGTGCAGGCGATCGTCCGCGTGACCGTGGAGATCGAGTGCAGCGACCGCCCGGCCTGCGTGGCCGATACCATCAGCCGATTTTTCCCAGCCTGATTGCTTCGCAGCGGGACCACGGCATGGCGGTCTGGATCCTGAAGACAGAGCCTGCGGACTGCAGCCTGGATGACATCCGTGATGTGCTTGGCGGAATCATGCGCTGGGACGGTATCCGCAACTATCAGGCCCGAAACAACCTGCGCGCGATGCGCAAGGGCGATGTCTGCCTGGTCTATCACGCGGGCAGCCGCAGCGCCGGTATCGCCGGTATCGCTACGGTGGCTCGCGAGGCGTATCCGGATCCCGCGCAGTTCGATCCGGAAAGCCCCGGGTTTGACCGCGCCGCCACGCCCGCCAAGCCGCGCTGGCTGGCAGTGGATCTCCGCTACCACGGACGATTCCCACGCCCCTTGAGCGTCGCTGCCCTGCGTGAGCAACCGGCGCTGGAGGCGCTGGCCCTGCTCCGCCAGGGGCGCTTGTCGGTTTCGCCGGTAAGCGCGGAGCAGTGGCTTGTGCTGGCCGCTCTGCTTGGCGAATCGAAGCCGTGACCACCGCGCTGATTCTTTCGGGCGGCGGCGCGCGCGCGGCCTATCAGGTGGGCGTGATGCGCGCCGCCATGGAGATCCACGGCCGCGACGAACTGCCTTTCGAGGTGATCTGCGGCACCTCGGCCGGTGCCATCAACGCGGTGTTCATCGCGGCAAATGCGCACCGCCCGCGTGAAGGGCTGGAGGCGCTGCTGCGCACCTGGCGGGGCATTACGCCGGCCGATGTCTACGACCCGCGTTGGCGTGCGGTGATTGGCAGCGTGGCACGGATCGTCCTCGCGCCATTGCGTCGTAGCGAGCGTGCGGCGCCGCGTGCGCTGCTCGACAGCGAACCCTTGCGCGGCATGTTGCGCAACTGGCTCGATTTCGACGCGGTCCGCGCCAACCTGAGCGGTGGGCGGCTGCAGTCGCTCTGCATCACGGCGATGGACTATGCCACCGGCGCCTCGGTGGCGTTCTATGAGGGCGGCAGCGTTGCGCCCTGGGATCGCGTCTATCGCCGCGGTGAGCCGGCACGGCTCGAGCACCAACACGTGATGGCCTCAGCTGCCATTCCCATACTTTTCCCGGCGCAGCGCATCGGCGATGCGTACTACGGCGATGGCGCGCTGCGGCAACTGCACCCCATCAGCCCGGCGCTCAAGCTGGGCGCCACGCGCTTGTTCGTGATCGGAGTGTCTGCCAGCCGTGTCGATTCCCCGCAGATGATCGAGCGTCGCCGCCCGAGTATCGGTCAGATGGCCGGTCATCTGCTTAACCGCGAGTTCATCGATAATCTGGAGGCCGATATCCTGCTCGCGGAGCGGATCAACACCATCACGGATGCGATGGACCCGGTAGCGCGCAAACGCGCGAATATGCAGCACATCGAGACTCTGGTGATTGCGCCCTCGGTACCGTTCAACGAGATCGCTGCCGCCTACATGGACGCCCAGCCACGCTCACTGAGATTATTTTGGCGGCTGCTGGGTGCGGGCCCCCGGGGTGCGGGGGCGAGTTTTGCAAGTTACCTGATGTTCGATGGCAATTTCTGCGCCCGCTTGATGGATCTCGGCTACGCCGACACCATGCGTGAGCGTGAGCGTGTGAGGCTTTTCCTCGCCAATGGCGAGCCTGTGGTCAATCCCGCGCCATCAGGGCGTTGAGGCGATCAAGCGCGTCCACGTATTCCTCCATCAGGCGCTGCACGACCGCGCGGCTGCTCTCCATTTCGCGGATCTGGCCAACCACCTGCCCGACCGGCAGGAAAGCCACTTTTCGGGTGTCGGCGGTGGCGATGTAGCGGTGAGTGCGGCGGATGGCGTCGGCGCTTACCAGGCCCTGCAGGGGCATGCCTAGCGGCTTCGGCGTGTCGGGGCTCGCCCAGGCGTCGGTCCATTCATTGCGCAGCATCCGGCAGGGTTTGCCCGTCCACGCGGGCGAGCGCACGGTGTCCTCGCTGCTCGCGGCGTAATAGCAGGCTTTTTCTTCCGGCTCGGCGGCGGCTTCGGTCACGCCGAGCCAGAGCGAGCCGGTCCAGACGCCTGCAGCCCCCATGGCCATCGCCGCCACCACTTGCCTGCCGCCGCCGATGCCGCCTGCGGCCAGCACGGGCGTGGGGGCCACGGCGTCGATGATCTGCGGCCAGAGCACGATGGATCCGACGTCACCGGTGTGGCCACCGCCCTCGGAGCCCTGCGCGATGATGATGTCGACGCCGGCCTGCTTGTGAGCAACAGCCTGCTTCACGCGACCACAGAGCGCGGCCACCAGTCGCCCGCTGGCGTGGATGCGGTCGATGACGTCCTTCGGCGGCGTGCCCAGTGCATTGGCGATCAGCTTCACGCCGGGGCGCTCCAGTGCGACCTCGAGCAGTGGCGTTGCGGTTGCCTCGGTCCAGCCAAGAAGCCCCATTCGCTGCTCGGGATCCGGCCACTCGGGCACGCCGTGGTCACGGAGGAGTTTTTCGGCGAAGGCGTGGTGCTCTTCGGGCACCATGGCGGCGAGCATTTTCTCGAGTTCGGCGGGGTCGGTGTTGCCGAGGCCTTCGTACTTCTGCGGGATCACGATGTCGACTGCGTAGGGCAGACCGCCGATATGCGCGTCGATCCAGTCGAGTTCCTCGCGCAGCTGCGCCGGCGTGAAGCCCACGGCGCCAAGCACACCGAGGCCCCCGGCCTTGCTCACCTGCACCACCACGTCGCGGCAGTGCGTGAACGCGAAGATCGGCACCTGTATGCCGAGGCGATCGCAGATTTCCGTGCGCATGACGAGTCTCCACTAGCGTAGCGATGCGCCGATCATCGACCGCGGGCCTCCTGCGCTGCAATGGACGCTCGGGTCATTCCCGCCTGACCATTGCGGTCAGCGGCGTTGCCTGCGCCGCGCAGCGGAGCCTACACTTCGAGTGTCCCACTCACGGCCCGGAGACCCCGTCAATGGCAAGTGCCTTGCGCCTATGGAGCGTTCTCGCCGCGGCGCTGCTGCTGGCAGCCTGCGCGAGCGTGGTTGGGCCCGTCGAGGAGCCTGGTATCAGCATCACCTCGCTCAGGCTGTTGCCGCCCTCGGGCACGGAGCAGCGTATCGAAGTGGGCCTGAAATTCATGAATCCCAACGCCTTCGATCTCAAAGCGAACGGGCTGGTGATCACGGTCGGCTTCAATGATGTTCCGGTGCTCACCGGCGCTATCGCAGAGCCGCCGCTGATCCCCGCCTATGGCGAGCAGGACATGACGATGGTGCTTTCCGCCAGCCTGCTGAACGGAATTCGCCTGGTGCGCACTCTGATGGAGCATCCCGAAGACCCGCTTAGCTATCGCCTCGATGCGCGTATCGATCTCAAGTTGCCTCTTTCCCGCAGCATCCGCATCCTGAAGCAGGGCCAGATCGCAGCGCATTCGCCTGCAAGCGATGCGCCGCCTGCCGTGACGCCAACGCTGTGATCGATCGTCACGCCACTGCAGAGGAGATGCTCGAAGGGCTGGATCTCACCGGGATGCGGGCGTTGGTGACGGGTGCTGCGACGGGCCTGGGGCGCGAGACCGCGAGGACGCTTGCGGCACGCGGTGCAGCGATAACCCTAGCCGGCCGTGATGCCAGCCGGATGCGGACGGTGGCTGCAGAGCTTGCCAGCCTGACTGGCAATGACCGCATCGATTGGCTTGAGCTCGATCTCGCCTCGCTCGATGCCGTGCGCGCCGCAGCGGCGAGATACCTCGATAGGCACGGGCAGTTCAACGTGCTGATCAACAATGCGGGCGTGATGGCGTGTCCGCTCGCGCGCTCGGCTGAAGGCCACGAGATGCAGTTCGCGGCTTGCCACCTCGGACATTTCCTGTTCACCTGCCTGCTCGTGCCGGCGCTGCTCGAAGGTGCGCCGGCACGGGTCGTCAACTTGACTTCGGCCGGTCACAAACTCTCGGATGTGCATTTCGATGACATCGACTATGAGCATCGGCCCTATGACAAATGGCAGGCCTACGGGCAGGCCAAGACGGCCAACATGCTGTTCTCGGTGGCACTGCAGCGAAGACTCGGTGCCTTGGGGGTCACGGTCAACGCGGTGCACCCGGGCGCCATCCTCGAGACCGGACTCGGCCGGCACCTCCAGCCCGAGGACTACCGGCTCCTGGCCATCCGCAGCGGCACCGACCGTGGCTACGACTTCAAGAGCCTCGGCGCTGGTGCGGCCACCACGGTCTGGGCCGCCACCGCTCCGCAATTTGCCGCGCAGGGGGGGCTGTATCTGGAGGATTGTTCGGTCGGTGCCGTAAACCAGGATCCGGTGGCGGGGGAGGGCGGCTATCGGCCCTACGCGCTCGATGCAGCCGCAGGCGAACGCTTGTGGGCGCTCTCGCAAGAGTGGGTCGGGGAGCACTTCGGGTGGGGTGAACATGCCTGAGCATTGGTGGTTTTTTGCCTGCCTGGTGGCGGGCGGCTGGCTGTTCCACGATGGCATGAAGGTGCGTGAACTCGCGCTGCGAGCGGGGCGCGATTACTGCCGCACCATCGGCGTGCAGTTCCTCGATGATACCGTCAGCCGGCAGCGCATCGCGCTGGCGCGTGATGGTTCCGGAGCCATGCGCATTCGACGCGATTACGGCTTCGAGTTCACCAGTGACGGTGATCGCCGCTACACCGGGGGCATCTCGATGCTGGGTTCCAGCGTGACGGGTGTGCAGGTGGAGCTCCACCGTATCGTGCATTGAGGGGCCCGATTCAGCTCCAGCGTGAATGCGGCGAGAACTGCTGCCGGAGAAAAGCCATTTGGTCGCCACGGATGCGGTCGCCGTTGATGAGCGCCAGCCATTCGGCGGTGTTGGGCTGGTAGGGGATGGCCAGGATTTCCATCCCCGCTTCTTCGGCCAGCCGGTTGCCCTTGCGCTGGTTGCAGCGCCTGCAGGCTGTCACTACGTTGGTCCATACATCCCTGCCGCCGCGAGAGCGGGGCACGATGTGATCGCGTGTGAGGTCTGGTTCCCGTGGGGCTTCGCCGCAGTACATGCAGACTTGCAGGTCGCGGCGGAAAAGGGCGCGATTGGTGAGCGGTGGTATCACGCGATGACGGTATGTCACGTGACCGCTGCAGGCGATGATGCTGTGGAGAGCGATCGAGGAGCGTTGACCACTGCTGCGGGAGATGCCGCCCATCACAGTGCGCATGGTTTCTCCCAGCGTCCAGGCGACCATGCCACGCGCATAAAGACAGGTCGCGTGCTGCCAACTGAGCCACTCGACCGGCTGGCCCGCAATGCTCAGGCGCAGGATGCGCGCGGCCGTCATGCGGGGTCGCTCGCGGGTTTGTTCGCGGTTTCCCTGTAGAGGAAGGCGCTGTACTCCTGCTCTGTGTCGCGCCCGGTATCGTGCGCCGCCACGGACACTAAACCCGCTGTCGCGTCGGCGGCAATATGAATTTTGTGCGCCGCGGTGTCATCAGTTCGCTCGCGCGCCCGGTGTATGACACAGCCCCGCCTTCCGAAGGACAAAAAAAGCCGCCAGAGGCGGCCTGAACACAACCGGAAACACGATGGCGAGGCGATCAACTCGCGGCCAGGTCCCGCACGGCGCCCTGCAGCTGTTTGATCGGGCGCGGGCGTATTGGAGGCGTATGTTCAGCGGCTGGTTTGGTCGTGCGGGCTCTGCGGGGAGCGGCCTTGGTGGCATTGGGAGTACGCGTCGCAGCGGCGGGTTTGCTCGCGCTGCGCTTGCGGGAAGATGCTGTCGAAGTGGCGTCAGCCATGGGCGGATCCTGCTGTGCGTGTGCTGACCGGCGCGGCTCATGTGTGGATCGCAGGGCGGTGCGCGGCTACTATCGCGGCCCACCGGCGCGCGGGTCGCGCGCTTCAATTGTCGGAGAACCCTGACCTTGGCCGAACTCACCCTCGTGCGCCACGCGCAGGCGTCCTTCCATGCCGTCGATTACGATTATCTCTCCCCGCTAGGGGAACAGCAGTCGCGCTGGCTGGGGGAGCATTTCGCGGCGCGGGGCCTCGGTTTCGATGCCTTTCTTACCGGGACGCTGCGACGTCATCACCAGACCCTCGCGGGGATCGCCGAGGGCATGGGCGCGGGGGCCATGAAGCCAACGCTCGAGTTGCCGGGTCTTGACGAGTATGACTTCCGTGCGCTCGTCGGCGCCTTCGTAACCGCCGAGCCCGAGCACCCGCTGGTGCGTGCGCATCACGCAGACACGCGCGATAAACCGGCCTTTTACCGCGTGCTACGGCTCGCGCTGCAAGCCTGGGCGGACGCGCGATTGCAGGGTCCGCTGCCCGAGAGCTGGGCGCAATTTCATGTGCGCGTCGATGCCGCCGCCGCCGAGATGCAGCGGGTTTCGGCCGATCATGCACGGATCCTGGCCATCGGCTCGGGTGGCGCGATGGCCATGCTCCTCGGGGGCCGCCTCGGGCTCGCAGCCCAGCAGATCGTGGACCTCAACCTGCAGATCCGGAATACTTCGCTCAGTCACTTCTTTCTCAATCGCGAAAAATTCCTGCTCGCCAGCTGGAACGCGGTGCCGCATCTCGAAGCCGCGGACCGGGCAAACACGATTACCTACGGCTGAACCGCATTCGGAGAGCAGAGCATGAGCGTTGACACCTTGCCGATCGAGTCCCTGGGACGCTATCTGGAGGGACACATCCCGGGGTTCCGGGGGCTTCAGGCGGGCGTCAAGTTTCCGGGCGGCCAGTCCAACCCGACCTTCAGGCTCGAGGCCGAGAGCGGGCGTTATGTGCTGCGCCGCAAGCCGCCGGGCGTGCTCCTGCCCTCGGCGCACGCGGTAGACCGTGAGTTCCGCGTGATGGCAGCGCTGGCGGGCTCTGACGTGCCGGTGCCTGCCGCACTGCATCTGTGCAGTGATGACGCCGTGATCGGCAGCATGTTCTACGTGATGGAGTTCAAGGAGGGTCGCATTCTCTGGGATCCGGCACTGCCCGAGATGGACAACGCGGGCCGTGCGCGCGTCTACGACGAGATGAACCGCGTGCTGGTGGCGCTGCACCGGGTTGACCACAAGGCGGTGGGTCTGGAGAGCCACGGCCAGCCCGGCAACTACTTTGCCCGGCAGGTGAGCCGCTGGACCAAGCAGTACCGCGCTGCCGAGACCGAGCGGCTCGAGTCCATGGAGCGCTTGATCGAGTGGCTCGGGAGGCATCAGCCTGCCGATGACGGGCGTATTTCGCTGGTTCACGGCGACTACCGCCTCGACAACATGATGTTCCATCCCACTGAGGACCGTGTCATCGCAGTCCTCGACTGGGAACTCTCCACGCTCGGGCACCCCATTGCGGATCTTGCCTACCAGTGCATGCAGTGGCGTCTGCCCTACGGGAGTTCCGCATTACGTGGTCTGGGTGGTGTGGATCGCGAGGCGCTCGGCATTCCGTCTGAGGAAGCCTATGTGCAGGCGTACTGCACACGCATGGGCATCGACGGTGTTCCCAACTGGAATTTCAGCCTCGCTGTCAGTTTCTTCCGGCTCGCGGCGATTTGTCAGGGCGTCTACAAGCGCGGGCTGGACGGCAACGCTTCCAACGAAGCGGCGAGCCGTTATGGCGATGCCGCCCGTCGCATCGCCGAGGCGGGCTGCACGGTCATTGATTGAACGCGAGGCGGTGGCGCTCAGTGATCGAGCGCCGTCCAGTGTGCGTCCCGCAGTCCGAACTCGCAGGGGCCTTTGGCCACGCTGAACCGGTGCCTCGCGTCCATGCATTGGAGATCAAGCCCCGGATAGATCCGGGCGCGCGCGATCACGCGGCAGGCTGCTGTCATGGCCGCCAGCGTGTCACGCTTTTCCTGCTCCTCCCGGTCGAAGCGGGCTATCTCGTCGCGGTACGACCTGATGGTGTTTTCGATGCGGGACATCATCTCGTCGAGGGCGGCGGTTTTTGGTTTGTGTCCCAACTCCTTGAGAGAGTGCTCAAGCCCTTCGGAGGTTTCCTCTATCTCGAGGCGTTCGGAATAATGCGAATCAGCCTCGCGGCGCAGCTTCAGGATCGCGTCGTCCATCACGATGCGGGTCGGTGTTTCGCTCTCCGAGCCGAGCACTCCCGCTGCCACGCTGATTGATGCGTGTATCGCGCCGCCGCAGATCCGTGAGGTCTTGCTGCGCTCGCCCCCCACCGTGAGGTTGCGGCAAGCGGTGACGTGGCAGTGCATCAGGTTCAGCTCCACCTTGATGTCTTCGGCGGCCTCCAGCGCGGCGTTCTGCACATATTTCGTGGTTATATTGCTGCCTTTGATTTGGCAGGCGTGCAGCGAGCCTTGCACGGCCGGCCCGATGATTCCCTGTTTGGCGGTGATATCGCCACCTGCCTCGACCTCCGCGGCCTCGATAAAGCCGCCTACGATGACATCCTTGGTGACACTGACGCGCATATCCGAGTGGATGTCGTTTTTCACGATGAGGCTGCCATCGAACTTGATGTTGCCCGTATGCAGGTCGACCTCGTTTACCTGCAGGACGTCATTCACGCTCATGCCGTTGGCCAGGCGGTGGGGCACGCCTCCACGCGTTGCTCGCAACTCATTCACGCGCTCGGTGTCTGTCGCGGTCCCCTCGCCAATGGCGAAGGGGGTTTCTGGCAGCAGCTCCGATGCGATCTCGTTGCCGAGCACGTCGTGGCCCAGCCGACCCGCGCGTGGCGGGTGGCGACGCACCAGCAGATCGCCCTCGTGCACGCTTTCGATGTCGCCCAGATCGTGAAAATCCACCGAGCCGTCCGCGCGCTCCTGGGGGCGCAGTACGCGGTCCTGGAAGGGGGTGACAAGATTCTCGAAGTAGCTCGGGAGCGGCTTGCCGGGTTTGCTGCCGCGAGCGAGCGTTCCGTGAAGCATGAGCCCCGGGGTCGCCGCGGCAGCCTCTCTGATGAGCGAGGCGATGGCGGATTCGTCGATGCCGTGGACCACGCCCGCCGCCTCCACCGCCGCGCAAACGATTTCCCAGCCAAGAGCTGCACCACCCGCTGCCGGGGTCACCGCAGCCTCTGCGCTCATGCTGTCGTCCGACACCGTCACGGTGCAGGTAGCGTCTTTTCGCGTGGCGATCACGAAGGTGGCGAGTGGGGAAGGAGTGTCGCTGGCTTCGGGAGCGGCCGCGACGGGCTTGACCAGGGCCTCGATCGCTGCGTTCAGCCCTGCATCGATGTTTTCAGTCTGCAGGTGGCAGCTGGCGAACTCGCACGCGTCCCAGTCCTGACGCAGCCGCGAGGCGATCAGATCGGAGGGCTGGGCGCCCGGGAGGATGTGGCAGAGGATCTCGCGGGTGCCGGGATTCTCGCTGAAGCGGTACACGGACACTCGCCAATTCTCCGTAGCGATGATTGTTGGTGGTACGCTGACTGGGCAAGTATAGGCCAGCTTTAAACCCAAGCTGTCCTTCGTTCCCGGACCAGCCTCGACCCCGACTTTACAGGAGAACGCATACCCCATGTTCGGACGCAAACCGTTGCCCCTGCCCACCGCCGCGCAGGCCCTGCCGGGTCGCAACGAGGCCATGGCTGTGCCATCCCGTCATCTCCTGACGGGGAATTCGCTCGCGGCGCCCTTCGCGCCGGGCCTGCAGATCGCCGTGTTTGCGATGGGCTGCTTTTGGGGCGCCGAGCGGCGTTTCTGGCAGCAGCCGGGGGTATGGTCTTCCGCCGTTGGTTATGTGGCAGGTAGCACGCCCAACCCGACCTACCAGGAGGTGTGCAGTGGCATGACCGGCCACACGGAGGCCGTGCTCGTGGTGTTTGATCCCGCCCAAACGAGTTATCCGGCCCTGCTAAAGGTTTTCTGGGAGAGCCATGACCCCACTCAGGGCATGCGTCAGGGGAATGATGTGGGCACCCAGTACCGCTCCGGGATCTATACCGGCAGCGAGCAGCAGTGCGAACTTGCCGAGGCGAGTCGGGCGAGTTTCGGGAAGGCCCTGGCGGCGGCGGGCCACGGTCCGATCACTACCGAGATCCGCGAGGTGGGCGTTTTTTATTATGCCGAGGAGTATCACCAGCAGTACCTTGCGAAGAATCCGGGCGGCTACTGCGGACTCGCCGGTACCGGTGTCAGCTGCCCCGCCGGGATGACACCCTGAAATTTCACGGGTCTTTCGCGTTTACCCACATGGGCGTGGCCTTTATACTTCAAAGCTTGTTTCCAGACAGGCCCGAGTGGAGTCACCATGCTGCGGTTGCTGGAAGAAGCACTGACTTTCGATGACGTCCTGCTCATGCCCGGTGAGTCTGAGGTCGTAGCCAAGGACGTCACCCTGATCACGCGCGTCTCGCGCGATATTTCCCTCAACATTCCCCTCATGTCCGCTGCCATGGACACCGTGACGGAGTCTGCGCTGGCCATCGCCATCGCGCAGGAAGGCGGCATCGGCATTGTCCACAAAAACCTGAGCCCCGAGCAGCAGGCAGAGCAGGTGCGCTCGGTCAAGCGCTATGAAAGCGGCGTGGTTCGCGAGCCCATCACCATTGCCTCCACCCAGACGGTGCGTCAGCTGATCGCACTCACCAGTGCCAATCGGTTCTCGGGTGTGCCGGTACAGAACAACAAGAAGGAACTCGTCGGCATCGTCACCAACCGTGACGTGCGCTTCGCCGAGGACCTCGAGGCCCCGGTCTCCTCGATCATGACGCGCCGTCGCGAACTGGTGACGGTGCGGGAGGGCACGTCGCTCGACGCGGTCAAGCAGCTCATGCACCGCCACCGCATCGAGAAGGTGCTGGTAGTTGATGACGCGTTTCGCCTGACGGGCCTTATCACCGCCAAGGATATTTTCAAGGCCGAGCGCTACCCGAACGCCTGCAAGGACGCCGACGGCCGCCTGCGGGTCGGGGCTGCCGTGGGCATCTGCACCGGCACCGACCCACGGGTGCTGCGTCTTATCGAGGCCGGCGTCGATGTGCTGGTGGTCGATACCGCTCATGGGCACTCGAAGAACGTGTTCAATACGGTGCGCAGCATCAAGCAGGAGCATCCGGGCGTGCAGGTGATCGCGGGCAACATCGCCACCGCCGATGCTGCAAAGTACCTGCTCGACGCCGGCGTGGACGGCGTGAAAGTGGGCATTGGCCCCGGCTCGATCTGTACCACCCGCATCGTGACGGGTATCGGTGTGCCGCAGATTTCCGCGGTGGCCAACGTGGCCCGCGCGCTGGAGGGCACGGGCGTGCCCGTGATCGCCGATGGCGGTGTGCGCTTCTCGGGTGATGTTGCCAAGGCGATTGCCGCAGGCGCTCACGTGGTGATGGTGGGCAGCATGCTCGCCGGCACCGAGGAAGCCCCCGGCGAGATCGAGCTCTATCAGGGTCGCAGCTACAAGGCCTATCGCGGCATGGGCTCGTTGGGTGCCATGGCCAAGGGCTCCTCGGACCGATATTTCCAGAATGCCGCCGATGGCCTCGAGAAGCTCGTGCCCGAGGGTATCGAGGGGCGCGTGCCCTACAAGGGGCCGCTCTCGGCGATCGTGCACCAGTTGATGGGCGGCCTGCGTGCCGCGATGGGCTACACCGGCAGCCCCGACATCGACACCATGCGCACGCGTCCGCAGTTCGTGCGCATCACCACTGCGGGTGTCAACGAGAGCCATGTGCATGATGTAAGCATCACCAAGGAAGCGCCCAACTATCCGGTGCGCTGATGGCGCGATGGGGGCAGGTCACACGGTCTTTGCGCGGGGCTCCAGAAGCCCCGCGCGCGTTTCAGGAGGAGTCAAACAGCATGTCGGGCGACATCCACGCCGAACGGATACTGATTCTTGATTTCGGCTCGCAATACACCCAGCTGATCGCGCGCCGGGTACGTGAGCTCGGGGTCTATTGCGAGATCATGAGCTGGCGTTCCACGGCAGCCGAGCTGCGGGGCTTCGCTCCGCAGGGCGTGATTCTCTCCGGGGGGCCAGAGTCCGTGACCGGCCGCGGCGCACCGCGCATCCCCAAGGCTATCCTGTCGATGGGTATGCCCATCCTCGGCATTTGCTACGGCATGCAGTCGCTCGCGGCGCAACTCGGTGGTCGTGTGGAGGGCTCGCACACCCGGGAGTTCGGCTATGCCCGGGTGCAGGTCGAGCGTGCCGGCGGCTTGCTGGAGGGCATCGCCGACCAGATCGACGAAGGTGGTCGCGCCGAACTCGATGTATGGATGAGCCACGGTGACAAGGTGACGGTTCTGCCGCCTGGCTTCAAGGTGATGGCCAGCACGGCCAGCGCGCCGATTGCCGCGATGTGCGACGAGACGCGCCGCTTCTACGGCGTGCAGTTCCACCCGGAGGTTACGCACACGCGCCAGGGCGGCAAGCTGCTCGAGCGATTCGTGCGCGCCATCTGTGGCTGTCGGGGGCTCTGGAACGCCGGCAGCATCATTGAGGACCAGATCGCCCGCGTGCGTGCCCAGGTCGGAAATGGCCGTGTTCTGTTGGGACTCTCCGGTGGCGTGGATTCCTCCGTGGTGGCTGCACTGCTCCACCGCGCGATTGGCCCGCAGCTCACCTGCGTGTTCGTCGATACGGGGCTGCTGCGCCAGGACGAAGGCGACGACGTGATGGAGATGTTTGCGCGCAACATGGGCGTGCGCGTGATCCGGGTGAATGCAGGGCGCGAGTTCCTGCGCAACCTGAAGGGCGTGGCCGATCCCGAGCGCAAGCGAAAGATTATCGGCCGTACTTTCATCGAGATCTTCGACCGCCAGGCGGCGCGGATCTGCGGCGTGAAATGGCTCGCCCAGGGCACCATATATCCTGACGTGATCGAGTCCGCCGCCTCGAAGCACGGGCATGCGCACGTCATCAAGTCACACCACAACGTGGGCGGACTGCCCAAGCGCATGAAGCTCTCGGTGCTGGAGCCCCTGCGTGAGCTCTTCAAGGACGAGGTGCGACGCATCGGCGCCGAGCTCGGCCTGCCGCATGACATGGTCTATCGCCACCCCTTCCCGGGTCCGGGCCTTGGCGTGCGCATCCTGGGCGAGGTCAAAAAATCCCATGCCGACGTGCTGCGTCGCGCGGATGCGATTTTCATCGAGGAGCTGCGTGCCGCCGGTTGGTACGAAAAGGTGAGCCAGGCCTTTGCCGTGTTCCTGCCGGTTAAGAGCGTGGGCGTCACGGGCGACGGCCGTCGCTACGCGTGGGTGATCGCGTTGCGAGCGGTGGAGACCATCGATTTCATGACTGCACGCTGGGCCGAACTGCCTTACGCGCTGCTGGAGACGGTCTCGCGCCGCATCATCAACGAGTGCGAGCAGGTCTCGCGGGTGACCTACGACATCTCGAGCAAGCCGCCGGCAACGATCGAGTGGGACTGAGGGCGTTATTTGCTGTACAGCAAATAAAGCGGATTTCCTGAATTTTGTCGGCAGATCGTATGCCGGGACACGCCTTAGCGGGTTAGCGCATTGCGCCGAGTCTGCGCGAGGAGCCATGTAACTGCGGTTGATATCACTCCCAAAATGGGAGAAACTGGATCGAATGAGGGTCATCGCCAAGAATAGTTTGAAGAACTTTTGGGACCGACCCGGCTGCGGTGATGCGCGCGGCCCGCTGCACAGTTGGTACGACGAGGCCGTCAAGGCGACTTGGGCGTCCCCGCAGGACGTCAAGGACCAGTACGCCAACGCCAGCATCTGCGCCAGCAACCGCGTGGTATTCAACATCGGCGGCAACAAGTATCGGCTGGTGGTGGAAATGCAGTACCGCGCGGGTATTGCCTGGGTGAAATTTGTCGGCACCCATGGCCAGTGCGACCGCATCAATGTGGAGAACGTCAATGACTATTAGGCCGATCCGAAACGACGACGACTTAAAGGCGGTCTTCCGCCGGCTCGAATCCATCTTCCAGGCCGAAGAGCAGACCCCGGAGGCCGATGAGCGTGACGTGCTGGTGACGCTCGTCGAGGTCTACGAGAACAAGCACTACGACTTCGGCCCGGCCGACCCCGTCGAGGCCATCAAGTTCCGGATGGAGCAACAGGGCCTGACGGCGCGCGACCTGGAGCCTTTCATCGGGCCGAGCGGCCGGGTGTCTGAAGTACTCAATCGCAAGCGCCGTTTGAGCCTGCGCATGGTCAAGAGCCTGCATGACGGACTGAAGATTCCCTACGAGAGTCTGCTGGCGGAGGTCCCTTGATCGATGAGGAACCACTTTGCTGATCAGCCGACTTCATGGCCTCGCGCCATGGCGCTCGATCCGGGTGACTTGCAGGGGCTGCACCGCGTCGGCACGATCGACACGCTGACGGCGCGTGATTTCGACGACACCTGCATCGCGCCTTCGAGGACCCCGGCCTTCACCCGCTACATCGGCATCGACCACGGATTTTCGTTTCCGCTGCGCTATTTCGAAGTGCACCAACTGGAGCCTGCCTGGCCCACGTTCCTGGAGGACTTTCAGCGCCACTGGCCAACGGATGCCGAGCACACCTATGTCAATTTCGTGCGCGACGGTCTGGCTGGCAACGGCGCAGCGCGCGCCGGCAACACCCGCTGGCGCCGGATGACCGAGCAACGAGCCGGCTCGGCCAAGTCGGTGTTCCATTTCGACGTCCAGGGCTCAGTGGCCAAGTCGACCCATGCCGGCATTCCCTGGCTGCTGTACCTGCGCAGGCAACTCGGCAGCCGCCTGCATTTCTGGCCGTTCGATGGTTGGTCAGTCCCTGCCGGCAAATCTGCCGTCGTTGAGGTCTACCCGTCGCTCTGGAAGCACGCCTTCCCCGCCAATGACCGCACGCCCGACCAGCACGACGCGTTTGCCGTGGCCTCGTGGATCAGTGAAGCCGACCGGTCTGGCCAGCTCGAGCGGTTTCTGCAACCGCACCTGACGTTGCCGGAGCGCATGGTGGCCGGTGTGGAGGGCTGGATCCTGGGCGTCGGGTGATCCAAGCGGAGCCAGTATCGGCACTTAATAGCCCTCGTGCAGGAGGTTCTTGCCGAGTCCCTGGCATGGTTGAGGAACCTTGGGCCGTCCTTGAGGTGTCCGACAGATTGGTCGGCTTGTGGGGCTACGACAGGATCCGAAGTTTCGCGCGGGAACGAGTTGTCGCGGTCACGCCTGCTGCAGATGTCTCGTGATCTGCGGGCGGGTGTAGCCTTGTGACGGTAAAATTAGCGGTGGAAAAACGTTTGCTGACAATGACGTATGCAATTCGATGCGGTGGGCATGTGTGGTCCTTGTCGAAGCTGCAATGGCGTCCATTGACAGCTTCGACGATGCTCGCAGGAGCCGATAGATGTCGATAGATGTCGATAGATCTCGAAGGGTCACTTTTCAGGGAATCGCCCGGAAATCCGCGCCAAGGCTGGTGCCCGACACTTTGACGGCAAAAATGGCGGTAAAAATTGCCTCCGCCTGGCCAGTCGCGTGCTCAAGAAGCCCAGGGCGACGAAACACATGAAGTACAGACGAGAGATAGACGGCCTCAGGGCGCTTGCCTTGTTGCCGGTCATACTTTTCCACGCTGGTTTCGACGTCTTCAGCGGCGGTTTTGTCGGTGTGGATGTGTTTTTCGTGATCAGTGGTTACCTGATTTGCACAATAATCCTCGTGGAACTGGAGCAGGGGACCTTCTCGCTTGTCGATTTCTACGAGCGACGCGCCAGACGGATTCTGCCTGCCTTGTTCCTTGTGATGCTTTTCTGCATCCCCTTCGCCTGGTTCTGGTTGCTGCCACGCGACATGAAAGACTTTTCCCAGAGCCTCATTGCGGTTTCTGCTTTCGCATCCAATTTCTTGTTCTGGAGCGAAAGTGGCTACTTTGACACCGCCGCGGAGCTGAAGCCGTTACTACACACCTGGAGTCTGGCCGTAGAGGAGCAGTTCTACATTCTGTTCCCCCCGCTTCTGATGCTCTGCTGGCGGTTTGGTCAGAGGTGGATGCTGACCGTTCTGCTAGCCATTTTTGCAGTCAGTTTGGCGGGAGCGGAGTGGGGGTCTTTTGGCAAGCCGGCCGCATCGTTTTCTCTTCTGCCAGCGCGTGCCTGGGAGTTGTTGATTGGTGCGTTTGCGGCGCTGTATTCCTCCAGAGTCGGGCGCCCTAAGGTAGGTCGAATTACGGCTGAGGCAGCAGGGTCGTCGGGCTTTGCGTTGATAGTCTGGTCGGTTTTCACTTACAGCAATACGACACCCTATCCCGGGATTTACGGTCTTGCCCCGACAGTGGGTACTGCTCTCATAATCTTGTTTGGTACGCAGCAGACGCTTATTGGAAAGTTCCTGGGTAACAGGGTTTTTGTTGGGGTAGGCTTGCTAAGTTACAGTGCATATCTCTGGCATCAGCCCTTGTTTGCCTTCGCCAGACACCGGAGCTTGAGCGAGCCAAGCTCTACTGTCTTCGCTTCTTTGTCTGGATTGAGTCTTGTGCTCGCGTATTTCAGTTGGAAGTACGTGGAGACTCCGTTCCGTAGCAGAGCTCGCTTCAGTCGCGCCAGAATATTTGTCTTTGCCGTGGCGGGAACTGTTTTCTTTGTGGTTGTCGGATTGGTTGGCACACTCAATAACGGATTCAGACACCGTCTCCCACCGAATCTTGTCTGGCAGTCGCCACGAGAAAAAATGGAAGCGGTAGGCGACGTGTGCGATCTGAAAACTCTGGACTCTTTTCCCGGTGTCGAGACCTGCGAGTTTGGTGATCGGAACGCCGAGCACTCGGTGCTCTTGTATGGCGATTCCCACGCCGATGCCATCAGTGAGGTACTTGATACGGAGCTATCAAAGGGAAACATTAAAGGCGTCAGGATTGCACTTGATGATTGCCAGCTTGTGCCATTGATAATCGACACTAGAGACAGTATTTCCCGGCAGGCTGATTGCCTGGATAAATTTAGTAACTTGCTGCGTTATATAAATCTTTTGGACACTGACCTGATAGTTGTCAGTCGATGGACCTTCAGGCTCTATCCGATCAAAAATATGATTACCGATATGCCCTACAAGAACAGTGAGGGCGGCGTCGAAAAGGAGAGCTATCGGGAATACGCTGTAAATCACGATGGGGTTGCTGACTTCAGCGCTGAGGCCAAAAGTGATTCCTTGAAGTCATTTATTGATGGATTTCTTTCCACTGGCGTGCGGGTGTTTTTTGTTTACCCCATACCCGAGATTGGTTGGAATGTCGCTGACGCAAACTGGCTTCATTTCCAGGATAAAAAAGATGTCCTGGCTTCAGTATCGATTCCTTACAGCGATTTTCTGGAGCGGAACAGATTCGTGACGGGCGTGTTTGACACCTTCCGTGGCAGAAAAAACTTCATCCCGGTTTCCCCTGGGGACATATTCTGCAATTCGTTTGTGAAGGGGCGCTGTGTCGCCCAGTTTGACGCCGTCCCTTTTTACTATGACGACGACCACCTGTCGGACGAAGGGGCTCGATATCTCGTCGATCAGCTTCTGGTGAAGATCAACGCCCGGTAGCTTTTGGCTGCTGGCAGGCGCAGCGCCCACTGCAAACAAACATCGCTGATGCCCGAGTGCGATCGCTCGGGCTGAACAGCGCCTGCCTGGACCAGTGCGGTGTAGCCCTCCCCCTCGCCACACCCGTGTGCGGCGGGAGACGCGTAGTTTATTTCCAGTAGTTGTTCGCCGCGGCGATCGTCGCAAACTCCAGTGCCACCGTCTGACCGACCGCAATCAGCATGGAGGCATCCTCCGCGTATACGGATCGCAGGCGGTCTCGCACAGCGGCATCGGTTTGCGTGGCTTTCATGATCAGTCGCGCCATTTTCACGGCGAGTTGACGGCCTTCCTCGGGTGTCTTGGTGATCAGAGTGTTACCGGGAACCAAGTTGACGACTGCGGGACTCTCTGTTGGGTTCATGTAAATCTCCCGTTGGCGGATGGTGTTCGGGCCTCGCTGCGGCGTCCCGGGCATCAGGCTGCTATGGCCGTTGGCCCGCTGCAGTCGTCTCCGGTCTTTAACGCCAATTGCAGGATACTCGAATTCATTCTCCGCGCATGCCCGGGTGCTTTCAGGGGGTCAGCCCGACACTGTGTAGCCGCCGTCTATCGGCAGCGTCTGGCCCGTGATCCAACTCGCTTGTGCGCTGGTCAGGAATAACACGGCCCCGGCAACGTCCTCTGGCACGCCGTGACGGCCCAGCGGGGTGCGCGCCAGCGTGGGTGCGCTCCACGCGGGGTTGGCGAGCGAGGCCGCCGTCATGCGGCTCGCGCACATGCCGACTGCAACGGCGTTCGCTCGGATACCCTGCGGGCCCCATTCGGTCGCCATAGCACGGGTTATCCCCAGCAAGCCGGTTTTCGCGGCGCCGTAACCCGGGACGATGCCGATGCCGAAGTACGAACTCATGGAGCCGATACCGATCACTGAGGCGCCGCCCGCCAGCCGGCTCTGCGCGAGCGCGTCGCGGCAGCCCCGGGCCATGCGAAATCCGGAAATCAGGTGGATGTTCACCGCCCGCGTGAAAATCTCGGGGTCCCACTCGTCCAGGCCCGTACTCGGTAGAGCGATGCCGGCGTTGTTCACGAGGATGTCGATCTGGGTCTGCGCACGCGCCACGGCATCGACCTGTGCGGGGTCCTCGACATCGAGCTGCAGGTAACGGTAGCCCGAGAGGTCCTCGTCGTAGTGAGTGGTAGTGGCGCGGGTACCGGTAATGGTGACCTGCGCACCCGCCGCCTTATAGGCAGCGGCTATTCCCGCCCCGATGCCGCTGGTGCCGCCGGTGACGAGTACGCGCGCGCCGTTGTAGTCGAAACTGCTCTGGTTGTTATTCATGGTCGGTTCCTCAGTCTTCGATTTCGCCGCTGGTGATCGCGGGGAGCGCGGCAAGTGCCGCGAGCCCCTCTGTTTTCAGCCGCGTGAGCGGCAGCCTGTGTAACGTGACCGCAGGCGGGTCACCCTCGCTCTTGATGAGTCGCAGGCTCATCCCGCCGTGCACGTGCGCGAGCGGGCTGATCCAGTTGCCGCCGATGCCGGGATCCTGCTCGGCGATGACGATGCGCACCGAGCCGTCTTTCTCGTAGCTCGCACGGTACTTCTGGACGTAGCCGTTGCCGTCTTCGTAGTTGTCGAGGTTTTCCTGCCAGATATTGCAGAGCTGAAAGATCCAGTAATCGCAGGGCGTGGGGGTGAATGAGATGACCAGTGCTTCGTCCTCACTGCGCTCCCAGGTGCCGAAGCCGTGGTGGCGATCGGGCACGCCCCCATTGGAGAGGTACACCGCGCGGCTGAAGCGGATGCGGTTGGGACGTTTGCCGAGGTTGTCCTGCCACCAACTGCGCACCAACTCGGCGTAGCCAAGCACCAGCTGGGCCGTCTTGGCGAGAGAAGCGCTCACCTCGTCGGGGCGTAATGGGCGCGGCTTCGCGCCGTCGAGGCGCTCGATGCGCATGCGCGGAGGCTCGGTCTCCTCGCGGCGGTGATAGACCGTGCGCACCAGAATGCCCACACAGTCCGCGGTGATGGGCAGCCAGTCCTTGCCGTTTGCCGGCTTCTCGCGGCTCACGATCACCTCGAAGTTACCCTCGTCGTCGAAATGAATGAGATCGCTTTGCAGGAAGCCGGTGGTGCGCAAGATGGCGGGATCGAATTGGGCAAGCGCTGCCGTGCCGCCGTCGGCCCAGTCGCGCTCGCCGAGGTCTGCGGGCTGGCGGGCCGTCCACGAGGCCATCACGAAGTAGGGGATCGTGCCGCGATTGCCGATGATCCTGTAATCGTGGGTGCCATCAACGAACTCTGCCAGCAGGTGATCCTGGTCCGGCGACTGGAAATTCATACCCTGCCGCCAGGGCGCATCGCGCAGGCGCGGGCGGTCGGGCTCGCAGTTCTCCATGAAACGCTCGAAGCCGTTGCGCATGAGGCGTGTCATAAAGCGATACCACTCGGTGCGGTCGAGTTCGTTCGCCGTATCGCCGAAGCGGTTCACCATATGGCCCGCCTGCCGGACCTGCTCGCAGAAGTCGTCCCAGGCGTGACCCTGGAGCAGTCGCTGTGCTGCCTTTTCGCTCATACGCCCATTCCCCGTCGTGGTGTTGAAGCGGTTTACGGTCGCGGGGAATTGTAGTCGTCTTGGTCTGCTGCGTGCAGGGTGGCTGGCGCCTCTGCCCGGCATCGCCTAACGTAACTGGCGCGATGGTGAAACCAGCGGTGGATGTCAGATTGACAGCTGAAGACGATACGTCCTGGATGCGCCGTGCGCTGGAATTGGCGCAGACGGCCGCGCGTGCGGGCGAGGTGCCCGTTGGTGCCGTGCTGGTGCGTGATGGGCAGATGCTGGGCGAGGGCTGGAACCACCCGGTCTCGGGGGCTGATCCCACCGCACATGCGGAAATCGCCGCGTTGCGCGCGGCGGCGAGCGCCGTCGGCAACTACCGGCTTCCCCGCTCCACGCTTTATGTCACCATCGAGCCCTGCGCGATGTGCGCGGGTGCGTTGGTGCATGCGCGGGTCGAGCGGGTGGTGTTTGCGGCCCGCGAGCCGAGGGCTGGCGTGATCGCAAGCAACCTGCAGTTGCTGGATGCGGCGTTCCTGAACCATCGGGTGCGGTGGGATGAGGGTCCGTGTGCGCTCGAGGCGGCAACCCTTATGCAGGAGTTTTTCCGGAGTCGCCGGCAGGTGGGCTCAGCTTCCTGAGGCCGGACGCGCAGACGCGCCCGTGGTCATTGCGTACAGTCCTTCGGGATCCTCGTGATGCTCGAGGAAGCGGTGGTACTGGCGCACGCCGTTAACGAAGCTCACCGTCTCCAGTCCGCGGGCGTAGCCATGCAGCATGTGGCTGCGCCATTCGCGTTTCGCAAGTAGCGGCAGTTGCTCTGCAACGTCTGTCCAGTTGTCGGCGCTGCCACCGCGCAGGGTGGCCAGGCGCCGTGCATCGTCAAGGTGTGCTGGCCCCATGTTGTAGGCGGCCAGTGCGAAGAGTTCCCGCTCAGCCGGCGCTATTGCGCCGTCCAGGTCTGCCATGAGACCCAGAAAGTATCGAGCTCCGCCACGCAGGCTCTGCTCCATGTTGTGGCGGTCGCGCACGCCCACCTCAGTAGCTGCTCGCTGCGTCAGCATCATCATGCCGCTGGCGCCCTTGCGCGACACCGCCTGAGGGTTCCAGTGCGATTCCTGGTAGCTGATTGCCGCCAGCAGCCGCCAGTCGATGCCCTCCTGTTTGGCTACGCGCCGCATCATCGGCTCCAGGCGTGGCAGTTGCTTGTCGACGCGCGCGGCAAAAGCCTTCAGCGCCAGTCTGTTGATGTCGGGCAGATAGCCGAAGAAGCGCTCGCGCAGCAGGTCGAGCTCGCCATCCTGCTCGCTACGATGGAGGAAATCCTGCATGGCCGCGTAGAGACGCCCGTTGTCGGCGCTCTCTGTCACGGCCCACGCCAGCCGCTCGTGCTCCGGCAACTCGAAGGCCACCTCGAGCGAGGGGAAAAGACCCGCATGCATGTAGAACTCGTGTGATTTCACCACGGCGGCGTCAATTTCGCCGTCGGCCAGGCGGCGCAACAGGTCGGGTGTGTCCGCTTGGGTGGATTCCATCCAGCCCAGTCCGGGCAGCGAGGCCTGCGCGCGTCGCAGCGCATCGGCCGAGCTGCTCTGTGCCAGCACCATCACGCGGGTGCCCACCAGATCGGCGACGGAACCTGGTCTCGGGTTTCCGCTGCGGTAAACAACCTGTTGGCTGACGCCAAGATAAGGTGCGCTGTAGAGATAGGCCCGATCTGCCACCCGGCGCTCGGTGAGTCCCGAGGCGGCGATGTCTGCGCGTCCGGCGTCCAGCGTGGCATAAGCCTCGCCAATGGTTGCGGCGGGAATCATCTCGAGCTCGACCCCAAGACTCGCCGCAAAGCCGCTCGCCAGTTCGAGTTCTATTCCCGATGGGCCGTAACGGTCAATGACGAAGGTGGCCGGGTTCAGCCGGCTCACAGCACGGAGTGTACCGCTCGCGAGAACGCGGGCGAGTGAGTCGTGAGGAAGTGAGAAGCCTGTGTTTGCCTGCCATTGAGCGCGTGGACACGCGATCAAGGCTATGACGAGCACACCTGCCGCAAGAATGCGCAACATCCTGTTGCCGGGCGACGGGCTGACTTCCAGCGTTCCAGTAGTGGAGGTGAGGATCATCCTT
This sequence comes from Klebsiella pneumoniae, assembly GCA_945862145.1. Lineage (GTDB taxonomy): Bacteria > Pseudomonadota > Gammaproteobacteria > Pseudomonadales > UBA5518 > UBA5518. Next base: position 98,465 of record CAMAXE010000010.1, read on the forward strand.
CACCCTCTTGCTGTACGTGGCAAACCCGATTGTACGGGCCCGAATCGTGGGTGCGTCCCCCCCAGACCGGCAGTAGTTCGCATGAAAAACTGAGCCTGTCTCCGAGCTCGTCGGGTGCGGCGGCTACGAACAGCAGCTTCGCAACCCGTTGATTTGCGGCGCGCAAAAGGCCAAAAAGAGCGCTCTCCATGCACTGACCGGCGCGCGCGGCTTCGGATAGAATCGCGGCCATCCGCACCTGCCGAAGCCCACGATGACCACGCACTCTGCAGCTCTTGCGTCCCGTGTCCTCACGCTACCGGGGGCTACCGCGTTGTCGGGCTTCCGCGTGCAGCGCCTGCTGGCACGCCTGCAGGCCCGGCACGCGGGTATCCGTGCCGTTCACACGCAGTTCATTCATTTCGCTGAATTGTCTGCCCCGCTCGATGAGGCCGCGCTCGCTGTGCTCGAGCGCTTGCTGCAGTACGGGCCGCGTCGCGAATCCGAGCGCGAGGAGGGCGTTTTTTTCCTGGTGGTGCCGCGCCCCGGCACCCTGTCGCCGTGGTCGAGCAAGGCCACTGATATCGCGCGCAACTGTGGCCTCGAAGGCGTCTCGCGTCTCGAGCGCGGCATCGTCTACCGCGTATCCGGCTTGCCGGCAGACGATGCGGCGCTGCGCGCGGGCGTTGCCGCGGAACTCCACGACCGCATGATCGAGCGCGTGATGGGAAGCGTGGAGGAGGCGACAGCGCTCTTTTCGCACGAAGCGCCGCGTCCCCTGAACCATGTCGATCTCCTCGGCGGGGGGCGCGATGCGCTGGCCCGTGCCAACCGCGAGTTCGGCTTTGCCCTCGCCGATGACGAGATCGACTACCTCTGCGAGAGCTTCGCCGCGCTGGGCCGCAATCCCACCGACGTCGAACTGATGATGTTCGCGCAGGCCAACAGCGAGCATTGCCGGCACAAGATCTTCAACGCGACCTGGACCATCGATGGCCAGCAGCAGCCGAAGAGCCTGTTCGGGATGATCCGTAACACCCACGAGCAGGGCCCGAGCGAGGACGTGCTGAGTGCCTACTCCGACAATGCCGCGGTGATCCGTGGTCACGAGGCCGGGCGCTTCTTCCCCGATCCGGCGACACGCCGTTTTGGCTATCACGCCGAGCCCGTGCACATCATGATCAAGGTTGAGACCCACAATCACCCGACGGCGATCGCCCCCTATCCGGGAGCTGCCACGGGTTCGGGTGGCGAGATCCGCGACGAAGGGGCGGTGGGCATCGGGGCGCGGCCCAAGGCCGGGCTGGTTGGCTTCAGCGTCTCCAACCTTCGGGTGCCCGGTTTCGAGCAGCCCTGGGAGCAGGATCATGGCAAGCCCGAGCGTATGGCCTCGGCCCTGCAGATCATGCTCGAGGGGCCGATTGGCGGAGCGGCCTTCAACAATGAGTTCGGCCGACCGGCGATCTGTGGCTATTTTCGCAGCCTCGAACTCGAGCACGGTGGTGAACTGCGCGGTTACCACAAGCCCATCATGATCGCCGGCGGACTCGGCAATATCCGCGAGTCTCACGTTCAGAAGGGCGCCATGCGTGCCGGCATGAAGCTCGTGGTGCTGGGTGGCCCCGCGATGCTGATCGGCCTCGGCGGTGGCGCGGCCTCGTCGATGAGCTCCGGCGCCAGCGATGCCGATCTCGACTTTGCCTCGGTGCAGCGCGACAACGCGGAAATCGAGCACCGCTGTCAGGAAGTGATCGACCGCTGCTGGCAGATGGGCGATGCCAACCCCATCCGTTTCATCCACGATGTCGGCGCGGGAGGCCTGTCCAACGCCCTGCCCGAACTGGTCAAGGACGGAGGCTGTGGCGGCAATATCGCGCTCGCCGCTGTGCCCAGCGCCGACAGCGGGCTCTCGCCGCTCGAGCTCTGGTGCAACGAGGCGCAGGAGCGTTATGTACTCGCCATCGCAGCCGAGGACATCCCGATTTTCGACGCGCTCTGCCGTCGCGAGCGTTGCCCCTACGCCGTGGTCGGTGAGGCCTTGGCCGAGCCTCAACTCTGTGTCGCCGACGCGCGCGACGACAGCCGTCCGGTCGATCTGCCGCTGTCAGTGCTGTTCGGCAAGCCGCCCCGCATGCAGCGCGCCTTCGAGACCAGTGTCCCGCATCGCGCAGCGCTCGATCTGTCTGGCGCCACCCTCGATGAGGCTGTCGAGCGTGTGCTTTGCCTGCCGGCGGTGGCGGGCAAGGGTTTCCTCGTCACCATCGGTGACCGCAGCGTCACCGGCCTGGTAAGTCGTGACCAGATGGTCGGACCCTGGCAGGTTCCGGTGGCCGACGCTGGCATCACCACCACGAGTTTCGACACCTGCGCGGGCGAGGCCATGGCACTCGGTGAGCGAACGCCGCTCGCGTTGATTGACGCCGCCGCCTCGGCGCGCATGGCGGTGGCCGAGGCCATAACCAATATCGCGAGTGCGCCCATTGCGAAACTGCAGGACGTGAAGCTCTCGGCCAACTGGATGGCCGCCGCGGGCCACCCCGGGGAGGACCAGGCGCTGTTTGAGGCCGTGCAGGCGGTAGGCATGGATTTTTGCCCGGCGCTCGGGCTGGTGATCCCGGTGGGCAAGGACTCGATGTCGATGAAGACCCGCTGGCGCGAGGGCGCCTGCGAGCGCAGCGTCGTGGCGCCGTTGTCACTCATCATTTCGGCCTTTTCGCCCGTGACGGATGTGCGTCTTGCCGTCACGCCACAACTCGTGGCCCTCGATGAGGATAACGTGCTGCTTCTGGTCGACCTGGGCGGCGGGCGTAACCGGTTGGGGGGCTCTGCGCTGGCGCAGGTGTACGGGCAGGTGGGCGACGCGGGGCCGGATATCGAGCCCGCGACACTGGGAAGTTTTTTCCGCGCGGTGCAGGCCTGCATTGCCGAGCGGCTGCTGCTTGCCTATCACGACCGTTCCGATGGTGGCCTGTTCGTCACGCTGTGCGAGATGGCGTTTGCCGGCCGCGCAGGTCTCGATATCGATATTGCAGGCACAGGGGACGGTGATTCGCTGGCCTTGCTTTTTGCCGAGGAGGCCGGAGCGGTGGTGCAGCTGCGGCGCGCAGACCTGCCGGCCGTACGGGGACATTTCGTGCGGGAAGGCCTTGCCGAGGCGCTGCACGAGCTGGGCAGTGCCTCGAGCGGTGGCGAGATCGCGGTGCGCGCCGGCAGCAAAGTGCTGTATCGCCGTGCGCGGCGGGAATTGCACCGGGTCTGGGCTTCCCTCAGTCATCGCATGCAGCGACTGCGCGACAACCCGGACTGTGCGGATGCGGAATTCGCCTCCCTGCTCGATGATGCCGATCCGGGGCTCTCGGTGAGCCTCCGCTTCGATCCCGTCATCGATATCGCCGCCCCGATGATCGCGCGCGGGGCGCGCCCGCGCCTTGCGGTGCTGCGCGAGCAGGGGGTCAACGGGCAATACGAGATGGCGGCGGCGTTCGAGCGGGCCGGCTTCGATGCCTTTGATGTGCACATGAGTGACGTCCTCTCGGGCGACGTCGATCTGGCGGATTTCCGCGGTCTGGCCGCCTGTGGCGGATTCTCCTACGGCGATGTGTTGGGTGCCGGCGAGGGTTGGGCCAAGACCGTGCTGTTCAGTCCGCGCGCACGTGACCAGTTCGCAGCGTTTTTCGGGCGGCCGGACACCTTCGCCGTGGGCATGTGCAATGGCTGCCAGATGATGTCCAACCTGCGCGAGATCATCCCCGGTGCCACCCACTGGCCGCGCTTCGTGCGCAACCTCTCCGAGCAGTATGAGGCGCGGGTGGCGTTGGTCCGCGTGGAGTCTGGCCCTTCGGTGGTGCTCGCGGGTATGGAGGGCTCCCTGATCCCCATCGTGGTGGCTCATGGCGAGGGGAGGGCGGAGTTCGGTCCTGGCGATCTTGGTGCCCTGGAAGCCCGGCAGGGAGTAGCGCTGCGTTTTGCCGACGGGCGTGGTCAGGCAGCCGGTTGTTTCCCCGCAAATCCGAATGGTTCCGAGGGCTCGGTGGCGGCGGTGAGCAGTGCCGATGGCCGCGTGACGATCATGATGCCGCACGCCGAACGGGTATTCCGGACGGTGCAGAACAGCTGGCATCCCTCGGGCTGGGGGGAGGACGGCCCGTGGATGCGGCTGTTCCGCAATGCCCGGGTCTGGCTGGGATGAACGCATCAGCCGGGTTGCGTTTGCGCGCGGTGGCGCTGTGTCTATAATGCCTCGCGCTCCCGTCCGGCATAACCGGCCGGCGGCGGTGCCCCGTCACGGAACGAACGCATTCGCATGATCAAACGCTACTCGCTCTGGAAGACGCTGCTAGTTGCTGTTGTGCTCACAACGGCGGTGGTCTATTCGCTGCCGAACCTCTACCCGCCGGACCCGGCGGTCCAGATTTCTGGAGCAAGCAGTTCGCTCGACGTGAGCCAGGTCGTGCTCGACAAAGCGGCCGTTGCCCTCAAGGAGGCCGGGGTCGGCGTCCGCGGGACCGATTTCAGCGCCCGCAGTTCCCTGCTCCGCCTGAACAATATCGAGGAGCAGCTGCGCGCCAAGTCGGTGGTGCGTCGCGCTTTGGGCGATGACTACGTGGTAGCGGTCAACCTTGCGCCCACCACGCCGGCGTGGCTCTCATCTATCGGCGCCTCGCCTCTCAAACTCGGTCTGGATCTCAGTGGTGGCGTGCACTTCCTGTTGCAGGTCGACACCAAGGCTGCCGTCCAGAAGCGCCTTGACGTCTATACCTCCGACATCAAGAAAAAACTTCGCGAAGAGCGTATCCGCGGCACGGTTCGACGCGCGGGGGACGGCCGAATAGAGGCATCCTTTGCCACCCAGGAGGCGCGGGGTCTTGCCGTAGACGCGATCAACGAGACCATGTCCACCCTGCAGCGCGAACTGCTCGAGCGCGATGGGCAGTTCGTGGTCCTGTTCGGCATCAGCGAGCAGCAGGTCCGCGAGATGGAAGACTACGCGGTGAGCCAGAACCTCACCACGCTGCGCAACCGCGTGAACGAGCTGGGCGTGGCCGAGCCGCTGATCCAGAAGCAGGGTCGCAACCGCATCGTGGTCGAATTGCCGGGCGTGCAAGACACGGCGGAGGCCAAGCGGATCCTTGGCAAAGCCGCCAACCTGGAATTCCGCCTCGAGGCAAAACCCGACGAGCTCGCCTCGAACCGCGAAGAATTCGACTTCCGCAATCCCGACTACGGCCAGCGCAGCGCGCAGCTGGAGCGTGATCTTATCATCACCGGGGACCGCGTCACCGGCGCCAACTCCAGCTTCGACGAGAACGGTCGTCCGCAGGTGAACATCAACCTGGACAGCCAGGGCGGCGCGATGATGAACCGCGAGACGCGCACCAACATCCAGCGTCGCATGGGCGTGTTGTTTATCGAGCGCAAGAACCGCACGGTGGGCTTCCGCAAGGATGCCGACGGCAACGAAGAGCCGATTCTCGAGTCCTTCGAGGAAAAGAGCATTATCAGCCTGGCGACGATCCAGTCGGCGCTGGGCACGCAGTTCCGCATCACCGGTCTGTCGAACCCCAACGAGTCCTCTGAACTCGCGCTGTTGCTGCGTGCTGGTGCGCTGGCAGCACCGATGGACTTCGTGGAAGAACGCACGGTGGGGCCGTCACTCGGCGTCGAAAACATCCGTATGGGCCTCTCCTCTCTGGTTCTGGGGGCAGCCCTCGTTTTCGTGTCGACCATTCTGCTGTACAGAGTGTTCGGTCTTTTCGCCGTCGTTGCCCTGAGCTTCAACGTGACGCTGCTGGTTGGTGCGATGTCTGCCCTTGGCGCTACCCTTACCCTTCCGGGCATCGCCGGGATCGTCCTCACGATCGGCATGGCGGTCGATGCCAACGTCATCATCAACGCGCGCATCCGGGAGGAACTCCAGAAAGGTATGTCACCCCAAGCTGCGATCGCAGCGGGTTATGACAGGGCCTTCATCACCATCCTCGATGCGAACCTCACTACACTCATCGTCGGTGTGATCCTCTACGCGATAGGTACCGGTCCTGTGAGGGGTTTTGCGGTCACTCTCTCGATTGGCATTCTCACGTCGATGTTTACCTCAGTCGTGATCACGCGAGCGCTGGCCGGCATCGTGTACGGCGGCCGACGCGTGGCGAAGATCTCGATCTAGGAAATGCTCATGCAACAAGATCAGAAATACATAGATTTCCTTCGCTGGGGCGCGCTTGCAGCGGTCTTGTCGGGTGTGCTTTGCCTTGCCGGCCTCATCGCACTCTTCACGAAAGGTCTCAATCTTGGTCTCGACTTCACGGGTGGTGTTGTCGTCGAGCTTCGCTTCAAGGAAGAGGCGGACACAGCGGAGGTGGCCTCCCGACTTTCCGAGGCTGGGCTCGAAGGGGCCCTCGTGGTTCACTTTGGATCGGAGCGGGACGTGCTCGTACGGCTTCCTCCCACCGAGAGCAAATCAATTGGCGAGGATGTGCTCCAGGCGGTGGGAGCTGCCAAGTCCGGGGCGGAATTGAAGCGAGTGGATTTCGTCAGCGCTCAGATCGGATCGGAGCTGCGCGATGAGGGGGGCATGGCCTTCCTGGTGTCCTTGCTGCTGGTCGCCGGCTACGTGGCTGCGCGATTCCAGTGGAAGCTCTCGGTCGGTGCAATCGTCGCTGTTTTTCACGATGTGCTGGTTACCGTGGGCTTGTTCGCGATTTTCGAATGGGAGTTTGACCTTCCCGCACTCGCCGCCGTGCTCTCGCTGGTCGGATACTCCATCAACGACACGATCGTGATCTACGACCGCATACGGGAGAATTTCAGGGCGATGCGGCGCGTCGACCGGTATGCGATCTGCAACATCTCCTTGACCCAGACGCTCGGCAGAACCCTGACGACATCCGCGCTCACGCAACTCGTGGTTGTCGCTATGCTCTTGGTGGGAGGGCAGCAACTGCACAGCTTCTCACTGGCCCTGTTTATCGGGATCATCGTGGGCTCCTACTCGACCGTCTACATCGCCTCGGCGATTTCACTATGGCTCGGCCTCGACCGGGCCGACCTGATGCTGCCAGTGAAGGACGAGAGGACGGCTCAGGAAGCGCCCTGAGCCTCGGTCTGCGCCGCGGCGGGCTTGCGTGCCGCCGCACCCAGCAGCGGCCGGATCACCTGCAGCATGGGTTTCAGGCACTTCGGGTTGGCGGCCACGATGTCGCCACTGTCCAGCCAGTCGTGGCTGCCGTCGAAATCACTCACTAACCCTCCCGCCTCCTGCACCAGCAGGGCTCCGGCGGCAACGTCCCACGGCTGCAGCCCCATCTCCCAGAATCCGTCGAAACGACCTGCCGCCACATAAGCGAGATCCAGCGATGCCACTCCGCCGCGCCGTATGCCGGCGGTGCGCTCGGCAAACTGGTGCAGTGTCTGCATGTAGGGCGAAAGCCAGGCTGTGGCGGGTTCGCGGAAGGGAATGCCGGTGCCTAGCAAGGTATCTCGCATCAGGGCACGGCTGCTCACCCTGAGGCGTTTGCCGTTCATCTGTGCGCCCGCTCCCCGCGTGGCCGTGAACTCCTCGCGGCGCACGGGGTCTAGCACCACGGCGTGTTCTAGCCGGCCTTCTTTCATACAGGCGATCGATACCGAGAAATGCGGGATCCCGCGGGAGAAATTCGTGGTGCCGTCTAAAGGGTCGATGAGCCAGCGGTAGGGCGAGCTCCCGGTTGGGGGGCTGCCCGCCGTGCCCTCTTCGGCGAGGAACTCGTGGTCCGGATAGGCCTTGCGAAGGTGGAACAGGATCTCCCGCTCGGCGGCGAGGTCGATCTCGGTCACGTAGTCGCTGCCGCTCTTGCGGCGGACCTCGACCAGATCGATGCGGTCGGCGGCGCGGACGATCAACTCGCCAGCCTTTCTAGCCGCGGCAAGGGCCACGTTCACCATGGGGTGCATCGGGCAGGTTCTCCGGAGCAGGGTTCGCGAGCGGGCGCGGAGTATAGCAGACCACCTGCCTACCCTTTGATAGACTCGCAGCCTTCTTGCGCGGGGCCCCCGATGGACGACACGGACACTGACGAACGAACGCAGATGTTGGCACGCGTGCGCGTGGTGCTGGTCGGCACCTCGCACGCGGGAAACATTGGCGGTGCGGCGCGGGCCATGAAGAACATGGGCCTCTCGCGACTGGTGCTTGCCGGGCCCGCGGTGGCATTTCCCCATCCCGAGGCGACCTGGCGTGCGGTGCAGGCGGGGGATCTTCTGGAGTCGGCGGTGGTAACCGGGGATCTCGCCGAGGCCGTCGCGGACTGCACGCTGGTGATCGGTACCAGCGCACGCGAACGTCGCATTCAGTTGCCGCAGGTCTCGCCGCGCGGGCTGGGGACTCTGCTGGCTGATGCCCGTGCCGACGAAGAGGTGGCGCTGGTGTTCGGACGCGAGGATTCCGGACTGAGCAACGAGGAGTTGCGCCTGTGTCACTGGCACGTCCATATTCCCACCAGTGCGGCCTATTCCTCCCTCAATCTGGCGGCAGCGGTGCAGATCCTGTGCTACGAGCTGCGGCTCGCCTGCCTTGAGCGGAGCCCAGCGCTGGGCGTGCTGCCGGAGTGGGACGAGCCCCTCGCCACGGTCGAGGGCGTCGAACGTTTCTACGTGCATCTAGAGGAGACCCTCGCCGAGATCGGCTTTCTGAAGCCCACTGCCCCCCGCCAACTGATGACGCGCCTGCGGCGATTGTTCAACCGTGTTCGGCTCGATCAGATGGAGTTGAACATCCTGCGTGGCATGCTCACCGAGATCCAGAAATCGGTGCGCGGCGGCCCGCGGACTTGACCCTCCCGCGCAGTGGATCAAATACTGTACCCGCCACGGCCCAGGGAACGCGCTCATGCGCCTCACCACCAAAGGTAGATATGCCGTCACTGCGATGCTCGATCTGGCGTTGCACCAGAGCGAAGGACCAGTGAGCCTCGCCGATATTTCGCGCCGGCAGGAGATATCGCTGTCCTACCTCGAGCAGCTTTTTGCACGCTTGCGCCGCGGCGGCCTGGTGGCGAGCGTTCGGGGCCCGGGGGGTGGTTATCGCCTGGGTCGCGCCAGTGCGGACATCCATGTCGCCCAGATCATCGACGCCGTGAACGAGATCCATGATCCGGCGTCCCCCGGGCCCGCGTGCGTTGCGGCGCAGCAGGAGGCTCTCACACAGGCGCTATGGGACGAGCTCAGCCATCAGATCCACGATTTTCTGAGCGCCATAACGCTGGCCGAATTGGTTCGACGCGGCGACGTGCAGCATGTCTCGCGCCGCCAGGATGATCGCGATACCCGGCTTCGAGCGGGCGGAGATATCTCCGTGACGGCGCTCGCCTGAGTCCTCCCATGCGCCTGCCCGTTTATCTCGATTATCTAGCGACCACGCCCGTCGATCCACGTGTGGCGGCGAAAATGGCCGCTTGCCTCACGCAGGACGGCATTTTTGGTAATCCCGCTTCGCGCTCTCATGCCTATGGCTGGCACGCCGAGCAGGCGGTGGAGGACGCGCGCCGCGACGTCGCGGAGCTGGTGGGTGCCGATCCCCGCGAAATCGTCTGGACCTCGGGCGCCACCGAGGCCGACAACCTGGCCATCAAGGGAGTCGTGGAACGCAACCGGGAGCGTGGCAGCCACATCATCAGCAGCCTGATTGAGCACAAGGCGGTGCTGGACAGCTGCCAGTATCTGGCCGCGAACGGGGCGCAGCTGACCCTGCTCGCGCCCGGGGCAGATGGACGTATCGCGCCCGAGTCGCTCGCTGCAGCTCTACGTCCGGACACCGTGCTCGTCAGCCTGATGCACGTGAACAACGAACTCGGCACCATCAATGACATCGCAGCGCTTGGCGCTCTGTGTCGCGAGCGTGGCGTGAGTTTTCACGTCGACGCCGCGCAGAGCATGGGCAAAGTCGCCATCGATCTGGCATCGCTGCCGGTCGACTTGATGTCGTTTTCGGCTCATAAGCTCTGCGGGCCGAAGGGGATCGGTGCGCTCTATGTGCGTCGCCAGCCCCGGGTGTGGATCGATGCCCAGACCCACGGCGGCGGCCACGAGCGCGGTATGCGCTCGGGCACCCTGCCTACCCACCAATGCGTGGGTTTTGGCGAGGCAGCACGCATAGCAGGCCTTGAAATGGACGGCGAGGCCGAGCGGATCGCTGCGCTCCGGGACCGGTTGTGGGCTGGACTCCTGGAGATTGGTGGTGTGTGGCGCAACGGAAGCGCAGAGCATTGCATCGCCGGTGCCCTGAATGTTGCTTTCGAGGGTGTCGAGGGTGAATCCCTGATGCTGGCCATGAAGGACCTGGCGCTCTCCTCGGGGTCGGCCTGCAATTCGGCCAGCATCGAGCCTTCCCACGTGTTGCGCGGAATCGGCCTCCCGGAGGCGCGGGCCTTCGGGTCGCTGCGCTTCAGCCTGGGCCGTTTCAGCACCGCCGAGGAGATCGAGCTTGCCATCGGCGTGGTCGCCCGGGCAGTGCTCCGTTTGCGCGGAACCGTGTCCGAGTAGGCAAAATGGGCGTCCGTCGCCGACCTTCGCACTGTTCGTGGGGTGTGTTTGGCGCCTATACTTTCAGCCCTTTTTAATCAGGCTGCGCGGCGGCCTACCCCCCGGAGATTCCTGCATGGCGATCGAGCGCACCCTTTCCATCATCAAACCCGACGCGGTGGCCAAGAACGTCATTGGCGAGATCTACTCCCGTTTCGAAAAGGCCGGGTTGTGCGTCGTGGCCTCGAGAATGCTGCGCCTGTCCGATGCCGTCGCATCCGGGTTCTACGCCGAGCACCGCGAGCGCGGGTTTTTCGCGGCACTGGTGGCCTTCATGACCTCGGGGCCGGTGATGGTGCAGGTGCTGGAGGGCGAGAACGCCGTGCTGCGCAACCGCGAGCTGATGGGTGCCACCAACCCGAAAGATGCCGCTCCCGGCACCATCCGCGCCGACTTCGCGTCGTCGATCGACGCCAACGCGGTCCACGGATCGGATTCGCCCGCCTCGGCCGCGCGCGAAATCGGGTATTTCTTCGCCGCCTCCGAGCTGTGCGGCCGGGACTGAGCCAGATCATGAACGATTCCGGCCTGCTCATCGCGAGCGACACCCCGCAGGAGATGCCCTCGCGCGTCAACCTGCTCGGGATGAGCCGTGCCGGACTACAGGATTTCCTGGTGAGTCTGGGCGAAAAACCCTACCGCGCCCTGCAGTTGATGAAATGGATCTACCATCAGGGCGTCTCTGATTTTGCCTCCATGACAGATGTCGGCCGCGAACTCCGCGAGCGTCTTGCCGCCTGCGCCGAGATCCGCCCGCCGGAGGTCGCCGAGGAACACCTCTCCGCCGATGGCACGCGCAAGTGGCTGGTGCGTGTCGACGGTGGCAGCTGTGTCGAGACCGTGTTCATCCCCGAGGAGGGTCGCGGCACACTCTGCGTGTCCTCCCAGGTCGGTTGCGCGCTCGATTGCAGTTTTTGCTCCACCGGCAAGCAGGGCTTCCAGCGCGACCTCACTTCCGCAGAGATCCTCGGTCAGGTCTGGATTGCGGCGCGCGCCTTCGGGCTCCCCAAGAAGGGCGGGCAGCGACGCATCACCAACGTCGTGATGATGGGCATGGGCGAGCCACTGCTCAACTTCGACAACGTGGTCACTGCCACGAACCTGATGATGGACGACTTTGCCTACGGCATCTCCAAGCGACGGGTAACGCTCAGCACGGCGGGCGTGGTGCCCGCACTCGACAGGCTTGCTTCCCTGAGCGAGGTCTCATTGGCCATCTCGCTCCACGCTCCCAACGACGCACTGCGCGATCAGCTGGTGCCGGTGAACCGCCGCTACCCGATTCGCCAGCTGCTGGATTCGGCCCGCAACTACCTGGCCGCGCAGAGCGATTCCAAGCGGGTAGTCACGGTGGAATACACCCTGATCAGCGAAGTGAACGACCGCCCGGAGCATGCCCGCGAGCTGGCCGAACTGCTGCGCGACTATCCGTGCAAGATCAACCTCATTCCCTTCAACCCCTTCGAGGGTTCCGATTACCGCCGCCCTAGTCGCAATGCGGTGAGCCGGTTCTGGAATATCCTCACCGAGGCGGGACAGCGGGTCACGGTGCGCAGCACCCGTGGTGACGATATCGACGCGGCCTGCGGGCAGTTGGTGGGGAGGGTGGCCGACCGCACCCGGCGCTCGGAGCGCCACCGCGCCGCGCGAGCCGCCGCGGACATGGCGGGAGCTGCCTGATGCACCTCCGGCGCGGCACGCAGATCCTTGTGCTCGCCGCACTGGTCGCGGTGACCGGCTGCGTGACCACCACCGAGGGTGGCTTCAAGGCCGACAGCAAGGAAGAAGTCACCCGCCGTGTCGACGCCGCCACCCAATATCTGGAGAAGGGCAATACCGAGCAGGCGATCGTGCACCTGCGACGCGCGCTGGAGATCGAGCCCCGATCAGCCCCTGTCAACGAGACGCTGGCGCGGGTTTTCGCCCAGTCGGGTGAGTATGAGCTTGCCGACCAGCACTTCCGGTCCGCCATCGAGACGGAGCCTGGTTTTTCCCGGGCTCGCAACAATTACGCAGCTTTCCTCTACGGCCGCGGCGATATCGACGGCGCGATTGCCCAGTTAGAGAAAGTCGTCGCCGACACCCTCTACGAGAAGCGTGCCGATGCCTTCAGCAATCTCGGCAAGGCCTACCTGCGCAAGGGTGAGACTGCCAAGGCCGAGGAAGTTTTCGATCGCGCCCTTAAGATGGACCGGCGCCAGGCTCCTGCAATGCTGGAACTGGCCGATATCAACATGCAGCGAGATCAGGTTGCCGAGGCGGCGCGCGTCTATGCGCTGTACCGCAAGGCCTCGGCAAGGCCTTCCTCGCGCAGCCTGCTGCTCGGTATCCGCATCGCCCGTGCCACGGGCGACCGCGATGCCGAGGCCAGTTACGCCCTGCAGCTGAAGGGTTTCTTCCCCGATTCGGAGGAGTACCGCAGCTATCAGGCCATGCCACCCGCAAGGTAAACAACCATGGTTCCCGAAGAACATCCGAAAGCCGAGACGCGCTCCCCCGGGGCGCTTCTCAAGACCGGCCGTGAAGCCGCCGGCATGAGCGTGGAGCAGGTCGCAGACAAGCTGCACCTCCTGAAGTCGATCGTCAGCTCCCTCGAAAAAGACTGCTACGACAGGGTTCGCGGTGACACCTTCGCGCGCGGTTACCTGCGCAATTACGCCAATCTACTCGGCATGGACGCAGACGAGATTGTCGGCTGCTTCAACGCTGCACGGGGCGTGGTTGCGCGCCCGGAGCCGAAGATGGCTCGGCGCCGCGAGCCGTTCGGCGGTGGCCGTGGAGCGGGACGCATCGGCATGGTGGCAGCGCTGCTCGCCCTGAGCGGAGCCTTCCTGTTCCAGACCCGCGAGCCGGTGTCGCCTGCGGTGTCGTTGGCGGCCCAGGAGCATGTCGCCGTCGAGACGGCACGCATCAAGCAACTGCAGCCGGCAACGCCCGTTCAGGCGTATCTGTCGCGGGCCAACTGAGACCCCAAGAGCGCGCCATGCACCCAACTCCGATCGTCCGTCGCGTTTCCCGTCAGGTCATGGTTGGCAACGTCCCCGTGGGCGGCGGTGCGCCGATCACCGTCCAGAGCATGACCAACACCGAGACCTGCGATGTCGAGGCCACGGTGCGCCAGGTTCAGGCGCTGGTAGACGCGGGCGCCGATATCGTGCGGGTGTCCGTGCCCAGTCTGGAGGCCGCAGCGGCCTTCCGCCTGATCCGTGCGCGCTCCCCGGTGCCGCTCGTGGCGGATATCCACTTCGACTACAAGATCGCTCTGGCCGCCGCTGCCGCCGGGGCCGATTGCCTGCGCATAAACCCCGGCAATATCGGGCGCGATGACAAGGTACGGGCGGTGGTCGACTGCGCGCGTGACCACGGCATACCGATCCGCATCGGCGTCAATGCCGGCTCCCTCGAGAAGGACTTGCAGCGCAAATACGGCGAACCCAACGCCGATGCGCTGGTCGAGTCGGCGCTGCGCCATATCGATCTTCTCGACAAACACGACTTCCAGAACTTCAAGGTGAGCCTCAAGGCCTCCGAGATCTTCATGACCGTCGAGGCCTACCGCAAGATTGCCACCCAGATCGAGCAGCCCCTGCACCTCGGCATCACCGAGGCCGGCGGCCTGCGCTCGGGCACGGTCAAGTCTGCGGTGGGCCTGGGGATGCTCCTGATGGACGGGATCGGCGATACCGTGCGCATCTCGCTCGCCGCTGACCCGGTCGAAGAGATCAAGGTGGGCTGGGACCTGCTGAAGAGCCTGCGACTGCGGAGCAGGGGTATCAATTTCGTGGCCTGCCCGAGTTGCTCGCGGCAGAACTTCGATGTGATCTCCACCTTGAATGAACTCGAGCGCCGTCTCGAGGATGTGCGTATCCCGCTCGATGTAGCCGTTATCGGCTGCTACGTGAACGGCCCGGGCGAATCCCGTGAGGTCGATGTGGGCGTCACCGGAGGCAGCCCGAAGAACCTGGTGTTCGTGGGCGGGAAGCCGCACCACAAGGTCGAATCCGGTTCCCTGATCGACGATCTCGAGCAGACCATCCGCCAGGCGCTGGCGCAAAAGGACGCGAGCGCGTCTGAAAACCTGATTGCCCGGGCCTGAAAGCCCGGGAAGCCCGTATTTTCTCCCTCCCTGCGCATCGCCCGTATCGGTGGCAGTCGTTAAACTACGCCGCCGCCCGTGACCGGGCAGCCGATCACCTTTGAGGAAGCGCATGTCCAGCAGTCCCGACGCGAGGCAGGAACTCAGGGCCATCCGTGGCATGCCTGACGTCCTGCCGGCCCAGACGCCGGCCTGGCAGTACCTCGAGCGCTGCATTACCGACGTGCTTGGCGGCTATGCCTACCGGGAGATCCGGCTGCCCCTGCTTGAGCCTACCGAACTTTTCGCCCGCTCCATCGGTGAGGTCACCGACATCGTCGAGAAGGAGATGTACAGCTTCCCGGATCGCAACGGCGAGGGCATGACGCTGCGCCCAGAGGGCACTGCGAGTTGCGTGCGTGCGGTGCTCCAGCACGGGATGCTCCAGCAATTACCACAGCGGCTTTGGTATATGGGGCCGATGTTCCGTTACGAGCGCCCGCAGATGGGGCGCCAGCGTCAGTTCCACCAGGTGGGTGTGGAGACCTTCGGTCTCGAGGGCCCGGACATCGAGGCCGAGCACCTGTTGATGACGGCGCGCCTGTGGCGGCGACTGGGCGTCGCGGGCTTGGTCCGTCTGGAAATCAATTCGCTGGGTTCGACTGCCTCGCGCGCGGCGTACCGCAGCGCGCTGGTTGCCTATTTGTCGGCTCGAGAGGCCGAGCTCGACGACGACAGCCGTCGTCGGCTGGCCAGCAATCCCCTGCGTATCCTGGACAGCAAGAACCCCGCCACGCAGGCGCTGCTGCGCGATGCGCCGCGGCTGACCGACCACCTTGACGCGGAGTCCGCCGCACATTTCGTGCAGCTGCGCTCCCTGCTCGAGGCAGCTGGTCTTTCCTGTACCGTCAATCCCGCACTCGTGCGCGGCCTCGATTACTATGGTCGCACCGTCTATGAGTGGGTCACGGACAGCCTGGGTGCGCAGGGCACTGTTTGTGCGGGCGGGCGTTACGACGCACTGGTGGCAGAGCTCGGCGGTCCGGCGACACCGGGGGTGGGCTTCGCGATGGGGCTTGAGCGCCTGCTGCTCCTGATGCAGGCGGCCGGGGCCTCTATGGGCGTCGATGTGTCGCCGCATGCCTACTGGGTACTGGCCGATGCTGCTGCGCCGCGGCTGGCGCTCGCACTGGGCGAACAACTGCGTGACGCGCTGCCATGGCTGCGCATGCAGCTCAATTGCGGCGGTGGCAGCATCAAGAGCCAAATGAAGCGCGCCGACCGCAGCGGTGCGGTACTGGCGATCATCGTTGGCAGCGACGAGATCGTCGCCAATGAGCTGAGCGTGCGGGAGCTGAGGAGCGAGGGTTCGCCGCAGATCCGTGTCGGGGTAGCGGCGCTGCGCGCATTCCTCGCACAGCGCTTCACGTCTGAAACGACCTAGGGACAAGGCTGGGAGATAACCGGTGGATTCGTACCACAACGAAGAAGACCAGATCAGGGCACTGAAGCAATGGTGGGAGCGCAATGGCTCTTCCACATTGATCGGTGTCGGTGTCGCGCTGGCGATAGTGTTCGGCTCGCAGTGGTGGCAGCAGCACACGCGAGTGACCGCCGAGGAATCCGCAGCGCTCTACCAGCAATTGCTGCAGGCGGCCGAGCGTGCCAGTGGCGACGAGGTGCAGCGCACCACGGCCCAGCACTTGGGCGAGGAACTGCGCGACAAACAGGCGGGAAATCGCTACGGCGACTACGCGAGTCTCCTGCTCGCCCGCATGTATGTCGAGAAGAACGATCTTGCCGCAGCAGAGCGTGAACTGCGTGCGTTGGTCGAGCGCCACCCTGACAAAGCGCCTGGCAAGATTACCCAGCGCATCAACAGCCTGCTCAGTCGCGATGTCGACCCGCAGCTCGGCAGCCTCGCGAGACTGCGCCTCGCGCGAGTACTGTTTGCCGACAAGCGTGCCGATGAGGCCACCACCGTGCTCGGTGATCCCGCTGGTGGTGATTTCGAGATCGAGCGCCAGGAGTTGCGCGGCGACATCCTCAAATCCATCGGCGATGCGGCGGGCGCGATCGCGGCCTACGAACGCACGATCGAGCTGGCCAAAGATTCGGGTGGTGTCCGGCTCGTCGAGCTGAAGCTGCAGGAGCTGCGGATCACCCAGCCTGCGACGACGGCGCCCGCGGCGTCGTCCGCCACCGCAGTCCCCGCCGTGCCGGTTGCCACGCCCGCCAAGGAGAACACGCCATGAGCATTACGCAGCTTGGCCGCAGCGCGCTACGGACTTTCATATCCCTGCTGCTGCTCGCGAATCTGGCGGGCTGCACCTGGCTCAAGGGGCTCTGGAGCAGCGATGACGAGGACAAGGACCTCGAACCCGCACCGCTGGTGAAAATCGACCCCGAGATCAAGGTGCGCGAGGTCTGGAGCACCGGTATAGGCAACGGCCAGGGCAAGCTCTACAACCGCTTGCAGGTAGCGCTTTACGGCGGTGCCATCTACGCGGCCTCAGCCAATGGTAGCGTCCAGTCGGTAGACACCGCCAAGGGCAAGCGCCGCTGGGACGTCGATGTCGACACGGAAATTTCGGGCGGTGTGGGTGTTGGCGGTGACATGGTGCTCGTCGGTACGCTTAAGGGCGTCGTCATCGCTCTCGAGAGCGGCACGGGTAAAGAAATCTGGCGCGCGACGGTGAGCAGCGAGGTGCTCGCGCCGCCAGCAGCGGACTGGGATGTGGTGGTGGTGCAGACCCTCGACGGCAAGATTTTCGGCCTTGATGCGCAGACCGGCGCACGCCGCTGGACCCACGACAGCAGCATGCCGTTACTCACGGTGCGTGGCACGGCCCCGCCGGTGCTGGCCGATGGTGTTGCCTACGTGGCACTCGCCAGCGGGCGCGTTCTGGCGATCCGCGGGGAATCCGGCAGCATTCTCTGGGACGGTCGCATCGCCAACCCGCAGGGGCAGTCCGAGATCGAGCGGGCCATCGACATCGACGGCAGGCCGCTCATCAGTGGCGCGAATATCTATGCCGTGACCTACCAGGGCAAGCTCGGTGGCCTGCAGCTCGGCAACGGACGGCCCACATGGGCGCGTGATGCCTCCAGCTTCGAGAGCATTTCCGAGGGCTTTGGCAACATCTATGTCTCGGGTGCTGATGGCACCGTGAGCGCCTTCGAACTCGGTGGTGGTGCGCTGCGTTGGCAGAACGACCAGCTCGCGCGTCGCAAACTGAGCGGGCCCGCGGCGGTGGGCAGTTACGTCGCGGTGGCGGATTTCGACGGCTACGTGCATTTCCTCTCGCAGGTCGACGGCCACTTCGTGGCGCGCGCGCGGGCGGATTCGGACGGCGTGCGCGCCGACATGATCAGCGACGGCGATCGCCTCTACGTGTTCGGCAACGATGGTGAACTCACTTGTTTTGCGGTCGGTGTGCCGTGAGACCGCAGTTGCGCCTGTGATCCCCGTCATTGCTCTAGTCGGGCGGCCGAACGTCGGCAAGTCCACCCTGTTCAACCGCATCACGCGCAGTCGTGATGCGCTGGTGGCCGATATCCCCGGCCTCACCCGGGACCGCCAATACGGCGAATTCCTGATCGAGGAGCGCCGCTTCATCCTGATCGATACCGGTGGTATCAGCGGGCTCGAGGAAGGCATCGACAGCGAGATGGCCCGCCAGTCGCTGATGGCGCTCGGGGAGTGCGACCTCGCACTGCTGCTGGTAGATGGTCGCGCCGGACTCACGCCCACCGATCGTGAGGTGGTCACGCGGTTGCGTGCCAGCGGCAAACCGTTCCGCGTGGTGGTGAACAAGATCGATGGTGTCGACGAGCATCAGGCGAGCGCCGAATTCCACGAGATCGGTGCGCTGGCACTGCATGCCGTGAGCGCCTCGCAAGGGCGCGGCGTGACCCAGTTGCTTGAGGCGCTGGGGGAGGCTTTCCCGGCCGATCTCCCGCTCGACTCAGGCGAGGAGGGCGATAGCCCCAGTGATCGGCTGAATCGCGCGCGCGTGGCGGTGGTCGGCCGCCCGAACGTGGGCAAATCGACTCTGGTGAACCGCATCCTCGGCGAGGAGCGGGTGGTGGTCTATGACCAGCCGGGCACCACGCGCGACAGCATCTACATCGACTTCGAGCGTGGCGAGAAGCTCTACACGCTGATCGACACCGCCGGCATCCGCCGCAAGCGCAGCGTCCACGAGGTGGTCGAAAAGTTCTCCATCGTGAAGACCCTGAAGGCGATCGCCGATGCCGAGGTCGTGCTGTTCCTGCTTGACGCCCACGACGGCCTGGTCGAGCAGGACGTGCACCTGCTCGGGCATGTGATCGAGGCGGGTCGCTCGCTGGTGATCGTCTGCAACAAGTGGGACGGTCTCCCCGCGGAGCAGAAAGTGACCCTCAAGTCCGATCTCGAGCGGCGCTTGATGTTCGCGGATTTTGCCGAGGTGCATTTCATCTCGGCACTGCACGGCTCCAATGTGGGCGATCTCTACGGCGCCGTCGACCGGGCGTGGTCTTCCTCGCGGCGCAAGCTTCCCACCAACCGTCTGACGGGAATCCTGGAAGAGGCCATTGCCGCGCATTCGCTGCCGCTGGTGAACGGGCGCCGTATCAAGCTCCGCTACGCGCATCCGGGTGGCAGCAATCCGCCGGTGATCGTGATCCACGGCAATCAGACCGATAACGTGCCCGATCACTACAAGCGTTACCTCGAGAACGTGTTCCGCCGCGAGCTCGAATTGGTGGGCACGCCGCTGCGCGTGCAGTTCGTCACCGGTGAGAATCCCTACGCCGGCAAGCGCAACACCCTCACCCCGCGCCAGCAATACAAGCGCAAGCGCCTCATGCGCCATGTCAAGAAAGGACACTGAGCAGTCCACGAACGGACTTCCCGGGACCGTGGACCTCGACTGTCCCGCACACATCCGTGCCTTCGTCGAGGGCTTCTACGCGCGTTTGCTCGCAGATCCCGCGATGGCTCCCATCTTTCTCGAGATTGCGGCCATCGACATCGGGCACCACTTGCCGCTGATCTGCGCGTACTGGGAAAAGCTGCTGCTGGGCGAGGACGCCTACCGTCGCCACACCATGAATATCCACCGCGCCGTTCACGCCAGACGCTCGCTGCAGCCGGCCGACTTCGAGCGCTGGCTGGCTCACTTCGAGACCGCACTCGATGCGGGTTTCAGCGGGCCATTTGCCGGGCGCGCGCGGGGTATCGCAAGACGCATCGCGGGGAACATGCAGGCGGTGCTCTGAGCGGGCGCCGATTGACGCTTGTTCATTTGCCCGCTGCGAAGCCCCTCGCGTATTCTCCCCGAGCCCCCAGTTCCAGCCGGTGATGTCCGTATGAGTGCCAAGCATTTCAATATCGCGGATCTGTTCGAGATAGTCGCTGACACGGTGCCCGAACGCGAGGCGATCGCCTGCGGCGATGAGCGCCGGAGCTATGCCGCACTCGAGGAACGCGCGACCCGTCTCGCCAATTTCATGAGCGCGCAGGGAGTGGCTGCCGGCGACAAGGTCGGCCTCTACATGTACAACTGCAATGCCTACATCGAGGGCATGCTGGCGTGCTTCAAGATCCGCGCCGTGCCGGTGAACGTGAACTACCGCTACGTTGATGAAGAGCTCTCGTACATCTTTAACAACGCCGACATGGTGGCCTGCATCCACCACCGCGAGTTCGCGCCGCACATCCACAAGGTGCGCAGCGCAGCACCGGGTATCAGGCTCCTGATCGCGGTGGAGGATGGCTCCACGCAGCCGCTGCCTGCGGACACTGTGGAGTTGGAGGCGGCGGTAGCGCAGGGCTCGCCAGAGCGCGCTTTCGGCGAGCGTTCTGATGATGATCTTTTCATCCTGTACACCGGCGGCACTACCGGGAAGCCCAAGGGCGTGATGTGGCCGCACAAGGATGTGTTCTACGCGGCCATGGGTGGCGGTGGGCACTTCCACCCGGCCGGTGCCATCCAGGCGCCTGAGGACATCGCCATCCGCGCGAAAGAAGGCTATCCGATCTCGGGCATGGCGCTCGCGCCGCTGATGCACGGGGCCTGCTGGTGGTTTGCCTGCATCCAGCTTCTGGCCGGCTGCAAGCTGGTGTTGAACCCCAACCGTTCGCTTGTCGGCGAGCAGGTCTGGGAAATCGCAGCCCGCGAACGCGTCAACGCCGTGACCATCGTGGGCGATGCGATGGCCATGCCACTTCTCGATGCCCTTGATGCCAACCCCGGGCGCTGGGATCTCTCATCCATCTTCACCGTGGGCTCGGGCGGCGCGGTGTTCTCGGAGTCCCGGCAGGCTGATTTCCGTCGTCATTTCCCCAACGTGATGATCTCGAATTCCTTCGGCTCATCGGAGTCGGGTCAGATGGGCCGGACCACCGGGGAGCGCAAGGGCGAGGCTGGCAACACGGGTCTCGGCAACGTGCCCAAGAGCGAGTTCATGGACGTGATCGTTGAGGAAGAGCTCCGCTTTGCCGCGCCTGGCGAGATGGGCATCTTCTCGCGCTCGGGTCATATCCCGATCGGCTACTACGGTGATCCGGAAAAAACCGCCCGCACCTTCGTCATGGTCGGCGGCAAGCGCTGGTTGCTCACTGGCGATAGCGCCCGCCTCGAAGGCGATGCGTCCATCTCGGTGTTCGGTCGCGGCTCCAACTGCATCAACAGCGGCGGCGAGAAGATTTTTCCCGAGGAAGTCGAGGAAGCGCTCAAAGCACATGCCGATGTTTACGACGCCCTTGTGGTTGCTACTCCCGACGAGCGCTGGGGCGAGAAGGTCACAGCCGTGGTGGCGGCGCGCGGCACCACGCGCCCCACGCTGGAGGCCCTGCAGGAAGAGGCCCGCAAGCACATCGCCGGCTATAAGGTGCCGCGTGAACTGCACCTCGTGGCCGAGGTGCCGCGCGGCGTGAACGGCAAGCCCGATTACAAGAAGGCGCGCGAGATCGCGCTCTCGGGCAGCTACCGCGCCTGAGGCGCGACCACTTCACAGCGGGAACACGCACATGGAAACACTCGATATCAGCACCAGCAGTTGCATCGTGGAGCGCGACGGGCACGTCCTTATCGTGACCCTGAACCGCCCCGAGGCGAAGAACGCCTTCAACCCGCCCATGCTGGTCGGCATGTACCGCGCCTGGCGGTTGCTGGACAGCGACGACACGTTGCGCTGCGCCGTGCTCACCGCGCGTGGCGACACCTTCTGCGCGGGCATGGACTTGAAGGCCGGCACCAGCGGCACCGATAACGCAGAAGAAATCCAGGCGCTCATGAAGGAGGTGCCGAACCTGCACTGGCAGGCGCTGCTGCGCGACAACCGCCCGCTCAAACCGGTGATCCTCGCGGTCGAAGGCTACGCGCTCGCCGGCGGCACCGAGATCCTGCAGGGCACGGATATCCGCGTGGGTGCGGAAGACGCCACCTTCGGTGTCACCGAGGTGGCGCGCGGCCTGTACCCGATGTCGGGGTCCACCATCCGGTTGCGGCGCCAGATTCCCTACTGCATCGCCGCTGAGATCCTGCTCACCGGCCGTCATGTCACCGCTCAAGAGGCGCTCGATTGGGGCCTCATCAACCGCGTGGTGCCCAAGGGAAAGACCCTCGAGACGGCCCTGCAGATCGCCGCCACAATCAGCCGCAACGGTCCCGTCGCGGTGCGGGCGGTAATGAAGTCGCTGCGCGAGCACGAAGAGTGTCTGCCCGAGGCCGAGGCCATGCTGAAATCCGACGAAGTGGGCTGGCCGGTCTTCGCCACCGAGGACGCACGCGAAGGCATGCGCGCCTTCAAGGAAAAGCGCCCCGCCGAATTCAAGGGCCGCTGAGGCTGTCACAGGCTCTCACAGGCTCTCACAGGAGATAGACGATGACTGCTGCCGCTGCTGCCGAAGGACATGCCGTTCTGTCGTTCGACGAGGCCGCCGCCGCGCGCCGCTCGGTGCGTGCCTTCCGCAAGGATCCGGTGCCGCGCGCCGTGCTCGAACACATTTTCGGGCTGGCTAATCTTGCACCCTCCAATTGCAACACCCAGCCGTGGTACACGGTGGTAGCGAGCGGTGCCACGCTCGAGCGGCTGCGCGTGCAGTTCCCGGCGGATTTCGGCTCGGGCAAGGCGACGATGGACTTCCCGTACCTCGGCAAGTACGACGGCGTTTTCAAGGAGCGTCAGTACGACGCCGCCAACCGTCTCTATACCGCGATGAACATCGCGCGTGAGGACAAGGCCGCCCGTGGCATGGCCTTCATGCGCAACTTCAGTTTCTTCGACGCGCCGCACGTGGCCTTTTTGTTCATGCCCGAATGGTGCGGCATTCGCGAGGCTGCAGACGTGGGCATGTACTCGCAGACGCTGATGCTGGCGCTCTCCGCACATGGTCTCGCGAGCTGCCCGCAGACGGCACTCAGCATGGGCGCGGATCTGGTGCGCTCCGAATTGGGCGTGGACCACTCGCACAAGCTGATCTTCGGTGTTTCCTTCGGCTACGAAGACACCGAGCACCCGGCCAACGCCTGCCGCGTACCGCGTGCCGCGCTCGCCGATACCACGCGCTTCGTTGACTGAGGCTTCCGTATGAGCGAGACGGTGCTGCGTGAATTGGACGACGGCGTACTCCGGCTCAGGCTGAATCGCCCCGCCCGCAAGAACGCCTTCAGCCTTGAACAGTGGGCGGCCTTTGCCGATGCGATGGAAGAAGCCTCTGCCGATCCGCGCGTGGCCGTGGTGCTGCTCTGCGGCGCGGGCGGGAATTTCTCGTCTGGCACCGATCTGCACGAATTCAGCGATGCCGGTGCTGATCATCCTTTCGCGCGTTGCTCGCGTGTGGTCTGCGCCTTCGACAAACCGCTGATCGGTGCCGCTGCCGGCATTGCCATAGGCGGTGGCGCCACGCTTCTTTTGCACTGCGACGTGCTCTACGTGGGTGAGTCGCTGCGGATGCGGTTTCCTTTCGTGAGCTTGGGCCTGGTGCCCGAGTTTGCCAGCAGCTACCGGCTGCAAGCGGCGATCGGGCCGCGTCGTGCGGCGGAGCTTCTGTTCACGGCGGAATGGATCAACGCCGCGCGTGCGCTCGAGACGGGCATCGCCACTGCCGTGCTGCCCGATGCCGCGCTCGAGGCGCACGCACTCGCCAAGGCCCATGAGATGGCGCAGTGGCCCGTGGGTGCGTTGCAGCAGACCAAGCGCACCTTGCTTGCCGCGCATGGCGCGGGCCTGGCGGAGGCGCTGCGGGTGGAAGAGGAGGGGATGAAGCGCTGCTTCGGCTCTCCGGAGAATCAGGAAGCGATCAACGCATTTATCGAGAAGCGGGCGCCGGATTTTCGTCGGCTGCGTTGATCAAGGGGCCGTCGCGGGCATGGCCCGCTCCTACGGGAGAGACCGCGGGCATGGCCCGCTCCTGCGGGGTCGGGATCCGCGCGCGGATGTTCGTGGTGGTAGGAGCGCGCCATGCGCGCGACAGGCGCATCGATGCCGGCACGGTCGCGGGCTTGCACCTCTGCGCGCTACAGCAACAATTCGAGCGCTTCGGGGCGCAGGTCCTGCCAGTGAGCGGCCTTCATCCGCGGGATCGTCGGGAACGATCCCGCGGATGCAGGCAGCCTACGCACAGGGATGTGCGTCGGCGTGAGCGAGCAGGGAGGGCCTGCGGCCCGAAGCGCGGGTGGCACCTCGCCAAGAGTCGCGGGCATGGCCTGCTCCTACGAGGGGGACTCGCGGGCATGGCCCGCTCCTACGGGGGGCAGTCGCGGGCATGGCCCGCTCCTACGGGGGGCAGTCGCGGG
>CAMAXE010000011.1 GCA_945862145.1 Klebsiella pneumoniae
CGTGACGGCTATGACCTGTACCGGCGTGCCGGCGCTGGGCGAGGGATTCATTCGCATCACCGTATCCGTGTGCACGCTCAAGCCATTCTAGCCGGATTGGCCGCCGCGAAGGCAGTGCGGGGCTGGCGCGTAGCGTGTGTCATGGATGACTCGGTACCCGACAGCGCCAGGGCAGCGAGCTCCGCGGCATCCCCCAAACGAAGGTCATCGGGTATCTCGGGGCCATCCGTGACGTAAGCAAGGCGTAACCGCTCCCGCAGCAGCACACCGAGGGCCTCGCCAAGGCTCACGGTCTCGTCGAGCTTGGTCACCACGGCGGCCGCTGGACGCGCGACACGGTAGTCCTCGACAGCCGACTCAAGCCAGGCGCGCTGCGCGTTGGCGGGAAGCACCAGCAGGCTGCGGACACCGGCCCGGGCGAGTTGGGCGAGGCGCTCGGCATCCCCCGCGCGGCGACGGTTCAGACCAGGGGTGTCCAGCAACAGCAACAGCGGCTCCCCTGCGCGCGCCAGCAGTGCCGCTATATCCTCCCCTTCAGCCGCCGCGATGAACGGCACCTCGAGAAGACGCGCGACGGCGCGCAGCATATCGGCACCGCCCAGGCGCGCGGCATCACAGCTTGCCAACACCACGCCGTCCGGGCCATGGCTCAGCACATGACGCACGGCGAGCTTGCACAACGTGGTGGTCTTGCCGGCACCGGTGGGTCCCACCGCGGCAATAACGCCACCCAAAACGACGACATCATCTGCACACTCGATACCGGCAGCAATTGCTGACAGAAGGGCTGCGTGCGCGCTGTCCCAATCCATGTCGGGCCCTACCGCAGCGATCAAATCACTCACGATGTCATTTGGCAGGCCGCTGCGCGTGAGCAGACGCCAGGCCCGTGCTTCCACACCGGGCCCCCAGGCGAGTCGTTCTATCCGGATCTCCCCGAGCTGCTCTTCCATCATGGCGCGCAAGTCCCGCAAATCCCCGCGCATTGCCAGCAGCTCGGTGCCAGCGGGGGCGGAGTCCGGCGCGAGCGCACGAGAGGTGGCGGTGGCGAGTGGCCTCGCTTTCAGCGCCAACGGCGCCGGCATTGTGGAAACCGTTGCCGGCGCAAACGCGGGCTCGTCGGTGACGCCGAAATCGCTGCTGTCGCCCGCCGTCACCTCGATGCCACCGGCAACCCGGCGGTTCGAGAGGATCACCGCCTCAGGGCCGAGCTGTTCGCGCACCATGCGAAGTGCGGAGCGCATGTCGGGTCCGATGAATCGCTTCATTTCCATCTCGCTTTACTCCGGATATGGGCGCCGTCCCGGAAGGGTCAGCGCCGCAGGGTTCAACCCACCGTTGCCTCGATCGTGATTTGCCGGTTTTCTGGCACCTCCTGATAGGAGATGACTTTCATCGCCCGGTGCGTGTGCCGCAGGAACCTCGACAGCACAACTCTCAGGGGGCCGGGTACGAGCAGAACCGCCGTTTTGCCCTGGGCTTCCTGGCGCTGCGCGGCTTCGGCGATGGAGCGCTGCAAACGTTCGGCCAGACCTGGCTCAAGCACGATATCCTCCGGGTCGCCGCCGCCCGGGCCGGAACGCTGCATCGACTTGCCCAGCATCTGTTCGATCTGCGGTTCCAGCGTGATCACCGGGAGGTTCTGCGCACCGTTACCAAGAGCGTGAAAAATCGTCCGGCTGAGCGCCACGCGCACTGCCGAGGCGAGCGCAACCGGATCCTTGGTGCGCGAGGACTGGGTGGCGATGGCCTCGGCGATGGAGCGGATGTCACGCACCGGCACTCCTTCGGCCAGCAGCGACTTCAACACCCCGAGCAGCTGGTTGATGCTGATGGTGCCCGGCACCAGTTCTTCGGCGAGCTTGGGCGAGAGCTTTGCGAGTTTTTGCACCAGCTGTTCGACCTCCTCGTGACCGAGCAGTTGTTCAATGTTGTCGAGAAGAATCTGGTTGAGGTGGGTCGCCACCACCGTACTCGCGTCAACCACGGTGTAACCGAGGGTCTGCGCCCGCTCACGCTGGCTGCGATCGATCCAGACGGCATCGAGGCCAAAAGCGGGGTCGCGGCACTCGAGGCCCTCGAGGCGGCCAAACACCTGCCCGGGATTGATCGCCAGTTCACGCTCGGGGTAAACCTCGCCCTCACCGGTCGCGACGCCCATCAGCAGCAGCCGGTAGCCGTTGGGCAGTAACTCGAGGTTGTCGCGGATATGTACTGCCGGGATCAGGAAACCCATGTCCTGCGACAGTTTCTTGCGCACGCCCTTGATGCGTCCGAGCAGGGCCCCGCTCTGGGCCTTGTCGACCATCGGGATCAGGCGGTAACCCACTTCCAGACCGATCACGTCGACCGGCGATACATCATCCCAGCCGAGCTCTGCAGGCGCGACCGCCGCCGGGCGCGGTTCCTCGGCAGCCTTTGCGGAACGCCCGGTCTTGACGGCGCTGCGGTTGCGTAGAACCCACGCAAAACCGCCGGTAAGGGTCGCCAAACCAAGGAACGCGACGTGCGGCATACCCGGAACAATGCCCATGATGGCGAGTATCACAGCCGTCACTGTGACAGCGCGGTGCGACTCAAACATCTGCGAATAGATCTGCTCGCCCATGTCGCGGGAGGTGTTTACCCGGGTGACCATGATCGCGGCCGTGGTGGAAAGCAGCAGCGACGGGATCTGGGCTACGAGGCCATCGCCGATCGTGAGCAGGGAGTAAATCTCAAGAGCGCGGCTGAAATCGAGCCCGTGCTGCAGCGTGCCGATGGCGAGGCCGCCAATCAGGTTGATCGCCAGGATGAGCATCCCGGCGATGGCATCGCCACGGACGAATTTGCTTGCACCGTCCATGGCGCCGTAGAAATCCGCTTCCTGACCGACTTCCTCACGGCGACGTCGCGCATCGTCCGGGGTAATCATGCCGGCGTTCAGGTCGGCGTCGATGGCCATCTGCTTGCCCGGCATGGCGTCGAGGGTGAAGCGCGCGCTGACCTCCGAGATACGTCCGGCACCCTTGGTAACCACCACGAAGTTGATTATCAGCAGGATGATGAATACGACCATTCCCACCACGTAGTTGCCGCCGATCACCACTTTGCCGAAAGCCTCGATCACCTTGCCCGCGGCAGCCTCGCCGCTGTGACCGTGCAGCAGCACGACCCGGGTGGAGGCGACGTTCAGCCCCAGCCGCATGAGGGTGGTGACCAGCAGGATGGTCGGGAACACCGCAAAGTCGAGCGGGCGCATCGCGTAGATCGCGACCAGCATCACCACCAGCGATAGCGCGATGTTGAACGTGAAGAAGATATCCAGCAGCAGCGGCGGAATCGGGAGCATCATCATCGCCAGCAGGGCGAGCAGCAGCAGCGGCACGCCCAACTGCCCCCGCGAGAGCACGCGCAGCTGCTGCGCCAGCACGCCCGGCCTGGATGCCAATACCCCACCTGCCATATCCGCTCCTCGACCCAGTGGGAACCCGGAGGTCCGGGCTCCATAAATTTGACGCTCTGAGGGCGCCTCTCAGCTTGAAAGCAAAAACCGTTCCCGATCTGCCTCAGCGGGCTTTGGGCTGATCCATCCCTGCGGGAATATCGAACTCGTCGGGTAACTTCGGGGCCGCACCACCGCCAGCGCGCCAGTTACGCAGATGGAATACGTAGGCAAGCACCTGCGCCACGGCCATATACAGGGCTGACGGGATTTCCTGCTCAAGCTCCGTGGTGTGGAAGATGGCCCGGGCGAGACGGGGCGAGCTCACGACCGGCACCCCGGCAGCCTGCGCAACCTCCCGGATGCGCATCGCCACGAGGTCAGCGCCCTTCGCGACCAGAAGCGGAGCCCCTGCCCGATGCACGTCGTATCGCAGGGCCACCGCATAGTGAGTCGGGTTGGTGATAATCACGTCAGCCTTGGGTACCGCGTTCATCATGCGAGTCTTCGCAAACTCGCGCTGCAACTGGCGGATCCGGCTCTTCACTTCCGGGCGCCCTTCGGATTCCTTCATCTCGTCACGGACCTGCTGCATGGTCATACGCAACTTCCCGGCATGATCAAAAAGCTGGAACGGCACGTCGACCGCAGCGATCAGCAAGGTGGAGGCACTGAGGATCAGTGTCGACCAGACAATCAACGAAACCGCGTGCGAGACCGCCGGCAACAAGGGTTCCCCTGCCATCGACAGAACCTCGCCGCGCAGCGACCAGAGCAGCAGCAATGTTGCCCCACCCACGACCACGAGCTTGGCAACGGCCTTCAGGAGTTCAACCAGGGAGCGCACGGAGAACATCCGTTGCAGTCCAGCAAGAGGGTCCAGACGCTCAAAGCGCGGCGCCATCGGTTTGGCGCTGAACATCCAGCCACCCAGCGCAGCAGGGGCCGCAAGGGCTGCCACGGTAAGCGCGATGAATATCGGAGCGAGACCTGCAAGAGCCCAGCCCAGCGAATCCACCAGATGCCCGCCCATGTAGCCGGAATCGAAGATATCGCCGCGCCGGAGCTGGAAAGAGCTCCGGGCGACCTCCAGCAAGCGATCGGACATGGAGCCACCGAATGCGATCAGCGAGCCCGAGCCGGTGAGAAGGATGGCAGCGGTGTTCAGCTCCCGGGATCGAGGAATCTGGCCCTCCTCCCGGGCGCGCTCGAGCCGCCTCGGTGTGGCCTCTTCGGTACGTTCCTGACCAGTCTCTTCCTCTGCCATGGGGGCGCCATCAAACCGTCACCACTACTGCACAGCAATTTCCATGCACAGTTCAGGGAGCGGGGTCGCAGGAAATGCTGCCTTGCGACCGTCCAAGCCCTGAGTCGCCACGAGGCGCCGTTCCGAACCACATCGATGGAGCAGCCATGAAACACACAATTGCCTATCTGTTCGCCGGCGGGCTTGTCTGCCTGTCGGCAAGTCTTGCCCTCGCCACCGATCCGGCAACCGCACCACCACCCGCTCATCCCCGGGACATGCACGGGCACCACGGCCCTCCGAGCGCTGCGCAAATCACGGCACACATGCAGAAGGATCTGGACCTGAACCCCGAGCAGTTGTCAAAAGTGCGCGCCATCAACGAAGAGCATGTCGCCGAGATGGCGAAACTCCATCCCACCGAAAAGGAGATGCAGGCCCGGATGGAACAGATGAGCAGGCTGCGCGACAAGCAGGCAGCGGAGTTGCGTGCCGTTCTCACCGAGGAGCAATACGCCCGCTTCACCACGCAGCGCGAGGAGCACGATATGCGCATGAGGCAACGTCACCGAGCCCCCGAGCCCCAGTAAGGCGGGAGTTGGACACCCGCCGGCCAAGGGGCTATAAAACAACGCTCTGTTGGACGGTGCGGGCGCCCCGATGAATGACTTCAACTACGACCTGCTGGTCATCGGCAGCGGGCCTGCCGGTGAGTCTGCGGCGCTCAACACCGCCAAACGTGGTCTGCGCACCGCGATTATAGAGGACCGCCCGGCGGTGGGCGGCGGCTGCACGCACAGTGGCACCATTCCCTCCAAGGCGCTGCGTCATGCAGTGCAGGACCTGGTCAGGTACAACTCGAATCCGATATTCCGTGCGATCGGAGAACAACGCCGCCTTTCATTCCAGCAATTGATGCAGAACGCCGATGCAGTGATCCGCAAGCAGGTCGGCATGCGCTCCCGCTACTACTCCAAGAACCGCATCGAAGTGCACACAGGGGTGGCCAGCTTTATCAACCGGAATACCGTCTCGGTGTTGCTGCCCGACGGGGCCCGCGAAACGCTCACCGCCGAGCACGTAGTGATCGCGACCGGTTCGCGCCCTTATCGTCCGGAAGGCATCGATTTCAACCATCCCTCGGTGTTCGACAGCGACACCATCCTCACGATGCCCAACACGCCGCGGCGGGTGCTGATTTTCGGGGCCGGCGTGATCGGCTGCGAGTACGCGTCTATCTTCTCGGCGCTTGGCATCAAGGTGGACCTGATAAACACCCGTTCGCAGTTGCTGTCCTATCTGGACGACGAAATCGCCGACGCCCTCTCCTATCACCTGCGCACCCAGGGCACGGTGATCCGGCATGGCGAGGAATTCGAAGGGATCGACTACAGCGAACATGGCGTGACCCTGCACCTTCGCTCGGGCAAGCGCTTGCAGGGCGAGGCGTTGCTGTGGTGCAACGGGCGTACCGGAAATACCGATCGGCTAGACCTGCAGGCCGCTGGTCTCGAAGCAGATTCCCGCGGCCAGATTCTCGTGGACGACCGCTACGAGACGACCGTGCCCGGCATATTCGCCGCCGGCGACGTAATCGGCTTTCCGAGCCTGGCGAGCGCCGCCTACGATCAGGGCCGGGCCGCAGCGGCAGCCTCTCGGGGCAAGGAGCACACCCGCCACGTCGACGACACACCCACCGGCATATACACCTTGCCCGAGATCAGCTCGGTCGGTGCAAGCGAGCGCGAACTGACCGAAGCACGCATTCCCTACGAGGTGGGCCGCGCCTTCTTCAAGGAAACGGCCCGCGCGCAGATAAGCGGCGAGGACGTGGGCATGCTGAAACTGCTGTTCCATCTCGACACGCTGGAGATACTGGGGGTGCATTGCTTCGGCGCCGAGGCCACCGAGATCATCCATATCGGCCAAGCCATCATGAAACAGAAGGGAGAGGCCAACACCATCCGTTACTTCATCGGGACAACGTTCAACTATCCCACGATGGCCGAGGCCTACCGGATCGCGGCGCTGAACGGGCTGAATCGCCTCACCCGCTACTGACGACTGTTCAGTCGGAAACGCCCGCCAACTGCCGCAGCATGGCGAATGCGTCTGCGGACAGGGTGTCGTACTGCGGCAGAAAGCCCCGCATCCCCATCCAGACGATCAGCAACCCGAGCAGCAGTGCAATCGGGAAACCGAGCGAGAACACGTTCAGCTGGGGTGCTGCGCGGGTCATCACGCCGAAGGCGATGTTCACGATCAGCAGCGCCGTGACCGCAGGCAGTGACAACAGCAAACCCGACATGAACATCCACGATGCCCACGAGACAAGCGACCAGCTCGTCTGGTCCCACGCCCATTCACCGCCCACCGGGATGAAGCGGAAGCTCTCCAGCATCACCTCGAACATCACCAGATGTCCGTTGGTGGAGAGAAACACCAGAGTCAGCATCAGCAGGAAATACTGCGCCAACACAGTGACGTTGATCCCGTTTGCCGGATCGACCATCGACGCGAACCCCAGCGACATTTGCATCGCGATCAGCTGTGCGCCGAACACAAATGTCTGGAAGAAAACCTGCATGGCGAATCCCAGCCCCAGCCCGATCAGGACCTGCTGTGCCACCAGAACCGAACTGGCAAGCGATAGCGGGTCCTGCGGTGGCAGCGGCGGCAAGAGGGGTGCCACCAAAAGCGTTACCAGGAACGCAAGGCCAACGCGTACGGGCCTCGGAACCAGCTGCGTACCAAAGACCGGAGCCACAAGAAAAAAACCGCCGATGCGAAAAAGCGGGAACAGATAGCCGCCCAGCCAGGCGCCAAGCGAAGGCAAGCTGAGGTCGAGTGGCACCTCGGCGGCGGCTCAGACAAGCAGCAGCGAGAAAGCACCGGTGACCCGGTGGGTGAAATCAACCAGCCGTGTGAGCAGCCAGGGACCCGCGATGAGCACCGTGACCAGGGTGGTAAGCAATCGCGGGAGGAAGCTCAGCGTCTGCTCGTTGATCTGCGTCGCAGCCTGAAAAACGCTCACGATAAGCCCCACCACCAGGCCGGGGATCACCAACACACTGACCATCAGAACCACCAGCATAAAGCCCTCGCCGAAAATCTGCATCGTGACATCAGGGGTCATCGGAATCTCCTGTGCGCGTCCGCACTGCTAGATGGCAAAACTCGAGGCAAGCGAGCCGATCACCAGTGCCCAACCATCGACCAGCACGAAGAGCATGATCTTGAACGGCAGCGACACGATGACCGGCGAGAGCATCATCATGCCCATCGCCATCAGGACACTGGCGACCACTAGGTCGATCACCAGGAAGGGGATGAACAGCAGAAACCCGATCTGGAAGGCAGTCTTCAGTTCACTGGTCACGAAGGACGGCGCAAGTACGGTGAAGGGAATCTCCTGCGGCGAGGCAACAGGCGGCGTTGCCGAGATGCGCATGAACATGGCGAGATCACTCTCGCGCGTCTGCGCCAGCATGAAGGTATGGAATGGCACCACGGCTCGGCTGACCGCCTCGCGAGCGCCGATCTGCTCGGCCAGATAAGGTGCGAGGGCATCCTGGTTAACCCGCTCCAGCACCGGCCCCATGATGAAAATTGTGAGGAACAAGGTGAGTCCCAGCAGTATCTGGTTCGACGGCGTCTGCTGCAGGCCGAGCGCCTGGCGCAGTATCGCGAAGACAACCATGATCCGCGTGAAACAGGTCATCATCATGAGCAGCGACGGCAGCAGGGTAAGCGCCGTCATCAACGCCAGAATCTGGATCGTGACCGTGTAGTCCTGACTACCATCGGGATTGGTGGTGACGCTCACCGCTGGCACACCGAGCGCGCCGCCGGCGTCCAGCAGGGATGCCATCGGTTCCTGCGCGAACACGAGCGCCGGCACCATGGCTAACAGTGCCGTGGCAAGTAAAAGGGAAAGTCGGAGCACCTTCATGTGCGCTTTGCCCCGCCAAGCGCATCACGCAGTCGCAACGCGAAATCACCAGCCACCGGCGTCGGGAGCAGCGCGACGGGCTCGCTGAATAGATGCAGCTGGTTAATTTGCTGCGCCGTGACACCCAGCAGCAACTGGGTCCCCGCGACATCCACCAGCAGCAAGCGCTCGCGTGGGCCCAAGGGAAGGGCTGCGATGACCTTCATCTGCTGCGAAGCGGACATCGCACCCGGGTAGAGGCGGCGCATCACCCAGCCCACGGCCACTATGGCAGCGACCACGATCAGCAGACCGAGGGCCACCTCCCAGACTCCGGACATGCCGGGTCCCGCCACGGGTGCACTAGCTGTGGGTTGCAAGGCCATCGAATCCCCCGGAGTGCCAGATTTCCGTCATGCGTGACGGTTCCGGGGAGAGAAGAGCAAGCGATGTGCCAGCGCGGGAAGCGCTGGCACAAAAAACTCAACCGAGCTTCTTGATGCGTTCCGAGGGACTGATCACGTCGGTCATGCGGATACCGAACTTGTCGTTCACCACCACCACTTCGCCATGCGCGATCAGGGTGCCATTGACCAGCACGTCCAGTGGCTCGCCGGCGAGCCGGTCCAGCTCGATCACTGATCCCTGACCCAATTGCAGGAGATTGCGGATCGAGATCTGCGTGTTACCCACTTCCATCGACAGGCGCACGGGAATATCGAGGATCATGTCGAGATCCGGATTGGTCACGGCCCCGGAGGACGACGCGAAACCCGAAAACTCGGGAAGGTCATCGGGCTGTACGGAGGACCCGTCGAGGATCATGGTGGGTTCATCGTTGCTCATATCTTGATCTCCAGTATTCAAATACTCAGCCGCGCCGCGGTATTTTCCTCAGTACCTGCAGGGCAAGGTTTCCCTTCAGGCTGCCCATGCGGACGCGAAACAGTGGCACATCATTGGCAAACAGGATGGGATCAGGTGTCTCGATCGGAATCACGTCACCCACCGCCAGATCGATCACTTCTCGCAGCGAGACCTCGGTGTCGGCGATCACACAGTTGAGGTCGACGCGCGCCTCCTTCATGTTTTCCTTGAGCGCCATCTCCCAGCGGTTGTCCCGCACATCGGACTCGTTGACGTTGGACTTGTCGAGCAGATCCTTGATCGGCTCGATCATGGTGTAGGGCACCACGATGTGGAGCTTGCCACCGCTCACGTCGAACTCGACGCTGAAGGAGCTGATCACGGCGATATCGTTGGCGTTGTAGACGCCAGCCGCATCGGGACTGACTTCCTTCTGCAGGAGCTGCACGCGGATTGCCGCGATGCCGCCCCAGGCTTTCTGGAGTTCCTCGAAAAGCGTCTCCAGCACCTTGTCGACAACGAGGGTCTCGGCCTGTGTGAACTCGCGCCCTTCGACCTTGGCGTGGAACCGGCCACCGCCGAAAAAATTGTCGACCAGCAGGTACACGAGTCGCGCATCCATCACCACCAGAGCGTTCCCCGGCAGGGGGTGAAGACGGACGACATTGATGCTGGTGGGCACGAAGAGACTGTTGAAGTACTCGCCAAACTTCTGGATCTGCATGCCTTCGTAATTTATGTCGAGACCACGGCGCAGCAGGCCGCGAAACCCGGTACGCAACTGCCGCGCAAACCGCTCGTTGGTGCGCTCAAGACCAGGCATTCGGCCGCGAACGATGCGGTCCTGACTGGTGAGATCGTAGAACTGGACATCGCCCGGCTCGGCCTCTTTTTCAACCTCGACTTCGCCATCGCTCACCCCGTGCAAAAGGGCGTCGATCTCGTCCTGCGATAGCAGATCCTGCACGCTGCGTCCCCTATCCGCGTACCGCTACTGCAGCACGAACTCGGTGAAATAGACCTGCTCCACGCCGGGTTTGCCGGTTTCGGTCTGCAGGACATCCTGAATGGTCTTGAGCACGTCCGTCCGCAATGCCTCCTTGCCCTCCTCCGTGCGCAAGGCATCGAAATCCCGACCGCCAAGCATCCCGACAAGCCGCGCGCGGATCAGCGGCGCGTGTACCTCGAGATCCTCGACCGCCGGCTTCTCGTGGGTCATGGCGCTGATCGACACGACGAAATAGTGAGCTCGATCCTTGGCACTCAGCGTGATGGTGAACTTCTCGCCGAGCTGAACATAGAGCGTCGGTGGCGGCGGCGCCTCGACCTTCGCCTCGTCGGGTTCCGCGTCCTTCTTGCCGCTCAGTAATACGAAGGCAAGCACGCCTGCCAACACCAGAACCGCCACCGCAGCCCCGCCGATGATCAGCAGTTTCTTCTTCTTTTTGCCGGCAGCAGCCGCGTCGTTTTCCGCAGCGGCTTCGCCCTTGGCTGCAGTTTTTTTCTCGGCCATGCCAATGTCCCGTCAAGAAAGAAGCTGCAACACGCCGTGCAGCAAGCAACATGCCACCCCCCTTGTCTGCGATCGGCGGCATCACGGTTCCCGAACACGCCGCAAGTTAGCACAGCGACGCAAGGGCAACACGGGATGGGCAAAATTGTCGCTAGGTGCCTCAGGCGTAATCATCGACCAGCCCGACGCTACGACGTACCGAGGGGGTCACCTCAGATTGCTGGAGGTTGGCCAGCAGGCCGCGTGAAGTGCTGGCGGAGTTGTCGAACGCCTCGCGCTGTCCGGGAGCACCACGCTGCTGTTGCTGCGCCACGTTGACGTCCACCAGACTGAGTCCGCTTCCTTCCAGCAATTCGCGAAGGCGTGGCAGATTCGCTTCGACAACATCCTTCACGGCCGCACTGGAGGTGGTGAAATGCACGCTGGTTCCGTCGCGATGATGCTGCACCTGTACCTGCAGAGGGCCCAGCTCGGGCGGGTCGAGTCTGATCTCCGCAGACCGCAGGTTGTGACCTGACAACCACAGGATGCGCTGACCGAGATCCTCGCCCAGGCTGCCGGTGGCCGCCGCCAGCAGCACCGGCAGAGAGCCTGGAATCTGCGCCGGCGCCACCTCTGGCGTACGTCCAATTTGGCCAAGTGCACTGGCGAAACCCGCTTCACTGCCGGTGAACTGACGCGGCGCAGGATCGATTGCCAGATCGGAGCTCAGCCCGTCGCGCGTCGAGAGGGCCTGGAGGGCGCGGGCCCCCATCCCCTGAAAATCGCCCCGCGGGGTCGTGATGTCTGTCGCTGGAGGGCTCACCAGCGGAGGCGCCATGAGACCGCCCGCCGCCAGCGCGCTCGGCGTATCGACCGCGGCAACCGGGCGTCGGAGCGGCTGCGCACTGGTATCAGGGGTCGCGGCATCGGGCAGCGTAGCTGCGGCGTCCAACGCCACCGTCGTATCCGGCCTGATGAGGGCGGCGGAAGTCGCAGCACCAGAAACGGCTGGCTTTGCCGGACCGGAACTTCCCTCACCCGATACCACTTGCCCGTTTGCACGCTGTGTGAAACCTGGATCTGCTCCGGCAACCGTCCCAGCTAGCGTAGCACCGCCGCCAACCGCGCCGCGGGCCATCGTTGCGGAACCGAGAACAGACACCGTCTCGGCATCCGCGGGCGTTCGGGACGCGGCATCAGGCGCCGGCATCGACTGATCCGTCACGACGCCAGCCGGTAGCGTGCCACGACGGGGAACCGTGGGCGATGAGGACGGCGCTTGCCCGAGCGGCTGACTGCCGAACCGGGCGGGGAGACTCGCCTGCAGAGATGTCGCCAGCGCTGGTGCTGACTGCTCACCGCCATCGCCTGCGTCGGGCATGGCGATCACCCTGACCGCCTGCTCGACAGCGGATGAAAGCAACCCCGTTGTGGCCCTGAGAGCCTGACTGTCTGACTGTGGTTGTGGTTGTGGCTGTGGGGCTGCCGTTAGCGACGCACCAAGTCCGGAGCGCGCAGAACGACCTCCTGTGTCACCGATTGGAGGCGGCACCACGCCGGCCGCGACCTGCTCTGCCTGCGGCGCAGGCCCGGGCACGGTCGGCGCCGTGAAAGCCTGACCTGCAAACTGTACTCGAGGCAACGCACCTCCTGGTTCGGCGGGACGTTGCAGGATCGACCGCGCTCCGGTGTCATCCGTTGGAGCCGGCACCACGCCGGCCGCGACCTGCTCTGCCTGCGGCACAGGCCCGGGCACGGTCGGCGCCGTGAAAGCCTGACCTGCAAACTGAACCCGAGGCAACGCACCTCCTGGTTCGGCGGGACGTTGCAGGATCGACCGCGCTCCGGTGTCACCCGCTGGAGCCGGCACGCCGGCCGACTCCTTGGATGTGCCCGCGAGCACCGTCGCCGGCAGGGCTCCCATTGCCAGGCCTGCGACGGAAACCCCCCGACTCGCAGCACTTTCCAGCCCCTGCTGCTGCGGCTGGCTACTGGGTCCGGCAGCATCAATTACGCCCGCGTTGGGCGGAGTCGGTGGCGTAAGGCCTCCCCCACCAACCTGCGGGCCGGTGCTGATTCCGGCAGCCGAGGCCGATGACGATTCACCGACAAACCCAGCGAGAGGGAATGTCTCCGGTGTCAGTGGTCGCTGTGAGAGAGTATTCGGCACCTGCCCAGCGGTGATGCCAAGCCGCGCGGCAGCGGGTAAATCAGCCGATGCTGAGCCCACGGGTGGCGGCTGGACGCGCGATCCAGGGGGGCCGGCATCAGCAGATGATGTAGGAACCAGCGAGGCCGGGGGTACCGGTAACATCCCCGTGTTCTGGGCCATTAGCCAGGACGCTGGAGTCGCATCGGCCTGCGCGAGCGGACCATCGCCCATGATCGGTGCACGGCGATAAAGAACCTCGGCGGGAAGCCCTTGCCGCTCCATCGGCAAGGCGTTGCCGTCGGGCGCTACAGGCAGTTCAGCCCTGAGTAACGCGGGCTCCAGTTCGTCAAAGACCATCATTCCCACATTGTCTGGCAGGCCAGATGCCGTTTTCCCCGCGTCTTCCCCGGAAGCCTCGCCCGCGTGGGCATCCACGAAACCGGGTACTGAGAGACCTGTTTGGCCCTGAGCAGGAGTTTTAAAATTAACCTCAATCTGTTTTATATCATTAGGATTCGTTGTTTTATTCGTGTTGTTTATCTGGTCTCGAAAGACATCGGGAAATGCCACCTTCGCCGTTCGGGCGTCACTGCCCGCCGCCACCTTGGCCCCATTGGCCGACGCGAGTCCTGCTTGGTCGAGGGCGGCGGCAGGCTGCGCAACCGCGGCGGAAAGAAGCATGGGGGGCATCTGAGGCGCTCCGAGGCGATACTGTTGCCAGAGCTATCGCAAGCCTCATGCCAGATGGCAGCAGGGAGCGCGAATCAGCCCACGCGACGCAGGATTGCCGCGGCAATGTCGCCCAGGCTCAGGATCTCTGCGGCGCCCCCACAGGCCACCGCGGCGCCCGGCATACCCCAGACGACGCTGCTCGCCTCATCTTGCGCGATGGTGTGCGCACCAGTCTCACGCATATCCTTCAGTCCGAGCGCGCCGTCCTTGCCCATCCCGGTAAGGATCACGCCGAGCGCGTTCGGGCCCACGTTCTGTGCAACGGACCGGAACAGGACATCCACCGAAGGACGATGACGGTTGACCGGAGTGTCGTCGCTCAACCGGCAACGATAGCGGGCTCCGTCGCGTACAACCATCAGGTGGCGATCGCCCGGAGCGATATACGCGTGCCCCGGCAAAATCTGCTCACCGTCCCGGGCCTCGGAGACCTCAAGCTCGCTGCAGCGATTCATGCGTTGCGCGAAAGGACCGCTGAACGAGGCCGGAATGTGCTGCGTAATCACGATTCCGGGCGTGGTGAGCCCAGGAAGCCGCTCGAGGACCTCGCGAATCGCCTCGGTCCCCCCGGTGGATGCACCAATGGCTATGAGCCGGTCGGTGGTGCGGAAATGCGGCTTGTGGGTCTGGGGAAGCACCTTGTCCACCGCGATGCTCGCCCCGGGTACCCGCTCGGCACCGCCAGAGTGAGCTCCGGTGAGTTGCCGCACCCGGGCGGTTGCCGCCATCTTGACCTTGGAGAGCAGCTCCTCGCGGTAGTCCTGCAGGCTGTGGGTGATATCGACCTTGGGTTTGGTGATGAAATCGACGGCGCCATAGCGCAGCGCATCCAGCGTGATCTCGGCGCCCTTCTCCGTGAGGGTGGACACCATCACCACCGGCATCGGACGCAAACGCATGAGGTTGCGCAGGAACGTCACGCCATCCATCCGCGGCATCTCGACGTCCAGAGTGAGCACATCGGGGTTCAGCTGCTTGATGCGCTCGCGCGCCACCAAGGGGTCCTGGGCCGTACCGACCACCTCGATCTCGGGATCCGATGACAAGAGGTCGGTGAGCAGCTTGCGCACCAGGGCCGAGTCATCGACCACCAGCACACGTATTCGTCTCGATGCCGTCATGATCTGCCGTGCCTCTGCCGAGCGTTGCGCCGGTTCATGCCTGAGAGCCTGCCCGGAGCAGGACGCGGGCATAGTACTCGCGCTCGCGACGGGGCAATGTGTCGTTGGGAAGCTCGCCCAGTTTCTTCAGTCGCACCCTGCCCTCTCCCGGATGAAACACGATCTTGCGCGCTTGCAGCAGCCCCGTATCGGCGCCTTCTACCGCCATCCGCTCGACCCGCAGATAGTCTCGGACCTGGCGGATCGTCTCACGACTGCTCTCAGCGAGTTCGGGATCTACCTGCGCCGCGCCGAAGAGCTTTACGACCATATTGGCGCGCCGGGCTCCGCGCAGCTGCAACGCATCGACCAACGCCTCGAGCGCGAAATAGGCATACCGCTCCGACGCATCGAGCCCGGCGGTGCGCGGTGGGGCAGGACTGCGCGGGCACGGCAGCAGGAACTGGAGCATTCCGCCGCAGCGAGCGCGTGGCTCGTGCATGCAGACGGTCAGGCAGGACCCCACCACCGTGGTTATGCAATCGCGTGTGCCGCCGACGAAAAGTTGCCCGGGAACCAGCTTTGCGGTTGCCAAGCCGGTGTGGGGGTCGATGTAGCGTGTGACCTTATCGTAAGGGGGCTCCAGCGGAGGCAGGGTGGCGGCACCGTTGTAGATGCTCATCGCACATACCCCGGCAATCTCATCGCCTGCCCACCCGCGCCATCAGAACTGGAGATGCTCTTCGAGGTTGAGTTGGCAGGCCGCCATGTAGAGCGGCACCGAGAGGTTGTCCCACTGGACCTTGCTGCCACCACGGGTAGCGCTCAT
Organism: Klebsiella pneumoniae; assembly: GCA_945862145.1. Lineage (GTDB taxonomy): Bacteria > Pseudomonadota > Gammaproteobacteria > Pseudomonadales > UBA5518 > UBA5518. The sequence continues at coordinate 15,777 of CAMAXE010000011.1, forward strand.
CACAAAGGCGGTCAGCATCTGCAGCGCAGCCGCATCTGCAGAAATCACGGCATCGAGGTCAATGACTACCCGGCCAGCGTGAGTATCCAACACCTCCTGGAGTCGGCCCTTCAGGCTGGCGACATCCTCGATAGACATCGACTGAGGCAACTTGACGACGGCTGCGTCGGGGCTGATGGTTATTTCGAGTTCCATGCCTGCATCTCCTGCTCAGGCCGCCGCGTCACGCGGGGCCGGCGTCACCTGCGCGAGCACGCCGCCATTCACCAGTCGCTCGACATCAAAGAGGATAACCATGCGGTCACCGACCATGCCGAGCCCCTTCAGATACTCCGAGGCCACACCGCTGCTCATGTCGGGTGTCTTGCGGAAATCGGTGTTGTGGATCGTATGAACCTCCGAAACCGCATCGACAACGAGCCCCACGGTGCGCGGGTGATCGGCGCACTCCACCCGCACGATCACCACCACAGTCTGCTCGTTGAACTCTGCCGAACCCAGGGAAAAGCGCAGTCGCAGATCCACGATCGGCACCACATCGCCGCGCATGTTGATCACGCCCAGCAAGAAAGCGGGCATGTTCGGGATCTGCGTCACACGCTGCCAACCCTGGACGCCCTGAACCTTGAGTATCTCGATGCCGTAGTGCTCTGAATTCAGCACGAACGTGAGGTATTGCGTACCGCCTCCGGCCAGTGGATCACCGAGGGCACCTTGATGCATCTGCGCGCTGGTCATGCTTTTGCTCCCTCTACTCAGGCCGCGACCGGAGTCGACAAACCGGCGTCTGTGCGGCCCGCTGAGAGTCGGACCAGACCGGAGATATCCACGATCAGGGACACGGTGCCATCTCCCAGAATCGTTGCACCCAGTGTGCCCGGAACCTGAATGAAGTTGTTCTCGAGGCTCTTGATAACCACCTGATGCTGCTCCAGGAGTTCGTCAACTGCCAGGCCAACCACCTCGCGGCCAGCCTCGACGATGACGAGCAGCCGTTCGCGCTCGCCGCCGGCGGCAACCGCGCCGACGGCAGCGCCCTCCGGCTGGTCGTTGACATGCAGAACCCGGTTGATGCTAAGCACCGGCACCGCCTCGCCGCGCAGGCGGTAGACGGGGGACTGACCGGTGATCATGTTCAGACGATCGCGGTCAACCTGCACCGTCTCGACGATCGACAGCAGCGGCACCACATACACTTGCGTGCCAACGCGTACCAACTGGCCGTCGAGGATCGCCAGCGTCAGCGGCAAGGTGATCTGGAACACACTGCCCTCGCCGGGCGTGGAGCTGACGTCGACCCGGCCACCGATCTCGTGGATGTTGCTGCGCACCACGTCCATGCCGACCCCGCGGCCCGAGACGTCGCTCACCACGTCTGCCGTAGAGAAGCCGGGCATGAAGATGAGATCGTTTATCTGCTGGTGGCTCAGTTCCTCCTCATCGCCGACCAAGCCCCGCTCGCGGGCCTTGCGCAGGATCTTGTCGGCGTTCAACCCGGCGCCATCATCAGCCACCCGGATCACGATATTGCCCGACTCGTGGGAGGCGCTGACAAAAATGGTGCCGTGCGCAGCCTTGCCTGCGGCCACACGGGTCGCCTCGTCCTCGATGCCATGATCGATGGAATTGCGGATGAGATGCACCAGAGGATCGCCGATTTTCTCGAGCACCGTCTTGTCGAGCTCGGTCTGCTCCCCGGAAATCTCCAGTTCGATCTTCTTGCCGAGCTTGGCGCTCAGGTCGTGGACAAGACGGGGGAAGCGGCTGAAGGTCACGCTGACCGGCAGCATCCGCACCTGCATCACGGCATCCTGGAGTTCGCGGGTGTTGCGCGAAAGCTGCTCAAGCGTATCGCGCAACCCCATCAGATCCATGCCATCGCTCGACTCGCGCCCAAACTGCGAGAGCATGGCCTGGGTGATGACCAACTCACCGACCAGGTTCATCAGATTGTCGACCTTGTCGATGCCAACCCGTATGGAGCCGGCATCCTTGGCAGGCGCTTTCTTGCGCCGCTCCGTATCGCGCCGATCATCAACAACCGGAGCGCGACGGTCGGGACCGCGGCGGTCGGGCGCGGCAGCAACCGCAACGGGAACCGCAGCCTGCACCGGCACGGGCGAGCCACCAAGCGGCTCGATGGAAAGCTCGCACTCACCCTCGACCCACTCGAATACTTCGCGTACTTGCGCCTCGGTCGCGGCGGAAATGAGTTCGATATCCCAACCCAGATAGATCAGCTCCGGATCGAGAGACTCGAAGGACGGCAGGCGTGATATGTCGCTGCGGGGCTTGCACTCCCCCAATTCGCCCAGTGCACGCAGGATATGCAGCGGCTGGTTGCCGCTGCGCAACATGTGTTCATGCGGTCGGAAGCCCACGCGCCAGCCCTGCACGGGCGAGGTCGCCACAGCCACAACCTGAGCCGCTCGCGCGGGAGCCTTGGCATCATCGTCGTCGTGGGGCAGTTCCGCCCGCAGCGCCTGCATCAGGTCCGCGATCCGCGCCTCCTGGTAGTCGCCGGAATGGATGGCCTCCATCATTTCACGCAGGCAGTCGACGCAACCCAGAAGGAGTTGTACGACATGGGGTGTGACGGCTTTCCGGCCGTTACGAACCAGGTCGAGAAGCGTCTCCATGAGGTGGGTGAAATCGGCGATTTTCTTGTAGCCGAATGTCGCGGAGCCTCCCTTGATCGAGTGGGCTGCGCGGAAGATATCGTTCACGACATCCCCCGCGTTTCCCCCCGCCTCCAGGTTGAGGAGGCCCGACTCCATGGTGTCGAGGCCCTCAATGCACTCCTCCTCGAAGATCTTGCGGATCTCGTCGAGACTGTCGTCGCTCATGCTGAACTGCCTCTGGGGAACGGGATGACGCGCTGGCCCCGCATCAGAAACCGAGACTCGCGAGCAGGTCGTCTACCGAGCCTTGTGAGAGAGCGGCCTCCTTGGCCTCTTCCTCTGTCTCGGAACTCACGGCAGCGGCCTCGTCTGATACAACATCGGCCCCGTGCAGCGGCAGCGGCTCCGACATGGTCTTCACGTGGTTCGCGTAGGTGAGGAGCGCTATCAGGTCTTTCTGCAAATTCCCGAGGATGCCGTTGACCTTGCGGATCGCCTGCCCGCTCAGGTCCTGAAACCCCTGCGCCATCAGGATTTCCATGAGGTTGTGCTCTACCTGCTGCAGGCCGGACTTCTGGGCCTCGAGGAAATCGCCAGGGACACCCGCACTGGTGGCTGCACGATCAGCCGCCACCCGCAGCTCGCGCACCATCGGCAGCGTGGCATCGAGGATGTTCAGTGTCTTGCGGGCAGACTCCTCGCTCATCCTGACCACGTTATCGAGCTGGCTGGTCAAACCGGCAGCGCCGGTCTCGTCCTCGGCGAGGTAGTGTTTGCCGTGATCATCAACCTCGAAGGTGACTATGGCCGTGTGCAACCCGCGCGCCAGCAGCCCGAGTCCGTAGAAGATGCTCTCCTCGCGAACTGCGTTGATGTGCTCAATGACGGTAAATGCGCCTGCCATGTCATGGCTTGCGAGGCAGCTTGCAAGTTCCGCAGCCTTGCCCTGCAGGCGTTCGACAATCATTTGTTCGGGATCGAAAACGCCAGTCGTCACGCTCGTCTCCTTCTGGTTGACCGGCCCGGATGAGCGGACCTACTTGCCCGCGAGTCCCTTGAAAATCTTCTCGATCTTGGCCTTGAGCGTATCCGGCGTGAAGGGCTTGACGATGTAGTCGTTCACTCCGGCCTGTGCGGCCTGGATGATTTGTTCGCGTTTGGCCTCGGCGGTGACCATGAGGATAGGCATGCTCTTCAGCCGCGGATCGGCCCGCACCGCCCTCACCAGGTCGATGCCTTCCATCTGCGGCATGTTCCAGTCTGTGATCAGGAAGCCGAAGTCACCGTTCTTCAACAGTGGTAGCGCGGTCGCGCCGTCGTCGGCCAGCGATATGTCCTTGAAGCCGATGTCATGAAGCACCTGTTTAACAATGCGTCGCATGCTCTCGAAGTCATCGACGACGAGAATCTTGGTCTCCAAAGGAAGGCTCATCTGAGAACGCTCCGCAAAGATGTGGGCTGCGCAACAGTTTAGCGCAGATAGCGGCGGGCTTTCTATCGGGAATTCAGAGGACCCCGGGGCGCCGCGGACGTCCGGAGAGCTCATCGATACTCTTCTGCAGTCGCCGCTCGCGCTCACGGTCTTCTTCCCGCCGCGATCGCGCGGCGAGATCATTCAAAACCCGTAGCTGCTGGCGCATGCCCTGCCAGCGCCGGGCCTGTGCGTCGCGCGCCTCTGCAGCCGCGCTAACGCTGGCCTGATGAGCCGCCAGCGTGTTGCCGAGACTCGCCCGGAACGCAGCGAGTCCGGCAGCAGCCTGTCCCGAGACACCACCGCGGCCGGCCTCCAGCCAGGCCTCGCCGTACTCGGCCTCGTAGGACTCAAGCTGGCGCTGCTGCCCATTCTTGCGAAGCAGGTCCTGATTCGCCCCCGCAAGGCCCATGCGGGCGTTTCGCTCGGCCATTGCGGCAAGTCGCACCAAGGTGTCCACCTGGCGCGAGCGCCTCACCGGCGTTCAGCCGCGGGGGCGGAGCGTAGCTGCCGGCGCGGTGCCGTGGACGCCGCAGGCAAGGTGGTTCTCTGCTCTGACGCCCCCTGGGCAAGGCCGAACAGCGCCGCAAGCTGCTCGGTGCAGGCGTCAAAGTCCACGCGTTCGTCGAAGGCCTGCTGCAGGTACTGGCGCATTGCGGGCAGCTTTGCGATCGCGCGATCGGTTTCCTCGTCGGCCCCGGGCGCATAGGCACCCACACTGATAAGGTCACGATTCTGCTGGTATCGGGCCCAGAGCTTCTTGAACTCCTGAGCCAGCGCGCGGTGCTCGGGGGTGGCGATCGCTGGCATGACACGGCTGATCGAGGCCTCGATGTCGACGGCCGGATACTGCCCTTCCTCTGCCAGCGCGCGCGAGAGCACGATGTGCCCGTCGAGAATCGCCCTCGCGGCATCGGCTATCGGATCCTGCATGTCATCGCCTTCGGCCAGCACGGTGTAGAACGCCGTGATCGAGCCCTTGCCGGCCTCGCTGTTGCCCGCGCGCTCGACGAGATCGGGAATGCGGGCAAAAACCGATGGTGGATAGCCGCGGGTGGCCGGTGGCTCACCAATAGCCAGACCGATCTCGCGCTGTGCCTGCGCGAAGCGGGTGAGCGAATCCATCAGCAGCAGGACGTTCTTGCCGCGATCGCGGAAGTCCTCGGCGATACGCGTGGCGAGTCTGGCCGATCGCAGGCGCAGCAACGGGGCGTCATCCGCAGGCGAGACCACCACGACCGCCCGCCGCATGCCCTCGACGCCAAGTATCTCTTCGATGAACTCGCGAGCCTCGCGGCCCCGTTCTCCCACCAGTCCGACCACCGTGACGTCAGCCTCGGTGAAGCGGGTCATCATGCCCAGCAGCATGCTCTTGCCCACACCGCTGCCGGCAAAAATGCCCAGCCGCTGTCCGCGACCGACACTGAGAAGACCATTGAGCGAGCGCACGCCCACGTCGAGCGGCTGCCGAATCGGCGAACGCGCGAGCGGGTTGATCGGGCGCGCATCAAGCTCGGTGAATTCGACATCGTGGAGCGGACCGGCACCATCGAGCGGCGCGCCATCACCACCCAGCACACGCCCGAGGAGCCCATCTCCCACCGGTACATCGGCCGACATGGCGATGGGTCGCACCCGCAGCCCCGGGCGCAGTCCGGAGATCTTCTGGGCGGGCATCAAATAAACGCAATTCCCCGAGAACCCCACGACCTCAGCCTGCAGGTCGCGGCCGGGGCCCTGGCGGATGAGACAGCGCTGCCCCATCGCCGCATCGAAACCGACGGCCTCGATGGTCATGCCGACCACACGCGTCAGCATGCCCTCAGCGACGGGTGGGCAATCAGCGCGCAGACGCCTCGCTGCACCCTGGACAAAGTCGGTCAGGGAGGTGCTCACCCGAGGCGCTCACGCGCCGCGTCGGGACCCAGCAACTGGGACAACATCTGCCCCAGCCGATCGGACACCGCATAGTGCACCACAGATTCACGCGCCTCTATCCGGCAGTCACCAGGCGCGAGCGCCGGGTCGGGTTCGACCATCCACTGCGCGGCGGCCGGCCGGCCGGCCATAATCAGTTCCGCGTCCGCCGGACAAACGATGACGCGGATCGCAGAGGCGCCAAGCGGCAGCGCGGCCAGTGCCTCGTCAATGACCACGCGAATGCTGTCGGGCTGCAGCCGCAGTTCGCTGCGCACCACCCCCTCGGCGACGCGCGTCACAATCTCCAGCATCGCTTCGCGCAGTTCCGCCTGCTGCCCCTCGATCGGCTGCTGCAGGGTGGCAATCAACGCAGCCAGACGCGCCACCTGCTCCTCGATGATCCGCCGCGCCGCAGCGAGGCCTTCTTCGTGTCCCTGCCTGAAACCCTCGACTCGACCTTGTTCCAGACCCTCCGCATAGCCCTCTCCCCGCCCCTCGCGCGCAGCGCCAAGAACAAGGGCCTCGAGCTCTCCCGCGCTGACGCCCGCCGCATAGCGACCGGCGCGTATATTTGCCTTGACCTGTTCATCCAGGGACGGCGGCGAAACGGCCTCGGCACGCGCGGCCGAAACCCGATTGCGCTCTGATGGCCGCACGGATTCGGCCTTGAGGACCTGCCCGTGGGAGACCGCGGGAAGCGACCAGCGTTCAACCGAGTCGAGGCGAAGCGAGGGTATGCGGCGGGCTGCCATTCAGGCTGTGCCCACGAGTGGCAAGATGCTCATACCATTTGCTCCGAACTGCCACCCAACATGATTTCCCCTGCATCCGACATGCGTCTCGCAACGGCGAGAATCTCACGCTGCGCGGTCTCGACCTCGCTCAACCGCACGGGACCCTTGACCTCAAGATCGTCCTTAAGCAGCTCCGCGGCGCGCTTGGACATATTGCCGAAGATCTTCGCCTTGAGATCCTCATCAGCCGCCTTCAGCGCCAGCACCAGAACCTCGGAGGAGACCTCACGCAGCAGAGCCTGGATGCCCTTGTCGTCGATGTTTTTCAGGTCATCAAAGACGAACATGAGGTCCTGTATCTTGCTGCCGAGTGGCTCGTCGACTTCCTTGATGTGCTCCATCAGAGTCTGTTCGACGCTGGTGTCCATGTTGTTGACGATGGCCGCTGCGAATTTGATGCCGCCCAGAAAGTGTCCCTGCTGCAGGCTAGAGCCCGTGAGCTCGCCCTCGACGATCTTGTTTAATTCCTGCAGCGCCGTCTGGTTCACGGTCTCCATGGTGGCGATGCGCATCACCAGATCGGTGCGGGCCTTCTCACTGAACTGCGCGAGCACCTCCGCGGCCTGGTCGGGATACAGATAACTCAGGATCACGGCCTGGATCTGTGGATGCTCGCCGCGGATGGTGTTGGCGACCAGCTTGGGGTTCATCCAGCGCAGGGCCTCTAACCCCTTGGTCTTGTCGCTCATCAAGATATTGTCGATCAGCGTATTGGCTTTCTCCTCGCCAAGCGCCTCGATCAGCACGTTGCGGATGTAGCTTTCGTTGCCCATGCCAAGCCCGGTAGCCGCATAGGCCTCCGCCAGGAAGCTCTCTACCACCGACTTGACCTGCTCAGTGCTGATATCTTCCATCTTGGTCATCTGCGCACCCACGCGCTGCACCTCCTTAGGCGTCAGGTGGCGCAGGATCTTGGCAGCGCTGGCCTCCCCCACCGAGAGCAGCAGAATCGCTGCCTTCTCAAGGTGGCTGGGACCGTCCGGGGAAGCGTCATCGCTCACTTTCACGTACCCACTTGCGGACTACCTGGGCGACCTTCTCGGCGTCGCTCTCGACCAGTGTCTGGACTGCAGTCATGCGCCGATCATGATCCCTGTTGGGCGGAGGCAGCATCGGGCGTCCATCCTCACCGCCGCCATCCTGGCTGCTCGCCGACTCCTTGACCTGGCGCTCCATGCGGTGGCGCTCCTCGAGCGCACGCATCTGCCGCGCATTGCTGCTCAGTGTGCGCAACACCGGCCTCACCACCGCAAATATCAGCAGGAGGATGCCGAGGGCCCCCATCCCGAGGCGCAATGCGGGCCAGAACCATGCCTGCTCCCACAGCGGCACGGGGACCAGCGCTTCGTCATCGACCGGCAAGTCAAAAAACGCCGCATTGATGACGTTAACGCTATCACCGCGCTTGGCATCATAGCCCACGGCGTCGCGAACCAGCATGGTCACTCGCTCCATGGTCGCAGCATCCCAGGGGCTGTTCTTGCGCTCGCCGCTCTCGGCATTGACACTCTGGCGGTCATCGAGCACCACGGCAACGCTCAGTCGATGCAACTTGCCAACCTGGTGACGGGTGTAGCTCAGCGTCCGGTCGAGCTCATAGTTTCGCATCGACTGGCTGCGTACATTGCCGGCAGGAGAGCCCGGCGCCGCTGCGGTGCCGGCGGCCGAGGCCAGCCCGGCGGCCGGCGGCGTGACCGTCTCCGGAGCCGAGCCGTTCACCGGAGGCTGATTGCTCAACGCGCCCGGGATGCCACCGCCAGCCTCGCCGGCAAGGCGTTGTTCGTCCGTTCGCTGTTCACTGCGGATCGCCGGCAGGTCCGGATTGTAGATCTCGTCAGCCTGCTCGACGGCGGTGAAGTCCACGTCCGCTGTCACCTCGGCCTTGAATCGACCCGCACCCACCACAGGTTCGAGAATCCGTTGCACGCGCGCAACCATCTGGTCCTCGAGATTGCGCGTGAAATCGAGCTGCTTGCTGGCCAGGGCCGCCTCACGGTCCTCTGCAAAGTTGGAAAGCAAACGCCCCTTCTGATCGACGATGGTGACACCGCCGAGTTGCATGTCCGGAACACTGGAGGCCACCAGGTTCCCGATGGCGCGCACCTGGGCGTCATCGACGGTGCGACCCGGGACCACCTCGAGCAGCACGGAGGCACTTGGCTTGCGCTGGTCGCGGACGAAAACGGTTCGCTCAGGGATGGCGAGGTGCACCCGCGCCCCACGCACACTGGTGATGCTGGATATCGTGCGTGAGAGTTCTCCCTCGAGACTGCGGCGAAAACGCGCCGTCTCCATGAACTGGCTCGTCCCGATGCCCTGCTCCTTATCGAGCATCTCGAAACCGACAGCGCTGTCGTTGGGCATCCCCGCATCTGCGAGCTTCAGCCGCGCCTCGTTGTAGCGACTGTCCTCGACCAGCAGCATCCCGCTGCGCTCGTCGATCCGGTAAGCGATACGGTTCGACTCCAGTACGGTAATGACGCCTTGGGAGTCGAGATGCTCGAGGCTGCCGTAGAGCGGACGCATGTCGGCGGACTGGGTCCACAGAACGACCCACACGGCCAGCGCGACCGTCGCCGCAAGACCCACGATGACGCCTGCCTGGCGCGGAATGGACAGGCGCCCGATACCCTCGAGATAAGGGTTCTGCGGGGCCTCTATCATCACGGTCGTCCCGCCGGCGTTCGCCAGCTGGGTTCCGGTCAACTGTTCGGTGTCAGCCATGTCTGTTCAGCGCTCCCAAGGTTGCCCGATGATCACACCGGCATATTCATGATGTCTTGGTAGGCCTGCACGAGCTTGTTGCGCACCTGCAGCATGGCCTCGAAGGACACGCTGGATTTCTCGGCGGCAATCATCACCTGCGTCAGGCTTACGCCGCTCGCGCCGGACTCGTAGGACTCGCGCAGACGCCCTGACTCTTTCTGGATGTTGTTGACACTGTCGATCGCCTGGCTGAACAGCGCGCCGAAGCCCGGCCCGTCCTGCGGGCGCGCCAGCTGGCCCGGAGCAATCGCTCCCGGCATGATCTCGGCGGGCGGCCGGTTGATCTGTGTCTGGACCATGCGCATCTGCGCCAACACCTGGCTGATGTCTGCTCGCTCGACCATCTGTAATCCCCCTCATGTTCCCCGCCGGCGGACACGCCCCCGGCAACATCGCCACACCACACACGGTGACGGCTATTTGACGATCTGCGTCCCGGTGGGATGCTCTCGAAGGGTGTCTGCATTTTCCAGGCCAGCCCAGCAAGAACTTGCCGGAGGGGGAAGTCAGACCGCTTTCAGACGGATGGCCGTGGCGTCAGGGGCTGCGGCACGCAGACCCGCAAAATCAAAGAGCGCGGTGTCCGCCAGCTGGGACGGCGCGACATTGCAGATGGCGGAGAAGATCGCCTCAGAGCGCCCCGGATAACGGCGGTCCCAGTCGGCCAGCATCTGTTTGACCGCCTGGCGCTGCAGGTTCTCCTGCGAGCCGCACAGATTGCAGGGAATGATAGGGAAGCCTTTGAGCGTGGCGTACTCGGCCAGATCGTCCTCGCGGCAGTAGGCCAGCGGCCGGATCACCACGTTCGCGCCATCGTCGCTCAAGAGTTTGGGCGGCATGGCTTTCAGTTTGCCGCCGAAGAACATGTTGAGAAAAAGGGTCTCCACGATGTCATCGCGGTGGTGGCCGAGGGCGATCTTGGTGGCGCCGATCTCGCGGGCAAAGGCGTAAAGGTTGCCCCGCCGCAGACGCGAGCACAGGCCACAGGTGGTCTTGCCCTCAGGCACCAGGGACTTGACGATGCTGTAGGTGTCGCGCTCGAGAACGTGGAACGGCACCCCAATGCCGCTCAAGTACCCGGGCAGAACGTGCTCGGGAAAACCGGGTTGTTTCTGGTCGAGATTCACTGCCACCAGTTCGAAGCGGACGGGAGCCGTACGCTGCAGGTTGAGCAGTATGTCCAGCATGCCATAGGAGTCCTTGCCTCCCGAGACACACACCATGACGAGGTCTCCCGCCTCGATCATGTTGTACTCCTCAATCGCCCGCCCGACGTTGCGGCGCAGGCGCTTATGGAGCTTGTTGGACTCCGTGCGGCTCTTGCGGGGATCGGATTGCGCCAAGACGAGCTCTCGTGACTGTGATCAGGAGGGAGGATTCTACGCGGGCGCCGAGGTCGATGTCCCCGGGCAGAAATCACATCCCCGGTTGCGCTTGCGGTAGCGGCTCGGGAGGCCAGGCCGTACAATCTCGCCGGCGCGCTCGGGGGCCCTTCGGGTCGCCAGCGCCGCCTCCAAGCAACCTCCCGCGACAGGAAATCCGCGATGAAGAAGCCCGTCCGTGTCACCGTCACCGGCGCCGCCGGCCAGATCAGTTACAGCCTGCTCTTCCGGATCGCCTCCGGCAGCATGCTGGGCCCCGACCAGCCGGTGATCCTGAACATGCTCGAGATCACTCCTGCCCTGGATGCCCTGCGCGGGGCAGCCATGGAACTCGAGGATTGTGCTTTCTCCTTGCTGGCCGGGATGGTCTGCACCGACCGGGCCGAAGAGGCCTTCCGCGATGCCGATTACGCACTGCTGGTCGGAGCCCGCCCCCGGGGGCCGGGGATGGAACGCAAGGATCTGCTCGAAGCGAACGCCGCGATCTTCTCCGCGCAGGGCAAGGCCATCGACGCCGTGGCCTCGCGCAGCATCAAGGTCCTGGTGGTGGGGAATCCTGCCAACACCAACGCGCTCATCGCGCAGCGCAATGCCCCGGAGATCGACCCACGGCAATTCACCGCCATGACCCGCCTGGATCACAACCGCGCCATGAGCCAGCTCGCCAACAAGCTCGGCACTGACGTCAACGCGATCCGCCACATGACGATCTGGGGCAATCACTCCTCCACCCAGTACCCCGACCTCTTCAACGCCCTGGTCGCCGGCAAGCCCGCGATCGACATGGTCGATCACCCTTGGTACGAACAGGAGTTCATCCCCACCGTGCAGCAGCGCGGCGCGGCCGTGATCAAGGCGCGCGGAGCCTCGAGCGCGGCCTCCGCCGCAAACGCGGCCATCGACCACATGCGCAGCTGGGCCCTTGGCACCGCTGACGACGACTGGGTCAGCATGGGTGTCTACAGCGACGGCAGCTATGGCATCCAGGAAGGCCTCATTTACTCCTTCCCCTGCGCCTGCCGCAACGGCGAATGGCGTATCGTGCAGGGTGCAGCGATCAACGACTTCTCGCGCGCCCGCATGCTCGCCACAGAAAAAGAGTTGAGCGAAGAGCGCGACGCCGTCGCGCATCTGCTGCCCTGAGCACGGCTCAAGCGCCGGTCGGTACCTGCCCACCAGCGCTTGAGTCTTCAAGACCCTCGCCGGCCAGCCGATAACCGGAAAGGCGGGGCTCGTCTATACTCGGCGAGCCTTCAATGTATATCCGGGATACGACCCCTCATGGCTGACGGTGCAATCAGGAAGCTCCTCTCGGGCCTGCGGAAAAAGCCACAGGTGGAGCCGCGTCTGGAGCCGGCAGACACCGAGCACAACACGCCTCAGGCAAGTTTCGAGCAGGTGGTGATCCGTCTCCAGCAACTGGTCGAGGAGCGCAGCTTCGTCGATGTACGCTTCCTGGGCGCCTCAAATTCGACCTACCAGAGCCTGATCCTCAAGGTCAACCCTATCGAGCGCTATCTGTTGATCGACGAACTCTTCCCGTCACATGGCGCCTTCTTTGTCTCGCCAGGGGACGAAGTGGAGGTGACCAGCATTCGTCGCGGCGTGCCGGTGAAATTCATCTCCTGGATCAAGTCCATCAGCCTCGACGAGACAGACGGCTACCCCGCTTATCGCCTTGCCCTGCCGGATTCGGTTCAGGCGAAGCAGAGGCGCCAGTTCTTCCGGGTCAGCCCGGACAGCGACTCGGGAGTGAAGCTGCGGATTCGCGGGGCGGACGCCACACGACTCCTCTGCACGCTACAGGACCTTTCACTGGGAGGGATCGGATTCACCTGCCAAGGCAACCTGAGTGACATGCTCCGCAACAGCAGCCAGTTGAAGAACAGCCTGCTTGGCATCCCCGGCACGCCGGACATCAGCTGCGATCTACAGGTTCGAAAATTCGAGTTCAGGCGGGCGCCCTACCGCCATACGGTGGTGGGAGCGCGTTTCGAGAACCTGAGCAACGCAGCAGAAAAACAGATCGAACAGTTCATCGTGATGCTGCAGAGGCAGGGCCGCCGCGGCGGCGGAACCGACTGACTCACGCGCTCTCGCGCAGAACCACTACCGGGGGCGTATCCACCACACGCCGGCAGGAGACCATCCCGAGCAGCGCGCAAACCACCGCACCACCGATCGGGCCAGCAGCCCAGATCGCTGCGTGCAGAGTGGGTGCCAGCCCCATCAGGCGGGTCTGCACGAACCACGCCGCGGCCTCTGCGCCAGCCGTGGCAAGCAGGCCTGCAAACAGTCCCAACAACGCGAATTCGACCACCAGGCTACCGAGGACCAGCCCGCGCCCGGCACCTAAGGTGCGCAGCACCGCACTCTCGCGGAAGCGCAACTCGAGCCCGGCCTGCACGCTTGCGACCATCACCAGCGCGCCGGCTACCAGCAGCAGCGCAAGCACGAGTTCCACAGCGAGCGAGAGCTGGCGCGTGATACCACGCACCTGTTCCAGCAGCGATTCCATCTCGATCACGCTCACGGTGGGAAACTGTCGCACGAGCTCGTTTATCACCGGACCCGATGCGGGTGGCAGGTAGAAGCTCGTAAGCCACATCGCCGCCTGTTTCTCCAATGCAAGGCGTGGAAAAATCAGAAAGAAATTCGGCCGCATCGAATCCCAATCCAGCTCGCGGATGCTGGTCAGGCGTGCCTCGATACGGTCAGCACCGATCTGCACGGCGATGCGGTCACCGAGTTTCAGGCCGAGTGAGCGTGCAACGCCCGCCTCCACCGAGACCTCGTCTTGCGCATCCGCAGCCCACCAGGCGCCCGCTACCAGCCGGTTATCGGCGGGCGGAGCATCCGCCCACGCGAGATTCCAGTCCCGGTCCAGGTTGATCTCTTCGCCAGGCTGCGGGCGGGCCGGCATGCCGTTCACCTCCAGCACGCGCCCCGGAACCATGGGAAACAGGCCCGTCGTCTCGAGCCCGCGGACAGCGAGGAATTGCTTCAGATTATCGACCTGATACGGCGCGATGTTCACCAGGAAATGGTTGGGAGTGCGCGGGGGCAGCTGGCGCTGCCAGTCATCGAGCAGTGCCGTGCGCACCAGGGCCATCAGCAGCGCGAACAATAGACAGAGTCCGAAAACCAGCACCTGCAGGGCATTGAGCTCCGCGTGGCGCTGCAGGGCGCCGAAGGCAAGCCTGAAGGCACTGTTTGCACGCACCCCGGGAACCCGGGCCCGTCGCAACAGCGCACGGGTACCCGCCCACACGGTACCGGCCACCAGCAGCAGGCAGGCGAGCGCCATCAGCCCGAGGCGCAGGTCGCCGCTGTACCACCAGAGCAACAGACCGAGCGACAGGAAGCCGCTGGCGTAAATGCCGCGACCGAGGGCGCCCTCACCCACATCCTGCCGCAACACCCTGAGCGGCGAGGCGCGCGACATCGCCACCACCGGTGGCGCGGCAAATCCTGCAAGGCAGATCAGCCCGGTGCCGGCCCCTAGCAGCAAGGGGCGGAGACCCGGCGGTGGCAGCGTCATCTCGAGCAGCGTGCCCAACAGCGCCAACACGCCCGCCTGCAGCAGCCATCCCGCCAGCCATCCACACAAGATGCCGACTACCGCCAAAAACAGGAGGTTGAGCCCGTACAGGCCTCTTATCGCTCCCGCGCTCAGACCGAGCGTTTTCAGGATTGCGACGTAACCGGTATGGCGGCGCGTGTAGCCGCGCGTGGCCATGGCAAGAGCCACCCCTGCCAGCACCACACCGACGGAGCCCGCCAGCAGGAGGAATGACTGCGCGCGATCCAGCGCACTGGCTACCCTGGGCTGTCCGTCCTTGACGGTCAGAAAGCGCTGACTGGCAAGCAGGCGTGGCTCCACCGCCGCCCGCCAGCGCGCGATCGCGCCAGCCGGGCCCGTGAAGGCATAGGAATACTGGACGCGACTCCCGGGCTGGATGACACCGGTGGCAGGCACGTCGGCGATACTCATCATCAATCGCGGCCCGAAGGCGATAAAACTCGCACCCGCGTCCGGCTCGCTGACCAGCACAGCGGACACCCGCAACGCCGCAACGCCAACTTCAACGCTGTCACCCACCGCAACGCCCAATGCCTGCAGGAGGCGCGTATCCGCCCACACTTCGCCTGGCGGCGGGCCGTGGCTGATCTTTGCAGGTAAAGCATCTGGCGCGGCACTCACGCGAAGCGACCCGAGCAGCGGGTAGCGCTCGCTCACCGCTTTCACGGACGCGAGTTGCATGGCGTCTCCGGCTACTGCCATGGTCGCAAAACTCAGCACCAGCGCATCGGCAAGGCCTTCCTGGCGGGCACTGGCGATCCACTCCTGCGGCACCGCAGCCGGGGCGCGCAGCACGATGTCTCCGGCAATAAAGCTTGCGCCCCGCTGCTCGACCGCCCGCTGCAGGCGATCGACGAACATGCCAAGGGTAGTGACGATGCCCACCGCCAGTCCCAGCGCCGCGAGAAGCATACCCAGCTCGCCGCCGCGCCAATCGCGCCACAGCAGCCGCAGTGCAAGCCTCACGAGGCACTCGCCGGCAGATCGACCAGCCGCCCGGCTTCGAGCACCAACCGCCGATCGCAGCGCGCAGCAATGCGCTCGTCATGGGTAACCAGGACGAGCGTGGCTCCCTGTTCCGCGCGCAGCCCAAACAGCAACTCGATCACGCGGTTGCCGGTCACAGCGTCGAGATTGCCCGTGGGCTCATCGGCAAACAGCAGTCGGGGCTGCGAGGCGAAAGCGCGCGCGATAGCAACACGCTGCTGCTCGCCGCCCGAGAGTTGCCGGGGGTAATGCCCCAGGCGCTCCTCGAGGCCGACACGACCGAGGAAGTCCCGCGCCCTGACAGCGGCATCGCGGTCACCGCGGATCTCGAGCGGCAACATCACGTTCTCCAGCGCGGTGAGCCCCGGCAGCAACTGGAACGACTGGAACACGAAGCCGACGCTGCGCCCACGCAGCCGTGCCCGCGCGTCCTCATCGAGCGTGGTGATATCAACGCCGTCGATGCGGATGCTCCCGGCCGTGGGCAGATCAAGACCTGCCAGCAGGCCGAGCAGAGTCGATTTGCCGGAGCCTGACGCCCCGACAATAGCCACCGCCTCGCCAGGATTGATTTCAAAACTGATCCCTTCCAAGATGCGGAGACCGCCTGCAGCGGTCACAACGTCTTTTCCCAGGTTCCCGGCTCCGATCGACGCGCCCATGCTCCGCAGACACCTTGTATCGTTGTTCGCACCACTCGTGGCGGCGGCATTATTCTCCACCCGCCCGGTGCACGCCAGCGCGGATCTATCTACCGTACTCGTCCTCGGCGACAGCATCAGCGCAGGCTACGGCGTTCCCGCCGGCAAGGGCTGGGTCGCGTTGCTCGGCGCCTCGCTCGCCCCGCGCGCGGTGAGGGTGGTGAACGCGAGCATCAGCGGAGAGACCACTGAAGGCGGTAAAGCCCGCCTGCCCGCACTGCTGTTCGAGCACCGCCCGTCGGTAGTACTGATCGAGTTGGGCGGCAACGACGGTCTGCGGGGATTTCCGCTCGCCGTCACACGCGCCAACCTCGAGCAGATGATCTCCGCCGCCGCCAACGCCAAGGCGAGCGTGCTGCTGGCCGGCATGCGCCTCCCACCGAATTACGGCGCGCGTTACACCGAGGGATTCCATGCGCTCTACGCTGACCTTGCGAAGGTGCATGACACGGCCCTGATCCCCTTCCTGCTGGAAGGCATCGCGGGCAATCCGGCCAATATGCAGGATGATGGCATCCACCCCCGCACGGAGGCGCAGCAGGCGATTCTCCAGCAGGTGCTTCCTGCCCTCACGCCCCTGTTACGACCCTGAGATGTCGGTGGATCAGCCTATGGATGCAGACGCCATCGCCGCACTGCTCGCGCGTGATCGCGCCCATGCGTGGCATCCTTACGCCTCCATGACCTCACCCCCTCCCGCCTACCCGGTCGTCGCCGCCCGCGGTGTGCGACTGCAACTCGCCGATGGACGAGAACTGATCGATGGCATGGCCTCGTGGTGGGCTGCCATCCACGGTTACAACCACCCGCTGCTTAACGCCGCGCTGCAAGAACAAGTCGCCCGCATGGCGCACGTGATGTTCGGCGGCATCACGCATCCGGCCGCCGCAGAGCTCTGCGAGCTGCTGGCGGAAATCGTTCCCGGGCGCCTGCCGCATGTGTTTCTCTGCGACTCCGGCTCGGTGGCCGTCGAGGTGGGGATCAAGATGGCCCTGCAATACCATCTCTCCCAAGGCAATCGCGACCGCAAGCGACTGCTCGCACTGCGGGGCGGTTACCACGGCGACACGTTCATGGCGATGTCCGTGTGCGACCCCGTAACGGGAATGCACCATCTTTTCCGCGGCGCGCTACCCGAACAACTCTTCGCTCCGCGCCCCGAGGCACCCTTTGCCGCAGGTGCGGACGATGCCGCCGTTGCCGCCGATGTGGCGCGCTTCGAGGCAGCGCTCGCCGCGCACGCGCACGAGCTGGCGGCCGTTATCCTGGAGCCTGTGGTGCAGGGCGCCGGTGGCATGCATTTCTACTCACCGTCCTTCCTCGCCGCGGTCCGCGCTCGCTGCGACGCGCACGGCGTGCTGCTGATCGCAGACGAGATCGCCACCGGTTTCGGACGCACCGGCAGGCTGTTCGCCTGCGAGCATGCCGGCATCGCGCCGGACATACTTTGCCTCGGCAAGGCGCTGACGGGCGGCTACATGTCGCTGGCGGCAACACTCGCCAGCGAGCGCGTCTCGCGCGGGATCTGCGAGGGCGAGGCCGGCGTGCTGATGCACGGCCCTACCTTCATGGGCAATCCGCTCGCCTGCGCGCTCGCTATCGCCAGCATCCGCCTGCTGCTGTCGCAACCCTGGGAACGCCGTATAGAAGCGCTTGAACAGGGCCTGCGCGCCGGGCTTGCGGGCGCTGCGGCGCTGCCGGGCGTACGCGAGGTGCGCGTGCTCGGCGGCATCGGCGTGGTGGAGATGACGGCGCCCGTCGACATGGCCCGGATCCAGCGGCTGCTGGTGGAGCGCGGCGTGTGGATTCGCCCCTTCGGCAAGCTGGTTTACACCATGCCGCCCTATATCATGCAGCCCGATGATCTCGCCGCACTCACCGGGGGAATCGTCGATACGTTACGGCAACTGGCAACGGGAGACACAAGATGAGCGATATGCAGGTGGAGGTCACGCGGGAGTACGCGTTTGCCGCAGAAACCGTATGGGGGGTGCTGGCTAATTTCGGCGACCTCTCCTGGGCTGATAATCCGTCCATCGAGGTCATCGGTAGCGGACCCGGCATGATTCGCCGTATCCGCATGCCGGACATGGCACCCATCGACGAGATGCTGGATGCCATCGATCACACTGCGCGCGAACTCTCGTACTCCATTCCCCGTGGCCTGCCCATGCCGGTTCGCGATTACGCAGCACATATCCGCGTCGAGTCGCTGGCGCCAGATGCCTGCCGCGTACGCTGGAGCGCCACCGCTACGCCAATCGGCGTGAGCGCCGAGGATGCAGGAAAGATCATCGAGGGCGCCTACGGGCAGATGCTCGTCTGGCTGGGGGAGCGACTGCAGCAGCCCTAGGACCATAGGGCCATAGGGCCATAGGGCCATAGAAAAAGACCCGCAGAGTGCGGACACTGCTCCCGCGCCCCGGAGTCGGCCGGAGCGCATCGACAGACGCATCCACGCTCTCGCACCGACGCAAAAGAACCCACGCTGCAGCGGCTACGGGCGCTTGCGCTGACACCGGAACGAGCAACATGCCGATGCGCCTCTACAGCTACTTCCGCTCCTCTGCGGCCTTCCGCGTCCGCATCGCGCTGGAGTTGAAGGGAATCGAGTACCAGATCGTCCCGGTGAACCTGCTCGCTGGCGAGCAGCGCAGCGCGGCCTACACGGCGCGCAACCCACAGGGTTTCGTGCCTGCACTGGAAACACCCGAGGGCAAGCTGATCACGCAGTCCGGCGCGATCATCGAATGGCTCGATGCCACGCAACCGGGGCCCGCCTTGCTGCCGGCAGATGAATCCAGCCGCGCCAGCATCCGCGCCATCTGCGGGATCGTTGCCTGTGACATCCACCCGCTGAACAACCTGCGCGTGCTGCAATACCTGGAGCAGGAACTCGGCCACGACAAAAGTACCCGCGATCGCTGGTATCACCACTGGCTCGCCGAGGGCTTTGCGGCGCTTGAAACCTTGCTGCCAGACACACGGTTCTGCGCTGGCGAGGCACCCGGCATGGCCGAGGCCTTCGTGGTGCCACAGGTGGTAAACGCCCAGCGGCTGCGCTTCGACATGATGCCATTCGTGCGCACGCTCGGACTGTTCGAGCGCTGCATGGAGCGTGCGGCGTTCATCCGCGCCCATCCGGACTCCCAGCCCGACAAAACCTGAAGCACGCGCGGCCGAGGAGATGCCATGCAGCAACTGACAGGAATGGACACGCTGTTTCTCACGCAGGAAAGCGATCGGGCGCCGCTGCACATCTCACCGCTGCTGATCTACGACCCCTCGACGGCACCCGCCGGCCTGGTCAGGTTCACGGACATCCTGCGGCTGTTCACGAGCCGGCTGCACCTCGCGCCGATATTCCGCCGACGGCTCGTCGAAGTGCTGTTCGGACTCGATCACCCTTACTGGATCGAATCGGCCGATTTCGATCTTGAATTCCACGTGCGGCATATCGCCCTGCCGAAACCCGGTGACTGGCGCCAACTCTGCATCCAGATCGCGCGTCTCCACTCGCAGGCGCTGGATCGCTCCCGCCCCCTGTGGGAGGCCTATGTCATCGAGGGGCTCGATAACGTCGAGGGGCTGCCGCCGGGCTGCTTCGCACTTTTCCTGAAAATGCACCACGCCGCGATCGACGGTGTCTCGGGCGCCGAGATCATCGGTGCGATCAACGACACCAGTCCCGCTCAGCCCCCGCGAGAGGATCTGCGTGCGCGACGCTGGCGCCCCGAGGTGGCGCCCAGCGCCGCACGCCTCCTGGCGCGCGCGGCACTGGGCAATCTACGCCAGCCGGGACGTATCCTGCAGACAGCGGCAGAGCTTGCACCGGCCCTGCGACGGGTGCGCGAGGGCATGCGCTCAAACAGGTTCCGAGCGATCCGCGAACGCGTCAACACACGGTTCAATGGCCGGATCACCGCACACCGTTCGGTGGATGCACGGTTCTTCCCGCTGACGGCCATCAAGAGCATCAAGGACCACGTTCCGGGGGCAACCGTGAACGATGTCGTGGTCACTATCGTGGCGGGTGCGCTGCGGCAGTACCTGCTGGCCAAGGGTGAGTTGCCGGCGGTGTCACTGATCGCCGGCGCTCCCATCAATGTACGCGACAGCGATGACCATTCCAGCGGTAACCTGATCAGCGTGATGATGCTGTCGATCCACACCGATATCGCCGACCCTCTCGAACGGCTGCACCAGGTACACGCGGAGTGTGTCGCCTCGAGGGAATACTCGAACGCAGTAGGCGCACGCACACTTACCGACCTGACCCAGACGATTCCGCCACGAATCGCCGCACTGGGTTTCCGGGCCGCCAGTGAGGCCATGCTGCTAACGGGCGCCAGATCGCCCATCAACACAATCATTTCAAATGTGCCCGGGCCGCAGGTGGCGTTGTACCTCTGCGGAGCGAGGCTCGTGTGCAGCGCAGGCTGCGGGCCGCTGATCGATCACATGGGGCTCTTCCACGCCATCCTGAGCTATGAGGGCGGCCTCTCGATCACGGTCACCGCCTGTCGCGAGATGCTCCCTGATCCGGCCTTCTACGCCGACTGTATCCAGTCTTCTTTCGAGGAGCTGCAGGCAGCCGCGCAACGCCTCGGCCGCACCCGTCGCAAGGCGATGGCCGGCGGCAACCGCAAAGCCGCGGCACGCGCCTCGCGCGGCCCTGACTGATCCGCCATACTCCGGTTTTCGTACCTGCAGCCCGCACACCAAAAAGGAGCCTGCCGTTGCTCGAGAAACTGACCGAAAACTACCGGGCAATCCTCGAAGCCATCGGGGAAGACGCCAACAGGGGAGGGTTACGGGACACACCCAAGCGCGCAGCCAAGGCGATGGCTTACCTCACCGAAGGCTACCGCTCAGACCTGCAGGCCATCGTGAATAATGCGGTGTTCGAGTCCGATAACGACGAAATGGTGCTGGTGAGAGATATCGAACTCTACTCACTCTGCGAGCATCACCTGCTGCCCTTTATCGGGCGCTGTCATGTCGCGTATCTGCCCGCCGGCAAGGTGCTCGGCCTGTCCAAGGTGGCGCGGATCACCGACATGTTTTCGCGGCGGCTGCAGATTCAGGAAAACCTCACGCTGCAGATCGCCAACGCGGTCCAGCAGGTCACGGATGCCAAGGGGGTCGGCGTGATCATCGAGGCGAAGCACATGTGCATGATGATGCGCGGCGTGCAGAAGCAGAATTCCGTCATGACCACCTCGGTAATGCTGGGCCGGATGCGCGATAATCCTGCAACGCGGCAGGAATTCCTGTCGCTCGCACGCCTGCGAGACTGATCGCTGGCAAGAGCCACGCAAGCCCCAAGGCAAGGAGACCGGCATGTCAGCAGCGCCCCGTACGCACGTCCGCAGCAACAGTGCCTGGAGCCTCGAGCAGATCGAGACTTACCTCGGGGAGTCCTTGATTCCTCTACGTCTCGCCTGCAATGCCGGCAAAGGCTTCCCGTTGCTGAACTCCATGTGGTTCGAGTACCGCGACGGGAGCCTCTGGTGCGCCACCCATGCGAGCAGCGCGATACTCGGTTTCCTCCAGGCAGACCCCCGCTGCGCCGTAGAAGTGGCGCCGAACGAGCCGCCGTACTGCGGTGTGCGCGGGCAGGCAACGGCGGTGATTTCACGCGAGGGGGCGGGAGAATTACTGGAGCGGCTGATCGCCCGCTATCTGGGCGATACTAACCCCGGTCTTGCGGCGTGGCTGATGTCGCGGGTCGATGACGAGTACGCGGTCGAACTGCGCCCGACCTGGCTAAGTTCGTGGGACTACCGCCCCCGCATGAGCCGCGCGCCCTGAGCGATCCTCAGGGCCACCACGGCGTCAGACAAACATGTCCTGGTTCGCCATCCCCAGCTGAATCGCCCCGAAATTGCGCGCGAAGCCAGTGGGATTGTTCGCCACGTGAGCGCGTGCCGTATTCACGTCAAGGAAGCGCTGCTGGATCGGACTGCCGAGGAACACCGACCGACCGCCGGCATTGGCAAACAACTCCCCCACCGCCGCCACCGACTTCTCGATGATGCGCGACGCCTCGTAGCGAAACCGCACGCGCTCTGCCATCGGGATTTCCTCGCCCGCCTCGACGCAGTCGACCATCCGCTCCAACGCACGGTCCATGAGCGCCTGCATTTCTTCGATGGCCATGTCTGCCCGCGAGGCGATCTCCTGCGTGTGCGAATCCCCCGCCAGCTTGGTGGCGTCGTTGCTGGAACGATTCCGGGCGCCGTGAACGAACAGCCGCAGCGCCGCACGGCTGGCACCGATCGCGGGATTCGCCACGGTGCGACAGAACAACTGCCCCCACGGGATCCGGTAGTAGGGACTGGTGTTCACGTGGTTGCCGGGGTTCTGGACCAGAAACCCGTCCATCTGCTTGTGCGTGCGGTAGTCAGGGACGAATTGGTCCTCGACAATAATGTCGTGGCTGCCGGTGCCCTGGAGTCCCATGGAATGCCATGTGTCCTCGATGCGGTAATCCGAGCGTGGCAACAGGAAGGTGCGGTAACCCTCGTCGGGAATGATGGCTCCCAGGAACACCCAGTCGCAGTGCTCGCAGCCGCTGGACCAGCCCCAGCGTCCGCTCAGACGGAACCCGCCATCCACTACGGTGACCTTGCCCATCGGTGCGTACGAGGAGGAAATGAGGTCATTGCTGCTGGACCACACTTCCTGCTGCGCGCGGTCATCGTAGAGCGCGAGCTGGAAGGCGTGGACGGAGATGATGCCGCCCGCCCAGCCGGTGGACATGCAGCCTTCCGCAATCTTTTGCTGGGCGCGGAAGAACTCGCGGGGATCCGCCTCGAAACCGCCATAACGCTGCGGCTGGAAAATCTTGAAGAAGCCTGCCTCGCGCAGCTCCGCTATCGACTCGGCGGGGACGCGGCGCGCGTCCCGGGCGGCGGGCGCGCGCTGCTCGAACGCGGGCACAAGGTGCTCGATGGTCGCGTGCATCTGCGCCAGAGCGGCCTGCTGCGGAAGTTCGCGGTTGGCGATATTCATTCCCTTGTCTCCAGAACGTGTCTAAGGAATCACTACGCACACGCGGCTCCGTCAGTTCAACGGGCACCGACCAGAATGGCGCGGAAGTCGTTGACGTTGGTCCGCGTGGGCCGAGCGGGCAGAGCCGCGCCCAGTGTAGCGAAGAATCCGTGACTGTTGCTCGTCCGGATGAACGAGCCCGGAACGAGCCCGAGCCGCTCCGCACGCGCCACGACGGCTGCGTCGAACCAGGCCCCTGCCCCGCCGCTGCCGTCGACGCCGTCGGTATCGGCAGCCAGGGCCGCTACGTCCGTCTCGCCGCGGAGCCCTTCGAGCAGGGCGAGCAGGTACTGGCTGTTGCGCCCACCACGGCCCGTTCCCCGGACTTCCACCGAGGTTTCGCCACCCGAGAGGATCAACCCGCGCCAGCCGGCCGCGAGACGTTCCAGCGCGAGCGCGGCATGCGCATGACCCAGGGCCTCGGCGGGCCCGTCCAGCGCTGCACCGAGATCCAGCACCTCGAAGCCGCGCCCTCGCGCATACGCCACCGCCGCCCCGAGGGCGGTGCCCGGTGTGCAGAGGATGCGGTAATCGACCGTGGCGAAGCGGGCATCCCCGGGTTTGGGGCTCTCGGACGCCGGATCTTCGAGCCAGCGCTTCACCGCCGGCGGCAGCGGCACCCGGTAGGCCGCGAGCAGTGCAAGCGCGTCCTCGCTGCTCAGCGGATCGGGACTGAAGGGACCGGAGCCGATCACGGCCGGATCGTCTCCGGGTACATCGGATATCGCCAGCACCAGCACGGGTGCAGGCCACGCGGCTAACGCCAGTCGCCCGCCCTTCAACAGCGACAGATGCTTGCGCACGGCGTTTATGGCGCTAATGTCGGCGCCCGAGCGCAGCAGGGCCGCGACCACCGCGCGCTTGTCGGCGAGCGACACCCCGGGAGGTGGCATGCAAGCGAGCGAGGAGGCGCCGCCCGAGAGCAGGCAAACAAGCTGCTCCCCACGCGACGCTGCAAGGCGCGCGCTTTCGAGAAGGGCCCTGCCGGCATCCAGCGCGGCCATGTCCGGCAGCGGATGCGCAGCCTCCAGGACGCGGATGCGGCCCGCAGGGATCCCATAGCCATAGGGCGCCACGACGAAACCCTCCAGAGCGCCACCCCAGTGCCGGTCGAGCGCCGCGGCCATGGCGGCAGCGGCCTTGCCTGCGCCGATCACCCGTGCCGGAGCGGCACGGTCGGGAAGAAGCGCGGGCGGCAGCACGCGGGCGGGATCTGCCGCCGCCACCATGACCTCCAGCAGTTCGACGAGCAGGCGTGCGCTCTGGCTGTCCGGGGATAGCGGCGGGGGGATGTTCATCCAGCGCTTGTAGCGTGCCGGAGTACCACTCTGCAAGCGCCCGCAACCTGTAGCAGGGACTGCTTGTGGCGGCGGCAGTCGCGGTGCTATCAAGGACGCCATCAAGGACGCCATCAAGGAAACCGTGCATGACAATCCTCGAGCACGCGCTGGAGCCGCTGGTGTCCGGGCTGGGTTTTGGCGAGGCTCCACGCTGGCACGAGGGCGCGCTCTGGATCTCCGATATCGTCCGGCGTGAGGTACTGCGCATAGATCCCGCAAGCGGTGCTGTCCAGAGCATCCTGAGTACTCCCGGCGAGCCCTCGGGCCTCGGCTGGCTGCCCGATGGCAGCTTGCTCGTGGTGCAGATGGAGGAACACGAGGTGCTGCGCTGGCACCGTGGCGATCTGGCTCTCTACAGCCGCACGGGGGCGGTGAGTCGCTCGCGGCTGAACGACATGGTCGTGGACCGCAACGGCCGCGCGTGGGTCAGCAACATGGGCTTTGACTACGAAACAGAGCCGCGCCAGCCCACCAATCTCGTGGGACTCGAGCCTGATGGACGCGCCCTCGCTGCGGCCACCGAACTGTGGTGCCCCAATGGCATGGCCATCAATCCCGAGAACACCCTGCTCGTGGTGGGCCAGAGCGCCAGCCGGGAGATTCTTGCGTTCCGCATATCCAGCACCGGCGAACTCTGCGATCGCGCGGTCTTCGGCACCCACCCCACGGGAGGCTGCAGCGACGGCTTGTGCATGGATGCCGCCGGCGCACTGTGGATCGCCTCGCCAACGACCCATGAATTCCTGCGCATGGAGCCCGGGGGCAATATCACGGATCGCGTAGCTACCGGCGAGCGCCATGCGATCGCCTGCGTGCTCGGCGGGCCGGAGCGGCGCACGCTCTTCTGCCTGACGGCCGCGACACTCAGCATACGGGCCGCGCGTCTCAGCACCCTGGGGCACGTCGAGACCGTACGCGTTGCCGTGCCCGGGGCCGGCACGCCGTGAGCGAACTGCCGAAACACTGGATCAGCGCCGAGCAACTGCTGCTCGACGCGATGCGACTCGCCGCGATGGTGCTCGCCGACGGCTACCGCCCCAGTGTGGTGGTCGGGCTCTGGCGCGGCGGCGCACCGGTGGCCGTAGCCCTGCACGAGGCGCTCGCCTTCAGGGGGCTCGACAGCGCGCACCTGCCACTGGTCACCCGGCTCTACACCGGCATCGATGCACGTGCCAGCCAAGTGCAGATCGAAGGACTCGCGTTATTGCAGGCCCATCTCGCGGAGCCGGCGCGGATACTGCTGGTCGATGACGTCTTCGACACCGGCACCACCCTGAGCGCCGTGGTGGCCGCGATTATCGGGCTGCCCGGCGCCGACCGCGAGATCCGCACCGCCACTCCCTGGTACAAACCCGGCCGCAACCGCAGCACGCTCACACCCGACTACTGGATCCACGCGAGCGATGACTGGCTGGTGTTCCCGCACGAACTCGAGGGCTTGAGCGAGCAGGAATTGCGAACACACCGGGGTGAGGCCTTCATGCGGGCACTCGGCGGTGAAGCCGAGACCTGAGGCCTCAGGGAATTCCCGCCAACTTGTGGGTCTGCAGGCTTAAACGCCACCGTGGGTGCGCCAGACAATACGCCACCGTGGTCGCCAGGGTTGTCGCCGCATCGGGCCCGTCCATGGGCTGCAGAAAGAAACAGGCGAAATCGAGGCTCTCGAAGTCAGCCGGATCGGCACCCGCCTGCGGATACACCAGCTTCAACTCGTGCCCGCTCTGCTGCACCAGCGGCGCTCCGGCCTTGGGGCTCACGCAGATCCAGTCGATGCCGCGCGGGGCCGCGATGGTGCCGTTGGTCTCCACGGCGATCTCGAAACCCCGCTGGTGAACCGCCTCGAGCAGCGGCTCGTCCAATTGCAGCAGCGGCTCACCACCGGTGAACACCACCAGTGGGCGCGCCCTGGGCGCAGGTCCCGGCCAGTGCGCGAGGATAGTTTCAGCGAGCGCCTGTGCGGACGCAAATCGCCCCCCACCGGTACCGTCCGTGCCCACGAAATCGGTATCGCAGAAGCGGCAGACCGCCCGCTCACGGTGTTTCTCGCGGCCGCTCCAGAGGTTGCAGCCCGCAAAGCGGCAGAACACCGCCGCACGCCCGCTGTTGGCCCCCTCGCCCTGCAGCGTAAAAAAGAGTTCCTTCACGGCATAGCTCACGGCGCGTGCTCCTGGGCCGAGGCCCCGAAACGCTGCAGCAGCGGATCGGCGTGGCCCGCCGCCGCAAAGCCGCGGGCGCGCAACTGGCAGGAGTCGCAACCGCCGCAGGGACGCCCCTCGGGCGCGGGGTCGTAGCAACTGCTGGTGATGGCGTAATCGACACCAAGCGCACGTCCGCGGGTGATGATTTCCGCCTTTGACAGTGCGATCAGCGGGGCCTCGATACGCACACCCGTGCCGGATTCCACGCCGACGCGGGTCGCCAGACGCGCGGTCTCTTCGAAGGATGCGATGAACTCGGGCCGGCAATCGGGGTAACCGGAATAATCCAGTGCGTTCACGCCGATCCAGATCTCGGGTGCTTCAAGCACCTCGGCCCACGCGAGTGCGAAGGACAGGAAGATGGTGTTACGCGCAGGCACATAGGTGATCGGTATCCCCTCACGCGCGGGATCGGCGCCGCGTGGCACCTCGATATCATCCGTGAGCGCCGAGCCGCCGAAGGCGCGAAGGTCTATGTCCAGCGTGACATGCCGTCGGGCGCCCAGAGTCGCTGCGACCTGTCGGGCGCAGTCGAGTTCGACGGCGTGCCGCTGACCGTAGCGGAAGGACAAGGCGTAAGTCTCCCGCCCCGCTGCATGCGCAATCGCGAGCACGGTGGCCGAATCGAGCCCCCCACTGAGCAACACCACCGCCCTGCTTTGCTGCGCCATGCGCGCCCCCTGTTAAACCCCGCGCATTGTAGACGTCCGCGCCGCACCGACCCAGCCGCTTTTCAGCCAACTCCGGGCGCTGGTCTATGGCGGCGACCCTGCAGCTTGACTACAGTAGGCCGCGTCGTCCGCGCACCGAGGATCATTGATGAGCCGTCTCCTGCCAGGATTGCTGCTGCTCGGCTGTCTGCCTACATCCGCCGGTTTCGATACGGGCAACCGCATCCACGAGGATTGCCGCTCTGGCAACTACTTCAACCGCGGTTATTGTGGTGGCTACGTGACCGGGATCGTGGACACCATCGAGTCACTGCAAGCGCGCGGCGCCCTGCCTGCCAACGCGCTCTGCATCCCGGAGGGCGCCACCAAGGGCCAACTGGTCGATGTGGTGATCCGCTACCTCGAGCAAAATCCGGAGCGGCGGCATCTCGAGGCCGCAGGGTTGGTGCCCGAGGCGATCAACGCCGCCTTTCCCTGCGAGGGCTGATTGATGGCAAGCGTGAATCTGCACGAGCCCTCTACGGAAGGGCCCGCGACGGGATATGCCGACCCCCTGCACGCAGAACTGCATCGGCGCATCGATGCCCTGCAGGCACATCACGAGGATGATTTCGGCACCTTCCATGCGCTGGATTGGGTGCTGATCGTGGCGGGCTGTGTGCTGCTGCCGGTGCTGTTCTACCTGGCCTTCCTGCCATGAGCGGGGGCACGGATCACGCGCAGTTCGGCCGCCTGCCGCTCGGTCTCGGCGAGCGCGAATACGGCAACCTGAGCGCACACGGCACCTGCTTTGCGTATGCCATTGCCACCTGGTGCTTCCTGGTGGGCAGCTACTCCGCGGACTTCCTGCCCGCAATTCCCGGAACGGTCTGCCTGATCGCCGGCAACCTGATCGGCGTTTTCCTCACCACCATGCCGCTGTCGCTGGGCTGCCAGCGCTATGGCATCGAGCAGATGGATTTCTGCAAGAGCGCCTTCGGGCATCGCGGCTCCAAGATCCTGATGGTGTTTTACCTCATCAACATGTTCGGCTGGTCGGGGCTGCTTTTGGTGATGTTCGGCAACGGCTTCCTCAATATCGCCCACGCGTTCTCGATAGACGGCGGCGAATGGCTGGTGCGCGGCGCCGTGGTGCTGGGTATCTGGGTTTCCTACCTGGTGGTCTCGCGTGGCGTGCACCGGCTGGGCTTGGTGAACAACCTGGTGACGCCGGCGCTGGGGCTGGTGGTGATCTACATGCTCTACATGCTGGTCTCGGTTCACGGGCTGCAGCGGGTGATCGATGCCAAGCCGCTCGAACCGCACGCGGACTCGCTGCTCAACTACGCCATCGTGCTGGAACTGGGCATCGCCAACGGCTTTTCGTGGTGGGGCGGGATCGGCTTCATCGCGCGCAACACGCGCACGCGCCGTGCCTCGACCTACCCGCAGATCCTGCAACTGGGCCTCGCATCGGGTGTGGTGTCCTCGATCGCCCTGTACTCGGCGCTGGTGGTGGGCTCCGACGATCCCACCGAATGGATGATCCCGCTGGGCGGCGTGGTGATGGGCGTAGTCGCGCTCAGCTTCGTGGCCCTGGCAAACCTCAGCTCGGTGGCAGTGTCGCTGTTTGCGGCCGGCCTCGCCTTGCGCCACTTCGCGCCGCTGCGGCGCGTGGAATGGCGCACCATCCTGCTGGTAAGCCTCATACCCTGCGCCCTCTTCGCCGTGTGGCCTGCCCGTCTGTACGGGCTGGGAGATGCTTTTCTCGCCTACAACGGATCGATGTTCGCGCCCGTGTCCGGCGTGATCTTCGTCGATTATTTCCTGCTGCGCCGCGAGCGCCTGTGCCTCAGCGCGCTATTTGATGCCACGCCAGGGCGGGCCTACTACTTCTGGAAGGGATTCAACCCGGTGGCCATCGCTGCCGTGGTGCTGGGGCAGGTGCTTTACTTCGCGCTGTACAACCCGATCACCGGTGCCTCGCACTGGCTGTTCCATTACCTGCCGGCATCGGTAGCGGCATTCGGCTCGGCAGCGCTGCTGCACGGGATCGGGATGTGGCTGTGGGGCGAGCACCGCGCGCACGCTACCGCGCTTCCCGGCACCCGCATCGAAAGTCCCACAATCTGACGGTCTTCAGCCCTCAGCGGCGTCTCCAGTGCGAGAAAAACGCGGCTCGCGATGGCCGTTGACCTCGACCTCCTCCACGAACATGGCGAGCGGACGTACCCACAGCCCACGATCGCCATAACAGGGGCGGTACACCACAAGTCGCTCAGCGCTCTCGCTGTGGGTAGCGGTGCCGAGCACCTCGTAGTGGTTTCCCTTGTAGTGGCGATACAGCCCGGGCGCAGGATCGGCGGCTGACGAGGCGATTTGCATGGTCTCTCCTAGTGGGTGCGGTAACGATGCCGTACATGTCGCTGGCGCATCGCGATGGTGGCGCGGCGCTCCTCCGGGCCGACACGCCTCGCGGTCGGCAGATAACCCTCGATGGCCTCGAAGGGCAGCTTGATCGCCGTGGCCGAGGGCAGCAGCTTGGCCTGCGTCGGCTTGGCCTTGTAGGCCCAGCGCACGGACATATAGGCCTCTGGCAGGCCCGTGCTGTCGATCCAGTTGGCAAGCCCAGGGTCCTGATGCGCGATCACCAGCCGGATCACGCCATCGGCGTCACGCTCGGCCTGGAAGCCGTTAAGGCTGCTTTGGTGGTTGGCAAAATCCGCCGATTCACCCCACAGGTTGGCGAGGTGAAAACCGATGTAGTCGGGCTCCACCGGTTGGCGTAACTCCACGATCATCGCCTCGCCCGGAGCCAGCTCGTAGATCCCACCCGCATAGATGTTGGTGCTCATGCCGCCACCGGTGGCAAGGCTCGCGGCATTCGGCGCATTGAAGCGGTTGCGCGGAATGAAACTCTCGCCGTCGCCATTGCGGTCGCCATAGGCTTCCATCGCAACGGCGTAGAACTCGTTCCAGAAATGCACCTGCCTGCACGCGAGCTCACCGGCCTGCCGGAGCGCCAACGCCGCCGCGGCAACCGAGAGCGGCTCCGGCGCGATACCCTCGCGATCGAGCCGCACGATGTCGATATCCATCAGCGTCTCGTTCTGCCAGTCGCAGAAGATTTCGCGCAGCACCACGAAGCGTGAGACGTACTCGCGGATCTGCGGCTCGCCATCACTGCCCTTGCGGCTGCGCCGCGCCAGCGTGGCGATGAAATTTCCCGCATACCCCGGCGGACGCTCGGGCGCGAGCAGCACCTCGAAGGAACCATCGGCCTCGACGTGGATTTCGCTGCCTTCCAGCGTGCCGCCGTTAGCGCGCGCGCCCGGCGCCATCTCGCGGATGCTGCCGCTGTCGCCCGCGTAGCCGCTGGGGGTCTCGAAGATCACGTAATGAGGCGCTGCCGGCAAGCCCGGCACGCGCGGCTCGCCGCGCCAGTGCCTGCTGTCGGCTGCGCGGCAACGGATACGGTAGGCATGGTTGCCGTCGATGGGCGCGCAGAGATACACGGCATCGGCGTTGTCGATGGTCGCACGGTTCATCGGCTGTATCGCACGCAGGAAATACGGCTCCTCGGGCGTTGGCCCGATGGCGCGCTGGATCGATCCGTACAAGGAGCCGAGCACGTAGCGATAACCCTCGGCGAGCACACGGGGCGAGGCCGGCGGCGGATACAGCTCAGGCTGGTCGATGGCATCGCGCGCACGCTCGAGGGCGTGGGAAAATGCCTCCCAGGCCGCGCGCAATTGCGCGGCGTCGCTGTCGTGACTTGTGTCGCTCATGGTCGCTTCTCTCCTCTTTCTTCCCCCGGCGTCTCAGTGCCGTTTTGCCAATCAAAGCGCGCGAAGAGATCGCCGAGACGCTCGTGTATGACGCGTGCCGAGAGCCCGAATTCGGCCAGGCTGTAACGGTGCGTGGTCTCGTGCTCGCGTACTCGTGCGGACTCGGCTCGGAGCCAGGCGTCGTAGGCCGGTGTGAGCGGCAGGCCGAGCTCCGCGTAGATGCGGGCGATGGTCTCCCGCGGGGCTGATGTGAGGTCCCGGTACTCGACAACCGCATGGCGAATTCCGGGATGTCGCACCATCACCTCGAGCGGATAGCGATAGCTATGGAAAGACTGCTCCACCATGATCGCGAAGGAACGCTGCATGCGGTCCTCGCTGAACTGGCGCAGTTTCCAGCTCGTTTTCATGAGCTTCAGCAGGCTGGGTATGGTCTCCAGCGGATTACGGTAGAGGAGCACAAAGCGCGCGTCCGGGAAGCACTCGATCAAGCTCTCCATACGCCCCGGAAAAACCGGATTCTTGCTGAGGTGCACACGCCCGCCACCGTTAAAACAGAGCTCGCGTCGCAAGCACTCACGGTAGTAGTTCATCAAGCGTCGACGGCTCGCCGGCGGGCGGCGGTCGATATGGTAGAAATCGAGCTCGTCCATATAGGGCAACTGCACGATCCAGTAGCCCGAGGCACAGGACCAGGTGAGCACGAAATCGTCTTCCTCGGCCAGCGTGTAGCCCATCTTGTGAATATGCTGGGACGGCCCGAAGACCCGCGCCTCGTGGGCCCGGACACGGCGACCGAGCGCATCGCCCAGAAAACGCCGGTCCAGCCTGGCGATCCAGCGCACCAGAGTCTTTTGCAGCAGCGAGGGCGCGAACATCTCCCAGTAGAGAAAAGCGCTGAAGCGCTGGTCATCGGCGCTCATGAGCCGGTGCGCGAGCGTCGTGCCGCTCCTCGCGTGTCCCACCAGGAACACGGGTTCGCGCACGCTGGTGCGCCGCAGCGCCGGGAAAAGCAGCGGATCCAACGCAAAGCACATGGCCGTGAAGAGTGCCATGAGCGGCACTTGCAGCAACAGCTTGCGGTACAGCGAGCGGCGACGCCGCGGACTCGACTCGCGCGCGGCAAGCCGTATCAGCGTCGTCCACGCGACGAAATCGAAATACATCAGCACCGGCATTCCCCCCGTGGCCTCGTACCCTATCCGCTGGCATCGCCGCCCGCCAGCCACGTATGCTCCCCGTGCCGCACAGCCGCCACGGGCGCCATATGAAAGATCTCCTGAAGACCCTGCTCTGCTGCGCACTGCTGGGTGCCGCCGTATCGTCGGCAGCGGGCGCCACACCACTGCAGACCCTGATGGACGACTTCACGCAGCTCGCGCGCGAGATGGATCCGGTACGCGCCGCCGAGCGGGGCGACCGGGTGGCCGCCACGCGCTGGCCAGACAACAGTCCCGCCGCCATGACGCAGCGCGGACGCCGGCTCGATGCCATGTCGATGCGGCTCGCCGCTGTAGATGTCGCCGGGCTGCGCGGCGAGGACGCCCTGAACCGCGACTGGCTGCGCTGGCGCGTAGGTGTCCTCCGCGAGGGCCTCGGTTTCGACGCCGAGCGGATCAATTTCGTGAGTGGCGACGGCTTTTACACCGTGGGGGATTACGCCGCGCTGAACACCGCGCCAGTCACCACCGCCGAGGCCGAGAGATGGATCGCCCGCGTGCGCGCCCTGCCCGCCTACTACCTCGCCGAGACCGCGAACCTGCGGCGTGGAACGGACACCTCCTTCACGCAGCCGCCCCTGACCGTGGAGCGCGCCATCGCGGATCTCAGCGAGCGCGTAGCACGCCCCGCCGCGGACTCGCCGCTGCTCGCACCGCTGCGGCGCCTGCCGCCGGACATGCCTGCCGCAGAGCGGGATCGACTTCTCGCTCAAGGCAGCGATGCCGTCAAGACCGTGGTGCTACCGGCAGAGGGCAGACTTCTGGTGTTCCTGCAGGAGAAGTACCTGCCCCGGGCGCGTCGCGGCATCGGCGCCTCGACGCTCCCGCGCGGCATCGCGTGGTACCGCTACCTGGTGCGCCTGCACACCACGACAAAGCTCAGTCCGGAGGCGATCCATACACTTGGGGAGTCCGAGGTAAAGCGCATACGCGCAGCGATGGATGCCGTGATTGCCGAGACGGGCTTCACAGGCTCCTTCCCGGAATTCCTCGCACTGGCGCGACGCGACCCGCGTTTTTACGTCGACGCAGCGCAGTGGGGCGACAAAGCCGCAGACGTCGCCACGCGGGCCGACGCCCGGCTACCGCAGTTCTTCGGGCTGCTGCCACGGTTGCCCTACAGCGTGGCGCCCATACCGGCAGGTCTGGAGAGCAGTTCAGCAGGCTATCTGCCGGGCAGCCCCGAACGTGGCCTGCCGGGGCGAGTCGTCTACAAGCCATGGCTGGCGGAGACGCTGCCCACCTTCGGCATCGCCGCATGGGTCCTGCACGAAGGAACACCCGGGCATCACCTGCAGATCACCCTCGCGCAGGAACTCCAGGGTGTTCCTGAGTATCGTCGCAACGACGACATCACCGCCTTCGTGGAGGGTTGGGGTCTGTACGCGGAGAAGCTCGGCGAGGAGATGGGGATCTATCGGGATCCCTGGGAGCGCTTCGGGCGCTTGTCGCTCGAGATGTGGCGCGCCTGCAGGCTGGTGATCGACACCGGCATCCACACGCTCGGCTGGAGCCGCGAGCACGCCGGCGCATGCCTGCGCGAGAACAGCGCCCTGCCCGCGACGGAGATCGACTTCGAGCTCGATCGCTACATCGCATGGCCGGGCCAGGCGCTCGCCTACAAGGTGGGGGAGCAGACGATACTGCGCCTGCGCGGCGAGTCGGAGGCGGCCCTCGGCGAGCGCTTCGAAATCCGTGCCTTCCACGACGTGGTTCTGGGCGCAGGCGCACTGCCCCTCGCGCTGCTGGAGGCGCGCGTCCAGGCCTGGATCGGCCGCGGGGGCAAGGCCTGAGAGCGCGGCCAGCTCAGAGCGCTTCCCGCCTGTCACCGGTTCGCCCGCGCCCACTCGAGGAATCGATGCACGCCGTCGATCACCGGCTCGGTGCGCGGCGAGTGCATGCAATCGAAGCCATGCTCGGCGCCCGGGAGCTCGAGAAACACCACGGGCTTGCGCGAGCTGCGTCGCAGGCGCTGGGCGAAGGTGCGGCCGTCGTTGATGGCAGCGAGGCTGTCGAGTTGGCCATGCACGAGCATGAACGGCGGCGCGCCCTCGTGGATCTGCGCCACCGGCGAGGCGAGATCCCAGAGCGCCGGGTTCTGCTCGGGCGACTCGTGCAGCACGCGGTCCTTCAGGAAATTGATAACCAGTTCGCTGTTCGGATGCTGCTGGTAGCGTGCGAGGAAATCGTAAACGCCGTAGAACGGCACACAGGCCTGCACCGAGGTATCAACGCCCGGGTGGTCTCGCTGCAGCTCAGGGCGGTTTTCCGTGAGTCCCATCAGCGCTGCGAGATGCCCGCCCGCCGAACCGCCCGTCACCGCTACGAAATCCGGGTTCATGCCGTACTCGCGCCCGTGGGTGCGGATCCAGCACAGCGCGCGCTTGCAGTCCTCCAGATGAACCGGAAACCCCACCGAGGGACTCAGGCGGTAGTTGGCGGCCACACAGATCCAGCCGCGGCTCGCCAGCAGGTTCATCAACGGGAGCGCCTGATGGGCCTTGTCGCCGAGGATCCACGCGCCGCCATGGATCTGCAGGATCACCGGGCAGCCGCCGGGCGGGATGGTTTTGGGGCGGTAGATATCGAGCATCTGCCGCACTCCCGCGGGCCCGTAAGCCACGTTGCGAATCAGCTCGACATCGGGGTGGCTGAATCGCACCGGGTTGCGCCAATCACGAACCACCGTGCGCTGGCGCCAGCCCTGCTGCAGGGCCAGAGGTACCTCTGCGCGGTATCCCTCGCCAAGGCCGCCCTGCAACGCATGCTCCACGAGCGGGCCGCAAGCAAGCCCGGTCCGGAGGCTCCACACCAGCACCGGCCAGCTGAGCACGAGCGCGCCAAGGGCAAACCCGCCCACCGGATTCTCCAACGCCCCGCCCAATGAAAACGCGAGCACGAGCGTGGCCTGCACGGGCAACCACAACCACGCGAGTTCGCTGGCAAGCAGGGAGACGGCAAAGAGAAGCCATGGCACCCGGTTGCGTCGCCGCGAGCGCGGCACAAAAAGCGACGCCACGGCGCTGATATTGAAGAGCGCGAGGCCCACGAGCCATACCGTCATGCGTTGGGTTCCGCAGTGAGAAGCCTGCGCGGCCGGCGTTGTAGGTCCCTGCCGCAGTGGGGCCAGTATGACGACGCCTGCGATCGCTCACAAAGGCCGCGCGGGCAGTGCATCATCAAACAGTTCGATCCAGTGCCGGACCGGCACCGAACAGCGCGCACCCAAGTGCAACTGACAGCCAACATTGGCCGTCACCACCGTGGCGGGATCTCCCGCCTGCAGGGCTGCGGCTCGCGCATCGCCGAGCTGCGCCGAGAGCTTTGGCTGCAGCAGCGAATAACTGCCGGCCGACCCGCAACATAGCTGTGCGTCTGGCACGGGCGTGAGCTCGCAACCGGCCGCACGCAGCAGCGCATCGATCCGGCCGCCAAGTCGCTGGCCGTGCTGCAGGGTGCACGGGGTGTGCAGCGCAACCCGCGGCGCGGGCCGTCCATCGGTGCGCAGGACCGGTTGCTCGGGCATGGGCACCACCTCGGAGAGATCCCGCACCAACTGCGATACGCGCGCAGCCTTGGCTGCGTAATCGGGATCGCCCGCCAGCAGGCGTCCGTAGTCGCGCAGGTGCACGCCGCAGCCGCTGGCGCAGGCAACCACCGCCTCGGCGCCGTCCTCGATCAACGGGATCCAGGCGTCGATATTGCGACGCGCAAAGGCGAGCCCTTCCTCGCGGGCGGCCAGATGGTGGCTCAGCGCGCCGCAGCATCCCGCCGCCGGCGTGGCCTGCAGGCTGATGCCGGCGTTGTCCAGCACACGGGCTGCCGCGGCATTGGTGGCGGGTGTGACCACCGACTGCACGCAACCCGAGAGCACCACCATGCGCCGCGCGTGACGAGCCACGGGCCACGTACCGGGGGCCACCGCCGGCGGCGGAACCTGCTCCGCGAGAAACCGCGGCATCAGGCCGCGCAAGCGCTGCGCAAGGCGCAACAGCGGGGCCATGCGTTCGGGGAACGGGAACATCAGGCGCAGCAGGCGCCGTTGCAGGCGCGGCCAGAGCCTGCGCCCCACCCGCTCCTCGGCGATCTCGCGCCCGGTATCGAGCAGCCTGCCGTACTCGACGCCGGAGGGGCAGGCGGTTTCGCAGGCCCGGCAGCTCAGGCAGCGGTCCAGGTGCTCCAGCACCGAGGGCGCGGGCGCGGCACCCTCGAGCATTTCCTTGATCTGGTAGATGCGCCCGCGCGGGCCGTCGAGCTCGTCGCCCAGCAGCCGATAGGTCGGACAGGTGGCGTTGCAGAACCCGCAATGCACGCACTTGCGGATAATATCCGCCGCCTCCTCTCCGGCCGGCGTGCCAGCGATCAAATCCGCGAGTCTGGTGTGCATCGTGCCCTCAGATCTCGCGGTACATGCGGCCGGGATTCAATACGCGCAGCGGATCGAAGCTGCACTTCAATTGCCGTTGCAACTCCAGCATGCGTGGATCCAGCGGGTGGAACGGTTCCTCGCCGTCGGCCGCACCGCGCCAGAGCGTGGCATGCCCGCCGAGTTGCGCTGCGCGGGCGCGCACCAGCACGCCATCCACATCGCCCGCGAGCCAACGCTGTGCGCCACCCCAATCGATCAGCTCATCAGCACCGAGCGCGAGCGGCGCGGCCGTAGGCGGCAGCGCGACGCGCCAGAGTCGTCGCGCCCCGGCAAAGAACGGCAGGCCGTGGTCGCGCAATTGCTGCCACCAATCGAGCGCGGGCTCACGCTCGCCGCCAATCTGGCGCGCTGCCTGCCGAACCGCACTCTCGGCGCCCTCGAGCCGGAAACGTAACACCCCCGCGTCCCAAGCCGCGCCCGCCAGTGGCAGCGGCTGCGTGGCAGCGTGATTCATCAGCGTAACCGCGTGCACCGGCTCGCACTCGCGGGCCACGCTGATGGCGCACTCCGGCATCGGCAACAGCCGCAGCGCGATATCCAGCAGCACGCCCAACGTGCCATGCGCACCGCACATCAGGCGCGAGACATCGTAGCCAGCAACGTTCTTGATCACGCGCCCACCGAAAGCGAGCCGCTGGCCACGTCCATCGACACACCCCACGCCGAGCACGAAATCCCGGGCGGCGCCCGCAAAGGGCCGGCGCGGCCCGGAAAGGCCCGTGGCGATCGCACCGCCCAGCGTGGAACCCGAAGCCCAGCGCGGCGGCTCAAAGCCAAGCATCTGGCGCTCCCCCGCCAAGGCATGCTCGATCTCGTGCAGTGGCGTGCCCGCACGCGCCCGCAACACCAGTTCCGAGGGCTCCCACTCGAGGATGCCGCTGTGACCGCCCACCTCCATCACCTCGGCGCTCAGTGCACGCCCGAGAAAGTTCCGGCTGCCCGACCCGCGAATCTGCAACGGGCGGGCCCAGCGGTGTGCCTCCACCACGCGCGCACAGATTTCCTCGCTGCGATCAGCACCTGCCATCAAAACCGCTCCAGCTCGGGAAACGCCAGCTCGCCGCCATGCACGTGCATGCGCCGCCCCTCGGCGCAGCGCGCGAGCGTGGGAATGGCCTTGCCCGGATTAAGCAGGCCATCCGGATCGAATACCGCTTTCACGGCATGGAATTGCTGGAGCTCGGCGCTGCCGAACTGCACGCACATGGAATCGAGCTTCTCGACGCCCACCCCGTGCTCTCCGGTGATCGCGCCGCCGACCTCGACGCAGAAGGCGAGGATCTTCGCGCCCAGTTCCTCGGTGCGTTCGAGAGCACCCGGCGCGGCGGCGTCATAGAGGATCAGCGGATGGAGATTGCCGTCACCGGCATGAAACACATTGGCCACCGGAAGCCCGTATTCCGCAGACAAGGCCGCAATGCGCTCAAGCACCTCGCCAAGGCGCGCCCGGGGAATGCTGCCATCCATGCAGTAATAGTCCGGAGCGAGCCGTCCCACGGCGGGAAAAGCGCTTTTGCGGCCTGACCAGAGCCGAAGACGCTCAGTCTCGTCGCGCGCCACGCGCAGCTCGACTGCGCCAGCCGCACGCATCAAGAGCTCCACGCGCTCGAGCTGGGACTGTGCCTCTTCAACCGTGCCGTCGACTTCGCACAGAAGCAAGGCCGCTGCATCACTCGGGTAGCCCGCGTGGGCAAAGGCCTCCGCGGCCCGCAGTGCCAGCGCATCCATCATTTCCAGACCTGCAGGCACAATGCCGGCGGCGATGATCGAGGCCACTGCGGCACCCGCCTGCGCGGGGCTGTCGAAGGACGCCAGCAGGAGCCGTGCGCAGGGCGGACGCGGCAGCAGGCGGACGGTGACCTCGACGATGACACCCAAGAGCCCCTCTGAGCCGCAGAGCAACGCCAGCAGATCGTAGCCGGGTGTGTCAGGTGCCTCACCGCCCAGCCGCAGGCGCTCGCCATTCATCAACACGATTTCAAGCGCCAGCAGGTTGTGGACTGTGAGTCCGTATTTGAGGCAGTGCACACCGCCCGCGTTTTCCGCCACGTTACCGCCGATGGAGCAGGCGATTTGCGAGGAAGGATCGGGGGCGTAGTAGAGACCATGCGGTGCCGCGGCCTCCGAAATCGCGAGGTTGCGCACGCCTGGCTGCACGCGCGCAACACGGGCGAGCGGGTCAATCGAGAGAATGCGGTCGAAACGCGACAAGACCAGTAACACGCCATCCGGGTGCGGTAACGCCCCACCGGAGAGTCCGGTGCCGGCCCCACGCGCTACCACCGGCACGCCGCGCGCGCTGCACAGACGCATCACCGCTTGTACCTGCTCTATGGTCTGGGGAATCACCACCACCGGGGGCCGCTGGCGGTAGGCAGAGAGCCCGTCGCATTCATAGGGCGCGAGTTCAGCGGGCGTGGAAAGAACCGCACTCGCAGGCAAGAGGGCTCGCAGTTCGCGGCACAGGCGCAAGACATCGGGTGCGGCTGCCGCGGCAGCGTTCTTGGAGGGAGGCTTGTCCACGAGGGATCCTTGAGGCGCGACACGCAGACTATCGCAGCCGGGGCACCAGGATCAAAAAATCAGACCCCTGAACCGCCTGCCCGCGAGTGGCCGGGGATCACGCCATGACTCAGGCACTGAAACAAAAAAGGCACCATCGCTGGTGCCTTTCCGGAAGGTTGGTGGAGCCAGGCGGGGCGAGGCGCGCCCGGACGGCGCATCGCGCCGTCAGCGCCGAGCGCCACTCGCCTGCCCGCGAGTGGCGGGGGATCACGCCGTGACTCAGGCACTGAAACAAAAAAGGCACCATCGCTGGTGCCTTTCTGTGAGGATGGTGGAGCCAGGCGGGATCGAACCGCCGACCTCCTGCATGCCATGCAGGCGCTCTCCCAGCTGAGCTATGGCCCCTTCGGGGAGCGCGGATTTTGGTGGGGCATGGAGCATCTGTCAACATTGGCCAGCGGCGAAGAATCACATCCACCACTGGTGAGCGCGACGGCCCGCAGTTAGCCTGCCGGGCATCAGCAGTCTGCACGGTAAAAACGCCATGGGAATCCTCGACCTGTTCCGGCTCGACGGCAAGGTAGCGATCATCACGGGGGCCGGGCGCGGCATCGGCGCGGCATGTGCCAAAGCCTTTGCCGAAGCGGGGGCGAGCGTGGTGGTTGGCGCCCGCACCGTCGAGGAAATTGAAGCCACGGCCGCAGCAATCCGCGCGCTTGGCGGCTCGGCACTGGCGCAGCAGTGCGACGTGATGAAAGAAGAACAGCTCGAGGCGCTGGTGAAAGCCACGCTGGACACCTACGGGCGGCTGGACATCGTCGTAAACAACGCGGGCGGCTCGAGACCCGGCCCGGCATTAAAAACCAGCACCCAGGATTTCGTGAATGCATTCCGCTTCAACGTGGGCACGGCCTTCGCGCTGTCGCGCATCGCCGCACCGCACATGATCACAACCGCCGGTGGCGGCTCGATCGTCAATATTTCCTCGGTGGCAGGGCAAATACCGGCCGCAGGCTTCGCCGCCTACGGCACGGCCAAGGGTGCACTCAGCATGCTCACCCGTGAACTTGCCCAGGAGTTCGCCCCGAAAATCCGGGTCAATGCCATCGCCGTCGGCTCGACCAGAACAGAAGCCCTGAAGACGGTGCTAAGCCCCGAGATCGAGCAAATGATGGTGGCGCTGACGCCGATGGCGCGCCTCGGCGAAGTCGAAGACATCTCGGCCTGCGCGCTGTATCTCGCCTCCCCCGCCGCCGCTTACCTCACGGGCGATATCATCGGCGTGAACGGCGGGCTCACCTCGCTCAACCTCACCATGCCCCGCGCCTTCTGCTGAGCGAGGGGCTCATTCTTCTGGCGTGTCCGCCGCCGCGGCACCCAGCAGCGCGTAGGCCTTCTCGAGTTCCTTCACGCGCTTCTTGGAAACCCCGCCAAGCGCCTCCAGCGCATGGCGCACCCGGGCTCGCGTGAGATCCGAGCCCAGCATGTGCATGGAGTCGATCACCGAGATGGTGGCCGAGCTGCCGGCGATGGCGATGAACAGCGGCGCGAGGAAATCCCGGATCTTGAGATTCATCTCCTCGGCCAGCGCCTTCATGGCGGCAAAAACCCGATCGCGCTCCCAGAGGGTCACGCCCTCGAGACGCCACTGCGTGAACTGCAACTGCCGAAGCAAC
The DNA here is from genome assembly GCA_945862145.1 of Klebsiella pneumoniae. Taxonomy (GTDB): domain Bacteria; phylum Pseudomonadota; class Gammaproteobacteria; order Pseudomonadales; family UBA5518; genus UBA5518. The sequence continues at coordinate 56,864 of CAMAXE010000011.1, forward strand.
GCGTCGCGATCGGTCCAGGTGGCGAAGTGCGCTTCGGTGAGCGGTAGCATGCCGGAGGCAAGGAACGCCGCCGCGGGGGCGAAATCACTCAGGCGCTCCATGCGCGGCTGCAGATGAGGCAGCACGCGCAGCAGGTTCTCACGGTTCAGCGCCCACGCCTGCAAGCGATCGGCAAGCGCGTCCAGGCTCAGGTTCTCGCGGATCCAGAGTGCGTTCAGCCAGTTCAGTTTCTCGAGATCAAAGACGGGCCCTCCCAACGACACGCGCTCGATGGCGAAGTGGCCGAGCATCTCGGGGAGTGTGAACTTCTCGCGCTCATCGGGCATGGACCAGCCCATGCGTCCGAGATAATTCAGCAACGCCTCAGGCAGATAACCCATGCGGCGGTAGTACAGGATACTGGTGGGGTTCTTACGCTTGGAGAGCTTGCTCTTGTCCGGGTTGCGCAGCAGCGGCATGTGGCAGAGCACCGGCATTTGCCAGCCAAAATAGCGGTAGAGCAGCATGTGCTTGGGCGCGGAGTTGATCCACTCCTCGCCGCGCAGCACGTGCGTGATCTCCATCAGGTGATCGTCGACCACGTTGGCGAGATGGTACGTGGGCATGCCGTCAGCCTTCAGCAGCACCTGCATGTCGACCTGCGACCACTCGATGCTGATCTCCCCGCGCAGCATGTCCTGCACGGTGCAGGTGCCCTCGCGCGGGACCTTCATGCGCACCACGTGCGCCTCGCCTGCCGCGAGCCGCTGTGCCACCTCGGCCTCGCCAAGCGCGAGGCAGTGACCATCGTAGCCGGGGGTCTGCTGGGCAGCCTGCTGGTCGCGGCGCAGCGCATCGAGACGCGCCGTCGTGCAGAAACAGCGGAATGCATTGCCGCTCTCCAGCAGCATGTCGGCGTGGCGCTGGTAGATCCCGCCACGCTCGCTCTGGCGGTAAGGCGCGTGCGGGCCGCCGACATCGGGCCCCTCGTCCCACTCGAGCCCCAGCCAGCGCAGTGATTCAAGGATCGCAGTCTCGGACTCCGCAGTGCTCCGAGCCTGATCGGTGTCCTCGATACGCAGCACGAAAGTGCCACCGTGCTGGCGGGCGAAACACAGATTGAAGAGCGCGATGTAGGCGGTGCCGACGTGCGGGTCGCCGGTGGGCGATGGGGCGATGCGGGTGCGTACGGTCATGGGCACTGCCTTGCGGTTAACGGGGCGCTTGCAGGCAAGCGCCGCGAGTATAGACCGGCAAGGCAAACTGCGAATCGCTCAGTCGAGCGCGACCTCGTCACGGTACCCGGGCACGCTGACGCGCCAGCTACGATCGTCCTTGATGCGCAGCCGCAGCGCACCGGCGGCAGGGGCCACGCTGCGCTGATTGCGCAGGCGCTGACGGGCGTCTGAAAAATGATCAGGCCTTCAGGTCGGCGCAGACCTCGTCCAGGGTCTTGCGCGCATCGCCGAAGAGCATGCGGTTGTTCTCGCGAAACAGCAGCGGGTTTTCCACCCCCGCGTAACCCGAAGCCATGCTGCGTTTCATCATGATGGAGGTCTTCGCCTTCCACACCTGCAGTACCGGCATACCCGCCAGCGGACTCGCCGGGTTTTCCTCGGCATCGGGATTCACGATGTCATTGGCTCCGATCACGATCGCGAGATCCGTGTCGGGGAAATCGCGATTGATCTCGTCCATCTCCAGCACGATGTCATAGGGCACCCGCGCCTCCGCCAGCAGCACGTTCATGTGGCCGGGCATCCGCCCCGCCACCGGGTGGATGCCAAACCGCACCTGCACACCGCGTTCGCGCAGGAACGCGGTGATTTCGGATACGCGGTGCTGCGCCTGCGCCACGGCCATGCCGTAGCCGGGCACGATGATCACGCTCTTTGCTGAACGCAGCAACTCGGCGGTCTCGGCCGCCGTGATGGCCACGACCTCGCCGGCTGGCTGACTGCCGTCGATCGCCGTGGGTGTGCCGCCGTCGGTGCCGAATCCGCCCGCGATCACCGACAGGAAGCGGCGGTTCATGGCGCGACACATGATGTACGACAGGATCGCCCCACTCGAACCCACCAGCGCACCGGTGATGATCAGGAGATCGTTCAGCAGCATGAATCCCATCGCCGCGGCGGCCCAGCCCGAGTAGCTGTTCAGCATCGACACCACCACCGGCATATCCGCGCCGCCGATGGCCATCACCATGTGCACCCCGAAGGCGAGCGCGATCAGCGTCATCAGCGCCAGCGGTAACAGCCCGCTCGCGGCAGAGTCTGCCTGCGTGAAGAGCACGCCGAGCACGATCACCGCAGCCAATGCGGCCAGATTCAACCAGTGCCGGCCGGGCAACAGCACGGGCTTGCCGCTGAAGCGCCCGGACAGCTTGCCAAAAGCAACCACCGACCCCGAGAAGGTGACGCTACCGATGAGGATGCCGATGTAGGCCTCGATACCGTGCAGTGTCCGCTCGGCACCGCTCAGATCGCGCAGGACCGCCGGATCGACGCTGTTGGCGTAGCCCACCAGCACCGCGGCGAGCCCGACCAGGCTGTGCATCAGCGCCACCAGCTCGGGCATCTGGGTCATGCGGATCATGCGTGCGGCGACGATGCCCGCGCCACCGCCGACCAGCATCGCCCCCACGATCCACGGCATGCCCGCCTCGGTGACCACCGGCCCCAGCAGCGTGGCGAAGACGGCGATCGTCATGCCGATGATGCCGTAGAAATTGCCGCGCCCGGCGGTCTCGGGGTGAGAGAGCCCGCCGAGACTCAGCACAAAGAAGATCGCTGCTCCCAGATAGGACGTCGCCGCGAGTGTTTGCTGCATGACGCCCCCTATTTACGGAACATGTCGAGCATGCGCTGGGTCACGGCATAACCGCCGAACATATTGACCGAGGCAAGCAGGATAGCGGTGGTCGCAAGCCCCAGGATGAGCGCCCCAGGACGGTCCGGTGTGGCCTCCACGGGCGGCGCCACCTGCAGCATGGCGCCGATGGCGATGATGCTGCTGATCGCGTTGGTGACGCTCATCAGCGGCGTGTGCAGCGCGGGCTTCACGTTCCACACCACCATGTAGCCCACGAAGCACGCCAATACGAAAACGGTGAAGTGCCCCAGAAATACTGGCGGCGCGTAGGTGCCGATCAGCCCGAAGAGCAGGGCTCCGAGGAAAAACAACCCCGCCACACTGGTGGATGCAGCGCTGCCGCCCGGCACATGGGGGGCCCGTCGTGCAGCCGCCGCAACCGCGGGGGCTGCGGACGCGGATGGCGGTGGTACAAGCCGCGGCGGCGGTGGCCAGGTGATGCTGCCCTCCCGGACCACTGTGGTGCCGCGAATGACCTCGTCGCTCATGTCGATGCGCGCGATACCGTCCTTGGCGCGGCAGAGTTCCTCGGCAAGCCTGAACAGGTTGGTGGCGTAGAGCGTGCTCGCCTGACGGGACAGTCGGCTCGGGAGATCGCGGTAGCCGATGATCGTGACGCCATGCCGCGCGACCACCTCCCCCGGCACGGTGAGCTCGCAGTTGCCGCCCTGCTCGGCCGCCAAATCAACAATCACGCTGCCGGCGCGCATCGATCGCACCATGTCAGCGGTGATGAGCAGCGGCGCAGGCTTGCCAGGAATGAGCGCGGTGGTGACGATGATGTCGACGTCCTTCGCCTGCAGGGCAAAGGTGTCGCTCTGGGCCTTGCGATAACCCTCGCTCATGTCCTTCGCGTAGCCGCCCGAGCCGCTGCCGTCCTCGCGGAAGTCGATACCCACAAACTCGGCGCCCATGGACTTCACTTGGTCGGCCACCTCGGGCCGGGTGTCGCTGGCGCGCACGATCGCGCCGAGCCCGACGGCAGCGCCGATGGCAGCAAGGCCCGCCACCCCGGCACCGATCACGAAAACCTTGGCCGGTGGCACCTTCCCGGAAGCCGTCACCTGCCCGGTAAAGAAACGGCCGAAACGGTGGGCCGCCTCGATCACCGCGCGGTAACCGGCAATGCTGGCCATCGACGACAGGGCATCGAGCTTCTGGGCACGGGAGATGCGCGGCACGCAGTCCATGGCGAGCACCGTGGCGCGGCGCGCCGCCAGACGCTCGAGGAGAGCCGGATTCTGCGCCGGCCACAAAAAACTCACCAGCGTGGCACCCTCGGGAAGCAGCCCGACTTCCGCGTCCGAGGGGGCCCGCACCTTGAACACGATATCGGCTGCAGACCAGAGGGAGGCGGCGTCGGGCATGATCTCTGCCCCGGCGGCGCGGTAGCTTTCGTCGCTGAAGTTCGCCAGTTCGCCCGCACCCGACTGCACCGCGACGCGAAAGCCGAGGCCGACCAGCTTGGCCACGGTCTCGGGTACCGTCGCCACGCGCTTCTCGTCGGGGGCGGTCTCGCGGGGAACGGCGATCAGCTGCGACATGCGCGGACTCCTTGGTGCTTGAGCCGGCAATGCCTCCGAGGTGTACGGGCGCGAGACGCGCCATGCAGTGTCGGCTCTGCGCTAGAGCATAGACCCCGCGGGCGCGGATCTGCGCGTCATCGCGGCAAAATACTCACTCCCATCAGGTACTCGTCCACGGCCTGGGCGGCCTGGCGGCCCTCACGGATGGCCCAGACCACCAGGGATTGACCGCGTCGCATGTCACCGGCCGCAAAGACCTTGTCGACACTGGTGCGGTAGGCAGAACTGCCCTCGGTGGACGCGGCCGCGTTGGCGCGCGGATCGGACTTGACGCCAAACGCCTGCAGGATGGTCTGCACGGGGCTCGCGAAACCCATCGCAAACAACACCAGATCTGCGGGCAGTGTCTGCTCGGAGCCGGGCACCTCGACGAACTTGCCGTCCTGCATTTCGACATTCACCGTCCGAATGCCGTTCACCCGGCCGTCTGCGCCGACAAACTCCTTGGTGGAGACGGCGAAAACCCGCTCGCAGCCCTCCTGATGGCTGCTGGATGTACGCAACTTGTAGGGCCAGTAGGGCCAGGTGAGGGCCTTGTCCTCGTGCTCCGGCGGCATGGGCATCACCTCGAACTGGGTGACGCTCTGGGCGCCGTGGCGATTGGATGTCCCCACGCAGTCCGAGCCGGTATCACCGCCGCCGATCACGATCACGTGCTTGCCGGCGGCGGATATCTGCCCGGCCACGGCATCGCCGGCTACGGTGCGGTTCTGCTGCGCCAGGAACTCCATCGCAAAATGCAAGCCCGCAAGCTCGCGCCCCGGGGCCGGCAGATCGCGCGGCTGTTCGGCTCCACCGGCGAGCAGCACCGCGTCAAAACCCTCGAGCAGCGATGCTGCGGAGACGGTCTCGGTCGAGAGATTCGCCACCTTTGTGCCATCGGGCATGCCCCCGACCAACACGCCGCTGCGGAAAACCACGCCTTCTGCCTCCATCTGCGCCACGCGACGGTCGATATGGATCTTCTCGAGCTTGAAGTCGGGAATGCCGTAGCGCATGAGCCCACCGATGCGGTCGTTCTTCTCGAACACCGTGACATCGTGCCCCGCCCGCGCAAGTTGCTGCGCGGCCGCGAGCCCGGCCGGGCCGGAGCCCACCACCGCCACGCGCTTGCCCGTCTTGTGCGACGGCGGCTGCGGCACCACCCAGCCCTGCTCCCAGGCCTCGTCGATGATCTTGCGCTCGATCGACTTGATGCCAACCGCTACGTCGTTCCAGTTGAGCGTGCAGGCCGCCTCGCAGGGGGCTGGACAGATGCGCCCCGTGACCTCGGGGAAGTTGTTGGTGGAGTGCAGCACCGCGATGGCATTGCGGTAATCACCCCGGTAGACGAGGTCGTTGAAATCCGGGATCACGTTGTTGACCGGACAGCCGCTGTTGCAGAAAGGCGTGCCGCAATCCATGCAACGGACGCTCTGCTGCTTTGCGTCCACATCCTCAAGCGTGATCACGAACTCCTTGTAATTGCGCAGCCGCTCCGGCACCGGCTCGTAGTGCTCGTTTACGCGCCCGAACTCCAGAAAACCCGTTACCTTGCCCATGTCTCTTCACCCTTACGATATCTGCATTCTGTGGGAGCGGCCCGTGACGGTGACCGCTTGCAACCCGCCGCCGTGGCGCGGGCTTCCTCCAATCGGCACTCAGGCGCTGGCCACCTGCTTTCGCTCCACGGCTGCGGCGTTCAATTCCGCCAGCGCACGGCGATACTCGTTGGGGAATACCTTGACGAACATCTCGCGTGCTTCGCTCCACTTGTCGAGCAGTTCACGCGCCCGCAGCGAACCGGTCCAGCGGTGATGCTGCTCGAGCAACGAACGCAGCAGATCCTCGTCGCGCTGCCCCTTGTGCCACACCGCCCGCTCCACGATGGCCTCCTGCGCCTCGGCTTCGAGCACGGGCTCGAGCGAGACCATCGCCGTATTGCAGCGGCTGGCGAAACTGCCGTCCTCGTCGTAGACGTAGGCAACACCGCCCGACATGCCCGCGGCGAAGTTGCGGCCGGTCTCGCCCAGCACCACCACCGTGCCGCCGGTCATGTACTCGCAGCCGTGGTCGCCGGTGCCCTCGACGACCGTGGTAGCACCCGATAGCCGCACCGCGAAGCGCTCGCCCGCAACACCGCGGAAAAACGCCTCGCCGCTGGTCGCGCCGTAGAGCACGGTATTGCCGACGATGATGTTCTCGGTAGAGTCACCGCGAAAATCGATGCTCGGGCGCACGATCAGCCTGCCGCCGGAGAGTCCCTTGCCCGTGTAGTCGTTGGCGTCCCCGATCAGGTAGAGCGTGATGCCGGATGCGAGGAACGCACCAAAACTCTGCCCGCCGGTGCCCTCCAGCTGGATGAAAATGGTCTGGTCGGGCAGGCCTTCCGGCCGGTGACGCATCAACTCGCCCGAGAGCATCGCGCCCACTGTGCGGTTTACGTTGCGCGTCTGGTGCAGGATCTGTACGCGCTCGCCGCGCAGGATCGCGGGCTGGCAGCGCTCGATCAGGAAATTGTCGAGTGCCTTGTCGAGACCGTGATCCTGGGTGTCGATCTGGCGCCGTGGCACGTCCGCGGGAACATCCGGACGGTAAAACACGCGGCTGAAATCCAGGCCGCCCGCTTTCCAGTGTTCAATGCCCTTGCGGGTGTCGAGCAGGTCGGAGCGCCCGATCAAGTCGTCGAAACGGCGAATGCCGAGCTGCGCCATGATCTGGCGAGCTTCCTCGGCCACGTAGAAGAAGAAATTCACCACGTGCTCGGGCTTGCCGGCGAACCGTGCACGCAGCACCGGGTCCTGCGTGGCCACACCCACCGGGCAGGTGTTCAGGTGGCACTTGCGCATCATGATGCAGCCACTGGCCACCAGCGGCGCGGTGGCGAAACCGAACTCATCGGCGCCCAGCAAGGCACCGATCACCACATCGCGCCCGGTCTTCATCTGGCCGTCTGCCTGAACGCGGATGCGCCCGCGCAGGCGGTTCAGCACCAGCGTCTGCTGCGTCTCGGCAAGCCCGAGCTCCCAGGGCGTGCCGGCGTGCTTGATCGAGGACCACGGCGAGGCGCCCGTGCCACCGTCATGGCCGGCGATAACCACGTGATCGGCCTTCGCCTTCGCTACGCCTGCCGCGATGGTGCCCACGCCGACTTCCGAAACCAGCTTCACGCTGATGCTCGCGCGCGGGTTCACGTTTTTGAGGTCGTGGATCAGCTGGGCCAAGTCCTCGATCGAGTAGATATCGTGGTGCGGCGGCGGCGAGATCAGCCCTACGCCCGGGACCGAGAAGCGCAGCAACCCGATGTACTCGCTCACCTTGTGACCCGGCAGTTGCCCGCCCTCGCCGGGCTTGGCGCCCTGGGCCATCTTGATCTGGATCTGATCCGCGGACACGAGGTACTCCGCGGTGACGCCGAAGCGCCCCGAGGCTACCTGCTTGATCCGCGAGCGCAGCGAGTCACCCTCCTCGAGGATCTGGTCGGAGGCGATGACGCCCGCGCCCAAAAGCGCCGACAGCCGGGTGCCGGCGGCGATGCGCTCACCGCGCATCTCGCGTCGATAACGCGCCGGGTCCTCGCCCCCCTCGCCGGTGTTCGACTTGCCGCCAATGCGGTTCATCGCCAACGCGAGATTGGTGTGCGCTTCGGTGGAAATGGAACCGAGCGACATCGCCCCGGTGGCAAAGCGTTTCACAATGTCTGCGGCAGACTCGACCTCGTCGATCGGAATCGCCTTTGATGGGTCGACACGGAACTCGAAGAGTCCGCGCAGCGTCATGTGACGCTGCGACTGGTCGTTGATGATCTGCGCGTATTCCTTGTAGGTGTCGTAGCGTGCGGCACGCACGCTGTGCTGGAGCTTGGCGATGGAGTCGGGCGTCCAGAGGTGCTCCTCGCCACGGCTGCGCCAAGCGTATTCGCCGCCCGTATCCAGCATGCCCTCGAGCAGCGGATCCTCGCTGAAGGCCGCGCGGTGCGTGCGGATCGCTTCCTCGGCGATCTCGAAGACGCCGATCCCGCCCACCTGCGAGGCGGTGCCGGGGAAGTACTGCTCGACGGTGGCGCCATCGATGCCGATGGCCTCGAAGATCTGCGCGCCGCAATAGGACATGTAGGTGCTGATGCCCATCTTGGACATGATCTTCGCCAGTCCCTTGCCGATCGCCTTCACGTAGTAGCGCACGGCCTTATCGCCGGCCGCGCGGTCCACGGAACGGACCAGCAGGGTCTCCATCGCGAGGTAGGGGTGGATGGCCTCGGCACCGTAGCCGGCGAGCACCGCAAAGTGATGCACCTCGCGCGCGGAGCCCGTCTCGACCACGATGCCCGCCGAGGTGCGCAGTCCCACGCGCACCAGATGATCGTGAATGGCCGACAAAGCCAGCAGCGCGGGTATCGCCACATGCTCGCGGTCCATGCGGCGGTCCGTGATCAGCAGGATGTTGTAGCCGCCGCGCACCGCGTCGACCGCAGCGGCGCACAGCGAGGCTAGCTTGGCCTGGACGCCCTCGTTGCCCCAGGCGAGCGGGTAGACGATGTCGAGTTCGCGGGTGCGGAATTTGCCACCGGTATGGGACTCGATGTCACGCAGGCGCTGCATGTCCGTGAAATCGAGAATCGGCTGCGCGACCTCGAGCCGGATCGGCGGATTGACGGCGTTGATGTCCAGAAGGTTCGGGCGCGGGCCGATGAAGCTCACCAGCGACATCACGATCTCCTCGCGGATCGGATCGATCGGCGGATTCGTGACTTGCGCAAAGAGTTGCTTGAAGTAGTTGTAGAGCGGCTTGTTACGGTTCGAGAGCACCGCGAGCGGCGCGTCGTTGCCCATCGAACCGATACCTTCCTCGCCCAGCGCGGCCATGGGATCGAGAATGAACTTCATGTCCTCCTGCGTGTAGCCGAAGGCCTGCTGACGGTCTAGAAGGCTGGCGGCGAAACTGCGCTCAGGCTCGCCCACCGGCAAGTCGTTGAGCCGGATGCGCACGTTCTCGATCCACTGGCGGTAGGGCTTGGCGGAGGCGAACTGGTTCTTCAATTCCTCGTCGTGGATCAGGCGTCCCTGGTCGAGATCGATCAGGAACATCTTGCCCGGCTGCAGGCGCCACTTCTTGACGATGCGCGACTCGTCGATCTGCAAAACGCCCGTCTCGGACGCCATCACCACCAGGTCGTCGCGGGTGACGAGATAGCGCGAGGGGCGCAGGCCATTGCGATCCAATGTGGCACCGATCTGGCGGCCATCGGTGAAGGCGATGGCGGCCGGACCGTCCCAGGGCTCGAGCATCGCCGCGTGGTACTCATAGAACGCGCGGCGGCGCGGGTCCATCAGCGTGTGCTGCTCCCAAGGCTCGGGGATCATCATCATCATCGCGTGCGCCAGCGGGTATCCCGCCATGGTCAGGAGCTCGAGGGCGTTGTCGAAGGTGGCCGTGTCGGACTGACCTGGCAGCGAGATCGGATAGAGCTTGGCGAGGTCATCGCCCAGAACGGGCGAGCGCATCACACCCTCGCGGGCGCGCATCCAGTTGAAGTTGCCCTTGACCGTGTTGATCTCGCCGTTGTGCGCCACCATGCGGTAGGGGTGTGCCAAGGGCCACTCGGGGAAGGTATTGGTGGAAAAGCGCTGGTGCACCAGGGCAAGCGCGGAGACGGCACGCGTGTCGCGCAGATCAAGGAAATAGGCACCCACCTGATCGGCCAGCAGCAATCCTTTGTAGATCACGGTGCGGCAGCTCATGCTGGGCACGTAATACTCCTTGGAGTGCTTCAGGCGGAGCGCGTTGATGGCACTCGAAGCGGTCTTGCGAATCAGGTAGAGCTTGCGCTCGAGAGCATCGGGGACGATCACATCCGGACCACGACCGATGAACACCTGGCGGATAACGGGCTCTTTCTCGCGCACGGTGGGCGACATCGGCATCGAGCGATCCGTGGGTACATCGCGCCAGCCGAGCATCACCTGCCCCTCGGCCCTGACCGCGCGCTCCAGTTCCTGCTCACAGGCGAGGCGCGAAGCGTGTTCCTTGGGCAGGAACACCATCCCTACCCCATACTCTCCGGGCGGGGGCAGTTCCACGCCCTGCTGTGACATCTCGGCACGGTAGAGTTCGTCGGGGATCTGGATCAGGATCCCGGCCCCATCGCCCATCAGTTTATCGGCGCCCACGGCGCCCCGGTGGTCGAGGTTCTCGAGGATCTTCAGGCCGAGCCCGACGATCGAGTGATTGCGCGTGCCCTTGATGTGAGCCACGAAGCCAACGCCACAGGCATCGTGTTCGCGGGAGGGGTCATACAGGCCGTGCTGGGCGGCGCGCTCGAGTTCCAGGGCATCCATGGCGGGGACCTACTCATAAAATCCAATCGAAACCGCAGGATAAACGAGCAAGTCCGGCGAGCCAACAAAATTAAATGGGGTCTGACCCCATTTAATTTGTTAGCGAGGGGTTGAGCGTGGTTAATTGGGGACGGGTCTTTGTTTGAAGGGGCGGCCGCGCTTTGCGGGCTGCAGGGAGCGCCCTGCCGACTCGGACATCCGCTTGAGGAATAGCGCCGAACCCAGCGGCCTGCCGCTCATCAGCGTACGGTTCATGCGGGCGGCGTCCTCCGGCATGGACTCGGCCAGGAATCGGCGGTAAGCGGCCTCGCGCTCGAAGGGGGTGTTGCCCAGCGCCCAGTACAAGGCGTGATCGGTGATCAGGGGGTCAACCGCCATCCCGGTGTGATGACGGGCGCTGGACCAGCCGAAGTCCTCGGGGGCCTCGACCATCCCTGCCCGCACGGGGTTGCACTCGATGTAACGCATGCAGGCGAGCAGATAGCCGTCGGTCTCGATCAGGCTGGATCGGAAGCGTCCCTCCCACAGTGCCCCGGTGCGGGCGTGGCGGTGATTGAACCATCCCGCGTACCAGGTGCCCTGGCGCTGCATCACCCGCGACAGCGCCCCGCTATCCCCCGGCGTGAGCAGCAAGTGCACGTGGTTGTCCATCAGGACATAGGCGTGCAGCGCCACGCCCTGCTCGCGCAGCACCTCGCGGAGCATGCCGAGGTAGCGCAGGCGATCGTGCTGATCCACGAAGATCGCCTGGCGGTTGTTGCCACGCTGGATCAGATGATGGGGATAACCGGTTACGGCAAGTCTGGCCGTGCGCGCCATGCAATGAGGTCCCGGCAGGAAGGTGCTGTGCGCAGGAGTATAGGCAAATGACCGTCCTGCTCTAAGCTACATTATTCTGTCCGCACGCTCCCCGGTACCCACTCCATGACGTTCAGCGCTCTCTCACGCCTCGCCGCCTGCCTGCTTGGCTACACGTTGGCCGCAGCACCGCCCGCCGCCCGCGCCGCGCCGCCCGAACTCGCCAACCGCCCGCTACAACTGGTTCGCGAGATGGCCCCGGGGCCGCTGCGTGACCGCTTGCAGGCTTGCGCCGGGGCGCCGCAAGCGCGGCATCCGTTTTCAATCGGGCATCGCGGTGCGCCTCTGGGGTTCCCCGAGCACACGCGCGAGTCCTACACAGCAGCCGGCCTGCAGGGCGCAGGGCGCATCGAGTGCGATGCCACACCCACCCGCGACGGCGCGCTGGTCTGCCGCCACGCACAATGCGATCTGCACTCCACCACCGATATCCTTCTCGGCCCGCTGGCAGAGCGCTGCCGGCAGCCTTTCAGTCCCGCCGACCCCGCCCACGGCCTCCCCGCCGCAGCACTGTGCTGCAGCAGTGACCTGAGCCTTGCCGAGTTCAAGCGGCTACAGGGACGCAACGATCTGGTGGATCCGGCAGCAACCACCTTGCAGGCATACCTCGCGCCGGGCGGCGCCGATCGCGGCACCCTGCTGACGCACGCGGAGAGCATCCGTCTGATCGACGGCCTGGGGGCCGACATGATCCCCGAACTCAAACGCCCCGATCCCGGCCTTACATTGCCGCCGTCACTGGAGCGCAAAGCGCTGGCCCGCCAACTCATCCAGGAATACCTCGATGCCGGCATCGCCCCCGAGCGGGTCACGCCGCAGTCCTATGTCCTCGATGACCTGCGGTTCTGGCAGTCCGAGTTCCCGGCTTTCGGAGTGCGTGCGGCCTGGCTCGATCCCCGCGCGCAGGAGGACCCGGCCTTCGACCCGCGTACCCCCGCGAGCTGGAAGCCTTCGATGGCCGAGCTTGTAACGGCGGGCGTCAAGATTCTCGCCCCACCCATGCCGGTGCTGCTGGACCTCGACCAGGGCCGCATCGTGCCCTCGGCCTATGCGCGGTCAGCGCGCGCTGCGGGCCTGCGCCTGGTCTCCTGGACCACGGAGCGCTCCGGGCCGCTCGAGGCGGGTGGAGGGTTTTATTACGCGAGTATTCGCGCCGCCATTCACGACGACGGCGATATCTACCCGGTTATCGATGTGCTCGCCCGGGAAGTTGGCATCGAGGCGCTGTTTTCGGACTGGCCGGCAACCACGACCTACTACGCCAACTGCATGCTGCCGCAGTAACAGTAGCCACGACTGCTCCCGCACCGACTCCGCTGATCGACCCGGGTCGGCCAGGCGCGCTCCGGCCCTTTGGCGGGGGTGTTAGAGCAACACCCACTCAACCGGGCGACGTGGGCTGAGGTTGGCCGCCTGCAGGGCATACCCGGCGCGAAAGGCAAAGGTGGGCTGCAGCGCGGGATCCCCGGTGAAGCCGGCGAGACGTCGGGCAGTGTCGGGCTGAAGACCCAGCTCCCGCTCGCGATCCACCCGCTCCAGCGCCTGATTGAGCGGCTGCATGGAGAGCCCACGGGTGGCGGCCCACAATTGCATGCGCTGCCAGGCGCAACCCGCGCGCAGACACAGCACACGGTCATACAGATCAGCCACCACCACCAGCCCGAATGCGCTCGCAGTGGGCACCTGCACATCGCGCGTGGCGGCAAGCCACTGCCGATGTGCCACGCGGCTCGATGCCACAGGCAGCATCTTTGCCAGCCCCACGCTCAGCGGCGACAACCCCATGGCATCGAGCGTGAAGCCATCGCGATGCTGCTGCAGCATTGCCCGGTCATCCCGAAACCAGGCATCACGTGCCGCGATCATGGGAGCGTCACCCACGATGGCCTGCGTGGCGGCCACGGTCTCGGCACCAAAGGCTGCGCGCTGCTCGGGATCGGAGAAGAGCACGACCTGCACGCCCTCCAGATCCGCCACCAGCGCAGGGAGGGCTGCCAGGGTTTCAGGCGACAGGGGACGTGAGGGGTCATAGGGGCCGCGGTTGGTGTGCCGCTCGGCGATGGCGGCAGCCAAGGGGTCCGCTACTGCCTTGGCTTTCCCCAGCCGCAGGGTGGCCACGGGACCTGGCACCGCGCCCGCGTCGAGCCGCGCGGGCGGCAGCTCGAGCGAGACGGCATAACCCAGTGCTCTGGCCGCGCGCAGCATGTTCTCGAGGGCACATCCCAGCCCGAGGTGCAGTTCGCGGCCGAAGGGGTCGAAGGGGCCGAGGCTGCGGGAGCTGTCGGCGTGCAGCTCAATGCGGTCGGGCTCGAGCCGAAAACGCCAGGGCTGCGTGTTGTGCGAACTCGCCGCAAGAATGGCGGCACGCACGAGGGCGAGCGGGCCCTCGTTCAGGCCAGAGCGCCAGTCATCCCAAGGAGCGTAGGCAAGGCCCTCGCCAACGGCGAAGGCACCCTCGTGGACCGCCTGCCAGAGACCACCACCGCAAGCCACCAAACTCAGGCCGGCGCCGGCCTGCAGAAGCTTGCGCCGGCCGGGGATCATCGGCTGCGCCTCAGATGCCCAGTTCGCCAAAGAAAGATTGCAGTGCCGTCTCGCCGCCCTGCTCCCAAGCACGCAGCGCGGCGGTACCGATGATCGCGATCTCGGCGTGATCGCCGATAAACCGCAGGTCTTCGGCCGTGCTGACGCCAAAACCCACGGCCAGGGGCAGCGACGTAGAGGCGCGGCAGCGCGCCAGGAAGGCGCCGAGCTCATCGCCCATCGTGGTACTGGCACCCGTGACGCCACGACGCGCCACGCAATAGACGAAGCCGCGGGCCACCGCGCCGAGCGCCGCCAGGCGGGTATCGGTGCTGGTCGGGGTCATCAGCACGATGGGCGAGAGCCCTTTGGCATCCGCGAGCAGCAGCAGGGGACCTGCCTCCTCGATGGGCAGGTCGGGCAGTATGTAGCCGCAGGCGCCCGCCTGCGCCAGGCGTTCGATGTAGGTCTCGTGCCCCATTTTGAAGGCCGTGTTGTAGTACCCCATCATCAGCACGCGGAACGGGAAAGCCGCCGTGACGCGGGCCATGAACTCGAGGCACTGCAGCACGGTGGTGCCGCGCGCGAGCGACTCCTGGTTCGCCTTCACGAAGAGCGGACCATCAGCCGAGGGTTCGGAAAACGGAAACTGCAGCTCCACAAAAGCCACGCCGTGCTCGGCCATGATCTCGAGTTCGCGCCAGTTGGCCTCGAAACTCGGGTAGCCGCAGACCACGTGGGTCATCAGCAGGGGGCGGCGGTGCGCGAGGCGCTCCGCGATGTACTCATTCAGCTGCATAGAGCGCCGCCTTGTCCTTGATGAACTGCTTCCACTTGGCATCACCGAGGGCCTCGGCAACGGTGAAGATGTCCTTGTCCGCGCGGCCTGACTGGTTGATCAGGATCACCTCGTCGCGGCGCATCGAGGGTGCCTCGCGAATCGCGCGCACGAAGGCGTGGGTGCTCTCCAGCGCCGGGATCAGGCCTTCGCGGCGCATCACCAGCCGCAGCGCCTCTGCCACCTCGGCATCGGTGGCGGCCTCGAAACGCACACGACCCTTTTCCCAGAGATGCACCAGGATCGGGTTCACGCCGATGTAGTCAAGACCCGCCGAGATGGAGTGGGTCTCATTCATGTTGCCTTCGTCGTTCTGCAGAAAATAGGTCTTCATGCCCTGCGCCACGCCCACCGAGGCATCCGTGTAAGCAAGCCGGGAAGCGTGCTTGCCGATGCCAGGGCCCAGCCCCCCGGCCTCGCAGCCGACCAGCTCTACATCAGGATCGTCGATGAAGCCCTGGAACAGTCCGATGGCGTTGGAGCCACCGCCCACGCAGGCATAGATGCGGTCCGGGAGTTTGCCGGCAGCCTGCAGCATCTGCCCGCGCGCCTCGAGCCCGATCACGGACTGGAACCAGCTCACCATTTCCGGAAAGGGGTGCGCGCCGCAGGCGGTACCGAGCACGTAGTGGGTATCGGCCATATTGGTGGCCCAATCGCGCATCGCCTCGTTGATCGCGTCCTTCAGCGTCTGCTGGCCGTCCTGCACCGAAATCACCTCGGCGCCGAGGTTCTCCATCCAGAACACGTTGGGGCGCTGGCGGGCGATGTCCACCGCGCCCATGTAGATGCGGCAGCTGAAACCAAATTTCGCCGCCATGGTGGCGGTGGCGAATCCGTGCTGCCCGGCGCCGGTCTCGGCGATGACACGGGTCTTGCCCAGCCGCTTGGTGAGCAGCCCCTGCCCCATCACGTTGTTCAGCTTGTGCGAGCCGGTGTGATTCAGGTCCTCGCGCTTCACGTAGATCTGCGCACCGCCGAGATCACGCGAGAGATTGGCCAAGTGGGTGATGGGCGTGGGGCGGCAGGAATACTCCGAGAGCAAGGCCCGGTACTCCTGCCAGAACGCGGGATCGTTCTTGGCTGCCCGGAAGCCTGCCTGCAGTTCCTCGATGGTGCTGTGGAGGATCTCCGGCAGGAAGCAGCCGCCATAGCTGCCGTAGTAGCCCTCGCGACCAGGCGCGAAGTCGAACAAGTTCATCCGGTGACACTCCTCATAACAATAGGGAAGGATACGCAATCGGCCTTGGGGCGGGCAAACGGCTAGGCACTGTCGCGCGCGAACTGATCGCTCAGTTCGCCGCGCCGGTGCCGCGCCAGATACAGTCCATGTGAGCCGCGACGGATGTCGTCGTAGGCCATCTGGATGGAGTAGTTCGCGCCGGGGAAGGCAACCTCCGACCACGGCAATTCATGCTCCGCAAAAAAACGCACATCCAGTGCTTCGGCGCCGGGGCTGCACTCGACCTCTCCCACGGTGGCGCGAAACGCAATGTAGACTTGGTCGATCTGTGTGATGGAGCCAAGGCTGTAGAGCCTCAGCGCAGCGGGATCGAGCACGAGTCCGGTCTCTTCGCGCAACTCACGGACAGCGGCCTCGGCCAGGGACTCCCCGAGCTCCATGAAACCCGCGGGGACCGCCCAGAAGCCGGCCTGCGGTGCGCAGGCCCGCCGCATCCACAGCAGCCGTTCACCCTGGAACACAAAGCAGGCAACCAGCACCTTGGGCGCCGGCGCCCGGCTGTTGCCGCACATCGCGCAGGCGGCCTCCGGCGCGCGGGCGCCGCAATGCACACAGAACCCGCCCGTCACGGCCGTCACGCGGATGCGGCCGGACTCAGCACGAGCAGCGGGATCCGGCGTGCGCAATTTTTCTGGTAACCAGCCCAGTGGGGGTTGTAGGTGTGGGCGAGCGGCAGCAGGCGCGCAGCCTCCGTGCCTTCTGCGACGTGCGCGCTTACGCGCAGGCAACGCTTGCCCACCTCTACCTCGGCCTCGGGCCGCGACTGGAGATTGAAACACCACGCCGGCGGCAGTTCCTGACCACCGTTGGACCCGTACACCACGAAACGATCACCATCGGGCATGTAGACCAGCGGGCTGGTGCGCGGGACGCCGCTGCGTCTGCCTTGCGTGGTAAGCAACAGGATCTTTCGCCCCAGACCGACCTCGCCAAGAATGCGTCCGCCGCTCGCCCGGTAGATCCATGTGTGGAACTTTGCAAACCTCTTCCAGCCGGACATCGAAACCCCTCTTTGACGCGCACTGTACGCAAGCCCCGCAGCCCGGGAAAGCCTTGGGTTCCCGCGCCCGCATCGGCGCCAAAACGCTGTGCTAGCATGCCGTCGGCATTACTCCGTAAGCGCGGGAGCGGATCATGTCTGACGAAGGTATCGCACTGGTCACGGGTGCCAGCCGGGGCGCCGGAAAAGGCGTGGCAATCGGGCTCGGGATGCGTGGCTACACGGTGTATGTCACGGGTCGCTCCGAGCGCGAGGGCGATGCAGCGCTGCCGGGAACCATACACCGCACCGCGCAGGAGATCGACGCGGCCGGCGGGCGCGGGATCGCGGTGCACTGCGACCACGCGGATGACCGGCAGGTCAAGGCGCTTTTCGACCGCATAGAGGCAGACTCGGGGCGGCTCGACATCCTCTTCAACAATGCCACATTCATCCACGACGAACTGGTACTCCCCACGCCTTTCTGGGAGCGGAGCCCCGATATCGCGCGCATTCTCGACGTCGGCCTGCGCTCGGCATTCATCGCCAGCTGGCATGCCGCCAGGCTCATGGTGCCACGGCGGCGCGGACTGATCGCCATGGGCTCGTCCTTCGGTGCCGCCTGCTACATGCATAGCCCCGCCTACGGCGCCCAGAAGGCCGGACTCGACAAGATGGCCTGGGACATGTCCTTAGACCTGCGCGAGCATGCTGTCGCGGCGGTCTCGATCTGGCTTGGCCCCCTGCTCACCGAGCGCACCAGCAAGGTGTTTGCCGAGCACCCCGAGCAATACGCAGGCTTCGCCGAGCAGGCCGAACACCCGCAGTTCAGCGGGCTGCTGCTGGACCGGCTCTACAACGACCCTGAACTGATGACCAAGAGCGGACGCACTCTGATCGGCGCGGAGCTTGGCACTGAATACGGCCAGGCAGATGTAAACGGCCGCAGGCCCCCGTCCTACCGCGAAAGCCTCGGCTCACCGCTGCAATTCACTGACGCCATTGTGCGCTGACGAAAGAGGCCCCTTCGCCGCCATGGAAAAAGTCGACTTTCGCAATCGGCTATCTCGACACCTTGCAGCAGCACGATAAATGAGCGGCTGGGATCACCCCGATCCTTTTGTACATGAGTTCCGGGTGCTGCCCGAGCACATCGACATCCTCGAACACGCCAACAACACGGTCTACGCGCACTGGTGCCAGGACGTTGCGTGGCGCCACTCCGGCCATCTGGGCATGCCGCCCTCGGCCTATCTGGAACTAGACCGCGCGATGGCGCTGCGCTCGGCACACTACGAATACCTCCTGCCCGCGCTTCTTCAGGATGAGATACACGCCGGCACCTGGCTGGTCGCGAGCGACGGCCGCCTCCATATGCGCCGACATTTCCAGCTGCGCCGCGCGAGCGACGGCGCCACACTGCTCCGCGGCGACTGGGAGCTTGTGTGCATCCGCATATCCACCGGGCGGCCCACCCGCATGCCGCCGGAATTCATCGCCTGCTACCAACCGGCCGTGATCGGCGGCTGAGCGAGTCGCGGTGATGGTTCAGAGCCGCAGACCCCGGGCCCAAGCGGTGGTTTACCCGTGCGAGGCCGCTGCGCTAAGGTGTGGCGATGAAGACACCGCAGCAACTTTTTGATCTCAAGGGGCGCCATGCGTTGGTCACCGGGGCAGGCTCCGGCCTGGGACGTGCCTTTGCGCTGCAGTTGGCCGCGGCCGGCGCGACGGTCACCCTCGCCAGCCGCCGGCTGCAGCCCCTCGAGGACACCGCTGCAGCTATCCGTGACGCCGGTGGGGTAGCGCATGTCATGTGCCTCGATGTGCGTGAATCCGCGAGCGTCGATGCGGCCTTCGCCGGGCTCGCCGCTCCCCTCGACATCCTGGTGAACAACGCGGGTGTGGCGGCGGACAACATGCTGCTGCAGCTCGATGAAAAAGACTGGGATCTGGTCTTTGACGCCAACCTGAAGGGCGCCTGGCTGGTGGCGCGCGCCGCGGCCCGCCAGATGATCGAGGCCCAACGCGGCGGCTCGGTCATCAACATAGCCTCGGTGCTGGGCTCTGCCGTGCAGAAAGGCACGGCCCCCTATGCTGCCGCCAAGGCAGGTCTCATCCACCTCACCCGCGCCATGGCGCTCGAATGGGCGCGCTACCAGATCCGCGTGAACGCCATCGCACCCGGTTACTACCACACGGACATGGCGGCCGAGTACCTCGATTCCGCGAGCGGGCAGGCGATGGTAAAGCGCATCCCGCAACGGCGTCTCGGCGCGCCCCCCGAACTGGGTGGGGCGCTGTTGCTGCTCGCCTCGGAGGCCTCGTCCTACATGACCGGCTCGGTCATCACCGTCGATGGCGGCTTGTCGCTCGCCGTGATCTGAGTCCGCCCTGCAACCCGGAGGCAGATCATGCTGACCGCCCGCAAAAAAACCGCTGCGGCGATACCGGCACCGCGACGCCTCGAGTCAGAGCGCGGCATCGCGTGGATCACCGAGTCGTGGCCGGTGTTCCGTCGTGATCCCGGACTGTGGATCCTGATCGTCATCGTCTCCTTCATCGCCACCATCACGGTGGGCAAGATCCCTCTCATTAGCATGCTGGTCTCGCAGGTGCTGTCGTCGCTGATTCTGGGCGGCGTGGTGATCGTGGCCGCGAAGATCCGTCGCGGCGAGCGTGTGTGGATCGGCGATTTCATCGCGGTGCTGGGGCATCGCGGCATCGTCACGCTGGTGCTGGCGAACCTGATCGGCGCGGCACTGACCGCGCTGGTGGCGCAGGCAGTGGTGCTGTATTACCTGGACGGCGGCGGCAGCGAACTGCTGCTGAGGGTGGAGAACGGAGGCTCCAGCCTCGCGCTCATCTCGATGCTCACCGGCGGGGTGCTGCTGCTGTCACTTGTGCTCGTGCCGGTGGCCGCGATGCTCTGGTTCGCCGTCCCGCTGGCGCTGCTGCGCGGGCTAGGCGTGCGCGACACCCTGACAACCAGCTGCGCGGGAGTCTTCGCCAACTCCATGCCGCTGCTCGCCTACGGCGTCGCCAGCCTCCTCTTGCTGATCGCCGGCGCCCTGCCCTTCCTACTCGGTCTGCTGGTGGTGCTGCCGATGCTGGGGATATCGATGTTGCTCAGTTTCGAGGATGTCTTTCCCGAGCCTGCAAACCCGGCTCAGGGCAGCGGCTCGCCCGACGCCGCACAGCGTTCGAGCAGCACCGAGGGCTCCCAGTAACGGGGCCCCAACTGGTCACGAAACGCGCGGATCCGCGCCAGCACATCGCCAAGACCCACCGTCTGCGCATACATCATCGGTCCGCCCCGCACAGCGGGAAAACCGTAACCGTTGGCGTAGATGAGATCGATGTCAGAGGCGCGCTGCGCAATCCCCTCCTCCAGCGCGCGGCAGCCCTCGTTCACCAGCGCGTACATCAGGCGCTCAACGATCTCCGTGGCAGCAATCACCCGCTGCGCGACGCCCAGACGCGCGGCCTCATCACGGATCATCTGCTCGACTGCAGGATCGGGCCTGCGCTCACGGCCGCCCGCCTCGTAGAGATAGAACCCCGCACCCGTCTTCTGACCGAAACGTCCCTGTTCGGCCAGCATGTCGCCGGCGCGAAACCAGCGCGGATCATCAGGGCGGTCGCTGCGGCTGCTGCGCGCCCTGAAACCGACATCGAGGCCCGCGAGATCACCCACCGCACAGGGCCCCATCGCCATGCCGAATGCCTCCATCGCGCCATCGACCTGTGACGGCGTGGCGCCCTCGAGAAGCAGCATTTGGGCCTCGCGCCCGTAGGGGATCAGCATGCGGTTGCCGACGAAGCCGTAGCAAACGCCCACCAGTGCAGGAATCTTGCCGACGCGCCGCGCCAGATCCATCACGGTGGCGACCACCTCGGGCGCGGTTTTGGCGCCGCGCACCACCTCCAGCAGCTTCATGATGTTGGCGGGGCTGAAGTAGTGCATGCCGATCACGTCCGCGGGGCGCGAGGTGGCGGCGGCAATCGCGTCGAGATCCTGGTAGCTGGTGTTGCTCGCGAGAATCGCGCCGGGCCGGCACACCGTGTCGAGACGGCCGAACACCTCCTGCTTCACCTGCAGATTCTCGAAAATCGCCTCGACCACGAGATCCATGTCAGCCAGCAGGGAAAACTCGGCGCTCACCCGCACCCGCTCGAGGCGCTTGGCGAGCGTGGCATCGTCCAGACGCCCCTTCGCGCGCGCTGCCTGCCAGGTGCTACGGATCCGCTCCAGCGCCCGTGCAGCGGCGGCGTCATCGGTTTCGATGACCGTGACATGCAGCCCGCTCTCGGCAAAATTCATGGCTATGCCGGCACCCATGGTGCCCCCGCCCAACACGCCGATGCGCTCCACCGTACGTCGCGTGGCGTCACGGCAGTCGGCGGGGAGCTTCGCTGCCTCGCGCTCGGCAAAAAACAGGTGACGCAGGGCTTTCGATTCAGTCGAAGACACGAGTTCGAGGAACATTTCGCGGGTGCGCAGCGCCGCCTCGGCCGCTGGCAGTGTCACGCCCAGTTCGAGCGCGTCGACGATACGCTGGGGCGCCGTGCGGCCACGGGCTGATTTGCGCAGAGCCGTTTTTTCAGCGGCAAACCATGCGGTGTCGATGCCATCGAGCACCGGCACGATCGCGGCCGTGGGTCGAGGCGTGGCACCGGCAGCAAGGAGTTCACGGGCGTAGGCAAGGGCTGCGGGGAGAAGCGCCTCCTGCGTGACACGGTCAACGAGGCCCGAGGCGCGGGCGGCCTCCGCGCTGATAGGCGCACCTCCGGTCATCAGGTCGAGTGCGGGCTTCACACCCATCAGGCGCGGCGCCCGCCGCGTGCCCCCGGCCCCGGGCAGCAAGCCCAGCTTGACCTCCGGCAACCCGAGCTTGGCGCGCGCATCGGCAATGCGGTAGTGACCCGCCATCGCTGCTTCCAGCCCACCGCCCAGCGCGGTGCCGTGAATCGCCACGATCACGGGCTTTGGCAGTGCTTCGAGGGCGTCGAGGACGTCAGGCAGCGCGGGCGCAAGCGGCGGCTTGCCGAACTCGGTGATATCAGCGCCGGCTATGAACGTGCGCCCGGCGCAGCAGAGCACCAGTGCGCGGCTGTCATCGGCCGCGGCACGGTTGATCGCCTCCAGCAGTCCGGCACGCACCGACTGCGAGGTGGCATTGACCGGCGGGTTGTCGATGGTGACGACGGCAAGTTCGCCATCGCGTGCGTAGTTGACGGTCTGGGACACGGCTTGTCTCCGGGGGCAGGTGCAACTCAGTTGCGAAAGCGCTTGCTGAAGGACTCCGCCGGCAAGCCGAGCGGGCCACTCGCGCCTTGGAGTTGCGAGGAGACGTAGTCTAACGAACCGCCGCCCACACGCACATACAGTTCCGCGGCGAGCCGCCGCGCCTCCAGACCCGGCCAGTCACGCGGCAGCAGTTCGGCGGGCACGTCGGTGTCGTGGAGCAGGATGCGCCGGTACTCGTGGATCAGGAGTAAGCGCAGCGTGAAGCAGTCCTCGGGGCAGAGCTTTTTTTTCACTCGGAACAGCGCAGCACGCAGCGGCCGCAGCCGCTCGACGAAACGGGCGTAGGCCGCCGCAAGTGCCTCAAGTTCCCAGTTCTTCCACAGCACCTCGCGCAGCAGGCGATCCGACTGCAGCGCATCGGTGCCGGCCTGCATGATGACAACCTTGTCGGCCAGACCGAGTTCGGCCAGCACTTCGGCAATGCTGCTGGTGTCTGAGCCCGGATGCGCGAAGACACCAGCCGAGAGATTGCCGAACCCCGCCCATGCAACGCTACGCCTGAAACTCTCGCGGGCGCTCTCGGGAACCGCCACCGGAAGCAACAGCGTCCAGTTGCCGTCCCAGGCCGGGCGATCAGGCGCGTAGATACGGCGAGCGGCGCGCGCGTATTCGCGGCGGCCGTAGGGCGTAAAGCGGTAATAACTGCGGCGGCCCTCGCGACTCGCCTCGAGCCAGCCCTCCTGCACCAGACGGAAGGTAGAGGTGCGCACCAGGCGCTCGTCGATACCAAGGAGCCCCAGCGCCGCGACCAGACTGCCGAGCCACACCACGCCGCCATGCTGCGAGACGACGTCGCCAAACACGGTCACGATCAGCGAGGTGCAGCGGATCGGGCGACGCGCAGCGAATTCCTCGACCAGCGTGCCGATCGCGGCAAGAGGCGGGACGGGAGGGCGTGGCGCCGCGGGAGACATCAGCTCAGACCTGGTCGAAATCGAGCACGACGCGCTCACTGATCGGGTGCGCCTGACAACTGAGCACATAGCCCGCTGCCACCTCGGCCTCCCCGAGCGCGTGGTTCACGTCCATCTCGACCTCACCCTCGAGCAGCCTCGCCTTGCAGGTGGCACAAACCCCGCCCTTGCAGGAATAGGGCACATCGAGCCCAGCGTGCATCGCGGCATCGAGGATGTTCTCACCGTCGAAGGCCAGCGGAAAACGGCTGGAGCGACCGTCCAGGGTGACGGTCACATCGCTCACCCGGCCGCCGAAGCGTTCCGCGCGCTCCTGATGCCGGCGGATCATGCGCTGCGCATCCTCGGGATCGGCGTGGAAGAGTTCGTAGTGGATGCGTGCTTCCGGCACACCGCTTCCACGCAGACCGCGCGAGACCTCGGAGATCATCGCTTGCGGTCCGCACAAGTAGAACTCGTCGAAACTGCGGATGCTGATCAGGCGCTTGCGCTCGAGTTCAGCCCCCTTGCGGTTGTCGATGTGCCCGTTCAACACCTCGGCATCCTGCTCTTCGCGACTCAGGATATTGATCCAGTCGAAGCGGGTCAGGTAGCGGTTCTTCAGGAAGCCGAGTTCCTCACGGAACATGATCGTGCTGCTGCGCCGGTTACCGTACAGGAGCGTGAGTTCGCTGCGCGGTTCGCGCGCCAGCACGGACTTGATGATCGAGAGGATCGGCGTAATGCCACTGCCCGCGGCAATGCAGAGATAGCGCCGTGCCCGCGCGGCGTCTGGATCGACCGCAAAATCGCCCTGCGGAGGCGCCACATCGAGTACATCGCCGACCCGCAGGGCCGTGTGCGCCCAACCTGAAAACACGCCGCCCTCGATGCGCTTCACCGCCACCCGCAGGCGCGGCTCGTCGAGCCCCGAGCAGATCGAATAGCAGCGGCGCATCTCCTGCCCCGCGATCCGCGCGCGCAGCGTGAGGTACTGACCGGGCCGAAAGGCAAATACCGGCGCGAGCGCGGGTGGCAGCTCGAACTCGAGGCTGAGCGCGGTGTCGGTCTCGGGCGCAAGCGCACTGACGCGCAGGGAATGAAACGCAGCATCTGCCATCGGGTGATCTCCTTCGATTCCGCTTGCGCCGACTACAGGCGCTTGAAGGCATCAAACGACTCGCTGCAGTCGCGGCATTGCCACAGCGATTTGCAGGCCGTGGAGCCGAATTCGCTGATACAGCGCGTAGCAGTTGACCCGCATTGCGGGCACGCGGGGGCAGGATCGGCGGCACCGGCATCAGGGCTGGTCATTGCGGGCGGGGCAACACCGTAACGACGCAGACTCTCCCGCGCCCCCGGCGTTATCCAGTCGGTGGTCCAGGCTGGCGCGAGGCGCGTCGAGACAGTCACAGGCGCAACACCCGCGGCCTCGAGAACCGCGCGGATATCCTGCTCGATGGTGTGCATCGCCGGGCAACCGGACCAGGTAGGCGTGATCACGACACGCAGCCCGCTGGCGGTGGACTCGAGCGCCCGCAAGACGCCCAATTCGCGCACCGACAGCACGGGAATCTCGGGATCCCGGACCTGCTCGAGCAGCGACCAGAGCCAGGCGAGCGCCGGATCCGACTGCGAGGCGCGATCCGCGGCCAGCTCCGCCTCCACCAGCGGTATCCGCAAATAAATGGGGTCAGACCCCATTTTATCAATGGGGTCAGACCCCATTTTATCGGGGCTAGGGCTTGCGGGACTCACCATTGCAGCCCGGGATAGGTGCGCTGCAGGAACTGCAGCTCGGCAAGCAGATGCCCCAGATGCTCGGTGTGTATGCCGTCGCGTCCGCCATCGACGGACCAGGTGTCCGGGGGCCGCTTCAGGGTGGCTTCCTCCAGCACCGGCGTGACCAACGCATCCCATCGCGAACGCAGCGCGATGCGATCCGGTGCGATCCCCGCCTCGACCAGACCTTGCTCCGCAGCGCCCGCGCGGAACATCTCGTGCGTGTAACCCCAGATCTCCTCCAGCGCGGACTGCAGGCGGCGGTGACTCTCCGCGGTGCCATCACCGAGGCGCAGGATCCAGTCGCGGCTGCGCCGGTAGTGGTAACGGCTTTCCTTGACCGCCTTGCCGGCGATGGCCGCGAGCTGCGGGTCGCGCGAGGCGCACAGCGCTTCGAGAAACGGCAGCTGGAAGGCATCAACCAGAAACTGGCGCGCCGTGCTGAAGGCGAAATCCCCGCGCGGGAGCTCAAGGATCAGGAGGTTGCGGTACTGCCGGCAGTCGCGCAGATACGCGAGCGCGTCTTCATCGCGCCCGGCGCCGTCGAGTTCGGCGGCATAGCCGAAGAACATCCGCGCCCGGCCGATGTAGTCGAGGGCGACATTGGCGAGCGCCACGTCTTCCTCCAGAAAGGGCGCGTGGCTGCACCATTCGGAGAGTCGCTGACCGAGTACCAGCGAATCATCAGCCAGGCCTAGCGTGTAGTCGAAAAGCGCCTGTGTGTCGTGCATGGGGAATCCCTCGTGGCGGGCGGCAAGGCTCGCCTCACATGTTGTCCACTTCCTCGGGGAGGCGGTAATGGGTGGCGTGCCGGTAGGGCTTGTCGTCCATCGGGTCGAAGAACTCGCCGGCGTCTTCCTCCTGCGAGGCGACGATGTCAGAGGACTTCACCACCCAGATGCTGACGCCCTCGCTGCGGCGCGTGTAGCAATCGCGCGCGTACTCCAGTGCCTGTTGGTGATCCTCGGCATGCAGGCTGCCCACGTGCTTGTGATCGAGCCCGCGCTTGGAGCGAATGAACACTTCGAAGAGCGGCATATGCGGTGCGGAATCCATGTTGTGCTCCCGTTGATTGCCCTGATGGGTGCTCAGGCCGCGTCCTGCGCGCTGCGTGCACGCTTGCGTGCCTCGTGGGCGCGCAGCGCATCGCGCACCCACTCGCCCTCGTCATGGGCACGACGGTGATGCGCGATCCGCTCGCGGTTGCACATGCCGTCGCCCGCAACCACCCGATTGAATTCCGCCCAGTCGATGGGCCCGGAGTCGTAGTGTCCGCGCGCGGCATTCCACGTGAGCAGCGGATCGGGAATATGCAGTCCGGCGAAGTCGGCCTGCGGCACCGTCTGATCGATGAACTTCTGCCGCAGCTCGTCGTTCGACTGACGCTTGATCTTCCACGTCATGGACTGCCCGCTGCGCGCGGACTCGGCATCGTGGGGGCCGAACATCATGAGCGCGGGCCACCACCAGCGCTCGAGCGCGTCCTGCGCCATCGCTTTCTGCTCGGCGCTGCCCTGCGCGAGCGCCAGCATGATTTCGTAGCCCTGACGCTGGTGAAAACTCTCCTCCTTGCAGATGCGCACCATCGCACGCGCATAGGGCCCGTAAGAGGTGCGTTGCAGTGAGATCTGGTTGACGATCGCGGCGCCATCAACCAGCCAGCCGATGGCGCCTATGTCAGCCCAGCTGAGCGTGGGGTAGTTGAAGATCGAGGCGTATTTCGCCCGCCCCGTCTGCAGCGCATCAACTAACTCCTCGCGCGTGATGCCGAGGGTTTCGGTCGCGCTGTAGAGATACAAGCCGTGACCCGCCTCGTCCTGGACTTTGGCGAGCAGCACCGCCTTGCGGCGCAGGGTCGGGGCGCGCGTGATCCAGTTGCCCTCGGGCTGCATCCCGATCACCTCGGAATGCGCGTGCTGCGAGATCTGGCGGATCAGGTTCTTGCGGTAGCCCTCCGGCATCCAGTCCTTCGGCTCGATGCGTTGCTCTGCATCGATGCGCGACTGGAAACGACGCTGCAACTCCGCGTCGGCGATGGTGTGTTCACTCATGCAACTGTACTCCTGCGTGAAAACCTGAGGCGCGGCAACGTGCCCCGCTCATATCCGTTCGATGATCAGCGCGATGCCCTGCCCCACGCCTATGCACATGGTGCACAGGGCGTAGCGGCCACCGCGGCGTTCGAGTTCGCACAGGGCCGTGGTGACGAGACGCGCGCCGCTCATGCCCAACGGATGCCCGAGCGCGATGGCGCCCCCGTTCGGGTTGACGTGCTCGGCGTCGTCCGGGAGCCCCAACTGGCGCATCACCGCGATGCCTTGTGCGGCAAAGGCCTCGTTCAGTTCGATCACGTCCATCTGGCCGATCGACAGACCGGTACGCTCCAGCAGCTTGCGCGTGGCCGGCGCCGGGCCGATGCCCATGATGCGCGGGGCCACCCCGGCCACCGCCATCCCAACCACGCGAGCGCGCGGGTGCAGGCCGTATTTTCCGGCGGTTTCACGCGATGCCAGCAACAGCGCGCAAGCCCCGTCGTTCACGCCCGAGGCATTGCCCGCCGTGATGGTTCCCCCCTCGCGGAAGGGTGTGCCGAGTTTGGCGAGCGCCTCGAGCGTGGTGTCCGGGCGCGGGTGTTCGTCGGTGTCGATCAGCAACGGCGCTTGCTTGCGGCGCTCGATGCTGACCGGCACGATCTCGGTGGCGAAGCGCCCGGAGGCCATCGCAGCACCCGCGCGTTGCTGGCTGCGCCAGGCAAAAAGGTCCTGATCCTCGCGGGAAATACCGAACTCGGCCGCGACGTTCTCGCCCGTCTCGGGCATCGAATCAACCCCGTACTGCTGCTTCATCAGCCGATTCACGAAACGCCAGCCGATCGTGGTGTCGAAAATCTGCGCATCCCGGGAAAACGCACTGTCGGCCTTGGGCATCACAAAGGGCGCGCGCGACATCGACTCGACGCCACCGGCGATCAGCAGTCCTGCTTCACCGGCGCGGATGGCGCGCGCAGCCGTGCCCACCGCATCAAGACCGCTGCCGCAGAGGCGGTTCATCGTCACGCCCGTGACATCCACGGGCAGCCCCGCGAGCAACGCGCTCATACGGGCCACGTTGCGGTTGTCCTCGCCCGCCTGATTGGCGCAGCCGTAATAGACATCGTCTAAGGCGCTCCAATCGACGCCGGCATTACGCGCCATCAGGGCGCGGATCGGCACCGCGCCCAGATCATCGGTGCGCACCTGGGCGAGGACTCCGCCGTAACGCCCGATCGGTGTACGGACCGCATCGCAGATGAAAGCGTCGTTTGTCATGGCGGACCCTCGAGAAGGAGTTTGTCGGAGCTGTGGGAATTGCCCCGGAAGCAGGCGATCAGCGCACCGTCGGCGCGCCGGACCTCGACGTCGTAGAGACCGCTGCGGTGACCACGGCTCAACTCCCGCGCCTCGGCGCGCAGCAACTCGCCGCAAGCAGCGGGGCGCAGGAAATCGATCTTGGCGGCCTGCGCCACGGTCACACGGTTGTGGGTGTTGCAGGCGAATGCAAAGGCGGAATCCGCCAGTGTGAAGATG
This sequence comes from Klebsiella pneumoniae, assembly GCA_945862145.1. Lineage (GTDB taxonomy): Bacteria > Pseudomonadota > Gammaproteobacteria > Pseudomonadales > UBA5518 > UBA5518. Next base: position 85,610 of record CAMAXE010000011.1, read on the forward strand.
AAACCGCCATGGCAGATCCCGTGCCCGTTGCTCATGTCTTCGCGCACGGTCATGCACAACACCGCGTGCCCGGGCGACACCGACTCGACCACCATCCCGAGTGCCTGCGAGGCGCGGTCGGCGGCAAACATGTGTGTGGCACAGGCCTCGGCCAGCGCCTGCGGCTCCCGCCTGTCTGCGATGCTCATTCGCCGCGGAACTCCGCCTTGCGCTTCTCACGGAAGGCCGCCACTCCTTCGCGGTAGTCGTGGCTGTATCCGAGTTCGCGCATAAAACCCTTTTCCATCTCGAGCTGTTCGTGGAGGGTGTTGCTGCCCGAGGCATTCATCGCCTGCTTGATACGCGCGAGAGCAAGGGTGGGCTGCGTTGCGAGATGCCTCGCCAGTCCGAGGGCCTCCGCGGCCAGAGCCTCGTCGTCAACGCATTTCCAGATAAGTCCCCACTCCGCGGCGGTGGCTGCGGGCAACTTCTCGCCGAGCATCGCGAGCGCCTTTGCACGGGGCAGCCCCAGCGCGCGCGGCAGTATCCATGTGCCCCCGGAATCCGGAATCACGCCGATCCTGGCGAAGGCCTGGACAAAACTCGCCGAGCGCGCCGCGATCACGATGTCGCAGGCAAGCGCGATACTGGCTCCCGCACCGGCCGCCACGCCGTTCACCCCACAGACCACGGGTTTCTCGAGCGTGGTGATCGCCCGGATCAACGGGTTGTAGTTCTGCTCCACGGAGTCACCGAGATCAACCGGCTCGGCGCCGGGGGCCACCGCGCGGTCGTTCAGGTCCTGGCCGGCGCAAAAGCCGCGCCCATTGCCGGTCACCAGCAGAGAACGCACCGCGGGATCCCGGCGCACCTGCGACAGGGCCTCGCGCACCTCACGGTGCATCTGCGTGTTGAAGCTGTTCAGCGTGTCAGGGCGGTTCAACCGCAACGTGGCGACGCCCTGCTCCACCGCGTACTCGATAGTCTCGTAGCTCATGAGCCTGTTGCCTCCCCGCGCATTGCCACCAGCGTCAGTATCTCGTAGACGGCCACGGGCTTGTCGTGCTGGTTGCTGACTTCCACATCCCATGCCACCACGCCATTCGGCTGCTCGCCGGGGCGCGGATCCTTGGCGATCTTCCGCTTGGCCGTGAGGCGCGCACGGATCGTGTCGCCAATGCCCACCGGCTCGACGAAGCGCAGGTTCTCGAGCCCGTAGTTGGCGAGCACCGGCCCGGGCGCCGGCGAGACGAACATCCCCGCCGCGGCCGAGATCACGAAATAGCCGTGCGCCACACGCTTGCCGAACAGCGAGTCGCGGGCGGCGATCTCGTCGAAATGGGCATAGAAGTGATCGCCCGAGACACAGCCGAAGTTGACGATGTCGGCTTCGGTCACGGTGCGACGGTGCGTGATCAGCGTCTCGCCGATCTGCAAATCCTCGAAATGGCGACGGAAGGGATGCACGCCGGTGTCGATCTGGCGGGCACCGGGGTTGAACTCGCGGGTGATGGCCGTGAGCGTGTCCGGCGAACCCTGAATCGCGGTCCGCTGCATGTAGTGCTTGATGGCGCGCACGCCGCCGAGCTCTTCCCCGCCGCCGGCACGACCCGGGCCACCGTGCACCAGTGATGCAAGCGGCGACCCGTGCCCCGTGGATTCCTTGGCGCAATGGCGGTTCAGCACCAGCATGCGGCCATGCCAGGCCGCCGTGCCCAACACCACCCGCACGGCCTCCGCATCGTCAGCCGTGACCAAAGAGCCCACCAGGCTGCCCTTGCCAAGACGCACCAGACGGATGGCCTCGTCGGTGTCGGCATAGGGCATGACCGTGGCCACGGGACCGAAAGCCTCGATCTCATGCGCCTCGCGCTGCGCGAGGGGTCTGGCGCAATGGAGGAGAGTGGCCGGGAAGAAAGCGCCCTTGGCCGCGTCCGCGCCCTGAACGGGGAAATCTTCGCTGCCGCCGTGCACGATCTCGGCGCCGGCCGCGATGGCGCGCAGCGCCTCCCAGACATCGGCGCGCTGGGCATTGCCCACGAGCGGCCCCATCCGCACACCCTCCACGGCCGGATCACCCACGCTAACCGTGGAGAGCCGCGCACGCAGCGCTGTGATCACCGCCTCGACGCGGCCTGCGGGCACGATGATGCGTCGGACGGCGGTGCACTTCTGGCCCGCCTTCACCGTGATCTCGCGGACAACCTCCTTCACGAACAGGTCGAACTCGGCATCGCCGGGGTCGACGCCTGCCCCGAGGATGCAGCAGTTGAGCGAATCGGCCTCCATATTGAAGGGGATGCTGTTGGCGACAATGTTGGGATGCACCCGCAGGCGCCTTCCCGTGGCTGCGGAACCGGTGAACGTGACGCTGTCCTGCTCGTTCAGATGATCGAGCAGATCACCCACGCCACCGCAGAGCAGTTGCAGCGCTCCCGGCGGCAAAATCCCGGAAGCGACGATCTCGCGCACCATTGCCTCAGTGAGAAAAGAGGTGGCCGTGGCCGGCTTGACGATGGCAGGAACGCCTGCGAGCAGGCTGGGCGCAATCTTCTCCAGCATTCCCCAACAGGGAAAATTGAACGCATTGATGTGAACCGATACGCCCTCGCGGGGCACCAGGATGTGCCTGCCTAGGAAACCACCCTTGGCGGAGAGACGCTCGGCTGGCCCCTCGACCAGAAAACGCTCGTTGGGCAGTTCGCGCCGCGCAATGCTCGCGTAGCTGAACACGGTGCCAATGCCGCCCTCGATATCCACCCAGCCATCGGCGCGCGTGGCACCCGTCCAGGCCGAGACGGCGTAGAACTGTTCCTTGCGCTCCATCAGATGCTGCGCGAGGCGCTTCAGCATCGCCGCACGCTGGTGGAAGCTGAGTTGCCGCAGCGCCGGCCCGCCGGTCTCACGTGCATAGCTCAGCACGGCGGAAAAATCGATCCCCTCGGTTCCGGCGCGAGCAATCTCTTCGCCGGTAATGGCATTGAATAGCGGCGCACCGGGGCCCGTGCCACCCAGCCACTCCCCGCACACATGACTCCGGATCGCTATTACGCCCACTGCTCGCTCCTCCGCAACATGGCACCGTCAGGTCTTGCGCGCCAATGATACACTCCCGTTGATATTCGTCAATTTTGTGTATTACATTGTTGCTTCCACGGAGGAGCACCGAAACCATGCACCCAAACGCCCGCCCCGGCCCGCTGCACGCTATCGAGACCGCGAGCGTAGACGAGCTGCGAGCGCTTCAACTGGCGCGGCTGCGCGAGTCGCTGGCACACGCTTACGCGAACTCGCCCGTTTACCGCGCCAAGTTCGACGCGCAAGGTGTACGCCCGGAAGACATCAGGAGCCTCGAGGATCTCGCGCGCTTTCCCTTTACCACCAAGACCGATCTTCGTGACAACTATCCATTCGGTATGTTCGCCCTGCCCATGGAGCAGGTGGTGCGCATCCACGCCTCGAGCGGCACCACCGGAAAGCCCACCGTAGTGGGCTACAGCGCCCGCGACATCGACACCTGGGCCGATGTGGTGGCGCGCTCCATCAAGGCCGCAGGCGGTCACGCCGGCGACAAGGTGCACGTTTCCTACGGTTACGGACTCTTCACCGGCGGACTGGGCGCACACTACGGCGCCGAGCGCCTCGGCTGCACGGTGATCCCGATGTCAGGCGGGCAGACCGAGAAACAGGTCCAACTTATCCGTGATTTCGACCCCGACATCATCATGGTGACGCCCTCCTACATGCTGAACCTTGCCGACGAGATGGAGCGTCAGGGCGCGGACCCTGCGACGCTTCGCCTGCGGCTGGGGATTTTTGGTGCGGAGCCTTGGACCGAAGCCATGCGCGCCGAAATCGAAGGCCGCCTGCGGATCGATGCAGTGGACATTTACGGCCTGTCAGAAGTGATGGGCCCCGGGGTGGCACAGGAGTGCATAGAGACCAAGGACGGCCCCACGATCTGGGAAGACCATTTCTACCCTGAGATCATCGACCCGCAGACCGGCGCCGTGCTCCCCGACGGCAGCGAGGGCGAACTGGTATTCACCAGCCTCACCAAGGAAGCGATGCCGGTCGTACGCTACCGCACCCGGGACCTCACGCGGCTGCTGCCGGGAAGCGCGCGCACGATGCGACGCATGGGCAAGATCACCGGCCGCAGCGACGACATGATGATCATTCGTGGCGTGAACGTGTTTCCCTCGCAAATCGAGGAGCAACTGCTCACCGTTCCCCAACTCGCACCGCATTACTACATCGAGCTGCGCAAGGATGGCCACCTCGACGAGATCGAGGTGAATGCCGAACTCAAACCCGGCGAGGAAGCCAGCCAGCGCGAGGCCGTCGCGGCCGTGCTGCGGCACCGGATCAAGTCCTACATCGGCATCTCCGCGCACGTGCATGTGCACCGCGCCGGCACTATTCCGCGCTCTGAAGGCAAGGCAAAGCGCGTCATCGACAAGCGTCAGGGTTGAGGGCCCGGCTCAGCCCTGCGGGCATGCGCGGGCGCCAAGCCGCCAGGCCTTGGGCGTGACGCCATACGCGGCCTTGAACAGCCGGTTGAAGTGCGAACTGTCGTTGAAGCCCCATCCGAAGGCGATATCCGTCACGCTCATCCCATTGGGATCACCACGCTCCAGAGAACGCCGGCAGGCCTCGAGACGCTGCAACTGCACATAACGCGACACTGACTCACCCTGGCGCCGGAACAGCATGTGGAGATATCGGGTGCTGATCCCCTCGGCCTGCGCGATGCGATCCGGACAGAGTTGCGGGTCCGCGAGATGCAGGTGGATGTAACTGCGAACACGGCGCACATGCTGCTCGGCAAGATCCTCGCCTTCGGGGCGCCGCTCCGGGCCGAACTGCAGCGCCGTCACCAGCAGATCGAACACATTGGCCTCGAGGCGCTGCGTGACGGCGGGGTCGAGCCGGTCGAGTCGGTCGCTCAAGGAGATAACGAACTGGCTCAGCAGGCCGTTCACCGGCTCATCGGCGGCCATTCGCTTGCCGAGCCATGCCTCGGGGCTCCGCACCCGCTCGCGCAGGAGGTGCTGGGGAACCGCCAACACAGCCTCTCGGTAGCGTGTCGGGAAGTGCAGGCTGTAGGGCTCGGATGTACTGCAGATTACGAAGTCACCGGGACGAAGGTGTGCCTCGCGTTCGCGCTGGCAGATGAGGGCCTCGCCCTCGAGCTGGAATTTCACCAGGTACCAGGCATCGCTCACGCGGGAGATATCCGAGCGACGACGATGGACATCAATCGGCGTGCTGCCGATCACGCTGAACGCAATCTCGTCGAGGCGGGCAAGCGAGAGACTGGCCTCGAAAGGCCCGGACTGGGATCGCGGCCGCTCGAGGTGCATCGGACAGAACGTGCTGGAGACCACCTCGGAGAAGTAGTCGAAGCGCAAGGCGGCGGGCTGTTCTGCGAGCGGAAGCACCACGTGCATAACGTATTACCGCGAAGCTGTTGTTTTGGAATTCTTGTAATGCCCGCCAATCCTCGCCACATTGTCGGCCCCGGTCAAGCACAGCCCGGCCGCGTGATGGCACACTAGGCGCAGGCACACCGCATGCGAGCCCTGATGAGCATCGTTCCCCACATCGTCCGCAGCTTCGACCCCCGACGCCTGGACGCAGCTTTCTATGCCGATCCCTTTCCGGTCTATGCGGCGCTGCGCGAGCACGCACCCGTGCACCGCTGCCCGGACGGCAGTTTCTTCCTGACCCGTCACGAGGACCTGAATGCGATCTACCGCAACGCGCGGGTCTTCATTTCCGACAAGCGCCAGCAATTCGGGCCGGCCTTTGGCACGGATTCCCCGCTTTTCGAGCACCACACCACCAGCCTCGTGTTCAGCGATCCGCCCCTGCACACACAAGTGCGCAAGGCCATCGGCAATGCGTTGTCGGCACGCGCCATCACCGCGATGGAGCCCGGCTTGCGCGAACTGGTAGAGCGGTTGCTCGACGGGATTGAAGCCGCAGGACACTTCGATCTGGTCGAGGACTACGCCGCAGCCATCCCCATCGAGATCATCGGCAACCTCTTGCGGGTGCCTCCTAGCGAGCGCGGCCCGCTGCGGCGGTGGTCATTGGCAATTCTGGGTGCGCTGGAGTTCGGCCTCGAACCGCAGGGGAAGGCTGCGGGCAACCAGGCCATCCTCGAGATGCTCGACTTTCTGGACGCGCTGGTGCAGAGCCGTCGGGGCTCGCTCGGCGATGCCGACGATGACTTGCTTGCGCGCTTGCTGCGCTGGGAGTCAGAGGGTTTCCGGCTCTCGGGCAAGACCCTGTATCACCAATGCATATTCCTGCTGAATGCGGGCCACGAGACCACCAGCAACCTGATCGGCAATGCCGTTCAGCTGTTGCTGGAACATCCCGATCAGCGCGAGCGGCTGCAGGCCGAACCCATGTTGATCGCGGGTGCTGTGGAAGAGGTTCTGCGTATGGAGAGCCCGAACCAGCTGGGGAACCGCACGGTGGCGGAGGACGCGGAGATCGGCGGCGTCACGCTGCCGGCTGGCAGCATACTCACCCTGTGCATCGGCGCCGCCAACCGCGACCCGGCCGTGTTCGACGAGCCGGATCGATTCGATATCGCCCGTAGCCCCAACCCGCATCTTGCCTTCGGGGCTGGCATCCACACCTGTGCGGGACTCAACGTGGCACGGCTGGAGGCGCAGGTCGCCGTGCTGGCCCTGTTGCAGCGTTTTCCGGGATTAGGCCGCGCCGGCGAAGCACGGCGCGCACGGCGCGCGCGATTCCGCGGTTTTGAATCGATTCCACTGACAACCGGTAGCTAAGCGCAGCGCGCTCCCCGCCGCTCACTGCCGCGCAACATCAGCCTGTCCGTAGACCAGCTCGCCATCGAACCAGGTCTGCAGGACCTCGGTTGCAGCAATGGCCTCGGGGGTGGACTCGAGCGGGTTGCGGTCGATCACCGCCATATCCGCGCGCATCCCCGGTGCGAGCATGCCGGCTTCGTGCTGGAGTCCGAACGCCCTCGCGGCGCCCGTGGTGAATGCGCCAAGCGCTTTGCGGGCTGACTGCCCGGGCTCGCTCGCGCTGCCCTGCACCATCGCTGCGATCGCCTCCCATGGATCCGACAGCGCAACAGGCGCGGGCGAGGCCGGAGCAGGAGGCGGGTCCGACTGTGGCAGGCCAGCCGGATCCGATACGAGTATGCCGGGCGAGATGGCGGGCGGCTGCGGCACCGCAGGCGTGGGATCGAACCGCAGGCGAAGCATGACCACAGGCGCACTCGTGCCCGCTGTGCCACCTCCGCCTGCCAGCATGTCGCGCATCACCTGCTGCAACTGCAGGCGTTCCGCGGCTCCGCAAGGCGGAATGTGCCCCATCTGCACCAGCATCCGCAGCCGCCCCTCGCGGGCGAGTTGCAGCAACCCGGGAAGAGCTGAAACCGGTGCGGTGCGGAAGCGCATCGCGGTCAGGCCACGCCGCTGCATCCGCCCGACCGTGTCACTCACCGCGTTCGCCACGCCTACGTCCGCGCCAGCCGGAACCGCAGCGGCGGCAGCGGCCACCGGGGCCGCCGGGCTCTGGCCAGCCGATGGTGTGGCGGCATCCTCCGGGAATACCGCATCAATGCAGGGTGGCAGCGGGGCGCCAGCGTCGGGATCGCGGGCATCCAGCAGGCCGGGCAACACGACACGCCCTTCCAGATCGATCAGACGAGTCGCCGTATTGGTAAGCGGTTCGATGTCAGCCGAGTCGCCAAGCGCCACGATGCGCCCGTCGCGCACCGCAATGGCGACGGCCTGCGGCATGCGCGCGTCCATGGTGAGGATGCGCCCGTTGAAAAGCACGAGATCTGCTATGGCATGCCGGGCCGCCGCGCGGTCAGCCGGCGACGGCGAGCCGTCGGGGGAACACCCTGTCGCCAGGGCAAGGCACGCAGGAAACAGCCATCGCCTGACGAGCGGTACGAGACATGGCAAGTCGGCGGGACGGGGAGACATGGGCGGCACAGTCGCTGGAACCGCTGGCATGATTACCCAAAGCCACCGGCCATGCACGCGCCCTGCAGAACAAAAAAAAACCCCGGCTGGAGCCGGGGTGTGTGAACGCCTGTGGTTGCGGCCGGGGCGCGCTCAGAAGTTGTAGTCGAGTGTTACGCCATAGGTGCGCGGCATGGCATTCACGCGCCCGAAGGGACCGTTCGCCGCGTAGGCCGCCAGGAAGTAGTCCTCGTCGGCAATGTTGTTGCTCCACACCGTGGTGCGCCATTTTCCGTCGTCGCTGGCCACGTGCACCCGGGCGTTCATCACCGTGTAGTCCTCAACAGCCTGCTCCGCGAGCCGGGCAGTGGTGCTGTCCTTGTAGCTGAAGTCCCAGGCGACGCCCATCATCAGACCGTCGGTGAGGTGCCACTCGTAGGAGATGGTGCCGTTGTACTGCCACTCGGGCGACATCGCGAGTTCGATGCCCGATGCATCGACATACTTGAGGCCGCTGCCATCCGGCGCCCAGGTGCTGGTGGGATCAACCGCCTCCCATTCCTTGACCTCGGTATCGAGCCAGGCGGCACCCAGATCGATACTGAGCCCCTCGGCCGGCAACCAGCGCAGCTCGACTTCAGCGCCCTTCACCTCGGACTTCGGCACGTTGGTGAGACCGCCGATGTTGCCCACGAAGGTGACGGAGATGTCCTGCTCCTGCTTGTCCTGGTAGTCGTAGAAGAACGTCGCCGCATTCAGCTGCATGGACCCCTCGAGCAGCGTGGCCTTCACGCCCAGTTCGTAGGAGGTGAGCTCCTCTTCCGTGTAAGGAATGAGCTGCGTCTGCGCGTTGCTGTTGGCGCCGTTGAAGCCGCCCGATTTGAAACCCGTGCTGACGGTGAAATAGGCGAGGACGTCGTCCGTGAAGGAGTAGTCCATGCCGAGCTTCCACATCCACTTCTCGGTTTTGATGGTGTCGACATAGGGATGGAAGGCGTCGTTGGGATTGCCTCCGGTGCCCAACAGCGTGAAGAAGTTGTTGGGCGAACCGGGGACGTCATCCACAGTGCCGCAGTTTCCGGGCGCAAGCGAGGTTCCGAACGCAAAGTTCAGGAAGCCAGAGAGCGAGCCGTCGCCGGTGTCGTAGGTGCAGCCCTCCCAGTCGCGCTCCTCCTCCGTGTAGCGCAGGCCCGCCGTGAGACGCAGCTTGTCGGTGGCATCCCACTCGACATGGCCGAAGGCCGCCTTCGAGGTGGTGTCCTGCGAGTAGAGCGTATCGAGCTCGAGGATCGGCGCGAACTGGAACGGCGGCACGCCCCACGCGACCGAGCCATTGCCGAACATCGAGTCGCTCATGTAGTAGTTGTACCACTCGTCGACGGTGTCGTCGGAATAGTACAGACCGGCAATCCAGAGCAGGCTGTCGGTCTTCCCGGAGAGCCGCAGTTCCTGCGAGAACACCTCGAGTTCAGAGGTGTTTATGTTGCCGGAATCGACGTAGGCGCCGCCGTCGGCGTCGAAGGACTCCTGACGCTCGAACTTGTCGTAGGCGGTGATGGAGGTGAGCGTCATCCCGCCGACTTCCCAGTCGAGACGTGCGGAAGCGCCTTTCAGGTCGTTGTCACGCTGCGGGCGGATGTTCACGACCTCGTCGTAGCCGTTGCGCCGGGTGATGGTGGTGTTGGTCCAGTCGGCCGCCTCGTTGTCGTTGGTGCTGTACCAGGGTGGAGTCTCGCCGAGGTGCGCGCCCCCGGGCAGCCGGTACTGGTCGAGTGGTGTGTAGGGCAGGTTGAACTCGTTCAGCCCGATGTCCGTGCCGTTGTAGGCGGTGGCGGCTGCGTTTTCGCCTTCGTCCTTCACGTAGTGTGCGTTCAAGAGCAGGGTGGCTGATTCGCCGAGATCGAATTCCAGCATGCCACGTACGGCGCCCGCATCCTGCTCGCCGAGTTCGTCATTACGGGTCAGGCTCTTCTGCCACCCCTCGCTCGAATCCACTTTTTTGAAAGCAACCCGGCCCCGCGCGGAGTCAGTCAGCGGACCACTGGCAAAGGCTTCGATCTCGAGCGTCTCGTAGCGCCCGAAAGACGTCGAGAAACCTGCCTCGAACTCGTCAGTCGGCTTCTTGCTGATGAAGTTGATCGAGCCGGCCGTGGTGTTGCGGCCGTAGAGATCACCCTGCGGCCCCTTCAGTACCTCGACGCGTTCGACGTCGAATATCGCACCGCGGGTCATCACGCTGTAAGGCAACGAGACCTCGTCGAAATACAGGCCCACCGTGGAGGAGGCGCCCACGTTGTAGTCCTGAAAACCCACGCCACGGATCGTGTAGACCGGAACGCCGAGCGAGAACGATTCGTTCACCGTGAGGCCGGCGGTATGGAGCGCCACATCCTCGGCCGTTTTGACGCCCATTTCCTTCAGCCGGTCGCCGGTGAAGGCATTGATGGTGACGCCGACGTCGTTGATGCCCTGTTCGTGCTTCTGGGCAGTGACGACGACTTCTTCGATCTGCTGCGCAGCCGTGGCAGACATCGCAGCACCGCAGAGCGCGATCGCCCCCGCCAGCGCACGCAACCGAACATCTTGGATCCTGCTCATGTGCATCCCCCCGTCTTCGTTGATTGTGGACAGCACGACGTTGCAGACCCGGTCCGCTCCGCGTTGCCTTGAACAATAGTCAGGGCGACAGCACTCTGTCGAGGCTGTCAGGGAAGCCGCCCTTGACTCTGGAGGAAGTGCCTCAGAGCCCCGGCGGCAGGCGTGCGCCGAAGCCCGATTCCCGCGTGTATGCCGCTCCCATACGCAGCACCTCCAGATCACGGCGCAGGGGACCGATCAGTTGCAGGCCCATCGGCAGGCCGCCCGCGGAAAACCCTGCAGGTACGGCAAGGATCGGGGAACCGCAGAGCGTTCCGCCGATCACCACCTCCATCCAGCGGTGGTAGGTATCCATGGCACGACCGGCGATCTCGCGGGGCCAGTGCGTCGCGGCGTCAAAGGGGAATACCTGCGCCGTGGGCAGCACGAGGAAGTCGAATTTCTGGAAAAGCGCCGCAATAGCGGCATACCACCGCGCACGCGCCGCCATGGCCTCGCTCACCTGGGCCCCGGACAGCCCGAGGCCGCCCTCGATCTCCCAGACGAGTTCTGGTTTCAACTGCGCGCGACGGGAAGGGTCTCGGTAGATCTCTCCGGCCCAGGCGGCGGTAGACCAGTGGCGCAGCGTGAGCCAGGTCTGCCACAGGCGGGCCATATCGAAATCAGGGCTCGCATCGGCAACCTCACAGCCGATAGCCTCGAAGTGCCGCAGCGCCTTGTGGCAAAGCGGCAGCACACCCGCTTCCATCGGCAGATAGCCGTCGTAATCCCCAAGCCAGCCGATGCGCAGCCCCTTTGTGTCCATGTCGAGCGGCGCGGCAAAGCGCTCCGGATCCAGATCGAGGGAAAGCGGATCGCGCGGGTCATATCCCGCCATGGTCGAGAGCAGGCGCGCGGCCTCCGGCACGCTGCGCGCCATGGGGCCGGCCGTGCTCAGCGGATCCGTGTAATCAGGCCCGTCACCGGGGACCGTGCCAAGCGTCGGGCGAAAGCCGATGACATTGTTCCAGCCCGCGGGATTGCGCAGCGATCCCATCATGTCGCTGCCGTCGGCCACGGGCAGCATGCGCAGCGCAAGCGCCACGGCCGCACCACCACTCGAGCCACCGGAGGTACGTGTGGGATCCCAGGCGTTGCGCGTCACCCCGAACACCGGGTTGTAACTCTGTGAGCCATAGCCGAACTCGGGCACATTGGTCTTGCCGATGAACACGGCGCCGGCGGCGCGGATGCGGCCGATGAACACCGAGTCTTTCTGCGCCATGTTGTCGCGCAGCAGTGGCGAACCGCTGGTCGTGCGAATGCCGCGCACGTCCATCAACTCCTTGGCCGCATAGGGCATACCGTGCATCCAGCCACGCCACTGCCCACGTGCGAGCTCCTCGTCGCAAAGCCGGGCCTCGGCCAGCAAATCGGCCTCGGGACGCAGCGAGACGATCGCGTTGACGCGCGGGTTATGGTGCGCAATCTGGGCGAGGTAGGCCTGCATCACCTCGATGCAGGATATCTGGCGGGAGCGGATGGCGGCAGAGAGCGCGAGGGCATCGAGCCCCACGATGGGGCCGCCGGGCAAGGCCGCCGACGAGCGGGCTGCAGTGGCGAACCCGCCCAGGGCCGCGCCGGCGCCGAGCGCTCCGACACCGGCCAGAAAGCGGCGCCTGTCGGGCTGCAACAGATCGTCTGCCAGCCTCTGCGGTGTCGGTTGCATGCACTGCTCCGTAGAAAAAATCAGTGTTGTCCAATACCCTCGCCCAAACGCGCGAGATCCGGCATCGCGCGCTCGATCGCGGCGGACTGGTGGGCTTGCAGATCCTGCCCTCCGAGACCGGCCATGATCGGCTCGAAGGGATCCTCGACGCCACTGCGGATACCGCGCAGCTCCTCAAGCACCGCGAGCCCGTAGAAAGGCGCCGTCGGGGCATGATAGCCGCCCTCGTGGGAGAGCAGCAGGCGCCCCCCACAGAGCTCGTCGGCCACCGTCACCATACGCTGCGTGAGCGCCCGGTAGCCCCCGCTGTGCATCTGCATACGGCCGAGCGGGTCATATGCGCCGGCATCGAAACCCGAAGGCAGGATGATCAGCTGCGGGCGGTATGCGCGCAGCGCGGGCAACACGATACGGTCCCAAGCGGCCTCGTAGGCTCCGGTCCCCGAGCCGGGAGGCAGCGGCACGTTGATGCAGAAACCCTCACCCACCCCTTCGCCGCGCTCGTGCACGTGTCCTGAATCCGGCGGGAAGCAGTTGTCCTGGTGCACCGAGATGGTGAGTGCCCGCGGATCGGACCAGAACGCGCTCTGGGTGCCGTTGCCGTGATGCACGTCCCAGTCGACGAAAGCGATGCGATCGAGGCCGTAGTGCTCCAGCGCGTGGAAGCCCGCGATGGCGGCATTGCCGAAGATGCAAAAACCCATGCCCATGTCCGCCACCGCATGGTGACCGGGCGGACGCACCAGCGCATAGGCGTTGCTTACTTGCCCCGCCATGATTGCCTCGAGCGCCGCAAGCACGCCGCCTGCAGACAGCATGGCGATGTCGTAGCTACCGTGCCCCATGGGCGTGAAGGGTCCGGCATCGCCACCGATCCCCGCGCTCAGACTACGCACCCGCTCGAGGTGCTCGCGGGTATGAAAGCGCAGGATTTCGGCCTCGGTGGCCAGACGCGGCTCGATAACCGTGAGTTGCTTCAGCAGGCCGGACACTTCCACCAGGTTGCGGAACCGCCGCTTGGTTTCCGGATTCTCGGCGTGCTCATACGGTTGCACGGGATTGCCGTAAGGCATGATGCCTGCGTAATTACCCGTGTTGTGCCACATGTAAAGCTCGTGGCAAACAAAACCGGTGCGGCGGGTAGACATGGCGAGGATCCTCTGGATGGCGGCCGAGCCGCGGCGTTGGGACGGGCACGCCCGATTACACCAGATCCGCCAACGCCAAGGTTGGCTCCCCGAGAAGACCCGATTGACTCTCAGGGAAGCGGCGAGAGTTCCCTCCCGATCAATAGACAGTTTCCCACGGAGACCGGCGAAGGCCGCGCCCGATGTGCTTAGCTGGGCGCCCTCCTCCGCGAGCACAACCGCCCATGACCCCCTCCAGAACGTTTGCTGCCATCACGGCGCTCCTCTGCGCTGTCGCCACCGCCAGCGCTGAAGTGCCCGCAGGCACCGGACCGGCCGCGCTGCTGCTCACCGGCGGCAGGGTACACGCCAGCGGCCAGATCTCAGAGGCCGTAGCAGTCGATGCCGGGGGCGTGATCCTCGCCGTCGGCAGCGCAGCCGAACTCTCGGGCTTGCGCACGGCGCAAACGAGGGTGGTCGAACTCGGCGGCGCTAGCGTGCTGCCCGGCTTCCACGATGTTCATGTACACCCGGTCTTCGGCGGCATCCTCGAGAAGCAATGCAAGATCGCCCAAGGCGCCAGTCTGGCTTCAATCCAGGCGCGTCTCAAGGAATGCGTGGCCAAAGCAAAGCCGGGGGAATGGATCACGGGCGGCCAGTGGGATGCCTCGGCCATCGGTCGCATCCCTGACCGCGGCATGCTCGATGCGGTGGCGCCGGAAAACCCGGTCTTGCTGGGGGATACCAGCGGCCATTCCTCCTGGGCGAACAGTAAGGCTCTGATAACAGCAGGCATCACGCGCGACACCCCCGATCCCGCCGGCGGCATCGTCGAGCGCGACGCCAAGGGCGAACCCACGGGCATACAGCGCGAGACAGCGAACGACCTGATCGGCTCACATGTGCCCGCACCCTCTGCCGCACAGACGCAGGCAGCGCTGGAGTGGGCGCTGCACGAGATGCTCTCCTACGGGATCACCTCGTTCACCGAGGCCTCGGTGGGGTTCTCCGCGGGTCTCACGCGCGAGGCCGGTGTGTGGCTTGCGGTGGCCGACCAGGGCAAGTTGAAGCAGCGTGCGCGACTTTGCCTCACCTGGGCGCCCGGCAATGCAGAAGCCGAAAGCGTGATCATGGGCCGCAACGCCTACGCCCGCGAGCGGCTCTCTCCGGACTGCGTCAAGGTGTTCCTGGACGGCGTCCCCACCGACGGTCACACCGCCGCCATGCTGGACAACTACGAAGGCACAGTGGCCGGCCGCAACGACGAGGCTGCCCGCAAAGGGATGCTCCTGATACCACAGCCGGCGCTCGACGATGCCGTGACACGATTCGATCGCATGGGACTCACGGTGAAGTTCCATGCCGCGGGCGACGCCGCCGTGCGCGCCGGCTTGCACGCCATAGAGGCGGCCCGCAAGGCGAACGGATTCAGTACGCTCAGCCACAACGTCGGGCACTGCACCTTCGTCGCCAAGGAGGATCTCGCGATCGCCCGGCGCATCGGCGCTACCTTCGAGATCTCGCCCTATCTGTGGGATCCGAGCCCCATCAACGACGACATCACCCGGGCCGTGGGCCCGGAGCGCATCAGGCGCGTGTGGCCTGCGCGCGAGATGATCGACTCGGGCGCGCTCGTAGTGCCGGGGTCAGACTGGGCGGTGGTGCCCTCGGTGAATCCGTGGATCGCAGTGGAAACGCTGGTCACCCGCGAAAACCCGGGCGGAAGTGCGCGCTCCTTCGGCAAAGAGCAGGCGATTTCGGTGGCAGAGGCCATAGCGCTCTTCACCGTCAACGCCGCCCGCCACGAGGGCAGCGAGGACACGCTTGGCCGCATCGAGCCCGGGATGCTCGCGGACCTGGTGGTGGTGGACCAGGACCCCTACAGCGTCGCGGCCAACAGGCTCGCGAGAACGCAGGTCCTCAAAACTATCATCAACGGCGAGATCGTCTACGAGCGCGACGCGCCCTGATCACTCCTTGACGTGGTTCTCGAGGCTGTACTTCAGGAAGAAGTCGGCCTCGCCCCAGCCCGGATAGAGGGCGGTCATCTGCGCCATCGCTTCCCGGCGCGTCTTCGCCGCGAGCGTGACGCGGGTGTAATCGTCGATGTACCCGATCACGGTGTCGAACATCGACATATCTGTGACCGCGCCATGCCCGGGATAGACCGTCGGATTGCGCGCGGCGTAGTCGCGCTTGATGCGCCCGAGTTCCGCTTTCCAGTTGGCGATGTCCTGCCGGCTGATGTCATCTCCCAGCCAAAGATGCACGCGGTTGTAACCGAAATCCGACAAAAACAAGGCATTCAGCTCCGGGCTGTAGACCGTGGTCATGTAATCCGCCTCGGCAGGCAGGTAATCGGTGCTGAGTTCCAGCGTGCCCCCGCCATCCAGCGAAAGCGTTTTCGAGGGCAGGACCTCGATCCAGTTCTCGTAATCGAAACCACCCGGATTCTGCGGTGTCTTGGGCTTCAGCGCTGGCTCAAGCGCAGGTTCGGCGCCGGTTTCGCCACCGGAGCCCATGTAAATGGCGTAGGCCTTGATGGCCCGCTTGATCTCTTCGGTGGCCACAACGATGCGTGCTTGCGGGAATGCCTGATGCAACCGGGCCATGCCGGTGAAGTGATCCGTATGCCCGTGCGTGATCAGCACATGGCTGAGCGGAAGCCCCTTGGCCTTGATCAGCGCGATCAGCTTGTCCGCCTCGTAGCTCTTGCGCTGCACGTCCATCACGATCTGGCTCTTGCCGTTCGAGAAGACGAAGGAATTCACCGTGGCAAAGCCACCGCGGTACATGTCTACCCGCAGTTTCGCAGGGCTTTCCTGCGCCAGCGCGGGCAATCCCGCAAGCAGCAGCAACAGCATGCACCAAGACGATCTGCGGGGCTCCCGAAGACACATGCGGATGATTTCCTTTGGTTGATAAGGCATCCGCCGGGAGTACCAGGCGGTGGCAACAGCTCCAGTGTCCCCCCCACTAACAGACCCGTCTGTGCTGACAGGGAATCGGGTGATTGACCCGCAGCGAAAGACCTACTCCTGTTGTGGCAATTCTGCTCATGACCGCAGCCGGGGGCTGACAGAAGCCACCCGAGACCACTAGGATCAAGGTCGTCTGACCCGGATTCGGATTGATCGGTCATCCCGGACGCGGCATCGGACAAAACAACAACACGGAGACCTCCGCCATGATGTCATTCAAGCCTCGTGTTATCGCCACCGCCATTGCGCTCGCCTGCGCCCCGGGCCTCGCGATCGCAGATGTTATGGAAGAAATCGTCGTCACCGCGCAGAAGCGCGAGCAGAACCTGCAGGACGTTGGCATCTCCATCAGCGCCTTCAGCGGCGAGCAGATGGAAAAACTCGGCTTTGAGAACGCCCAGGAGATCACGGCCATGACGCCGGGCGTCTCCACCATCCAGCCCAACGGCGAGGCCAACTACGGTCTGGCGATCCGCGGTGTTGCCACCAGCGATTTCACCACCAACGTCGAGAGCCCCGTGGCCCTCTACCTCGATGAGGTCTACATCAGCCAGATGTCTGGCGCCGGCTTCATGCTCTATGACATGGACCGCGTGGAGGTGCTGCGCGGACCGCAAGGCACGCTGTTCGGACGCAACGCCACCGGGGGACTCGCACACTTCATCTCGAAAAAACCGACGCAGGAATTCGGCGGTTACCTGAAAGGCACCATCGGCGACTACAGCCAGTACAAGATGGAAGGGGCCGTGGGCGGCGGCATCACCGACACCCTGTCGGGCCGCGTGTCGGGATCCTGGAAGCAAGCCGACGGTTATATCCACAACCGTGTCACCGGCACCGACCTGAACAATCAGGACGATCAGAGCGTCCGCCTGCAACTTGCCTGGGCTCCGAGCGACGAACTTTCAGTGCTGTTTTCGGCCCGCAAGGCCCAGCAAGACATCGACACCGGTTCCTGGCAGCACGTCACCTCCAATATCCCCGGCACGCTCACACCCGATGAGTTGAATGTGGTGACGGGCTATCGCGATGACGACAACGATTCCTTCGCCGGCGACTGGAACCGCGACGGCTTCAACATCCTCGATACCGATGGCGTCACGCTCACGGTGAAGTGGAACCTGCTCGGCGACGTCAACCTCACCTCGGTGACCGATCGCTCGAACGTACACCGCCACTACATCGAAGACTCCGATGGCGGCCCGGTCGATTTGTTCAATTTCTTCCTGAACACTGGCGCCGAACAGACCTCGCAGGAGTTGCGCCTGGACGGCAAGACCGACTCCCTGCAGTGGGTGGCTGGCGTTTACTATCTGAAACTCGACATCAATGACAACAACGGCGCCATCACCGACGCTTTCTTTGGCGGCGATCCGGAAACCACTGATCAGCTGGGCCTGATAAACCCCTACACCCGGGAACTGGAGTCGAGCTCGGTCTTCGGCCAGCTCGAATACGCGCTCAATGACACGGTGAGCCTGATCGGCGGCCTGCGCTTCATCAAGGACAAGAACGACTTCCAGTACGCCACCCGCCTGGTCGATTTCATCGATCCCTACGCCACAGATTACGACGCCAAGGACAATGTCACCGGTCGCGTCACGCTGGCGACCTACGAGGGCAATCGCAACGACGACGAGTGGTCTGGCCTGCTGCAGATGAACATCACGCCGGCCGATGACACGCTCGTCTATGCCAGCATCAACCGCGGCGTGCGCGGCGGCGGCTACAACGCACCCATCTTTCCGCTCACGCCCCCGCTCGACTACGTCGACGAGACCATGTCCTATGACCCCGAGCACCTGCTCTCCTATGAAATCGGCCTGAAGCAGGGATTGATGGATGGCCTCGCGCGGCTGAACATCTCGGCCTACTACTACGACTATCAGGACTACCAGGCTTTCTTCATCCTCGGCATCGACACCATCACCTTCAACACAGACGCCGACAGTTCCGGGGGTGAGATCGAGTTCATCGCGAGCCCTGTGGAAGGGCTCGATATGCTCCTCGGCGCCTCCTACAACGACATCAACGTGAAAACCCCCGGCGGCGAAGTGCCCTCGATCCAGTCGCCGAAGTGGATCTTCAACGCCATGGTGCGTTATGAGTTCGAGGTCGGCTTCGGCTCGCTCGCCCTCCAGGCCGACGCCCTGTACCGCGACAAGCACTACTTCGCGCTCACCGGCGCCGAGACCGTCGAGGAAGACGGCTATGCGGTGGGCAACGTCTCGGCCACCTGGACCGATCCGAGTGAGCGCTGGCAGGTGGCGGCCTTCATCGACAACGTCACGGATGAAGAGTACCTCGTCCAGACCTTCGACCTCTCGGGCCCTGCGGTCTTCGGCATGACCGAGCAGTACTTCGGCCGTCCGCGCTGGTGGGGCGTCTCGGCCCGTTATCAGTGGGGCGAGTAACAGCGCGCTCCCTGCGGGCCCGGGGCACGCGCGCCGGGCCATGTCACTGGCAGGTTAAGGGCCTTTAGCGGACGCAGCGCAGAGGCGCCCTTAGCCACCGGAGCACGTGATGAGCACAGCCTACGAGACCATTCGGGCACAGTACCGCTGGGAGTGCCCCGAGCGCTTCAATTTCGCCCGCGACGTGATCGACCGCTGGGCCGCGCAGGATCCATCCCAGCCCGCTCTCTGGTGGGTAGACGACAACGGGCAGCAAGAAAAGCGCACGTTCAGTGACATCGCTGCCACCTCGCGCCGCCTCGCCAACGTTCTCGCGGGCGCCGGGGTGCAGCGTGGCGAGCGCATCGTGGTGATTCTGGGGCGGCAGATCGCGTGGTGGGAAACGCTCGCCGCGGGTCTTCGCATGGGGGCCGTGGTGAGCCCCGGCACCACCCAGCTCTCCGCGCGGGATCTCGCGTATCGCCTGAATGCCTGCGGAGCCAGCTGCGTTGTCACCGATACCGCCAATGCGCACAAATTCGAGCAGATCGAGGCAGAGTGCCCTGGCGTGCGGGCACGCCTGCTGATCGATGGCAGCCGCCCGGGCTGGATCGACTACCAGAGCGCCATCAGCGGTGCTCCTGCGCAGTTCGAGGCAGCCGACACCGCAGCCACGGACGAGGCGCTGTGCTTCTTCACCTCGGGAACCACCGGGTACCCGAAGATGTGCATCCACGACCAGTCTTATGCACTTGCCCACCAGACCACGGGGCGTTACTGGCTAGACCTTCGCCCGGGCGATCTGCACTGGAACTGCAGCGATACCGGCTGGGCCAAGGCCGCCTGGAGCAGTTTTTTCGGCCCGTGGAACCAGGGCGCGGCAGTTTTCGCACACCACACGCAGGGTTTCAGCGCGAAGCGCACCCTCGACCTCCTGGAAGCCTTCCCCGTCACCACCTTCTGCGGCGCACCCACCATCTACCGCATGTTCGTCCTCGAAGACCTCGGCGCCCGCAGGTTCAGTGCGTTGCGACACTGCGTGGGTGCGGGCGAACCACTGAACCCCGAGGTAATCGAGACCTGGCGCCGCGCCACCGGGCTTACCATCCGAGACGGCTACGGCCAGACCGAGAGCGTGATCCTCTGCGGCAACTTCCCCGGTCTCGAGCCCCGCTTCGGCTCCATGGGCAAACCCTCTCCCGGCATCGATCTCGCCGTCATAGATGAAGCGGGCAATGTCCTGCCCGCCGGCGCCGAGGGGGATGTGGCGGTGCGCGTGAAGCCACAGCGTCCGCCCGGCCTGTTCCGTGAATACAAAGGAAACCCGGAGAAAACAGCGTCCTGCTTCCGCGGCGACTGGTACATCACCGGCGACCGCGCCACCGTTGATACGGACGGGTACTTCTGGTTCGTGGGTCGCTCGGACGACGTGATCCTCTCTGCGGGCTACCGGATCGGCCCCTTCGAGGTCGAGAGCGCGCTGATCGAGCATCCGGCGGTTGCCGAGTCAGCCGTGGTATCCAGCCCCGACGAAAAACGCGGCGAGGTGGTGAAAGCCTTCGTCGTTCTGGCGCCGGGTCATGTCGCCAGTGAGGCGCTGGCGAAGAACCTGCAGGAACACGTCAAAGCGGTCACGGCACCCTACAAATACCCCCGTCGCATCGAGTTCGTCGAGCAACTGCCCAAGACCGTGAGCGGCAAGATCCGCCGGGTTGAGTTGCGCGAACGCGAGTGGGCCCGCAGCCCGTGAACCGATTCCTGGCAATGCATCACCGGAGGCTCGCGTGCTGACGCTGAGCGAAGCCACGGGCTCCACCCGGGAGCCCCTGCTCGAGATTACGATCGGTGACGCTTTCAGGGGCACGGCCGAGCGCTTTCCGGAGCAGCTCGCGCTTGTCGTGCGCCATCAGGGCATCCGCTGGACCTGGGCCGAATACGCGCGCGAAGTGGACCGCCTTGCCGCTGGCCTGCTCACTCTGGGCATAGTCCCCGGCGACCGGGTGGGAATCTGGTCACCTAACCGGGTCGAGTGGTGTCTCACGCAATTCGCCACCGCGCGCATCGGCGCGATCATGGTCTGCGTGAACCCCGCCTATCGCCTCTACGAACTCGAATACGCGCTGAACAGGGTTGCGTGCAAGGCGCTGATCACCGCTCCACGCTTCAAGAGCAGCGACTACCTCGGCATGCTGCAGACGCTGGCGCCGGAACTGGCGCACTGCGCGCCCGGCCACCTCGATTCGCCTGCGCTGGCGCACCTGAAGATCGTGATCCGCATGGGCGAAGAGCGCACGGCGGGCATGTTCAATTTCGCTGCCCTCTGCGATGTGGGCCCCGGAGATATTGCGCAGATAGATCATGTGGCGGCAGGGCTCAGAGCCTCAGACCCGATCAATATCCAGTTCACCAGCGGCACCACCGGCAACCCCAAGGGCGCCACACTCACGCACCGGAATATCCTGAACAACGGCATGATCCTCGGTGACTGCATGCGGCTCACGGAAACCGACCGCCTCTGCGTGCCTGTTCCGCTCTACCACTGCTTCGGCATGGTGATGAGCAATCTCGCCTGCATGACGCACGGGAGCGCCACGGTGTTCCCCGGCGAGGGCTTCGATGCGCTCGCCACGCTGGAAGCCGTGGCCGAAGAGCGCTGCACGGCATTGCACGGTGTGCCGACGATGTTCATCGCGGAACTCGAGCACCCGCGCTTCGGCGAGTTCGACCTCTCCTCCCTGCGCACCGGCGTGATGGCGGGATCGCCCTGCCCCGTCGAAGTCATGAACAAAGTGATCGCGCAGATGCATATGTCGGAGGTCCTGATCGCCTACGGCCAGACCGAAACCAGCCCCATCAACCACATGACCGCCATCGATGACCCCATCGACAAGCGCGTCGGCACGGTGGGCCGCCCTGCCGCCCACTGCGAAATCCGCATCTGCGGCACCGACGGCAGCACCCTGCCCGTAGGCGAGCACGGCGAGATCTGCTGCCGGGGCTACAACGTGATGGAGGGCTACTGGGGCGACGCGGACAAAACCCGCGAGACCATTGACCAGGACGGCTGGCTGCATTCAGGTGACATTGGCGTGATGGATGAGGGCGGATACACGCAGATCACCGGCCGCATCAAGGACATGATCATCCGCGGCGGCGAGAACATCTACCCGCGTGAAGTCGAGGAGTTCCTCTACCGCCACCCGTCCATCCTCGACGTGCAGGTCTTTGGTGTGCCCGACCAGAAATATGGCGAGCAGCTTTGCGCCTGGATCCGCACGCGTCCCGGTACCAGCCTCACGGCAGGCGAGGTTCAGGCGTTCTGCCGCGACCGGATCACGCACTTCAAGATTCCCCGACACATCCGTTTCGTCGACGAATTCCCGATGACCGTGACGGGCAAGGTGCAGAAGTTCCGCATGCGGGAGGAAATGGCCGTGGAACTGGCCGCAGGCGGCGCCGCATGAGCGGGGTGCAGGAGCGCAAAACGGCCCCGAAGACCCTGCCCGGCACCTATGCCAAGGGTCGCACCCGCGCCGAGGACGTACTCGACGCGGCGGTGGCCGTGTTGATCAAGCACGGATACCACAAGTTCAGCTTGCGTCGCGTGGCCGATGAAGCGGGGCTTCGGCTCGGCAACCTTCAGCACTATTTTCCCAGCAAGGACGCGCTCGTGCAGGCCATGCTCGATCGCGTGATAGATACTTACCTGACCCGGTTGGTACGCATACAGTCGAGCGGGCTCGATCCGGAGGACCAATTCCGCAAGATCATAGAAACCCTGTTCCTCGATCTGAACACGCGTCGCACCACCGTCTTTTTCCCCGAACTCTGGTCGCTGGCCAACCACAACCGCCAGGTTGCCGCCCACATGGAACGCATGTACGGGCGCTACCGCGAATTGCTTGGTGCATCGATCACGCGCATCAATCCCGCGCTGGATGAAAAACAGGTACGGCAGATTGCGCTGTTCATCTCTGCCTCGATCGAGGGGCACACCATGTTCGTGGGCCACGGCAAGCCGTGGCGTGCTCAGACAGAAGAGGTTCTCGGTCTCGCAACTGCGTCTTTTCTCTGGCTGGTACGTTCCGGCGAGACACCCGTGATGCCTGACACCTGAGCGCTGACAAAGGCGGTGCCCACGATTGCAGGAAGTTGGTCAGTTGAACTATATTCAGGCAGTGGTCCGCGCTGGCAACCGAGGGACAGTACACGTGAAGAAAGCGAACATCTGGCCGACCCTGTGTCTGGCGCTCATGCCCTTCCTGCCCGCGCAGGCCAACGAGGCGCTGCTGCGGCACAACTGCGGCGCCTGCCATGCCGATCCGGCCAATCCCGAGGCACCGCTCAGCCGCATCAGCGAGCAGCGCAAATCCCCGGAAGGATGGGAGATGACCCTGCACCGCATGCAGACCATCCACGGCGTGCAGCTCTCTGATCCGGACGGAAAGTCTGATTCCGCCGGAGTACTGTTCCAGCTGCTGAAGCACCTCTCCGACACGCACGGACTCGCCCCCGCAGAAACAGTCGGGCTCCGCTACACGCTGGAGCGCCGCCACAACACCGTCGACATCCCGGAGGATGCTGAATATGCGGTGATGTGCACACGCTGCCACTCCAACGCACGCGTTGCGCTGCAGCGCCGAACGGAGCCCGAGTGGCGCAATCTCATCCACTTCCACCTGGCGCAGTTCCCCACCACCGAATACCAGATCGGTGGCCGTGACCGCGAGTGGTTCCCGATTGCCATCGAGCGCACACTGCCTATGCTCGCGGCCGCCTTTCCGCTGCAGACTGCGGAGTGGGAGGCATGGCAGAAAGCGGCCAAGCCCGCACTTGCCGGGCGCTGGAGGCTAACCGGGCGCATGGCGGGCAAAGGTGACTTCAACGGCGTCATGACGGCAACTGCAGGTGACGCGGACTCCTACTCCGTATCCCTTGTGGGCGAATTCAGCGGCGGTGAACCCCTGGAGATGGAAGGCGACTCGGTCGTCTATACCGGCTTCGAATGGCGGGGCAATCTGCGCGCAGACGCCGCAGGGGATAAAGAGCAGTACCTGCAGGTGCTCGAGGCGAGCGCCGACGGCAGCGCCCTCACCGGCCGGATGTTCCCCTTCGACCATCCCGAGCGAGGCATCGACCTGCAGGCCCGTCGCGACGACGGCACGCCGAGCCTGCTCGCCGTGTCTCCGGCTTACTTGAAGCGCGGCACCACAGCTACGCTCACAGTCTCCGGCAGCGCGCTCTCTGGTGCACCCCTGCTCGGCGCCGGCCTGACGGTGAATCGCATCGTTTCCCGTGATGCAGACCGCGTGGTTCTGGAAGTAACTGCAGCCGCAGACGCGCCGGCCGGTGCGCGCACCATCGGCGTCGGCAAGGCGTCTCTCCCCGCGGCACTTACGGTCTTCTCGACTGTAGAGCGCGTGGAAGTCTCTCCCGCCTACAGCGTCGGACGCGTCGGCGGCAAAGAGGGTTCGCAGCCCGAAGTGCAGGGCCGCTTCGAGGCCATCGCTTGGACCAACGGCCCGGACGGCGCGCCCGGCACCGCCGATGACCTGCGCATCGGCCCGGTAAAGGCACAGTGGTCCGTGGCACCCTGGAACGAGAAAGCCGCCAAGGACCGCGACATCGAATTTGCCGGCAGCATCGACAAGGACAGCGGCATTTTCGCACCCGCCGCGGCCGGCCCCAACCCCGCGCGCAAACAGAGCACTAACAACGCCGGCAACCTCAAGGTCATCGCCACCGTCGGCGAGGGTGAGTCGGCGGTGCGTGGAGAGGGCCAGTTGCTGGTCACGGTGCAGCGCTGGATCAACCCGCCTCTCTGGTAAGCACGGACACACCTTCCTATGGGCATTTACCATCTCCAGCCGCACAACCTCCACGAAGTAGAGGTCGACGCACGCCGTTTGCTGTTCCACATCCCGAGCAGCGCCCTCTTCGAGGCAGACGCCCTTACCGGCGCGCTGATCGCGGAACTGCGCGGCCAGGGAGGCATGAGCCTGGAAGATCTGCAGGGCAGTCTTGGAACCCGTTTCGGCTGCGCGGAAATCGCCACCGCAGTCGATGAATTGCAGGATCTGCAGATACTCCGCGCAGAGGGTGCCGTTCCATCGACCAACCGTCCCCGCGTGAACAGCCTGCCGCTCACAACAGTGGTGCTGAACGTCAACACCGGTTGCAATCTGAGCTGCACGTATTGCTACAAGGAAGACCTCGATACGCCTGCCAACGGCCGCAAGATGAGCCTCGAGACCGCCCAGCAGTCCATAGAAATGCTGCTGCGCGAGTCCCCCGATCAGCCCCGCTACACCATCGTGTTCTTTGGTGGCGAGCCGCTCACCAACCTGCCACTCATACGGCAAGTGGTCGAATGGGCGGAGCCGCTCTTCGCTGCGCGCGGCAAGAGGCTCGATTTCTCGGTAACCACCAACGCAACGCTGCTCGATGAACAGAACATCGCCTTCCTCCAGGCGCACCGGTTCAGCATCGCGGTGAGCATCGACGGGCCAAAGGCCGTGCATGACCGCAATCGCGTCACGGTCGGTGGCCAGGGGACCTATGAAACCGTGGCCCGCAAGGTGCGCCTGCTGCTCGGCAGCTACCGCGCCCGTCCAGTGGGCGCGCGCGTCACTCTCACCCGTGGCACCACGGACATCATCGGCATCTGGGAGCATCTCTTCAACGAACTCGGCTTCGCAGAAGTGGGCTTCGCACCGGTCACGGCTGGTGACGTCTCGGATTTCAACCTGACGGCCGATGAACTCGTGGCGGTGTTCGCAAGCATGAAAGCGCTCGGGGAGCAGTATGTGACGGCGGCCTGCGAAGGACGCAACATCGGCTTCTCCAACCTGCACCAGTTGCTCACTGACATCCACGAGGGCGCCAAGAAGGCGCTGCCCTGCGGCGCGGGATATTCGATGGTGGCGGTTGACCGCGACGGCGGCGTGAATCTCTGCCACCGTTTCACGGGCTCGGAATTGCCCACATTCGGCAACGTGGAGTCAGGCCTCGACCGCGCCGCGCTCGGCACCTTCCTCGATGCACGGCTAGACCGTAGCGGCACCGAGTGCGACACCTGCCGCATACGTAACCTCTGCTCTGGCGGCTGCTACCACGAAAGCTACCAACGCTACGGCGATCCGGCGCACCCCACGTACCACTACTGCGACCTGATGCGTGACTGGGTCGATTTCGCGATCAGCGCCTACGCACGCATCCTTGCCAGCAACCCCGGATTCTTCAGTACCCACCTCGCCCCACGGAGGGCCCGGTCATGAAACACCTGAAACCGCTGAACGCAAAAGCAGAACTGATGGACGCTGCCAATAACCCGGAGGCGCGAGCCGACGTGGTTGCCATGCAGAGCGTGGTCGGCTGTGCCTCCACCACCGACCCCGGCTGGGAGGTCGACGCCTTCGGCGGCGTGGCCGGACTCTGCCAGCCGATGGAAGCCGATCTCTACGGCTGCGCCGACCCCTGCTGGTGGCCGGCTCAGGTGCCGGACCTCATGAACAGCTACCCTGACTGGGATCAGAACGCGCCCTCCGCAGACAAGGACTGGCGCAATCTGGACGCCGTTTTCCCCAAGTCGCGCAGCTGAGGTCGATTCAATGCGCAAGCACCTGCACCGTTATTCCCGCCTCGGCGTGGCCGCGCTGGCCATGCTGCCGCTCCTGCTCGTCGGTTGCGCCACTGCGCCCCGCGACTACATGGCCATCGCCAATCGCCCCAACCAGGTGAGCCTGATTGACCTCGAGGACCGCAAGGTGCTGCGCACCTGCCCGTTGCCGGGTCGCTTCGGCGCCGGTACGCTGCAGATGTCGCCTGACAAGCGCACGGCATACGTTCTGACCAACCAGTTCGAGAATATCTACGGCGTCGATCTCGACACCTGCGAGATCACCTTCTCGGCCATCCAGAGCGAAGGCAATACCCGCATCAAGACCACTGCCGCCTTTGCGGTGAGCCAGGACGGCACCGAGCTCTACGTGCACCAGAACCCTTCCCTGCTGCTGCGTGACCGCTACGAAGTGCAGGAGCCACGACTGGCGGTCTACCGCATCGCCGATGGCCTCAAAGCAAAGCCGGTGCGCACGTACCCGGCTCCGCGCCAGGTGATCGTCATGCAGACGGGCAACGATGGCACGCTCTATCTGGGCGGCAGCGATATCTACGCGATGGACGCAGCAACCGGAAAATACACGCTGAAGCTTGCCAGCCGGAGCCGTCAGGAGCCGCGCTACAGCCAGCGCGATGTGCTGTCGATCTGGCCGCTCGGACAGCAGTCTGGCGAGTTTATCCGCATGTACACAGCGCAGCGCTTTGCCGACGAAACCCGGAAACCCGAGACGGCCGAATTGATGTGGGGCTATGAGCGCATTGACCTTGCCACTGGCGAGGCCACCACCGGGGACTTTGGCCCGCTGGACGTGGTGCTGTTCTCGGGCATGACCCGCCCCCACCACCCGAACGAGATGTTCGGTGCCCTCTCGCAGCTGCAGAAATTCGACATCGCCAAGCAGCAGCTGGTGAAAAGCGTGGATCTCGAGCACAGCTACTACTGCGTCAATTTTTCCAGCGATGGGTCCAAGGTCTACTTGGCTGGCACGTTCAACGACATCGCCATCTTCGATGCAGAGACACTGGAGAAACTCGGCAACATCCAGCTTCCCGGTGGCGACCAGTCGCTTGCCACCGCCCAGGTCTTCCCGCGGACCCCGTAGGAGCGGGCCATGCCCGCGAATCCCGCCACGCCCGCGCCCCCCGTAGGAGCGGGCCATGCCCGCGACCTCCGGCCATGCCCGCGATTCCCCTCGCCCCCTGTAGGAGCGGGCCATGCCCGCGATCCCCGCGACACCCGTAGGAGCGGGCCATGCCCGCGAAGCCCGGCGCGCGCGCGCCCAACGCGCCCCTGCGCCATCTTGATCAGTTGACATGAAACCCGCTGAACTCCTGCGCCCGCACCGCGCTCCGATCGCGGGCTTGCTCGTGCTGTCGCTGGGTGTTTCATCACTTGCGCTGGCACAACCCTGGCTCACCAAACTACTGATCGACGAAGGCCTGATCGCCAAGGACTTCAACGTGGTGCTGCGCTTCGCCGGGCTGCTGCTGGCGAGCGCCGTCGCAGCCTCGCTCGCCAGCGGCCTGAATCGCTGGTTCTACACACGCCTGTCGGGCCGTATCCTCTTCGCGCTGCGCGAGGGCGTGTACGCGCACCTGCAGCGCCTCTCGCCAGCGTTTTACACACGCAACCGCAGCGGTGACATCCTCGCTCGCCTGGACGGCGACGTGGCCGAGATACAGCGCTTCGCGCTCGACAGTCTCTTTGCCGGGATCAGCGGCGTCTTCGGCCTGGTCGGCACGCTGGTGCTGATGCTGCTGCTCAGCCCCTCGCTCTCGCTGCTGGCGCTGGCGGTGATACCGCTGCAGTGGCTGTGGCTGCGGGCCATGCGCCCCCGCGTGCGCGAGCGTGCCACGGGTGTGCGGGCGCGGGCATCGGACATTTCCTCATTCTTGGTCGAAACACTGCCCGCCATGAAGCAGATACAGGCCGCCGCGACCACGGGGCGCGAGCGGGAACGCCTCGGCGGACTGAACGCGGCCTATCTTGCCGACCTGCTGCGCCTGCAAATCACCGAATTCGCCACTGCCGCTATCCCCTCCAACCTCGGCTCCATGGCCCGGGCGGGAGTCTTCGTTGCCGGCGGCTGGGAGGTGGTGCAAGGACGCCTCGCCCTCGGCTCGCTGATAGCCTTCTCGAGCTATCTCGGGATGGCCATGGGCCCGGTGCAGACCCTGCTCGGCGTGTACATGGGATTCAACCGCGTGAAGGTGAGCCTCGATCGCGTACGCCACCTGACGGATGCGCTGCCCGAGGTGGAAGACTTGGGCCAGCGGCCGCCCCCGACTCTGCCGCCCGCCATTCGACTCGAGGACCTGCACTTCGCACACGGCGATGGCAGGGCCGTGCTGGAAGCCGTCACGCTTGATATCGCGCCCGGAACGCGGGTCGGGCTCTGCGGGCCCTCGGGCGGCGGCAAGACCACCCTGGTCGATCTGCTGCTGCGCCACCATGACCCGCAGGCTGGCCGGATACTGTTAGACGGCAACGATCTGCGCGACCATACCCTGGAGCCTTGGCGACGTCGCGTGGCGCTGGTGAGTCAGGACACGGTGCTGTTCCGCGGCTCCATTCTCGAGAACCTGCGCTACGCCAACCCTGAGGCGAGCGAGGCCGCCGTTCACGAGGCCGTACAGAGGGCGCAACTCACCGCCTTTGTCAGCGCGCAGCCCGAGGGCATCCACACCCAGATCGGCGAGCGCGGGGCCCGGCTCTCCGGCGGCGAACGCCAGCGGCTCGCCATCGCGCGCGCCCTGCTGCAGGACCCCCTGCTGCTCGTGCTGGACGAAGCCACTTCCGCACTCGATCCGGCCACCGAACAGGAGCTGCTCGCGGCGCTCGACGGACTCTTCCCCGGCGTGACCCGGCTGGTCGTGAGCCATCGCGACAAACCGCTCGAACGGGCCGACATCCTGTTAGAGCTGCGCGACGGGCAACTGCGGCGCATCGACCCGTGATCCGCGTCGGCATCGCCGACAGCGGCGTGGACGGGCCTGCACGTGCGAGCGTGATCGCCCGCGCGGACTTCGGCAGGGAGGGACAACAACTTGAACTGCAGGAGGCACCGCGCGATCGCGCCGGACACGGCAGCGCACTCGCCGCGCTGATCGCCAACACCCATGCCGTGGAGCTGCTCGACGCGCGCATCTTCGACGCCGAACTCCGCGCCAGCGCCGCACAGACTGCCGCCGCCATCGACTGGCTTGTAGATCAAGGGGCACGCATCCTGAATCTCAGCTTCGGGCTGCGTGAGGACCGCGAGGTGCTGCGCGAGGCCTGCGCGCAGGCCCTGTCACGCGGGGTGCTGCTGGTGGCTTCGACGCCGGCACGCGGGGCTGCGGTATTCCCCGCCGCCTACCCCGGCGTGATACGCGCCACCGGAGACGCGCGCTGTGCGCCCGGGGAAACCTCATGGCTGGGCACGACACAGGCGGATGCAGGCGGCGCGGTGCGCACGCCCTGCGGCAAGGTGGCGGGCGCAAGCGCGGGCTGCGCGCACGTTAGCGCGGCACTGGCGAGCCTCATGCACCGGCAGCCCTCCGCAACGCGCGAGGAATTGCTGGCGGTCTTCAGGCGCGAGGCGCGATACCAAGGCCCCGAGCGACGGCTGAGCTGAGCACAGCTAGAACGGTCCACTCCCGCCACGTGCCTAAGATCACGCCTGTGCACACCAGTCTTACGCAGGAATCCCCGGATCAGGCATCTGGTGTTGACCGTTGCTCCCATCCAGATCGCTTTCCATCCACGTCTGCAACAAGGCCCGCTGCGGCCTGAACCACGCGATGATCCTCCCGCAGGCCGGTGCCATGGCATCTTCGGCCCAGGGCGCCATGCCATGCAGCAGGTGACGGTGGAAGAGACATGCCTCGCCGGGCTGCAGTTCCAGCACCACGCGCGGGCAGCACAGGAAAGCCTCGCGCCGCGCCGCGGCATAGATCCCCGTGATATCCAGCTCGCCCCAGCCTGCCGGATCGACTCCGCAAAATGCCCGCGCGAAGGCCTCGCGCATGATGGCGTGCGAACCCTCCCAAAGTACCGTGGGTGAGGCACCACCACGCCCCGCCGCCAGCGGCACGCCGAGGATCCAGGCGTGCGGCTCACGCAGAAAACGCTGCTTGGGAGTGCTCTGCGCAAGCAGACCGTCGACATGTGCGGCATCGCGGTCGCGACGAAAGCCAAACGCCGCCTCGCTCTCACCGGCCATGGGCCGCGGATAACCGGGGTAGCAGATCGACAGCTGGGCACGGTGCAGCGGCAACGCAGGCCCCAGATAGCGGCTGATGAAATCCTGCGCCGCACCCGCGAGCGCAGGTCCCTCAGCCACGCGGCCCGCCGCGTCGTTTGGTAGCGTGTCAACGCCCACGAACCAGGTGCCACCGCAGCGCAGCCAATGGGCGTTGGCGGGATCAGTCGCCACGTCGATGGCCGCTGGCAGGGCATGAGCGGCCCAGGCCAGAGCGGCGGGCTCCGCGGCAAATCGCAGCCAGCCGTCGCGACGGAACCCGGCGACAGGATCAATCACAGGGGCGAGCCCGGTAGGCTCAGGCCGTGCCGGCGGCGATGCGGCGCAATGCCTGTTCGAAGATCTCCACCGGCTGCCCGCCCGATATCAGGTACTGCTGGTTCACGATCACGGCCGGCACCGAGTTGATGCCCGCGCCGGTGAAAAAGGCCTCGAGCTCGCGCACCTCGGTGACAAAGCGATCGCTACCCAGAATCTCGATTGCCGCGAGCGGATCAAGCCCTGCAAGCCCGGCAACCCGCGCCAGCACCGCGTGCGAGGAGGGATCTTCCCCATCCGTGAAATAGGCGGCAAGCAGGGCTTTCTTCAGCGCGCGCTGCCGGCCGGCCGGCACGGTGCCCGGCTCTCCCGCCCAATGAAGCAACCGGTGTGCATCGAAGGTGTTATAGATGCGGTCACGGCCTTCGAGCCGGAACACGAAACCCAGTTCGGCGCCGCGCTGGCGGATCGTCTCGCGGATACCGGCGTGCTGCTCGGGCGTGCTGCCGTACTTTTGAGCCAGGTGCTCGGTGATGTCCTGCCCGCCCGGGGGCATCTGCGGATTCAACTCGAAAGGCTGGATATGGAACTCGGCCTGCACCTCCGCGCCGATGCGCTCCAGCGCCTGTTCCAACGCGCTCAAACCGATTGCACACCACGGACAGGAAATATCGGACACGAAATCGATACGCAGCGAGGCAGTCATGGGGCTCTCCGGGTTGGGCACGGGCGGAGTTTAGTGTGAAAGAATCCGATATGCGCCTCGAGTACGAACTCGAGACACACGACGACGTCCGCAAGCAGAGGGCCACCGCGCACGCGGCCTGGCACTGGTAGCGCGCAGGCTCCGATTCAGGCGCCGCCCGGTAGCGCGTCGTGGCGACGTAGCCAGGCGCGCAATTGCTGCTGTTGCGCAGGCTCGGGCGCTGCCGTCGCGATCCTCAGCTGCAGCGCCGCAGCGCGCGCAGCGGGCGCCGCGGGCAGATCACGCAGCAGCGGCGCAATTTCCACGCCCTCCACGCGCCACACGCCGAGCGGCTGCTCGCTGGTGATCACGACCTCGCGTTCTCGGATCAGGCCCCCCTCGATTACCGCGCGCAGCGCCGGGCCATCGATGCGTGCAAGCGGCGCATGCGCGGCAAGCGCATCCGGCCAGGCCGAGCGCTCGCGCCAGAAGGACTCATCCGACCAGCGCGTCTCCGCCGCGTAAAAATCGCGACCGATCCGCGCGAAACGCAGGAAAGTCTCGCGCAGCCGTGAGGCGTGAAAATCCAGTGCGAGTGCTGTGTGCTGCGGGCTTCGCAGCAGCGTATTGATGACCACCGGCGCGGTGGTAGCAGACGAGAGCGCCTGAAAGATCCCGTTGCCCGAGAGCGGATCGACCGCCATCGCTGCGTCGCCCACGCGAAGCACACCCCTATCCCACGGACGCGCGTGCAGCGAAGCGGTGCTGGCCCGCGCGGTGGGTGGGCCCTCCGGCACACAGCCATCGAGCCAGGCTTGCGCCTCCGGCAACGCGTCGATGCGCGCGCGGGCCCACGCGGCAAGTCCGGCGCGCTTGGGCAGTCCGGGTGCATCGGCGGCCAGGCAGAACTGCAGGTAGCGCTGCCCGGTGGCAAGCCGCGCCAGCCAGACCCAACCATCCGCGCAAGCAAACACGGCAGAACCCGCCGGAGCGCGGGGGCCACACGCACGCGTCAGCACCGCGAGTGTGGCCGGACCACGCAACCCCACTCCCCTGCCCTGCGGCGCGGCGCGTCCGCGCGCCTCCACCACAACGCGGGCGCGTAGCTCCGTACCATCGGCAAGACGCAGACCCGGCGCCTGATCATCGTGCAGCACGGTGGCGATACGCGCCGGCATCACGCGCACGCCGGCCTGCTGCAGATCCGCGATAAGTGCGGTATCGAAACCCGGGCGCCAAAGCAGGCTCTCCGCGTTCTGCGCGCGGCGCTCGCCATTCCAGTCAACCTCGCGCAACACGGGCGGAGAAATCTGCTCCAGCGCCTGCCGGAAGCCGGTCTGCCGCAGGGCCTCGACGACACGCCGGGAGATTCCCTCGCAGGCATCGAAAGGGCGCGGCACGCCCACCACGCAGACGCCATAGCCTAGGCGCGCGAGGCCAAGCGCTACCGCCGCGCCGGCGGGACCGGCGCCGGCGACAAGCACATCAGCATGAAGGGCCTGGGGCACAGTGGATTCCACGGGTGATGTAGTTGACAAACACAGAGTCTACCGCCAGCGGATGGTGTCGCGGGCACGGCCCGCTCCTACCTGCCCTACCTGCGCTAATGCCACAACC